>JAUIAM010000024.1 GCA_030425485.1 Verrucomicrobiia bacterium
TATTGTGTCCGCAGATTTCGCAGATTCACACAGATGATTCCGGGGTTATCCGTGAACATCTGTGTGATCCGTGGTTAAAATATAGAGACATCTCCGGCTACATTTTTATTTAAACTGCCCTAGCCCGATACCGTATCGAAAATCTCGATACAAAACGAAATCACCTTTCAAGCCCGACTCACTCGAGTCGGGCTTTTTCGTGCAATCATTGCATTCTAAAAGCCATAAGAAGAATGCAGGTTATACAGAAAATCATTTCGCCTGAATATAATTTCAAAATCCACTTGTTGTTCTGGAGGGAGTGAACCCTTAACCTTCTCATAGGCTTCCTGACTCATCTTCTGTAATTCTACCTGCTGGATTTCATTGTCCGATAGCAGTTTAGTTTCGCGCATTTGAGCATAATAATCGCCTACAATTCTGCCAACTTTCCCCTGAGCGTCATCATCCAGTGCTAATGCCGCGCCGACATGAGACACAACGTAAGCCTCTCGCTTCGCGTCCGAAACGGGCAGTTTTCTTAGATTGCCTAAATGAAGGGCTAAAGGAATGTAATCCTGCTGAAAAAGAGTCACTGTATTCACATACTCGTCGAACTCCTCGGTGCCTATATCTGGCCTGCCACGAGGGTATTTTTTTCTCAGCAGTATCAGCTCACGCTGTAAATCACCCATTGCCTTACCATATTCTTCCGCCGTACTCGGGATGACCAGCGGCGGGAGCAGGCCCTGCTGCATCTCAGCAATGGTGACATCGGCCTGGGCGAGCTCGTTCGCCATGACCTGCAACTCCTCAGCGTGCTCTTCCTTGAGCAGCGTCAAGTCCGCCTCCAGGCGGATGAGCTTGCTTTCGAGGTCGATGTTCGGGTTGACGTATTCCTTCACCACCACGCGCTCGGTCTGCGTCACGATCTCCGGTTCGCGCGTAAGCGATACGATCAACCCCGCCCCGAGGACGAGGTTAAACAGCAGACTGAGGCTTAGTAGAAGCTTCATGGGCGGAGGGCGGGTGTTTCAACTCAATAAAAACCAAAAGCACGATTTATCACAACGTTATTTTCATGCGCCCGCTGCCGCAGCGTTCTCACTCAGACGCAAGCAGCAGCACCGTTTGCGTGGTAAAGAGGAAATCCGTCGGGTGGTACTGCAGTTCGAAGAGCGCCGTCTGCTCCGCATCCAGCAGCGCCTTGACCGCGTCGTAGGCCTCCTGACTCAGTGCCTGCCGCTTGGCAATGCTTGCGTTGTCCCATGCGTCCGTGTCGCCCCGTCTCCGCAACACCTTGGCCTCAATCGCCCCGGCGTAGCCCTCGCGAATCACCCCGGCCACTTGCTTGCCCGTTTCGGTATCGAGGTCGATACCCACGGCCAAACTGTAGAGGATAAACGCCTGCCGCGCGTGGGAACTTTCCGGGAGTTGGTTGCACATCTCCAGTTCGGGTCTCATCCGCTCCAGGATGGCAGCAGACCGGTCCATGATTTCGCTGTATCGCGCGTAGCCAGCATCCCCCTGCTTGGGCGGCTCCGGGTAAGCCTGCTTCATCAGCGCGAGCGAATACTGTAGTCGCCCCACGCGCATGCCAAACTCACGTCCCCCGCCATCGGTTCGCTTCGTTGTGGGCGCGGTAGTTGACGTGTCGGCTTCGGCCATCAAAATCGGCGTGAAACACAGGGCAAAAATCAGGAGGGCTTGGCGCAGCGTTTTCATTGAAGTCACAGACTAAAGCCGCGCACATCAGCGATGGCAAGCTGCCTCTGCCTAAGATATGAAAACCGTCTGGGTTAGCCAATCACAACGGGCCAAACATATATCCTTCCCCCGCTTTGCGACTTAGCGGCTCTGCGTGAGTTTCTTTTTAATCACGAAGACGCAAGCGATAAGAACTACGCCGCGCCAGACAGCAAAGCAAAACATCACCCCGCAAAGCGCGCCACATCGACTTCCTCCGGCAGCGGCTGGCCGTCGATCAGGTGCGCAGCCATGAGCTCACTGCACCACGGCCCCATGAGCACCCCTTTGCTCCCCAAGCCGTTGAAAACATAAAGCGGCAAACTTTTTCCGGGCACACTATCAGTACCCTCATGGCCAACTGACTCAGTTGCGTTCTGACCCGCGACTCTATCATCCCATCCCTCTACCTCTTCGCGGGGTAGGCGCAACGCGCCGTAGGGGCGGAGCCCCTCATTGCCAGCGGGTGCAACCCGTCCCAGGATGGGGCGGTAGTCCTCGACCACCGGACGCACGCCCGTGACTTGACCGAGTACCTCAAACTCGCGATCGAGAAATCGCCCGAGCACGCGCAGGATCTCCTCGCGCTTCTCTGCCGTGGGCGGCGCGTCAAACTCGCTCCAGGCGTAGGATGCCCCCGCACGGTAGCGGTCCCCGCCGAGCGGGAGCAGCCACTTGCCGCAGTTGAGGATCGCGCCCTGCAAATGTTTAGGCAAAAAGGCCTCGCCCTTGAGCCGCAGTTCGAGCATCTCACCGCGCGCAGGATTCCACGGTAGATGTTGGAGAAAGGAGTTGTGCATGCCGCGCCATCCTTCGCAAAAAACGACCGCGCCGTGGGCCTCGCCCGCGTAGTGGACGCCGCTCTCGCTCACTTCGAGCTGGGCGCAATCAAACACCCCCGCACGCAACTGCCCCGCTGCGCGTACGGGCTCCGTCAGCAGGCGACAAAGCACGTCCAGCTCCACCCAGCCCGAGCGGTCAGTCACGATGCTGCCGTGCTCATCGCGAAAGGCCGGGCCGAGGGTGTGCGGCGCATGGTACTCCCCGATAAAGGCCTGCGCATCGGCCTCGCCCAGCCGCTGGTCGAGCTCCTTGCGCTGCTTGGCATCCTTAATCAGCCGGATAATCTGCGTGGGGTGAAAAAAGGTTTCACCCGTGGCCTGCTCCAGTTCGCGATAAAACGCCAGCGCGACGGGGAGCTGCTCGGCCACCCGCCAGGTCGGCTTGAGCTTGCGCCCGGCCAACGGGTTGATGACTCCCGGCGCGACACGGCTCCCGGCGTGGGCATCCCCGCTATCGATGAGCGACACGCTGGCCCCGCGCTGCACCAGCCGCCACGCGAGCAGACTGCCCGCAATGCCTTGTCCGACGATGAGAAAATCGCTCATATATTTAACAGAAAGGACAGGAAGCGCGGAAAGAAGGTTTTGAGTTATTGTCCCCGCCCTTCCTGTTTAAAAATCATTCCCCCTAAAACTGTCGCCTTCCGTCGAGGGCACTGCGGAGTGTGGCCGAGTCGGCGTAGGTGATGCCTCCGCCGCTGGGCAGGCCAAAGCCGATGCGTGAAAGCGCGATGTCCTCACGCCCGGCCAGGAGTTCGTCCTGGATGTAGTGGCAGGTGGCCTCGCCCTCGATGTCGTTGGAGAGGGCGAGAATGACCTCCTGCACCTCCCCCTCGGCGATGCGCTTTTTCAGGCTGGCAAAGTTAAGCTGATCCGGCCCCACCCCGTGCAGGGGCGAGAGCTTGCCGTGGAGCACATGGTAAACGCCGCGAAAAACGCCTGAGCGCTCGATGGCCATGAGGTCGGGCACGGTCTCGACCACGCAGGTCACCTCCTGATGCCGCGCCGGGTCGGCGTAGATGGCGCAGGTCTCACCCTCGGTCAGATTCCCCGTCACCGGACAACGTCGCAGTGCCGTGCTGGCTGCCTGTAGGGACGCGATCAGCGGCCCAAGTCGCTCCGGTTTTTCCACCAGCAGGTGCAGCGCGATCCGCTCGGCCGAACGATAGCCGAGCCCCGGCAGTTGCTTGAGCAGTTGTTCGACTTTTTCCAAGGCAGGAGACATGGAAGCGCAGCTTAGGGCCTCTCCACCAAAAGGCACGCAAAACCACGACCAGACGACACAAAAACATAAAAGCACCCCCGTTGATCGCTCCACCGCTCCAGTCTACTTCGTTAAAAAATGCAGATCGCCACGCAGCTCTGCGTCTTTGCGCCTTTGCGTGAAATACTTCAGACACGAGCTAAGCGAACATGGCACTAGATTTTAAGCGGAAGCGCACAGAGCATCAAGCAAGGCAGCCGCTTACTTCAAGTGCTCGCCGCTCACGGTAAAACAGGCGGGCCTACTTCGTGGCGGCCTCGACGGCGTCGCTCACGTCAGTGACGGTGCGTTCGACCTGGGTCAGCACCTCATCCTTGGGGGCACCGGGAAACCACAGCACACGCGCCATGCGGTAACCAAAGACCCCGGCCAGCGTGAGCAGGATGGTCCAGAAGAGCACCCGCCAGAGTCCGCCGCGCTTCTCGGCATAGCGGGGGAAAGTACGCCGCGAAGTCGAGGGGAACTTCCCCACCTCGGTCAACTGCTTGGCCATGGCCAGGCTGATGCGCATCTTGCCATTGATGGCCCAGCCGCAAGCCTCCAGCACCATGCCGATGTCCCGCGCCCGCAGCTTGAAAAAGCCGATTATCACCGCCGGGAGCAGGATAAACAGGAGCACGAGGATGGCCGTGTAGAGGAAATACACGTCGTTGATCTTCTGAAAAGTCTGGGCGATGAAGGCGAAGGACGACGACAGGGCGGCCAAGGCGACCCCTCCTCCGGCCAGGATGCCCCCCATGTTGGAGTTACTCTTCTCTGGCACAGGGGCCGCAGCCGCTGGCTTGTCAATCGGCACCGCCGAGCCCAACTGCTTGTCCGCATTCTGAATGGACGAGGTCAGGCTGGCTTCGATCGCTTTCTGGCGCGAGGAGGTCAGCTTATCGATCTGGCTGCCGATCAATTCGGCAATTTTCTTAAATGGGGCGAGGGCGGCTTGGCGGATGCTGATGGGATTTTCCACCACCTTGACCACGCGCGCGTCCCAGTCTTTACCATATCGGTCGTAGAAGACAGCGTTCTTACCCGCCGTGATTCGCCCCACATTGCGCTGAGTCACCGCCGCGGCAATAGTCCGCTTGGCCGGTTCGCCCACGCGCTGGATCTCGCAGTACACGAGGAAAATGCCCGACTTGGTGGCGATAAGCGAGTGCTTGTTGATGTCGTCCACCTCCACGCAGAGGTTGAGCGCGCACCCGTCGATGATGAGCTTGCCGAGCTGGAAAACCGCCCGGCAGTCCACGTCGTAAAATTCTGGCAGCGACACGTAGTTATTGAGCAGGCGAAACAGGTCACGGTGGTAGCGCAACAGCTTTTCCACCTGGTCAACCGCCTTGATCTCAGCCGCGATAGCCTTGTCCACCTCGATCAAAACCTCGATCGCCTTGCGCTGGCTCTCACCCAGCAGTGTGCCGATGCGCTCCAGTCCGAGCTTCTCCACCGCCGCGCCTTTCTTGCCGGCAATCCACGCTCCGTAAGGAGCCAGTTTCTGGCGGATCACCCGCCACTCGCTTTGGGTCAGGCTCGTCTTTTGCTGGCCAAAGACCGGCTCAACCGCGTGTTGCTCCAGCGCCGACAACGCGCTGGCATAGAAAGGGTTCACTCCATCGGCCAGCGGCAGCGGCGCCTCGGCCTCAACCCGCGCCAGAGGCAGGTCTTGCAGCATGGAGTCGATCTCGGCCTTGGTTCGGCCCCCGAGCTTGCCCAGGTCGCGGTCGGAAAAGTTAAAGAAGCTGACCGCCTGCGCGTCAAAGGCCGCCACTTCGCAGTTTTCAAAAAAGTCTTCCACCTTGGGGGCGATGGCCTCAACCGCTGCCCACGCCGCCGCCGTTTTGTCCCCAAAGGGAAAAATCGCCGGGTCCAGGTCGGGTAAAGCCGCTGTGCCGGGCTCCTCCCCTTCGATCGCTACGGTAAAGAGAGCCTTGGCCGCCGGGTGACCAGCCGTCCACCAGTCCGCATAATCCTGTAGCGCTTGGTAAAACGCAGCCACGCCCTCAGCCGTCACCCCGGTATCTCCACCCCGGTCCGTGGCTCCGCCCACGGTATCGAGAATGTTCTGCAACACGGCAGCCACGGTCGGGCCGTCTGCGGCGGAAACGGGGATGACCCCGTCGCCGTTGCTCTTCACGACGGCAAAGATACTCTCGCGGTCCAGCACGTCGGCCAGGGCGATGCGTGTGTCCTCGAAACGGCCCAGATTGCGCAGCACACGCTTGGCCGCGTTGAGAATGTTGGCCCCGTCGGCATCCTCCGTATTGAGCTGGCTCAGGTCGATCCAATCACGGCCTTCGGGCAGGCTGTCCGGCACCTTCAGTACGCGGAGGGTCCAGTTCACCGCCGTCAGGATCTCCGGCACGCGGATGCGCCCGTCGTTGTCAAAGTCCATCTGACTGAGCGTGGTCTCATCCATATCGAGCCCCTTGGTCGGGCAACTCGACGCGACCCAAAGCGTCTGGTCGAGCGTCGCGAGGGCCTTCAGGTCCTCCGCCGTCTCCAGCTGGATCTGGTTAAACCCGCCGGCGCGGAAGTACCGCACCGTGGGTGACACGATGGACGTCAGGGTTTCGAGAGTTGAAGGAGCTTCAGCCACAATATCTTGTGAATACTTTATGAAACTTGCCTTCCGACCTGACAAGGCTTAACCGGAGCAGCAGTTGCGTTTGACACCATCCACTCTATCCTGTTGTATGACACTCCAATGAAGCGGAATCGCGCCCATACCGAGCAACGCATCCTCACAGCAGCGCGGGAATTGATTATTGAGAGTGGTTTTAGCGAGTTTGGCATCAACCACGTCGCTTCACGTTCCAGCGCGGATAAGGTCCTTATCTACCGCTATTTTGACGGCATTAACGGCCTCATGGAGCGCATCGCCCGAGAGACCGAGCTCTTCCCCAAAGCAGCCGAACTCTTCCCCACCGAGACGACGAGTAACCTGAGCACCTTCGTCGCCAACTACTACACCACCATGCGAGAGTACCCGCTTACCCTCGTCCTCATCGCCTGGAAAGACGCCGTCAACAACCCCCTGACCAGCGCGCTTCGCCTGAGCCACCAGACCTTTTGGAGCAACGTCACCCGCTATGCCCACCCGCACGACGAACCTTCGCTGGCCTTCCTCCGCGCCCTCCCCTCCATGCTCGAAGACGGCGTCCCCAGCGACACCATCCTGACCGCGCTCAAGGCTTTCAACTACTCCCCCCAAGTCCCTGAGTCCGACCGCAAGCCCCTCTACGGCGGCAAGCAGCAAGACGACCAAGCCTCCCATGTGGAGAAAAAGGAAGGCGCGGACCTGCCCACGAACCTGCTCTAGGCTGTGTATGCAAACCTCGAAACGAGGAGACAAATGGTATTTTTCAGGCCACAATCTGGCTTTCGAGCCGAGGCAAATCCAGATTTGTCGAGGTGAGGAAATAGGTTGAGGGCGAAAAAAACCCGAGTATGCGACTTTGAGCAGGTTTGCATACACGCCCTAGTGTCGTGTTAGCTTAGTTCCTATCTAAAATAGTTCACGCAAAGCGCGCAAAGTACGCAGAGCTGCCTGGCCACCGCTTAGGCATTTTGTGTGTTTTGTGCCTTTTTGTGGACCTATGTACTTTGTAATGAATTAGGCTAACGGTACACTAGCTCGTCGTTAGTCAAGTTCGTTCACTAAGTTAATAGCCGGAGAAACACCAAAGCGCCGCAGGTATTGCCTAAGATATAGATCAAATCTGAAGCTCTCTGCGACTTTGCGTCTCTGCGTTGAAATATTTTAGAAAAGAACTAAGCTAGAAGCACATTTGTTTGCGATTTTACAGGCTGTTCAGAAACGCCAGTAGCTGGGCGCGCTCTGAGGCACTCATGCTGCGAAACACCTCACGCGCGGCCTCGGCTTCGCCCCCGTGCCAGAGGATGGCCTCCTCCAGACTCCGCGCCCGACCATCGTGTAGAAAGCGCGTGTGACCGCTGACCTCCTCCGTGCGCCCGATACCCCACAGCGGCGGCGTGCGCCACTCGCTGCCCGTGGCCTCGCCTTCGGTGTAATCATCGGCCAGCCCCGCTCCCATGTCGTGCAGCAGCAGGTCGGTATAAGGACGAATCGTCTGCCCCCTCAACTCCGCGATGGGAAAATCGGCCCGCGTCACGGCCTCCGGCTGATGGCACGCCGTGCAATTGGCCGCGGCAAACAATGCCTTACCCGCCAGCACGTCCGGATGGTCGAGGTTGCGCCGCAGCGGTACGCCCAGCAGTTGCGTGTACTGCGTCAGCAGCGTGAGCTCTGCCCCGCCCAACTCCTCATCTTCACCAAAGAGCGCATTCCCCACGCCCATGTCTTCGTACAAGGCCAGAGCCACCTGCTGGCGCACGCTCGGCTGTCCGGCCTTCCAGCCAAAGCGCCCCACGCCCGTCTCGCCCGATTCGACGTCGCGCACACGATTGATGCGGCCAGAAATGCCGTCGCTATCGGCATCATCCGGGTCCGCCCAAGCCTCCAGCGTGCTCTCGGGTAGCGCCTCCAGCAGCCCCAGCCCGATGACTTTCGGGGCAATCCGTGGCGAACGTCTCACCCCCTCCAAACCGCCTGCGCTCAGGTCCGCAACGCTCATCACGGGTTTGACCAGCGTGTACGGCGTGCCATCGGTAAAGCTCCCGGAAACCTCCGTGTAGCTCACAGAAAGCCTGCCCTCAGGCGTTGCTCCCGGCACGGCCCGGTCCTGTAGTTGAAACCCGTAATCTGCGTGCGGCACCTGCTCGCCGGACTGCACCGAGGCGAGCTTGAGCAGCAGCCCCGTGGCCGGTGCCCCCGGTCCACTCGGCGGCGAGGCTGCCCCGTCGTTCACATGACAGTCAAAGCATGACGCAGCATTGAACAGCGGCCCGCCCCTGCCCTCCGCCACAAAGTCCGTGTCAAAGAGCTGCTTTCCGTTGAGGAAGGTCTGGAGCGTCCCCGGCTGCACGTTATGCGCCGCCTGGGCAAAGGAGTACTCCGTCTCCGCGTAGACATCGACCGTGGTCTGCCCTCCGCTGTAGGCTTCGGGGTTGTCCATGCGCTGAACAAGCCCGCCCGTGCCCACATGGAAGCGAAAAATCGCAGTGTAATACTGCTGGCCTGTCCGCGTCCGCCGCAGCGTGAATTCGAGATCGACAAACTTGCCCGGCTCCACCGGCTCGATACGCCAGTAGAAAACGCCGTCCACCTCAAACATTCGGTGCGCCTGCGCGTAGTCTGCCCGCACATCCAGCGGGCGCTCCTCATGGGGTGTCGTCAGGCGGTCGTACAGCTTGATGTCTACGAAATCCACCGGCTCGGCGGGTGTCACGACCACGTCCACCGCGTCTCCGCGATCAATCAGCGTCACCCCAAAGGTGCTCCGGTCAAAGTATCCCTCAATGTAGGGGTCGAATCGCAACTCGTTCTCGTGACGATCGCGAAAACGCCCCGCCCCGAGCGTCACGATCGGCTCATCACGCTCGGGTTGAGCCGACCCAATCACCCGCGTAAAGGCTTCACTGCGGATGTGGTCCGGGGTGAGCGAGTAAAATTTGTAGGCCAACGAGTCGCCTTCATTCGCGGCCAGTGTGTAACGCCACTCACCCGCCTCCTCGTTCATAAAGTAAGCCTGCTCCGGGCCACCGTTGAGGCGGTAGTTCACCAGCATGCTATCGGGCGCATAGCCGGAACGCAGCCGTATCATTGCCTCCCCGTTGGCAAAGTCCACCCCGTGCGTGTAGTCGGCAGGATTCTCCGGTGCGGCCAACACATCGGAGTAGCTCGCCCCCGAGCCAGAACCCCCACCAGAGCCACCGCCCTGACCCGGGTCGGCCTCACCGGGGTCGCCATCGGGCGGAGTATTTGCCCCGGCCATGACGTGTGCCACGCTGACCGTATCGACCACCAGACCGCTCTGCTCATAGGTAAAATAAAAACTCACGCTGTCGCTCGCGCTCAGGGGCGGCGTGCTAAAGTGCCAGCGAGGCCAGTCACCACGCATGCGGTAGTTGAGCTGCGGCGCGTCGTTGAGTCGGTAGTGCACGTCGACAAACTCGCTGTCCTGCAGCGCGTAGTAGTCAAAGCGCAGGCTCCCGTCCGGCTGCTCCGACGCCCAGGCCAGATACGGCGGGCGACTCCCGGAGTTCACCTGCGACTTGAGGTTCTCCAGCGGCACCTCGAGCAAACGATAAAACACTGGCCCCTTCCCCGGCTCCGATTCCTCGTAGACCAGTTCGCTCCCATCCCCGGAAAAGACCGGCCCGAGCGCCTCCCAGTTGAGCAAATCCCCCGAGCGCTCCACCAGATAGACCGACTCCGTCGAGGACTCCCAGTAGATCCGGTGCAGGCCCGGCATCAGCTCCAGCCGCGGTGAAGCCAGTAAACCGGATAGCGTGAACACACAAGCGAGGAGATACGTAAGTCGCAGGCACATAGTAGTATGAGGAGTTTTATCGCAGAGCTTTCAGGAACGACAAAACGGCAGTAGGCGACATAGGAGCCCGAATCGCTCCCACTTATTCCCCGCAGCTTGCCTTTTTCTAAACCTCGACCACATTGACAGATTCTCATGCCCAAAGCCGACTCCATCCGCCTCCGCGGCGTTCGCCAAAACAACCTCAAAAACTTCGACCTGGACATCCCTCTGGGCAAGCTCGTCGTCGTCACCGGGCTGAGTGGCTCAGGAAAATCGTCGCTCGTTTTTGACACCCTCCACGCCGAGGGCCAACGCCGCTACGTCGAGACCTTCTCTTCCTACACGCGCCAGTTCCTCGAAATGCTCGACCGACCCGACGTCGACAGCATCGAGAACATTCGCCCCTCCATCGCCATCGAGCAGAGCAACACGGTCAAAACCTCACGCTCCACCGTCGGCACCATGACCGAGCTCTGCGACTACTTCAAAGTCTGGTTCAGCCACGTCAGCCAACTCATCGACCCCGCCACCGGACTCCCCATCGAGGACGACAACCCCCAGTCCATCTGGACCAAGGCTCATGCCCAGTGGCCTGAGCAGAGCGTGCTCGTCGCCTTCCGTCTCGATAAGCCCAATAAGCTTTCCTGGCCGGACGTCCTCGGGCCAATATCTGCCCAGGGCTACACACGCGTCATCACCGACGACAAGGTCGTCCTTATCGAAAACTTCGATACAAAGGCAAAGAGCAGCACGCTTTATGTCATTGCCGACAAGCTGAAGCTGACCGACTCCGCCCGGAGCCGCTTCCTCGAAGCCGCCACCCAGT
Source organism: Verrucomicrobiia bacterium (assembly GCA_030425485.1). GTDB lineage: Bacteria > Verrucomicrobiota > Verrucomicrobiia > Opitutales > Cerasicoccaceae > Ruficoccus. The sequence goes on from JAUIAM010000024.1 coordinate 11,044, forward strand.
CCCTGCACTTTGGCCAGGGAAAAATGACGCTCTTTACCGACGCGGCGAAGCAGCTCGAAACCTACTCCGAAGGTCTCCACTCCCCCGCTACAGGAGAACACTACAAGCCTGCACGGCCGGGCCTTTTTTCCTTCAACTCCCCTCTCGGCGCATGCCCACAATGCCGGGGTTTTGGCCGCGTGATCGAGATCGACTATCGCCTCGTCATCCCCGACCACAGCATATCGATTGAAGACGGTGCCATCCGCGCCTTCCAGGGCCAAGTCTACAGTGAGAGCCTGCGCGACCTCGTCAAGCGGGCCAAGCGCGAAGGCGTGCGCACAGGCATCCCCTGGCGCGACATGAGCGACCACGAGCGCGAATGGGTCATGGCGGGCGACCCCGACTACGACTACAACGAGACCGAAGGCAGCCGCAAGTGGTACGGCGTCAGGCGCTTCTTTGAGTGGCTCGAAAGCACCACCTACAAGATGCACGTGCGCGTCTTTCTGTCCAAATTTCGTTCCTACACCACCTGCCCCAGTTGTCACGGCACACGCCTCATCCCGGAAGCACTCAACTGGAAGTGGCACAGCCACACCCTGCCCGAGATTTATCAACTCCCCGTGGGCAAGCTGCTTGACCTCATGCAAAAGCATGCGCCGAAGGCTGTATCGAAAAAATCACTACAAAGCCGAGACGCCCCCTCCTCGCTCGCCTACGATGCCATCCTCACCCGCCTGCGTTATCTGGACGAAGTCGGCCTGGACTACCTCACGCTTGATCGCGCCAGTCGCACCCTCTCTGGCGGCGAGGTCGAGCGGGTCAACCTTACCACCTGCCTGGGCACCGCGCTGGTTGACACGCTTTTCGTGCTCGATGAGCCCTCCGTCGGCCTTCACGCGCGGGACATTGATCGACTTGTCACCATCCTTCGCCGCCTGACCAACGCCGGAAACACCGTTGTCGTGGTAGAGCACGACGAGGCCGTCATGCGCGCAGCCGACCAGCTCATCGAGGTTGGTCCCAAGCCCGGAAGCAGCGGCGGCGAAATTGTTTTTCAGGGCACTCCGGCTGCCATTGAGAAGCGCAAAACAAGCCTCACGGGCGGCTACCTCTCCGGTCGACTCAGCATCAGCCCACACACCAAGCCACGGGACACCAAGTCCGTGCCCAAGCTCACCATCAAGGGCGCCAGCAAGCACAACCTGAGCAAGCTCGGCGTAGATATACCGCTCCAGCGTTTCGTCTGCCTAAGTGGCGTCAGCGGCTCCGGCAAGTCCACCCTGCTCAACAACGTCATCCACCAGGGACTCCTCGCCAAGCATGGAAAACTGGCCGAAGACCCGGCCGAGATCGCCAGCATCACGGGCAACGATGCTCTCGGTGACATCGTGCTCGTCGACCAGTCCCCCATTAGTAAGACGCCTCGGTCCAACGCCGCGCTCTACTGCGATGCCTGGGAGTACATCCGCCAGCTCTTTGCCCGTACGGATGCCGCCCGCAGCGCCGGGCTGACCGCCTCGCATTTTTCCTTTAATAGCGGGCAGGGTCGCTGCGACCACTGTCAGGGCCTCGGCTACGAGCGCATCGAGATGCAGTTCCTGGCCGACGTTTTCGTCCCCTGCCCCATCTGCGAGGGCAAACGCTTCAAGCCCGAAGTGCTCGCCATCCAGCATGCGGGCAAGAGCGTAGCCGATGTGCTCGCGCTCGATGTCCGCCAGGCCCACGCTTTTTTCAAGGGCACCTCGCGTATCCAGAAAAAACTACAAACCCTGATCGATGTCGGCCTGGGCTACCTCACACTCGGACAGCCGCTCAACACCCTTTCTGGCGGTGAATGCCAGCGTCTCAAGCTGGTTAAATACCTGGCCAACACCAACGAGCAGGCACTGCTCCTGCTCGATGAGCCGACAACCGGGCTCCACCGCGACGACGTCGGGCGGCTCATTACGCTGCTTCAGCGACTGGTCGATGCGGGCAACAGCCTTGTCGTGATCGAACATCAACTCGACATGATCCGCGCGGCCGACTGGGTCATCGAGCTGGGCCCGGAGGCCGGAGCGCGCGGCGGGCAGGTGGTTTTCACTGGCACACCCTCTCAACTCCTGCGCAGCGGTACTGCGACGGCTCCCTTCCTTAAAGCGGAAGTCTCTGCAAAGCGCGCGCGGCCCAAAGCGAAGGTGGCTGCACCTAAAAAAGCTGTATCCAAAAACCAACTACAGATACTTGGTGCCCGTGCGCACAACCTGCGCAATCTCAACCTCAGCATCCCCCATCATCAGTTTAATGTCGTCACGGGTGTCAGCGGCTCGGGTAAATCCTCCCTGGCCTTCGACATCGTCTTTGCCGAGGGCCAGCGGCGATTCATGGAGTCCATGTCCGCCTATGCGCGGCAGTTCGTCGAGCAGCTCCAGCGCCCCGACATCGATGACCTGACGGGCGTCCAGCCCACGGTTGCCATCGAGCAGCGCGTCACCCGCGGCAGCCGCAAGTCGACTGTCGCCACGATCACGGAGGTCGCCCAGTTCCTCCGCCTGCTCTATGCCAAGGTCGGCGTCCAGCACAGTCCCGTAACGGGTGAGCCGCTGGAGGCCATGACTCCCGCGGCCCTGCGCAAACGCTTTAAGCAGGCCCTCGCATCCAAAGCCGCCCGTAGCACGAAAGCGCTCTACCTCTGCGCCCCCGTGGTACGCGCGCGCAAAGGCCACCACCAACCGCTGGCCGACTGGGCCCTCGATCACGGTTTTTCCCACATGCGCATCGACGGCAAGCTGGTTGACCTGGCAAAGTTTGAAAAGCTCGACCGCTATCGCGAGCACGACATCGAGCTTGTCTGGGACCTGTATCAGAAAACGGATACAGAGCGAAACAAGCTCCTGACCGACGCTCTCAAGCACGGCAAAGGCGCCTGCTTTCTCTACACAGAGTCAGACGGCACGCTGGCCTGGTTTTCCAGCACACGCAGTGATCCCGCCACCGGCGAAGCCTACCCCGAGCTCGACCCCAAGCACTTTTCCTGGAACTCGGCCAAGGGCTGGTGCCTCACCTGCCACGGCCACGGCCAACTCCATACCTGGATGCGCAGCGACGAGCTCTACACCGAGCCGTTTCCTACAAAATTTGAAGATGGCGATACCTGCCCGAGTTGTCAGGGTGATCGGCTTAACACCGTCAGCCGCAGCGTGCTTCTGAGCACCAGTGACAAGCAAAAGCTCTCCCTGCCACAACTGCTGACGCTTGCACCGCAGCATCTGCTCGCCACACTCGACAACCTACAGCTCGACGCCCGCGGCAAGCGCATCGCCCGCGAGATCATCCCCGAGATTCGCGAGCGCCTGCGGTTCATGGACCGCGTCGGCCTGAGCTACCTCAACCTCGACCGCGCGACCAACACCCTCTCCGGCGGAGAGGCCCAGCGCATCCGCCTGGCCGCGCAGCTCGGCTCAAACCTTTCCGGCGTGCTCTACGTGCTGGACGAGCCTTCCATCGGCCTCCATGCCCGCGACAACGCCGAGCTCATCGCCTCCTTGCAGGACTTAAAAGCCAAGGGAAACACCCTGCTCGTGGTCGAGCACGACGACGACACCATGCGTGCGGCAGACAACATCCTCGACCTCGGACCCGACGCGGGCATCCACGGCGGCCATTTGCTAGCCGAAGGCACGTATCAGAAGATCACTACAAACGAGCAATCGCTCACCGGGCGTTACCTCAAGGACGGCATCGCCCACCCCCTCCGTGGCAGCTACCGCGACTTACCTAAAAAATGGACACCGCGCAGCAAGCAGGCAGACTGGCTCGTCCTGCGCCAGCCCGCCCTGCGCAACCTCAAGGGCGACGATCTGCACATCCCCTTTGGCCGTCTGAGCATGGTGTGCGGTATTTCCGGGGCGGGTAAATCCACCCTGACCCGAGGTCTGCTCAAGCCAGCCGTCGAGGCAGCCATCAAGCAAAAGGCACCCAAGCTCACCGGCGCGGAGCTAGGTATGCCGTGCAAGGACTTGATGAACGCCAGCACTTTCCGTGCCGTGATCGAGGTGGACCAGGAGCCCATCGGCAAAACCCCGCGCTCTACCCCCGCGACCTACATCGGCGCCTTCGACATCATACGCGAGTATTTTGCCTCGCTGCCCGAGGCCAAAATCCACGGTTACAAGCCGGGGCACTTCTCCTTTAACACCAAGGGTGGCCGCTGCGAGACCTGTCAGGGTGCGGGGCGCGTCAAGCTCGAGATGAGCTTCCTGCCCGACCAGTACGTCCCCTGCGAGGACTGCGACGGCAAGCGCTACGGCAGCGAGCTTGACGAGATTCAGTGGAACGGCAAGTCCATCGCCGACGTGCTTGCAATGAGCTTTGAGGAAGCCGCCGAGTTCTTCAGCTTTCACTCACGGCTCAGCGCAATGCTCGGGCTCATGGTGGAAACCGGGCTGGGCTACCTGACCCTTGGGCAGAGCAGCCCCACCCTCTCGGGAGGCGAGGCCCAGCGCCTCAAGCTGGTGAGCGAGCTCGCCACGGGCCTGCCCACCTACAAAGAAAAATCCCGCGGCATCCTGCGGCGCAATCTCTACCTGCTGGAGGAGCCCACCATCGGCCTGCACATGCGCGACTGCGAGCGGCTGATCGAGCTGCTGCACCGACTCGTCGACCAGGGGCACACCGTGATCGTGATCGAGCACAACCTCGACCTCATCGCCGAGGCAGACTACGTCGTCGAGGTAGGCCCCGAGGGCGGAGAAGCTGGTGGCCACATTCTTTACCAGGGCAAAGCCAAGGGCCTGCTCAAGGTCAAGAACAGCCCAACCGCACCGTTTCTTCAGGAGAAGCTCCGCTGACGCCAGGGCTTGCGCTGCCCAGACCCGCGGCAGACGCAGTCTGCTCTTTCGATTCATGACCCGTGCTCCGCACAAGCCATAAATCGATGATTGAAACGACGACACGGAGTCATCCCGCAAAGGGAACCTACTCCGCGAAGAGCCTGCCGATGGCTCCCTACGAAGCAAAAAGATACACCACTTGGCTTAAGCCAAGTATCCCGCGTGATAGCTTGCCTAGAAGGCGCGGCGCACGCGGGTGGGACCACCACCGCGGTTGCGACGACGCGGGCGGTTGGCCTTGGCCTGCTTCTTGAGAGCTTCGCGGCGTCCGAGGTGGAGTTCCTCCAGGTCGGTGCAGTGGTAGGGATGATCGCTGACGATCGGGATCGGCTGGTTAATCATCTTCTCCACGTCAAAGAGCGTGTTCATGTCCTCGTCGGAGCAGAACGTCATGGCGCTGCCTTCGGCGTCAGCACGAGCAGTGCGACCGATACGGTGGACGTAGGACTCGGCCTGCGTGGGAAAGTCGTAGTTGTAGACGTGGGTGATGCCCTTCACGTCGAGCCCGCGCGCGGCCACATCGGTTGCGACGAGCACGGTGACTTTACCCTCGCGGAACATGTCCAGTGCACGCTCACGAGCAGCCTGGGTCTTGTCCCCGTGAATCTCGTCCGCCTTGATCTCTGACTGGCGCAGCTTTTTAACCAGGCGCGAAGCCCCGTGCTTGGTGCGCGAAAAGACAAGGGTCAACTCGCTGTCACCCGACTCAATTTGCTTGCGCAAGAGGTGGGTCAGGAGCTTGGCCTTGTCCGTGGAGCGGACGAAGAAAACCTGCTGTTCGACCTTTTCCGCCGTGGAGGATGGCGGAGCCACCGTCACGGTGATCGGATCGTTGAGGATGGAGCGGGCCAGCGACTGGACATTCATCCCGAGCGTGGCCGAAAGGAAAAGCGTCTGGCGCTCCTTGGGCAGTAGCGCGATGATGCGGCGCATGTCGGGCAGGAAGCCCATGTCGAGCATGCGGTCGGCTTCGTCGAGGATGAGCACCTCGGTTTTGCTAAAGTCAACATAGCCCTGCTGCTGCAAGTCGAGGAGGCGTCCCGGGGTGGCCACGAGGATATCGACCCCCTCCTTCAAGGCCTTGATCTGCGGCTCAAAGCCAACACCTCCGTAGACGACGAGGCGCTTAAAGTCGATATACTGCCCGTACTTCTCGTAGCTGCGGTCAACTTGCACGGCCAACTCACGGGTGGGCACGAGGCAGAGCACACGGACTTGCCTGGGTTCGAGTTCGCACGGCTTTTCGTGCAGGTGGTGCAGCGTGGGCAGGGCAAAGGCAGCGGTCTTACCCGTGCCGGTCTGTGCGCTCCCGAGCAGGTCGCGCCCTTCGAGGATCACCGGTATAGCCTGAGCCTGAATCGGTGAGGGGATCTTGTAATCACTTTCACCTAATGCACGGTGAAGCGGCTCTGCCAAAGGCAGGTCGTGGAAGGTCTTTTCTGACATGGTCTGTGTTGATAACAGCAATCGTGAGGTGGCCGGCAGTGTGCCAGCAACGGTGGTCTTTCTTTCAATGGCGGTGGGATTGCTGCTCAACGACCGCCGTCGGAAATCGGGTACAAAGCCCGTGATTAAGCCGCGTAGTCAAACGCTCTCGCGGCCAAAGGCAAGCTTAAAGGGCTCAACCCGAATATGGGCGTTGACAGCGCGCCCCGCGCCCGCAGGCTATTCGTCAACTCAAGACAACTCATGAAACTCTCCGTCAACATTGTGATTCACAAGGTTTCCGCCGTGCGGTTCGGATAGTTTCAGCTTGTCGCAAGAGAATACTTTCCCAGCCCGCGGTCGCCGCGGGTTTTTTCGTTTCTGGAGAAGTCCGCCTCGCACTCACCTCCCCAAGACTTTTCCAACCATGACTTTCGCCCAACGACTCAAAACCGAATCCCGCCCGACCCTGGCGCTGGCCTTCCCCCTCATCACGGGGCAAGTCAGCCACATGCTGACCAACCTGACCGACACCATCATGATCGGTCGCCTCGGGGTCGCGCCCCTGGCAGCGGCCACCCTGGCCAACATGGTGCTGCTGCTGCCCATGATGTTCGCCATCGGCATGGCGTTGGCTGTTTCCATCCAGGTCTCGCAGGCCCGGGGGGCCATGCGCCCCGCCGTTGCCCGCTCGGCCATGCGCCACGGACTGTACCTGTGCGTCGGCATCGCCATTATCACCGTCGCCCTCTCCGCCCTCTCGATTCCGCTGCTCTCGTACCTGCACCAGCCAGCCGAAGTCGTGGCCATGGCGCCGGACTATTTCATGCTGATCGCGGTGTCGTTCATTCCGGCCATGGGCGGGATGGTCATTAAAAACCATGCCGACGCCATGAACCGCCCCTGGCCCCCGCTGTTCATCCTGCTCGGCGGTGTGCTGCTCAACGTCTTTTTCAACTGGCTCTTTATCTACGGTAACTGGGGCATGCCGGCCTGGGGACTGGAAGGGGCCGGGGTGGCCACCGTGCTGGCCCGCGTGCTGACCGTTATCGGGCTGCTCATCTGGTGCCGACAGGACGCACGCCTGCGTGAGTGGGCCCCGACGCGCTGGTTTGCCAAAATCGACTGGCAGGAACTCCGCGCCATGTGGTCGCTCGGCTGGCCCACCAGCTTCCAGATACTGTCCCAAATCAGCGCCTTTGTCACCGCTTCGCTCTTCATCGGGTCGATCGGGGCCGATGCCATGGCCGCCCACCAGATCGCCCTCACCTGCACGGCCACGATCTTCATGGTCCCGGTGGGGCTCTCCCAAGCCCTGACCGTACGCGTCGGGGCCGCCTTCGGTGCGCGCGTGTACGAAGTCATGCGCCCGATCCTTGTTGGAGGCTGGGTCATGGGTGGGCTCTTCACGCTGTGCAGTTCCATCTGCTTTTTGCTCCTAAACCAACAGATCGCGAGCGTCTTTATCGAACAAGGGGAAACGCTTATGCTGGCCGCCAGCCTGCTGCAAATCGCAGCGGTGTTCCAGTTTGGCGACGCCATGCAGGTCACCAGCGTGGGGGCCCTCCGCGGCCTGGGCCAAGTCCGCCTGCCTGCATGGATAGCCTTCCTCTCCTCGTGGTTCATATCGATTCCCTGTGGTTGGCTCCTGGCCTTCGAACTCGACATGGGCGTGCGCGGCATCTGGTGGGGCTTCACCGCCTCGCTCACCACGCAGGCTTTCGCCCTGGGCTGGCTGGCCTGGAAGAAGACCAAGACCTCCAGCCTGCCCCGCGACCCGCTCTGGGACGAAGTCCGCGCCGCCGGGTAGAGGGTTACTGATTACATCCCTTTTCACTCATCACCTTGCGTACAGCTTCAATACTGCCACGAACTTGGGCTAATTCAGCTGCCTCAATGCCATCACCTTGACCGTATCCCCACCAGAAGGCTTGCGTTTCGCTGTTCTTATATCTCTGTTCCTGGGCAACCGTCAGCATCGTCTCACGTCTGGATAAAGCATCTAGTTCAATCTTTAGCTCATCGCATGTATAATCCTTATACTGGATACCCGAATTATATGAGGGAGTGATTTGAGAGGATTTAGTAGGCATGTTCATACACCCGGCGCATACACTTACCAAACACAGTACAACGAGAAGATGGATAGATTTTATCATTAAAATTTGATACTCGTAATTCTAAATGCCAGTCAAGTATGATTAGGGCAACCCACTACTTATGGCCGCCTACCAGTTTCCGCTCAAACTTTCGTTTAAAATCCTGGCCGTGTCGCCCATCATTTCGGTGACCGATGCCAGCGGCGCGAGCGTCTGCTACGTCAAGCAGAAGCTCTTCAAGCTCAAGGAGCACGTCGAGGTCTTCACTGACGAGAGCAAAAGCCAGCTCTTGTGCGATATCCACGCCGACCGCGTGATCGACTTCTCCGCCAGCTACAGCTTTACCGACCCCGACGGGAACGCCTTCGGCTCCGTCCGCCGCAAGGGCATGCGCTCCCTCTGGCGCGTCCACTTCGAGATCTATCAGGGCGAGCAGAAGCTCTACGACGTGGTCGAAGAAAGCGTCATGACGCGCTTCATGGACGGCGTGCTGGGCGACATCCCCATCCTCGGCATCCTCTCGGCCTATGTTTTTCAGCCCAAGTATAACGTCATCCGCGCCTCGGACGGCGAACGCTGCTATCAGCTCCAGAAAAAGCCCTCGCTGCTGGACAAGCAATTTGAGCTACACGAGTTCGTCGAGAGCCCGGACGACATCACCGTGCTCATGTCCGCCATCACCGCCACCCTTCTGGAGCGCGACCACAGCTAGTGTACCGTGAGCTAAGTTTCTCGCATAAGTTTGGGGTGCAACCCAGTTTGGATGCTCTTCTGGGATTGCGGTAGCATCGAAAGTGCAGGCTATGCCTGCTGCAGGGGTTGGGGGCGCATAGCCCCCTAAAACGTATAACGAAGAACCTGGCTCAGCTTCCAGAGGCGCTACGGGGCAGCGACCAACGGGAGGTCTGTCACCACTACCCGCATGGGGTAGGCGCATCGCGCCGTAGGGGCGAAGCCCCTCAATGCCAGCGGGTGCTACCCGCTACATGAGGCCGGGCATCTGCATGCCAGCGGTGGCCTCGGACATCTTTTCCTCGTTCAGGGCCTTGGCCTTGGCGTGGGCGTCCTTGATGGCTTCGAGGAGGGTCTCCTGTAATATCTCGGCGTCCTCCTTGGCGAATTCCGGGTCGAGCTTCAGGTCGAGAAACTCGCCCTGCCCGTTGATCTTGATCGTGACTGCGCCGCCGCCGGCGGACACGTCCAGCACGGTCGCGGTGAGAAGCTCGTTGGCTTCCTCGACCTTCTGCTGCATTTTCTTCGCTTGTTTGAGTAACTTTCCAAGTCCTGCCATAAGCGCGCATCAAAAATGAATCCGGGCCACCTGTAAAGGGGAAGATTTCAGCGGGGCGAGACCTGGGCAGTATAAAAATATTTCACGCAAAGGCGCAAAGACGCAGAGCGATACGGCCATCACTGCTGCACCCTGTGCTTTTTACCCTTTTGCGGCCAACGGTATTCTCTAAGAAAATAGGGTTACGCCATAATAGCGCCCAACCACCCTTTACTCAAAAGTCACGAGGTGGACGGACTTTCGCGTGGTCACGAAGAGCGTCAGCGGGTCCTCGCCCACCACGGTGACATTGGTCGGGCGCTCCGGCAGCGCGACGCTCTCGATTAACTCGCCCGCGGGGGAATAAACGTCGAGCATGTCGTGGGTCAGGTACACCCGCCCGGCCGCATCCATCGCCATGCCGTCCGAGGGCTGCTCGGCAAAGAGCGCCTTGTCGGCCAGCGTACCGTCAGGCTGGATGCTGTAGCGCCAGGCCTTTTTATCGCCGTGGTCGGCGATGATGAGTTGCTTGCCGTCCGGCGTGCCGATGATGCCGTTGGGCCGCACGAGGTCGTCCGCCACGCGAACCAGCCTGGTGCGATCCGGGCTCAGGTAGTAGACGTGCTCGCCGTCCTGCTCGAGATCGTCCCGCTGCCTGCCGTAGCGCGGATCAGTAAAGTAGATGCCGCCATCGGGCGCAACCCAGAGGTCGTTCGGACTGTTGAGCTTTTTTCCCTCAAAGCTGTCGGCCAGCACCATACTCTCCCCGCTGACGATATCCCGCGCGCGCAGCACACGATCGCCCCCGGCGCACATGACCAGCGTCTGCCCATCGGCAAAGTACAGGCCGTTGGCCGCCCCGGTGTTTTCCAGAAAAAGGCTCAGCTCCCCGCTGGCCGGGTCCCAGCGATAAATCTGGTGCTGGGGCACGTCGGTAAAATACACGCTGCCATCCGCCGGGCAAAAGGCCGGACCCTCGGTGAACTTAAACCCCGCGCCCAACTCCTCCACTTCAGCCGACGTAGCCAGCACGGCAGGGAAAAACGCAACCCAACAAACGAGAACGTACCTGAACATAGCAAACTGGATTATCCACCCCCGCCCCAACTAGCGATTAAAAACGTATCGGTCGCTGGCGGCTTGCGGGCGCGGTGTCGGCGCGGCTTGGGCGATTCGTTTTTGGTTAACCGCAAAGACACAAAGGGCGCGAAGAGAGCGTCTGTGTCAGCTATCGGACGGCACCCCTGTCTCACCGGGACGCCCAGTGTGTCACAGGTGGGACATTTTGCGCCAGTTGAGCGTAGAAAGATTCGTAGAATTTTAGATTCAAAAATTTACAAATTACTACAAATCATAAATTTATAAATTCCCCAAACACAAGGCACACGAAATGCATCAGAGTCGGCATGAGTAAAGTTTTAGGTATCGACTTGGGCACGACGAATTCCTGCATGGCCGTTATGGAAGCAGGCGAACCCGTCGTGATCCCGAATTCCGAAGGCGCGCGCACGACTCCGTCCGTCGTCGCCTTCGCCAAGAACGGGGAGCGTCTCGTGGGCCAGGCCGCCAAGCGCCAGGCCGTCACGAACCCCGACAACACCATTTTCAGCGCCAAGCGCCTCATCGGTCGCAAGTTCAGCGAAGTGCAGGAGGAGGCCAAGGGCCTGCCCTACAACGTCGTTGAAGGCAAGAACGGCGACGCTTGGATCGAGTACACCAACAACGGCGAGAAAAAGCAGTCCGCCCCGGAGGAAATCTCCTCCATGATCCTGCAAAAGCTCAAGGCTGACGCAGAAAAGTACCTCGGCGAGACCATCACCAAGGCCGTCATCACCGTCCCGGCTTACTTTAACGACGCCCAGCGTCAGGCCACCAAGGACGCGGGCGCCATCGCTGGCCTCGACGTGCTGCGCATCATCAACGAGCCCACCGCGGCCTCTCTCGCCTACGGTCTGGACAAGAAGAGCGACGAGTTTATCGCCGTGTACGACCTCGGCGGCGGCACCTACGACGTCTCCATCCTCGAGATCGGCGACGGCCTCTTTGAAGTAAAAGCCACCAACGGCGACACCCACCTCGGTGGTGACAACTGGGACACCAAGCTCATCGAGTGGCTCGCGGGCGACTTCGCCAAGGAGCACGGCATCGACCTCCTCAAGGACCCAATGGCCAAGCAGCGCCTGAAGGAAGAAGCCGAGAAGGCCAAGATCGCCCTCTCCTCCTCCCAGAGCTACGACATCAACCTGCCCTTTATCACGGCAGACGCTTCCGGCCCGAAGCACCTCAACGTTTCCCTCTCGCGCTCCAAGCTCGAGCAGCTCACGGGCGACCTCAATGCCCGCACCAAGGAACCCTTTAAGAAGTGCCTCGCCGACGCCGGACTCTCCGCCGGGCAGATCGACGAACTCGTGCTCGTCGGTGGCATGACCCGCATGCCCGCTATCCTCGAGGTGGCCAAGGAACTCGCTGGCAAGGACCCGCACCAGGGCGTTAACCCGGACGAAGTAGTCGCCATCGGCGCCGCCATTCAGGGCGCTGTTCTGGCCAACGACCCGTCCGTGCGCGACGTGCTCCTGCTCGACGTCACCCCGCTCACGCTCGCCATCGAAACCGCGGGCGGCGTAGCCACCCCGATGATCGAGCGCAACAGCCGCATCCCGACCAAGAAGTCACAGGTTTTCTCCACCTACGCCGACAACCAGAGCGCGGTGGACATCGTCATCACCCAGGGCGAGCGCCCCATGTCGCAGGACAACAAGCGCCTCGGCAACTTCCGTCTCGACGGTATCGAGCCCGCCCCGCGCGGCCAGCCGCAGATCGAAGTGACCTTTGACATCGACGCCAACGGCATCCTCCACGTCACGGCCAAGGACAAGGGCACGAACAAGGAGCAGAAAATCTCCATCACCGGCTCCTCCGGTCTGGACAAGGACGAAGTCGAAAAGCTCCGCCAGGAAGCCGAAGCCCACGCGGCTGAAGACGCCAAGAAGCGCGACTCCGCCGAAGCCCGCAACAAGCTCGACGGCCTCGTTTTCCAAACCGAGAAGCAGCTCAGCGAAGCGGGCGAACAGCTCCCCGCCGAAGCCAAGGCCCCGATCGAAGCCCTCCTGGCCGACGCCAAGAAGGTCCTCGAAAACCAGGCCGCTTCCGTGGACGAACTCAACGCCGCCTCCAAGAAGCTGGAGGAAGAGTTTGCCAAGATCGCCCAGGCTGCCGCTCAGGCCGCTGGGGTTGATCCCGCCGCTGCTGCTGCCGCAGGCGCAGCCGGTGCCGGCACCCCTCCCCCCGCCGAAGACAAGAAGTCCGAAGACCCCAATGTGGTTGACGCCGACTTCGAAGTCGTCGACGACGAGAAGAAGTCATAGTTATTTAGCAGTCACTGGTCGGCACGCCCGGCCAGTGACTTTTATTTTAAATTGAATTAGCCACAGAGACACGGAGAGCACAGAGAAATAAACTCACGCAAAGCCGCAAAAACGCAAAGATGAGCAGCCTGCCAAACTTCAGCGAAATCAAAGATCTTGTGTCCAAGGGTATGACCCTTGAAGCACAGGAGAAGCTGATGGACTTCAGAGAGCTCTGCTTGGAACTGCGCGAAGAAAACCTGGCTCTCAAAGACAGAGTTAAGGCATTAGAAAAGTCAGTTTATCAACAGGAATCTGTCACATATAATGGAAACGTCTATATGGGGCGATCTGAGCGCGACGCATTCTGCCCAAATTGCAAAGATAGAGATGGCTTACTAATACATCTTCAACTCAACAAAGAAGCAAGTGCTGGCCGATGCAATTCCTGCGGACATCCCTATAAAATAGCTTATTAACCTCCGTGTTCTCCGTGCCTCTGTGGCAAAAAATATTCCTTTCAATAACCCAACAAATCTAATCATATAACCATGAGCAAAACAGCAGTAAAAATCCAACCACTCGGAGACCGCGTTCTCGTCAAGGCGGTTGAAGAAGACGAACAAATCCGCGGCGGGATCTACATCCCCGACTCCGCCAAGGAAAAGCCACAAGAGGCTGAGATCGTTGCCCTCGGCACCGGCGCAAAGAACGACAAGGGCGAAGCCCTCCCGTTCAACGTCAAGCTCGGCGACAAGGTCATTGTCTCCAAGTACGGCGGCACCGAAGTCAAGTTTGACGGCGAAACCTACACGCTGCTGCGTGAAGATGACATCCTCGCCATCGTCGGCTAACGGGTTGCACCCGCTGGCAGAGCCAGGTCGGCTCTTTTATCCCTGAGGCCGAGCCTCAGGATTGCGTATTGAAAATATCGATACAAAAGTTGACCAAAGCAAAAACTTAAGAACTAAGAAACAACCAACTTATACATATTATGCCTAAGCAAATGGTATTCGACGAAAACGCCCGCAAGAAGATTCTTGCCGGTGTTGAAAGCCTCGCCAAGGCCGTTGCCGTGACCCTCGGACCCAAGGGCCGCAACGTCCTCATCGACAAGAAATTCGGTTCCCCGACCGTGACCAAGGACGGCGTCAGCGTCGCCAAGGAAATCGAGCTCAAGGACCCCTACGAAAACATGGGCGCCCAGATGGTGCGCGAAGTGGCTTCCAAGACCAGCGACACCGCTGGTGACGGCACCACGACCGCTACCGTCCTCGCAGAAGCGATCTTCCGCGAAGGCCTCAAGAACGTAGCCGCTGGCTCCAATCCGATCTTCCTCAAGCGCGGCATCGACAAGGCTGTTGAAGCTGCCGTGGCCAAGCTCGCCAAGGACTCCAAGAAGGTTTCCAGCCGCGAAGAGGTCAAGCAGGTTGCCACCGTTTCCGCCAACTGGGACAACGAGATCGGCGAGATCATCGCTGACGCCATGGACAAGGTCGGCAAGGACGGCACCATCACGGTTGAAGAAGCCAAGGGCATCGAAACCACCCTCGACGTCGTCGAAGGTATGCAGTTCGACAAGGGCTACCTCTCCCCCTACTTCGTGACCAACGCGGAGACCATGGAGACCGTCCTCGAAGACGCCTACATCCTCATCCACGAGAAGAAGATCAGCAACCTGAACGACCTGCTGCCGATCCTCCAGAACGTGGCCAAGACCGGTAAGCCCTTCCTCCTCATCGCTGAAGACGTCGAAGGCGAAGCCCTCGCAGCTCTCGTGGTGAACAAGCTCCGTGGCACGCTCAACGTCTGCGCCGTCAAGGCTCCTGGCTTCGGTGACCGCCGCAAGGCCATGCTCGAAGACATCGCCATCCTCACCGGTGGCCGTCTCCTCACCGAAGACCTCGGCATCAAGCTCGAAAACGTTCAGCTCGCCGACCTCGGTCAGGCCAAGCGCGTTGTCATCGACAAGGAAAACACCACCATCGTCGAAGGTGCTGGCAAGAGCTCCGACATCCAGGGCCGCGTAAAGCTGATCCGTCGCCAGATCGAAGAAACCTCTTCGGACTACGACCGCGAAAAGCTCCAGGAACGTCTGGCCAAGCTCGCTGGTGGCGTCGCCGTCATCAACGTTGGTGCTCCGACCGAGCCTGACATGAAGGAAAAGAAGGCCCGCGTGGAAGACGCCCTGCACGCTACCCGCGCTGCTGTCGAAGAAGGCATCTCCATCGGTGGTAGCGTCGGTCTGCTCCGCACGGCTGCCGCGATCGAGAAGGTTGCTGAAACCCTCGAAGGCGACGAAAAGGTCGGCGCGCAGATCATCCGCCGCGCGATCGAACTGCCCCTCAAGAAGCTCTGCTCCAACGCAGGTGTCGAAGGCAGCCTCGTCGTCCAGGAAGTCCTCAAGTCCAAGGGTTCCAAGGGCTACAACGTGGCCACGGGCGAATACGAAGACCTGGCCGCTGCCGGTGTCGTCGACCCGACCAAGGTTACCCGCTCCAGCCTCCAGAACGCTTCCTCCGTCGCCGGTCTGCTCCTCACCACCGAGTGCATGATCACCGACATCCCGGAAGACAAGGCTCCGGCTGCTCCAGACATGGGCGGCATGGGTGGCATGGGCGGTATGCCCGGCATGATGTAGCAGGTTCCACCTGCGGGGGTTCTGGCTTAAGCTGCATTCCGTAGCCTCAGCCAAATTCCCGCTGGTCGCTACCCCGTTTACATTAGCCTTCCAGCTAAACCAAATCCTTTCAAGGGCGTCGCTTCACCGCGACGCCCTTTTTGCGGGTGGCACCCGCGGGCTATGAGGGGCGTTGCGCCTACCCCTGACCGCAGAGCATGACCTGACTCATGGTAGGGACGACTGCCCTCAGTCGTCCGCGGATGCTCCGGCTGGAGCAGCAATGAGGGGCATACATAGAGCGTGGCAGAATGCTTATAACATCTAATGTCAGCCTGAGTAAGTCCGCTAGACGGACGCATCGAAGGCTCTTCACTTGCATACGCCAAATAGCAGCGGACAAGAGTCTGATAGCCGCTCAAGGAGATCCTTCGACTCGCAAAGCTCGCTCAGGATGACAGTAACTTAGTCAACTGCTTAGTGCCTTGAAAAACTCAGCCAAAAAGGGGTAGCGACCATCGGGAGCGTAGGGGCGCAGCCCCTCATTGGCCTGTGCGGCCACGCACACGTTGCCAGATTTTGCCGAGGGACCAGCGTTCGCGGCGGGAGATGTTGAGCGCGACGCGGCGCGGGGCGATCTCCTCCCAGGCGGCTTCGGGCGAGGTGCGTTTGGCCACGGCGAAGTTAAAGAAAAAGTTCGGCTCATTGCCCATGCGGATGTCACTCAGCACGAGCACCTGACCACCGCTTTCGGGCTCGTCCACCACTTGCGCTTTCATAAAACCGCGGTTGAACCAGAGCAGACGCTGCACGTCGGGAAAATCCTGCACGGCGGCGAGCGCCTCCGTGTCCGAGGGGTAGAACTTAAACTGCGTCGGCCCCTCGTCGGCAATGAGGGAGCGTTCGCCTTCGAGAAAGCCATCGTCGGTCATGACCACCGAACGCCAGAGCAGGGTGTTGAGCGGCGCGGGCACGGAAAAGTACGGCGCGTCGGCGTGACCGAGCGCGGCGAGGGCCTCCTGCGCGGCGTGGTCAGCCTGAGCCTTGGCCACAAAGGACCACGTCAGGTAAAGCGAGCTGATGACCAACCCGGCCACAAGCGCGACCTGGGCAATGGGACGCGCCCCGGCGATGAGCGCAACGGAACAGCCCAGCAGCAGCCAGATGGTGTAGAGCGGATCGATGATAAACAGGCTGGCCCACATGGCCGGGTGCGGGGTGAAGGGCCACCAGAGCTGCGTGCCATAGACCGTGCAGGCGTCGATCAGCGGGTGGGTAAAGAGCGCGGCCTGAATGGCCCAGAACCACCGCCTCGGCTCGGCCCGCACGCGCCCGCGTCGACCAAAACGTTTGCACAGCCACCAGATGAGCAGCCCGATGAGCGGCAGCATGAGCAGTGAGTGCGTAGGCCCGCGGTGCTCGGTCATGAGGGCGACGGGGTTGTCCGTCATCAGGATGAGCGGAAAGCTGTCCAGATCGGGCAAGGTGCCAAGGGCAGCCCCCGCGAGCAGCGCAGCACGGCGATTTTCTGCCGGGGCGATGGCTGCCGTGAACGAAGCAGCGAGAACGATCTGAGTGATGGAATCCATGAATGTAAATTGAGCGATGTGGCCGCTGCGGAGGTTGAGACACCGGGAAGGCCTGCTTGTTGCAGGCTGATGACCGGGGCGAGATTTTCGTGCGGAGCATGGACCACAGGCCTCCGTTTTTCAACACGCCAGGCAAAAAAGGTATTGTCGGATCGGCACCGATGTTGCGTTGTTAGGGGGACATGTCTCGGCAGGAAAAAGTTAACTTGCGTATCGGCATCGGTGAGGGCCTGCTGGCCACGCCCTGGGTTATCCTCTCGCTCCCGGCAGGCTTCATCGTCTCGGCCATGCTCAACCTGTACTACGGCATCGAACCGGGGACCTTCGGGTTAATCGCCTCGCTGCCCGCGTGGGCCAATGCCGTGCAGATCCTCGCCCTGCCCTTTCTGGCCAAGTTCTTCACCGCACGGGAAATGGCCCTGAGCATGTCTTGGCTTAACCTTGGGCTCTGGGTCATGCTCAGCGCGATGCTCTCGTTTCTCCCGGCGGACGACGCCTCTGTTGCAGGCGGTATATTTCTGGTCTTCTTCGTCCTGGCCAGCCTGAGCGCGTCCTTCATCGGCCTGGGCTGGACGGCATGGGTGAACCAGTGGGTGCCGACCAACATCCGCGGGGAGTACTTCGGCAAGCGCAACCGCTACATCGCCATCGTCACGGTGCTGTTCCTGCTGTTGAGCACCAGCCTGCTCGACCTGTTTGAAAACTCCATCGTTTCCTACCAGATCATTTTGATACTCGCCGCGGCCATGCGCTTTGGCTCTGTCCTGTGGCAGCACCGCATCGTGGACCGCGAGCACGCCGAAGAGCCGCTCTTTGAGGGCAACCTGCTCAAGCAGCTTAAGCTCCTGCCCGCGCACAAGGTCTTCCTCGGCATCCTCATTTTTAACGCCTGGGTGAATTTCTGGATGAACCTCACTGGTCCCTTCGCCCCGGTCTTTGTGTACG
Source organism: Verrucomicrobiia bacterium (assembly GCA_030425485.1). Taxonomy (GTDB): domain Bacteria; phylum Verrucomicrobiota; class Verrucomicrobiia; order Opitutales; family Cerasicoccaceae; genus Ruficoccus. The sequence goes on from JAUIAM010000024.1 coordinate 29,192, forward strand.
AGCACCTCGGTATGACGCCGGGTCAGTTCGCGTTGATCAATGTGCTTTCGACCCTCAGCACCGCCGCCAGCATGCCACTGTGGGGCAAGGTCATCGACCGCTACGGCTGCATCCCCGCCATCACGCTCGGGCTGCTCCTGTGGCAGGGTGGCGGTTATCTGTGGTCCATCCTCACGCCCGAAACCACCTGGCTGCTGTACCCGATGTGGCTCTTTGGCGGGATGTCTGCCGCGGGCTTTCTCCTGGGCACCTTTAACCTGCTCTTTAAAGTCATCCCGAGCGAAGCCAAGACCGTGGCCATCAGTGCAAATCTGGCCATGACCTCCGTGGCCGCTGGCACCGCACCCATCATTTCCGGCCAAATCCTAGGCATGGCGCAGAGCATGGGTTGGGACCCGGTGCTGGTCTACCGCTGCGGTTTTGTCCTCGCTCCCACCATGACGCTGCTTTCGCTCCTGTTCATTCACCGGATCAAGGAGCCCGAATCCGACGAGCGTTTCGGCGGCCTCTCCGGCTCTATGCGCATGGCCCGTCAAACGCTGCAGCTCTTCGGCGGCGTAGCCCTGGCCAACACCAACCTGATTACAAAGAGCATCCGCAAGCCTATCAGCGCCATCCAGCGCCGACGCCACAAAACCGACACACCCGAGCAGTAGGCCCAAGTCATCAACGCCCCGCAGAATGGCCGGTAAAATTGCGAAAAAACCTTGACCTAGGGTAAGAAGGTGGGCATTTTCCACGGTTTTTCCACACTCTAACTCTTTCCATCATGGCACAACCGAAACGCAAACATTCCAAACGACGCAGCGCAACGCGTCGCGGCGCCAATCGCTTCAAGGCTCCTCTTCTGGCCAAGGATTCCACTGACGGCAGTGTACACATGCCGCACCGTGTGAACCCCGCCAACGGCATGTACCGTGGACGCCAGGTCATCGAAGTCGACCTCTAAGCGCATTTAGCCATTCCCCCTTTCGAAAGCCGGTGCTACTCGCACCGGCTTTTTTGTGCCTATTAAAACCCTCATTTATGTAAAATATTTTACATATAAACTCATCTCGGGACGTTAATACGATTTTTTTGCAATACAGGATTAACCCGCGCGATTTAGGGCCGATTCCCCACGTCACGACATACAGTGTCGAATGTAACCTGAACGATCAACCATAGCCTAATGAACGCATTAAAACGCACTCTCATCTCGGTAGCCATGCTCACCGCAGCATCCGCTACCTACGCCAACCTGCTCACCTACGAGCTATCGGGCAGCTTCGCCACAACCTTCCGCAACACCAGTGTCGCGGGCGGCGTTAACCTCGGTGGTGGCGACTTCACCATCAAGTTCCAAGTGGACACTGGGAACGCCCCCGTCTCCACAAACGACAACGACAGCGTCGGACAGGAAAACCACCGCGCCGTCTTCGCCAGCCCCATGGGTGAAATCACCATTTCGGGCACCGGCGGCAACGACGGCACCTACGCGATTACCGCACCACAGGTCACCCTGATCAACAGCTACGGCACGAACCTGGCCAACGACATGCTGGTCTTCAGCGGCAGTAACCCCACCGGCCTGACCGACAACCTCATCGCCATCCAGATGACGGTCGATCTCGGTGGACAGGGCGTCTACGCCGGCAACACCATCCCCGACTCCTCACTGGTTGTCACGGGCGTTGTCCTCAGCGAAGCCGCTCCCCTCAGCCCGGAAGTCAGCGGCTCCGCCACCGACCCGAGCCCAAACTCTCCCTCCTACCTGCTGGAGACATTCTTCTTCGGCGCACCTGAGATGGGCGAATTCATCCCCGAAGGCGGCACCCTCGTCCCCGAGGCCAATGCCGCACCGATGGCCGCCCTTGCCTTTAGCGTCGTGCTGCTCATCCGTCGCCGCAAGGCACGCCAAAGCGCCGCTTAAGCCCACGGTTAACCCAAACTTTATCGACACCCCTGGCAAGCAAGCCTCGCCGGGTAGCAGGGAGACCCGTTTTCCTGCCCATTAGGCTATCGAGAGCGTCAAGGAGATTTCCTTGACGCTCTTCGGGGTTCCAAACAGCTTTTGCCCATGGTAGAAAACAATCGGGGGGCCACCGTGGCCGTAGACGCCATGGGCGGAGACTTGGGACCGGGCGAAGTCGTGGCTGCGGTCGCACTCGGGCTCAAGGACCCAAGCTGGAAGGGACTGGACAAGGTCATCCTCACCGGACGCGAGGACGAGCTACAGGGCTTGCTCAAAAATGCCGGACTGGACGGGCACCCCCGCCTCGCCATCGAGCACGCCCCCGAGATTATCGGCATGCACGAAAAGCCCAAGGACGCCTTTCGCAAAAAGGACTCCTCCCTCCTCCGCGCCATCGATCTGGTCAAGCAGGGTAAAGCCGGCGGAGCCGTCAGTTGCGGCAATACCGGGGCCATGATGTTTTCCGCCACACTCATGCTGCGCAAGCTGCCCGGCGTCGAGCGCCCCGCCCTGCCCACTGTCATCCCCAGCGAAAATCACCACTTTATCCTGCTGGATGCCGGAGCACAGCCCGAGACCAGCAGCCTCCAGCTCGTTCACAACGCCATCTTGGGCAACGCCTACTGCCGCGCCATCCTCCCCTACGAGAAACCCCGCGTCGGCCTCCTGACCATCGGCACCGAGGAGGGCAAGGGCACCGCCCGCATCGCCGAAGCCCACGAAATGCTCAAGCAGATGAGCGGCGAAATGAACTACATCGGCTTGATAGAGGGCTTTGACACCTTTAAGAATGTGGCCGACGTCGTCGTCTGCGACGGCTTCACGGGCAACATCCTGCTCAAAACCCTCGAGTCCTGCTTTGGCACGCTCAAGGGCGTGCTCATGAAGGAAATGAAGGCCAAGCCCTGGCGCATGGCCGGGGCATTCCTCAGCCGCGGCGCCTTTATGAGCATGAAGAAAACCTTCAGCCCCGAGCACTACTCGGGCGCACCACTGCTCGGCCTCAACGGCCTCGTGGTCAAAACCCACGGCTCCAGCGACCGCAGCTTCATCAAAAGCGCCATCCGCATTGCCCGCGACACCCTCGACCACGACATGAACGCACACCTCGGGGACGCCATTGCACAGGCAAACGAACTCGCCCGTTCGGCCACTGCGGCCAAAGAGTGAGAATTTTCTGGTTTTGCCCTGCCAAATTCGCCAAGGTCATCCCTTATCTTTTGACACCTAACACGCACCGCGCCTGAGACAACGTGCAGTACCGTCCCCTTTAATGCCAGCAGACAACCCTTCCGTAATCATCCAAGGACTCGGCATCTACGCGCCCGAACGCAATGTGACCAATGATGACTTGTCCCAGGTCATGGACACCACGGATGAATGGATTCGCACCCGCACGGGTATCGGCGCGCGCCGTCTTGCGGCTGAAAATGAGCACACCTCGGACCTCGGGACCAAAGCGGCCCAGGCCGCCCTGGCAGACGCCGGGGCCAGCATCGATGAGATCGACCTCATCATCGTGGCCACCATGAGCCAGGACATGCTCTTTCCCTCCACCGCCTGCGTGATTCAGGGCAAACTCGGCGCACGTCAGGTCACGGCCTTCGACATCACTGCCGCCTGCAGCGGCTTTCTCTACGCACTTGAGACCGCCACCCGCCTCCTCCAGAGCGGCAGCTACGGCAAGGCCCTCGTCATCGGCGCAGAAAAGATGTCCAACATCCTCGACTGGGAAGACCGCGCCACCTGCGTCCTCTTTGGTGACGGCGCCGGAGCCTGCGTCCTCAGCAAGAGCGACACCCCGGACACCGGTATCCTTGAGTGCATCCTCCGCGCCGACGGCTCCCGCCCGGAGCTCCTGCACATGCCCGCCGGGGGCACGGCCAAGCCCGCCAGCAAGGACACGATTGACGCCCGTGAGCACTTCCTGCGCATGAACGGCAAGGAAATCTTTAAAGTCGCCGTGCGCGACATGGGCAAGGTCGCCCTCGACGTCCTCGAAAAAGCAGGCGTCAGCCCCGAGGAGGTCGCGTGCTTCATTCCGCATCAGGCCAACGTCCGCATCATCGAGTCGATGGCTCAGCGCATGCAGGTCCCGATGGATAAGTTCCTCATCAACATCGACCGCTACGGCAACACCTCCGCCGCGTCGATACCCATCGCCCTCTACGAGGCCCGCCAATCCGGCCGCATAAAGCCAGGAGACCACGTCCTGCTGGCGGCTTTCGGCGCAGGACTTACCTGGGGGGCCAGCCTAATCAAGTGGACATGAAGCCGCGCACCTGCTTTTGCCTGAGCATCGCACTCATGCTCTTTGCCACGGGTTCGAGCGAGGCCACTGAGCCCGTTCAATCCCCCCAGGCTGAGCCCGCTCAGGTCGAGTTTCGCCTCCTCGGCGGCGGCAAGCCCGCTCTTTTCCTGCTCGACCAGTCCAACGACTACCGCGTGGGTAAATACACCCCCATCCCCGGCAAGACCAAGACCTTCTTCACCGGCATCACCGTCTCCCTCACCCCGAGCCTCGACGAACAGGGGGACATCGCCTACACGGGCACCTTCACCCGCTACGTTTTCCGGGACTTCCAGACGCAGCCCGACGGCAGCGTAAAGCCCGTCGTCTCCCGCGAGCAGGTTCAGGTAAAAGGCAGCGTCAAGAACCACGCCGCCGCCTCGGTTTCCTTCCCCAAGCAGGGAAACACCAGCTATTTCGCCCTCAGTGACCCCGCACGTCCCAAGGAGGACTGCGAAGCCTGCGGGTCAAACACTCAGCCGACAGCAAGCCCGCCCGCGCCATAGCGGTCAAAAGACGGCTTGCAAAGCACGAAACCAACTCACAGATTCGACGCATACATGGGGCTACGTATCCTGATATTCATCACCCTTTTGGCCAGCAGCAGTGCATGGGCTGGCCTCGTCTGGACTCCCGAAGAGGGCTGGCACGTCGCCCAGGGCGGCCTGACCAATAAACTCATCGGACCGACGGGCGAGGACTTCGACAACGCCATCGAGCTCATGAACGCCGCGCGCGAGGAGCAGGAAGAGGGCAACCAGTGGTCCGCGCTCGACCTCTACGACGACGTAGTCGATGAGTACCGCAGTTCCATCTTCGCCCCCGAGGCTCTCTTCCAGCGCGCCCGCATTTACATCGAGCGCCATCAGTTCGATGCCGCGACCAAGGAGCTGGTCGAAATCATCCGCAAGTACCCCAGCTACAGCAATTACAACCAGGTCATTGCCGAACTCTACAAAATCGGCGAAGTCGTGCAGGACGGTGCAGATCCCTACTACTGGGGCATCATCCCCGGTTTCTACGACCCCGATATCTCCACCAAGGCCTACCAGCAAGTCGTCGACAACGCCCCCTACAGTGAATACGCCCCGCTCGCCCTCATGAACCTCGCCTTTGTCGCCAACGACAACAACAAGCCCGAAGAGGCCATCGACGCACTTGACCAGTTGATCAATAACTATCCAGAGAGCGTCATCACCTCCGACGCCTACCTCACCCTCGCCCAAACCTACGGCGCACTCGTGCAGGGGCCGCAATACGACCAGGGCGCCACTCGCAAGTCTATCGCTTATTATAAGGACTTCCTCATCCTCTACCCCCAGTCGACCAACATCGCCGACGCCGAGGCGGGCCTGTACTACATGGAAGAAACCCTCGCCGGCAGCAAGTACGACATGGGCACCTTTTACTGGAATTACCGCAACAACCCACGCGCCGCCCTCGTATTTCTCAACGAGGCCATCACGGTAGCCCCCAACTCCCCCACCGCCGACAAGGCACGCGAGCTCATCATCGAAATCAAATCCGGCGAAGAGCCACCCATGACTCCCTACGACTGGGTATTTGGCCGCTACCAGGAGCCCAGCATGCGCCAGTACGACGACCAGAGCCAGATCGACATGCTCGAAAACGAAGGCTTCCAGATCGAGCAAACCGAGGACTTCCTCGAAACCCCCGGTGCTATGGCTGAGGAAGTCGTCGGTCCCGACGGCGAAACCCAGACCTACGCTGGCGAAGGCATTCCCTTTGCAGACCCCTTCCTCGACGACCCGATCATGGAGCCATACGATGGCGTCGGCCCCATCGACCCGATGCTCGGCCCCGAGTTTGAAGTCGAAAATCTCTATCCGGTTGAACTGCCCGGCCCCGACACTCCACAGCAAAAAGCCGTCGATAAGTGGGACACCGAGCAAGCCCAGAACCCCGACCTCCCCGCAGGTGACCAGTAAGCGCGCTTCTGTAATGTCCTCCCGTATCGCGACCGCCATCCTCGCCCTTGCCATGCTGCTGCAGCTCAGCGGTTGCGGCTCCTACAGCCTCGGCACCGGGGGCAAGCTCCCCTTCCAGACCATCTACGTCCAGCCGGTGCGCAACAACTCCTTCGCACCGCAGATCAGCGCACCGCTGACGGACTACATCGTCGATCGCCTCCAGCAGCACCCTGGCCTCAAGGTGGTTGAAGACCCGAGCGCGGACGTCACGCTGAAAACCACCGTCGTAGACTACCGCCGCACGGTGGGCTCGACTCAGGCCTCAGACACCGCGCTGGCCCAGTCCTACATCCTCATCCTCGGTTGCAGCATCACGCTCGAAGACAACCGCACCGGTGAAGAAATCATGCCCGCGCGCCTCGTCACGGCCAAGCAGCAGGCTTTTGTCAATGGCGGCTTCCTTACCGCCGAGTACCAGGCCATCCCCGTGCTTGCCCGGGACATGGCGAAGAACATTTCCAACGAAGTCGTCAGCGTCTGGTAATCATGGCCAACCGCCCCCTAGTCGCGCCCTCCATCCTTGCCGGAAACCACGCGCACCTCGCAGACAGCCTCTCCGTGGCCGAGAGCACCCCCGGCATCGAATGGATTCACCTCGACATCATGGATGGGCACTTCGTGCCAAACCTCAGCTTCGGCCCGCAGACGGTCAAAGACCTGCGCCCCGGGAGTAACCTTTTCTTCGACGTCCACCTCATGCTGGACAACCCCCACCTCTACATCGAGGCGTTCATCGAGGCCGGCGCGCAAAACGTGACCATCCACACCGAGCCTGACTACCCCCATCTCGACACCTTAGCCAAGATTCGCCAACTCGGAGTGGGTTGTGGCATCTGCATCAACCCCGGCACCCCGGTCGAAGACCTGAAACCCTTTCTCGAACATGTCGACCTCGTGCTCCTGATGACCGTCCAACCCGGCTTCGGCGGCCAGAGCTTCCGCGAGGACGTTCTACCCAAGATCGAGACGGTGGCACGCTGGCGCGAGGAACAGGGCTACTCCTGGCGCATCGAGGTCGACGGCGGCGTCAACCTCGAGACCGGACTGCGCTGCAAGCAGGCCGGAGCCGACACCTTTGTCGCAGGCACAGCCTTCTTCAAGCACAGCGACAAAGCTGCCTTCACGCAGACCCTTCAGGGCTAGTGTCGTGTTAGCCAAGTTCATTGAATAAGTTAATAGCCGCAAAAAGGCACAAAAAACACAAAAGGGCCTTAGGCATCGCCTGAGATGAAGCTCAAATCTTAAGCTCTCTGCGTACTTTGCGCGCTTTGCGTGAACTATTTTAGATAGGAACTAAGCTAACACGACACTAGAGCATCTTCGGCCTAATATCGCTTATTATCTGGCGCGATAGCTGAAAAAGTTATTCGCAATGAATGGAAGCGTGCTTGACAAAGTGAGTAAAAAATTGCTTCCTATTCGCGTGGGCATACGAATACACAGCTTTATTGTGCTGTGCTGTCTTTTGGCAGCACCTGCGTTTGGCGTCGAGCTGAACAAACCTAACGAGCGTATATCCGAGACACTTATTGGCTTTGGCCGTGACCCGCAAAAGGCCGAAAGTGCCGTGCTCGCACTGGCAAATGATCGAGCGATTGACAGCGATTACCGCATCACCGGCATCGGAATTTCCAGTTGCAGCAAGGACTTCTACTGCAAGCTCGTCATTGAGCACAAAATTTACATCGATCCGGACGAAAAGCGCACCACCCAAATGACGGTGGGCCACGGTCGGGATGAAGAGGAAGCCCTCAAAAACGCCACCCACAAAGCGGTTCAGATGATCGCCGATGGGAACCGTAGCTTATCCGTCATTGGCAAGGATGCCGACAATGGTGCCGAGCAGAGCCATCGCAGTTCATCACGCCGCTACTGGCTCAAGAGCATATCCTTTACCCAGCTTGATGGCAGTTGGCTCTGCTATATCAAGTTTGAGTACCCGATAGACAAGGACCTGTTCTAGGGTTCTCTTTCAAGCTCGAAGGAGGAAATGTGTAGACCCGCGCCTCGGTTTGCGAGGTGCCTAACCTCTGCCACGAAGACCATTCATCGGCCTGTGCTAACGCGGCTACTACTCAGCAACGCATACGCGGCAGATTGTTCATCTACTTGGTAGCGGCTTGTCCAGATACCTTTACGCTATCCGTGGGTGGAATCTGGGCCACGGATTCAGTCTGGTCGAGCTGGGTGATCGGCACATCGGTCTTACGCGTCTTCGGGAAGTCCTTCAGCGGTCCGAGTGACTTCTTCTGGCGCTTGTAGACGAGGTTGCTCTGCATGTAGTGGACGATCAGCGTGGCAATACTGGTCAGCGCATTGAGGTGCGTCCGCTCGTAGCCATGTGAGGCATCCACGCCAAAGGTCACCAGTGCGGTGCGGATGTCGTTACCCGCCTCCAGAGCCGAAGCGCCGTCACAGCGGTAGAACTTAAAAATATCTCGCTGATGAGCCAGCTTGTGCTTCTTGCACAGACCCAGCAGGTGGTGCGTGAGGTGAAAATCAAAGGGCCCGCTGGAATCTGCCATGGCCATCGTGACGCCCTTTTCGCGGGAGTTCTGCCCTGGCGCGACCGTGCCATTGTCGATCGAGACCATCTCCGCGCAGTCACCGTGCAAGATGGCTGAGGCCCCCGAACCGACCTCTTCCGAAATGGTAAAGATCAGGTGGCACTCCACCGGCAGGTCGATGCTGTTTTCCTTAATATACTTCGCTGCGGCCAACAGCGCAGCCACTCCGGCTTTATCGTCCAGGTGCCGCGCGTTGAGATAGCCGTTTTGCAAAAACTCTGCCCGCGAATCCACCCCGACAAAGTCTCCGATATTGACGCCCAACTTCTCCAGGTCCTTCAGCGATTCGCTGTCCTCGTCCAGGCGCAGCTCCAGGTTTTCCCAGGTGTTGGGCTGTGTGTCGATAGCCTCGTTATAGGTGTGGCCGGAAGCCTTCAGCGGCAGCAGCGTCCCCCGGTAAACCGTCGCATCCGTGTAGACCGATACGCGTGCGCCTTCGGCGAAACGGCTCGACCACGTGCCCACCGGCACGACCTCCAGCCGCCCGTTGGGCTTGAGCTGCTTCACCATCGCCCCGAGCGTATCGACATGCGTGACGATGGCCCGGTCCGGGCTGTAGGCCCGCCCATTGAGCGTCGCGCGGATCGCCCCCCGGCGTGTCATCTCAAAGGGGATGCCCAGCCGGTCCAGCTCCAGACACACCTCGCGCACAATCGGATCGGTGTAGCCCGAGGGACTGTGAATGCTCAACAGGTGCAGGAGTGTTTGCTGGAGGTATTGTTCGTCGATCTGTACTCGGCTCATGCGGTGTAAAAGGTTAATCGCGGGGCAGCTCTTCGGGAGCGGGGGCCACGCTCTGGGGGAATAAAAAGTCCACGAAGCGCTGGGCGGTCGGTTGGGGTTCGTGGTTGGCCAGTCCGGGCCGCTCGTTGGCTTCGATGACAACATAACGCGGTTTGTCCACCGCTTCAACTATCAGGTCCAATCCCACGACCGGAATCTCCAGCGTGCGGGCGGCCTTAATCGATGCCTCGGCCAGCTCCGGGTGCAACTCGTCGGTCACGTCGTGGATGGTACCACCCGTGTGCAGGTTGGCGGTCTTGCGCACGGCGACAGAGACGCCCTTCTCCAAAACGTCGTCCATTTTATAGCCATGCATTTTCACGCAACGCTCCGTCTCCTCATCCATCGGGATGTTGCTCTCGCCACTGGTCGCAGCAGCCCGCCGACGGCTCAGCCGCTGGATCAAGTCCTCTATCGTGTGCTCCCCCGTCCCGATAACAATCGGGGGGCGGCGCACGGCGGCGGCCACCACCTCGTTATTGATTACGATAACGCGCAGGTCTTCGCCCTCGACGTACTGCTCAATAAGCACCACATCGCCAAATTTCTGGGCATGCTTGACGGCTCTCTTCAGCCCTTCTTCCGAGCGCACATCGACGGAGATCCCCTGCCCCTGCTCACCGTGTAGTGGTTTTACCACGACACTCTTGTGGCGGTTGAGGAACTGTATCTCACGCGGCCTGTCCCCCGCCACCATCTGGTCCGGCGTGGAGAGCTTGGCCTCATTCAGCAATTCGCGGGTCAACTGTTTATCGCTTGTGCGCACCACGGCCAGGGCCGAGGTCATCGCGCTGAGCGACTCCCAGCAGAGCACGCTTCTGCCCCCGAGGCTGAGGCGAAAATGCCCACGCTGCGGGTCGAGCGGATCGACAGAGATACCACGTCGCAAGGCCTCGTTGATGATAATCGAGGCATAGGGATTGTAGCCGTCCGGGGCAGGCGTGCCCACGAAGAGTTTTTCGTTGATGCGGTTGCGCCGCTTGGCAGCAAAGACGTAGATGCGCTTGTAGTTTAACTTCTCGTAGAGCCGGGCCGCATGCTCGTTGTCGTGCATGACGGAGATGTCCATCTCCTCGCGCCCTTTTTCCCGGTAGTGGAGAATCAAGTGCCGCACCAGCGCCTGCCCGATGCCGGGCGCCTCGGCTTGAGGGTCGACTGCCAGAGCCCAGAGGCTGCAACGCTTAGGCATGTGCTCGCCGCAAAGGTGGTGGTCCACGCCCATCGTGACACCGAGCACCTGCCGGGTTTCCGGCTGCACGGCCACAAAGTAGGTAAATTCTTCCGCGGCACGGTTGGCCCAGACATAGTCGATGTCCACCGGCACCATTTTGAGCTTCTTGTAAATGCGGTTGATCTCGTCCAGCTCCTCCTTGTGCCGCAGGGTCCGCACCTCAAAGCCGATCGGGCTTTGGTCGCGCGCTTCGTAGTCGGAAAAATTCAGGCGGTAGGTGTTGGATGGATCGAGAAAGAGCTGCTGCGGAGCGCAGTTGAGCACCAGGTGCGGGTCGAGCAGGTAGATGGCGATATCGCGCTGGTGCTCGTTTTCCGCAAGCACGGACTCAGCCACCGACTCGGGGCTCGGGAAGGTATCGGCAAAGATCAAGCGACCCCAGCCGCACTGCAGCGTGACGCCCGGTTGTTGAACCAGTTTTTTCATCGGCGTAGGTCTATTGTGTGGTCAGATGCCTTGTTTCTGCAACCAAAGCTCCAGTAGCGCCAGTTGCCACAGCTTCGAGCCGCGCAGCGGCGTGATGTGCTCCTCGGGTTTATCGAGAAGCTTTTGCACATAGTCTTTGTTAAAGAGGCCGCGCGAAGTCGCCGCGCTGTTGGTCAGGGCGTCCTCGGCCATGGTCAGAAAATCCCCCCGCAGGTACTTCAGCGCAGGGACAGGGAAGTAGCCCTTCGGACGGTCGATGACCTCGTGGGGGATGACCCGTCGCGCTGCCTCCTGCAGGATGTACTTGCCTCCGTTCTTGATCTTGAGCTCCGGCGGCACCTGGGCGGCAAACTCCACCACCTCGTGATCGAGGAAGGGCACGCGCGCCTCCAGGCTTGCCGCCATCGTGTTGTTGTCCACACGCTTGACCGGGTCGTCCACCAGCATGACCTGCGCGTCCAGGCGCATGGCCTTGTCGATAGCGGCCTCGGCTCCGGGCATGGCAAAGTGCTCGTTCACAAACTGACCAGCGTAGTCCGGCCCGTGGAATCGCTCGGCCATCAGCTCCTTATACTCGGCATTGTCGCGGTCGAAGAATGCCTTGCGGTAGGCGGCCACCGGATCACTGGCCGTCATCATGGGCGGGTACCAATGATAGCCGCCAAAAATCTCGTCCGCGCCTTGGCCGCTCTGCACGACCTTGACGAATTTTGCCACCTCCTGCGAGAGCAGGTAGAAGCCGACGTTGTCGTGGCTCACCATCGGCTCGGACATGTTACCGATGCACTCCATCAGCGCGGGCAGTGTGCGCTGCGAGTCGATGGGGAGCTTGTGGTGCTTGGTGCCAAAGTGCTTTACGATGACGTCCGAGTACTTGAACTCATCTCCCACCTCGTCGCCCACTGTCTCGAAGCCGATGGAAAAAGTCTCGATCTGCGCGCTGTCGTGCTCGGCCAGCAAGCCCACGATCAGGCTGGAGTCCAGCCCGCCGGAGAGCAACACGCCCACGGGCACGTCGGCAATCAAGCGACGCTTCACCGCCTTGCGCAGCACGTCCAGGGTGGCGTCTTCCCAGTCGCGCGTGGACCAGTTCTTTTGCTCGTCGCTCTGGCCATATTGGAGCGACCAATACTGGGCGATTACGGTCGTGCCGTCTGGCTCGACGCGCATGGTGCTGGCCGGTGGGAGCTTTTTCACGCCATTTAAAATCGTCCGCTCCGGTGGCACCACTGAGTGAAAGTGCATGTAGTAGTGCATGGCCACCGGATCGAGCGAGGAGTCGATCCCGCCCGCGGCCAGCAAAGCCGGCAGCGTGGAGCAGAAGCGCAGCCGCTCCTTGTCCAGCGAGTAATACAGCGGCTTGATGCCGAGGCGGTCGCGCCCGAGGAACATCCGCCCCGTATCGCGCTCCACAATGGCAAAGGCGAACATGCCGTTAAGGTGCTCCACGCATTGCTCGCCCCAGGCGTGGTAAGCTTTTAAAATCACCTCCGTGTCACCGTGACTAAAGAACTGGTAGCCTTTCCCCTCCAGTTCCGCCCGCAACTCCGGGTAGTTATAAATCGCGCCGTTGTAGACGATACTCAGACCAAGCTGGGCATCCACCATCGGCTGCTGGGCGGCTTCACTCAGGTCGATGATCTTGAGCCGTCGGTGTCCCAGGGCCACATGCCCGCGGACGAGCAGCCCGTCGCCATCAGGTCCACGCGGGACCATCACATCCATCATAGCCCCGACCGCATTGGCGTCGGGGGCAGTTTTGTCGAAACGAAATTCGCCACTGATTCCACACATAATTTGATAACACGCACGGGCCGCAGCGAAAGTGAGAGCGCTACGAAACCGTGGTTGCGAAGCATCATTCCAGCACGGCGTATCAGTGTCAAAGCTTTACCCGAAAAAGCCCTGTCGCACCACGCTAGGATTACGTGACAAGAACATCACAGAAGTTCATTTTTCCGGATTTCACGCTGAAACTACAAAGGCATAATGCCCTCACAGGGGAAATATATCCGCTCTTTCTTAGCGCACTTGGCGGCTTAAGTGAAGCGGGCGTGAGAAAAAAACTTATCCATTCTCGACTCTGCATTCTCCACTCATAACTCAGCGTTCCCGCTTCACCCTTGCCCTCTGAGCGGAGCCCCGGCAAGGTGCTAAGATGCAGGCTTCCCCCCGGCAACTCACCACCCGCGCCATCACGACGGGCTTCTTCCTCGGCGCTCTGCTCGCCCCGTGCAACATCTACGCGGGCCTCAAGACGGGCTTTACCTTTAACATGTCCATCGCCGCCGCGCTCCTGAGCTATGCCATGTGGAACACCCTCCACCACTTTGGCAAAGCCAAGCACTGGGGCCTGCTGGAGAATAACATCAACCAGACCTCCGCCTCGGCCGCGGCCTCGATTATCTCCGCCGGACTCGTCGCCCCCATCCCGGCCTTTACGCTCATCAGCGGGCGCGAACTGGCCTACCCCATCCTCGCACTCTGGGTTTTCATCGTCAGTTTCACGGGGATCATCACCGCACTGGCCGTGCGCAGACAACTCATCGAGCGAGACGCCCTGCCCTTTCCCAACGGCATCGCCACGGCTGAAACGATCAAGGACATCTACGGTCACGGCACGGAAGCCATCCGCCGCGTGCGCTACCTGCTCTACAGCGGACTCATCGCCGCCGCACTCAAGCTGGTCGACAGCTTTCGGCACAAGCTCCCCAGCCTCGGGTTGCCCACGGAATTCGGCTTTAAAAACCCCGCCAACGGCGAGCACGTCAGTTGGCGCGCACTTGGTCTGGAAATCCCGCCCTCGCTCATGTACTTCGGCTTCGGTGCCATCGTCGGGCCACGGGTCGGCATCTCGCTCCTCATTGGCACGGTCATCGCCTGGGTCATTTTTCCCGCCGAACTTCTGGCCCGTGCCTGGGTACAGACCCCGCTCGACGGTTACTGGTATAAGGCCCTTGTGGACTGGTTGCTCTGGCCCGGTATCAGCCTCATGGTCGCCTCCGCGCTAACGTCCTTTGCCCTCTCCATGGGGCGCATTTTTCAAGGCGGAAAGAACCGTAACCCCGGCGGCACCGATCACGATCCGGACAGCCAGCCCGGCGGCGAACGCTACTTCTCGCCCCGCTGGTTTGCCATCGGCGCGGTGATTTCCTTCGTCGCGGTAGCCGTGGCGCAAACGGCGATTTTCGACATCCCGCTGTGGATTGCGGGCGTGGCCTTTGGGCTATCCTTTCTGCTGGCTATCGTGGCCGGACGCGTCTCGGGCGAGACAGGTATCGCCCCCATCGGCGCTCTCGGCAAAATCACCCAAGTCGTCTTTGCCGTGCTCGCCCCGGGTAATACCACGGCCAATCTCATGACGGCCAACGTCACCGGCGGCGCGGCCGGGCAATGCTCCGACCTGCTCCACGACTTGAAAACCGGAAAGCTCATCGGGGCCAACCTGCGCGCCCAGATCATCGCCCAGTGCTTTGGTATCCTCGCTGGATCGCTGGCGGGCTGCGCGGCCTACCTCGTCATCATTCCCGATCCGCAGTCGATGCTCCTGACCGAGGACTGGCCCGCCCCGGCCGTGCTCATCTGGAAAACCGTGGCCGAGACCCTCTCCAACGCCACCGGCTGGGAGTCCCTCCCCGCCGGGTGTAAGGACGCCGTCTTCATCGCCGCCACCATCGGGATATTTCTGGCCGTGCTAGAGTCTTTCCTCCCGCAAAAGCTGCGGACACTCGTGCCCAGCGCATCGAGCATCGGCTTTGCCTTCATCCTGCCGCCCGCGATCTGCCTGCCGATTTTCCTCGGGGCCATGGTTCGCGTACTGGCCACCCGCATCAACGCCATCTGGAGCAAAAAGTACATCATCGTCATCGCGGCGGGGCTCGTAGCGGGCGAGAGTCTGGCCGGGGTCTACGAATCCATCCTCAGCTTCTTCAAGCAACTTTAAGGGTTGCCCGGAATATTTGGCGTAGTTACCGCTCAGTAACATAGGCTCTTCACTCAAAGACAGCCTTCGCCTGAGACCTTAATCTACTCACCACCTACTCACAATGACCAAATACCTGACGCTGCTAGCACTCTCTCTCACGGCATACACGGCACAGGCTGCGCTCACGCTCGAGATCAACACCGTCAACCAGACCGTCAGCCTCTGGGGCTCCGATACCGGCCAGTCCTTTGGCGTGCAGGACGGTGACTACACGCAGACCACCACCTGGTCTTACGCCCCCGGCGGCGTCTACAGCTTCGACTACGACACCCTGACCTTGTCAAACAGCATCACCGACAGCGACCCGACAGTCGAGCTACAGGTCTACACAAGCGGCGCCATCCTGCTTCAAGTGCAGGAAACCTCCGCCAGCTCTATGCCACCGATCATTGAGTTGATCGAGGGTACGGGCATTACCACCAGCTACACTTCGCTCTCTGAGGATGCCATCAGCACGCTGGAAAATTTCAGCCAAAGCTCCATGCCAGTCTTCGAGGGCTTTAACTACTCCGACATGACCGTCGTGCGCATCGTCGGTGTCCCCGAGCCGTCCAGCACTTCGCTGGCCCTTGGTACGCTCGGGCTGGCCGCCCTGCTCTGCTACCGCCGCAAGCGCGCCTAAGCCAGCAGCGGCTTAATCGCGGCCACGAGCTTGGCCGCAGCCTGTTGTTCGTCCATCGCCTCGGTGTCGATGACCAGATCAACCTGCTCGCTGTACGGCGCAACAAACTGCGCGTGCATGGGCTGCACCGTATCGGCAAACTGGCGCCGCGTCTGCGCTTCGCTGCGATCGCGCTCCTCGCCCCGGTCGCGTGCCAGCCGCCGGGCCAACCGCTCCTGGGCCGAGCACTGCACGTAGACACTCAGGTCGAGCGAATCGAGCACTCTGGGAATCGCGTAGAGCAAAACCCCGTCGAGGATCAACAACCGCTGCGGGGAAAAGGGCACGTAACCCGTCCGGCGGTGCTCTTTAAAATCATAAACCGGAATCTCCACCGCGTGGCCCTTCCGGAGAGCACGCAGGTGCTCGCGAAACAGGGCGAGGTCGAGCGACTCGGGGTGGTCGTAGTTACCCTCCAGCCATTCCGGCATCTGCGCCGCGCCCAGATAATAGGCGTCCAGCCCGAGCACAGCGACATCGACCCCGAGCTCCTGCGAAGCCGTGCGCACGAGCGAACTTTTACCACTGCCCGAGCCGCCCGCTACGCCGATAATTTTTATCCCTTGCATACATGCAAAACACACTCATGTGCCTCTCGCATGCATTGCATGCAGCAAGGGACAAGAAGTCAATGCGGATAGGCTTGGCCTATGATGCGTAGCGCACCTCATCCGGCTGGCCCGGCACCAAATGCCCGAAGAGTGCCCCCGGTATGCCCAGCAGGCGATCGCGGAACGTGCACTTGGCTCCACACGATTGGAGATACTCCGCCACCTCGCGACGGCCAAACATCTTGGCGTAGGAGAGCGGAGTCATGCCGTTGCCGTTATCAGCGTTGATGTCGGCCCCGTGCTCGAGCAACAGCTTCACCGCCTCAAGGTTACCCTTAAAGGCCACTCCACCCAACGGTGTCTGACCGCGGTCATTGCGGCGATCCACCTCTGCCCCCACCGTCAAGAGCATCTGAGCCGTGTCGAGGTTGCCATTATACGTGGCAATCATGAGCAGGCTTTGCCCCTTGTTGTCGGACAGGTTAACCGGCAGCCCGGCGTCGATCATACACCACAGGGTGTAGGTGTCACCGTTGCGGGCAAAGTCGATAGCATGACGTTGCAGTTCCTCGTATCGTTCCAATTCGCTCTGTATTGTTTCCATGTGGTAAGGTGGTTGGGGTTAGGGGCGCTCAGGTATTCGCCGTCACGGTCTTGGGCAGTGCCACACCGACGGCCTTGGCCACGCCTTCGCCGTAGGCGGGATCTGCCTTGTAGAAGTGGACGAGCTGGCGCTGGATGATCTCCTCGGGCACACCGTCCATGGCGGCGGCAATATTGCCAAAGAGCCGTTCACGCTGCCCCTGGTCAAACATGCGAAAGAGGTTGCCCGGCTGGGTGTAATCGTCGTTGCCCTCACGGTGATTGTAGCGGTCAGCGTCACCATCGATGCGAAGCGGCGGCTCGGCAACGGCTGCGTCTTCCTGCGGGCCGTTCATGGTGTTCGGCTCGTAGTAAGCATCCGGGTTGGAGTGGAAGTTGTCAAAGAAGCGCATGGCACCGTCCTTGTGGTAGTGGTTTACCTCGCTCTTGGGGCGGTTGACCGGGAGTGCCTCATAGTGCGTCCCCAGACGGTAGCGGTGGGCATCGGCGTAGGAGAAGACCCGCGCCTGGAGCATCTTGTCCGGCGAAAAACTGATGCCGGGCACGACGTTCGACGGCGAGTAGGCCGCGTTCTCGATTTCAGCAAAGTAATTCTCTGCGTTGCGGTTGAGCTCGAGCACACCGACTTCGTGCAGCGGGTATTCCCCGTGCGGCCAGACCTTGGTCAGGTCGAAGGGATTATAGGAAGTCTTGGTCGCCTCCTCTTCGGGCATGATCTGCACGTGAAGCGTCCACTTCGGGAACGTGCCCTGCTCGATCGCGCCGTAGAGCGACTCCTGGTAACTCTCCCGCGTCTGGCCGATGACCTGCTCTGACTCGGCGTTGGTCAAGTGTTTGTGCCCCTGCTGGGTCTTGAAGTGGAATTTTATCCAGAAACGCTCGCCCTTGTCGTTCCAGAAGCTGTAGGTGTGCGAGCCGTAGCCGTTCATGTGCATGGGCGTGGTCGGGATGCCGCGATCACTCATCAGGATGGTGACCTGGTGCAGGCTCTCCGGCGAGAGCGACCAGAAGTCCCACATCGCCGTGGGTGAGCGCAGGTTTGAGCGCGGATGGCGCTTCTGCGTGTGGATGAAGTCCGGGAACTTGTACGGGTCGCGGACGAAAAAGACCGGGGTGTTGTTCCCGACCAGATCCCAGTTACCCTCGTCGGTGTAAAACTTCAGGGCAAAGCCGCGCACGTCGCGCTCGGCATCAGCCGCGCCCAGTTCACCGGCCACGGTCGAAAAGCGGCAGACCATATCCGTCTGCTTGCCCACTTCGGCAAAGATGCTCGCGCGGGTGTACTGCGTGATGTCGTGCGTGACCGTAAACGTGCCAAACGCGCCCCAGCCTTTGGCATGAACAACACGCTCCGGGATGCGCTCGCGGTTCTGGTGGGCCAGCTTCTCAATCAACTGGTAGTCCTGCATCAAGAGCGGTCCGCGGGCTCCGGCGGAGAGTGAATTCTGGTTGTCGGCGATGGGGTTGCCGGCACTGGTGGTCATGCGCTTAGCCATAGAATGTGGTGGGATGTGGGTTACGGTTTTTAGGTGTACCGCAGATCATACCAAAAATATCGCCATAGGTGAAATACTTTGAAATTATACTTACTATAGGTTTTAATTATACCAAAACACTCGCACCAGACTCGCTAATCGCATGGAAATCCACCGCATCCAGTACTTTCTCGAAGTCGCACGCCAGAAGAACTTCTCCCGCGCGGCAGAGCGCTGCAACGTCTCTCAACCTTCCCTCAGTCAACAAATTAAGAAGCTGGAAGACGAGCTGGGCGAATGCCTTTTTCTGCGCTCGCGCGACGGCATAACCCTGACCGACTTTGGGCAACAGTTCCTCCCCCACGCCGACGCCATCCTGCGCGAAGTCTCGGCCGCCCGGGAGTTTTCCGAAGATTATCAGGGAAAAATCGCCGGACTGATTAAGCTCGGGGCCATCCCGACCATCGCCCCTTACCTCCTGCCCGGCATCATCGCGTACACCCGGCGCACGCACCCGCTCATCCAGTTTGAAATTTTCGAGGAAACCACCCAACGCCTAGTCGAGCTGCTCCGCGAAGGCACGCTGGACTTTGCCCTGCTCAGCCCGCCCACCCCGCTGGACGAAGAGGCGGACTTTCTCGCCCTGCCCGAGGACGAACTGCTCCTGACCCTGCCCCGGGAGCACCGCCTGGCCAACGACAAGGCGATCAAGCTCAAGGAGCTTTCGCAAGAGAGCATGGTCCAGCTCAAGGACGCCCACTGCCTGAGCCGCCAAAGCCAGTCCATCTGCCACCTCGGGGGACTGAACCCCAAAATCACCATCCAGAGCTCTCAGCTCGAAACCGCCCTGGGCATGGTCGAACTGGGCTTCGGCTTCACCTTTACGCCGCGCATGGCACTGGATTCCCACCGCCACCGCCAAGTCAGCTACCACTCGGTCTCACCACGCCCCGTCACACGCGACATCCGGCTCATCTGGCTGCGCCGCCACCGCCTGTCCAAAACGCAGCAAGCACTGTTAGCGCTGCTACGCACCTACATTGAAAAGTAGCTGAGCGCCAATCAACCGGACGTGCTACTCGTCCTTTGGCGCCGCTGTGCTCTCGCGCACGATCAGCTCGGGCACAAAGGTGGAATACTCCGGCCCGGGCTCATCCCCGATCTTGGCCAGGAGTGCCTGCACGCTCAGGGCAACAAGCTCCCGCCGCGGCGCGGCAAGGCAGGTCAGTCGCGGGTGACTGATGCGCGCCAACAGCGAGTCATCCAGCGACACGAGCGAATAGTCATCTGGCACACTGTAGCCTCGCTCCCGCAGTCCGGCGCACAAGCCGAGCGCCAGTAAATCATCGCCACACAGGCACGCCGTGCAGTCCGTTCCGAGCAAGGGAGAGACATCCATCGGGCCAGACTCCGGCGACCACGTGGTCGTGATCTTCCACGCCTGCTCATACGCGGCTTTGCGTAACTGATAAAACTGCGCAACGGCCTCCTCACAGCGCGTGTTGCGTACCGCGTCACCTCTGGCAACCAGCAGAGCGATGTTGCGATGGCCTTGATCCCACAAGTGCCGTAGACCGAGCATCACCCCGGTTTCAAGATCCAGTACGGCCGGTGAACACGTCGCATCACGATCATAGCTGACCACCGGAACCGCAGGCATGAGCCCCTCCAGGGCTTCATGACCGAGAGCCGGATGGCAGTTAAACACACCATCGACAAAGTCCAGCCCCAAGCCAGCCATCTGGTCCCGAAGCGACTCGCCGGAGCCCCCATTGAGCAAGCGAATGAGCAAGCTGTATCCACGCTTGGCCAATTCCTCATTGACCAGCGCAATCGTCTGGCTCATGCCCGGCGTGTCCAACTCTGCCGTGATGAGCGCAACCTGCTGCGTCCGCCGGGTACGCATAAACTGAGCCGCACGGTTTGGTTGGTAGTTCATCTCACGCGCAATCTGCTGAATGCGCTGGATTTGCCGGGCCGAGCTTTCCCACTGGCCCTTGGTCACACCACGCAAGGCACGTGAGGCAGTTCCGATGGAAACGCCTGCCGCCTCTGCAATGTCCTTCAGCTTCGCCTTGCTCAATACAGAGCGCAACGTTCTGCAAAATTTGCAAAATGGCAACGCCTTTCACAATGGGCACAAATGGCCAAACTGAGACATGGTTGCCATCAGCTACCCATATGCAGGAGAGGTGTCTAGCTACCTAGACGTAACTAAGCGCTTCCTGATTGGTCTCGGGATAGGCCTTGGCCACAGCGGCGTTAATCGCCTCGATGCCTTGCGAAATCGGCTCCCACTGAACTTCCATCGCTCCCTTGCCACTGAGTGAGATAACGGAAGCCGCCACCCCGGCTGCCTGCCCCATGGCCACGGCATTGCCCGTGACACGATAGCTGGCATGCGCATAAAAGTCTCCGCTGATACAGCGTCCAGCCAGCAAGAGGTTGTCGTAGCCCTTGGCCACAAGCGCCCGGTACGGGATATCATAAGGCTGGGTCCGGGTCTTGTTTTCCGAGGCAAAGTCGCTGCTGGTTTTTTTATCGGTCGAGTGAATATCGATGCCGAACGTCACTTCGCAGACCGCGTCCTCGTGTCGCTTACCCTCGATCAGATCCTCGATCTTAATCATGTACTCGCCATGAATTCGGCGGCCTTCGCGCACCCCGATCTGCTCCGCCGTGGCCACGATATGGATATCCTGCCACGGTTCCCCCAGACTGCGTAGAGCCGCGATGATGCGGTGCAGCTCAGCCCGGGCCTCCAGCGTAGCCTCGGACAGCTCACTGGCACTGAGCGCAGACACACCGTACTGGTGATTCGCCATCATGCCATAAAGCCCGTCATGGATTTTAAACAGCGTAGGTGCGGTATAACTGGGGATCTGGCCACAGCGCTTGAACTCGTCCAGCAAGCGCGTTTTAGGTACACCCATCCCGCCCCCGACAAAGGGCCTGACCTTGTCCTTATCCAGTCCGGAGACAACGGCCATCAAACTCATGGGCTGGCACTCCCCGGTTTCAGGGCGGCCATAATCATAGGAGCAGCCCGCAAGCGCAGCCGTGTCGCCGTCACCGGTAGCATCAATGACACACCCGGCCTTGAAGGCCTGACGCCCGCTCTTGGACTCCGTGATGACCACATCAACGTGCCCGTCCTTCTCCCGGCCAATCGCCACCACTCGCGTGTGCAGCAGAACGCGTACGCCTGCCTCGATCGCCATTTCCTCCAGCAGGTGCTTCATCTGCTCAATGTCGTAGGCAAAGCCGCGCCCATGCTCCTGGCGCAAGGTACGCGCGCCGCGCTCGTCCAGACGCGCAATAATCTCCTTCATGATACCGGGCTTGTCATGGCTGTCGATGACCCAGCTCAGAAGCCCCGCCGTCCACACACCGCCAAGGCAACCATGTACTTCGATCAGTGTCGTGCTGGCACCACTACGCGCCGCAGCCAACGCCGCCGCAATCCCTGCCGGGCCCGCGCCGCACACAACGACATCGGTCTCGTCAGTTACCGGAATCTGCCGCCCTTCCTCCGAAAAATAGGTTTTGTTTCTCGTGGTAATCATGAATAGCCTCATCCTAAGCAATGACACCCAATTGGGAATGCAGCACTTATGCATACCAATGCCACATACATTGGTATGCACCCATGCGGGATTCTGTTGCTGGCCGCACCTGTGCAGAATGGGGAAAGCTATGATGATTTTGCCCAAGACAACCCGCCCCCTTATCCTTGGACTCAGCCTGCTTTGCAGCGCCCTCAATGCAGACGAGGAAAGCATAAAACAGCCCTCAGCCGAGGAAGCCACTGTCCTCTCGCACCCCGCACTTTTTATCTCACAGGAAGAAGCGGACCAAATCGTTGCCAAAGCCGAAACGGACGACTTCTATCGCCACGCGCTCGACACCGGCATTCTGGCCAACGCCCAAGCCGCCTACGAAGAACTCCAACCCAAACTCGGCCACCTGCCGCGTAAGGAATCCACCCATCCGCACCAGAACACCATTTACGCCGCACGCGATCTGGCCCTGGGCAGTCTCTTTACTAATGACCCGGCCTATGCCCGGCTCGCGGCAGACATCCTGCTCGAATACGCTTCGTTTTACCCCACTCTGCCTCAGCGCAAAAGCCGCACCGGCAAACTGACCGCGCAGACACTCAACGAGGCCATGATGATGGTCCAGTTTTCGTGGATCTACGACATGCTCTACCCCACCCTCAGCGAGGACGAAAGGCGCAGCATCGAGGACAACCTTCTGCGCGAAGGCGCAAAGATGCTCCTGCCCAAAGAAGGACGCACCAACTGGCAGAGCTGGCACAACACGGCGCTAGCCACGCTCGGACTCGTACTCGACGAGCCCAGCTATCTAGAGCAGGCCAACAACGGCCCCTGGGGCTTTCACGCACAGATGGAGAGTTCGGCCAACCCCGACGGACTCTGGTACGAGATGTCCATCTCTTATCAGGACTACACCATGCAGGCACTCACCCTGCAGGCCATCGCCTGCCAACGCGCAGGCATCCCCCTCTTTCAAGCCGACAACAGCCAGATGCGCGCGCTCTACCTGGCCCCGCTCTACTTCGCCTACAGTAACCTCTATCAGGCCCCCTTTCACGATGCCCACCCCGCCGCCCGGCTGGACGGAGGAGCCACCGCCTGGCAGTACCCCTATGCCTGGCAGCAATACCAGGACCCAGCCATGCTCTGGCTCTGGCAGGTCAAAGACGTCGTCATAGAGCGTGCCAACCGCGAGAAGCGCATGCCGCCCCTCGTCGCTCAGTCGGTTATCGATTTCTATCCCGGCAGCCCGGCAGACAAAACGCCCAAGGCATTCTCTATCGGCACAGACCAGCGCGAATCCGGGCAACTGCGCAACGTCCTCGGCAGCACTTTGTTTAACAACAGCGGCGTCGCCGTCATGCGTGGACCCGCAGCGGAGACTTCAGCGGAGATGGCCATGATCTGGAAGCCGCGTGGCACCGAGGCCGGACACCAGCACCCCAACAATCTCGCCATCGATTGGCAAAGCGCCGGGCACCGCTGGCTCTCCGCCTCGGGAAAATGGGAGGGCTACTCCAGCCGATTGCACAAGGACTGGGTCGCCCAGACCCTGAGCGACAACACCCTTGTCGTCGATGGCGAAAGCCAGCGCCCGAGCGGCAAAGGCATCCCCAACTGGAAATACGACGGCGAGGGCGAAACTTCCGCCGGGCAACTGATCGCCTTCACCAACGGCCTGACCTTCGGCTACGTTCAGGCCGAAACCGATAACGTCTACCCCGGGGTGCTCCTGGCCCGCCAACTCATTCACACCGACGCCTACACCCTGGATTTCTTCACCACCCTCGCCGACGAGGTCCACACCTACGACTGGTCGCTAAACATCACCGGTAGTCTGCAATCGGCTTCCGCCGAGTTCTCACCCGCGCAGGCTCCCTTTACCCAGCGTGGAGTCGCCTACACCTACCTTAGCGATACACAAAGCCTCAGCGCGGAAACTCCAGTGACCACGCTTTGGACCGACGCGGACACCTCCGAAACGCTGGCTATCACCACGCTGCCCCAGCTTGAAACCGAGCTCTACGTTTCCACCACTCCCTGGAAAAGCCGGGAACGCGGCTCGCTCATCCTTTCGCGAAGTGACATGGACGCTGCCTTTCTCAATCTCTGGCGCGCCTACGAGGGCACCGACCCCATCGCCGATGTTCGCCAGATAAAGGATGGCTACAGCCTCGTGGTTGAACTCATCTCCGGCCAGACCGACACCATCGACCTCGGCTTTGACGGCATGCTGCTGGACGGCTCAGTGGGCGAAGACATCGTCTACCGCGCACGCGCGTTCATGCTGCGCCAGAACGAAGCAGGCGAGCTCCTGAGTGCCACCGCTATCAGCGGTAATCACCTGCGCACGCCCGCACTGGAACTCAACTTCGCCCAACCCGCCAACTGGAGCCTGCACGCCCTGCCCGATGGCAGCTACCTCCTTACCTTCGATCACGCCGAGACCGTCGAGTTCACCCTTCAGAGTGAAAAGAGCTATAGCATTCAGTCCCTGGATAATCAGGGCACGACCACCGGAACGCTGAAGTCGCAGGCTACGCAAAGCTGGCAACTCCAGCCCTTTACCAACTACCTCCTCTCGCCTGAGGGGCAATCCCCAGTCTCCCTGCCGCAATTGGTTAAAACCTTCCGCACGGAATAGTCAGCTAGAGCGGAGAGCGGCTTAAATAAAATCATAGCCTCAGCTTACTCTATATTTTCACCACCGATTGCGCTGATACACTCAGCTAGCCTAGGAATAATCTGCGGACATAATATTCCTAAATACGGTAGTGTACCGTGAGCTAAGTTCCTCGCATAAGTTTGGGGTGCAACCCAGTTTGGATGCTCCTCTGGGATTACGGCCTTCAGCATCGCTGATGGCCGTAATCCCAGACGCGATGCGGCAGCATCGAAAGTGCAGGCTATGCCTGCTGCGGGGGTTGGGGGCGCATAGCCCCCAAAATTTATAGCAAAAACTTCGGTGCGAGATCACACCCAACGGCCTAAGACTCGTTCTGCGCTTCGGCTAGCGTATGTCGGTACTGGTAAAGATTGCGGAAGATACGCACGCGGTAGGCACCTTCGCGATTCTGGGCCAGGTAGAAAACGATCAGGTACGGACGCGTCGGGTTGAAGCGTGCCACGGTCGAGTAAGCCGGCTTCCACTCGTCCTGAAAGACAGCGATCTTTAGCGGCAAGCTTTCGGCATCTTCGGCTTCCTTGGGCGTAAAGGTCTGCAACTGGTATGGCTGCAAGCTGCGGCGGTCGCCGCGTACATCCGCCGCGATGGTCTCACCGCACAAGTTTAGCAAGCCGATCGATCCGGACGGAATCATCTTCTCCGAAATGTCGATGGCTGCGGCCGTGTAGCTATCGCCCTCGGCAGAACTTGCCATGAAAAGGGCAAAGACAGGCGTACGGGGCACGCGCACCTGTAGCGAAGGCTGGTACTGCCAGAGCCCCTCCGCATCCATGACACGCTTATAGAGAACCATGTTTGCGGGACCGCGATACCGTGCAGGCGGACTGAACTGACTAAACTGCGGCTTGAGCAGGATGTACTCGCCGTCGGTGAAGTAGTACAGCTCCAGTGACTCCCATGCCGCCCGCGCTTCCGCGGGGTCTGACTGCCCCCAGTAGATGGAGGTAAACTCAGCCGACACCGTGCCCTCGTTTGCGTGGGCCCCTTGTGCCACGCATGAGAGGATCAGGAGAAGGAGGATGTTTTTTATCGAAAGCATATCAGTTGTCTGGGGTTACTGGACCATTTCGCCCTCGCCCAACCAGCGGAAGGACACGATCTTGAATTTGCGCCCGAGCGTGCTGTTGGGTGCCTGCAGGGCGGCCAGGTCATCCCAGGGGTCGTTCAAAGTGCTGTCAACAAACTCGGGTACACGCTGCACCACGGCTTCACCGTAGGCTTCGGCCAGCGTTTCCCCCGTCAAGGGGTCTTCTGCTGAGCCGTAGACCAGAATCGTAAACGTATCGGAACGCACCGTCATGGCCGGACCGAGCACGGAGAGCAGGTCCACTTGCGAGAGGTAGCCCGGCAGGTCCGCCCCGATGGCACCGTAGAATCCGCTTCTTTCCGCAGTGCTCCCCACGAGGCCCGAGCTGGTATCAACGACATCCGAATTGCCGTAAAAGTCTTCGTTGCAAATGGCCAGCTCCAGCGCTGCGCTGAGCGCACCCTGCCGCATGACCATTTCCTCCAGGTCATAACTGGACGGGCGGAAGTTATGCGGGTCGGGCGCATCGTCGGACAAGTCGTCCCGATAAAGTGACTCGGAGTACATCACGCGATTGACGAAGGCCGCCATCGAGGGAAAGGGGCCGCGCAGCTTGACCTGCTCCACGATGCGCTCGGCCAGGTCGCGTATCTCGTCATCGCTCAGACGACGGTATCCGTAGACCGAACCCGCCTCATCCTGCCCAAGGTCGCTACCACTCAGTTCACTGCCCACCGGGCCGGAGAAGCGCGCGAACAAGCTCCCCGTTCCGGTATCGGTATCGTAAGGTTGATCGCGGTAGGCTGAGAGGAATGCGCTCCAGGCATCGACCGAGGTCGAGTTAACGTTGAAGCCGCCCTTGAGGTACAGCTCCGAAGCCGACTCGTCGAAATCGCGCAGGGCGGTCTCGTTACCGGCAATACCAGCGATCGGCTTGACCAGCGGATTGCGGAAGGGCTCCGCGATCGTCCCGGTCTGCGGAACGGTCGAAAAATAGTACCGATCGAAGAGGACTTCGTTCACCAGATAAGAGTAATCCCAGACCATCTTGGCTTCTCCCCCATTCATATCATAGAAGTGCCAGTAGCGGGTGCCGTTCGAGGTGTTGTCGGCGTCAAGTTCGATGTAAGGTGAAGCGCGCGAGCTACCCACGATATAGGCTGGTGCGTAGTCATCGCCAGCGCCCGTGAAGGAAAGGCGTAGCGACCACATAAACTCACCCGTCCACCCTGTACGCACATTCCCATCAACGGTATCCATGAGACTCTTGGTGATAGGATTGTCTTTTACCGGGGGAGCAATCAGGTTGGCGTGGGCAAACTGCGCCAGCGCGTGCGGTGCCTCCTGCGGAAGATCAAAGAGTATGGCCTGGCCCGCACCGCCAAAAGTGGCAGATGTCCCAACATAGGCATAGCTTCCATCGACGGTTTGCATCAGCGAGTTAGCCTCGGCGTCACTATCTGCGGAAAACCCGCCGATATAATTGGCTAGAGGGTCGTCACTCTTGTCCAGGCCGAAATCTATATTGTTAAAGGTATTCACGGTGGCGCGGGGATTAAACAATCCTGCCCAGACACGTGAACTCTGCGAACTGGCATAAAAATCCGTCTCCGCGAAAGGCATGGAAATCGTGTAGAGGAACTTGGGGTCGGGGTGTCCATTGAGTAGCGGCTCATAAAACTGCACCCCCTGCACGCCCATCTGGTTGCTGGCAGAAATACCGCAGATAACCTGATACAAGGCCGTACTCGACCACGACATGGTGGGGAGATACTGCTCACTGACATCCAGGAAGAACCGGCCATTTCCCGTCAGTGTAAAGCGTATCCGGGGAACAACCTTACTCCCGTCGGGATTTAATGCGCTGGGGTCATCGTCAAAGGTGATCCCGCTCAACTGCTCAAAGCCTTCGCCTTGACGGTAGCCCTCCTCCAGCAGATTGATACCATTTGTACCTTTACCCACGTAGATACCTGAAGACGTGCCTGGAGTATACTTGGTGTCCGCCCCGGAAGGGGAAAAGATCATCGCCCGGCCTGCGGGTATCCTCGCGGATTTGATCGTGAGTGGTATCGCCCCGATCTCTAGGGTGCTGTCAGAAACCGTTCGCCCCTCGACCTCGATATTCTGAATTTCAATGTTGTTGTCACCGCGATCCTGCTTGAAGTATGCGTGCAGGTCCGGCGTTTGGATGTCAAATCGATAGGGGTTCCACAGCACAATGACCGGGAAGTAGGTGAAGCGAATCTGCAGTCCATCATAGTCCGCATAGATGCCCAACTGGAAGTGTGTGATGACAGGCTTGATCCCGATACGGTAGTCAGGCTCGCCTTCGACGAGTGGAAGACGGTTTGGGTGTGTGTTGACCACATCACCAGTGGCTACACGTGTGTTATAAAAGTCACGAAACAGTCCCCACTGGATAAAGTTGAAGTTAGGAGAACGCTCCTCTGGTGCCCCGCCCAGGCCACGGCTGAAGAGGAAGTTCGCGTCGGCGATCTCTGCCGGGGCGGTGTTGGCGTTATCGAGGCCGTAGCTGAGGTCTTTCTTCAAGCCGCCGTTACGCACATCGACAAAGAGCGAGTTGGAAACCAGCGAGTAGTCCCTGCCCAGGTAGTTGACCGAGTTCGACCCCGCCAAGTCCGGCAGCGCACTGATGCCCAGGTCGTTGAAGAAATTCACCCGCCCAAGCTCACTCGTTGCGAGCCCGTCTAGAACCGGGTTGAGCTGCGGCGAAAGATGCTGCGGAACCAGCCAGGCTGCATCGCTGTGGTCAGCCGTGTTGATCTCCTCGTCGAGGTTAAGCCGCGCTTTGACGTTTTCGTCTCCCACCCACCAAGCGTAGCTGCCTTCATTCTGACCGATGTCAACACGCGGCACGCTGATGCGGTAGGTGTCGCCGCTGCCGTCCGGAGCAACCGCATCGACCAGCGTAACCACGTCCGGGCTGTTCGGGTCGAGTGCGGTGTTGGGTGTCACGTACCCGGCCGGATACGGGTCGTCCGAGCTGATATCAAACGCGCTCGTGGCATTCCCACTGACCAATACGGCGGGTTTACGGTCGGGGTCGTGGCCGGGGATCGAGCCCGGCGCCTGCCCCTCGGCCCCGGAGACATCCCAGACCAGGGTAAAGTTCGGATTGGCCACAGAGGTGAACTCCATCGTCGCGCCGTTCGAGCGCACAAAAGTATCCTCGATGGACGCGGTGGAGGTCACCCGCTGGTCGGGTCCGGCGTACTTCTGCAACTGCCCGACGGCTTCCTGCAGGGCAAACATGGCGTTCAGTCTGGCCTGCGACATGGACTTGTGCGCGCCACTGAGCTGCACTTCCGTCTGGACCATCACAGATAACGAAAGAATCAGCAGGACCACAAAGCCCATCAGGGTCAGGGCTACAATGAGGGCGAAACCGGGAGCACTGTCGCGCCGGAGTAAAGGTGCCGATTCTGAACGGGTCTTGAACATAAATTTTGGCGTCACGAGATCAACGAATGGTGAGAGGAGAATCGCACAGGTAGAATGTATCGGATTACAGGTCTGATTAAATCCTGAGAGCACTTTATCGTAAAGCGCCTCCAAATGCATACCAATGCAACTGCATTGGTATGCATGATGATTCCAACTGGGCCTGGAGCGGGGGTAAGGAAAAGGCCGGGTGAGGATCACCCGGCCTGCTGAAATCACCTAAAGGCGGCCATGAGCCACCCCGTGGTTTACTTGGCCAGGCGGCGCTTTGCGCAGATCAAGCCGAGGAGGCCGAGCCCAAAGAGAGCTGGAGTCGTGCCCGGCTCGGGGATGGAGTTCACCTCCATCGTCGTCACACGCAGGTAGCGGTCTGTACCCGCATTGGCATAACCGACCTCATAACGCAGGGACGCTACGACACCATCTTCGACATAGTTGTAAGGGAAAGGCACCCCTGCCTGCTCTCCAAGCGCGATACCATTAACCGCCATGCTGATGGTGCCACCAGTACCGTCCGTATTGGACGACCATTCGAAGGAATACTCCAGAAAATTCGTTATATCCAAGCCACCTGGGAGCACATTCGGACCGGAGGAGCCCTCAGCACCCTCGACATATAGGTTCAGCGTGGAAGAGTCGCGTAGTTGTAATCCAAACAGGGTATTATCATCGGCGTCCAAAAACAGGATCTTACCCACAAAAGGCGATGCCCCACTGGAATTGGCCGTTATGGTGGCATTACCTTGAGCTATTCCTTCGCCGAAAGCGTATGTCGCGGTCGGATAACGGTAATCATTAGAATTTCTAAGGACCAGCGCACTGGCTCCACCTCCGATGAAAGTGCTGATGTCGTGGTCGGCACTGGCGTTGAGCGTGAAGCCGGCGTCCTTGACCGCCTGTACGCTGTTTTGAGTCCAG
The DNA here is from genome assembly GCA_030425485.1 of Verrucomicrobiia bacterium. Lineage (GTDB taxonomy): Bacteria > Verrucomicrobiota > Verrucomicrobiia > Opitutales > Cerasicoccaceae > Ruficoccus. Next base: position 59,365 of record JAUIAM010000024.1, read on the forward strand.
CTACCATCGGTGAAATCGTAGTCTACGACCGGGGTGGCCATTGCGGGGGTCATGGCAGCTAGTGCCAGGCTAAGCGGTAGAATGAGTTTCTTCATATACATGCTTTTTTGGGTGAGATGAGTGTTTGTTTGGGGGGTAAGAATGAACACGCTGGGTGCGTAGAGACCTGTCTAGTATGTCCGGTCATTATCATAAAGACCGCAGCTATGCATACCAATGCAGTGGTCGGGAGCGGTCCTGTTTGTAGAATATAGAGGGATTGTTATGGTTTATGTTCTGCGGAGGGGGACGCGAGCTCCAGCACGAGGACGGTGGTATCGGGCTTTTTTCCGGAGTAATAGGTGAGGTAGTGCGCACCATTGATCGCGGTCGCGTTCACGTTACCTGCATCATAGGTCACTTTACTCCCCGTTGCAACTACCTCCGAATCCGGCCAATCGAGTGGGTTACCAAAGATGTGCTCGGCATTGGCTACCCGGCGACGGAGGATACCCTTACCGCGCTGGTAGTAGTAGTTACTCAGCAGGCGGGATTCGGCATCAAAGACCAGCGTGGGCGTGGAGGCGTACACATCATCGATGTTGGTCTGCGTGCGCTTCCAAGTCGCGCCGTTGTCCGTAGAGACCATCTGAAACTGCAACGGATCGGGCGTTGAGCGTCCCTTGTTCTCCGTCCTTGCGACGATCAGTATCTTGCCCTCCCCCAGATAAGCAGCGGCGGGCTCGGTCGGCCAGTCCGCCAGCGTCAAGTCAGACTCAATGGTGGTTTGCTTCCAGGTTCTCCCATCATCGCTGCTGGTCAGCGTTCCCCATGAGTGAGTCGGCCCCCGGTCGCGGTAGTCCCCGGCAAACCATATGGCCATGAGCCCCACAGTGGGCACCTCAAAGACGTCCGTAATCTGGACGGGTATAACGTCAAGTTCCGGCGAGGCCACGAGGTTGAAGCCCACGCCATCTGTGGTGCGGTAAAGATCATGCAGGCGTCCTTGGGCGCCAACACGTCTTACCCATAGCAACATGGCACCCGACGAGTCCAAGCCCTTGCCCACGGCGACTTCACCAAAGCCAGGCGTGTCGGCAATCAGCGTTTCTTCAGTCCAGGTTTTGCCACCATCGGTAGAAGTGCGCGCATAGACCAAGCGTGAATCCTCGTCGATCGTATGCTTTGTACCTCGGCTGTAGACGCAAACCAGCTTCTCTCCGATAGCCTGAATCATGGGCCAGGAGTTGTAGCCGCTCACATCCTGCACGACGTGTGGTGTGGCCGCATCTGTGCTATGTGCGAGTGTACTTCGCATGGAAGAAAAGAAAACGATCACGATGAAAGCGAATGCGATGATGGCCTGGTCGCCTGGAAATGAAATGGCCTTGGCCCGCTTTCTATGGAAAATGCCGTCGTGCGCTTTGGGGTAATCGTGAGTCATTGAGGTTCTGAGAGGTAAATAGACGAGTGATAAGCACACCGTATGAATGCGCGTGCCTGTATCTTAGTTGCATATGTGATGTAAGACACTTCAGGCATAAAGCTCCCACCCGTGCATACCAATGCAGCTTGACAATAAAGACGCGCAGAAAAGGCCGGGCGATGCGCACCCGGCCTGTAGAATTCACCCAAATAAAACCAAAGCCGACTACTTGCCCATGCGACGCTTCGCGCAGATCAGACCGAGCAGGCCCAGCCCGAAGAGAGCCGGAGTCGTGCCCGGCTCGGGAATAGCGTTTACCTCCATCGTGGTCACGCGCAAAAAGCGGTTCGAGCCCGCACTGCTGAAGCCCGCTGCGAACTGCAAGGAGGAAACAACACCATCGACCCTGTACCCGATAGAATTACCCACCAGATCATCTCCGTTAAACGAGATGTTAACCGTGCCGCCCGTGCCATCTGTATTCGATGACCAACTGAATCCATAGGTGTTGAAAGTCGTGATATCCCCACCGCTAGGCAGTACATTAGGTCCGTCAGAACCAGTATATTCGCCGTCAGCATAGATGTAGAGCTGAGTTTCATAACGAAGCTGCAGGCCAAACAGGGTATCGCCGCCCTCGTTGAGGAAGAGAATTTGGCCAACATACGGGTTCGAGCCGCTGGAATTGGCCGTAAACGTGGCATTGCCCTGAGTGATTCCCTCAGCGAAGTCATAGGTCGCAGTGGGAAAGCCAGGGTTTGTCGTATCAGAGAGCACCAGCGCGCTGCTGCCACCTCCGATGAAGACATTAGAGTCTGAGTCGCCAGCAGCGTTTACGGTAAAGCCTGCGTCTTTAACCGCCTGCACGCTATTGGTCGTCCAGCTACCGTCGGTGAAGTCGTAGTCCACCACGACGGTGGCCGTTGCGGGGGTCATGGCAGTTAATGCCAAGCTAAGTGGCAGGATCAGTTTCTTCATATTTATAACTATTTTGGGTGAGCGAAAAGACAGCATGAATAACATGCGTCCAAGAATGGAAACATATCTATAAAAGAGTGCGTTTGGCTTAAAGTCCGAATACATGCATACCAATGCAACTTAACGGTGTAGGTTTTACATCCCTGAAATAAAAGGCTATAAGCGATACCATAACAATGCATCCCAAACCATACCCGACACCCCACCTCACCTGAGACAATCCATATCAAGCCATCCTATTATTATAATTTTATAACTTATCATGAACCCGATCAAGACACTCCACATTTCACTATGCCTAATGCTCATTTCTCAGCTTAATGCCAATGCCGGGAACGACGCCCCCTGGAAAACTCCCCGCGATCCGGTTATCGCCAAAATGGCACCGCAGGTCATCGAGAGTCTTTCCGGTAGCTATCGTGTGCGTGGCCCACTGCGGGATGGCAAGGCGCCCGAGTTTCTCGCCAGCTTACAAGCCGACGGCACCTTTCCCGACCTCGACCCCGACGACAACCACCGCGCCCTGCTGCGTATCTGGGTCATTGCCCTGGATCTGGGAAGAAAGCAGGCCCTGACTCCTGAACTGCGCCAAAAACTCTACACCGCCCTCGCCCACTACACTAAGCTCGAGGCTCAGAATCCTGCCCCCTGGCCCATCGGCTGCTTCCACTCGCCCCTGTATTTCCTTGGGACCTGGTTTATTCTGGAGCCTGACATGAGCGCGGACTGGCAAAGTCAACCCGAGCTTCGCCCCACCCTGAAAACCATCTGGGAGCAAGGCGGCATCGTCGCCTCGCACGCATGGAACTTTCCCGGCGGCGGAACACGCGTTACCGACCCGCTGAGCATCGAGAACTTTCGCCATGACGGTGCCTTCGTCGTGGCTAACTTTTACCCCTACCGTCCCTTGGTCGCCTATGCGCTTTTCCTCGGACGCGACGACTACCTGGCCCTCACGATCGAGACGGCCAAGCTCTCCATCGACAAGCCTGTCAACCCCGCCGACCCCGCCCTGGGCTTCTGGACCGAGGGCATCAACCCGGATAGCTCCGTCAGTGCGCACGGCCAGCAGAACTACCTCTTTGGTTATGGCAAGGACTACCTAAGCGGCCTGAACAAGCTGGCCAATCTCACCCAGGACACGCCCTACGCCTTCGAGCCCGAGCAACTCGACGTCATGGCGGGCATCATCCTGGACGGGATGCAGTGGTTTGTCTACCACGGGCAGACGGACTACTCCGTCCTCGGGCGACATAATTTCTACCCCGACTCCGGTCAGGGTGCGGAAGCGTTGCTGACTAACCTGAGCAATGCCCTGCTCAAAGCTTCGACCACGCCATTGGCGCGGGAAGCCGAGCTTAAGGCCCTGGTGAAAAGGCTCGGCAAAGGCAAGAGCTTTGCCGGCAGCCGCTACTTCTGGAACGTCGAGGACTACGTCCACCGGGGCGAGGACTACTCCATCGTGGTCAACGTGAGCTCAACCCGCATGCCCGGTCCCGAGAATACCGACCGCGGACGGCAAAACTACCATTTTGGCAACGGTGTGTCCTTCATCTATCTGCGCGGCGATGAGTACAAGGACGCCCGTGGCGGGATGAACTACCGCGCCTTGCCCGGCATCACCGCTGCCTACGGCGACCCCATCGCTCCGTTCATCATGACCTGGCGCGGGCTGCGCGGGCGCAACACCTTTTCCGGTGGGCTCAACCATGAGCACTCAGGCATCATCGCGTTTGAGTCCGACCTCGACGCCCCCCACGAAAGCGTCAAGGCCAAGAAGGCGTGGTTCTTCCTCGGCGACATCATGGTCTGTCTCGGGACGGACATCCGCGCCGACGAAGACGTCGCCGACATTCAGACCACCGTGAATCAAACCGCGTGGCGCACGCCCGTCACCCTCTGGGAAGACGGCGTCGAAGAACCTACTGAATTCGAGGAAGCGGCCGAGTTCCCCGTCGCCCTGATGACCCCCGCCGTGCTCTGGCAGGACGGCGTGGGCTACGTCATTGCCGAGGGCGAGGCCTCCTTTACCACGCAGACCGTCCCCACCCACTGGGAGGAGCTCAGCCGCAACAACACGGCCAACGAGCCCACCTCCGAAGCCGACATTTTCCGCCTCTACTTCGAGCACTTCGACGAATCGCTCGCCCACTACGCCTACGCGGTCCACCCGGCCATCAGCCTGAGCGAAGCCGCCGCACTGGTTACCTCCCGGACCTGGGACCTTCTGGCCAACACCCCGCAGGCACAGGCGATCGAGTTTGCTGAGGAGAACTGGATAGGTGCGGTTTTCTACGAGGCTACCCGTGTGGAAGCCTCCTGGGTCAGTCTGCAAACAGACAGCCCCATCGTCGTGCTGGTCAAGCGCGAGTCCGACCTGAGCTTAACCCTTGTCTACGAGGATCCCCTGCGACGCATTGGCGCACCCGCCCCGCAGTTGAGCATCCAGTATGGCGACAGCGAGGAAGCCGAACCCTTCGTGATTAAACTGCCGCTTCCGCAGGGGCTCGAACTTGGCAAGCCGCAGACCCTCCGCATCCCGGCAAGCAAACTTGCTCAGGGCACGCCCTAGGTGGTGTAAATAATGTGTACATTCTTGGTCATGCCATAGTCGCCTAAAGTCAGCAGACATGCCGCATTCCGGCAGCCTTTTGACTTGCTCAGCCAAACCGCAAATTGATATAGGTTAGGCTTTATGGCGGAATACTATATTAGGGACGCGGATTCAGACGAAGCACGTGGTCCCTACAATGAAACCAAGATCGCTGACCTGATCGAAGCCGGGCGCGCCAGCGGCCAAACGCTCTACTACGACGAGACCCAGGACGATTGGTTCCCGCTCTCGGACCTGAGCGAGCTCAGCGATGTGCTCAATCCGCAGCAAAAGCGCATCCAACTTCGGGCCAAGTCAGATTCCCGCAAGGTGGTGCGCATCAGTGAAGACACCCGCCCGCCGATCACCGTCGACGAAATGCTGGCAGCGGCGGAAGGCAACTCCGAGGAAACCAAGCACCTCAAAGCAAAGGCTATACGCCGGGACAAAGCCGCCTCGCTCTCCCTTCCGGCCCTGGGGGTCATCTTTGCTCTGAGCGCGCTCATGCACGTGTACGGCAGTTGGGACACGATCACCGTGCTGCGGGAAGAATTTCAATGGGCTAAACTGGGGGCCAACCCGATGTTGATCCTCGGGTGCGTAGACCTCTTTCTCATGCTCTGCTGCTTCCTGTCGGTCACCGATATTTTTCCGGTCATCCGGGTGCGCGCCATGCTCGGTCTGGGCTACTTTACGTACTTCTACTGGTCATGGGGTGAGTACCCGCAGAGCATCGCCGCCGCTGTTGCTTCGCTGGCCATGTATGTGTGTACCGTCACGCTCAATCTCTACCTGATGATCGCCTTCAGCGTGCTGGGCATACTCGGCATGGGCTTTCTGGCGACCTCACTCTTTCTCTAGGCCCCCGCGCTGCCTCTCATCATGCCATCCAACGAGGCTAACAAAAACGACTCGCCCCAGAATTGGTTCGATAAAGCCAAGGCCCTCGCCCTGTACCTGCCCCACCTGCTGGGCAAGGAGATCTGGCGCACGGACAAGGTAGACGACAAGAGCCTGCGAGGAAGCGGCTTTGCCCTGTTGCGCATTCTGACCATCACCGTCGAGGGTATCTTGCGCAACCGCGTCCCCAGTCAGGCCGGAGCCCTGAGCTACTACACCCTCATCGCCATCGCCCCGACGCTGGCCATCGGCATCATGGTGGCGGGCTTTGTCTTTCAGGGAGATGACGCCGAGGACAAGATCGTCGACGGGCTGACCCAGCTCATCTACTACATCGCGCCACCCGCCGAGCAGGCCACCGGAGCGGAAATGGGCAGTTTTTTTGACGACCTGGACGCCCGCCATCCGCTTATTTCCAGCGAGCAAAGCACGGCAGAGGAAAAACCCGACCTCGATGAAGTCTCTACCGAGGAGGCCAAGGCCAATGTGGACCCGAAAATCCAGGAAGGGCTGCAAGGCATGGTGCGCGGGCTGGTCAAGGCCGCACGCTCGGGCACACTGGGCGCCTTTGGTTCGCTCATGCTCATCTGGATCAGTGTGCAACTGCTTTCCACCATCGAGAAAACCTTTAACCAGATATGGGGCGTCAAGCAGGCCCGCAACCTCATGCAGCGGCTGGTCTTTTACTGGACACTCATCAGCCTGGGTGCGCTGCTGGGCTTTACCTCGCTCTCGATCGGCATCTACGGCCAGATCGGCTTTGACTGCAAGCGCCTCGCCACCAGCAGCGGTAATGCTCTCGGCGGTTGCGGCGATGCCACCGGGCAGCACGTGGTCACCGTCGTTGAGGGTGCGTGCGGCCACCACCACCTTCGCACCTTCCATGGCGTAGCGGATCGCCACCGCCTCGCCGATGCCGCGGCTGGCTCCCGTGACCACAGCCACTTTGCCTGCGAGTATTCCCTGTGTGTCGATCTGCATGTCGCCTCCGGCGCCGGTTCCTAGAGCACCATTATGGTCGGCCTACGCGCAGTCATCGAGTGTTTACGGCTGTCTGCCGTGTTGTAGACTGCGCAACTTTTGGCGGGCAGTTGTACATGCTGAAACTTCACGAATCGACGGTGGCGGGCGATGAGATCGACTCACTTGGCCACCTCAACGTACGTCACTACCTGGAGCGCATGGATGCGGGTATCGAAGTGCTCCTGGCGGATCTGCAGCGGCCTGCCGGTGCCGTGTTGCGGCGGGTCGATACCTACAGCCGTTTCCGCCGCGAGCAGTTCGAAGGGGCGATGCTCGAAGTGCGGGGCGGTGTGTTGGGGCTGGGTGAGCAGGGCCTGCGTTCGTACATCGAGATTCGTAACCCGGCGCGCGATGAAGTCGCTGCCTGCTTTGTCGCAGCGACGCAACTGGTGGATCCGGTGCGCCAGGAAGTGCTGGGATTTCCCTCTGCGTACGTGGTGCCGAAATCACAGCAGATGCAGGACATTCCCCGACACGGGCAGCCGCGGACGATTTCGCTGGTGCCGCCCCGGGTGGACCTTTCGATCGACATGCTCGACGACCTCATACCGGACGCTGAGGAAGGTGCCGTGATGACCGGCAAGTACTTCGCCGATGTGCTGGCGGAGGACGTGGATGCCAACGGCTGGCTGAAAGAAGACA
>JAUIAM010000045.1 GCA_030425485.1 Verrucomicrobiia bacterium
CCTCTACTGGCGCACGCGCATCATTGCCCGGCGGACAAAGTCCCAACTACTCATGGCCAATGCCATCCACCACCGGACGGATTCGTTGTCGTCCGTACTGGTTTTTGTCGCGCTTCTGGCCGTTGCCATCGGTGGGCAGAGTCTGGACTACCTGGACAAGGTGGCGGGAATCATCCTCGGGACCTGGCTTGGCCTGGAGGCTATTCGCATCCTGATAAAAGCCAGCAATGATCTACTGGACGCCGCACCGGACGAAGGCGTCATCAACGACATCCGCGAGCACATCCTGCCCGTTGACGGGGTGGTGGCCTATCACCAGTTTCGGGCCCGTCAGGTCGGCGACAAGCTCGATGTGGACCTGCACTTGCAGGTCAGGCCGGATTTAACCGTGGCCGAAGGGCACGAAATCGCCAGTCGAGTGCGGGAAAATATCCTGAAAAGACATGAGGAAGTTGTTGATGTTCTGATACATGTAGAGCCCGCGGAAGGGGACCACCTGGACCAGTCGGGGGTGTCCGGGCACGTGGATGGGACTGAACAGGGGAATTATGATTGAATTTTTGCCCGAGAAATGGCATATTGGTGGAACAAATTAGCCGTTTCGGCGTTCATACCTGAAACCAAGCTACGCAATCTGCCTTATGAAAAATCCCCAAGCTGATAAAGTTCTCGTTGCACGTGTAAAAGGAGGCGACTCCGGTGCTTACGGCGAAATTGTATCGCTCTACTGGGACCGTATCTTTGCCCGTGCTTTCCAACTGTTGAAGAATCGTGAGGACGCCGAGGAAGTTACGCAGGACACCTTCATCCGCGCCCAGAAGGGTTTAGAAAACTTTCGCGGTGATTCCGCTTTTTCCACCTGGCTTTTCCAGATCGCAACCAATCTCGCCCATAACCGCTACTGGTACTGGTGGCGGCGCAAGCGCGGTGCCTCATTTTCCCTCGACCAGAGCCTGACCGAGGAGAGCGACGCCACGCTGGCCGACATCCTGCCCGCCGAGGGCGAGGACCCCAGCGAGGCCACCCTGACTCAGGAATTTGTCGATCGGGTATCCAGCTGCATGCAGGACCTGAACGAAAAGCACCGCGAGATTCTCGTGCTGCGTAACGTGCACAATCTCTCTTACGAAGAAATTGCCGAAGAGCTGCGTATCAGCGTAGGCACGGTCAAGAGCCGCATTGCTCGTGCCCGTGAGAGCCTACGCGAGCAGATGGGAAGCGACTTCAAATGAACGACGCCCGCTTCGAGCAATTGGTAAATCTGTACCTCGACAAGGAGATTTCTCCCGAGGACTTTGCTGTGCTCAAGCAGGAGCTTTCGGTTAGTGCGCGTCGACGCCGCACATTTAGGGAGTTTCGCAGTCTACGGGCGGCTGAAAACCGCATTATTTGCGCCTCCTACCGGCCGGACCCGCAGGATAACGTCATGCCGCAACCCACGCGCAAGCAGAAGATTATCGCCGCCATGACGCAGTTGAGCGCAGTCGGTGCGGCTGCCGGGCTTGCCGTAGCGCTCTTTGTCTATGCGACACAGGGTGACTTTGTTCAGCAAGTGGTGAACCTCCGCGATGGTATGAATGCCAAATCGCTCAACAAGCAAGCTGAACTCAATCAGGCCGGGACATTTCTTAACCAGTTTCTGAGCAGCAATGCGGAGACGAATACCGTTACGCATTCACACATCGATGAGCAGATGAAGCTCTACGTGGTGATGCCCAGTGCAAATGCAGCGCAAACGGATCGTATCTTTCAGGTGATTCAGCTCGACCCGATTTCGCTGGACGAGATGTGCAAGCGTAAGCGTATGCTCAGCGCGATGGATAATCTGCCCGGCACAACGGCCAGTATTTGCCTGCCCAAGCAGCAGCCGATGGCCTATCAGGTGTCCCTGGCCTCTACGGTTGAACCCTGAGCCCGAAACTGACTGCGCTAAGAAAGTGCGGCCTTAATTAAGGCTTCTGTGCTGGCATCGGAACCGAGCGATTTTTCGGCCTTGGCGATGGCCTTGTCCGCCTCGGGTAGCTTAAAGCCAAGCGCCACCAGCGCAGCGAGCGCATCCTGTCGCGTGCCACCTTCGCCACCTGCTGCAAGTTCGCCGCTAGCCGCAGCTCCCGCCTCGGGGATGCCACCCGGAAAGACCTTGTCCCGCAATTCCAGCACGAGTCGCTCCGCCGTTTTCTTGCCGATACCCTGACACTTGGAGAGCAGGGCGACATCTCCACTGGCGATTGCGGTGCGCAGGGTCGCAACGGACATACGACTCATGATGTTCAGGGCGATCTTGGGGCCAATGCCAGACACTTTTTCCACCAGCAAGCGGAAGAAATCACGCTCCTCGCGTTCAATAAAGCCGTAGAGCGACTGCGAGTCTTCCCGGTAAACGGTCAGCGTGTGCAGCTTGGCCACTTGCCCGCTCGGGGGGAGCTTGCCCGCCGTGGTGACGGGGACAAAGACTTCGTAGCCAACGCCGCCGACGCTTATCACAGCGCTCACCAGCGTGGATTCCAGGAGCGTACCTTCGAGAAAAACGATCATGACCGGGATACGGGTAGGGAGAAATTAGTCGCGCAGACCGAGGACGTCTTCGATGCGGTAGAGGCCGGGGGGCTTGCCGAGTACCCAGTGCGCTGCATGCAGCGCACCCTGAGCAAAAATACGGCGATCGGAGGCTTTGTGTGTCAGCTCGATGCGCTCACCGGGCCCGGCAAACATCACCGTATGGTCGCCGACAACGTCGCCACCGCGCAGTGCGTGCATGCCGATTTCGTCATCGGGGCGCGCACCGACCACGCCTTCGCGGCCGTGGCGGGTCTGCTCCGGGGTCAAGTTGCGAGCCTCTCGCACGATTTCGAGCAGGTGCTCCGCCGTCCCGCTGGGGGCGTCGACCTTGTGCCGGTGGTGCATCTCGACGATCTCCGGGTGGTAGTCACGAGCGAGGATTTTAGCTGCCTTACCCACGAGGTAGAAGAGGAGATTTACCCCGGTGGAAAAATTACCCGCCCAGACCATGGGGATTTGCCCGGCCAGAGCCGAGATGGCCTCTTTTTCTTCCGCCGAGTGCCCGGTGGTGCCGATGACAAGCGGCTTGCCGTGTTCGGCGGCCTTTTTGGCCAGGGGCAGGGTGGCCTCGTGGAAGCTGAAGTCGACCACGACTTCGCAGGCATCGAGCCCGGCATCCAGTTCGTCGCCCAGGTCCACCGCAGCGATAATTTCGACTTCCTCCGCTTCGGCGATAGCCTGAATGGCCTGCCCCATGCGCCCCTTGGATCCGTTAAGAAGAATTTTAACCATGTCTTATTAAGTAAAAATTAAAGCCCCAGTGCCTTGAGCACGCCTTCGAGTTCAGCGGTGCTATCTGCGCCCATCTCGCATAAGGGCAGGCGCACCTCCGGGGAGGAAATCATGCCTGCGCGGTGCATGGCGTACTTGACCGGGACGGGATTTGGTTCAATGAAGAGTGCCTTGAAAAGCGGGTAGTAGCGGCGAGAGAGCAGCTCGGCCGCGGCGTAGTCTCCGCTCAGGGCAAGTTTGCTCATCTCAACTAGATCGCTCACGACGAGATTCGAGGCCACGCTGATGACGCCCTTGGCCCCAAAGCTCATAAAGGGCAGGGTGAGCGAGTCATCGCCGCTCAAAATCAGGTAGTCCGGCCCGAGCGCCTGCACGAGGTCGGCCACGCGCTCACTGGAGCCACCAGCTTCCTTAATGCCGCACACGTGCGGGTAAGCTTCGTAAAGGCGTGCGCAGGTTTCCACCCCGATGGAGATGCCGCAGCGGCCCGGGATAGAGTAAAGGATGATGGGCTTGTCCGTGGCCTCAGCGACCGCGCTAAAATGGCGGAAAAGCCCCTCCTGGCTGGGCTTGTTGTAGTACGGGGCCACCTGGAGCATGCCTGTTACGCCCTCGGTCTTGTCCGCGCTCTTGGTCAGGGAGACCGCTTCGGTCGTGCTGTTGGAGCCCGTGCCTGCGAGAACGGGCACCTTGCTTCCGGCCTGCTTGGCGACGCGGCGGATGACCTCCGAGTGCTCATCGTGCGTGAGCGTCGGGGACTCGCCCGTGGTGCCCACGGCAACCAGTCCGTTGATGCCGCCATCGAGCTGAGCCTGAATCAGCTTTTCCAGATCGTCGTACGCGACTCCGCCGTCGCGCATGGGTGTCACCAGGGCGGTATGGACTCCGTAAAAAGAGGTTGTCTTCATGTCAGGGGAAAATAGGATATATCTCGGATGCTGCAATCATGTCTGGCACATGATTAAGGGATGACCATTGGTATGTTCTGCGCGTCTGACAATGGGAAAATCTTTGCTTCGCAATATGTCTGAAATCCTGAACCTCTTCAACAGCCTGCTGCAGCTCGCAGTGGAAAACCAGGCTAGCGACATCCACATCAAATCGAACAAGCCAGCCCTGCTGCGCTTGCACGGCTCCCTGGAGAGTGTGGACATGGACGCCCTTACCCCCGAGCAGATACAGGAATTCCTGGAGACGGCCATGCCGGCCCAGTTTTACCAGGACTGGAAGGACACCGGGCAGGTGGACTTTTCCTACGACTTGAACGAGCTCGGTCTCGGGCGATTTCGCGTCAACGGCTTTTACCAGCGCGGCACGCCGAGCGTGGTCCTGCGCCACGTCAAGGACATGCCGCCGAGCTTCGAAAGCCTCAACCACGAGCCCTCCGTTTTCCATGAACTGGCCAAGCAGCGTGACGGTATTATCCTGGTCTGCGGCCCGACGGGCTCAGGCAAAAGCTCCACCTTGGCCGCGCTCCTTGAGTACATTAACGAAAATTTCGACAAGCATATCGTCACGCTGGAAGACCCCATCGAGTTCAACTACACGGACAAGAAGAGCGTCTTCAATCAGCGCGAAATCGGTATCGATACGCCGGACTTTGAGCACGGGCTGAAGGCTGTCCTGCGCCAGGACCCGGACATCATCCTGATTGGTGAAATGCGTGACCGCTCGACCTTTGAGACGGCCTTGCACGCTTCTGAGACGGGGCACCTCGTCTTTGGCACACTCCACGCCCCCAATGCCCAGCAGGCCATCCAGCGCCTGTTCGAGTTTTTCCCAGTCGAGCAACAACCCAGCATGCGCAGGCAAATCGCGGCCGCGCTCCGGGCCACCATTACCCAAAAGCTCATCCCTGTCATCGAAGGTGAGGGTCGGGTGCCCGCCGTGGAGATATTCGTCGTCGATTCCCTGGGGCGCAAGATCATCATCGATGGCGAGTTTCAGAAGATCGAGTCCGTCATCGAAGCCGGGGAGGAAGAAGGCTCCAAAACCTTTAACAAGGACCTCTACCGCTTGGTCAAAGCGGGTGCCATTGCCCGTCAGGATGCCATGAATTATTCCCCCAACCCGAAGGCGCTGGAGATGAACCTGAAGGGCATCTTCCTTAGCACGGGCGGAATCGTCGGCTAGCTTTGGGCGGCGTTGCTGCCGTGTTGCCCGACGAAGCGCAGCGACATTGCGGTGACGAAGACTCCGAGCAGCAGCATGGACAGACTGATGATGCGAATTAGCGCGGTCTGCTCATCGTCCAGGGCCATGAGCGCCATGGCCGATAGCGGCATCAGAAGCATCACGATTGCCGGGATAACGACGAAACCATAGCGGAGACCTTTGGCCTTGAGAAAGACGATGAAAGTGACCAAAGCCAATGCCGCCATGAGCTGATTCGTCGAGCCAAACAGGGGCCAGAGCGCCTTGTAGGCGGGCTCCCCATTAAACTGCTGAAACACCAGTAGCGTTGCGGGCACGAGCACGAGAATAGTGCCCACGTAGCGGCTGCTCTGGTTGCGCCATTCGAAGAATTCTTCCAGCAGGAAGCGACTCAGACGCGTACAGGTGTCGAGCGTGGTCAGCAAAAACGTGCTGATCGTCAGGGCGGCAAACTCCGCTCCCAGTTTATGCGGGATGCCCAACGCCCCAAAGAAAATAGCTGCTCCCTGGGAGAAATTCTGCACCGGGTTGCCAGCGACCTCGCCCGTGGCCAGGACCGCAACCGTAGCCAGGGCAAACACGGCCAGTAGCCCTTCTACCAGCATGCCACCGTAGGCTACGCGCTGGGTATCGCTTTCACGTCGAATCTGCTTCGAGGTCGTCCCACTGGCCACCATGCTGTGGAAACCACTGCAAGCACCGCAGGCCACCGTGATGAAGAGCATAGGGGCCAGGTAACCGGGGTTGATCTTGTCTGAGGTGAAACCGTCGAAAAACGGCATCTGGATTTCGGCACCCGAAAAGAGCAGTCCGATCAACCCAAAGAGCAGCATCGCAACGAGGAACATTGAACTCAGGAAGTCCCGCGGCTGCAGCAGGAGGTTGACTGGCAGTACCGCTGCAATCAGGCAGTAGCCCAGGATCAATGTCACCCAGATGCCCTTATCCCAGACCGGGGCAGGGAAGTAGTGCCCTACCGCCAGCCCGGCAAAGGTCAAGGGGACAAAGACGAGCAGCAGCACGCCAAAGGGGATTCCCTGCCGCATCATTGCCCGACCAAAGACCACCGCACAGCCGACAAACCAGCCCGAGGCCGTGGCCACCTCGGGCGCACGCGAAAAGGTCGTCGCGGTTAAGTCCAGAAAGACCACGATCACATACACGAGTGCCAGAAAAAGGAAGATGCGAAAGAGCTGGGCCGTGCGCTTGCCCACGACGGAGCGGGTGATCTCCGAGACGGTTTTACCGCCAAAACGTAGCGACATCAGCGTACTGCCGTAGTCATGTACACCGCCCACAAAGATCGAGCCGAGTATAATCCACAGCCAGGTTGGCCCCCACCCAAAGTATGTTGCAGCCAAAATCGGCCCCACGATGGGCCCCGCCCCAGCAATCGATGAAAAGTGGTGCCCAAAGACGATGAAGCTGCGCGTTGGCACGTAATCGACGCCATCGTTGACTTCGCATGCGGGCGTGACGTTGGTGTCATCGCTTTGGCAGCGCTTGGAGAGGAAATTGCCGTAGAAGCGATACGCCGCCAACAGCACCACGATTGATATAAGCAAAATCGCGAGCAACATAACGAGAGAGTGTCGCACTATGCCACTGCTCAGACTCCCAAGTCAATCTTCACCCTCAGCATAACCAAAGGCAGCTTCAACAATCCCGAAGGCTCCTTCCGAGCCATTTTTTACAGCAAATCCGTGATCGAGCCAAAGTCGGGGTCGAAAAGACGCCGGTACAGGCGGATGGCCTCGTGGTCGGTCAGTTGCGCCAGATAGTCGCAGATCAGCCGCGCACGTACGGGCTCGTCCTCATGTTGCGCCAGCCAGCCCAGCGTTGGCTCTGGCAGCAGGCGCAGCCCCTTAGACCGCGGGGACAGGTGGGACTCGAAGAGTGCGTTGAACATGCGCTCCAGCAGGAATCCGCTCTTATGCTCGACCTGCTGAATGCGGGCGGAGCGAAACACCAGATCGAGTGCAATCCGCTTGTACAGACCACATTCGGCCTTCATCTCTACAGGTACGGTGACTTGCCAGCAGTGGCGCTTAGTACGCGTACTCAGATAATTCGTGCGGGGAGATAAATCTGCTGCGTTTATGAATTTGCCGATTTTCACAGCCACATCACGCTCCAGCGTGTCGCTGTCGATGGCCTCAAGCAGTTCGCAAAGTACGACGGATTCCAAAGAGCTTAGTTGCTGACCGGAGGCCCAGGCTTTGATTCGGAGCGTCGTGAGGTAGCCCGCCTTAACGCCATCGACAATGTCGTGGAGAGAGTAGGCGGTGTCGTCAGCCCAGTCCATGATCTGGCATTCAAGGCTTTTGGACGCATTGGACATTTCCGGAGTAGTGAGTTCCCGTGGCCAGCTCCCCCCTGAAATATATTCACGCAAATCAGACTGTGTGTCGTAAATGAAGTGGTTTTCGGGCGGCCCTGAGTCCGGGCTGTCCGTATCAAAACACTCGCTCCAGAGCGCTTTGTATTTCATCACGCCGTCGAGAAAGGCCCGGCTCGGATTCATGCCGGAAGGCTGTTGCTGGCGTATCCAGAAGGTCTCTGTGAGGATACGCGCGGTCTGGGCATTGCCCTCGAAGCCGCCCCACGGAGCCATGAGTTCGTTCAGTTTGCGCTCTCCGATATGCCCAAAGGGCGGGTGCCCGAGGTCATGCGAAAGCCCCACGGCCTCAAGGAGGTCCCCATCGATTGCGATTTCATCCGCATACTGCTTGTTTAGCCTTTCTCCAATCGACTTGGCAATGCGGGCCACTTCGAGCGAATGCGTCAGGCGTGTGCGGTAGAAATCGTATTCGCCAGACTGGAAGACCTGGGTTTTGGACTGGAGTCGGCGAAAGGCATAGGAGAAGATCACCCGGTCGCGGTCACGCTGGAAGACATTACGACTATCCCCTTGTCGAGCTCCCTGATGCGGGGAGGAGTAGGTATCAAAGTCGAAGTCCTGGTAAAAATCGGCCACCATCTTGAGGAATAGGCATTGCAGAAAGCCGCGTGAAGTTCTATCATAAAGTTACAATGTTGTCTCGTATACCCGCTTGGTCCGCTATCCTCATCATCTCCCTCGCCTTAACCCAGGGCGAACTGCAGGCGCGAGTCGGAGACAGCCAGTCCACACTGGAAAACCGCCTCATCCGCGATCGTGCCGCCATTAGTGTGCCTTCGTCCATCATGAAGGAATCGCT
>JAUIAM010000046.1 GCA_030425485.1 Verrucomicrobiia bacterium
GGGTCTTTTCGCGTCTTTTTCCGTTTTCTCAGTTCATGAATCTGGATTCACACCACTTCGAAAGCCGAAAAAATCCTCAAAATTACCTCTTTTTCCCTCGTTTCTTAATTTGAAGACACAGCCTAGCTCTGACTGACAATTTGTGCAGTCGGGACTCAATCTTGCTGCTTGAACGATGGGGACAAGTTCTTCAGATTTGTCCTATTGCCACCACGCTCGGCATTTGGTTTGCTTATCTACGTCAATCATCACTTTAGGACACATTTTTGCAGCATGCATGTCATAGCCGCTACCAGACCGTTGTGACCCGACGTGTTGCCCAATAGATTTTTTATGAATGCTTCAAACGGAACCCCTTCGCATGATGCGCCAGCCGGTGTGGATACTCCTGTGCCCGCTCAGCCGTGCCCGGAGGCAACCGCGCCGCTCTCCCTCTACCGCACGATGGTGCTTTCCCGGGCGGTTGAGTCCGTGGAAGAAACCGTGATTTCTCGTGGCGAGGGCCACTTCCACATTGCCAGTGCCGGTCACGAGTCCACCGCTGCCCTGGCGGAGTTTCTCGGGCCGCAAGACTGGCTGGCCTGCCACTACCGGGACCGTGCCCTGATGCTGGCCCGGGGGATGGAGCCGCGGGCTTGCTTTGACGCACTGCTGGCCAACGACGCGTCTTCTTCGCGCGGGCGGCAGATGAACGTCATGCAGTCCAGCCGCGCGCTGAAAATACTCAGCATGCCTGTCTCGGTGGGGAACAACCTCTTGCCCGCTGTGGGCATCGCCGCCCAGGTCAAGGACGAGCCGGGCTCGCCCCTGGTGTATGCTTCGGTCGGTGACGGCACTGCCCAGCAGGGTGATTTCTTCGAGGCCGTAGGCGAGGCTGTGCGCTCGCAACTGCCGGTGCTCTTCCTCGTGCAGGACAACGGCTACGCGCTTTCCACCACCACGATTGGGAAGACCTTCTTTTCCCTCCCAGAGGGCGAGGCGGATAGCTTCCTCGGGCTGCCCATCCATCGTATGGACGGGGTTGACCCGCTGGCTTGCCGCGAAACTTTTTCCCACCTGTGTAACCGCATCCGGGAAACACGCGGCCCGGTGCTGGCCATCATGCGGGCCGAGCGCCTCGGCAGCCATTCCAATGCCGACGACCAGAGCCTTTACCGCAGCGCAGAGTCGCTGGCCGAGAACGCCAGCGGACGTGACCCGATCAAAGCCCTTCGCGCCGCCCTGCTTGAGAGTGGGGTGGAGGAGAGCGAACTGGAAGCGATCGAGTCGGCCTGTCAGGATGAAGCGCAGGCCGCGGCTAAATTAGCCCGTGAGGCTGACGCGCCCCAGCTTTCTCTGCAAATGAAGGCCCCGCTGCCCAAGGAATACCGCGAGCGCGAGGAAGCCGTGGTCGTGGGGACGCTGGACGGCAAGGCACTGACCATGCGCGAGGCCATCGGTGATTCGCTCAAGGCCGCGCTTTCAAATGACCCTGCGGTGTACCTTTATGGGGAGGACATCGAAGACCCCAAGGGGGACGTCTTCGGCGTGACCAAGGGACTCTCGAAGACTTTTCCCGGGCGCGTGGTCAACTCGCCCCTGGCCGAAGCCAGCATCCTTGGGCTATCCATTGGTCGCGCAATGGCGGGAGCCCGCCCGGTCGCCTTTATCCAGTTCGCGGATTTTCTCCCACTGATCCAGAACCTTTACCACAACGAGCTCGCCTCCATGTTCTGGCGCACGGATGGGGAGTGGCAGTGCCCGGTCTTGCTCATGGTTTCCTGCGGAGGCTATCGCCCCGGGACGGGCCCCTTTCACACGCAAACGCTGGAGGCCGCGCTGGCCCACACGCCGGGGGTGGACATCGTCATGCCCTCCAGTGCCTACGATGCCGCGGGGCTGCTCAACGCCGCGCTGACCTCGCCGCGCCCGACCGTATTCCTTTACCCCAAAAACCTCATCAACGACTCACGCCGGGTCACCTCCGGCCGCGTGCCCGAGCAATGGGTGCCCGTTGGACGCGCCCGAAAAACACGCGATGGCGGGGATGTGACCCTCGTTGGTTGGGGCAATACCGCCCCGCTGTGTGAGGAAGCTGCGGCTTCGCTGGCCGAGTTGGGGATCGAAGCCGATGTGCTCGATCTGCGCTCGATCACGCCTTGGGACGAGGAGGCCGTGCTGGCCTCTGTGGCCAAGACCGGACGCCTCATCGTGGCCCACGAAGACAACCGTTTTGCCGGGGTGGGGGCGGAAATCGTCGCTACCGTTTCGGAGGCTTCACACGTCCCGGTGCGCACCAGTCGCGTGACGCGTCCCGATGCCTTTGCGCCTTTCAACCTCCCCAACCAGCTCGAAATGCTGCCCTCGGTGGAGAAATTGATCGAGGCTGCCGCTTCGCTTATGGACCGGGAGATCACCTGGCAGGATACCGATGGTGCCGACGGCGAGCTGGAGGTCATCTCGGCGATTGGGGTGGGGGCGTCCGACGACACGGTCAACCTCATCGAGTGGTTGGTCAAGGAAGGCGACGAAGTCGAAGCCGACCAGATGCTGGCCCTGTTTGAGGCCGAAAAGGCCGCTGGCGAACTGCTGGCCTCCAGTGCCGGTACGGTGGAGAAACTTTTAGTCGATGAAGGGAAGTCTGTTCGCATCGGAACACCCATCATGCACCTTCGCCGTAGTGGTGAAGCCACCCCGGCTGTCGCAAAAAAAAGCACCGGGCCGCGTCGGCCAGTCCTTTCGCCTGCTCCGGCCAAGTCAGAGGCACCCGCGCGGGTCGAGCCGACAACGATCCGCCTGGCCGGGGTTTCCGCCGTGCTGGGGGACGAAGTGGTCAGCAACGAGCGGCTTCTGGAAAAATTCCCGGACAAGAGCAGCGAGGAAATTGTTAAGATGACGGGCATCGTCTCGCGTAACTGGGCCAGCCCGGAGCAGACTCTGCTCAGCATGGCGGTCGAGGCGGCGGAGAACCTTTTTGCCGATTCCAAGATCAAGCTCGAGGAGATCGACCTGGTGCTCTGCGCCACGACGACGCCGGACAAGGGCACGCCCTCGCTGGCCATGCGCGTGATGCACGAGCTCGCGCCCGAGCACGAGTGCCCGGGCTACGACATCAGCGCGGCTTGCAGTGGTTATCTTTACGGCTTGCACGCGGCACGGTCCTTTCTCCTGGATAAGCCGGACGGGCGCGTGCTGCTCATCACGGCGGAAACGCTTTCGCGCACGCTCGACCTCAACGACTACAACACGGCCATCCTCTTTGGCGATGCCGCTACGGCTACGCTCGTGACGGGGGATTCGCAGGGGGCCGATACACCCGGTCCCGGCCTGCGCATGGACCCGCCCGTTATTTCCGGCAAGGGCGAATCGGGCGAGTACCTGCGCGTGCCGCTCATGGGCAACAGCAGCAACGAGTCCATTGCCATGCACGGCAAGCAGGTCTTCCATGACGCCGTGCGCCGCATGGCTGAGACGCTCGACACGGCCTGCGCGGCCAGCGCGTTGACCATGAACGAGCTGGACATCATCATCCCACACCAGGCGAACCAGCGCATCATCCGCGCCCTGGGCAAACGCATGCGCCTGCGTCCGGGTCAGATTTGGGATAACATCCGCGATTACGGTAACACCTCCTCATGCAGTATCCCGCTATGCCTGGCCCAAAACTGGGGCACCATCCCCGACGGGGCCAAGGTCGCACTGGTCGCCTTTGGCGGTGGCTTCACCTATGGGGCAGCTATCCTGAGGAAGTAGTGCCGTCTGGCCTCGCCCTGCTCTTTATTGGGGGGTGGTCTGTCGTGTGTCCCCAGGGTGCCAGTGGAGCGGTCGGTCGCTGAGGAGATTGCTGAAATTATTCGCTGTCAGGATGGCTCCGCAAATCAGCAGCAGGAGCCACGAAGGACCGAGCGAGAGCAGACCGAGGATGCCGAGCATGCTCTGTTGCTGCTTGAGCGCATAGGCGAAGAAGGCGGTCAGACCGATCTGCACGACGACGATCAGGTACAGGGTCGGGTAGTAGTAGAGCTGCATGGCATCGCGCAAAAAAAGGGGATAACCCCCGGCATTGGTCCAGAAGGACGGGGTTTCCTTAAGGAGGGTCACGACTATCCAGCCGCCGTTGAGGAAGAACATCATGAACCCGACCCCGAGCGGCATCAGGCTTTGGGCGACAGTCTCGCGTTGCTTGGTTTCTCTTGGCATAGGTCTATGCCTGCTAAGCGTCCACCTCCATGTAGGCTACGCCAAAGATGAGCGTCAGGATCGGGAGCATCATTAAATGATAGGCAAGTAGGCTATCCTTGCAAAGTGCATTTCGCTTTTTGCTTTCCAGCCGGGGCGGAGTGTCCACACTGTTGCACCTTATGGCAAAAGCGAAGACAGCCATCACCCCGACGCGCAACGAGGACTACCCTGAGTGGTACCAGCAGGTCATCAAGGCCGCCGATATGGCGGAAAACTCGCCCGTGCGCGGCTGCATGGTCATCAAGCCGTGGGGCTACACGCTGTGGGAAAATGTCCAGCGCGACCTCGACGCCCGCTTTAAGGCCACGGGCCACGTTAACGCCTACTTTCCGCTTTTCATCCCGAAGAGCTACCTGGAAAAGGAAGCGGCCCACGTGGAGGGCTTTGCCAAAGAGTGCGCGGTGGTCACACACTCGCGCCTCGTCGATGACGGCCAGGGCGGGCTCAAGCCGGACAGCCCGCTGGAGGAGCCGCTCATCGTGCGCCCGACTTCCGAGACGATCATCGGCGAGATGTACGCCAAGTGGGTTCAGAGCTACCGAGACCTGCCCATCCTGATCAACCAGTGGGCCAACGTCGTGCGCTGGGAGATGCGCACCCGCCTTTTCCTGCGCACCGCTGAGTTCCTCTGGCAGGAGGGGCACACCGTCCACGCCACCGCTGAGGAGGCGATGGAAGAGACCCGCAAGATGCTGCAGGTCTATGCTGACTTTGCCGAAAACGTCATGGCCATGCCCGTCATTTGCGGCGAAAAAACCCCCGGTGAGCGTTTCCCGGGAGCCGACCACACCTTTTCCATCGAGGCCATGATGCAGGACCGAAAGGCACTTCAGGCCGGGACGAGTCACTTCCTCGGGCAGAATTTCTCCAAGGCCAGCGGCATCAAGTTTCAGAGCGAGTCGGGTGAGGAAGAATTTGCCTGGACGACCTCGTGGGGCGTTTCCACACGCCTTATTGGCGGCCTGATTATGACGCATGCCGACGACGACGGGCTTGTCCTGCCGCCCAAGCTCGCGCCTTCGCACGTCGTCATTCTCCCCGTCATGCACAAGCCTGAGACTGCGGCCCAGGTGCTTGAGTACGCGCAGTCTCTGCAAAAGGAGCTACAGGGCGTGACCTTTGACGGGCGTCCGCTCGTAGTGGAGTTGGATAAGCGCGACCTGCGCGGCGGCGAAAAGCGCTGGAGCTGGGTCAAGAAGGGCGTGCCGCTCATTGTTGAGGCGGGCCCGCGCGATATGGAGAACGACGCCGTTTTCGTGGCCCGCCGCGATACGGGCGAAAAGCAGGGCATGCCGCGTAGTGAATTTGTCAATACCGTGGCCGCGCAGCTCAACGCCATCCAGGACGGGCTTCTGGCCAAGGCCAAGGCCCACCGCGACGAGCACACCCAGCGCATCGATAACTTCGACGACTTCAAGAGCTACTTCACGCCGAAGAACGCCGAGCGCCCCGAGATTCACGGTGGCTTTGCCGTGGCCCACTGGGGGGGGGATGAAGAGGACGAGGATCGCCTGGCCAAGGAGATGAAGGTGACGATCCGCAACATCCCGCTCGAAGGCCAGTTTGGCTACGACGGCGAGCCCGGCACCTGCATCTACACGGGCAAGCCCAGCCCGCAGCGCGTTATCTTCGCCAAGAGCTATTAAGTTTAGAAAGACCGGTAACTCAGGCCGGTTTTTTTCTGTCACACCTTAGCGGGGAAACCATGGAATCCGGGGTTGTCCTGATCGGTTTCCTTGTTTTCCCTGTGTCTTGCAGGTTGTGTCAGACCTACCCCCCGATACATGAGTCAAAAATACCCCGAATCAGAAGAGCTGGCTGGCGTGCTGGAGGCCTCGCCGGCAGAGCAGCACTACCGAGTCCAGAAACGCCCCGGCCATGACCCAGACGACCACTCCCGTGAGTTTGGCATGCGGCAGCGGGTAGGCCTGATTTTAGGGCCAGTTGCATTTCTGGTCATGCTGCTCATACCAAGCCCGGAGGGCATGTCGGCTGAAGCTCAACGCGTGGCTGCCGTGACCCTCCTCATGGCAACGTGGTGGATAAGCGAAGCCATCCCCATCCCGGCAACGAGCCTGCTGCCCATCGTGTTGTTCCCCGCTTTGGGAGTGATGCCGACTGGGGCGGCGACGGTGCCCTATGCCAGTTACCTCATTTTCCTTTTCATGGGCGGGTTCATTATTGCGCTGGCCATGCAGCGCTGGGACCTGCATCGCCGCATCGCCCTGTTTACGATTTGGTGTGTGGGGTTCTCACCCGGCCGTCTCGTGCTGGGTTTTATGCTCGCGGCAGCTCTGCTTTCGGCCTTTGTCTCAAACACCGCCACCACGGTGATGATGCTTCCGATCGGCATGGCCGTGATTTCGCAGATTATCGACGAGCTCGCCCGTGGCGGTCATAAACATGCGCCCGAGGCAGTTGCGCCACTCTCCCTCAATCTCATGCTGGGAATCGCCTATGCCTCCTCCATCGGAGGTGTAGCCACGCTTATCGGGACGCCGCCGAACACGGTGCTCGCCGCTTATTTGTCCAATGCATACGGCTACGATATCAGCTTCTCCAGTTGGATGCTGGTGGGCGTGCCGCTGGTGGCGGTGTTTCTGCCCTTGTCGTGGCTGTGGCTGACGCGGGTCGCCAATCCGATGCCAAAGCTGGATATGCCCGGTGCGGGTAAAATTATCGCCAGCGAGTTAAAGGCTATGGGCTCGATGAGCCGGGCTGAGCGGATGACGGCAGTGGTCTTTGGACTGACCGCGCTGGGCTGGATTTTTCGCAAGCCGCTGGCTTCGTTTTTCCCGGAGCCCTCGATGCTCAACGACGCAACCGTAGCCATGGCCGGCGCGTTGCTGCTGTTTTTACTTCCGGTAAATTTCCGCAAGCGCATCTTCGTTATGGATTGGGAGTGGGCGGCCAAACTGCCGTGGGGCGTGTTGATTCTCTTCGGAGGCGGTCTGGCGCTGGCGAAAGGCTTTGAGGTCTCGGGCCTGGCGGCCTGGGTTGTCGGCCAGGTGACGATACTCGAAGGCCTGCCACTGTGGGCCATTATCCTCGGGGTGACCGTGTTGGTCATTTTCCTGACGGAGTTTACCTCTAACACGGCAACCTCTACCATGTTGATGCCTGTGCTCGGTGGCATAGCCATTGGGTTGGGGGAGAGCCCGCTCATCCTGCTGGCTCCGGCGGCGCTCGCGGCATCGTGCGCGTTCATGCTTCCGGTGGCTACACCTCCCAACGCAATCGTCTTCGGCTCGGGCTACGTGCGCATCCCCGAGATGGTGCGCTGCGGCCTCGGACTAAATGTCATCGCCATCATCCTCATTCCGCTGGTCATGTACCTGCTGCTCGTGCCGGTGTTTGGCATCGTACTGGGCGAGGTGCCCGCTTGGGCCCGCTGAGCGGAGATGCAGGATGCGGCCGACCTAATGAAACCTTTGTCTCCTCATACCTGCTTTATTATAACAGGGCCTGAGCTAATACGAAATTAGTTGCTCTCTTTTGGCTGACGCTTGAGCGAGAAGTAAGCCTGGATGAGTTCGCGGCACTCGGATTCGAGGACGCCGCTGCGGATTTCGACGCGGTGGTTGAGGCCGGGAACTTCGTGCAACGGGGTGGCTCCGCCGAGGCAGCCCATCTTGGGGTCGCCTACGGCATAGATGACCTTGCTCACGCGCGCCATGATGGATGCGCCCGAGCACATGGGGCAGGGCTCCTTCGTCACGTACAGGCGCGCGCCGTTGAGCCTCCAATCGCCGATGAAATTCGAGGCCTGAGTGATGGCCAGCATCTCGGCGTGGGCGGTGGGGTCATTGGTTGAGACGGTCATATTGTGCGCGGCGGCGATGACTTCGCCGTTGTACTCGATGATTGCGCCGATGGGCACCTCGTCCTTGCGCCAGGCATCGATGGCCATGTTGTAGGCCAGCTTCATGAAGAACTCATCGTCGCGCTCGAGTTGCGAGGGGAAGAGCTTGTCAAAAGGGCAGGGCAGGTGTCGGGTTTCGTCCATGAAATGAGAATGCGGAATTTAGCGTGGAGGATAAATCTACCGTGAATCCGACATCGTTCAATCTCCAACTCCTAGAGTGCCGTTAGCCAAATTCATTATAAAATGCAGATGGCCACAAAAAGGTACAAAATACACAAAAGGGCAGAGGGCATTGCCAGGGATTAAGCTCAAATCAGAAGCTCTCTGCGTCTTTGCGTCTCTGCGGTGAAATATTTTAGACAAGAACTAAGCTATGACAGCCTAGGGCAGTTTAAATAAAAATGTAGCCGGAGATGTCTCTATATTTTAACCACGGATCACACAGATGTTCACGGATAACCCCGGAATCATCTGTGTGAATCTGCGAAATCTGCGGACACAATATTTC
>JAUIAM010000025.1 GCA_030425485.1 Verrucomicrobiia bacterium
TCAGTTCATGAATCTGGATTCACACCACTTCGAAAGCCGAAAAAATCCTCAAAATTACCTCTTTTTCCCTCGTTTCTTAATTTGAAGACACACCCTAGGCGGCACCATGCTTTGCTTGTTTGATCAATGAACAGCCCCCTTGCATCTCTACTAAGCAGCCCGCCAGGCCCTACTGGTTACTTAAGCGTCTTCGGTGCTGGGCTATTTTTAATAGAAAGCAACAAGCGATGAGCCATCCGTTTTCAGTAGCAGTGGTCAAGGACAGCGCCAGGCCGATGCTTGGGCTGCACGGCTTGCACACGGCATTTCGCGGACTGCCGGGCGTGGAAGTGGTTGCGTTGGTCGACTCGAATGTGGAGGGCCTTGACGATAGGTTGAAGCAGGTGCAGGCCAAGCGACACTACACCACGCTTGAGGCGATGCTCGCAAGTGAATCGCCGGACATCGTGGTGCTGTGCTCACGTCATCCCGGTGATCATCTGGAGCAGATTCGCCTGGCGTCGCAAAAGGGTTGCCACCTGTATTGCGAGAAGCCGATCAGTGTATTTCTCGAAGAGGCCGATGAGATTGCCTCCATGATCGAGACCGCTGGAGTCAAGCTTGCGGTGGCACACCCGACGCGTCACGACCTGGCCTTTCGCACGATGAAGCAAATGCTCGATGAGAGGGCGATCGGCACTCCGCTCCGCGCG
The DNA here is from genome assembly GCA_030425485.1 of Verrucomicrobiia bacterium. Classification (GTDB taxonomy): domain Bacteria; phylum Verrucomicrobiota; class Verrucomicrobiia; order Opitutales; family Cerasicoccaceae; genus Ruficoccus. The sequence continues at coordinate 693 of JAUIAM010000025.1, forward strand.
TTTGGCAGGGGGAAATGTGATCACCGCAGTGGGGGAGAAGACCTGATCGTGCTCGGGACGCATATCCTCGACTTGCAGGTCCAATTCCTGGGTAATCCGCTCTCTGTCTCTGCGGATATTCGTTACCAGGGGAACTTGGCTAAGCCCACGGACCGTGTCGACTTGGTCGAGCCTGTTGGTCCGACCTTGGGCGACGAGGTGCTGGCGACTTTCAACTTTTCCGGCGGAGTGCGTGCTGATTTTGAGAGCCGAAAGAGACTGAAAGCACCTGAACAGACCGAGCCTGTCATGGGCTTGAGCGTGGAGGGGACCGAGGGCACGCTTTCCCTGCGCTTTGACGATACGGCTCGCCAGCCGCTCCTCATTAAGCGCATGGGGGCGCGGGCGGATTTCGTCGAGGTGCCCTTGCATGAGACACGCGTCATACCTGAGGCGGAGCCGCTGGAGTACTCGCTTTGCGGTGAGATGGGTGTGCCGCCTGCCCCTTGGTTTTTGGAGGCCAACCGTTTTGCTGCGTGGGATTTGCTGCGTGCCATAGAGGAAGACCGGCCACCGCAGTCTAACCTCCAGCAAGCGCGTACGGTGGTCGAAATGATCCAGGGCATTTATGCAGCACACCTCGCACGCGAAACCATCGATTTTCCATTAACTCGCCGAGAGCATCCGCTGGCGAAGTAACCCATCTTACCATGAAAGCAGTCGTCATTGATAAGCAAAAAGAACTGGTCTGGTCCGATGTCCCGGACCCTGTTCTCGGGCAGAATGAGATTCTAGTCGAGGTGCACGCTGCCGCGCTAAACCGCGCAGACCTTATGCAGCGCGAGGGCACCTACCCGCCGCCGCCAGGCTGGCCTGCGTGGCCGGGGCTCGAGGTCGCAGGCGTTGTGCTGGAAGCCCCGCTGGGGTCGCGTTGGAAGGCGGGGGACCGCGTGTGTGCCCTTCTTGGGGGCGGCGGTTATGCGGAGAAGGTCGCGCTGCCGGAGGATATGGCCCTCCCTGTGCCCGAAGGGCTATCGATGGCCGAGGCCGCCGCTATCCCAGAGGCCTTTGCCACCTCATACCTCAACCTCTGCCTTGAAGGTGAAATGCAGGCCGGGGACACGGTGTTTATCCAGGCCGGGGCTAGCGGGCTCGGCATGGCGGCTATCCAACTGGCCAAAGCAATGGGTGCCAAGGTCGTGACGACAGTCGGCTCCGGGGAAAAGGAGCGCTTTGTCCGCGAGTTGGGGGCCGACGTGGTCATCAACCGCAAAAAGCAGAACATTGCCGAGGCGCTGGCCGAGCACCCGGTTGATGTGGCCATGGACTGCGTGGCGGGGCCAAACCTGGGGCCCTGCCTTGAGACGATGGCGCGCGGTGGACGCTGGATCATCATCGCCACGCTGGGCGCAGCCGTGAGCGAGCTGAACATGCTCGATTTCTTCAAGCGGGGCGTGAAGCTTATCGGGAGCACCCTGCGCAGTCGCAGCAGTGACATGAAGGCCGAGATCCTAAAAGGACTTGAAGAAAGACTCTGGCCTGCATTCAGCTCAGGTGAGATCAAGGTGCTGATTCACGAAACGCTTCCCATGACCGAGGCCGCCCGTGCGCATGCGATTCTGGAGCGACAGGAGAATCTGGGCAAAGTCGTTCTCACGCTTAAATGACATCCTCCATAAGGCCGTGTATGGATAAAATGGATACAAGGGACGAGCGGATTGATCGTCTCCGTGCGTTCTTTATCGGAAGCATCCCGTCAATGATTCAGCCTGCTCTGCCGTGACCTCGAAGCGAGTGGCACGCCCCACGAGTGCTACCAACCGGACACGGGGCAGCCCCTGCGGGAGCTGCATGAGCTCATCGCCGACAAGCCGTTTCTTTCCACTGAGCTTTGTGTGAACAGCCCGCGCTATCAGATGAAAAGCTATTGCGTGGCGCTACTCATGGGGCAGCTCAGCCACAAGAATCTGGTCCACCTGAATGCGGGTCCTTGCACACCTGAGATACAGATGTATGCCGACCTGCAGTTGATGCGTGACTTGGGTTGCAAATCAGCGGGGATGAATTTCAAAAAATGCGACAGTATGGCTGCCATGGAGCAGGTACCGCTCATCTATGGAAGATGCGTGAGCATCTCGTTTCCAAAGCCTCGCTTTGGTGGTCGGGCTGAGAGGATTCGAACCTCCGGCCTCTTCGTCCCGAACGAAGCGCGCTACCAGACTGCGCTACAGCCCGTTGACCAAAATCGGGAAAGGCAGAATCATGGCACTGGATTTTCCACATGCAAGCACATTTACGGTAGAAAATTTTTTACGTTTTGTCTGCCAGAGCGTGCTCAGTATGAAACAAAATGGTTGCCTCGCTTACATAAGAGTACTTATAGAAGTCAACTCAGTGAGTAAACTCCGTCCAAGCCTGGCATGCCTTTTTGTGCTGCTATTCACGGCTTCCAATCTACTTGGAAGTGCGGGTGGACTGTGGGTGTGCTTGCATAATGCCTGGGATGTCCACGTTGAGGAGACGGGCTGCCTTGAGAAGGATGCTTGTGCGACTTTGGGGCAAATGGCTTGTCTGGATGGAGCAGCAGTGGGCGGCGTCTGTCCGGTTGAGCATACGCAGGGCTGTATTGATGTCTTATTCGATGGGAACACCGTCGAAAGCACGCAGGGAGCCTCGGGTGCGCATTTGCCCAAGCTCATGGTCCATGAGTTGCCGACCAGCCACCACTTCGATGCGGAGCTAATACCGCATATGGATGGGCTCTGGAGCATACCTCCTGAGCGTGGGCCGCCGAGCTGCGCGCCTGTGGTCGAGCAAATCGTTCGCTCCACCGTTATCCGGCGCTGATTGCCAGATTGAATTCGTTGATGCCCGTTGCGCTGATGCAGCAGGCTTCTACATGTCCGCATGTGTGCGGCATGACGCTTTGTTCAATCTGGTTAAATCATGCATTCTTTTCGCGTTATACATTCTACAGTCATCGCCTGCCTTACTGCGGTGGCATCGTGCTGGGCTGAGTCTGGGGCAGAGCAGGCATTCACCCGCACGCAGGCCGTCGCCTACGGGCTGAGCCATAATCTCAATCTCGAAGCAGCTCGCACGACAATCGACCAGGCCCGGGCACGAAGCATGGATGCCGGTGCCTGGGAAAACCCGGTGCTGAATCTTGGGGTGGCCTCGGACTACGGGCTGACCGATGAAGGCCAGTATACCTATGGGATTGGCTTCGAGCAGCAGTTCCCTATTACCAATCGCCTGCAGTTGCTTGAGGATATTGCCGGGATAGAGATAAAGCTGGCCGAGGCGGAGATCCGCGAGCGCGAGCGCTTGTTAGCGCTCGATCTGGAAAGCCAACTCGTACGACTTATAGCCCTGGATGCGCAGATTCGCATTCGCAAGGAGTTGCTGGAGCTCAACCAACGCTTGACCCAGTTTATTCAGACCAAGGTCGAAAGCGCCGAGGCCTCGCCCATCGATGTCAATCAACTCAGGGTGAGCCTCTACGCGACGGAGCAGGAGATACAGCAGTTGGTGTTGAGGCGGGAGGAGCTTGCCGCATCGTTGGGCTTGCTGATGGGCCTTCCGGTGGGGGATGAGCTGCTCATCGATGGTGGGCTGAACCTGCCTGTCAGTGAGCCTGAGTTGCTGGAGATGTCTCAAGGCTCGCTGGAGCTGCACCCGGAGTATCAACTCAAGGCACTGCTGGCGCAGATGGCTGATAAGCGCACGGACCTGGCCCTGGCCGAGCGCTGGGCGGACATTGCCGTGGAGGTGTTTTATGAGCAGGAGAGGAGCTTCGACGGCGCGGTCGGGCTAAAGGATGATCGCTTTATCGGGGTGGGGTTCTCCATTCCGCTGCCGATTCACAATCAGAATCGGGGAGAGATCGAGGCGAGCCGTGCCTACCGCAGACAGGTGCAGTACGAGCTGGATGCGGTCACGCTGACGATCCGCAGCAGGTCAGCTGTTTATGCCAAGCGTGTGCTCCGTCTCTACGGACAGGCGGTGGAGTACGAGCAGCAGGTTACGCGGTTGGTTGAGCAGAATATGGAAGACATGAATGCGGCCTATACGGCGGGTCAGGTTGACCTGACAACGCTGTTTCGTGCACAGGAGCAGGCCTTGACCATCCAGTCTTCCCAACTGGACCTGCTGCGTGATTACGAACTGGCGCTTGTCGAGTGGAGGGCAGCCACGGCGAGTAACCTGCGTACGCGAGGACAATAAAGACAGGAGATATTTTTACATGAAAACGATACCGACTTTTTTCATATTGCTGGCAACGGCTGCGCCACTGATTGGCCAGGCTGATCGCGCAGCGAGCACCGTTATCCTTGATGATAACGGCGTGCAGAACCTTCAAATCGAAACCGTAGAGGTGGAGGAGCGAGACTTCGAAACCACTGTCTTCGCCATTGGCCGGATAGAGGAGATTCCGTCTAATCGCGCGGTGCTTTCTTCGCGAATCGCGGGGCGGGTGCTGGAGCTCAACGCCTACCTCGGGGATACCGTTGAGGCAGGGCAGGAACTGGCTGTTGTTGAGAGTCGGCAGTTGGGGGACCCTCCGCCGACGGTCAGTCTGGTTGCTCCGCAGCGCGGGCTGGTGGTCGACTCGCACATCCGGTTGGGGCAGCCCGTTGAGCCCGAGCAGGAACTGCTCGACATTGCGGACTTTTCCCGGCTCTGGGCCGTGGCTAAAATCCCGGAGCGTGAGGCGGCGCAGATTGGTGTTGGGACGCGGGCGTACATCCGTATCCCGGCCTTGGGGGAGCAGTGGCAAGAGGCGCGGCTAAGTCAGTTCGGCGTCGAGGCGGACCGTGCTGGCGGCACCGTTGATGGCATTTTTGTACTGGATAACCTGAGCGGAAAACTACGCCCCGGTATGCGGGCCGAGTTTTCTATCGTTCTGAGCTCTCGGAAGAATGTCTTGGCGATCCCGCGCGAGGCGGTGCAGGGCGACCCGGCATCGCGCGTCGTATTCGTGGAGGATTTTGAGTTGCCCAACGCTTTCATACGCAGCCCCGTCGTGCTGGGCGAGCAAAACGACAGATTCGTTGAGGTTGTTAGAGGATTGTTTCCCGGAGACGAAGTCGTCACGCAGGGCTCCTATGCGCTGAGTTTTACCGGAGGCGGTAGTGGCATGTCGCTCAAGGAGGCGCTCGATGCGGCTCATGGGCACGAACACAACGAGGATGGCTCGGAGATGACACCCGAGCAGCAGGCTGCGTATTCAAAAGAAAAACATGACCATGCAGGAGAGGTAGCCAGGACCGATAATGGCCTGAGCAAGCCGCTGCTGACCTACGCAGTCGTGGTGACCGCGCTGTTGCTCATCGCCGTGCAGCAGTTGTTGCGTAAGCGTAAACCCTCAACCGGGTCGCAGGATGCTGAATAGGCTGATACGCTATGCGCTGGCCCAGCGCGGGATCATCATCGCGCTGGCATTGGTGGTCATGGTGCTGGCGGTGAAAACCGTGCGCGAGTTACCCGTAGAGGTCTTACCCGACCTGACCAAGCCCACCGTAACGATCTTGACCGAGGCACCGGGCTTTTCTCCGGAGGAGGTCGAAACGCTGGTCACGATTCCGCTGGAAAACTCCCTCATGGGCGTCACCGGGGTGACGCGGTTGCGCTCCGTCAACGACGTGAGCCTGTCCCTGATCTTTCTGGAATTCGAATGGGGGACAGATATTTATCAGGCGCGGCAGTTTGTGCAGGAGCGTCTAAGCGGTGTCTCCGAAGCTTTGCCCGAGGGGGTGTCGCCGTATATGACACCCGTCGCTTCTCTCATGGGCAACATCATGCTCATTGGTTTGGTCGACCCGAGTGGACAAACGGAACCGCGTGATTTACGTGTGCTGGCTGACTGGGACGTGGGACGCCGCCTGCAGGCCATCCCGGGCGTGGCGGAGGTTTTGGCCATGGGCGGTGGCGTGAAGCAAATTCAGGTACAGCCTGACCCGGAGCGCATGCTTGCGCTGGGGGTGAGCTATGCGGAAGTGCGACAGGCGGCAGAGGAGGCGGTGAGGAACAGTACAGGTGGATTTCTGACGGAGTCTGCCCAGGAGATCATGGTGCGCAATCTGGCCATGACGACCGACCTTGAAGCCATTGCCAACACGACTGTCAGCCACGAGCATGATCGGCCTATCCGTCTCAAAGATGTGGCTGAAGTCGTTTGGGATATAGAGCCAATGCGGGGGGATGCCGGATTGGGAACGAAATTGATAGCGGGGCAGCAGGGTGAGGCGAGGGGTTACCCCGGCGTCATACTCAGCGTGACCAAGTCGCCGGGCTTCGATACGCTTGCCCTGACGGATCGGGTTGAGGGCGTGCTGGAGGAGATACGGTCTACCTTACCCGAGGGGCTGGAGTTGGTGACGATTTATCGACAAGCCGACTTTATAGAGCTGGCCGTGGGAAACCTGGAGGAAGCGCTCCGCGATGGCGCCATCATGGTGGCGATTATCCTGTTTTTGTTTTTGCTCAACGTGCGGGTGACCTTGATTACGCTCACGGCTATCCCGCTCTCGCTGGGGATGACGGTGATCGTCTTCGACTGGTTTAATCTCAGTGTCAACTCGATGACCCTCGGCGGGCTGGCGGTCGCCATCGGTATGGTGGTGGACGATGCTATCGTGGATGTGGAGAATGTTTTTCGGCGCTTGCGTGAAAATGCCAGTAAGGCGGAGCCCTTGCCGCGGCTGGAAGTGATTGCGCGGGCCTCGGCGGAGGTGCGCTCATCCATTCTCTATGCAACGGTGCTCATCATACTGGTGTTCCTTCCGTTGATGGCGCTCAGCGGGGTAGAGGGGCGATTGTTCACACCGATCGCCTTGGCCACGATTGTGAGTATGGCGGCCTCGTTTCTCGTCTCGCTGACATTGATTCCGGTGCTGTGCTCGCTGCTCTTAAACCCGAAGCCGGGCAAGGTCCACGGCGACAACGCCATCATTGCCGGGGTAAAGTGGCTCTTTCGCCAGACCTGGCTGCGGCTTTCATTATCCCAGCCACTACTCGTGGTTTTCATCACGGTGCTGCTTGGCTTGCTGGCCTTTGTGGCGCTCAAGGGGATGGGGGGAAATTTCCTGCCGCCCTTCCGCGAGCCAACCGTGCTCGTGGCTACAACCATGGCCCCCGGCACGTCCCTGAAGCAAACGACCGCAGTGGCAGATATTGCCCAGGATCTGCTGCTGCAAATCCCCGAGGTGAAAACAGTTGGCTATCGGGTAGGGCGGGCCGAGCGCGGCGACCATGTGGTGCCGGTTTCCACCGTGGAGTTCGACATCGAATTCTTTGACGAGCCCGAGCGTTCCCATGAGGAGATCATGGAGGAGATACGCACGACCATGCGCACGATACCTGGAACGTTTAGCGCCATGAGTACACCGCTGGCCGACCGCATTGGCCATATGCTGAGTGGCGTTTCGGCCAAGGTGGCGGTAAAAATCTATGGCCCGGACCTTGTCGTCTTGCGCAGACTGGGGACCGAAGTGGCGGAAATCGCGCGGACGATCAAGGGACTGGAAGAGGCAAGAATCGAGCAGCAGGCTCCCATTGCCCAACTTCGGATCGAGATCGATCGCGAGCGCGCGATGGCCTACGGTGTGACGCCCGGCGAACTCAACGCCCAGCTCGCATCTATGATGAGCGGTGAGGCCTTGGCCGAGGTTTACGAAGGGCAGCGCATCTACGACCTGACCATCCGCTTGCCGGAAGCATGGCGAGAGTCGCCTGAGCGTCTGGCCAAGCTCTACATCGACACGCAGAGCGGGCAACGCATCCCATTGGACTATATCGCAGATATCCGGCAGGCCACGGGACCGAACAACATCATGCGAGAGAACAGTCTGCGGCGCTTTGTCGTGTCGATCAACCCGACCACGAGCGATTTAAACGCTGCGGTGGAAGAACTTCAGGCCAGAGTTGCCCGCGACCTGAGCTTACCCGCTGGCTACAGTTTATCCTTCGAGGGTGAGTATCAGGCGCAGGCCGAGGCCAAGCGGACGATCTTTATCACATCGATCATCGTCGTGCTGGTAATTGCGTTCCTGCTCTACAGTTATTTCCGATCGATTGCCTTCGTGCTGCTGGTCTTCACCATTGTGCCCGCATCGCTGATCGGCGGTATCTTCTACACAGCGCTTACGCTGAACAACATCAGCATCGCGACGCTGGTCGGCTTCATCGCCGTGAGTGGGATTGCGGCGCGAAACAACATCATGCTCATTTCGCACTACCTGCACCTCATGCGCCATGAGGGAGAGCAGTTTACCCGAGCCATGGTGGAGCGGGGCACGCAGGAACGACTCGTGCCCGTGCTCATGACCTCGGTCTCGGCTGGGCTTGCGCTGGTGCCGCTGCTGCTGGCCATGAATGAGCCGGGCAAGGAAATCCTGAACCCCGTGGCCATCGTGATCGTGGGCGGCCTAATCAGCTCAACATTGCTCGGTCTTGGCCTGACGCCAGCCCTCTTTTACCTGTGCTGCCGCTCTGCTGCGGAGCGTGTCGTGGGCCTGAAAGTCGCCGCCTCAGAATAATCTCAACCCAAGCAACTTATCATGAAAAAGAAAATCCTCCTCACCCTAAGCCTAATCACCGCGCTGCCGATGCTGGCACTGGCGCACGCTAACGACGATCATGCCAAGCATGATCATTCAAACCACGACCATGCAGGTCACGATCACGGTAGTGGCGAAGCGGCGCAGCAAAAGGCTGGCCCCAACGGTGGACGCCTCATCAGCTCGGTGGAGCCACCGCTTGAGTTTTGGGTTACACCCGAGAACCGCGTGCAAATTACCTTTCTCAACGATAAGGGCGAGGCTATCGCTCCTGCCCAGCAAGAGGTTTCCTTCGTCGGCGGAAGTCGTCTCAACCCGACACGCCTGAGCTTTGAGGAAAAGGACGGGGTGCTGGTCTCGACCGAGGTACTTTCAAGTAAAGAAAGCATCCCGGTGATCCTGACGATCAAGCCAGGCCCGGACGCGCGCAGTGTGCGTGAGAAGTTTAACCTCAACTTCAGCCAATGCCCGACCTGTAGCTACCTGGAGTACGCCTGCATCTGCGGACATGACTAGGCGCACTGCTTCCCGTCACTGACGAGTTTTACGTCATGGGCCATCCCATGTCACTTCTCCGGAAGGGCATGCCCGGGAAGGCTGTGGCTGTCAGAGGAGATTTGGCGTTGACAGTTGTCTGTTGTGATTTCTGACTATGAAAAAATATAGCAACTATCGAAAATTAAAGTAATCCAATGCTCAACGTACTCCTCATCACCAGCGACCAACAACACTGGAACACCCTCGGACTGGATAACCCCGAGGTACACACGCCAAACCTGGACAGGTTGGCCAAGCAGGGAACGGTGTTCGAGCGCGCGTATTGTCCGAACCCGACCTGCACGCCCACGAGAGCCAGTATTTTGACCGGACAGTGGCCCAGTCAGCATGGGGCCTACAGCCTTGGCACGAAACTGCTTGAGGATAAGCCCACCGTGAACGACGCCTGGAAGAAAGCGGGCTACCGGACAGGCATCGTGGGTAAGGCGCACTTTCAGCCGCTGAAGTCAACAGATGCGTTTCCTTCGATTGAGTCGTACCCGCTGATGCAGGACCTGGACTTCTGGAGGCAGTACAAAGGGCCTTTCTACGGCTTTGATGATTTCGAGCTGGCGCGCAATCATACCGATGAGGCCCATGTGGGGCAGCACTATGCCCTGTGGATGGAGGAAAAGGGGCTGAGCAATTGGCGGGATTATTTCTCCAAACCCACGGGTACGCAGGAGTCGCAGCAGCACCGTTGGAATCTGCCCGAGGAGTACCACTACAATACTTGGATTGCAGAGCGCACAAATGCGCGCCTGGAAGAGTATCGCGACAGCGACCAGCCCTTTTTTCTGTGGTCAAGTTTCTTCGATCCGCATCCGTCCTACCTCGTGCCGGAGCCGTGGGATACGATGTACGACCCCGACTCGCTAACTGTGCCTGAGCTCCACCCGGATGAGTTGAGCGACCCCGATACGAGCCCATTCATGCGCTACTCACGGGCCGGTGAAAACGAGTCCGAAGAGGACTATGGCATCCGGGGAAAGTGGATGCACGGGGTGGATAAACACGGGCATAGTAAGCAGGATTTGGCCAAGGACATCGCTGTTTACTATGGCATGGTCTCTTGTCTGGATAAGTACGTGGGTAAGATCCTGGACAGGCTGGAAGAACTTGGTCTGGCCGAGAACACCCTCGTCGTGTTTACCTCCGACCACGGGCATTATTACGGTCATCACGGATTGATTGCCAAGGGGCCCTTTCATTACGAAGATGGCGTGCGCGTGCCCATGATTGCTCGCTGGCCGGGTAATATTCAGGCCGGTGCACGCTCTCAGGCACTGCAGAGTCTGGTCGACCTGCCGGTAACAATGCTGGCTGCGGCGGGTCTCAAAATACCCTACGCAATGAGCGGGGCGAACCAGCTTACGAGCTGGAGGGACCCCGAGGCTCATGTGCGGGAGCACACCCTGGTCGAAAACAATATGGAGCCCGGTATGGCCGAAATGAAAACCTATATCGACACGCGCTATAAGTTGACCGTGTACCGGGCCTTTAGTTGTGGCGAACTTTACGACCTGCAAGAGGACCCGGGCGAGATATACAACCGCTGGAGCGACCCGGCTTATGCGGAGATCAAGTCGCGCTTGATGCAGCAATTTATTCAGGCCGAGATGGCGAAAGAAGTCTTGCCAATGCCGAGAGTGATTCACGCATAATTCGACTCGTCATGCCTGTACCGCCAAAACCCTCCTCGCTCATACGCGGGTTGAAATTACTGGAGCATCTATCGTCTGCGGTGGAGCCCGTACGGTTTTCAGACTTGAGGGATGTTTTGTCGGGGGCGACGGATGCCACGCTTTCGCGCCTGCTTCAGATGCTGGAGGGGGCGGGCTATGTTGAGCGTCGTGAGCGGGAGGGCTACGTGGCTGGCCCGTCGCTTGAGTGTTGGATGCGACAGTGCCAGGCAAAGGAGCCGGACTTTGGGCAGCTATGTGAGCGTAGTGTGCAGCAACTGAGCATGAGCACGAACGAGTCGGCTGGCTTTGTCCTACTGGAGGTGGATCACCTCAGCCTCCTGGCGAGCTGCACGGCTGAGGGGGCCGTATCGATTGCTCCTGCCGGCAGCGTTTTCCATATTGAGGCAGACCATGCGGCAAGTTTGGCCGTACTCTCAGCCCTGACGAAGAAGCACGTGCGCCAGTTGATTCGTGGCCCCTACAGCCGCATCGCTTCGGTGGAGGATTGGTCGGAGGCGGATCAGGTATCTGCGGTTTCAAATGATCCCCCTATCTATCTTGATCGCTCAAGGCAGCGACCGGGCATCTGCCGGATGGCCACGCCGGTACAGGTAGGGGAGCGCATAGGCGCACTATTTCTCTGCCTGACGGTGGAGCAGGCCCGTACGCATCAGGAGAGGCTGCAGGTTGCTTTGGTTAAAGCACGGGATGGTCTCATGGCGCATGGTCATTGAGCGCGCTGTCGGTGTGCCGACTGGGAGCTGGCTGTATGTAAGTCGAAAAAAAATCCGCACGGCATGTGCCGTACGGATTTTGTGAAAGGGTGGCGCTAGCGACTCGGACTAGTGGTAGAGCGGACCGTAGGCCGAGCAGGCGCGGAAGTCTGCCCCTTCCAGGTCGGCTGTGCCGAAGGCGCGCCACGCACTGGGTCGGAAAACGCGCGACTCGTCCACGTTGTGCATGTAGACGGGGATGCGCAGCATGGAGGCAAGCGTGATGTAGAGGTGTCCGACATGGCCTGCGGTCATGACGCAGTGGTTCGCACCCCAGTTGTTCATGACCTCGTAGGTCGAGCGGAAGGCGCCCTCACCGGTCAGGCGGGGGGCAAACCAGGTGGTGGGCCAGGTCGGGTTGGTGCGCTGGTCGAGCGCGTCGTGAACTTTCTCGGGGAGCTCGACGGTCCAGCCTTCCGCAATCTGGAGGCAGGGGCCGAGGCCCGCAGCGAGGTTGAGGCGAATCATGGTCGCATCCATGCCGCCCTTTGTGCGGTAGCGTGTGCTCATGCCGCCACCGGGGAAGTACTCCGTCATGGACGGATGCCATGTGGTGTGTTTGAGGCTGGCGTCCATTTCCTGGTCGGAGATGTCCCAGAAGGGTTTCATGGTTGGCTTGCCCTCGGAGTCGGTCTGGTCACCAGTGCCATCGAGAGCAGCGGGGCCAGAGTTAATGAGGTGGAGGATGCCGTTCTTGGCTGCGCCATCGAGTTGATAGCCGTCGGCAACGCGGGCGGTGGCCTCAGGGCTCCAGTAGGTGCGCAGGTCGGCGAAAATCTGGGCAGTATTGGTCAGGAGGTAGCCAAAGAGCATGCCTGCGCCATTGAGGGCATCGTTTTCGGTGGCGACGATGTAGGGGGCTCGTTTGCCGTTCCAGTCAAAGGAGGTGTTGAGGATGGCCTCCATGAAGTCGCCGTTGGGGAAGTGGTCGGTCCACTGGCGCTGGCCCTGGAAACCACCCGCGATGGCGTAGTGGCCGTTAGCCTGTTCACCGTAGCCGGCCTCGGCCAGCTTCTCGTTCCCCACCATGAGGTCACGGGCGATGAGGGCCATTTTGACGGAATCTTCCCACTCGGTGTCGAGCTGCTCGCGACTGCGCTTGGAGGACTCGCCGTTGTAGTCGTCACCCTCGGGGCAGTTTTCCTTTACCCAGGTCAGGGCCTTCTTAAACTCGGCCTGATCGTACATGCCTTTGCGCATGCGCCCGGCGAATTCGCTCATGTCGATGGCCTCGACGCGCATACCGAGGTAGCGCTCCCAGAAGGCGGAATCGACGACCGAGCCAGCGATACCCATCGAGGTGCCGCCCATCGAGAGGTAGGCCTTGCCTCGCATGTAGGCGACGGCGAGTCCAGCCTGGGCAAAGCCGAGCAACTTCTCCACGACGTCAGCGGGCATGGCGGTGTCGCCTGCTTCCTGTACGTCCTTGCCGTAAATGCCGAAGGCGGGGATGCCCTTCTGGGTGTGGCCAGCGAGGACAGCGGCGAGGTAAACCGCGCCCGGACGCTCCGTGCCGTTAAAGCCCCAGACGGCCTTTGGGCGGTGCGGGTCCATATCCATCGTTTCCGAGCCGTAGCACCAGCAGGGGGTGACGGTGACGCTCAGGCCGACGCCTTCGCGCTGAAATTTTTCCTCGCAGGCTGCGGCTTCTTTCACGCCGCCGATGTTGGAGTCGGCGATGACGCACTGGACGGGGCTGCCATCGGGGTAGCGCAGCTCGCTTGCATAGAGGTCGGCCACGCGTTGGGCCATGGCCATCGTTTGGTCTTCTAGGGACTCACGTACGCCGCCGAGGCGGCCATCAATCGTGGGGCGAATGCCGATCTTCGGGAAGGAGAAGGGATGCTTGCTCATAGGGATATAAAGGCCGGGCGAAAGCCCCGGCGCATTTGGGTTAACGGTGGGAAAAACCCTATCATAGCTTATAAGCGGGGTTGATTGCTAGGGAGATTTCTGTTGAAATATGGATAAAATTGAACGGAAAGTCTATGCCTGAACTGCAAGAATATCCCCTCGAATTGTCATCGCAGGTCCTGCGGGGGCGCTATGCTAATGTCGAGCCTTCCGGCAGGAAAAGTCATGGACTCATCATGCTTGGCTATGAGGAGTGTGCCCCCGAATACCATATTGATCGGCAGAGTTTCCCCTTTTGGACGCTGGAGCTGATTGCGGGGGGATATGGCTATTTCTGTGAAGTCGAGCAGCGCCATAAAGTACGACACGGGTCGGCCTTTTGTTTTGGGCCGGGGCAGCATCATGAGTTCTGGAACGAGCCCGAGCGCCCCTTTCGCAAGTACTTTCTCGTCAGCGGGTCGGAGCGCTTTCCCAAGGACTGGGCCAAGGCTGAGCTGGCACCGGGGCAGGTGGTACACCTCGGCGACCTCGCGCCGATGGTGGCTGTGCTCGACCAGATGCTGGACGAAGGCGCGCGCAGTGATGCGCAGACGCCGGAAATTGTGGCGGGGTTAAATCGCGTGTTGCTTGCCCAGATCGCGCGGCACCGGGATACTGCCCGTGGTGAGAAATCGCGCATGCGCAAGGTCTATGATTTAGCGATGGAAATCCTCCAGCGTGAGTACCGCACGCTTCATTCGCTGGCCGATCTGGCTGCGCGCTCGGGCTACAGCGGGGAGTACCTCTGCCGGGTGTTCCGCCAGTACCACCACGACTCCCCGTATCAAGTGCTGCAAAAGCGCAAGATGAGTGCGGCCTGGCTGCTACTGCGCGACAGCCAACTGCGCGTGGGAGCTGTGGCCCAGGAGTTGGGCTATGCTGATCCGCTGCACTTTTCGCGCGTGTTTCGCAAAGTCATGGGCTGCGCCCCGAGCTCGGTGCGGGCGCGCTCCGCTTCGAGAAAGGCTTAAGCCACGGTCAGGCTTGCGGCATACTTCCGGCGTAGGGCATCGGCTCCGTCCTGACGTCCGGTTTCCTCCAGCCGTTTGAGGTAGCGCTTGAAGCCAGCGCCCCCGGGTTGGCCGCTGCCAGTAGGATGGAGGTTGGCGTGGAAAGGGCCTCCTTCGCGCATGACGGTCCAGAGCGGATCAACGACGTCGGAGCTGACGGTCGCCATTTTCTGCATCTGGGCGTCGTGCCAGCGACTCAGTCGCCACATGCCTTCGCGGCATAGCTCCGGTTTGGTTTCAGCGAGGTTGTTCTGCTCGTGAGGGTCAATCTCCAGGTCGTAGAGCATCTCCTGTGGGAAAAGGTGGAAGCCGTCGTGGTAGGTGCGCATGTAGAGCCATTTCCCCCAGCGTACGGAGCGTTGACAAACGTGGCAGCACTGGCTGATGGTGACTTCGTCGCGGCCAACATCATCCCCTGTATTAAAAGTGTCGGCGAAGGATTCGCCATCCCAGAGGGGTTGCTTTTTTCCACCCATGAGGTCCATCAGGGTGGGGGCGAGGTCGAGGTTGTAGTGAAACCTGGTGTTGCGTATACCGGCAGGGCCTTCGGGGTATTTGATAATGAGTGGAACGTGGCAAGTGATCTCGTCCGCCGTACCGTGCTCGGCATAAATACCCAACTCGCCGAGATTTTCTCCGTGGTCTGCGGAGATGATAATCATCGTGTCTTCGTAGACGCCTGCTGTCTTGAGATCGTTTACGATTTTGGCAATCTGGTCGTCCACATAGCGAACGCCGTTGTCGTATCCGTCGATAACAGTTCGCAGCGTATCGCGGTCGTGGGCGCTGTTTGTGTGCTTGGGATAGTCTGGCTCTGGCGTGCCATGATACATACCAATGTCGAGCGCCGTGTGCGGCCCGGCTAGCTTCTTGTGTTTCTCCAGGACGGTGCCATCCTCGAGCCACGCGGGCAGCGGGTCCGCAGCGAAATGGTTGGGGGAGCCCTCGGGTGTGCGGTAGGGAGTGTGTGGGTCCCAGTAGTTGATGTGAAGGAACCACTTGTCCTTAGCCACGTTGTCGGCGAGCCATCTATCTACAACGGGCTTGACGGTTTCGGCGGACTCCATACCGCCTTCACCGGTGTTGTGAATCTCGTTAAAGCCTGCGTAGAATTGCCATGCTGCGTGACGCTGGCCGAAGGGGCTAATCATCGCCGTATGATAGCCCAATAGCTGCAACTGGCGCGCGAGGCCCTGGTCGTCGAACGTATCGCGAAAGCCACGGCTGGTGCCCTGGATTTTGGGCTGGGCTGCGGTGCCGCCGTGTCCCACCACGCCGGTATGGATGCCGAAGCGACCGGAGTAGAATGCGGTGCGTGAAGGCAGGCAAGGGGCGTCGGGGGTGTAGACGCGATCAAAGACGATGCCTTCGCTGGCAATCTGATCAATGGCAGGGCTGGTATTGCGGTGGTAGCCGTAGCAGCCGAGGTGGTCGGGGCGCTGGCTGTCGATATCGATATAGAGGATACGCATGGCAAACCTTGTTAGGGGAGAATGGATTCGAGTTCCTTCAGGAGTTGGAGTGGCGAAGGGCGTTGGTCAAAGCGGTGGGCTTCGGCCACAGCCAGTACGCCGTGGAAGCGGTCTCGCGGTTGTAATGCAGCGATGGCTGCGCGTCGGACGCCGTTGGTGTTGTAGGCCTTGTCATAGGTCTTGCCAGATGCCTTGGCCGCTTTTACCTGCGCTAGCGCCTCGGTATTGGATAGGTTATGGCGTTTGCCGTTGGAGATATAGGTCTGGGAGGCTTGTACTGTTGGTGCCTGTTTAGCGTAGGCGAAACCGAGGCGTGTTACGGCCTCGTGCTCAGTGAACCAGTCTCGCAAAAAGCCCGGACGGGCTACCACCTGCACTTCCGTCTGGGGAACGCTTTGCAGGACAAGCATCATGCCTGTGTCTGTCGGTTCATACCATTCGATCGTGTGGCCCAGGCGCTGGCTGAGTTCGGCCATTTGAGGCTGAAGAGTATTGCGGAAGTTGGCTGCTAAATCGCCTACGGGCTGAAGTGAATAGAGTGGCTCGTAGCGCTTGTCAGCGCGACGGTGCACCAAGCCGTTGGCTTCAAGTGTTTCAAGTAATCGCAGGGCTGAAGCCTTGGGGATGTTCAGTCGCGCACTGAGTGCCTCAAGCGAATACGGTGGTGCCTGGTTCAGCGTATGGAGTAAGGTCAGCCCCCGGCTTAGGGCAGGGGCACTGCCACGTGTGGCAAAGGGTTTAGTGGCTGTTTGTTTCATATTTAAAATATATTACAAATATGAAATTTAGACTATGCGGCAAATACAAAAAACGGTTTGTCTCGTACACATCACCTGTGCTCCGAGGACAAACCGTTTGGGTTGGAGGGCGTGTCTGCTACAGCTTGGAAACGGCGTCCTTAACCTGTGCTGTGATGACGTCCCACTGCCCGTTGGCTATCTGCTCGGGTTTGGCCAGCCAGGTGCCGCCAATGGCGAAGACCTGCGGCAAGGCGAGGTAGTCCGCCATGTTCGAGGGCTTGAGCCCCCCGGTGGGGCAAAAGCGGACGCCCATCGACTTAAACGGTGCGATGAGGGACTTTAGCAGAGAGAGTCCACCGGCGGCTTCTGCGGGGAAGAACTTCAAGTGCGTGCAGTTGGACTTGAGCGCGGACTGGATGTCGGTCGGCGTCATGACACCGGGAACGAAGGGCAAGCCTGCGCTCTGAAACTGCTTGACGATGTCGGCGTCGAAGCCCGGGGCCAGGCCGAACTGTGCACCAGCGTCTATGGCACGCTTGGCTTGGTCAGGCGTGACCACGGTGCCTGCGGAGACAATCATCTCGGGCAGCTTCTCGCGAATGGCCTTGATGGCGTCTGCGGCTGCGTCCGTACGGAAGGTGACTTCGATCGCGCTCAGGCCGCCGGCGAGAATGGCTTCGGCCAAGGGTACGGCGTCGTTGGCATTTTCAATGACGACGACAGGAAGGATACGGGAGGTTTCCAGCATTTTACTCATAGGGTGATGGGTTTGATTGCTACCTTTTTCACGCACGTGTAGGGTGCGCGCAAGCCGAATCTTTGCAGAGAGCTACAGGCGGGGAATGGTCAGGCCGCCGTCAACCATGATGACTTGACCGGTGGAGTAGGCGAAGTCACCGCGAGCGAGTGACGTGACGACCTTGCCCGTGTCTTCGGGGAAGCCCCAGCGCGGGGTGACGCACAGGCCGTCGGCGATGAGCTTGTCATATTTTTCTGATACACCACTGGTCATGTCGGTCTTGGTCACGCCCGGGCGGACTTCGTACACGCCGATGTGGTGCTCACCGAGCCGGGCTGCAAAGAGCTGCGTCACCATCGAGAGGGCGGCCTTGCTTACGCAGTACTCGCCGCGATTTGTCGAGACGACAGTTGCGGAGATGCTGTTGACGTTGATGATGCAACCACTGAAGGAGGCATCGGTCTGCTTTTGCTCGACCATCCAGTTGGCCGTGGCCTGGGTTAGAAAGAAGGGGCCCTCGCAGTTGATGCCCATGAGGCGCTGGTAGCTCTCAAGCGTCGTTTCCAACAGGTCGAGACGCTCCTTGGGGGCGACGCCAGCGTTGTTAACGAGGACGTTCAGTTTGCCAAAGGTTTCACGCGCTGTATCGAGAATAGCACTACGGCCTTCGGCGCTACCGACGTCGCCGCGTGCGTAGGCGACCTTGGCACCGTGGGATTCAAGCTGAGCGATGGGCTCGCTGACTTGATCCACGGGGCGCATGCCGTTGATGACGATATCAAAGCCTGCCTTGGCGAGGGCTTCGGCACAGCCAAAGCCTATGCCGCGGCTGCCTCCGGTGACGATTGCGACGGGTTTGCTGCTCATAAATAGATGGATGAATTGATTTAAAAATAAAAGTCAGGGCAGGTGGTAATGACCAGCCTGCCCCGACACTATGACAATCTAAGCTTGAAGTTCAGGCAGGTCGACCCAGGCGCGCTTGTCGCTGGAGACGAGGCCGAGCTCGGCGAGCTGGACGCCCTTGGCGCCTTCGAGGAGGTTCCAGCGGAAGGGCTCGTCGAGGACGACGTGGCGGAGGAAGAGTTCCCATTGGATCTTGAAGGCGTTGTCGTAGGTTTCCTGCTCGGGGACCTTCTGCCAGCCGCCGAAGAAGTCGATGGGCTGTGCGATGTCGGGGTTCCAGACCGGGCGGGGGGTGTTGCCGTAGTGCTGCGTCCAGACGTCGCGCAGGCCGACGATCGCGCTGCCCTCGGTGCCGTCAACCTGCATGGTGAGGAGGTCGTCGCGGCGCACGCGTACGTTCCAGGAGGAGTTGAAGTGGCAGATGACGCCGTTCTCGAGTTCGAAGGTGGAGTAGGCTGAGTCGTCGGCTGTGCACTTGTAGGGCTTGCCCTCTTCGTCGATGCGCTCGGGGATGTGCGTGGCGGCGAGGCAGGACACGCTCTTGACCGGGCCGAAGAGGTTGTCGATGACGTAGCGCCAGTGGCAGAGCATGTCGACGATCATGCCGCCGCCGTCTTCCTTGCGGTAGTTCCAGGAGGGGCGCTGGGCCGGGACGGTGTGGCCCTCGAATACCCAGTAGCCGAACTCGCCGCGTACGGAGAGGATCTTACCGAAAAAGTTGTTTTCGACCAGACGCTTGAACTTCACGAGGCCGGGGAGCCAGAGCTTGTCCTGAACGACGCCGTTCTTCACACCCGCGTCGCGGCAGATCTTGTACAGCTCGTAAGCGTCCTCGGTCTTGATCGCGGTGGGCTTTTCGCAGTAGACGTGCTTGCCTGCGGCGGCGGCCTTCTTCACGGCATCAAAGCGGCGCAGCGTGCTCTGGGCATCGAAGTAGATGCTGTAGGACGGGTCGTTCATGACGCTGTCGAGGTCGGTCGTGTACTCCTTGACTTCGCTGATCTCGGTCAGGTGCTTGAGCTTGGTCTCGTTGCGCCCGACGAGGATGGCCTTGGGCATGATGACGTGGTCTGCGCTGACCTTAACGCCGCCCTGCTTGATGATCTCGTTGATCGAGCGCAGCAGGTGCTGGTTGGTGCCCATGCGTCCGGTGACGCCGTTCATGATGATGCCGATTTCTGTCGTTTTCATGGTAATGCTGATTGGTTGGTAAGTTGGGGGAGGGGTTGAATTAAACGTGCTGGCGATAGGCCTCGGTTATGTTTTTCAGGAACTCGTCCGGTTCGGTAGCCCAGAGGCGGTTGGAGAAAATCTCGACTTCGTTCCAGCCGTCAAAGCCGGTGGCTTCGACCATTTTGCGGATGCCGGGGATGTCGATGCAGCCTTCGCCCATGAGGCCACGGTCGTTGAGCAGGTCGGTGGTGGGCGTCATCCAGTCGCAGACGTGGAAGCCGATGATGCGGTTTCCGGCGCGCTTGATCTCTTGCTCGAGATCGGGGTCCCACCAAATGTGGTAAACATCGGCGGCGATGCCGACCCAGTCCGCACCCGTTTGGTCGATAATGTCGTTGGCCTGCCCGATGGTGTTGACGCAGCTGCGGTCGCTGGCGTACATCGGGTGCAGGGGCTCGATGGAGAGCTTGACCCCGCGCTCGGCAGCGTGAGGGACACAGGCCGCAATGCCGTCGGTAACTTGTTGGCGTGCCTCGTTCAAGGGCATGCCGGGGACAGCTCCGCAGACGAGGACAACTTGGTCCGCGCCAATGGCGGCGGCCTCGTCGAGACAGCGCTTGTTTTCATCGATAGCAGCTTGGCTCTGCTCGGCAGTTTCGCCGACAAAGAATCCGCCGCGCACGAGCGAGACGGCAGCGATGCCGTGGTCATCGAGCATTTTGCGCGACTGTGCCAGCTCGCGTCCTTCGAGCCATTGACGCCAGACACCCGCCCCGCGCACGCCGACTGCGGCGTACTTGGCGCAAGCCGTGGGGAGGTCCCAGGCCTTGGTCGTGATGGTGTGGATGGCGCACTTGGAGAGGTCTTGCATCATGGCTACTGGATTTCGGAAAGAAGTTGATGGAGGGCAGCGGCGTCGGGCACGAGTTGCGCCGGGTCGTCATTGCGCACGAATTCAAAGATGACGTAGCGGTCGCCGTTGGCTTTTTGCGCGAGCTGGAGGTACTGCTTCCAGTCTGCGGTGCCTTCGGCAAAGGCTTTGCGGTCTTTCCAGCCTTCCTTTCCCCAGTGAAAAGCGTGGATGTGACTGAGGTGGGGAAGGGCGGCTTCGAGTTCGACGAGGTCCTCGGTAAACTCACCGCAGGTACGCGGCTGCCAGTAGAGCTTGAGCGCGGAAAGGCCGACTTCGCTCAGGAGCTCATGTGCGCTGGCCTGTGTCTCGGTCAAGGTGTTGCCGTGGTACTCCAGCCCGATGGTGACGCCCTTGGCCGTGGCGGCTTCGACGGCTGAGCGCAGGTTCTCGATGACGCTGGCACGGTAGGCTGCGTCTGCTTCGTCCGGGCTGAGCTTGCCCGCCCAGACGCGGATGACCGGCGCGCCGAGGGCGAGGGCAGACTCCAGCACGGGGGCAAAATCCTCATCGTCCTCGCAGCGATAGTAAGAGCCGTAGGAAGAGATCGAGAGGCCGGCTTTGGCCGTTGCCTGTCGGGCTTTTTTCGCGGCGTCGAGATCGCCCGGGGGGGCGTGGACGTCACCGCCCCATTCGATGGCGTCGAGCTGGGCTCCCCTGGCCAGGTCAACGACTTCGTTAATCGTGTGCTGGCGGAAGGTGATCGAGGTTAATCCGGTCTTATACATAGCGCGTGTATTGGCTTTTGGGATACGCTAGGCGAAGAAGGTGAGGTAGGGGCCCTTGTTCAGGCGGCGCTGGAGGTAAACGCCCAGCTCCATGAGGTGGTAGTCGCCCCACATGGAGGATTCACCGTAGGCGGCCTTGTCGGCGTCGGGGCGGTGGTCCCAGCCGTTGGGCTCGTGGTAGATGGAGTGCAGGAGGAGCCCCTGGTGCTGCGGGTCGCTGGAAATGTAGGGCTCGCTGAGGAGGGCCTGCGCGGTGACAAGCCCGGCGGCTTCATAGCGCTCGGCGGCCTTGGCGTCGCCCTGCTTTTGCAGGTAGCTGGCCAAGCGGAGCAGCCCCTGGGCCGTGATCGCGGAGGCGGTGCTGTCTACGGGTTCGTAGGCATTGTAGGGGTCGGCGGGGCGGTCGAGGTAGTCACCGAGCTTGTGGAGGTTCGGGCCGCCTTGATCCCAGTAGCTGATGCCGTCAGTCGGGGTGTTTTCAATGAAATTGTCGGCCACGGCGAGCGCGCCCTTGAGCATGAGCTCGCGCCACTTGTCCTTGCCACCAAAGGGCTCGTACTCGGCGGTGTCGGTTACCTCGAGCAGCTCCAGCTCTTCGGCAAAACCGAGGGTGGCCCAGGACTGGCCACGCGTCCAGGTGGTGAAGCCAGAGTAGCCCTGCTGGGCGTTGGGACAGCGGAAGGCGCCGTCGTTCATGTTAAAGATGGCCTCGTGGGCGGTGCGACCGCGCACGTCGTAGCTGTCGCGGCCTTCGCCGTAGAAGACATTGAAGAGGGAGGTGGACTCGATGTGGTCGAGCGCGCGCCCGAGCAGGCTGATGGCCTTGTCGCCTTCGCCCATCAGGCAGTGGCCGAGGCGGTGGGCAACCATGAGGATGCGGCAGGAGCGAATGGTGTCGACAAAGAGGGAGTGGGGGCCGTTGAAGGAGTAGATGTAGCCACCGCCCTGACGCTGGGACCAGCGGGCGGCCTGGACGGCGCCGGAAACCTTGATGGCGAGTTCGTAGAAGTTTTTCTCCCACTCGTTTGCAGGGAGGCGGCCTTCGAGCATGAGGCGTCGGAGGTTGCCGTAGGTGGAGAGGTTGTTAAAGCCGTGGTCGTGGACGCCGATGTGGCTGACGTGGCTGGCCATGCGGGAGACGGTCTTGCTGCGGCCTGATTCGAGGCTGGCCCCATCGCCGGTGGCGTCAAAGTGCAGGATGCCGAGTCCGTAACGAAAGCCCTCGGTCCACTCGGTCCAGCCGCGTGTGGTGTATTTGCCCTCTACGGTGTAGACGGGCGAGCCGTTGGCGTCGTCGTATTCCTTGTCAATGAGGGCGACTTTCTGCCCGGCGAGCTCAAAGAGATTGTCCAGTGGAGCCTTGAGTGACTCAATGTTAGGGGATGAGGAAAGCTTGATCATTCATATATCATATATGATTGCTTTTTTGAATGTCAATGCCATGATCGCGAATGTGCAAAAAATATCTGAGTCTCCCGTGCTGACAAAACAGCAGCATGCCCACCAGTTTCTGCGTAGCGCGATCCTGAGCGGATCGATGCAGCCGGGTGAGCGCATCGTGATTGATACGGTGGCGAGTGAGCTGGGGATGAGTCCGATACCGGTGCGCGAGGCGATCACGCAACTGGCCCGTGAGGGGCTGCTGACCATACGGCCGCACGCGGGCGCGGTGGTGTCGGATATCCCCAAGCATGCGATCGAGGAAATCTTTGCTCTGATGGAAGCTTTAGAACAGGCGGCCTGCCGCCTTGCTCTTCCCGATCTGGGGGAGAGCGAAATCGCGGAACTTGAGGGGATGTGTGCGGAAATGGAAGCGGCTGAGCTGCCCGCAGACTGGGCGCAGCTGAATCGGCGTTTTCACGAGGCTATTCCGCGCTTGGCTGGGCTTGGGCGGTTCGAGGAACTGCTCGTGCGCGCGGGTGAAGACTGGGAGCGGCTGCGTCTGCTGCGTTTTACTCAGGCGCGCCCGGAGGACATTGAACTGGCCAACCGCGAGCATCGAGAGTTCATCGCTATCTTGCGTGAAGGGAAGCTGCGTT
Source organism: Verrucomicrobiia bacterium (assembly GCA_030425485.1). Taxonomy (GTDB): domain Bacteria; phylum Verrucomicrobiota; class Verrucomicrobiia; order Opitutales; family Cerasicoccaceae; genus Ruficoccus. The sequence continues at coordinate 23,838 of JAUIAM010000025.1, forward strand.
CGGCTGAAAAGTGGATTCGCGAGCACAACCGCAATGCCCTCAAACGCTACCTGGCGGGCTAGTGTCATGTTAGCTTACGTCTTGCCTGAAATATTTCACCGCAAAGGCGCAAAGACGCAGAGAGCTACAGGTTTGAGCTCTATCCCAGGTAATGCCTGATGCCGTTTTTGCGGCCATTCTGTTATTCTAGAAAGAGCTCGGCTAGAGGATTTTGCATAAAGTCGTCGTCGCCTCGTTTGGCTATGTGTTTTCTGCCACGGATGCCACCGATGCTTACAGATAGCCTCGGAATAATCTATGTGAATCTGCGAAATCAGCGGGCATAATATTGCTTAAGCCGCGCTCATGCCGCTAAGGCGTGCGGTGAGGGCTTCAAGTTGCTCGGAGAGAGTGTCGGGGGTGGCGATGGTGATGTCTTGCTGGGCAAAGGTGTCGCTGAGGTGGGAGTCGAAGTGCTTGAGGTAGGGGACACAGAGGAGGACGGCGTCCACGCCGGGCAGGTTTTTGAGGATCATGCACTGGCCGAGGGTGACGGTGGCGCGGTTGCGGACGTTGTACTTGCACTCCAGGGCAATGCGCAGGGTGCGGTCGGTCTCGGGCACGACGTGTTGGACGAGGAAGTCCGTGCGCAGGTGAGCGACCTCAGCAAAGCGCGTGTAGCAGGTGTCGTCGGCCTTGAGGATATCTTCGACGTCGTCTTCGAAGCGGATGGAGGCAGCTTTCATGGCGCCGTAGTCGGAGGCTTCCTCGACGGCGTTTTCGAGGTTGAGCGGGGAGGGTGTGCCGGGCAGGAGACTTTCCATGAGCAGTTGCGGGGGACGGCCGTTGAGCTCAGCCTCGACGCTGAGGGTGACGTACTTGGAGAAGGAGAGGCCGAGTCCGCGGGCGCGCTCTGCGGCGCGGCGGCGCAGGTCGGGTGAAAAGCTGACGCCTACGGTTTTATGCTTTTTTTCAGGTGGGACGGTGTTGCTGTCTGGCATGGTAGGTGGGTGTTGTTGGATGGCGGGAGGCCTGGGCTGTGTATCCAAAATAACTCAATGTCGCATCCTCGCTCCGTATTTAGAGAATACGCCCTAAGTCATTGCTGGCAGGAGGCGGTTATTGGGAAATAGCAAAATAGTAAATTCTGGACTATAGGCTTGTTTTGTGGCGTGCTATATGTGAACTTATGAGCACTATGAAAAAGCAAAGCCGACACCATGTCAACCTCTCAGTCAGCCTGCCCCAGGATTTGCGTGATGCAGCCCGGCAGGCGGCCTTTGACGACAATCGTTCCGTTTCCAGCCTGATTGCAACGGTGCTGAAGGGGCACCTCTCCGATGAGGGCTACCTCGAATCGCCAGTTAACCGCTCCCGTGTCGGCTAAGGTCAGTTCAGCCCCGTCGCCTCCCGTCATCCATAACCTCTTATCCATACCCTTCTTATGACACCGACAATTAACTTAAATACTGAGCCTGGCCAAGGCGTGAGCCAGAGTATCCTGCGGGTGCAGCCCGATGGGCGTGCGGCCGAAGTCGTCATCGATACCGGCATGCCGCTGCGCAGCGGTAAGACCTGGCAGGCCTACGCCAAGGTCTTTTGCAGCGATGTGTTTCACGCCGAGATGATGGCCACGCGCATACGTGAGCGTCTGGGCGACGCCATCGAGTCTGCCCGCCGCGAAGCCTATGAGCGGGGCTATCGCGATGCCTGCCGTCGTCGTCCCCGCTTGCGGAAGTTTTCCCGCAAACTCTAACAACGGACGAGAGGACTTCCGCCATGACGACTCATTTTAATCACCTGTTGCCGCCTCAGCAGGAGTGGTTCAGCCCAAAGGAGGTGGCCTCGATCATCGGGACGAGCGACCAGTTTGTACGCGACTGCTTTCTGAATCAGGGCATCCTGGGGCACCGTACCCACAGCGACAAGGGGCCGGGACGGGCCAAGCGGCAGCGTTATCTGATTCACCGGGACGGGATCATCCTGTACCTCTTGCAGACGGCAAACTTCTCGCCAGAGGACTTCTTACGGTACGTGGGGGAGTTGCTCCGGCGCAGGCCGCGCGAGGAAAGGCAGCGGCTCCGCTCTTTGCTCGAATCGTGATTAGATTTAATGTTTTTTGTGTTGGAGCATGCCTATTTGCTTGCGGTAGGTGTGATTTGACCGGACATTCCTTGCTTTGCTATGGAAGGTTTGGTTGTTGCTATCTTTTTTATATACGGTGTCTTTGGGTGCCTTGTGGTTGCCCTGTTTGGTGCCTGGTTCTTGCAGCTAGCTTGTCGCATGGTGCTGAAGTACACGCCTATGTACTGGGGAATGTACACGGTGTCGTTCAAGGTGCTGATGATCAGCTACGTCATTAATTTCTTCATTGGCCAGCTGGCGTTGTTGCTGGGGAGTCTGGCTATTTATGTTAATATCGTGTTCTCTTTGGCCGCATGGCTGGGGCTGGTATCGTATCTCTACGCGCGGTGGCTGAAGTCCCGGCGCAGGCATGAGATCGGGTTCAAGCGGGGCTTGTTGGTTAACTTGGTCTCCAGTGGCTGCTACATCGCGTTTGGGCTTATCATTATTTTTATCATAGCGGCCTTTACGGTCTTGGCCGATATGGGTGCTGGGCCCATGCCCTAAGCCGTATTTTCAAACCTCCTCAATGTCGCATACTCGGGCCTTTTGTAGCCATATGCATTTTGTAATGAATTTCGCTAGTGGCGCACTGTCTCAGCACTCATTAGTGCTTTTGGGAGTTGCTAGGCGGGCCCGGATGGGCTCATTGATGTAGGCGTGAAGGATTCGACGACTGGGAAACCGCTCATTCATGGTGAGACGCTGGACTCGCTGACTGCCCGGCTGGCCGAGCGGGGCGAGAAGGGCTTTCGGGCCAAGCAGATTCTGGAGTGGCTTTATAAGAAGCGCGCTGCGGGCCCCGATGAGATGACCAACCTCTCCAAGCCGCTGCGGGCCTGGTTGGCCGAGACCTTTGAGTTTCAGCCCACTGCGCGACTGTTGACCAAGAACTCGTCCGATGTAACGGGCAAGTTCTTGCTCAAGCTGGGCGACGAACGCCTGATCGAGACGGTCATCATCCGCGCGCCGCAGGAAGGGGTGGGGCAGGACCGCTCCCGCAAGACCGTCTGCATCTCCACCCAGGTGGGTTGTGCCTACGGGTGCAAGTTCTGCGCCTCGGGCCTGGCCGGGTGGAAGCGCGACCTGCAGGCCGGGGAGATCGTCCACCAGTTGATCCAGGTTTGCCATCAGGAAGACCCGACCACGCCCCGCGCCAGCGAGGAGCTGGCCTCGTTTGACAACATCGTCGTCATGGGCATGGGCGAGCCATTAGCCAACTACGACAACCTGCTGCGCGCCCTGTCGATCCTCAACGCGGAGTGGGGGCTGAACTTTGGCGCGCGCCGCATCACGATTTCCACCTCCGGGCTGGCTCCGCAAGTCGAGCGTCTGGCCGACGAGCCGATGGGCTTCCGGCTGGCTATTAGCCTGCACGGTGCGACCAACGAGGTGCGCCAGCAGATCATGCCCGTCAACCGCAAGTACCCGCTGGAGCAGCTCTTGCCCGCGGCCAAAGCCTTTAGCCAAAAGCACGGGCGCATGATAACGCTCGAGTTCATCCTGATCGAGGACATCAACGACAGCCTGGACCAGGCCCGCGAGCTGGCCAAGATCGCCAACGACCTCCACGCCCACGTGAACCTCATCCCGTACAACACGGTGGAGGGCTTGCCGTGGGTGCGGCCTTCGATCCCGCGTCAGGACGCCTTTGCCGCGATCTTGCGCGAGCGCGGGGTCTCCGCGACGATCCGCCGGGAAAAGGGCCACGACATCAACGCCGCCTGCGGCCAACTCCGTCTCCAGACCGAAAAGGCCCAGGGCATCATCGAACCGGAACCCGTCAAGGGCAGGGCGTGAGGGGTGGTGGGCTATTGCCTGCTATAAGTTTTATGAAAACGATCTATTTAGTATGGGCTCTATTTGCGGTTAAAAGCCTGCCTGCTGCTACTGGTATCTCATTTTTATATAGTGGCCCTTCTGAGGGGAGTCTGCCGTCCTTTTTTCTGCTTAAGGACGCGGGGGCTCTCGATGCGGCGGGATTAACTTCGCAGCGTGTGAGTAAGCTGAATCGGGGACGGGTTTTTCCAGCGGTTATGTTTCTGGATGACGCTGGAGCCTTTGAGGCTTTTACTCGCATCATAGGAAACTTTGCCGGGCCTGATGATTTAACGTCAAGCGATCCGAGCATGCTAGTGCTGGTCTATAGCGGTGATGCGGTCCATGAATATTATATGAGTCTGGATCGATTCGTTGAGATGGCGTTTCACATGATCCTGGAGCTTGAGCATACGGGTGATGCTGGAGCTAAGGATATTCAGCTATCCATCATGAACTACATTTTGGTCGTGAATAAAATTAGCGGCAAACCATCGGGAACACCGATTCGATGACCTTGGAGAGGGGCCGATGCACCCGCCTGCTTATTTATCTCCCGCCAGGTTTGCGAAGGGCGCAAAGGAATTTTGTTCGGATGGCGTTAGGCGTTGTCGCGTTCGTCCTCCCGCAAGCGACTGGGTATATCCATGCTCTCATGCAGGATGGTGAGGATGCCGAGGATGCTGCCGGGCAGGACTCGGAAGAAAACGTGATGATGGCCGCTGCGGATGAAGTAAACCTCGCCCAGGTATTTGTGCGAGAGTACACGCCAGGGGACTTGCTTGTCGGCGGCGGCTTGAATGTCCTTGTGTAGCTGGCGGATGTATTGGTCAGCTTGTTCTTCGTCCCAGACCTCAAAGGTGTAGTCCCAGATCTCGTCCTGTCGTCGGTCCGCAGACGGATAGAAACGGTACTTCATTTGCCGCGACGTTGGCGGCCGCGCTTGATGACGTCCTCGGCGCTGACTTCGACGAACGCATCAGGGCTTGCCTCGAGGCCGGGCTTCAATTCGTCCACGAGCCTCTCCCATTTGGCGGCTTCATTGCGTTCATAGTCCTGCCGAATGAGGGCACGAATATATTCACTGGGCGTTTCGTAGAGGCCGTTGGGGCCAACCACTCTTGCTACGTGGGTCGCCAGTGCCTCAGGTAGACGTGCGTTAATGCGCTCGGAAATCATGGCAAAATTGTGCCCATATTTGCGACAAATGTCAATCTCTTGTCGCCAGACCCCAGCATGGCAATTATCGAACCGGAACCCGCGAAGCAAGCTCGGGGTTAGGGTGGTGAGCTAATGAAACTTTAGCGTTTCATACGGTGGGTACCCTCGCGATAACCGGTTCGCCTCAAGGCCGAAGCCATGTGAGGCTTTTATCCGCTTTTCGTTTCCGGTCGCACGCTATGCGTGCGGTAGAGCTTGCCGCCGCCGCAAATAGGTGAGTGCAAGGGTGAGAAAGCCCGCCAGCACGGCATAGTTTGCCGGCTCGGGTACGTTTGAGGCCGCTGCGATCGACAGAGGATTCACATCGGAGCCGAAAGTGCCTTGAATGCTACCACTGCCGTCGACGTCATAGATAACGGATTCGCCAGATTGATACGCGGTGACATAGAACTCGCCATCGACTAAGACCAGATCATTGGCGGAGGTGACGCCTGTGGCCACGGTACTTACGGAGTTCGTTGAGATCGTGTACTCCAGAATACGGTTTTGGAAGTGGGCGGTCATATACAGCGTGTCAGCATTTAAGCCGTTGATAATTGAGAAGGGGCCGCTAAAAACCGGTGTTGTGCTATTGGTCAGAAGGGTTTCTTGGTAAGCTCCAGAGCTATTGAGGCGGTACAGATAGGAGTTACCAAAGTACGAGGAGCCCAGATAAATGTCTCCAGCATTGGAGAAGGCCAGGCTTTGATAGCCGCCGGTGGGCACACCGCTGTCAATTCTGGCGCTCTGTGCCCCGGTCGTGGCGTCGAGCTTATAGATCCATGGGTCGAATGCGGAGCCCGTAAAGGTCTGCCCGAGTAAGTACAGATTACCGCTGGAATCAAAGGTCATCGAGCTAACGGTGCCGTCGTTATTTGAGCCCCCAGTCGTGGTGGAGAAAACATCGACGTAGGTACCGTCCTGGTTGAAGCGCAGCACCTTGCCGTCATTTCCGTTAAAAACATATACAAGGCCGTCTTGCCCGACTGCGACGTTAGAGGCAGAAGTCAGGTTGCCGTTTGTAAACGAGTACTCAGCTCCTGCCGTTTGATTCGCGGTGTCGAAGGCATACACGTTGGCGTCGTTTTTGACGCCAAAGAGCATTGCTGCGGACAAATTGCCAGCGGCCATGGCCAGCAAGCAGAATGACGAAAGACTGAGTCGGATCGATTTTCTAATAGTCATTTATAGCCGAGGTTTTTTGGAGCCTCCTAAAATTTTTTTTCTACTGCTCTAGTCAACTATATATTGATGCTTCGGTATCACTAGTGCTTTTCTTACTGAGTGCTGCTTACGTTTGTTGAGGCTGTTTTTGTGTATTTATCTTCTTTTATGTTTATCTGTAGAATTTTGAATGCTTGAAGCAATTATAAGCAAATCGCCTACAAGTAACTCGAAGGACGTGGATTAAGGTTTTGTCCCACGCAAAGCACGCCAAGAACGCAAAGTTTAATCTGAGCGTGGAGGGATTTTTACCTCCTCGCGGAATGAGTGTTCTTTGCGCGCTGGTGGGCATTTCTGGGTTATGAGGCTGAGGGTGGGGATTATGATAGTGGCTATCTGTTTTCGCACTCATTGGTTCATATCCCGGGTGAGTCCTGTCAGAATCGGATCAAAGGCCGGGCGATTGCTGAACAAGCCCTTGACAAGCACTTGGGAAAGGCGCATTTTCCTTATCTTTCAACACATCCTTTACCTTGGATAGTGGGTCTCGCACCCGCTATTTTTTTTCTACACACACATCGATGAGCAACGAAATCCTGTCCGTTCTTGAGTACATGGAGAAAGAGAAGGGGATCAGCCGTGAGGACATGATCTCCACGATTGCTGGTGCCATCAAAAATGCGGCCCAGAAGGGCGTCATCGCCGGCGCCGAAATCGAAGTCCAGATCGACCCCCGCACGGGCGCGCTCAAGGCGTGGACCCTGCTCAATGTGGTTGACTCCTTTAGCGACCCGGCAACCGAAATCCCGATCGACAAGGCCCAGCTCCTGAGCAAGGAAGCCAAGGTGGGCGACGTCCTGAAGAAGGAGATCGACCCCGCCGAGCTGGGACGTATCGCCGCGCAGGCCGCCCGTCAGGGCATCATGCAGCGTGTGCGCCAGTTTGAAAAAGACCGTATTTACGACGATTATAAGGACTCCGTAGGCGACATCGTCACGGGCGTCGTGCGCCGCCGCGAGCGCGGCGACCTGATCGTCGACCTGGGCAAGGCCGAGGCCGTACTGCCGCCGCGTGAACGCGTTCCGGGCGAAGACTACGCCCCCGGCGAGCGCATCCGCTGTCTCCTGCTGGCCATCGACAGCACCCCCCGCGGCCCGGAGCTCATCCTGAGCCGTGCCAGCATCAAGTTTGTCCGTCGCCTCTTTGAACTCGAAGTGACGGAAATCGCCGACGGCACCGTTTCGCTCGAAGGCATGGCCCGCGAGCCCGGCTACCGGACCAAGATTTGCGTCCACAGCAACGACCCGAAGGTTGACCCTGTCGGTGCCTGCGTGGGTGCCCGCGGCGCCCGCGTTAAGAGCATCGTTCGCGAGCTCGGTGGTGAGAAGATCGACATCATCCGCTACCACGCCGACCCCCAGCTCATGCTGGAAGAGGCGATCAAGCCTGCGGTGCCCAAGAACATCGAAATCGACCCCGCCTCCAAGCGTATTTACTTCGAGGTGGACGAGGAGGGCTTGCCGACGGCCATCGGTCGTCGCGGCCAGAACGCCAAGTTGACCTCCAAGCTCATGGGCTGGAGACTCGACATCGGTAAGGAAAAGCGCGAAGCCGCTACGCTTGAAGAGCGTGCCGAGCGCGCAGGTCACCACCTGGCCCAGGCTCTCGGTATTTCCGAGGACTTGGCCGAAAAGCTGGTCGGCATGGGGATTAACTCCGTGGAGGTTATCGCCGCTGGCGTGACCGCCGAGGACCTCGTCGAGTCCGGCAGCTTTACCGCCGAGGAAGCCGCTGAAATCATCGCTAAGTTCAACCAACTCCAAGCTTAAGTATTAGAAATTCGCCCGAAACTTTACATTTTAGAGAGATAGCCAGAATTTTATGAGTGTCCGCATTTACGAGCTCTCCAAAGAGCTGAATATGGAGAACAAGGAGGTCATGCAGCTCCTTCGCGACCGTGGTTTTGAGGTGAAGAGCGCCTCCAGCACGATCGACAACATTTCCGCGCAGGCGCTTGTGGAAGAATTTGGCAACTCCCCCGATTCCCAGCCCAGCGAAGAAGCCGCCGCCCCCAAGGCAGAGCAGGAAGAGGCCCCCAAGCCCGGACCTGTCGTGCCCAAGCTCCCACCGCAGGCCATTGTCAAGACCCGCGAGGAGATTGAAAAGGAGCGCCGCGAAAAGGAGGCCGCCGAAGGCGAAGCCCGCGCCAAGCGTGAAGCGGAGCGCGAAGCCGCCCGCCGTGCCGTCGTGGAGCAGCAGCAAAAGCCGCAGTCCGTGGTCAAGGCCCCGGATGAATCGGAGCAGCGCAAATCGCCGCCGCTGCCGCCACCACCCAGTGCGCGTCGCAGCCCGATGCCGGCCCCGCAGATCACTGCGCCTGGCCGCGCCGCTCCCTCCATGGTGCCGCCACGCCCGGCTGCGCCCGCTGGCAGTGTCCCGCCACCGGTCAAGATCCCGTCTGCCCGACCCGCAGCGACACCTTCCATTCCGCCTGCTATTCCCAAGCCGGTCGGGGCAGGGGCGACACCGCCTCAAGGTGGTGCCAACGCGCTCGCTGGTAAAATCATCGAGGAGGACGGCAAGAAGATCATTCAACTCAAGCCGCCGATTGTTGTCCGCGACTTTGCCCAGCTTTTAGGCCAAAAGCCTTTCCAGCTCATTTCCGAACTCAACGACATGGGCATCTTTGCCTCGTTGAATCTCGCCATCGAGGAACCTACGGCGAAGCTTATCGCCGAGCGCCACGGCTTCGAGCTGGACATCAAGCACCGCGGCGACGACAAGCCCGAGAAGAAGAAAAAGAAGGAACAGCCGCGCGACGACGACCCGGCGCTCATGGAAGAGCGGCCTCCGGTTGTCTGTGTGCTTGGCCACGTTGACCACGGCAAAACCAGCCTGCTGGACCGCATTCGCAAGGCCAACGTCGTTTCGGGCGAAGCTGGCGGCATCACCCAGCACATCGGTGCTTACCAGGTGCCCTGCAACGACAAGAAGATCACTTTCCTCGACACACCCGGTCACGCGGCCTTCTCCAAGATGCGCGAGCGTGGGGCCAACGTCACCGACATCGCGATTCTGGTCGTGGCTGCGGACGACGGTTTCATGCCCCAGACGGATGAGGCGCTCAAGTTTGCCCGTAAGGCCAATGTCGAACTCGTCATCGCCATCAACAAGATGGACGCCAAGGGCGCGAACATTGACCGCGTGAAACAGCAGCTCCAGGAGCGCGACCTCATGCCGGAAGACTGGGGTGGTGAAACCCTCTGCACGCCTGTATCCGCGCTTGAAGGCACCAACATCGAGGAACTGCTCGAACTGGTGTTGCTCCAGGCCGAAGTTTCCGAACTCAAGGCCAACCCGAAGGCTAGCGCCGAGGGCATGGTTATCGAGTCACAGGTCGAGCAGGGGCGCGGCCCGACAGCCACGATCATCGTGCAAAAGGGGACGCTCAAGGTCGGCGACGCTCTCGTCTGTGGTCCGCACTACTGTAAGGTGCGCGCGATGATGGACGAGCACGGCAAGCAGGTTAAGGCTGCTCCGCCCTCGACGCCGGTTCGCCTGATGGGCTGGTCCGGTGCGCCGGAATCCGGTTCGACTTTCAAGATAGCCAAGAACGAAAAGGCTGCCAAGCGTGAGGCTGAAGAGAACGCCGATGCGCTCAAGAAGGTCGTCGCTCCGGCGGCTACCGCGGGTGGGGCTACGGACCTCGACAGCCTGTTGGCCGCCATCGACGAGCAATCTTCCAAAGTGCTGCGCGTCATCATTAAGGGTGACGTACACGGTAGTGTCGAAGCGCTGCAGGGCTGTCTTGAGGCCATCAAGAGCGACAAGGTTGGCCTAGAAATCATCGGGACGGGTGTCGGTCAGATCACGAAGAACGATATCTCTATGGCAGACTCTGGTGAGGCCGCCGTGGTGGGCTTCAACGTCAAGCAGGAGAACGGGGTCAGTGCGTTTGCCAAGCACCACGACGTCCACGTGATCCAGCACAACATCATTTATGAGCTGATCGAACAGGTCGAAGCGGCGATGGCCGAGTTGCTCGATCCGGAGTTCCGCGAGGTCAAGCTGGGCCGGGCGGAAGTCCGTGCCATTTTCCCACTGGCCAAGAGCCAGGTTGCTGGTTGCATGGTGACAGAGGGGATTATCAAGCGCGATGCGCATGCCCGCGTGCTGCGTAAGGACGAAGTCATTTACGAGGGCCGCATTGGTACGCTCAAGCGCTTCAAGGACGACGCGACGGAAGTCCGCGCCGGCTACGAGTGTGGTATCCAGGTCACTGGCAGCAACGACTACATCGAGGGCGACCAGATCGAGTGCTACGAAATTCATGAGTTCCGCCCGAGCCTGAGGTAAGCGAACGAGTGGAGAATGAAGCGTGAGGAATGCTGTGAGTCGCATTTATACAAGCTTTACGCTTTCTCTCATGCATCATTCTCAAATCATAACACTGAACTGATGTCCAACCGAGGCATACGCGTCAACGAGCTGATCATGCGCGAGATCAGTGACATCCTGCATACGATTTATCAGGGTGACACGGTCAAGATCACCATCACGGAAGTGGCGGTGTCGAGCGACTTGCGCAATGCGCGTGTGTACTACTCGGTGCTCGGCGACGAGGGCGACAGCTTTCTGGCGGAGAAGTTTTTTGCCAGCAAGCACCGCCAGATTCGCAGTGAGCTCAGCCGCCGTGTAGTGTTAAAGTACCTGCCGCAGCTCAAGTTCTACGAGGACGATTCGATCGAGCGCGGGACAAATGTGCTTAAGCTCCTGGACGAGTTGGACGAAGAAGGGGGCGGCGATCACGAGTACTAGGTTCGTATCTTTAAGGTATATAATAACATTTATCCATGAGTGCTCAGGTGGCCACTGTTACCGTCAATAAGTAGAAGATAAGTTTTTTCACAGCCGTAAGAGGCGATCCTTCGACTCGCAACACTCGCTCAGGATGACAGGAAACTAACCAACTTCACATTTCGCAACGTCTGCCATACAAGGAACCCGGCATTAAGTACCAGAGCACGATAAAATGTATTTTCCACAGCAGGCAGAGACCTTCCGGCACTTGCTGGATGAGGTGCGCGGCAAGCCTGTAGCCGTGCTCGGGCACCTGCGCCCGGACGGTGACTGCATCGGATCGCAGGTCGGGTTGACACGGATGCTGCGCGCGGTGGGCATCGATGCCGTGGCGGTGAACAAGGACCCTGCACCGCGTGTACTGAAGAGCTTTATCGGGGATACGCCCTGGGTGCAGGCGAAGGATTTCGAGCCGCAGGGCCATGTTTCGATCAACGTTGACTGCGCGGACCCGATCCGTGTCGGCCTGCTGTTACGCAAGCTGTTTCCCGAAACGCTGGCCAACATCGACCACCACGTGTCGAACCCGGCTTATGCGCGCTTCAACCTGATCGAGTCTCACACGGCGGCCACGGGTGAGGTGCTTGCGGGCCTGGCCTTTGACCATGGGCTGCCGGTAGACGCCATCACCGCGCAGGCACTTTACGTGGCCATAGCCACGGATACGGGGCAGTTTCGCCTGCCCACAACAACGGGCCAGGTCTTTGAAATCTGCTCGCGACTTATTGCACTGGGCGCATCGCCTGCCGGAGTGACCCGCGAGTTGTTCGAGAAGGAGCCGCTGGCCAAGTTCAAGCTGCTCCAGCGATTTCTCGGCACGCTGCAGGTCGTCTGCGACGGGCGGGTATGCGTCGGGCACTTGCGAGATGCGGATTACCGGGCAACAGGAGCTACCCATGAAGACGCGGAGGGCTTCGTCGATTACCCGCGCGACTTGAAGGGCGTAGATATCGGGATTTTCTTGGAGGAGTACGGGAACCAGACCAAGGGTAGCCTGCGGGCCAAAAGCAAACGCTTTCGAGTGGACCAGTTGGCTAAACAATTTAATGGCGGCGGCCACGCTCCGGCGGCCGGTTTTAATCAGGAGTGCAGCCTGGACGAATTGCTTCCGCGCTTGCTGGTTGCGGTCGAGGCCCACCTGGAGCGGCTGGGGTGAGCTTTTTAGGTAATGCAACTGCGGTAGGTGGCGATACGCTGGAACTGAAGGCTCACTCAGTGCACTGGCCCGACAACTCAAACAATCTATCAGCCCTTAGAAAACGATGATCCTAACCAAGAAGGCATTTGTCATATCTTTTGTGTTGTTCCTTTTGTTTGCAGGGATATCGACTGTCTACACTTGGACTTTTAAAGCTTCGCTGCTAGAACTTTATGCGATCCAGTCGGATGAAGAGTATGAGAGGGAATACGAAAAAAGGAGATTACTTTACCTTCCGTTTTTTGCTTATTTAGAAAGTCACCCAAAAGTTGCTGACGACATCTATCTCTCCCTCAACGGGGTATCCACGCTGGAGGGAGATAACATCACTTTTCATGACTTTCTAAAAACATGTTACTTAATAGGATTCATTGCTTCCTTTGCTTTATCGATTAGTGTCGCTCTTTTCTTGTCACGTAAACGAGATACATAGGGCAAATCGATCTCGTAATTGCATCGGCTCGAATTGTGATGTGTTACTCGACTAAACTGCGCGTCAAACGTGTTGCCAAGTGACGGCAATCTGTTTGTAGTGCCTTCCCTGCTTTTCTGGGCTTTCCGCGGCAGAGAGGCGTATATTTTTCATGAACCCTACCGTACAACCTGATTTTGAAGGCGTGCTGCTGGTCGATAAGCCCAGCGGAATGACCTCGCACGACGTTGTTGATCGCTTGCGTCGCAAGCTGAAGATGAAGCGCATCGGCCATGCCGGCACGCTCGACCCAAATGCTACCGGGCTGCTTATCATGCTGGTGGGCAAGGCGACCAAGGTTTCGCAATACCTGATGTCGCTCGACAAAGCCTACGAGGGCACGATGAAGCTGGGCGAGGAGACGGACAGCTACGACAGCGACGGAGAGGTCATGGCGACGCATGAGATCCCGTCGGATCTCAACGCCGAAGCGGTCGAAGCCACGCTGAAAACGTTCCTCGGTGACCAGTACCAACTGCCGCCTATGTACTCGGCCAAAAAGGTCGATGGCGTGCCGCTGTACAAGCTCGCGCGCAAGGGCAAGGAAGTGAAGCGCGACCCGCGCTTTATCCGCATTTCGGAGATTGAGATGCTCAACTGCGAGCTGCCCTACGTGGACTTTGGCATGGCCTGCTCGAAGGGGACTTACGTGCGCACCTTTGCCTACGATGTGGGTAAGAAGATCGGCTGTGGCGCGCATCTCTCTGATCTGCGACGCATCGCCGTGGGGCACTTTCATGTGGAGGACGCCGCCACGCTGGAGGAAATCGAGGAGATGTCACTGGCTGCCTTTCGCCGCCGCCTGATCCCGGTCTACCAGGCCGTTCCGAGTCACGTACTTTAGTCAGCTATGGGTAATCGCTGAGTGGTCTTCCGGTATTTGAACTTTGGCGTGGTCAGTTGCCGCATTCTGGCTTAGGTTACTGATTTACCGCGCGCTGGCCGTACCTTTATTCGTCGATAATTCATGTCCTACGCTTCACTCGATAACCTAAGGCTCCCCTCAAAGCCGCTGCATCTGGCCGTGGGGATGTTTGACGGCGTTCACCTGGGGCACCAGGCGGTGATCGAGTCGGCCATCCACTCGGCGCGTCGTACCGGGGGGATTGCTGGTGTGCTGACTTTTTGGCCGCACCCGAGCAAGCTTTTTCGCCCGGAGGAGGCGACGCGCCTGCTCATGCCGCTGGAGGCGAAGGAAATCTTTCTCAATGAGTTGGGCGTGAGCTGCGTGATTGCGCAGGAGTTTACCCGTGAGTTTGCCGCCATTGAAGCGAAGGACTTCCCTGCCTACCTGAAGGAGCGTCTGCCCACACTCTCAGCCATCTACGTGGGGGAGAATTTTCGTTTTGGCAAGGGGCGCAACGGTGATGCCGAGCAACTCGTCGAGTACAGCCGCGCCTGTGGCTTGCACGTCGTGAGTGCAGAGCGGATCAAGTTTGACGGCGAGCCGATCAGCTCGACGCGGATTCGAGCCTGCCTGAGCGCGGGCGAGATCGCGCAGGCCAATGCCCTGCTGGGCTATGCCTATGGCTTTACCGGAGCGGTTGTCCCGGGGCGGCAACTCGGGCGCGAGCTGGGCTTTCCCACACTTAACTTTCATTGGGAACCGGAACTGAAGCCGCGCTACGGCGTCTATGCCGTGCGGGTGCGAGAAGTCGGCGGCGAGTGGCTTAACGCGGTGGCCAACTACGGGCTTCGCCCCAGCATTACCGAGGCGGTTAAGCATCCGCTGCTGGAGGTGCACCTGCTGGCGCCAACACGGCTTGGGCCGGGCGCAGTGCTACAGGTGGAGTGGTTACACTTTTTGCGCGAAGAGAAGAAGTTCGACGACTTGGGCGATCTTAAGGCCCAAATCGGACAAGATCGCGACGGGGCCGAGGCGTACTTTCGTCAGGCTTAGGCTGATTTAACAGCTGTAATACCGTCTTCCCATCAGAATGATAAAGTCATTGGCCGGGGAGGGCTGCCTGCCTCAGGCAGCGGCGGACGGCTGAGGGCAGCCGTCCCTACCAACATCTTATCAATCATAGATGGAAGCGGTATAGGGTGTGTCGAGCTATTTGTATTCATTTTTTGAATACGTGTCTCCTGGGCGTTTTGCATGGCCTTAGAAGAAGGGGCTTCGGTCCAGGATTTTTAAATCCAGGCCGCTGATGAGCGTCTGGCAGTTGCGGGCCTCTGAGGTGAGGTCGCGGTAGCGGCGGACTAGGGCCAGGAATTGCGCCACCTCATCGGCCCGGTGCGAACGCGAGAGGTGCTCTTTACGCATCATGACGAGGAGTTCGCGGTTGAGCGTGCGCATGGAGGAGTCGAGCTCGGGGAAAAACTCGGGCTTTGTGCCTGTGGCAAAGGCGGCGGCAAAGGCGTCGAAGTTGTTCGCCAGTTGCTCGTTCAGCTCAAGTAAGGCGGGCGAGATGCGGTCGATCAGCGCAGGAGTGAGATTGCGGCGGTAGACACGCTCGACCGCCTGAAGCTTGAAGCGCAGGCTTTGCAGGCTAAGGGCGAGCTCGTGGTACTTCGTGCGCTGGCCTTCCTCGTCCTTGGTCAGGCCGATCTGGCTAATCCAGTCCTGGCAGACAGCCGGCAGATCGACGAGTTTTCCCTCCAGGGATTGCTCGGCCGGGATGATGGCCTCGCCGGAAAGGTGGCGCGGGGTGTAGAGACGCAGGTACTGGCCGCAGTCGCTAAAAAAGTTCTTCAAGGTCTGGCGCAGTTCGCGCTCGGGGATGATGGGCCAGATGAGGCGCAAGATGAGCCCGCAGATAAATACTCCGAAGATAATGCCGAAGAGCCGCTCGATACCGGGCTTGAGCGAGACGCTTTGCACGTTGGATAGCGACGTCATGAGCAGGAATGCGAGCATGGCCTGAAAGCCTGCGTAGGAGTAGCGCTGCGGTCCGTAGTTTATCCAACCGAAGAGCAGGATGCAGAGGAAGAGGAAGGGGGCGAACTGAAGGTAGGTCGAGGTCAGGGGCGTGACGAATAACAGGAAGAGTGCGGCGCAGATCCCGCCGAGTAGGCAGCCGAGCAGTCTGAGAAGGGACTTCTGGTTGCTGGCCACGGTGGTTTTTTGCATAACGATAGAGGCCGTGATGACGCTCGGGAGCCCGCCGGGGTATTGCCACCACTGCCAGGCGTAAAGCGCGAAGACGACGGCGAGTGCTGTCTTGAGGCCGTGTTGGAGCCGCCGCTTGTCCGGGCGCCATTTTTTTCGCTGCTTGAGAATGCGCTCGCGGAATTCGCTATCGTTGGTTCCGGGTTGGATCAAGGCGGTGACGGCCTTGTGGAGGAGGGTAAGGGAGCGTTCGACTTCGCAGAGGTTGGCGTAAAAGGCCATGAGCTGGGTGGTGTCTTCCAGCTTGTAGGTAAAGGGCTTGCCCTGAGCGCGGAGCTCTTCCAGCCGGGCTTCAAAGGCCTCGCGCATTGCGGCCATCGTGCTGTCGGGCGGGAGGGTGCGGGTGGTCAGGCAGTGGGCCAGCGATCGCAGCTCCTGCAGGAGGCTGCCGGAGTAGGCGCGCAACTCGTCGGTCAGGAGCTTGTAGTAGGCTTTTTCGTAATGGCTTTCAGCCGAGCGCAGGGTGGTGACGATGGAGACGAAGGTGCGCTCCAGAAGCTGCATACTGCTTTGCAGGGTATAGCGGTGGTGGGAGAAATTGCTGCTGTCGAGGATGGCTTGGGGGAGCAGGGCGCGGAGCTTGGGAAATTGCGCGCTGAGCTTTTCTTCCAGCGCGGTAGCGTTGTCCAGGGTGGGCTTGTCATCCAGGTACTGCGAGGTGGCATGCTCGAGCAGGCGGGCGAAGTTATCCATGACGTCAGTGGCCTTCCGGGCAAGGACACGTCCGGCATTTTGGGGAAAGATGAGGGCGTTTACGGCGAGCGCTACCAGGACCCCAAGGCAGATTTCCGAGGTGCGGAAATAGGTCACACTCCACAGGGATTCCAAGTTGTTAAAGGTCTGGGCGCCGATGATGGAAATGGTGATGCCGCCGAGGAAAAAGGTGTAGGGGTAGAACTTTCCCGTGCTCATGTAGCCAGCGAAAGTGATGGCACCGAACAGGCACAGCGCATAGCCAAGCTGGTTCTGGGGAAAGGCCCCCGAGATGAGGTAGATGCACACGCCGGCCAGGATGGTGCCAAAGAAGCGCATAATGCCCTTTTCCAGCGATGCGCCCACGTAGGGCAGGGTGACAACCATGACGGAGATGCCTGCCCAGTAGGGTTTTTGCCAACCCAGGCCCATGGCAATGCCGATGGCGATGACGGAGGCCAGGGCGGCCTTAAAGGCCGTCAGCCAGCGCAGCTTGTCCATGTGCGGGTGTTCGTGGTACCATCGAGCCCATTGTACAGGATGGCGGGCCAGGTATTCACGAACAGACATAGGCGGAGATAATTCGCATTGTCATTAGCGGCTTAGTGGCTGATTGTAAACGACGATGATAAGGGAAGTGATGGAACGTGTGGCTTCGGTCATTCCACCGCACTGGCGTTTGCCTGCGGAGATGGACGTACTCGGCTTTTACATAACACCGATCATGGTGGCTGTGCCAGTGGGGATTCTGCTGGCCGGCCTGAGTGTGTGGCTGATTGATCGCGCTCGTTTGACTTCCTTTATCTGGCATCCGCCCTTGTTTCTGTTCGCGCTGGCCATCTGTTACGGGGTGGCTTTTTCCTGGCTGTTCCTGCCCGCCTAAAAAGAGATGGCTAAAAAAATTATCCGTGTCGTTATTACGCTGTCCGTGGTTGCTGTGGCCGGTTTGCTGGCGTGGACCTATTGGCGTTCGTACTTGCTCTATCCGTGGACACGGGACGGGCAGGTGCAGGCTTATGTCGTCGGGCTGGCGGCACGGGTGAGCGGCCCCATCGTCGAGGTGCCCATCGTGGACAACCAGCCCGTCGCTCGCGGTGACCTGCTCTTTGTTATCGACCCGACGGATTACCAGCAGGAAGTGGACGCCCAGCGGGCGGCTCTGGCCAAGGCGGAGACGTCGGCCGCGTTGCTTAAGCTGGAGATCGAACGTCGCACGCCGCTGCTTTCGCAAAAACTGATTTCGCTGGAAGACTACCAGATACTGGAGGCGCGTTATGCTGAGGCGCAATCAGACATCGAGGTGGCGCAGGCTCAGTTGGCTCTGGCCGAGCTCAACCTCAGTTACACCAAAGTTTACGCCCCGGTCGATGGCTACGTGACGAACCTCGTCGTGACAAAGGGCACCTACGTGACAAAGGGGCAGCCGCTCATGGCGCTGGTCGATGCGGACGACTTTTGGGTTACGGGGTATTTTCGTGAAACAGACTTGCAGCACATCACTCCGGGTAAGCGTGCCATGGTGCGCCTGATGGGGCATCACAACGAGCCGATGGAGGGCGTCGTGCTCAGCGTGGGCTGGGGGATTTTTCGCGGCGATGGTGCCGAGGGCCAGAATCTCTTGCCGATGGTGAAACCGACGGTGGATTGGGTGCGTCTGGCCCAGCGTTTTCCGGTGCGGGTGCATTTGCTCAATCCCCGCGAAGACCTCGCCTTGCGCGTGGGGACGACGGCTTCGGTCATCATCATGCCCGATGAGGTAGCCTTGCCGGATGCACCCGAAGCGGGCGCTTTACCGCCAGCGGAGCGCGCGGTAGCCGAAGAGCACTTTTACGAACAGACATTACTGAAAAGTGAGAGTGAGCCCGTGGCGGCTCCCGCCGGAGTCGACCAGCCTGCGTTGAACGCTGCCGAGCAGTACCCCAAGGTCGTCCTGGATGGGCGCGGGGACGAAGTCGTCATCGCGGCAAAGCCGCAGCGGATCATCAGTCTGGCCCCGAGTACAACCGAGTTGGTCTATGCGCTGGGGGCAGGGGACCGCCTGATTGCCGATACGGTACACTGCAAGTATCCGGAAGCCGCACGTAACCTGCCCAAAGTCGAGGGCTTTGATACCCCGAATGTTGAGCAGGTGCTGATCTTTCAGCCCGATCTGGTCCTGGCCTCGGACATCACACGGCCTGCGACGGTGGAGCGTCTGCGCGAGGTGGGCTTGAATGTGGCCGTGCTGCCCTCCCTGGGGATGAGCGGGCTGATGGTCGATATTGATCGTGCGGGAATGATGCTCGGAGAGCAGGAGGCGGCGGAAGAATTGTTTGAGCAATTTTCAGCGTTGGAGGCGGCGCTCAAGTCTCGATGGTCACGTGAAGGTGCGCCGCCGCGCCCACGGGTGTTCCTCGCCTATGACCTGCGGGATAATTACACCGCCGGGCAGGGCACCTTCCCCGATGAGCTCATTGCTTTGGCCGGGGGCGAGAATATCTCGGGCGACATGGAGGCAAGTTGGGGCCAGCTCTCGATGGAGGTGACCCTGGAGCGTGACCCGCAGATACTGCTGTTGACGGGGGATACCCAGCAACCGGTCGAGCCGGCCAGCGAGGAGCAGTTGGCTTCATTGCGTGAAGATGAGCGCTGGCGCGCGGTGTCTGCGGTGCGTGAGGGGCGGGTGTATGTATTGGACAACGCGCTTTTCAATATCCCCGGGCCACGCCTGACCGTGGCTCTGGAAGCCCTTTCCGATGTGCTCTATGCTGTGGCCTCTGACGACTCCCAGTGAACTTTCATTGATTTAATAAAAGGCAGCGCCATGAATCATTTTATCACGCATCTTAAATGGTTGGCCGAGCGGGTAGTACAGGCACCGTTTGGCAGTGGGGAGTTCTACGTCCTGCTCGGCGTGGCGGCCTTTGTCATGTTGGTGGCGGGGAGCTTTATCAACGGCGCGATCATCGGCAAGACGAAGGGCTCGCTGGTCGTGTTTCTAGCCCAGGTGCTCATTCTTCTGGTGGCCTTTGTCATGGCGGCGCTAGTGCAGGCCTATGCCGGGGAGGCGATCGGCAATGCCCACACGCTTAACTTGCTCTCGGTGGCGCTGGCCATTCTCGGCGGCTGGTTTATGTTTTCGCTTCTGCGCAAGCCAATGATGAATGCAGGCTGGGTAACCGGCCTGATGGCCTGCCTGTTCGTCTTTGCTCTCGGCTATGCCGGGCTCTGGGTGGGGGACGAAGTTTTTACCCTGCTGGAAACGGGCAGCGATAAGGTAAATGAGCTCAAGCAGGAGTTTACCAACGAAGACTGAGAGCGGTTTACGTCCGAGTTTACCTGTCGATGCCTTCGGCCAGACGTTTGAGCCGGGAGAGCATGGGCTCGCCCTGGGGTTTGCCAAAGGCCATGATGAAGCGCACGATCGGACGCCAGAACAGGGGGATGTTTTTCTTGTTCAGGTCCAGCTCCTGGGTCAGGTGGGTGCCGTTACCGTTGGGGACAAGGGTGAAGGTCAGGGTGGCCGGATGGCGCTTGGGGTGATCGGGGAAACTCATGGTCCAGACGAGGTGCGTGTAGGGCTGGTATTCGCTAAAGACTGCCTGCGACCAAATCAGACGGCTGCCCATCTGGTTGCGGATGCGAAAGGTGTAGCCCTGCCTTTTTTCGCCCTCACTGACGGGCTCCCAGTCTACCAACTTGGGTGACCACTTCTGGACCAGCTCGGGGTCGTCGAGGAAGAACCAAACGGTTTCCGGCGGGGCATCGATTTGGATAGATTCGCGTACTTTCATGTTGGTGGTGAGCGTAGTTTTGAGGTAGGGTTACGTGTAATGGTAGAAAGTGGCAGAAAAATTCCATTTTCTATCAGCCTTGCGTTGACACTATACTCTGATCCTTCAATATTTCCAATACGTGATTAGCCCCGACCGTCAAGTTCCCGCTCCCAAACAGGTACAACTCATGGCGACCTGTCTGTGTGACGCTTTTTTCGATGATGTGGCCGTAGCCACTGTGCAGGTGCTGGAGTACCTCGGAGTCGAGGTGCGGTTTCCGGAGAACCAGACCTGTTGCGGGCAACCCGCTTTTAATGCCGGGGACTGGGAGTCCTCGCGCAAGGTGGTCCGTCATGTGGTGGATACCTTCAGCGGTGAGGAGCCCGTGGTCATCCCGTCGGGCTCGTGCGCGGCGATGATGTTTCACGGGGCATTGATGGAGTTTGAAGAGCAGAGCGACCTGCCGCAGGTGCAGCAGTTGGCCAACCGCTCGTGGGAACTGATCGACTACATTGTCAACGGCTTGGGTATTAAAGAATGGCCCGGGAGCTTCCCGCATCGGGTGGCCTTCCACCGTTCGTGCCACTCGCGCGGGACGTGCAGCGGTCCCGCCGCCACAAACCTGATGGCTTCGATCGATGGTATCGAATTGATGCCCTTTGGGGAGAAGGAGCAGTGCTGCGGCTTTGGCGGAGCGTTTTCCGTCAGCTTCCCGAATGTATCGGCCAAGATGGGCGAGTTGAAAATCGAGAACATTCTTGCGACTGAGCCGGACTACCTCGTCTCCGCTGACATGGGTTGCCTGCTTCACCTGGGCGGCATCGTGGACAAGTCCGGCAAGAAACTGCCCCGCTATCACGTTGCTCAAGTCCTGCGCGACGCCCTGCAATCGGCCAACCTTTTACCCGCATGACCCCGACCAAGACCCAGCAATCGATCGATAAGTTCGCCCGCGACATTGACGCCGAGGTGCACGACTCCGTTTGGGGTGGAGCCAAGAAAACCAGTGAGGCGCGTTACGCCGCGTTGGAGCGGGACTTCCCCGAGACGGCAGACAAGCTGCGCGAGACTGCGGGCAAGATAAAGCAGCACACACTGGAGAATCTGGACAAATACCTGGCGCAGGCCGAGGCGAGCCTCCAGGCCAACGGGGCCCAAGTCCACTTTGCCCGGGACGGCGATCGGGCGAACGAGATCATTCTCGATATTATGAAGCAGGCCGGAGCCACGCGCATGGTTAAGGCCAAGAGCATGGTGAGCGAGGAAACCGAGCTGGCGCATTTTTTGGAGAAAAACGGCATGAGCTGCGTGGAGACGGACCTGGGCGAGTTTATCGTGCAGATCGACCACGATCACCCTTCGCACATTGTCAAGCCGATCATCCACAAGAACCGCAGGCAGATCGCCAAGAGCTTCGAGCGCGAGGGGCTGGGGGAGTACGATGACGACCCGGAGACCATCTGCCGCCGTGCGCGGAAATTCCTGCGCGATAAGTTTCTCCATGCCGACGTGGGTTTGACCGGGGCGAACTTTGTTTCGGCAGAAAGCGGGCGGCTGACCATCGTGACCAACGAGGGCAATGCGCGCTTTTGCATGGCCGCCAACCGCGTCCACATTGCCATTGTGGGGATCGAGAAACTGGTGCCAACGGACCGCGACCTCGGACTCTTGCTCAACCTGATCGGACGCTCCGGCACCGGGCAGCAGCTCACGGTCTATTCGCAATTTATTAAAGGACCACGAACCGAAGGACAACCGCATGGCCCGGAGGAGATGCACGTGGTCTTTGTCGATAACAAGCGCACGGAAGTGCTGGCCACAAACTGCCGTGACATCCTACGCTGTATCCGTTGCGGTGCCTGCCTGAACGTTTGCCCGGTCTACCGTCAGGCCAGCGGCCATGCCTACCGCAGTGTGTATCCGGGCCCGGTCGGTGCGGTACTGAGCCCTTTGCTGGCCGGTAGTCGCTTCCCGGAGTTGGCCGACCTGCCCAAGGCTTCCAGCCTCTGCGGCGCGTGCAACGAGGTGTGCCCGGTCAATATTCCCATACCGGACCTGCTTCTGCGCCTGCGCGACAAGGCCAAGCGCGAGGGTGCAAAAAAAGCCTCGGCGGGCACGCCGGGCATGGGCATGTACGCCCTCTTGGCCAGCCAGCCCACGGCCTGGCGCGGTGCCATGAGCATGGGCAAAGCCATGAACATGACCCCGCCAGCGGTGATGAACATCGTTCCTGCGGCAGCGGCCTGGCAGTCCGCCCGTCAACTCCCGCCCTGGCGCGGTGGCAAATTCCGCTCATGGATGAAAACCCGCAAACATGCGCACGACGCTTGAACCGCAACCTCACGACGCTTGAACCGCAAACGTGCAACGTTTGATCCGCAAACGTGCGACGTTTGACCCGATTCTTTTAATGCACTTTTCATGAACGACGACCGCGATTTGATTTTTAGCAACATCCGCAAGGCGCTTGAGCCGCTGCCGGAGCGCGCGCCTTACCCGGAGTGGGATGCCGAGATGCCCATTTGCCGCGAGCATCCGGAGTTTGCAGAGCGGTGGGATTTGTACGCTTACAAACTCCAGCAAGTTAACGGCACGCCGCTGCGCGGACTTAAGGCGCTGGGCGAGTGGTTGGTTGCGGCCGGGCAAACCTTTGGCTATTGCGATCCGAAGCTCGTGGACGAAGTCCGCGCCGAGCCAGCCTTTGCCGGGATCACGCTGGAGACGGAGTTCGATCGCGCGCGGGTGGACGAGTACCTCTTTGGCATTACGCTGGCCTCGGGCGCGATTGCCGAGACTGGCACGGTGATTTTAAAGGACAAGGAAACCTCGGCCCGCCTCGGCGCACTAGCCCCGTGGACACACGTAGCCATCTTGCGGCCAGAGCGGCTTCTGGCCAGCACGGCGGAGGCGATTGCTTCGCTGGGGGACGATCCCTCGGTTATCTGGGCGACCGGCCCATCCAAAACGGCTGACGTGGAGGGCATCCTTATCGAGGGCGTACACGGGCCCGGCACGCAGATTTGCTGTCTGGTCTAGGCCGTGCTTTTGCGGCTGTATTTAGCTCAATCAGCAAAGCCCGGTGACATGGCACCGCCGCCGTCGAAGGTAATGCCTTGTTCGATTTGCTGCTGCACCATCATGTGAACCATTTTGATGGCTTCCCAGTTATCATAGACTTCGTAGCCCGCATAGGCGGTCCAGCAGAGAAAGAGAATGCCTGCGATGCCGAAGAGAAGGCCCATGCTGCGGAGGTTTTCCTGGCAATTGATGGCGGAGTCTTCGTCATTGGAATAGGTTGCGGTCTGGCACAGGCTGCTGATGCGCCAGAAGAGGAAGGCGCTGATGCCGGGCAGCATGAGGTGGAAAAAGGCAAATGTAGGCAAGTAGACGAAGTCGAAGCTGATGAGCGCGCGAAAATAGTAGATAAAGCCCGCCGAGAGCAGGGTGTAGACCAGGCAGGCGAGCGCGGCGATTTTGAACCAGATTTGCACGCCGACAAGCGGGCTCATGAGCATACTCACCGTATCGCTGGAGGAGCTTCTTGCGGTAAAGCCGTGCTCCTGCGGAACTGTGGTTTCGCCCAAATCGACAGGCTCCGGCGAAGGAGATACTTTGCGCTCGGCCTTCATCTTGAGTTTTGGCTTATCCTCCGCTTGTGCCTTGGGAGAGGTGGGCGCATCCAGACCGAGATCGTGGGCAAACTCCATGAACTCGGAAAGGGGCTTAAAGCTTTCGTTACCGCGTCGGGCCATCGTCTGGCTGTTAGCGCGCGCCTGTGTGACCCACTGGCGGATGGTTTGTGCATCGACGGGCCCGTAGTCGTTCCCGTCAGCTCCCTTGATTGTGTATAGTTCCATAGCAGCAGACTCTGTATGAGTACAAGGCCCCAGAGGCCCAGTGGCAAGGGCGATGTCGATGTTCCGCACGCTGAGGAGTATTTTTGATTTTGCATTTACGAACGGGTGCATAGGCTAGGTGGAATGTCGATGTTCAGACCGGCCACCCTGACGGATCAAATTTACCACGAGTTGCAGGCGCGTATCCTACGCTGCCAGCTATCGCCGGGGGAGCGTTTGGTGGAAAAGGCGCTGTGCGTCGAGCTGGGCGTGTCGCGGGCTTCCCTGCGGGAAGTACTCAACCGCCTAGCCCAGGACAAGCTCGTTACCCTTAAGCCCAACTGCGGGTTCAGCGTGACGCCGATTACGATCGAAAGCTTTCGCAACGTATGTGAGCTGCGCCGTGTGCTGGAGCCGCAGGTGGCGGCTTTGGCCGCGCAACGTTCGACGGTGGAGGACATCGCTGAGATGCGGCGTCATGCAGACGTGGACTGCGCCTTCGACGATGAGGACGCGTTTAGCGTTTATTGTGAAAGTAACCGTGCTTTTCACCGAAGCATTGCCGAGTCTATCGACAATCTTTTGCTGGAAGAGCTCGTACTCTCTGCGCTGGATAAAGACCAACAGCCGATTTACTACGGCATCGACATCGCGGTCTGCACCAGTCCGCAGGACGTGTCGGCTGAGCATCACGCCATCGTGGATGCGATTGAGGCACGGGACGCCGACAAGGCGCAAAGCCTCATGGCCCAGCACATTGGCAAAAAGGAGGACCGCATCCTGGAGGCACTGAAAGCAAAGGCACTGGAGGTATGACTAAGACTGAACGCGCAGCCTGGATTGACGCGGAGCTGGAAAAGCGGTTTCCGGCCCCGGCCATTCCCCTCGATCACAAAGACCCGTACACGCTGCTGGTGGCGGTGTTGCTCTCGGCCCAGTGCACGGACGTGCGGGTTAACCAGGTTACGCCCAAGCTCTTTGCCCGGGCGGATAACCCGGCGGATATGGCGCAGGTCCCGGTTGAGGAGATTCAGGAAATTATCCGGCCCTGCGGCCTGTCCCCGATGAAGTCCAAGGGGATAAGTGGACTATCCAAGATCATTATGGAGCAGCACGGTGGCGAGGTGCCCCGGACGATGGAGGAGCTGGAGGCCCTGCCGGGGGTGGGGCACAAGACCGCTTCTGTCGTCATGGTGCAGGCCTTTGGCATGCCGGCGTTTCCCGTGGATACGCACATCCACCGCCTGGCTCAGCGTTGGGAGCTCAGCAGCGGAAAAAACGTCGTGCAAACCGAGCGCGACCTGAAACGGCTGTTCCCGGAGTCGCGCTGGCACGACCTGCACCTACAGATCATTTACTATGGGCGCGAGGTCTGTCCGGCCCGGGGTTGTGATGGGTTACGCTGCGCGTTTTGTCAGACCTGTTTTCCGGACAGAAAACGTCCGCGTAAACGCAAACCCGCCTGAGGAGCCCAGCTGGTAGTCGTTGCCTGAGGCTATTTACCCGCGCCGGGAGACTTCTCGGACACCCCGACGCTACCATTGCTGCCTGAGCGGGCAGGCGGGGGGAGGAAACGGATTTCGTCCGGGGTAGATGTCAGGCCGTTGACCGGTGCCTTGTAGTCAACCAGGGTGTTGGCGGAACTGCCCGCTGAGGTCGCATTATACTTCTCAATCTCAGCGGCATTCATGCGCTTCGCACTCAGGAAATAGAGGCTCTGCGTCAACCAGCTTTCCTCCATACGGTGATCGCGCGAGGCGAGGTTGACGAACATGCAAGGGTTGGTAAAGACCGCTGAGGCGCGGGGCGCGCACATCAATGTGCACACGATAATAAGCAGGCTGCAGGTACTCAGCCGGGGGGTAAAAGTAAACACAATGTTAATGTCTAATTGTCCTGAGAGGCCGAGGCAACCCTTTTTCCGTCGCGGAGAAAGGCGCCCACTTCCGGTATCGCGATGGTAGATGTGGGGGAGCGCTCTTTTTGCATTGTACTGTAATTAACTACCTCGCTACAGTGTGGTGCAAACACTGAACTAAGGATGGGCCAGATGGCATCCGACTTGACGAACTGAAACGATGGATACTGATAAACAACGCCTGAAAACACCGACTTCGACCTTCGACAAACTCTTTGTGGGGTTCATTAACTGGGTAGAACGGCGCAACATTCGCAACTCCGTACATGGGAATCCGCCTGTCTACGACGTGAAGGAATTTCCGTGGGCACTGGAGGTCGAAAAAGAGTGGGAACTGATCCGGGCCGAGCTGGACAAGCTGCTTGAACGCCGGGAAGAGCTTCCAAGCTTTCACGAGATTGCCCCCGATGTATCCTCCATTACGACCGATAACAACTGGAAGACTTTTTTCCTCATGGGCTATGGGCTCAACTGCGAGCAGAACCAGAAAATGTGCCCGGAGACGACCCGTATCCTCCAGAAAATTCCTGGCCTGAAGACGGCCATGTTCAGTATCCTTTCCGCCGGCAAGCACATCCCCCACCACAAGGGGCCCTACAACGGCGTGCTGCGCTACCACCTCGGGCTGAAAGTACCCGAGCCGCGCGAGCAAGTTCGTATCCGCGTGGATGAGCAGTACCTGAACTGGGAAGAGGGCAAGGGGATCATCTTCGACGACGCCTTTGACCACGAAGTCTGGAACGATACGGACGGCGTACGCGTGGTGCTCTTCGTCGATTTTGTCCGTCCGCTGAAGTTTCCGGCCAGCCTGCTGAACAAGTTTGTCATCTCCAGCGCGGCGTTGACCCCCTACATCCGGGAGGCCAACGACAACCAGAAGAAGTGGGAAAAGCAGTTCCACGAAAAGAACGGGAAACAATAACTCATGGCTCGTAAATACTGGCTGTTCAAGTCCGAGCCCGAGGAGTTCTCCATCTCCGACCTCAAGGCGCGTCCCAAGCAAACTGAGCCCTGGGACGGAGTGCGCAATTATCAGGCGCGTAACTTTATGCGCGACGAGATGAAGGTCGGCGACCTGGCCCTGTTTTACCACTCGAACTGCGATACGGTCGGGGTCGTCGGGGTGTGTGAGATTACACGCGAGGCCTACCCGGACCCCACCTCGTGGGAAAAGGGACATAAGCACTTTGACGAGAAATCCTCGCCGGAGAACCCGCGCTGGATCATGGTCGATGTGAAGTGGAAGGAAACCTTCCCGCGCACAGTTTCCCTGCAAGAGCTCAAGGAGCATCCCAAGCTGAGCGAGATGCGGGTGGCCCAGCGGGGTAACCGGCTTTCGATTACTCCGGTGGACAAGGCGGAGTTTGACCAGGTGTGTCAGTTGGCTCGCAAGTCGTGATATTTTAGGCTAGCCAAATTCTTGTTGGACTTGCACTGTCGATGCTACGCCATGACAGATCGCATACAGCTACTGGGTGATGAGGACAACTCGTCGCAGGATTCACAAGCCGAGCAGTTTGCCTCCGAGCGACTGAATCGGGGTTCTCGTACGCCACCTCCGCGCAAGCCCGGCAGCGAGATGCTACTCATTTCATTGCTTTTCTTCCTGCTGGCAGGGGGGGGCGTTTACCTGTACCTGAACTATGTGGAGCCGGCTAAAAAAACCGAGGCCCCACCGCCCAAGCCGCCTGCAGCGGTCGAAGACAATCGCAATAACATTGTGCTGATTCAGGGGCGCTCACCCAATGAAACCTATATGTCCTACCAGGAGGGCGGTACGGGCTTCATTATGGAGTGGAAGGGCAAGGTCTTTCTGGTCACAAATATCCACGTCCTCGCGGGTCTGGATGAGCCGCACTTCTTGACCCTGTCGGGCAAGGAGGTCGATGTGAACCTCGATAACCTGTTTCTGGCCCGGGACGAAGACGTCGCCATTGTCGCTATTGACAACTACCGCGATATTTTCCCTGAAAGAGTGGAGCATGGTGGGGATGACGCCCCCAAGGCGGATGCCGCGGCTGACACCGCAGAAGTTGCCGACACCACAGAAGACAAAACTGCGGACAGTGGTACGGATAAAAAGGCTGCCGCGCCTGTGGCCAAGAAGAAGACTAAGGCTTATGCCTATCAGCCGTTTGAGCTGCTCGAGAACGTGGAGTTCGAAGTGGACGACGGGGATAAAATCACCGTTTACGGCAACACGCTGGGCAAGCGACTCGTGCAGGAGCGCAAGGGCAACATCAAAGGGATGGGGCACAACATCTTTCGCCACACGGCCAAGGTAGAGCCCGGCAACAGTGGCAGCCCCGTAATCCACGACAATACGGGCGATGTCATCGGCATTGTGACCTATGCGGTGTTTTACTTTGAGGGCGAGTTTAAGAAGGAAATGTATGCCTACCGCCTCGACAATATCGAGCACTGGGAAGCGGTGGGTAGCTGGGATCGCTTTAAGCACATCTCGGAGAAATACGATGCCATCCAGCAGCGTACCTATGACTTGTGGGCACTCAGCAACGGCGAGATGGACATCAATGTCTACAAGGACATCAAGCTGCGCAACGTCTTCAATACGCTTAACGACCGCCTGGAGGACATCCGCAGCGGACGTGTGGCCCACAGCACGAATACCGGGGATATGGCCAGTCGGGCATATCAGCACTTTCTGACCTCGGTGGAAAACCTGCTCTGGGAGGACATCAGCACGTTCCTGAGTGATACGACACGTGAGTGGGGCTATAACTACTTCCGTATTCAGGTGCTGGAGCAGAAGGAGTACCGCGAGTATATCCGCCAGAATATCGAGATGAACCGCTTCGTCCTGAAGTAGCATCACCTGCGAGCTACAGGCGCATTATCTCACCTCGGGGCTGGTATATTTTAAGACCTCGTGTAGTTTGCCCGCTGAATTATACACATGGGTGACATGCTGAACGAACACGCAGGGGCCGAGGCGAAGCAGCCCCGTACGGCCCTTCTCGCGCTGGAGTTTCTCCTGCTCTGTGTGGCCCTGCCCACGGTCATCATCCTCTATCGGCTCGCACCGATGATGTTCTTTTTCCTCTGGAGCGCGGCGCTCTATACCTACGTGGTTTACCGACGCATAACGCGCGGTCGCCAGACCCTGCGCGGGCTCTGGCGCTGGAGCGAGGTCAACTGGCAGAATCTCCGCCCGCTGTTGATTCGGTTTGCGGTCGTGGCGGTGGGGATGGTGCTCTTTGTGTACTGGTACGACCCGGAGCGGCTCTTTGCCCTGCCGCGTCATAAGCCGGAGATTATCCTGCCCATCGTTTTCCTCTACCCGCTGCTTTCGGCTATCCCGCAGGAGTTCGTCTTCTGCACCTTCTTTTTCGAACGCTACCGCCGCTTTTTCCCGACGAAGTGGGGCATGGTACTGGCCAGCTCGGTCGTCTTTGCCTACGCGCACGTGCTGTTCATCAACCCCGTGGCGCCGACGCTGAGCTTCATCGCGGGCCTGATTTTTGCCTCCACCTACATGAAAACCAAGTCGCTGGCCCTGGTCAGCATCGAGCACGGCCTCTACGGCAACGCCATGTTCATCATCGGCTTGGGCTGGTATTTTTATAGTGGCTCCATGCAGGGGTAAGGGTGAGGTTTGGCGCAAAGTGTTTTGACAAACACCGTAAGCGGGTTTTTATTTTCCGGTTCATTATGGGAAAAACTCTGTTTCATAAAGTCTGGGAGGATCATACCGTGCGCACGCTGCCTAACGGGCAGACGCAGTTGTTTATCGGCACGCACCTCATTCACGAGGTCACGTCGCCGCAGGCCTTCGGGATGCTTCGCGAGCTCGGGCTCAAGGTGAAGTACCCGCAGCGCACCTTTGCCACGGTCGACCACATCGTCCCGACCAACGAAATGGCAGAGCCCTACAGCGACCCGCTGGCCCAGGCCATGATTCAGGCCCTGCGCGACAATACCAAGGAGTTTGGCGTCACTTTCTTCGACACGAACACCGGCAAGCAGGGCGTTGTCCACATCGTGGGCCCGGAACAGGGCATCACCCAGCCCGGCACGACCATCGCCTGTGGTGACAGCCACACCGCCACGCACGGGGCCTTTGGCGCGATTGCCTTCGGTATCGGCACCAGCCAGGTGCGCGACGTGCTCGCCACCCAGACTATGGCCCTGAGCCCGCTCAAGGTTCGCCGCATCAACGTCAGCGGCAAGCTGGGTCCCGGGGTATACGCCAAGGACGTCATCCTGCATATCATCCGCCTGCTCGGCGTGGGTGGCGGCAAGGGCTACGCCTACGAATACGGCGGCGAAGTCTTTGACAATTTTTCGATGGAGGAGCGCATGACCGTGTGCAACATGTCCATCGAAGGCGGCGCGCGCTGCGGCTATGTCAACCCGGACGCAAAAACGTTCGAGTACCTCAAGGGCCGTCCGTACTCCCCGCAAGGAGCCGACTGGGACGCTGCGGTGGAAAAGTGGGCCAGCTACGCCAGCGACGCCGA
Source organism: Verrucomicrobiia bacterium (assembly GCA_030425485.1). Taxonomy (GTDB): domain Bacteria; phylum Verrucomicrobiota; class Verrucomicrobiia; order Opitutales; family Cerasicoccaceae; genus Ruficoccus. The sequence continues at coordinate 54,451 of JAUIAM010000025.1, forward strand.
CGCCGAGTACGACGACGTCTTTAACATCGACGCCGCGGACATCAAGCCGACCGTCACCTGGGGAATCACTCCGGGGCAGGCTGTTTTCATCGACGAAAACCTGCCGCTGCTCGACGAGCTCGACTCCGCCGACCGCGCCACCGCTCAGGAAGCCTACGAGTACATGTCGCTCAATCCAGGGGAACCCATCCGCGGGACCAAGATCGACGTGGCTTTTCTCGGCTCCTGCACGAATGGCCGCCTGAGTGACTTCGAGGAAGCGGCCAAGTACCTCAAGGGCCACAAGGTTGCCCCGGGCGTCAAGGCTATCGTCGTGCCCGGCTCGCAGGTCGTGGCCAAGATCGCCGAGGCCAAGGGCCTGGACAAGGTTTTCACCGAAGCCGGCTTTGAGTGGCGCGGCGCGGGCTGCTCCATGTGTCTGGCCATGAACCCGGATAAGCTCCAGGGCAACCAACTCTGCGCCAGTTCCTCAAACCGTAACTTCAAGGGCCGTCAGGGCAGCCCGACCGGACGCACCGTGCTCATGAGCCCGGTCATGGTCATGGCCGCCGCGATCAAGGGCGAAATCAGCGACGCCCGCGAGGTCTTCGGCGTGCAGGTTGCAACTGTTGGCGTTGAGGGGGCTTAGCGCCCTATGGCGCGTTGCGCCTAGCCCGAATTCATCAAAATCATTTACCCATTTTACTCTAGAGGATTATATCATGGCAGCTTTGGAAAAAATTAAGCAGGTCTCCGGTCGGGCAGTTCCCGTGCCAGGTGACGACGTGGACACCGACCGCATCATCCCCGCGCGCTTCATGAAGTGCGTCACCTTTGACGGGCTCGGGGAGTACGCCTTTTTTGACGTGCGCTACGATGGCGAGGGCAACAAGAAGAAGCACCCGCTCAACGAGGAGCGCTACGAGGGCGCTACCATCATGCTTGTGGGCAACAACTTCGGCTGCGGCAGTTCGCGTGAGCACGCCCCGCAGAGCCTGCACAAGTTCGGCGTCCGCGCCATCATCGGCCTGAGCTTTGCCGAAATTTTCTTTGGTAATTCGACCACGCTGGGCATGCCCTGCGTCACGGTGAGCGAAGACACCCTGCACCTGCTGACCCAGGCCGTGGAGTCGCACCCGGAAAGCGCGCTGACCATCAATCTCGAAAAGATGGAGATCGACTGCGGCGGCAACACCTTCCCCTGCGAGCTGCCGCCCGCCGCCCGCGAAGGTCTGCTTGCCGGTGAGTGGGACGCACTCGCGCTCCTGCTTAAGGACCAGCAGGACATCGAAGCCGTCGCTGACAAGCTCCACTACGTCTAGCGGGTAGCACCCGCTGGCATTGAGAGAGAAGCGCGTGGTGCTTTGCCCAATTTATGGGAGCTGTGCCCCTGCCTCTGATGAGGAATTTCCAAGTTTATTCAAAGAAAAAGGTGTCATTTAAAGGCCTCAGTAGATGCCTCGTGAACAGGGGAGCGTGCTCCCCTCCATCGGATGCAACGCTGCTTAATGTCCTGTGCGGACATGCACCTTTGGGCTTGCGCTAGGGGAGTTTTTACCCCGTTTTTGTAAGCTCTTTGTTATGTTAGACTTTATCGGTGACATCGGTCTGTCCTTTTTGATTCCGCTTGGGCTCTGCTCGATTCTGGCGGTATTCATCATCGTTGAGCGCCTCGTAGCGTTGCGCGGCTCACGCATCCTGCCCAAGGAGCTGGTGGACAGCTTCGTCACGGGCGATGTGCTGGACCAGGAGGGCGATCCGAACTCCATCGGCGGCCGCATTTTGTTCTTTTATAAGCTCAATGCGCCAGACCCCGAAGCGCTTAAGGCCTTTGCCTCGCTCGAGATTGCCCGCATGGAGCGCGGCATGTTCATCCTCGACATCGTGGTGGGCGCGGCTCCGCTGCTCGGCCTGCTCGGTACGGTGACGGGGCTGATCGACGTCTTCAGTGGCATCGATCCTTCCAGTGGTATTCCCGACCCGACGCTCTTTGTGCAGGGCATCGCGCTTGCGCTGGGGACGACCATGCTCGGCCTGTCCATCGCCATTCCCGCACTGGTAGGGAACAGCTACTTGACGCGCCGGGTGGACATGCTCAGCGCGCAGATCAACGTCGGTGTCGAGCGCATGATCGACCTGGCCAAGTCCAAGAAAGCGTAAGCCCGGACTACCGCTATGGAAATTAAGCGCAAACGGAAGAAGACCGAGATCAACATCGTTCCGCTGATCGATGTGCTCATCGTGCTTATCTTCTTCTTTCTCATGACCATGCAGTTCAAGAACATGGACGTGCTGAATATCACCCCGCCCAAGATGGAAACCGCGGGCAAGGCCAAGGAGGTGACCCAGCTCGTCGTCTCCATTGATACCGAAGGCCAGTATTTTCTGAACAACGAGCCCACGTCGGAGGACGATCTCATCGCGGCCTTTACGGAAGCCGCCGAGCAGCAAGAGCCGCCTGCGATCCTGCTCATGGCAGACGAGGATGTGCCGCTCAAGTACGTGACCTTTGTCATGGACCAGACCCGCAAGGCCAAGCTGACCAAAGTCCGCCTCCAGGCCCGCTAGGCAGCAGGACTAGTACTGCACCTGTGATCCTTCGGGTCACTCTTTTTTCGGTAACAGCGCATGCCTTGTCGTGTCATTGCAAGATGGGGTGCGAATTGAAATAAGCGCATGGGGTAGCTCCTGACGAAAACAGGCGCTGTCAGCTTGCCGAATCGGTTGAGAGCCATATGCTAGTCGACTATGGAGATTGCCCATGTTCAGGAAATCAAGCCGCGGCAGATGCGTTCACCCGGCGGGAAATTCGTGGTAGATCGTTACGACTTGTCTGGCCTTCTCGGTGCTCTGCCGGACAATCCACCGGAAAAGGGTGGTCATCCCTTTGCGGTAGAGCGGGTAAGCATTCCACCGCAGAAGCAGAACTATCCGCTGCACAGCCACTCTTCGCAGTGGGAGTTCTATCTGATTGAGTCCGGGCAGGGTGCGCTCATCACCGGGAGTGGGGAAAAACCCTTGTCAGCAGGAATGGTGTGCATGTGCGAGCCAGACGATGCTCATGCGTTGCGCAACACCTCGAACGAGGAAAATCTCGTATTTCTGGTGATCGCCAATAACACGCTCTCCGATCTCATACACTATCCGAACTCTGGCAAGTGGTTGGCCAAGCCCGCCCGCCAATGCTTCCGCGAGTCGGTTGACTACTACGATGGTGAGGAGTAGGCGCCGCGCTTGCTATTGTTCGAAAAGACTTTCGATCTCGGCTTGGGTCAGGGGCTTGACCGCGCCCGCGGGGATGCCCTTGAGCTTGAGCTTGCCCATCTGGTAGCGCTTGAGCTTCTTCACGTGATAGCCAAAGGCCTCGAAGAGGCGGCGAATCTCGCGCTTGCGCCCCTGATCGAGGTGGACTTCGACGCGCGTGTTGGCACCGTCGCCCACGGTGTCCGGGATGATCTTGCGGGCAAAGAGGTGCTCGCCCTCGTCCATGACCCCGCGCAGCATCTTGGGGATGATGGCCGGGTCGAATGGTTTCTGCACCTGAATGCGGTAACGCTTGAGCACGCCGCCGGTGGGATGAGTGATGCGGTTGGCCAGGTCGCCGTCGTTGGTCAGGATGAGCATACCCTCGCTGTCCTTGTCCAGACGCCCGGCGCAGAAGAGCCGTTCGCGGCGGTATTCCTTGGGCAGCATGGTGAAAACGGTCAGCACGGCGTGCGGGTCGTGGTTGGTGCACAGCGCGCCCTTGGGCTTGTTCATGACCAGCGTGATCTTGGCCTTGGGGAGCTTGGGGATCTTGCGGCGACCGACGGAGACCTGATCCTTCTCCGGGTCTACCTTGGCCCCGAGGTCGGCGATGGCGCCGTTGATCTTCACCCGGCCCTCGCGAATCCACTCCTCGCCCTCACGCCGCGAGCATAAGCCGCGGTCTGCTAAAAATTTTTGTACTCGAACTAAGTCTGACATGTTTTGGCTGTAGTCTCACGCAAAGACGCCAAGGCGCAAAGACTAAAAAGTGGGGAATGCATGGAACAGGAGCAAGCAGAGGAAGCGGGGAGAGAGTTATTGTCCGCAGATTAGTGGGATTCTCGCAGATAGAGTATAGGAAGCGTCTGTGTTCATCTGTGGACAGAAAAAAACCGCGCCGTTGCCAGCGCGGTTTTGTTTAAATGACTGTATCTGGGCAGCGAGCGACGCGAGCGATGGGGCGAAGCCCCATGAGTCGGGTCAAGCGCTGCGCGCTTGCGCACTAGAGGGTCTTGGCGGCGACGACGACGGCTTCGGCGGTCATGCCGAGCTTTTCCATCACGGTGTCGCCGGGGGCGCTGATGCCGAAGCGGTCGATGCCGAGGGCGGTGCCTTGGAGGCCGACGTACTTGGCCCAGCCGAGGGTGGTTCCGGCCTCGATGGAAACGCGCTTGGTGCAGCTCGACGGAAGGACGGACTCCTTGTAGTCGTCGGGCTGGGCGTCAAAGCGTTCCCAGCAGGGCAGGGAGACGACGCGGACGCCGTCGCCGAGCTCTTCGGCAGCCTTCATGGCGTGCTGGAGCTCGCTGCCGGTGCCGATGAGGATAGTGTCCAGCGTGCCGGACTCCTTCTTGGCGATGTAGCCCCCCTTGAGGGTGCCGAGGCGGCGGTCTTCAACCGAAATGCTGGAGAGGTTCGGGATGCCCTGACGGGTGAGCACGAGCGCGGTCGGGGTCTTGTCGTTCTCGATCGCGGCGGCATAGGCGGCAGCGGCTTCCTCGGGGTCACCGGGACGGAAGACCTGGAGGTTAGGCATGCAGCGCAGGGACATGGTCTGCTCGACGGGCTGGTGAGTCGGGCCGTCTTCGCCGACGCCGATGGAGTCGTGCGTCCAGATGTAGAAGACAGGCAAATGGGCCAGGGCGGCGAGGCGCACGCTGGGGCGCATGTAGTCCGAGAAGGTGTGGAAGGTGGCACCGGAGGTCTTGAAGATGCCGTCGTAGGCGATGCCGTTCATGATGGCGCCCATGACGTGCTCGCGGATGCCGTAGTGGAAGTTGCGGCC
>JAUIAM010000026.1 GCA_030425485.1 Verrucomicrobiia bacterium
TAGCCAAGTTCATTGAATAAGTTAATAGCCGCAAAATGGCACAAAAAACACAAAAGAGCATTAGGCATTGCCTAAGATAAAGCTCATATCTGAAGCTCTCTGCGACTTTGCGTCTCTGCGGTGAAATAGTTTAGACAAGAACTAAGCGACACTAGGCGTCCTCGTTTTTCTTCGTGCCGGGGTTGACGTAGATTTTGATGTCGGCCTGCTGACCATCGAGGATTTTCATGGCGCGCTTGAGGGCGTTCGCTGTGGAGCGGGTCGGATTCTGTGGAGTATCCGGAAAAACGCTGTCAGAGCGCCCCATTTCCTCCAGTAGTCCGGAGTTTTTGAAGACACGGATAACCTCCTTTTTGCACTCGCTGAAGAGCAGGTAGCGGTCGTGCTTTTTCATGAATTTGAGCAGTTCCTCGATGGCCATGACGGCGGTTGCGTCGAGGTGGCGGGCGTTGCGCATTTTGACGATGACGATCTTGAGGTTTTCGTCTTCGCAGACGCGGCGCATCTGGTCGCGGAAGATTTCCGCCGCGCCGAAGAAGAGGTCGCCGACCACGTGAATGATGGATATCTCGGGGTTGCGGCGCTTTTTGTTCTCCTCCAGCTCGGCCAGTTGGCCCTCGTCGTTAAAGCCGTACTCGATCAAATCAGGTGAGGCGGCCTTGCGGAGGAAGAGGATAATGCTCAGGCCCACGCCGAAGTAGATGGCGGTATCGAGCGGGACGAGCAGGCCGGAAACCAGTGTGGCATAAAAGACGATGGCATCGCCGCGGGTGGACTTTGTCACGAGCACGATCGAGCGCTTGTTGACCAGCGAAAGGCCGATGGTGATGACGAGGACGGCAAGGACGGACTGCGGCACGTACTTAATGAGAGGGCCGAGGACAAAGGCCCCGGCGGCCACGGTCAGGCCGTTGATCAAGCTGGCAATGGGGGTCTGCCCGCCGCTGTCCCAACTCAGTTGCGAGCGGGTCAGGGAGCCAGAGGCGGGCATACCGCTGAACAGGCCACACATGGTGTTGGCCGAGCCGATGCTGAACATTTCCTGATTGGCATCGAGCCGCTCACCGGAGCGGGCAGCAAGGGATTTTCCAATTGAGGTGCCCTCCAGCACGCAGAGCAGGGCGATGGCCATGGACACGTTTGCCACGTGACTAATCATGTCAAAATTCAGCGCGGGAGGGGTGAATTTCCACTCCGAGACGCTGATGGCCGAGAGCCATTGGAAGCTCAACTCGTAGCCCTGGGTTGCTGCAATCTTGGTCGCCGCAACCGCCAGGCCCGACATGACCACCAGCGTGATGGCGACATTGGGCAGTTTGGAGAAACGGGTATTGAGCAGGTAAAAGAGGCCCAGCGTTCCGAGGCTGAGGATAATCGATTCCGGGCGCGCCTCCGGGATGTGCTTAAAAGTCAGGTATAGCTTGTCAAAGAAGGTGATCGCTTCTTCGCCGGGCAGGAACTGGATACCGAAGACGTTTTTGAGCTGCCCGATGATGATGAGCAGCGCAGCGGCGGTGATGTAGCCAACGACAACCGTTCGCGAGATGTATTGGATCAGATTCGCTACCTTGAGGTAGGCGCCTACGATGAGTAGCAGCCCGACCATGACCAGCAGCAGCGGCATGTAGGCGGCCCGCTCGTCCGCCGCCATGATGCCCATTGCGGCAAAGGCGCTGGCCAGCACGACCGAGGTGGCGTTGGTCGGGCCAAGCGTGATGAAGCGCGAGCCCGCAAAAAAAGTCGCCACGATAGCAGCGATGGCCGAGCCATAGATTCCGTACTGGATGGGGAGCCCTGCGATTAAGGCGTAGGCCATGCCTTGCGGAAAAGCCAGTAGGGCGACGTTTAGCCCCGCGCTGAAATCGCCTTTAAGCGAGGCCGTGGAGTAGCCCTTGAGGTGGTGGCGCAGGGGCAGGAAATCGAGCTGATTGTGCTCAATCAGCCTGCGGGCAACATGTTTAAAATTCGTCTTATTCAATCCAGCTCGGTGGGTAGTCTGCGTTGAATAGACTAAAGTGCGTGGAGCGTGGCATATCAACCCCCAAATATGAATCACGCTATTGGCTCTGTTCGCGCAGCGCTTAGACGAAGACCTGATTGGGGTCGTAGCTGGGGATGGCGCCGTCGTGGCTGGCGACATAGGCCCCGAGCTGGCAGGCGTGGCGAAGGGTTTCTTCCATGTCGTCATCGCGGGCCAAGCCAGCGACAAACGCAGCGGTAAAGGCATCGCCTGCGCCGATGGTGTCGCGTATCTCCACGGCAGGTGATTCTGCCATGATGATCCTGCGGCCGTCGAAATAGGCAGCTCCGTCGGCCCCCAGCGTAACGCAGATGCGACGCACCCCGGTATAGCTGGCCACGGCTCCGATAGCGCCCTCCAGGTTGCCGGGGGTGAACTCGAGGTTTGAGAGGTAGGCGAGCTCTTCACCGTTGAGCTTGAGCACGTCTGCCTGCTGGGCGAGGGTGAGCACGGCGAGGCGGTCGTCGTAGGGCGCACGGAGGTTGACGTCAAACACGCGCAAGGCCCGTGTTTCCTTCAAGATACTGTCGAGCAACTCTTCATTTGGCTCGGAGCGTGTGGCCAGGCTGCCAAAGACCAGGACATCGGCCAGGGCGAGCTCGCTGTGCGCGGTATCGGTCAGCTCCAGCCTGTCCCAGGCGCTGGGTTCGGGAAAGTGGTAGTTGGCTACGCCATCCGCGTCGAGGCGGACTTTGGCTATGCCGGTTGGAAAACTGCGGTGGGTGGTGATGGCAAAGGTGTCCAGACCGAAGGCTTTGGCGCGGTCGAGGGCTTCCTCGCCGAGAAGGTCATTGCCCACGGCACTGACAACCATGGGGCGGAAGCCGAGCTTACGCAGGTGGCAGGCGGCATTGAAGGGCGCCCCACCCAGAAAGAGCCCGGCAGGAACGCTGTCCCAGAGAATTTCGCCGAAGCAGACGATTTTTTCCATAGGCCGGAACGTAGTAGTACGGGGGAGTTTGTGCGAGCGAAAAGCAAACCATGCTGAATTTGCCGCCCGCGCTTGCCCTGAGCATAAAAGCAGGCTAAACATCTGGCTATGTCCCTGCCCAGTTACGAAAGCAATACCCTGCTCAACCAGTACCTGCTCTTTCATTACGGGAGTCAGGAGGAGGTCTTACCCTATAGCTTCGGGCCGAGAGAGGCATTGGAGTTTCCCGCGCGTTGTGTGAGTGAGCTGGTATGCGAGCACCTGCCTTCTGGGCGAGCTCGGGCGCTGGATGTGGGCTGTGCCGTGGGGCGGGCCAGCTTCGAGCTGGCGCGGTACTTCGACGAGGTCGTGGGGGTCGATTTCTCCGTTGCCTTTATTGAGGCGGCCCAAGAGCTGGCCTCGAAGGGCCTGCTCGATTACGCCCGAGCGCACGAGGGTAAGGTCACCCTGCGCAGTGTGGCTGCCGTGCCGGAGGGGATTGACCGCGCGCGGGTGCAGTTTGAAACCGGGGACGCGATGGATTTGCGTGAGGATTTGGGGCAGTTCGACCTCGTCATGGCCTGCAACCTTATCTGTCGCCTGCCCGAGCCGATGCGCTTCCTGAGCCGCTTGTCTTCGCTGGTCAAGCCCGGCGGCGTGCTGGTGATTACCACTCCCTTTACCTGGCTGGAGCAGTACACCCCGCCGGAATACTGGCTGGGCGGACAGGCCGAGGGGGGCGACTCCTTTAACGGCTTGTGCGAGGCGCTGGAGGGGGACTTTTCCCTCTTGCAGGAGAAGGACATGCCCATGCTGATAAAGGAAACCGCACGCAAGTATCAGTGGACGGCGGTACAGGCTTCGGTCTGGCAGCGGCAGGGTTGAGCGTCCAGGCATGGCGTTGCCGGTGTAGGGAATTTTCTCGCACACCGGGTCAGGGCCACTTTAGGCTAAGGTGATTATGACCGCCTATATTGTTCTCGGAGTTATCGTTCTTATTTTCGTCGGGCTGGTGCTGATGGTGATCGGCATCTACAACAAGCTCGTTACGCTGCGCAATCGCTTCAAAAACGCTTTTTCGCAAATCGATGTACAGCTCAAGCGCCGGCATGACCTCATCCCCAATCTGGTCGAGACGGCCAAGGGCTACATGAGCCATGAGCGCGAAACGCTGGAGGCGGTGATCGCCGCGCGTTCGACCGCGGTCAATGCCCAGCAGAAAGCCGCGGGCAGTCCCGAGGACCCGGCCATGATGCGCGAGCTGAGCATGGCAGAGTCTCAACTGGGCAGTGTGCTCGGCCGCCTCTTCGCGCTCTCCGAAGCCTACCCGGACCTGAAGGCCAACCAGAACATGATGCAACTGACCGAGGAGCTGACCTCGACGGAGAACAAGGTTGCCTTTGCCCGTCAGGCTTTTAACGACTCGGTTATGACCTACAATACGACGCGTGAGGTTTTTCCCAATGTCATCTTTGCCGGGATGTTCGGCTTCCAGCAGGCGGAGATGTTCGAGATCGAGTCCCCCGAGGAAAAGGCCGCACCCAAGGTCTCCTTTACCTAAGCCTGCTGTGCTGCGGATTTTGGGCACTGTAGTGCGTGATCGCTAAGCCAACTCTGGTGCTATGGACTTCTTTACCAGTCAGGATGAGGCCCGGAAAAAAACCGGGACGCTGATCGTCTACTTCGCACTTGCTGTGGTGGCGATCATAGCGGCCTTGTACGTGGTCGGCGTGCTCATCATGGGTTACGTTCAAGCACAGGATGTGGAGCACCCGAGTTTTGCGCTCCAGTGGTGGAACCCGAAGCTGCTACTCGGCGTAGGCGGGGGGACCTTGCTTTTGGTTGGGCTGTCCAGCGCGTTTAAAATCGCGCAGCTCCGCGGCGGAGGAGGTGTGGTGGCGCAAAGCCTCGGCGGTGTCCGCATCGAACCCTACACGCAGAAGGCAGTGGAGCGACAACTGCTCAACGTGGTGGAGGAAATGGCGCTGGCCTCGGGCACGCGTGTCCCAGAGGTGTATGTCATTCCCGGTGAGGGAATCAATGCCTTTGCCGCAGGCTATACGGCTGACGATGCCGCCATCGGCGTAACGCGCGGCTGTATGGAGCGCCTGAGCCGGGATGAGCTGCAAGGCGTCATCGCCCACGAGTTCAGCCACATCCTCAACGGTGACATGCGGTTGAACATCCGGTTGATGGGCGTGCTCTTCGGAATCCTTGTTCTAGCTGTGGCCGGGGGCAGCATACTTCGGGCCTTTAGCCGCGTGCGCATCTCAGGAAGCAGCCGAAGCCGTGGAAGTAAGGACGGTGGGGGTGCTGGTATCATTCTCATCATCATGCTGGTTGCGTTGACGCTCTGGGTGGTCGGCTACATCGGCGTCTTTTTCGGGCGGTTGATTCAGAGTGCGATTTCGCGGCAGCGTGAGTTCTTGGCCGATGCCGCCGCGGTGCAGTTTACGCGCAACCCGGAGGGGATCGCCAATGCCCTCAAGCGTATCGGTGGCAGCAATGGCGACTCGCTGGTGGATAACCCGCATACGCAGGAGACGGCGCACCTGTTTTTCGCCAATGCCCTCAAACGGAACTTAGGCGGGATGTTTGCCACGCACCCGCCGCTGGAGCAGCGCATAACGCGCATCGATCCGGGATGGGACGGTAAGTACATCTACCACAGGCGGGAGCACTTCTCGCGCAAGGAGTCCGAGCCGGGTACGGACACAAAGCCGCCCGAGGCGCAGCACGTTACCCCGGAGCCTATCGGTGTGCCGGCGCGAAGAACGCTTCAGCCGCATGAGATGCTGCTCGCTGCGGGGACACTGCAGGCGGCCGCCCTGGAAGATGCACGGCAACTGCGAGCGTCGATCGATGCGGACTTCGCGCTGCAAATACGTGGACCGCTGGAAGCCCGCTCACTGATTTTTGCCCTGATTCTCGATACGAAAGTCGATGAGCGTGGCAAGCAACTGGCCTATCTCAAGCAGGAGGCCGGGGAGGAACTGGTGGAGAAGGTGCTTGAACTGCGCAAGCGGATTGAGTTACGGGAGCGGGGCGAATACCTCGCCATTGTGGAACTGGCGCTGCCAGCTCTGGCCGAGATGGAGCCCGAAAGGCGCGAGGTGTTCCAGGCGCGTTTGCGAAAACTTGCCCGCATGGATAAGGCCGTCTCGCCGCTGGAATTCGTCATCATGCGCATGGTAAAACAACACCTTGCGGTCAGCCCGCGCGACAAGCGGCAACAGTGGAACGTCATTTACAGCTACAGTGTGCTGGCCGAACCGATGTCGCTGGTGCTGTCGGTCTTTGTCCGCCTGACGGTACAGAGCGAGGGGCAGGCGGAGGCGTGCTTTCAGCGCGCAAGCGAGAAACTGGTCCCATTGGTCCGTGAAAAGGTACGCCTGCTGCCGCCGGAGAAGATAGACATCGACGCGCTCGATGCGGCGATGGACAAACTGGGCAATGCGGCCTACGGGGTGCGCAAGTCGCTGCTGGAGGCCGCAGCGGAGGTGGTCAGCTACGATGGTGAGACGAGTCCCCGCGAGGCAGAAATGTTCCGTGTACTGGCGCTCGCGCTGGATTGCCCCATGCCGCTGTTGCCACGCACCTAGTGTGCCGTTAGACAAATTCCTGTCTAAAATATCTCACGCAAAGGCGCAAAGACGCAGAGCTGTTTGGCCATCACTTAGGCACTTGGTGTATTTTGTGCCCATCTGCATTTTATAATGAAGTTGGCTAATACCGTCTTTCCAAAAGCATGATAAAGTCAGTGTGCCGGGTAGGGCTGCATGCATCTTATCAATTATGGATGGAAACGGTATAACACGTCGTTAGCGCCGTGGCTGCGTAAAGTAGGCCAGCGCGCTCAGAAGTTGCTCGGCGTAGATATGCTCGGCCACGATGGTGCCGTTCTGGTCGATAAGGACATTGGTGGGCAGGGCGGTGACGCCCCAATCGGCGGCGGTCACACGCTCGGGGTCGTAGTAGCTCTTCCAGGGTTCGCCCAGCTTTTTGTTATAGCTTTCAAAGCGGGAGCGGGTGGTGTCCATATTAACGCCGATTACCTCCATGCCACCGGCGCGCAGTTGGGGGTAGAGCTTGGCCACTTTCTCCATCTCCTGCAGGGACTGCGGCACGGATGAGGCCCAAAACTGTACGAGGAGAAGCTTACCCGTAAAGCTGTTGAGCCTGGTTTCATCCAGCTCCATGGTCGAGGGGATACGCCAGGTGATGTTTGGCGGGACGGTGCCGACGGTGAGCTTGCTTAAGCCGGGGTGACCACTCTTGGCGGGTTGTTGCTGCTGTTGGGGCTCGCGTGCGGTGGTGGTTGGCTTTTTCGGCTTTTGCGGGGTAATGGTGCGGCTGGCAGGCTGTTTGTCGCCCTCGGGAAATATTTCGCGGATGTGTGCCTGGTCGGATGCGATAAACTTGCCGATAGAGAACATGGCCTTGCCCCCGGAGTCTTTGACCAGGATGACCATGCCGTTCTGGTAGGAGGCTAACTCGCCCTCGATCTTGGAACCATCCTGCAACTCCCACGTGCGCGCAAGAAGTGAGAGTGGCATCAGCGTTACCGCCAGTATGACTTTCCACATGAGCCCAGCATGCCAACAATAGGTGCGCTGTCCAAGGGCAAAACGCAGCTTGCTGGACGGGAAAATGCCTCAGTTAGCCGGGCTGAAATATACCAGCCAAGACTTTAGGCGAGCATTCACACGGCCTAGTAGCGGGCCATGTCGGGCTCAAAAGCCAGAGCCCACTTGTCGATACCACCGCGCATGCTGACGGCGTTTTCGTAGCCGTGAGCGTGGAGGAACTGGGTCGCGCGCAGGCTGCGTCCGCCGTGATGGCAGAAGACGATGAGCTCGCGGTCGCGGGGGAGGGCATCGTACTTCTCGGGCAGTTCACCCAGCGGAATATGGCGTGCGCCATCGATGGAGCAGATTTCGAGTTCGAAGTCCTCGCGCACGTCTATCATGATGGGGGCCGGCTCGGCGGCACATTTTTCCTTGGCCTGGTGGATATCGATTTCCATGTTAGCGTCACTGTCTTGTTCGGGCTCGCTCTGGCAAGCAAACTCGTAATTTTTTGCCTGCAGGTCCGTAATACTGGGCGATTCGCCGCAGAGCGGGCATTGCGGGTCGCGCTTGAGGTTGAGCCGGGTCAGGCGCGAGGTGAGGGTGTCGACGACAAGCAGTCGCCCGGCCAGGGTCTCACCTATGCCCATCAGCGCCTTAAGCGCTTCCATGGACTGCATGCTGCCGACGATGCCGCACAGCGCGCCGAAAACACCCGCCTGATCGCAGTTCGGCACGGTGCCTGGGGCGGGGATCTGGGGGAAAAGGCAGCGGTAGCAGGGAGCGCCGTTGGGGGTGTCAAAGAGCGAGATTTGCCCCTCGAACTGAAAGATGCTGCCGTAAACGAGCGGTCGCCGGGCCAGGTAAGCGGCGTCGTTGACAAGGTAGCGCGTGGGGAAGTTATCCGAACCGTCCACGACGAGATCGTACTGGCCGATGAGCTCGACTGCGTTGTCCAGCGTGATGCCCTCCGGATGGGCCACGAGCTTGCACCCGCTGTTGAGCGCGCGCAGGCGTGACATGGCGGAGTCGAGCTTTGACTGCCCCACGCTGTCCTCGGTGTGCAAAATCTGGCGCTGGAGGTTGTGGGCTTCCACGCGGTCAAAATCCGCCAGCCCAAGGGTGCCGACGCCTGCTGCGGCCAGATAGAGCGCGACCGGGCTGCCCAGCCCGCCCATGCCGATAATGAGCACGCGAGCTTGCCGCAGGCTGGCCTGCTTTTCCACCCCGACATCCGGCAGGCGGATGTGTCGGGAGTAGCGGGAGAGTTCTTCAGCGCTGAGCATGGGTTGAATCATAGCGGTTAAACAAATAGTGGCACTGGACAACGGCACAGCAAGCATGAGCGTCTGTTGCCGCGGCCTAAGTTGTGAAGCCCTGATCTACTCAGCAGTAGCGGCTTTCTTGTCCGGCGCAACTGCAGGTTCGTCTTTTGCCTGCTTCTCGTTGAGGTGGCAGGGGGCGATCTGCGCCTGGGCGATGAGCTCGTCGCGGAAGTAGAGTTTGCACGAAAGGGGGCTGGTGAAGTCCTCGATGGACTGCGTGCCACCGCCGGGCCAGGTCCAGCCCGCTTCGAGCTGGGTGGAGTGAAGCTTTTTCTTCGTCGTAGTAATGGTCTTGGACTCGCCGGGAGCGAGCTGTATGCCGCCCATATTCCCGTTTGTCAGTTCGGTTTTGGCTTGGGTTTCCTTGCCCTGGAGCCGGGCGAGGGAGTCATGCGTCGTTATAAACTGGTACTCGAGCCTGAGCCCCTCTGCGGGCAGGGTTGAGTTGTTCGTGATGGTGAGGGTGAAGTAGAGGTCCCATTCCTTCTGAATGACGCCTTCTTCGGGGATGACTTTGAGATTGTCGGCAATGGAGGTGCCTGTAATCGAAACAAACTGCCCCGTCGCGATGAGCTGCTGGTAGCGCCAGTCGTTAATCATGGCTTGGTCTTCCGGGACGAAGACCGAGACATCGAGGGTAAAGGTCAGGCCGTCAACGCGTTCGAGCACGACTTCCTTCTCGTCGGCGCTTGCGATACGGGCCTGCAGAGAGCGACCGTCCTTGAAATTAAACTCCTCGTACTGTGCCTGACTGGGTGTGGCCGCGAGCAGAAACAGGATGAAAACTAGGCCAAAGATGCGCATGGATAACGCAGTAATACTTTATCGAGGAGCCCTTTACCAGCGGTTTTTCAAGAGGGAAGTCGGATTTGCCCAGTCTACAAGTAATTCGTCCTTGAAGTAGATGCGGATGCGAAAGCCCTCGATCTGGTCTTCGCTTTCGCGGTCTCCGCCCTCGGAGTAAACCCAGCCGGGCTTGAGCGCACTGTTGAGCATCTTGGCCTTGACCGTCTCAAACTCAAAGGTCGCGTGCGGGGCAATCGGGGGGAGGTCGATCTTGCCGGAAATGATTTCGGGCTTGCCCTGGTTGCGTTTCTGGGCGGCCAGGTCGCTGCGGAGAATGTGAATGCGGTACTCGGCGCGGAAATCCTTCAGCGTGAGGTCGCTTTCATTTTCGAGGGAGACCTTGTACAGGGCCTCCCAGAGCTCAAACTCAATGCCCTGGCTCTCGCGGCCCATGACTTCCTGCGGGCTAGCCTCACGGGGGCGGGTTTTGGAGGACTTTGCGCTGGTCGTGAGGAGGTTGTCCCGCTCGTTGAGCTTTCGCAGCATCCACAGTTGGATAAATGCCTGGTCTTCCTCGCTGAAAACCGTGGGGGCGACGTTAAAGGCCGCCCCGTCGGCGCGCTTCAGCCGGACCTGAGAGCCAACGACGTTGATGAGCTCGGCCTCCATCGTGCGGCCCTGCTTGTCCGTAAAGGTTCGCATCTGGGCGGAGGCCTGGAGTGTGCTCAGGAGAAAAAGGGACAGTAGGAGGATAGATTTCATGGCGGTAATGTTTGCGATGGATGTGAGGTGACGTGAATTAAACGGTGCTTTATATTACGGCTCAAGGATGTACATGCCTCGGTTCAAGTTCAAGCATTCCTCGTAGGTCATGGTTTGAAAAGCATACTTCGGCCCCCAGGAGTCACTGTAGACGATGTCGCTGCTCTCCGGGTGATAGCCGATGATGAGCCGGGCGTGGCCGGGGATGAGCCAGACGATGGGGATGCCCTGGTCGATTTTTTGCTTCACCGTGTAGTAGTTGGCCTCGCGTAGCTCTTTCAGCCGAAAAGGGGTGCTGGTGCAAATGCGGCGCATGGAATCGAGGATGTTCTCCCGTGTGGTGCCGAAGTATTCCGTTTCGGCTAGTTTGGCCACGGCGTGCATGTCTGCCTCGTAACCATAGTAATTCAGCACCCGGGCAATAACCGCGGCAGCGCAGTAACCTTTTTCCCCCTGATCGATCATGGGGATGGCCTCGATGAAGTGCTCGCCATCGTCGCTGACGCCCACGTTGTGCCGGATGCGCTCATGCAGGCGTTCCGGAGAGAAGTCTTCCGGGCTCAGAGGGGTGTATTTGCTAAAGGAAGAGAGCTCGAGCAAGAGGTATTCGCCGTTGCGGTAGCGCAGGGTGGCGCGGATGTCATTGGGCAGGAAGAAATTCTCCGCATCATCGCCGAGTGCATTGATACCGGTTCCGCCCTCTGTTCGCGCCCGCATGCCCTGTCCGGTACCAAAGGCATTTTCAATGAGGTCCAGGTTTTCGCGTAGCGCGGTGTAGGCTCTGCGCGGATCGAGCGTGCTTTTGTGAGACTCGGCCTTGTTCCAGTACTCCACGATGATGCGCGTGCCGCCCTGCCGGGTATCGTCGAGCGAGACTTTCAGCGGCATGTAGCCCCAACTGACGCCGTCTTTTTCCGGGTTTGAACTGAAAACCTTGCGTGGATTTTCCTTGGTGCCGTCTTCGAGGACGGGCTTGTCTTCGAAAAAGCGCATCGCGTAGGGCGGTAAGCCTTCTGGCCAGGGGTCATCGGTTTCGAGCTGAAATCGCAGCAGGGGAAATTGGTCGATGACGGCGCGTGTGCGCTGGTAGGCGTTTTCGTCGGCCACAGAGAGGTCGGGGATGGCGACTTGCGCGCGGATGGGGCTGGTGCCGTAGCGGCGGAATTCCACTAGCCAGGTGTTTTGGGCCAGATTGCTTTCCAGCACATGAACTTTGATCCCGGGCTGAAAGTCGCCCAGTTTCTCGCCATTGGCGGGGTTGGTTGCAGGGGTGGGGCGGGTAAAGGTCCACTCGGTGGGGGTGCCGAGGGGGCGGTAGCCAGCCCAAGCGAGCGTACAGAGGGTCAGGGCGCACAGGCACAGGCCGCTTTTTCTAGAAAACATGACGAATTTCAGTGAAGAGGGAGTTTCATTATTGTCCTTGGACCGGGGGAAATCAATCATGTTCGCATGCCTGAAAAGTACATCGTTGTGATGGCCGGGGGACGTGGTGAGCGTTTCTGGCCGCAGAGCCGCCTGCGTTGCCCCAAGCACCTGCTTCCCATCGTCGGGGAAAAATCCATGCTGGGACAAACCCTCGATCGCCTTGAGGGCCTCGTGCCGACCGAGAACATCTTCGTCATCACCAACGCCGAGCAGCGCGATGCCGTGCTGGAGGTCTGCCCCGAACTCAAGCCCGAGAACGTCATCGGCGAGCCCGTGGGGCGGGATACTGCACCCGCTGTTGGCCTGGCCGCACTCCTGGTTAAGCGCCGCAACCCGGAGGCCGTTTTCGGCATCTTGCCCGCCGACCACGTCATCCACGACGCGGCTGGCTTCCAGCGCGTCTTGCAGGCGGGGTTCGACGCCGCTGCGGCCGAGCCCGTACTCGTCACCATCGGCATTCAACCTGATTACCCGGCCACGGGCTACGGCTACATCCACAAGGGCGAGCAGTGGACCGCTTTCGGTGACCTGCCCGTCTACCGTGTGCAGCGCTTTGTTGAAAAGCCCGACCTCGACACGGCGCAGGGCTACCTGGACAGCGGGGAGTACTTTTGGAACGCCGGGATGTTCATCTGGTCAGTCAAGACGGTTGAGGCTGCCTTTGCCGCGCACTCGCCCAGCCACAGTAAGGACTTTTCCGCCATGAACGATGCCCTGGATGCGGGTACGCCGCTCGACGAGGCCATGGCGAAGTTCTACCCCGAGATGGAAAAAATCTCCGTTGATTTTGCCCTCATGGAAAAGGCCGACAACGTCGTGACTATCCCCTCGGCCTTTGACTGGGATGACGTGGGCGAGTGGCCCGCGGTGGCCCGTCACCACAAGCCCGACGGAGACGGCAACGTGCTCAAGGGCACGGCCATGGTCCACAGCGGCGCGAACAACATCGTCATCAGCTCCGGCCAGCACCTCACGGCAGTAGTTGGCGCGGACGACCTCATCGTGGTCCACACCGACGACGCTACGCTGGTCTGCCCGAAGTCACGCGCCCAGGAGATCAAAGCCCTAGTCAAAGAAGTCGGTGCCACCGAGGCCTTGAAACACCTGACCTAGTTTTACCTGCAATGGGCAGTTGAGAATTTGCACATTTGTAAGTTTATAAATTCTAAATTTACCTTCGGTGAACTATCTCGGCATTGATTACGGTGAAAAGCGTATCGGGCTCAGCTTTGGCGATGATGTCGGGGTGGCGGTGCCCATTCCGGCAGCGGTTGAGCCGACCCGTGAGGCCCGCCTGCAACACATCGGGCAGGAGATCACGCGTCGGCGCGTTGGTGCGCTCGTCGTGGGCTATCCGTACAACATGGACGGCTCGGTTGGCTTTAAGGCCAAGGAGGTGGATGCCTTTATCGAAGAGCTGGAGAAGCGCTTTGGTCTGCCGCTCTACCGTAGTGACGAGCGCTTGACTTCCCAGCAGGCCGAGGCCGGCATGGCAGCCATACAGGGCAAGAAACGCCAGACGCCCAAGCAGAAGCAGGCTCAGCGCAAGACGGGGGAGCTCGACTCCCGCGCGGCGGCCCTGATCTTGCAGGACTATCTCGACACGCTTGCGCCCGGCTTGGCCCCGCTGCCGGAGGATTTTGAGGATTAAAGCATGGCCGGGATGACGAAATTTAAAGCCGTCTGCGCCTACGACGGAACCGACTTCCACGGCTGGCAGAGTCAGCCCGGCGGCAACACGGTGCAGGACTTTATCGAGGCGCGCTTGAAGACGATTTTTAAGGCCAAAACACGCATTCACGGCAGCGGGCGGACGGACTCCGGCGTCCACGCCAAAGCACAGGTCTTTCACTTCGAAGGAAACTGGAGCCACCCGCCGGCTGATCTCCTGCGCGCGCTCCGCTCGGGGCTCCCGGCGGGGATACAGGTCGTGCGTTTGAGCCGGGCACAGAAGGGCTTTCATGCGCGTTTTTCCGCCACGGGTAAGCAGTACCGCTACCGGCTCTACGAGGGCTTTGCGCCGCCCTGGGACAGCCGCTACTGTTACTCGCTCGGCACGCGCAAGCTGGATTCGGACGCCATGTCCGCCGCGGCAGCAGTTTTTCTCGGGGAGCACAACTTTACCGCCTTCGGGGCCAACCGGGGCGACGGCTCCGAGGACAATCCCCACAAGGACATGCGCCGGGTCGACGTCCACCGGAACGGCGGCAAGCTCATGATTATTTTCGAGGGCAGCGGCTTTCTCTACAAGATGGCCCGCAGCATGGCCGGGACGTTGATCGATGTCGGCCTGGGCAAGCTCTCGCCCGACGATGTGGCTACGATCCTGGCCGGAGCCAGGCGCACCGAAGCCGTGACCACCGCCCCCGCCAAGGGGCTCTGGCTGGAGCGCGTCTATTATTGAGGTATGTGCAGCCGCATTCCGTTCTTCCCGATCTTTCTGTTTAAGTATTTATTTCAATATCATGACAGTGCTGGCAAAGATTGCGCGCAGCGGACTGGACTTGCTTTATCCGCGCGATTGCCTTGTGACCGGGGAGCCGGTGGAGGATGATTCGCCCTGCCGTTATCTTTCCCACCGGGGCATCAAGGACGTATTTTTGGTCAAGGAGCCGTGTTGCCCGACCTGCGGTTTTCCTTTTTTTGGTGAACTGCTGGCCAGCCGCGTCTGTCCGCACTGCCGGGAGCTCGAACCCGCCTTTCGGCACGGGCGCACGCTTATGCTGGCCCGCGATGCCGGGCGCACCATCGTGCATGAACTAAAGTACCATCAGGGGCGTTATCTGCTGCCTGACATCCGTGCTCTGCTGCGGGGTGAGACCGTCTTTTGCGAGTACTTGGCCCATACGGTGCTTGTGCCCGTGCCGCTCCATGCGCGGCGCCTGCGCGAGCGTGGGTTTAACCAAAGCCTGTTGCTTGCGAAAGCCTTTGCTGCCGAGGCGAATGGGGCGAGAGTAGAGGAGTTGCTCCAGCGCGTGCGCGATACGCAGACCCAGACGCGGCTTAACCGCAAGCAGCGGGAGGAGAACATGCGCGGTGCTTTTGCCATGAAAAATGGCAAGGTGGCTGAGCCGCAAAAACGCTATGTGCTGGTGGACGACGTGTTTACCACCGGAGCGACGCTCAACGCCTGTGCCCGTGCCCTGCGCAGAGGCGGGGCCGAGCGCATCGATGTGGCCACGCTGGCACACGGCTAGTGAATTTGCCTTGCCCGAATCATAAGTAGACGCACGGTTACATCGCATAGATGAAAGCCTTATCCTGTTTTTTACTGATTACAAATATTCTGTGCCTGCCGTGCATCGCTGCGGGTGATTTCCGGACACTGACCGCTACGGATGGTCGAACGATGGAAGCGGAGCCCGTTGAGGTAATAGGGGATAAAATCCGCATAAAGCGTGAAGACGGGCAGGAGTTTAATCTATCACCGGATCTGTTCATCGAGGCAGACCGCCAATACCTCATTGACTGGGGCATCAGCCGGCTGGCCAAACACGACCGTCTTTTTGAGCTGGAGTACCACATGACGGGCAAAAAGGATCTGAAGTACGGATCGGAAGTCGTCACAGAGGAGCCGATGCTAGAAGACTTGCTCGATGATGGCTATATCCTGGTCAACAGCATCGATTTGCGGCTGATGAACAAATCCGGCTTTCAACTCAACAATGTCGTCATGGAGTACATTGTGGAGTATTCCTATCGTTATAAAGGCAAGGAGTATGGTGAGTCGATTAGGCGGGGGACGTTTCCGGCTGCAACCATGGGGCGTGATCGCGTCACGCACTTCATTACATTTCCCAGCTACTTAAGTATGACAAAGTCGGACTACGGTAATTTCCGGACGACCATAGGCGGGGTCTGGATCAAAATCATCCGGGATGGTGAGATGATCTTTGAGTACGCCCACCCTTCATCGATCAAGAGTAGATACTAGGCCGGGTGCTCAATGCCGTGGCGTGCATGGAGTGTATTTTTCCGCTTCCTTTTCCGGGGCTATTTGTGCAAGATGCTAGGTTATGTCGATTTTCAGTAAGCCGAAGTACTCCACCGTGCAGGTGAAGAAGAAGGATATCCCGACCGGACTCTGGACAAAATGCCCGGAAACCGGGGAGATCATCTTTAACAAGGAACTGGAGCAAAACTGGATGGTGGTGCCCAAGAGCGAGTACCACTTCCCGCTCAAGGCCCGCCGCCGCATTGAGCTGCTCATCGACGACGGCACCTTCGAGGAGCACGACGCCGACCTCGTCTCGGGCGATCCGCTGGAGTTTACTGACAGCAAGCCCTACACCGTCCGCATGACCCAAGCCCAGGAAAAAACGGGCGAGAAGGACGCCGTCATCAGCGGGACGGGTAAACTTTCTGGCCAGCCGGTAAGCATCGCGGTAATGGACTTTAGCTTTATCGGCGCAAGCATGGGCTCCGTCGTGGGCGAGAAAATCACCCGCGCCATCGAGCGCGGGCTGGAGCAGAAGTGCCCCGTCATCGTGGTCTGCGCCTCCGGTGGTGCGCGCATGCAGGAGGGCATCCTTAGCCTGATGCAGATGGCCAAGACCAGCGCCGCGCTCAAGCGCCTCTCCGATGCTGGACTGCCCTACATCGCGGTCCTGACCAACCCGACTATGGCCGGGGTCATGGCCAGCTTTGCCTCGCTGGGTGATGTCATCATCGCAGAGCCCAAGGCGCTGATCGGTTTTGCCGGACCGCGCGTTATCAAGGAAACCACCCAACAGGACTTGCCCGACGGCTTTCAGAGTTCGGAGTTCCTGCTCTCGCGCGGCCTGATCGACCAGATCGTGCATCGCCACGAGATGAAGACGCGCCTGGCTTCCCTGCTCAACGCTTTCAAGAGCGGTTGTGCAAAAAGTGCCTAGGCGGATTGCTTCCGGTGGGATAAAGGGGGGGGCTCGCCCCATCGTCTCCGTTGGTCGCTGTCCCTTTTTCGATCTGGTCATGAAAGCACTTTCTGAGACCGAGCAGTATTTATTTTCCCTGCGCAACCGTGGATCGACCTACGGTATTGAGCGCATGGAGGCCTTCGCCGAGGCATTGGGACAACCCCAACGGCGCTATCCAGTGATCCACGTCGCGGGCACCAATGGTAAGGGCTCGGTCTGCGCCATGCTGGAAGCGATCTACCGCCGTAGCGGGCGGCAGGTGGGGCTCTTTACTTCGCCGCACCTGGTCCATCTGGGCGAGCGGGTACAGCTAAACCGCGTGCCTCTGAGTATGCCCGTGATCGAGCAATACGTGGCGCACCTGCGTGGAGTGGGAGAGAAGATCGCGGCCAAAGACCCGAACTTGCACCCAACCTTTTTTGAGTTCATTGCCGCCATGGCTATGGTGAGCTTCGCGGAGGAAAACGTAGACCTGGCCATCTTTGAAACGGGGTTGGGCGGCCGTCTTGACGCGACGAACGTCGTGGTACCCGAAGTTTCAGTCATCACCTCGATTGCCCTCGACCACACGGAGATGCTGGGCGACACCCTGGCCAAGATTGCGCGTGAGAAGGCAGGTATTATCAAGGCCGGTAAGCCCGTCGTCATCGGGCTGCTTCCCGCTGAGGCCGAGGTCGTTATCCGCGATGTCGCTGCCGAGCGCGGTTGTGTGGTCCACAGCGTACGTGAGGCTTTTGCCGGGGCAGGGGATTATCCTGAAACTAATCTCGAAGGCAGCTATCAGCGGACGAATGCTGCCACCGCCGTACTCGTAACGCGTGTCTTGCAAACACCGTTTCCCGTGGATGTGGCGGAAGTGCAGCGTGCGCTGCGCAAGGTGGAGTGGGCGGGCCGCTGGCAGCGGCTAAAGCTTACCGACGGGCGCGAGCTGATTCTGGATGCCTCGCACAACCCGGAGGGTGCCACCACGCTGGAGGAGAACCTGAAGCATTTGGTGGAGGTGAAGGGGCGCAAACCTGTCATTCTAACCGGGGTCTTGGGTGAGGAGCGTGCGCGTGCACTTGTGCCCGTTATGACGCGCTATGCCAGCAGCCTCGTACTACTGGTCCCGGATCAACCCCGTGCCCTCAGTACGGAGCAGCTACGGGCCTGTATCCCGGCAACTTTTTCGGGAAAGGTGCTGGCGGGTGATAGCGTCGATACACTGTTTCCGGCTCCGTGGCAATGCAGCGCCGGGGAGGCTGGTGATACCCTTGTCGTGGCGGGCTCGATCTACCTTATTGGCGAAATTCTGGCCCGCTTGCTACCGGATGAGGCACAGATGGGGGCGGCATTTCAGGATAAGGTGTGAAGACTGCGGTTTTAGGCCGCATTGTGTATTGCGCAGATGCGACAGCGTCCAGGGAAGCTTATCCGCGTACCTGAAGCCGAAATTTTTGAAACTTTTTTTGGCTCCGATGCGAAAAGTCCGAGTTACGGACTTGTTCACAGGGCTGTGAATGGGGAGCGGGCAGGTTGCTCACCATTGTAACAATTGCAAAGATGTCGGCGTCAGCGTGTTACAGACTTGTTAACATATGCACTTTTGTTATGCTGGGAATTGTTCACAAGTTGTTGTTTTTTAGTTGCTTATGGTGCCCGTCGCTTGACTTTTGGGCAAGTCTGCGTTTTACTGTTGTCAGTTCTTTGACAGAAAAGGTTGCACGGCTCCGAAACGCTTCTGGCTTGCCAGGACTTGCGCCTAAGATACGTGCACAAACCTCAGGATAATCCCGGGTAACCGGGGAAAGGTCGGCAACCAAACTGGCGGTTCCGGCCCCTGACACACGCGCTTTGCGGCGAGTCCCTGTCAGGCAGATGTCACCCCTTCCGCCCACGGGTTGTCGTGACCCGTTGGGTTTACCCACGACTTGAAGGAAGGCGGCGAGGAGCATCCTATGGATACGGATGCGACTCGAGTGAAGCTTCGGATCTATCCGGGTCCAAGCTGTGACGCGGCGACCCCTGCGCTATAAGAGGGTCAATGAGTCGCTGCCGCGAGCCAGTCCTCCACGGTGTAACGACCGGCGACGGCACGTCGCCAAAAGGTCATCTCACGATGACACGAAAAGGTCGGCTGCTGGAGAGCGGGACAGGTGGTGCCGGGCAAAGGCGCCTCCGCGTTCCGAAACATGCAAAACGTCGGCGGAACGGAAAACCGTTTCGACGGCGCTGTCAGCGCGAAATGTGATCTGAGGGATGTCCCCCTGGCTCTGTGAGCCTGTGGCGGCGAGAGATGGCCCCGTACAGAGCCGTCGACTCGCCGGGCCGCTCCGGCAGGACGATTAAGAGGCAAGACCCGTAACCGCAGGGCCAACGCTCCGGCTTTGGCTGGAGGCCGACCCTGCGGACACAGGGTTGAGGCGGCGAGACAGCGTCACCCCAACCCGGTGCGGCGAGTCGATTGTCCCGACGGGGACAGGACCGAACCGCGCTGAAAGGCCTCACCCAATACACTCAGGGAGGGTAACTTCCCTGACGGGCCTGCTATGAGCCCGCTGACCCGTAGATGCCACCGGGAATAGCGTCGGGGAAACGACAGCCATCCTCCGGGATAGAGCGCCTAATGTCGTTGCACGGGAAAGAGCGCGTGGCGAGCGCCCACACCCACTTTTAAAAAGCCCTCCGCGAACATCGTGGAGGGCTTTTTTTGTCCGCATTTGCGGAAAACGGATTGCTTGGAGGAAGGCGCAGTTACTTGCCAGCTTGCTTGTCAGTCCTGGGGTTTAGCTCGACCAGTTCGATCGTGTAGATGAGGGTCGAGCCCGGGGGCATGGGATTATAGATGTTCATCTCGCTGCCAAAGCCCAACTCAGCGGGGACATACAGTTTGAGGTGGCCGCCGGTGTTGACCAGTTGCAGGCCTTCGCGTAAGCCGGGCAGCAGGCCCGCGATCGGGAGCTGCACGCTTTCGCCCTGTACGTAGGTGTCGGTGAAGACTGTGCCGTCAATGAGCATGGCCCTGAAGTCAACGACCGCGATGTCGCCTGGCTTGGGCTTGGGACCATCACCGGGGACGAGTATCTGGTAAAACAGGCCGCTTTCCGTTTGCTGAAGGGTGGGGTCCTTGGCCAGTTGGGCAAAGAGCGCGTCCTCCTGCTCGCGGTTGTGCGCGATTATCCGCTGCACGAACGGCTTGTAGTGATTGGCCCATTCTTCAAGGAACTGCGCACTCATCAGCCAGCTCGGCTTCTTTTTCAGCAAAGGTGGAGGCGCACCATTGTAGAGACGCGCTTTTACCCCCTCCAGGTAGGCTGTCTTTTCCGCCTCAGACATACCGTGTACCTCTGGCCCTGGGGTTGCCAGGTAGCCGAGAGCCTTGAACTGTTCCAACGGGACATCTTCCCCATCCGGGCTTATGACCGGAGCAGTAGCCGCGGTCTGCAATGCTGGGCTCGGTGCGGTGGGACCAGAGTCAGCTTGAGTAAGTAAGGGAAGGGTGAGGAAGAGTCCGAGTCGGTAAGGAATTCTCATAGAGTTATTCAAGGATACGGGGGTGCTCCGAAGCGGGGAGCTGTCAGATTGTCCCGTTGGGGCAGGCCCTTACTGGGCCTTGGGGTCGATCATCTCGACTTCAAAGATCAGCGTCGAGCCGGGGGGGATATCGCTACCCGGGTTAAACTCATCGCCATAGCCGAGATCGGAGGGGATGTAGAGTTTGACCTTGCCACCCTTGCCAACGAGCTGGACGCCCTCGCCGAAGCCTTTGACCACGCCGTTAACCGGGAATGTAGCGGACTGGCCGCGCTTGTAGGAACTGTCAAATTCCTTGCCGTTGATCAGGGTGCCACGGTAGTTGACGCGGACAGAATCGCTGGTGGTAGCGTGGGGGCCTTCACCTTCTTCGATGATCTCGTAGAGGAGGCCAGTATCGCTTTTCTGGATGCCGGGCTTGGTGGCCAGTTCTTCGAGGTAGGTTTTACCCTCGGCTTTGTTGGCCAGGGTGATGGTCTGGATGCGCTGTTGCATGAATTGCTGAACCTGCTGTTGCACGAGGCGGGGGTTGGCGTTGACGCTCTCGCCGTCGAGACCTGCCTTGACACCACTGAGGAATGCCTCCTTTTCTGCTTCAGAGAGCTCCATCTTGCCCAACACGACGGTGGACATCCAGCCGAAGCTGCGCAGTGTGGACAGGTCTTCATTCTGCGTCAGCGAGGTAGAGCTGCCGATGCCGTGCGAGTTAAAGTTCGGTCCGGAGCCGGTGTTCAACTGAGGGGCACCGTCAGCGTGCAGAGACAGGCTGGCAGTAGTCGTGGCGAGGAGGGCGACAATGAGTTGCTTCATGGATTTCATATTAAGAGCTTGTGCGTGAATCAGGGGTTCGGGCAAACTTAAATCTTTGCGAATGAACTGTAAAGGAAGTCTCCGCTTGGATCTTCTAAAAGTTGCTGGCAGAGGGTTATGACATGAGACTCAACCTCGGGCAAGGCTTGTTCTGGCTCGATAACGTCTATATCGTGCACTTCCCAGTAGCCTATTTTGTCGGCGTAGGTGGGAAACTTCTGCTCCATCATGGGGCGGTGCTCCGTTTCCTTGAGCGCGATGGCGCAGGCGGCTTCGCGCAGGTCGGCCTCCGTCAGCGCCGTGCGCGCCGGGCCCGTGTGCCGCATGGCAATGCCCCGGGCCTGCATGGCTTCGCGTGTGTGAGGGGAGAGCTCGGTGCCGTCTTCCACCCACTCGGGGTAGAGCCCGCGTGAGAAGGCTTCCCAGGGGAGTTTCGCCCTCTCGGCAAAGTGATTAAACAGCGCCTCGGCGAATCGGCTGCGGTAGTAGTTGCCGGTGCAAATAAAGAGTATGCGCTGCTTGGACATGATAACAGTGAGCGTATGTATGGGTTTAATTAGATGCAACGCAGATCAAACCCAAAATGGCTTTCGTCACGGTCATGGAAGCTTAAATAAACCCCCTCTCAAAAAAAAGACCACCTTCCCGGGGGGACGGGAAGGTGGCTCCACTAATTCGACAGAATCTCTGCTATGGATCTGTCTCGCTACTTCGGTTGCTATGCTACGCTACTATCTGCCAATACCCATATAGGGCAGGCAAAAGGATGATAAAGATTTAGACTACTAAGCTGAGGGTTTGTTTCAAAAAAAAGTGTGTTTTTAGTGAAACGGGGTTTTTCTTAAAGGGTATGTTATTACTATATTACTTAACGGACGAAATTCCACTCTAGTTAAGTTATTTTTCGCCAAAAAATCGCTTTTTTGTGCTGCTTGATTCAGGCCTGTCAAAAGGGGGTGCGGTGGCTGAATTTAGGGCAAAGCCAGACTAGCTGGAAAAGGTGTCATGTTATGGTCAAGCGCAAGCGCATGTGGCCGTATCGACATTCCCACTACAGGGGGCTGTTACTTTTTCGGAGCAGAAGGAGCAGGGGGAGGATTGCCCCCGCCGGGACCATCTGGCCCAGCGCGCTCAGGAGCCTCAAAGCCCAGCTCCTTTGCTTTGGCGATGGTGGCGTCGCGGTGAGCCCGTCGCTCGTCCTCATTCATGTCGCGGAGTGCTTCGCGCATGGCGCGGCGTTCCTCGCGGCTGAGGCTGCCAAAGTACTGGCGCAGGATCATGTGGTCTTCCCAACTGATCTCTTCCTGGTACTTCATGTAACGCTGGCGTCGGTCCGGGTCCATTGCGCGCATCTCGTGGATACGTGCGCGCATTTCGGCCTTCTCCTCGGGGGACATCTGCTCGATGCGCTCAATCACGCCACGGATGCGGGCCAGTTTTTCCGGTGACATGGAGAGGTACTTTTCCAGGACTTCGAGTCGCTCGCACATGAGGTCCTGCTGGAGATCCTCGGCGGAGGGGGGCGGTTTCGCGCCGCTCTCATCCTGCAGGTAAGGCAGCGGCGCCTCGCGGTCCTGCGGGAAGTGAGATGGCCCGGCCGGTGGCTTGTCCTGAGCCAGACACAGGCTGGCTGTGCTGCCGAGCAGCACGAGCAGGGCAAGGTGGCGTAAACGGGAAAAAATCGGGTGCAGGTGTGGCATGATTAGTTCACAAAGGCGATGAGGGTTTCCATGGTGTCGGCGTCGCTGAGGTCGTCGATCTCGGCGAAGGCATCCTGCAGGATGAGGACGTCGGCGTAGGCCGCTTCGGCAGTGTCACTATCGGCCAGGAGCATGTCCACCGGGGTGGCGGGCAAGCTGGTGTCCTCAACGGTGACTTTGGCTACCATGCGGGTGTCGTCAATATTGCTGACGGGGTCGGTACTGCTGTCTGCTGACTGCCCCACGACGCCGTCGGGCAGGGTGCTCACGACGACTGCGCCCTGATCGTAGGCGTGCTGAAAAAGGGCTTGAAAGGCGAGGGCGCCAATGGCCAGCGCGGCGGCCATGCCGCCGAGGGTGAGAGCCCAGACTGGCATGCCGAGGAGGCGTCGATCGGATTGCTCGGGTGCGCTCTGGCGGATGGCCTCAAGCGTGTGCTGGGTAAAGTCCACCGAGGGCGATACGGGCTGCGCTTCGAGCCAGGATTCGAGCTGGGCATCGGTATCCATGGGAGCATCGACCTCCTCGCGTATGCGCATGAGGGTGCGCTCCGTGAAGTCTGCCTTGGGCGTTACGGGTTGTGACGCCAGGCGCTTGTCCAGAGAGTCGGACGGTGTGTTATCGGCGTTCATGATGGGTAAAAATCGGAAAGTTCCTGCTTCAGCTTTTGGCGAGCCCGGTGGATCCAACTTTTGACGGCGCTCTCGCTGGCCTCCATGGTCTGGGCAATTTGTTCGTAGCTGAGTTCTTGTTGTTTGAGTAATAGGATAGCGGTGCGCTGGTTTTCTGGCAAGCTCTCCAAGGCACGGGAGAAGGCCTCTTCGATTTCGAGCAGGCGGAGTTTATCCCGCCCCGGTGTACTGCCGGTGAGCTCGGTCGGGTCAACGGCTTCCAGCGGTTTTCGGCTCTGCCGGCGGTATTCGTTAATCAGCAGCCGTCGGGCGATGTGGAAGAGGTAGGTGGAAAATTTCGCGCTGGGTTCGTAGCGGTTAGCCGCGCGGTAGATGCGGATAAACACCATCTGGGCGAGGTCTTCGGATTGCTCGACGGACCCCAGCGAGCGGTAAAAAAAGTTAATCAGCGGCTTTTGCCACTTTTCGATGAGCATGCGCAGGGCCTGCTCGCTCCCGGCGGCAACCTCCAGCATGAGGGCAGCGTCGGGATCGGCACCTTGCGCAAGTTCTGCGGACATGGTGTTACTGTTTGGCATGTTTTCACTGGGCAGCCAAGCAGGAAGGGAGTTGGCCATGGCTAGATTCACATAGGAGTAATCACCAGCAGCGCGAAAAAGTTGCGCCCGCGGGCGGAATTTCCACCGGCCAGAATGGTGTAAATCCCATGCTGATGGGCTTCGTAGCTGCTTGTGAATAACTCGTGGACAAGAAAGCAGATTTAACGGTTGTCGCCGCATCCAGCTGGCGTTGAGTTGTGCTATGCGTGTAGCAAGTCCTGTTCTGCCAAGCCTTTAGCTCGATGCATTGTTGTATTTTTGCTATATCTAGTGTGGCAATGTGAAAAATAACCCTAGATTTAGGGGTGTGCCTTGACAAAGCTGCACGCAAGTCTCATCCTTGTCCACGTCACTTTAGGTCGCCAGGTTACAGTTTTGTGGCATGTGCGAATAAAACCCGTCCTTTATCCCCTGTAAATAAATAGCTTCTGGAGCATACGCATGGAAACCACCACGATTACGATTGGAAACAAGTCCTTCACCCTCGACAAGGACAAGGCCGAAAAAGCCCTCGCCGCAAAGTCCGTCATCAACGGCCGCGACACGATGTTCTTCAACATCCTCCCGCTCAAGTACCAGTGGGCCTACGACCTGTATAAAAACATGAAGGCGAACCACTGGGAGCCCGAAGACGTGCCGATGCAGAAGGACTGTGAGCAGTGGCGGGATACTTCCGGGGCGATTACGGACATCGACCGCTGGATCATCAAGATGGCCATTGGTTACTTCTCTGCCGCCGAGGGCATCGTGGGTGACAACATCCAGCACGTCATCCGTGATCTCGTGACCGCTGCTGAGCTCAAGCTCGTGCTGGGACGCCACGCCCACGAGGAGAACATTCACGCCGACTCACTCGTGTACATGATTAGCTCGCTGGGCATCAACCCGCACGAGTGCGAGGCCATGTTTAGCGACATCAGCACCATCGAGAAAAAGACGCACTTCGTTGTGTCGAACTCCCGCTCCATGCGCCGGGACATTGACCTGTCCAAGACCGAGAACAAGCAGGCCCTGGCCAAAAACATGTTCCTCTTCGGCCAGTGCATGGAGGGGACGCAGTTCTACGGGCTTTTTGGCATGGTGCTTTCACTCTACCGCCAGAACAAATTCCCCGGTATCGGCCAGATGTTCCGTTATACCCTGCGCGACGAGTCCAACCACATCGACCTCCTGCGCAACCTGCTCATGGACCTCGTGGAGGAAAACCCTGACATGTGGACCCAGTCCTTCCGCCAGGAACTTGTCGATATGATGAAGGAAGCCATTTCGCTGGAAAAGGAGTTCATCCGTGACTGCCTGCCGGTCAACGCGCTGGGTCTCTCCGCCGAAGAATTCGAGCAGTACATCGACTACATCGCCGACCGCCGCCTTGAAGGCTGTGGGCTGCCCATTCTCAACCCCGGCATCAAGAACCCCTTCCCTTGGCTCTCGGAGGCCATCGATATGAAAAAGGAGCAGAACTTTTTCGAAGGGCGCGTGACTGAGTACCAGAAGGCGTCCGCTCTGGAGTCTGTCGACGACGACGACCTTTAAGGATTCATCGGCACCCTTGCGCGGGTGCACCGATTATGTGTGATTGAGTGATTTGCAGGCCGGGTTCGCCCGGCCTGTTTTTTGTGTAGATAAAAAAACGCGCAGCCGAGAAAATCGACTGCGCGAGTGGTGTAGTAGTTGATCGTAGCAGGCTGCCAGCTTAGCTCGCAACGGGTGCGATTGTAAGCAAGTGCTGTGCCATAAGTGCTTATTGTCGCGAGTCTTTTGGGTCTAAGCTTATTTTGTTAGCTCGTCGCAGAATCAGTGAGATGGCCTTTCTGCGCAAAATAACGGAAAACTTTACGTGAAATTTATGCGAACTTTCCTCAGAGCTTGCGGTCTGTATCTTCAAATCAGCTCTCTACCCAAGCGTTAGCATCAGGTTTTCGAGCACAGTCACTTTCTTACAGGCAATAGTAGCAGTAAGTAAAATAGTAGTAGTAGTAGCACAAGCGGGGCGTTTCTTTTAAAAGGACGCCTCGCTCCATTTTTTGAGCAGCGTTTCTTCCAGGTCGGGGTGACGGTCGAACTGGTGCAGGACCGCGATGGCGGAACCGTCCTCGTTGATGATTTCCCCGACCGCGTTCTGGCGGATGGTTTCCGGCTTGGCTGTGCCCATGGTAAAGACCGGGCCGTCAAAGTTCTCGAAGCGGGTGGGCTGGCCGAAGGCGCCCCGGTGCCAGAGGTAGTTGTGCGCGGCCTGGTCAAATCCGTGGTAGCCCATGATGCTAGTCGAGAGGCGGGCCATCTCGCGGCACATGATTTCGAGGTAGGAGATGAGTGCCGTACGCGTCCCAAAGAGGGTGCCACAGCAGGAGGTACGCTTACCGTGGAGGGTCTCCCATTCGGATTCGCCGTAGAGCTTTTTCAGCCATCCATCATCGGGTGTCCCCGAGCCGTAGAGGTAGTGCCGGGGCTCAAGGGCAAAACCCAGCTCAACCCCATCGAGCGAAGCAAAGGGGTCGGCCTGAAAAACCACGTCGCGCACGTCGGCAAAGATGACCTGCTCGTAGTGCCTGCCGGGTCCCTTCAGGTATTGAAGGTAGTAGGAGTAGCGCGAGCAGGCAATGTGGTGAAAGAGGCGGTTGGCCCGGCCGAGCAGGGCGTCGCGACAGCTCCGCGTGACGGGCAACTTGTCGATGGTAGAAAAGTAGCTACGGTGGAGCTTGCCCCATTTTCGCCCGTGAAAGCGGCGGTACTTGAAGTCATCGCCCCAGCGGCGGAGCGTTTCCTCGGCCGGGATTGCCGTGACCTTGTACTGGGCGAAGGCGGCGCTGTCCTCGGGGCTGAGTTCGTGCGTGAGCAGGACTAGGTCGCCCGTGTATCCGCTGCCCCGAAGGCTTTTGACGAAGTGCGCGATCTGCGCAAAGGTGTACCCCGTCGCGCTTCCCATAATGAGTGTGTTTGGCTTGGACATGGTGCTTGGGAAAAAAGTGCCTAGAGGGCTTTGAGGACGTTCCACATGCGCTCGCCCGCGCGCTCCCAGTTAAAGGTTTTCAAGGCGTGGGCACGTCCGGCCTGCCCCATGGTGAGGAGCTCGGATTCGGGCTTGTGCAGCATGGTCTCAATGGCGTCGGCCAGAGCACGGCTATCGCAGGGCGGTACCAGTGAGCCGGTTTTTCCCTCCAGGACCATTTCCGGGATACCATCGACCGCCGTGCTGACCACGGGGAGCCCGTGGTGCATGGCCTCGGCGATGACCAGCGGCGAGGGGTCGCAGATGGACGGTAGGACGAAGAGCCCGGCCTCGGCGTAGAGGCGGTTCATCTCCGCGGGGTCGGTGACCTTGCCCAGGCGGTTGACGCCCTCGGGCGGATCGTCTGCATCTTCGCCCACGACGTTCAGGGTCAGCTCGGGGTACTTTTCCCGTAGCAGGGAAAAGGCTTCGTACAGATACCTGCCGCCCTTGCGCTCAAACTCGTGGCCAACGTAGAGCAGGTGGTGGGGGTTGAGGTGCTTGCGTGGGGCGGACTCCTTATGCGGGCAGCCCACGCCGACGGTGGTAACGCTGTCCTCGGCAAT
Source organism: Verrucomicrobiia bacterium (assembly GCA_030425485.1). Classification (GTDB taxonomy): domain Bacteria; phylum Verrucomicrobiota; class Verrucomicrobiia; order Opitutales; family Cerasicoccaceae; genus Ruficoccus. The sequence continues at coordinate 27,504 of JAUIAM010000026.1, forward strand.
GCCGAATCGCTCAATCACAAAGCGCCGGGTGTTCTCCGTAAAGGTAAAGAGGTGGCGGGCATGGCGGAGGGCGATGCCTTCGTCGCGGATATGGGCGGCGAGCTGGAGTTTACTGCGACCCCGCGTCCATAGGGGGTAGCGTTCGGCAGCCTGGGCCATGGTGTAGTCCATGTAGATGACGTAGGGCAGGGTGCGCGAGATCATGAAGGGGCAAAAGTGCTGAAGCATCTGCAGGCAAAGATCCGGCACGGGCTCGTGGGCCAGTATCTGCTCCTCGGCGTAGGCAGAGCGGGCGCGGTAGGAGAATATGCTGCGCTGTTTTTTGTGCCAGATTTCCTCAGAACTGCCGTTTCGGTACAGGCGGTTGATGAGCTTTGCCCGCCAGCCGGCCATCTTGATGCCAGCCGGGAAATGCACGATCTCGGGAATGTGCCGGGCCAATTCGTGCAGGATGCCGTGGAAGCGTCCGGAGCGATTATCTCCGGTCATTTCCGAGACGGCCAGTCGGCGTATTTCCATGCATTTCAGACTGGCCTGAGATTGCCGGAAAGCAAATCGAAAGCGTCCGGAGGCGTCTTTGCCTAATTTGCGTTTGACCGAACGCGATGGGATGAAATGATGGCGCAAACGTAAACCCCAATAATCTCTCATTTATGTCCAATACCCCGGCCTCTGAAGACCGTTTGTTTCCGCCCTCCATTGAATTTTCCGCCAAGTCCCACGTGGGCAGCATGGCGACTTACCAGGAACTGCACCGTCGCAGCATCGAAGACCCTGAAGGCTTCTGGGCAGACGTTGCCTCTGAGCTGACCTGGACCAAGCCCTGGGATCGCGTGCTCAACGCAGACGACGCGCCTTTCTACAAGTGGTTTGAGGGTGGCAAGACAAACGTTACCCTGAACTGCCTCGACCGCCATGTCGAAGCCGGGCTGGGGGATAAGCAGGCCATCCTCTGGGAAGGCGAGCCGGGCGATAAGCTCGTGCTGACCTACAAGCAACTCCTGGCCGAAGTCTGCCGCTTTGCCAATGTCTTGAAGGGCCTCGGTATCAAGAAGGGTGACTCGGTCGCCATCTACCTGCCCATGATTCCCGAGCTGGCCATCTCCGTGCTGGCTTGCGCGCGCATCGGTGCGGTCCACTCCGTTATCTTTGCCGGTTTCTCTGCCGAGTCCGTACGCGACCGTGTGACCGATGCTTCCTCCAAGTGCGTCATCACCGCTGACGGCGCATGGCGTCGCGGCAAGGAGCTTCTGTTGAAGAACATCGTGGACGACGGCATCTCGGGTTCCGACTGCGTGGAGTCCGTGCTGGTCGTACAGCGTCACCTGGACAAGGAGCCTTTTGCCCACAACTGGACCGACGGCCGCGACCACTGGTACCATCAGAAAGCCGAAGACGTCTCGGATGAATGCCCCGCAGAAGAGATGGACGCCGAGGACATGCTTTTCCTGCTCTATACGAGCGGTTCAACGGGCAAGCCCAAGGGCATCATGCACACCGTTGGCGGCTACATGGTCTACGCCTACTACACCACCAAGCTGACCTTCGACATGAAGCCGGAGGACGTCTACTGGTGTACGGCGGACGTGGGCTGGATCACCGGGCACAGCTACATTGTTTATGGACCGATGGCCAACGCCGCCACACAGGTCATGTACGAGGGCGCTCCGAACTTCCCCGACGAAGCCCGTTTCTGGGACATCGTCGAGCAGTACAAGGTCAGCATTTTCTACACTGCGCCGACCGCTATCCGCGCCTTTATGAAGTGGGGCGACCAGTTTCCGCAAAAGCACGACCTCTCCAGCCTCCGCCTGCTCGGTACTGTGGGTGAGCCGATCAACCCCGAAGCCTGGATGTGGTACCACGAGGTTATCGGTGCAGAGCGCTGCCCGATCGTAGACACCTGGTGGCAGACCGAAACCGGCGGTCACATGATTACGCCACTGCCCGGAGCCATCCCGACCAAGCCCGGTTCGGCCACCATGCCCTTCCCGGGCATCGACGCCGCCGTGGTTGACGAGGCCGGTAACGAAGTCGAACGCGGCCTGCTCTGCGTGCGCAAGCCCTGGCCGGGCATGCTGCGTGGCATCTGGGGAGACGCCGAACGCTTTAAGAACACCTACTGGTGCAAATGGGACGGTAAATACTACTTCCCCGGAGACGGCGCGATCAAGGACAAGGACGGCTATATCTGGGTAACAGGCCGCGTGGACGATGTGGTCAATGTCTCCGGACACCGCATCGGTACGGCCGAACTGGAAAGCGTCTGCGTGGCGCACCCGGCGGTGGCGGAAAGTGCCGTCATCGGTGTCCCGCACGAGATCAAGGGGCAGGGTCTAGTTGCCTTTGTCATCATCCGCACCGGAGCCGAGGGCACGGAAGACCAGTGGCGCAAGGAACTGGTCAAGATGGTGGATGAAAAGATCGGCAAGTTTGCCCGTCCGGAAAAAATCATCTTCTCTTCCGACCTGCCCAAGACCCGCTCTGGCAAGATCATGCGCCGCTTGCTGCGCGACATTGCCGAAGACCGCCCGCTGGGCAACATCACCACGTTGGCCGACCCGGCCATCGTTGAAGTCATTAAGGAGAAGTATCAACTCGGTTAGGCTTCGTGCTTGCCGAGTCATTCACCATAGCCTAGTCGAACGCTTATACCATGAACCGTACAACGAGCTCAGGGCACCTCGCCCGTCTGTGGATATTCTGCACCCTTATCCTGGCCGGTTTGGTCAGTGCGCATGCTGCCGGGGACGGTGACGGCCCGCTGGCCCCGAACTTCAGCGACCACAAGCCGAGCGACAAGGTCTTGCGCGTGGGCATCACTCCCACCGGTCCGCCCATCATCTTCACTCAGGGGGATAAGGTCTCCGGTATCGAAGCAGATCTCGCCCAGCACCTCGGGGCATACCTCGATCGAGAAGTGGTTTACGTGCAGCTCAAATTCAACGAGTTGATCCCTGCGCTCCTGGACAACCGTATCGACATTATCATGTCGGGCATGTCCTTTACCGAGATGCGTGCCATCCGGGTAAACTTCAGCCAGCCTTACATGAAGGTCGGCCAGATGCCGCTGGTGCGTCGGGCAGACGTCAACAAGTACGGCAGCACACTGGGCCTGATGAATACCAAGGGCAAGGTCGGGGTCGAGCGCGGCACCACGGGCGACCTCTTTGTGCAGGAGAACTTCATCTATGCCGAGCGCGTGCCCTACGTGGATATTGAGAACGCAGTGGGCGACTTGGCCGAGGGCAAGATCGAGATGTTTATCTACGACTCGCCTGTCATCTGGTGGATGTCCTCCGAGTACGAGAGCGATGGGCTGGCCCCGCTGGTCGTTACGCTGACCGAGGAATACCTCGCCTGGGCCATCCGCAAGGACGACACCCAGCTCCTCCAGCAGGCCAACGCCTTTCTGGAGGATTTCCGCAGCTCGGGTAAACTGAGCGCGGTAATTAAAAAGTGGATGCCCTACGCCAAGGACATGTAACTGCACGCCACGCGTTTACCACGGTCGCTGTCTGTTTGCGTGGTCTGGTGGGGCTAGGCCGGAAATGTGTTTGTCTCGGCGGGTAATTTCCCCCAAAGTCAGCCCAGCTTATACCATGCAGGACTTAAATAGTTTTCGGCTCCAAAAAATCAGCATGATCGTGGCCGACGTTATCCTCGTCGCGATCGGTGTCATCTTTGCCTTCAGTGGGGAAGGGCCCATGAGTCCGCTACAGGCGTTGGTGGTGACCTTTTGCGTTACGATGGGCGCGGCATTGGGATTCATTCCGTTTTACCTCGAGTTTAAGCACAAACTCAACTTTGCCGCCTTCGAGCTGGGGCAGGAGAGTAAGGAGAATACCGAGCGCATTGAGGCTGCCCTGGGCGAGATCAAAGCTATCTCAGACGCGGTCTCACAGATGGCTGACCGGGCCGAGCAGATGTCGTCCAAGTTTGAGGGGCAGATCGGGCGTTTTCAGGCCGAGGCTGCCAAGGCGGACGAGAGCCGGACCTTGCGCGCCAAGGAGCGTAGCGACTTTGCCCGCGAGCTGGCCAACCTGCGTGAGGATTTGACCAAGGCGATCAGTGAGACTCCCGGCGCAGAGGATACCGCGGCCCTCATTGGTGGGATCGAAGTCGCATTGGCTAACCTCTCCAGCCAGATCGAGCAGCTCCAGTTTGAGCAGGTCAAGGAGGCCGCCGCTCGTCGCGAAGCCGACACCGTGGTGGACGACTTTGTCCCCAGCAGCGAAAACGAGAGCGACGAGGCGGTCGAGCCCTCGGACTTCTCCGAGGACATCGCTGACGCAGAACAGAAGCCTGAGACAGCAAGGGAGGCTACACCGGCTGATCCCGAGCCTGGTTTCGAAAATGTGGAATCCACACCCGAGCCCGCCAAGGACGATGAGGCCGCCTTTTCGATTGAAGATGTGGAGCTGGGCGAGGATGAGGACGACGACGAGGATTACGTTGATGAGGACTCCCTCAGCACCGACTTTCTGGACGAGGAGGCGATGGCCGATGAGAGTTCAGATGACGACGATGAACCTGCTCAGACCGACGACGCTGCCGACGAAACCAAACCTGATGCTGCCGACGACTTAACCGAGCCCGACACGGATGAGTCCGAGGCACAGAGCAACGAGCCGATCTTTGTCGATGCCCGCAAGGACGTTCCGGCCACCGTGGAAAAAGCCAGTGCGGCCAGCAAGCTCGACAAGGCAAAGCGCGAGGAACTGGAGGAGTTTGGGGAGATCGAGTTCAGTGCCCCGGAACCTGAGCTTGACGCCGACGATGATGAGGAGCTTGACGAACCTTTAGAGCCAGAAACCGACCTTCTTGGCGAGGTGCCGCCAGCCCAGAAAAAGAAGCGCAAGCGTGCCCCCAAGGATGCGACCACACTCGTGGCCCAGGTGCTCATCGGTATCGGCAACAAGCCCTACGTGCGCGGCACGGGCCCCGGGCTTTCCACTGACAAGGGCGTGCCTATGGAGTTTGTCGAGATCGGCAAGTGGCAGTGGGTCGCTCCAGAGAGCGACGAGCCCGTTACTTGCCAGATTTACCGTAACGACGAAATCGTGGCCGAAGGGGAGGAGATCGTCCTGGAGCCCGGTCAGCGTCGCACCATATCCCCCATCTTCCCGGTCTAGGTTCTCATGAGTCGCACGAGGCTGAGCTATAACTTTTAGCATCTAGCTACGCGCAGCTGACCACATTTTTTTTATCGCTATGAAATAGAGCATCTCAAGCTTGACGACGTACTGTATTTTCATTACTTAATGAAAGTATGAAAAATAAGAACAATGCCGATGTGGCTTTGCCCAGCGATTTGAAGGTAGCCCGCGATGAGTTCATCGGGAGCTGGGGGGCGATGGGGAGCGCGTGGGGCATCAACCGCACGATGGCTCAGATCCACGCCCTGCTCATGGTCAGCGCACGGCCGCTGACGACAGACGAGGTTATGGCCGAGCTCCAGATCAGCCGAGGAAATGCCAACACCAACCTGCGTGAGCTGGTGGGGTGGGGCCTGATTCGCACCCTCATCGTCAAAGGCGAGCGCAAGGAGTACTTTGAGGCGGAGAAGGACGTCTGGCGCATCTTCTGTATTGTTACACGTGAGCGCAAGCGCCGCGAAATCGAGCCGATCCTGGACATGCTTGGGCGCATGCGCGATGACAGCCGAAGCATGAAGGGCGGAGAAGCTCAGGAGTTTCATAAAATGATGAAGGGGCTCCAGGATTTCGTCTCGCTGGCAGACAATGTCATGGAAAAAATCGCCCGCAGCGAAGAGGGGAAGGTCATACCATTTGTGGTGAAAACTTTTGGGAAATAACGGGAAGGAAACGTGATGTTAGACATAAAGAAGCCAGAAGCGGGAAAGGCCATGGGCTGGCCCCGAAACCCACGCAAAGGCACTTACACGCAAGCCAGGAGGCAGAAGCTGACCCGTGCCTTTGGGCACGTCACAGCGCTCCTTCAGGCTATGCGTGATCTTTAGTGTTATTGTAATTTTCAAAATTACCTGAAATTACAGTATTGGTACGGGTTGCTCAATGCCATTTGTCCCGCGTGCATTAGCGCAATCCATCCTGGTTGGTATTCATGCAGCATTTCTGTTATGGGAACACGCATGAGATTTTACGTTGCTGTGGGAGAATATCTTGGGTTATTCAAGTGCTCAACGAATTTATATTAACCCAAACGCTACGCATGAGCATTACGGAAAAACCGGACCCCAAAACTGATAACGCTGCCCTCCTTAAGTGGGTGAACAAGATGATCGAGATGTGCAAGCCCGAGTCGGTGCACTGGTGCGATGGTTCGCAGGCGGAGGCGGATGCGCTTTTTGCCGAGATGATCGAGGCAGGCATGTGTGTGAAGTTGGCCGAGGACAAACGCCCGAACAGCTATCTGTTTCGCTCTGATCCCCGCGATGTGGCCCGGGTCGAGTCGCGCACCTTTATTTGCTCTCAAAACAAGCACGGCGCAGGACCGACGAATAACTGGGAGGAGCCGCGCACGATGCGCCGTAAGTTGCGTGGCCTTTTTGACGGCTGCATGAAGGGGCGCACGATGTACATTATCCCGTTCAGCATGGGCCCGGTCGGTGGCCGCATTTCGCAGATCGGGGTGGAAATCACCGACTCGCCCTACGTGGTGGTAAATATGCGTATCATGGCGCGGGTGGGGGACAAGGTCCTCGAAGCCTTGGGCAACGACGGTTTCTTCGTGCCTTGCCTGCACTCGGTGGGTTGCCCGCTCCAGCCGGGTGAGACAGGTCCGGTATGGCCCTGCGACCCTGAGAACACCCACATCGTGCATTTCCCCGAAGAGCGGACGATTGTCTCCTATGGCTCGGGTTATGGCGGTAATGCGCTGTTGGGGAAAAAGTGTTTCGCCCTGCGTATTGCCTCGACCATGGCCCGGGACGAAGGCTGGATGGCCGAGCACATGCTCATCCTCGGCGTGGAAGAGCCCAGTGGCCAGAAGAGCTACGTCACGGCCGCCTTTCCCAGTGCGTGCGGTAAAACGAATTTCGCCATGCTCATCCCGCCCAAGGAAATGGAGGGCTACAAAATTACCTGCGTGGGGGACGATATCGCCTGGCTCAAGCCCGGCCCCAACGGCAAGCTCCGCGCGATCAACCCCGAGGCGGGGTTCTTCGGCGTGGCGCCCGGGACCTCGAACGACACGAACCCCAATGCCATGGCCTCTTGCAGCCGCGACACGATCTTTACCAATGTCGCGCTGACCGATGACGGGGACGTCTGGTGGGAGGGCATGACCAAGGAGGCCCCGGCCCACCTTATCGACTGGAAGGGCAACGACTGGACGCCCGAGTCGGACTCCGCAGCCGCGCACCCGAACAGCCGCTTTACCGCACCGGCAGCAAACTGCCCCGCGATTGACCCGGACTGGGAGCACCCGGACGGGGTTGAGATTAAGGCCATCATTTTCGGCGGTCGCCGCATGAGCGATGTGCCGCTGGTTTTCCAAAGCTTTAACTGGAGCCACGGCGTCTACCTTGGGGCCACGATGGGCTCGGAGCGTACGGCCGCGGCCGAGGGAACGCAGGGCGAGATGCGCCGCGACCCGATGGCCATGCTGCCCTTCTGCGGCTACCACATGGGGGACTATTTCCGCCACTGGCTGCGTATGCAAAAGGTCTGCTCGGTCATCCCGCGCATTTTCCACGTCAACTGGTTCCGCCGGGGTGAAAGCGGCGAGTGGCTCTGGCCGGGCTTTGGGCAGAACATGCGCGCGCTGCGTTGGGTCGTCGACCGTGCCAATGGCCGCGGCTATGCCAAGGAGACGCCCATCGGCTGGATGCCGCACTACCACGATATTGACTGGCGCGGGCTGGACTTCCCCGAGGAGCAGTGGGACCAGCTCATGGGCTTCGACCGCGAGCGGCTCAAGATGCAGACCCTGCAGCACGAGGAGCTCTTCCTCCAGCTCTTTGACCATCTGCCCAAGGAGCTGATCTTCGAGCGCGAGCTGCTCATCTCCCGGCTCTAGAGCATCTCTTTGGCTGATTCGCGCCTTCTCTTGGAAAATCTGAGAGAAGGCGGGGTTGGCCGTGTTTGCGCCAGGAATCTATGCTCAAATCGCACTCAAAACTTGCCTCTAGGGGGGGAGTTCCGTGATGCTTTGGCCTATGTTAAAGCACCTTTTCGCCCTCAGTCTGGTTTGCCTGCTCATGGTAGGTTGTGGCGATACGGGCAGTCTCGAAGTGGTATCCGAGCGTGACGAAAAACACTTTAATCGCGGCCAGCTCAAGCTCAGTCAACAGCGTTACGACGAGGCGTTGGGCGCCTTTCTCAAGGTTATTGAGAAGCGGCGCGAGGCCCCGGAGTCGCACCTGGAGGCCGGACGGCTTTACCAGGACTACCTCGGCGACCCCGTTGCGGCCATCTACCATTACCGGATGTACCTTGAGTACCAGCCAGCCAGTGACGAAGCCCCCATGGTCAAGCAGATGGTTGAGGAGGCCAAGAAGGACTTTGCCCGTCAACTGCCAGGCCGTCCCTACGACGACGACATCGACCGACTGGACCTGCTCGAAATTATCGAGACCGTGCGCGAGGAGAACCTGGAGCTCAAGCGTCAACTGGCCAGCGCCACCCAGCGCGTTGCCCAGCTTGAGGGCGCGGAGATCCGTCCGCCGAGCTTTTCCGGCAGCACCAATGCCGGGCAAACTAACACGCGTACGCCCGGCCAGAACACACGCCCGTCAAGTCAGAGCACAACCTATCGTCCACCGAGCACGACCTCGCGCCCCTCGACCAATACCGCTCCGGTCGCGGCGAGCAGCGGTAGAACCTATACGGTGAAGTCGGGCGACACACTGTCGCGTATCAGCACGGAGGTGTACGGTAATTCGGCCCGCTGGCAGGACATCTTTAACGCCAACCGCGACGTTCTGCCCAACCCGAACGCGCTTCGTGTGGGGCAGGTCTTGAAGATTCCCGCCGAGTAGTTTACGCTCATGTCATCCATGGTTTATTTCGATAATAACGCGACGACTCCGCTCGACCCGCTGGCCGAGCAGGCCTGGCTGGAAGCGAGCCGCGACTTTTGGCACAATCCGTCCAGCCCCTACCGTGCCGGGGCCCGTGCGCACAACAAGCTGGAGGAGGCCCGCGAGCGGCTGGCCCGAATGCTGGACTGCCAGCCCGAGGCGCTGGTGTTTAACTCCGGGGCAACCGAGGGGAACAACACACTTTTCCAATATTTTCAGCGAACGCAGCCCGATTCGCAGGTCGTCGTCTCGGCGATTGAGCATCCTTGCGTGCTCGACGCGGCCCGCGCCTGTTTCCCCAACAAATGCGATGTGCTCGGGGTGAATGCGCAGGGCGTGGTCGACCTCGATGGCTTGGAGACTCACCTGAGGGCGGGCAGGGTGTCGCTCGTCTCTGTCATGGCGGCCAATAATGAAACCGGCGTGATCGAGCCCTGGCCGGCCATCATTAAGCTTTGTCGCCGCTATCAGGTCCCGGTTCACCTCGATGCGGCCCAGTGGATTGGAAAGCGGACGGCCGCCGGCATGGGGAAGGCTGACTTTATCACCGGTTGCGCCCATAAGTTCGGCGGTCCCAAAGGCGTGGGCTTCCTCAAGCTGAATGAAGACTACGGCGACTTTCACTGCTTCATCGGTGGCGGGCAGGAGGCCGGGCATCGTCCCGGGACAGAGAACCTCCCCGGCATCCTCTCGATGGTGGCTATTCTCGAAGAGCGCGAGAAGCGCATGGAGGAGACGGCGACGGAGTGGATCGTCGGTCGGCAAGTTTTTGAGCACACGCTCAAGCAGGCCATCCCGGGGATGCGCATCGTGAGCGAAAAGGCCGACCGCTTGAGCAACACCTCGAGCCTCATCATGCCGAAGTTTCCCAGCCCGCGCTGGGTGGCGCAACTGGACAAGCTCGGCTACGCCATCTCGACGGGCTCGGCCTGCTCTACGGGTAAGGAGGGTGGCTCGCACGTTATGGTAGCGCTCGGCCTCTCTGGAGAGGAGACCAAGCGTGTGGTCCGCGTCAGTGCCGGGTGGAGGACAAGCCCTGAGGAGTGGAAGGGGTTGGCCTCAGCCTTTCTGAAGGCCTGGGAGAAACTCAAGGGGGAAGCCAGTCCGGCTAGCGTTATCACGCTCTAGCTGTATCCATTTTCTCAATACAAGGATGGAACTGCGCCAGCTTAACGCGGAAAACTTTCGCAACATCCCGCTGGTGTCTTTGCGTTTTGAGGGTGCGAGCACCTTTCTGCTGGGACGCAACGGTCAAGGTAAAAGCAACCTCCTCGAAGCAGCCGGGCTGATAACCGCGCTGCGCTCTTTTCGCACGTCCGAGACGCGCGCCATGGTGCGTTACGGCGAGAAGCAGGCCCGCGTTTACTATGTTTGCGAGCGCGAAGGCGAGGGGACGTCGGAGATCACGCTTACCTTGAGCGGTGGTAAAAAGCAGGTCAGCTGCGACGATGAGCAGGTCCATCGTCTGGGGGATTTTCTCGGGCGTTTTCCCTCGGTGACGCTCGCGGCGGAGGACATCCAGCTTGTGCGCGGTAGTCCGGGGCTACGGCGACGCTTCTTGGACATCACGCTCTCGGCCACCTCGACAGATTATTTCGAGGCACTGCGACGCTACCACCGGGCGCTGAAAGAGCGTAACCAATTGCTTAAGCTACGTTCGCCGCGCGAGGCAGAGCTGCTGGCTTTTGACAAGGCGCTGGCCCCGGCGGCGGTGACGGTTTGTCGCTTCCGGGCTGAGGCTCTGGCAAAATTAAACACACAGCTTGCAGAGGCTTATGCCACGGTGAGCGAGTCGGCGGAGACGCCTGAGCTGCGTTATCGGGCGAACGCCGAGTGGTCCGATGAAGAGGCAGTGCTGCGCGCCCTGCACGATGACCGCAGCGCGGACCTGGCGCTGAAAACCACTCGCCACGGGCCGCACCGGGACGACCTGGGCTTTGTGTTGGCGGGACGAGCTGCGCGGGAGTATGCCTCGGACGGGCAACAGCGTTCGTACGTTATCGCGCTGCGTCTGGCGCAGATGGTCTGCTTTCAGAAAGCCTCTGGCGTGGCGCCTGTTGTTCTGGCAGATGACGTGCTGGGCGAGCTCGACCCGCAGCGTCGCCGAGCCTTTTGGCGAGCAGTCAGTCCGGATCAGCAGGTGATCGCTACCGGGACGGAGCCGCCGCCGGGAGACGAGCGTGACTGGTCCGTGCTCGAAGTCAGTGCGGGAAGTTTCCAGCCGCATACGGAGGCTTGAGGCGGAAGAAGATTGCCGTTTGCAGGCAGCGTTGCCATTACCTTCAACCATGCCGCGAAAATCCAGCCGCAGCCTGTGGACGGCCAAGCTCTCCGGGAAACCCATACCTGAACCCAAGGCGCGCCCGGCCTCCCCGGGGACGCAGGATATTCTGGCCCGGCGCGAAGCCTTTAACGGGGTCGTGCTGGGGATCGACCCGAGCCTGCGCGGTACGGGGCTTGCCTTGGTGGTGTTTAAGCCCGGTGAGCCCGCGAAAATCCTGGACAGTATGACGGTGAAGAACAAGGCCAGCCTCTCCTTTGCCGCGTGCCTGGGGGAGATTGCCCGCCAGGTCACCAGCATGCTGGACAAGGCTCCTGTGGCCAGTGTTGCGCTGGAGCAGACGATTTACGTGCAGAATTTCCAGACGGCGCAGATACTGGGGGCGGCCCGGGGAGCAGCCATCACTCCCGCGGCCATGCGGGGCCTGCCTGTTTTTGAATACGCCCCCAAGCGCATCAAGCAGGCCGCCACCGGTAACGGTCGCGCCAGCAAGGAGCAGGTCGCAGCGATGGTAAAGGCCATGCTGGGACTGCCCGAGCCCTTACCGCTGGACGAGGCCGATGCGGCTGCCACCGCCATTTGCCACGCGGCCAACTGGCGAGCGGAGACATAAAAAAAGCCCGGACATGCCGTCCGGGCTGATAAAAGGTCTATCGCACTCGGGCTTACTTTTTAGGGCCGGGCTCGTGCAGTGAAGCGTGCCCCTGGATGCTGAGCTCGATCTCGACTTCATCACCGACCACCGGGCCGCCGGAGTCGAGGCCCCAGTCGGAGCGGTCCAGCTTGCCCTTGGCAGAAAAGCCGTTGATGAGCTTGTCGGCGTAGTACTTGCCCGTGCCTTCTTGCTGGCCGAGGTAGGTCACGTCGAGCACGACGGGCTTTGTGGTGCCGAGCATGGTGAGGTTACCCGTTACCTTATAGGTGTCCTTGCCCGTTTGCTCCCATTTGGTGCTTTCATAGGTGATGGTGGCAAACTTGGTGACGTCAAAGTAGTCGTCTTCTTGCAGGTGAGAGTCGCGGTCTTCGTTACCCGTGCTGATGCTGGCGGGCTGGATCGTGGCCGTCGCCTTGGTCTGGGTCATGTCGTTGGTATCGACAAGAATCTGACCCGAGAACTTGGTAAAGCTGCCCGGGATCTGGTTGAAGAAGTGGCGCACCTTGAACCCGACCTGAGAGTGGTTCGGATCGATGGTGAAGGTTTTGACCTCGGCCTGAACGGCAGAGGCGAGCGTGAGCGAAGCAATGATGCTAACGGTACTGAGGAATTTATTCATAGGATGTATTGGTTGGTGAATACCGACACATCCTTACAACAACTGTTTCAATTCTTCAACATTTCCGCGCAAAATCAGTACATAGAGATTACCCTGGTCGGTCCATGTCATGAGGGCCAGATCGCTGTCTGCCACGACCTGGGGTTGCTCGATGCTGGGCGCTTGGTCGAAAGTGGCCTGAGAAACGACATAGAGATGGTACGCGTCGTCATCGTGCATGCTGATGTAGGCGACGGGGTGCCCCTGATAGTCAAAGGTCCCGTAACCAAGTTCCAGCAAGGCGTCTACCTTCGGGGGGAGCTCACCGGGTACGGGCTGCCCCTGTTCTCCGAGCTGGGAGCGGATTTTGTCCAGATCATCCGAGGTAACGTGGAGCTTGGGGTTGCTGCGGAAATGATTCGCCACCGAGTCGTGGAAATGGGTCAGGTTTGCCTCGGCCTGCACCTGGGTGGGCTTGAGCAGGATGGCGGCAAAGCCAAAGAGGATGGCCACGGTGGCGGCAGCGGAGAGCAGTCCCTTGCTTTTCCACCAAGGGGTGGGCATGGGGATGACCTTGTCCTCTTGGGCGGGCTCGTGGCTGGCGGGTTCGAGCGCAAGGAGCTTGTCCTTGAGGTCGGTGGGGGGCTCGATGCTCTCCAGGGCCTTGGAAAAAGTGCTGTCAAAGGCGGACTCCTCAGCCAGCCATGCAGCGAGCTCGGGCTCCGTCTCGGCAAGCTTGAGTGCTTGCGCTACCTCGGCGTCGTCCGGGTGGGAGCCGTCTGGATGGGCAGCAGCCAGGATGGATTTAGCTTCTTCTATGGTCATAGCGGCAGGTGCGGTCAGGAGGGGCTGCGTTGGAGAAGACATTTCTTTAGCTGGACTTTTCCACGGGAGAGGCGAGACATAACGGTCCCGATAGGGATGTCCAGGGTTGCAGCGATTTCCTTGTAGCTGAGATCCTTGAGGTAGAACAGTGTAAGCGGTGCGCGGTAGGCTTCGTCGACTTGCTGTAGTGCCTCGACAGCGGTGTGCCCGTCGAGGGTATTGGCCACGCCGGGTTCGACGTTGGGAGCTTCGATTTCGAGAATTTCGTTTTCTTGAGGAGTAACATTAGCCGCTCTGCGCCGCAGGCGTAGAAACTCGCGGTAGAGCGTTGTAAACAGCCACGACTTGATCTTGCTGGCGTCACGCAGGCTGTCGCCTTTTTGGGCGTAAATGGTAAAGGTCTGTTGTGTGAGGTCGGAGGCTTCATGTTCATTCTTGGCCAAACTGTACGCGAAGCGGTAGAGCGGCTTGTAGTACTGCTCAACCAATTGCTTAAAATCCAGCTTGGCGTGTTCTGACATGAGAGCGTAATTATATATAATTTATTCCCGCGCAATGCTGGGGAACCAATTGTTTTCGGCTAAAAGAGAGGAAATTGAGTAGTGTAGCCCATTGCGGGAATAGGGTCAATCGCTTATGTTGCTAGCGGATCAGCATCGCGTCTCCGTAGCTATAAAAACGATAGCGCATGGCTATAGCTTCGGCGTACAAGGCTTTCAACGTTTTAATCCCGCTGCCTTCGCCGGGAGCGAGGAAAGCGGAGACCAGGCAGAGCAGGGTGGAGCGCGGGAGGTGGAAATTCGTCAATAGCAGATCGGTGGCGAGGAAGCGGGCCGGGGGGTAGAGGAAGAGCTCGGCCTCGGCTAGAAATGTGCCTTCGCCGCGATAGGGAGCGTGGATCTGTTTTTGCGAAAAATCCTCGCAGGCGCGGACGCTGGTCGTGCCGATGCAGAGCCGGGGGGTTGTTGGTGGCACGCTGAGCACGCGGGCGGTGGCTTCGGGAATTTCGTAAATCTCGCGGTGGATGATGTGCTCCTCGATCGTGTCTGCCTTGATCGGCTGAAAGGTATCCAGCCCGACGTGCAGCCGGATGTCGTGAAAGCTGGCTCCGCGTGCCTTGAGCTGGCTGAGCAAGTCCGGCGTAAAGTGCAGGCCCGCGGTGGGGGCGGCAGCGGCAACTTTGCTCGCGGGGTCGGCGTAAACGGTTTGGTAGCGGCGGGTGTCGAGCTCGCGCAGGCTGGGGTCGGCTTCGCGGGCCCGTTCGATGTAGGGCGGGAGCGGGATTTCGCCGATGTTCTCGGCCAGCGCGATGACGTTGTCGGCGGACTCCAGTTGGAAGCGCACCTTGCGCTCGCCCGTGTCCTTGATTTCCAGCACATCCGCGCGGAAGCCCTCCCCGAGAAAGTGGCTGCCGACAGGAAGTTTTTTACCCGGCTTGAGCAGGCACCAGAAGGTGTGGGCTTCGGGGTCCGGGTGGAGGAGCAGGCACTCGACCGCGCCGCCGGTTACGCGACGCCCGCGCAGACGTGCCTTAAAGACCGACGCACTGTTGCGGAAAACGCACAGCTTCTCCGGCAGGTAATCCGGCAAGTGACGGAAGATCGTGTGCTCGGTTTTGCCCGTGGCGCGGTCGTAGACCAGCAGGCGGGACTCGTCGCGGCGCTCGGCAGGCACTTGCGCGATGAGCTCCTCCGGCAGCGGGTAGTCAAAGAGGTCGGTGTTCATGCCTGAGCCCGCCCTTTCCATTGGCCGCCCTTGCCCGCGTGGTAAGCCTGGGCGGACTGGATAGTTGCTTGCAGGTAGAGCAGCGCAACGACGGGAAGCAGTAGAGCCCAAAGCGGAGAGCGCCCGTAGAAGCGAAGCATGGGCACATAGCTGCCGCCCAAGATAATATAGGTGGCCAACGGAACGAGCACCAGCGGCCAGGGCATGAGCAGCACGCCGAAGAGCGGCATGAGGAAAACAAGCGCCATCCCCAACACGCAGCCCGCGAGTTGCCACTTCGAATAACCAAGCTGGGTGTAGGCCGTGCGTCGGATCATGCGCAGGATACCGTCGAGTCCATCGTAACCGCGCAGGCTGTGCGAGGTGTTTGTCAGGTGCAGGCGGATGGGGCCGATTGCCTTGAGCTGTGCGGCCAGGGTGCAGTCATCGATGATGGCTCCGCGCATGGCTTTGAGTCCGCCCGTGGCGGCGAGTTTCTCGCGGTTAACCAGCATGCAGCCACCCGCACCGCCCGCGAGCTTGTCCGCGGGGTTGTTGACCCGGCGAAAGGGATAGAGCATGCGGAAAAAGTGGACAAAGGCCGGAATCATCAGCCGCTCCCATCCGCTTTGGCAGACCAGCATGACCATGCGGGAGTTGAGCGCGAGCTGCTCGGCTTCGGCTTGCGAAACCAGGTCGCGCAGCGTCTCCGGAGCGTGGGAGATGTCCGCGTCCGTCAACCAGAGATAGGCCGGTTGCTCGTCCTCCAGTCCGCGTTCGATGCCCTGATGCATGGCCCAGACTTTACCGGCCCAGCCCTCGGGCAGCGGCTCGGCGTCGAGGATTTGTATGCGCTCCGCAGCGTTAAATTCCTCCGCCACGGAGCGAGCTTCGGCTACGGTGTCGTCTTCACTGTGGTCATTAACCAGAACAACGCGGAACTTGCCCGGGTAATCCTGCGCGAGCAGCGAGGTGATGCACACACCGACGCCGTTGGCTTCGTTGCGGGCCGGGACGATGGCGACGACCTCCGGCCAGACAGCGGGCTCAGGAGCTACGGGCAAACGCTCGGGCTGCCAAAATCGACCCCGTCCGGTGAGCAGGACGAGCCAGATGAGCAGCGAAAGGATGGTCAGAGCCAGGAGCATATCGTCAGGTCAAATGACGGCAGGTGCTCTGCGCCCATTGCGTCTTTGCACTGAAATCGTTTTGGGGCGAATCGAACTAGCGCTTCAGGCGGCGGCGCAGGACTACGGTCAGCGCGCCCAGTGCGGCCAAGGTGCTCCAGGTGCCGGGCTCGGGCACGGCGGTGATCTGGATGTTGTCGAAGTCGACCTTGCCGTTGATATTGATCCAGCTGGAGGTACGAATGCTCAGGGCGATGTTGTCTTTGCCGTCGATAATGTCAGGCATAGCAATGGACTCGAGCTCATACTGGCCATTGTTGGTCGTGCGGTTTTCGTCCCAGTCGATCCAGTTTTCACCGTTGTCGAGACTGTAGTCGACGTGAAGGTGCTGATTCCAGGTGAATGAATTATCAGCCCGGATCGCGAAGGAGATAACCACCTCGGTCATGTTGGTAAAGTCGAGGTTGAAAATCTCGAGTTGGCCATCATTGCCAAAGTTCAGACCGGTGTAGAATTCCAGTGCCTGGTTGGGGTCGCCTTCTTCACCGTAGAGGTTGATGTTCGTTCCGGTGTCATTGCCCAGGTCGGAAAGAAAACCGCTGGGGGAGGCATCCATGACCACGGCTTCGGCCTGCGAGCCCGCGTTGGCTTCAAATTTGTCGAGCACCGCAGTGGCGTCCATGTTCCAGTAGGCGATAAGCGTCTCCTGGGCCTGGGCGAGCAGGGGAGTGGTGAGTGCGATGAAAAGAAGTGCGCGCAGTGGGTTCATTGGCGAAGCACGCTACGCAAAATCTGTAATAAAGCAATGCTTTCTGTATGAAGTTTGCATCAGGACACTTTCGGCGGTGAACAACAAGTTAAGAATTTTTCACCAAAAACAGTTTGACAGGCCTGCTTACTATATATTGGGTTAAGGGCATAAGCCCGATAGCATATCTAGTGTCTCTCTCTCGCGCTTCGCATGGTAATAATAAGCAACAACTTGCCATTGTTTTCTGACCGATTTTTCGGATAATGCGCCAGTCCGTTCGATTTGAGAGCCTCCGATACGCTTACCAGTCGCGACCTCCGGGGAGCTAAACCCTCCCTTTCCCCACAACGCGTTCTTCGCCTTTAATCCGCAACTTCATTGCAAACTTCCAGCCTACACACCTATCATGATACGTCACTTCTCTTTTGATGAAGACCTCGCCCTGAAACGCTATGTCGCCACCCCGGCGGAGCAAAAACCGCGTTTTAACTGGAGAGAGGCCTTGGACGATGCCAGCATCGACCAGCCAGCCGTGAAAATCGAATCCGGCGGCGAGGAGCGTGACTTCGACGTGGCCGACGTGGCTGAGATTATCGGTAATGCCCTGACCGACCTGCTCCTGTCCCGCGAAGAGGAAAAGGAAAAGATCTTCACCGCCCAGAACCGCAGCTTTGTCGCCGCCGTGGCCAAGGCCGTGTCCGAGCGTCTGGCCAACCAGATCAGCGACGAGACCGGCATAAGCCTCACCCAGCGCGAGATTCACCTCATTATCGAAACCGCTCTGGTGCAGCACGACGCCCACGACGTCGCCCGCAGCCTCGTTGCCCACTACTCGCGAAACCACAGCGAGGGCAATCAGTTTGATGACGATGAGGGGCAGATGACTGTACGCCTCATCCGCCGCAATCGCCAAGTTGTGCCTTGGGACCAGAACAAGATCGAGGTTGCCGTGCGTAAGTCCTTTCTCGCGCTCCAGCTTGACTCCACGCCCGCGGTCGAAGTGGCCAAGGCCGTGACCGAGCGCATCCGCAAGGAGGGCCAGGCCTTTGTCAACATTGAGGACGTGCAGGACATCGTGCAGGAAACCCTCATGAAGTGTGGTCACTTCAAGGTTGCCGAGTCTTACATCCTTTACCGTGCCCACCGCCGCCGCCTGCGCGAGCTTGAGACCGAAGACGTTGCGTCCGAGGACAGCCGCCAGGACACCATGATTATGGTCAAGGGCACGGACGGCAGCACCGACTTCTGGGACCCGGCCGAGCTGCGCAAGCGCATCGAGTTTGCCTCCATCGGCCTGGACCTGTGCATTGAGCGCGAGGAGATCGAGGCCGAGCTGCGCCGTTCGCTCTACGCAGAGATGACCCGCGAGGACCTCAAGAAGACCATCATCCTCAACGCCAAGTCGCTCATGGAAAAGGATGCCGACTTCGCCAAGTTCGCTGGTCGCGTCCTGCTTTCCTATATCTATGAAGAAGTCCTCGGCTGGGACATCCTCCGCGACGGCATCGAGGGCCTCCAGCGCGCCCACCAGCTTTACTTCAAGACCTACCTCAAGCGCGCGATCGAGATTGAGCGTCTCGATCCCGTTCTGCTTGACTACGACCTCGACCGCCTGGCCGCTGCGCTCGACCCCTCCGCCGACCTCGACTTCGACTACCTCGGCATTTCCACCCTTTACGACCGTTACTTGCTCGTCGACAAGCAGGTCAAGCCGGCCAAGCGCCTGGAAACGCCCCAGCTTTTCTGGATGCGTGTTAGCATGGGCCTCTTCCAGGCGGAGAAGGACGACCGCGAGCACTGGGTCATCCAGCTTTACAACCTCTACAAGAGCCGCCGCTTCTGCTCCTCCACGCCGACGCTTTTCAACTCCGGCACGCTGCACTCGCAGCTCTCGTCCTGCTACCTCTATCAGGTCAGCGACAGCATTGAGAGCATCATGATTCGCGGCATCTCCGAGAACGCCTTTCTCTCCAAGTGGGCGGGTGGCCTCGGTGGCTCGTGGACGTCTGTCCGCGGCACCGGCAGCTACATCAAGGGCACCAACGGCGAAAGCCAGGGCGTCATCCCGTTCCTCAAGTTGCATAACGACCAGCTTGTGGCGGTCAATCAGGGCGGCAAGCGTCGGGGCTCCGGCTGTGCCTACCTCGAAACCTGGCACAACGACATCCTCGACTTCCTTGAGCTGCGTCGTAACACCGGTGACGACCGTCGCCGCACGCACGACATGAATACGTCCAACTGGATTCCCGACCTGTTCATGAAGCGCATGGAAGCCCGTGAGGAGTGGACGCTCTTCCGCTCGAACGAAGCACCCGACCTTCACGAGACCTACGGCAAGGAGTTCGAGGAAAAGTACCTCGCCTACGAGGAGAAGTTTGAGCGCGGCGAAATGTGGGGCCAGAAGATCAAGGCCATCGACCTGTGGAAGTCGATGCTTCGCATGCTCTTTGAAACGGGTCACCCCTGGATCACCTTCAAAGATCCCTGCAACGTCCGCAGTCCGCAGGACCACGCTGGCGTAATCCACAGCTCCAACCTTTGCACCGAGATCACGCTCAACACCGGTCCGGACGAGACCGCTGTCTGCAACCTCGGTTCCGTTATCCTCGATTCGCACCTGGACAAGGAGGGCAAGCTCGACCTCGAAAAGCTCCGCGAAACGGTCCACATCGCCGTGCGCGCGCTGGACAACGTGATCGACATCAACTTCTATCCGACGGACCCGGCCAAGAACGCCAACAGCCGCCACCGCCCGGTCGGCCTCGGCATCATGGGCCTGCAAAACGCGCTCTACCGTCGCGGCACTCCCTTTGCCAGCGAGGAAGCGGTCGAGTTCAACGACGAGTTCATGGAGGCCATTGCTTACTACGCTTACGAGGCATCCAGCGATCTCGCAGCCGAGCGCGGCACGTACTCTTCTTATAAGGGCTCGAAGTGGGAACGTGGCCTCATGCCGCAGGACACCCTCGACCTGCTGGAGCAGGAGCGCGGCGTGCGCATCGACGTAGCCCGCAGCAGCAAGATGGACTGGGAAGCACTCCGCGCGAAAATCAAGAAGCAGGGTATGCGCAACAGCAACGTCCTCGCCATCGCGCCGACCGCCACCATCTCGAACATCATGGGCACCAGCCCCTGCATCGAGCCTTACTACAAGAACCTCTACGTTAAAAGTAACCTCGGCGGCGACTTCATCGTGCTCAACCCGGCCCTGGTCAAGGACCTCAAGGCAATTGGCCTCTGGGACAGCGACATGGTGGACAAGCTGAAGTACTTCGACGGTGAGCTGGACAACATTGACGGCATCCCGGAGGAAATCCGCGCCAAGTACTCCACCGCCTTCGGCATCGAGTACAAGTGGTTCATCGAGGCAGCCGCCCGCCGTCAGAAGTGGATCGACCAGTCGCAGAGCGTGAACCTATTCCTCAGCAAGCCCGACCTGAAGACCCTTTCGCATATGTACCGCGATGCCTGGCACAAGGGCCTGAAGACGACTTACTACCTGCGCACGCAGCAGGCCTCGAACATCGAGAAGTCTACCGTCTCGGTGAAGAAGGAAGTTCGCGTCCTCGGTGCCAATGGCGAGGCGACCAAGAAAACCTACACCGAAGAGGAGAAAACGGCCTGCTCGCTCGAAGCCATGCGCAATGGCGAAGAGTGCGAAGCCTGCCAGTAATCCTTCCATCCATTCATCATGCTTTCCCTTTGCTAGAAGAAACCCGTGTCATCTCGACACTTTCCCAAAGCAGAGACAGACAGACAAACTGACTGGAAAAAAGTGGCGGCCCCTTGAGCAAGGGCCGCCTTTTTTATGCCTGTATTTCATAACGTCTTCCCATAAAAATGATAAAGTCGGTGGCCCGGGTAGGGATGCCTGCCTTCAGGCATCCGCGGACGGCTGGGGTAGCCGTCCCTACCAAGATCTTATCAATCTTTTATAGAAGAGTATCAGAGCTTGACAAATTGACTTTGCATTGCAGAGTCAATTTGCAATGAAGAGCAAAGCCATCTCTATCCAATCCGAAAATCCACCGTGCTGCCGTCCGGGGCTGTACGCTGCCCCCTCTGTCAAAGTTTCCTATCGTTGCCTGGAAAAGGCTCCCGGCAGCTTATCTTCTGACCGTGAGTCAGCGGGAAATCCATCATGGGAGCACGGCTTCCCTTACGAGGGGAGGGCCGCGGAGGTGCTTGGGCTGGCTGGGCTGTGGAGCCGGAGTCGATGGCTGCATTTTCTGGGAGAAAAAGGGCAGGAGAAATCAGGTGACGAACTATCCTACAGTTTAAGTGATATACATAGTGTGAGAGGCGAACTTATGGAAGCTACCCTGACCATACGGGATGACGAGCGCGGCACACGCCATGTGCTAAACGTCAAGCGCGGGGGGCAGCCATGAGCGAATCTGGCACAACAGACTTTTCGCCTCCCGAGTCATCTACTGGACAGGCCATGCCTGCAGTGCCAGTTGTCCGGGTCACGCTTAGCCTCGCGCTTTGTGTGATTCTGGGCGACTGGCTGCTGTGGCACCATAGCTATGGCATGGGCTACGGGCTGTATGCCATTGTGCTGTGCGGGCTGATCTGGCTTAGCCGTGCCCGCGCTCAGCTCAAGTCCCGCCACCTGCTGATTAGCGGGCTGCTCGTGCTCTCAGCCGTGCAGACGGCAATTCGGCCCAGCCTGTGTAACTTTGTCGCTATCCTGGCCATGCTGCTTCTGTTGGCGGGTGATAGCTGGTACACACAAATCTCGCACTTGAGCTCACGCTGGATACGGGCGGCGATTGGGCTGCCAGCCTTTGTTTACCGCTGGATTGATTACGCCAAGCATTGCCGTCAATTCCTCCTCGGGCGTAGCGGCCTGACGGGGCGGGCCATCGTACGTCTATGGGAAGTCTCCTGGCTGGGTCTTGTGCTGGTGATCGTGTTCTCTGTTTTCCTGGCCTTGGGTAATGAGCGGTTTGGTGAGTTCGTCTGGGAGGTGTATGACTGGGTTTATGCTGCGCTGTTAGACTTATCTTTGCCGAGCATCCTGCACATACTCTTTTGGTTTGTTTTGGCGACGCTGGGGCTGGTTCTTTTTCTCCCGGCCGCTGCGGATAATAACTACGAAGCGTGGGTGGATAAAGATTTAGAGCGTTATCCCTGTAAGCAAATGCGGGTGGCTTTAGTGCGAACAGCCATCGCGCTGGTGGGGGTCAATGTCCTGTTTCTCTTTAATAACAGCCTGGACGTGGTGCACCTCTGGGTGCGTCAGGAGCTGCCGGCAGGCATGGGCGGTCGCTACTCGGACTATGTGCACGATGGTGTGTACAGTCTGATCTTTGCCGTGATGCTCTCGGCTAGCGTGCTGGCCCTGCTGTTCCAGCAACAGGAGCGGGTGGTGCAGTCGAAGCTCCTCAAGTCGCTGGGCATGCTCTGGGTGGTGCAAAACCTATTCCTCGCTCTCGGCGTGCTGCTGCGGCTCAAGCTCTACGTCGATGCGCACTGGCTGACGCCGAAGCGGGTTTACGTAGCCTTATTCCTCGGGCTGATTGCGGTAGGGTATGTGCTGCTCTCGCGCTACATTTTGAAGAGTGGTAATCTGAAAAAGCTTATGCTGAGCAACATGCTGGCTGTGGTTGGCTATTGCTTCGTGCTCCAGTTTATCAACGTGCCCGCGCTGGTGGCCGACTACAACTTCCGCCAATGGCGAGAAACCCCCGAACGCAGCATTGAGCGCATGGAGATGGGCAAAGTGCTGGGGCGGGAGATGGTGCCCATGCTGGTGCAGGTCGTGGGGTCGGGCGAGACGACCTCGGCCGTAGCCGAGGCGAGGAGGAGTCTCAAACAATGGCAGCTAAAGCTGGCGGCTGAGGTGGAGCAGGGGAGCTGGCAAGAGTACCAGTGGCGGCGGGTGCAGTTAATTTCTATGGCAAATGCAGCCTTGGAGGGGAAATGAGATTGTCTCGAATACCTTAACACTTAAACTTTTGTTCATGCGACATCCCATCCAGCAGGCCCTGCAAGAAGTGCGCGAAATGCGGCAGCGCATTTTAGAGAAGCAGCGCTTCAAGGGCTACTCGGGGCGCGCTCGGGCCTTGAGTGGGTGCATCGCGTTGCTCATGGCGCTGGCCATGCGGTGGGGCCTCATTCCTCCCACCAGCGAAGCCTACCTGCTGGGGTGGGCAGTCGTGGTCATGCTGGCCTTTGGGCTTAACTTCGGGGCCCTCATTTACTGGTTTCTCTACGACCCGGAGGTGGAGCGCGACTGGCGTCGCCTTAAACCCGCCCTGGAGGTGCTCCCGGCGCTCTTCGCGGGCGGGGTGCTCACGCTGACGCTCGTCCAGCACCATCAATACGACTTACTCTTTGGCCTCTGGATGACGCTCTACGGGCTGGCCAACTTCACCTCACGTCATGTGCTGCCGCGCAATATTGCCTGGGTGGGGTGGTACTACCTCCTCGCGGGTGCGATCTGCCTGCTCACGCCCGGCATCAGCTTTACTCAACCGCTTGTCATGGGACTGGTGTTCTTCGTAGGCGAGTGGTTTGGCGGCCTGGTCCTACACTACGATGAACATCCCCAGAACACCGTTTGGGCCTTCCTCGGTTTACCTAATCCTTTTACCCCCCATGACACCGAAATCTGACAACCCGATTGACCAACTGGAGCGCAGCATGCACGAGCCCAAGCGGCTCGCCATCCTCTCTCTCATCGCCTCGACAGAAGAGGGCCTCAGCTTTACTGAGCTGAAGGACGGCTGCGACTTGACCGACGGCAACCTCAACCGACACCTCAAGGTGCTGGAGGAGGAGAAAATTGTACGCCTGAAGAAAGTCCTCTTCGAGGGCCGGGCGCGAACACTGGTTTACCTGACCGCAAGCGGGCGGCGAAAGTTTCTCGCCTACCTGGACTCGCTGGAGGCCGTGCTGGCTCAGGCCGCGCAATCAATGGGCAAGCCGCTACGCAGCAACTCCACCGGCGCGGAAAATCTGCTCCCACAAGCTCAGGCCTGAGGGGAGGGTGGTTTTTTTCTCGTATCACGTATGCGTCAACGGCCCCGAGTGGGCGATCGTCGCTTACTGTTCGCTGGCCTTGTCCGGGTAAGGGACATAGCCGCCGTTGCCGGTAGTGGCCTGCTCGCCGCCATTGGTCGAGCCGTAGTCGGGCTGAGTTTGCTTGCTGTCGCAGCCTGCAAAGAGCAGGGCCAGGGGAAGAAGAAGGAGAGTGAATCGCATAGTTGTCTTTAGGTTGCGCGCGTATAAAAGCACGTATCCTGCCTGTTTGGCAATGACTTTACACAGCCTAGCCTTGGTAGCCGTACTCGTCGAGCATGTCGGCTAGCAGGTCTTTGAGGTGGGGCTTGATCGGCTTGGAGGTCACGGCCTCGACGCAGCAGCCGAGGTAGGCGAGCATGCTCTCGTAGGCCGCCTGCCGCTTGTTCTGCTTGAGCCAATCGTAAAAGTACTCGATCGCAAGCACCCAGCCTGCGAGATCGTAGGGGGAGTCATCGACCTGCTCGGCCAGCAGGACAAAACCTTTGGCTCGCTTGGGGTGCTCCTTGGCATGCTCATCGAGTGCCTCCATCATCATGGCAAACTGGCGCGGTGAGGCGCAGGATTCCAGCAATTGCTCAAACGCTCGCTCTCCCAGTTGGGCTTCGCTTTGCAGGGTGCGACCTTCGGAAAGCGCATCCAGCCATTGCATGTAGGGTTCGCCGGTTTCGCTGGCGCGCTGCCGGGCAAGGGATTCTAGTTCCTCTGACATGGTTGTATTAGAAATATTTATCATATGTTCCTCGATTAGCAAGCAATACTGTTGGATTAGGGCGAAAAAAATATTGGGCTGACGTCTAAAAAGGCTGCTTGGGACTTGCCCGAACCGGGCGGGCAGGTTTCACTCCGGAGCATGATCCAACCCGGCCAAAAACTCGATACCTCAGTTAATTTTCACGCGCTACTCGGCGGCGAAAAAACACCCTGCACGCTGGGGGAGCTGCTCAAGCGCCGGACGATTCTTTCCGTCTACATGAAGAATAATACCAGTGCCTGCGACGTGCAAACCGCGCAACTGGCTGCAGCCACGGAAGAGTTTTCCGGCATGGGCTGGGACATCATCGCGGTGAGCAAGGACACCTGTAACTCGCACAAGAAGTACGCCGAAAAGCAGGGCATTGCCTACACGCTGGTCTCTGACCCGGACTACAACCTCACCCGTGCCGCCGACGCGCTGGTGGAAAAGTCCATGTATGGGAAAAAGTTTCTCGGGCCGCTGCGCTGCGCCATCCTCGTTGAGGCCGACGGTACTGTGCTCGGGGTGATCGAGAAGATCAACGCCAAGGCCCATGTCGAAGAATTGAAAGATTTGATCGCGGAAGTCGGCTAAGTTGCCTAGGGCTGGGGCATGTATCGTGTCTTGATAGTTTTCCTGCTCAGCCTGGGTGCTTGCACGTTACGGGCTGAGGAATACGGGCCGCGGGAGTTCTCCGGCGAGCCCTTCACGGCTATCGTCTCGGCCTTTGAGCCAGAGATCGACGCCGTGATCCAGCACATGCTCGCTAGCGGTGAGGCCAGCATCGAAGGCAACGTCAACATCCGCGGCGTAACCTACTACCACGGGCACTATCGCGGGCAGCCTGTGCTCATATTTGCCACGGGCATCAGCATCACCAATGCGGCCATGACCACGCAGATGGCATTGGATTACTTCCCCATCGAGCGGCTTGTCTTCATGGGGATTTGCGGCGGGATAAATCCGCAGTGGAAGCCGGGTGACGTGGTCGTGCCTGCGCGCTGGTTTTACCACGATGAGGCCTACTATGCCAACCCGCTCGAGGACCGGACATCAGGTTACCGTGTGCCGGATTTTTACTCAAACTATCTGGAGGAGGCCAACGCACGACGCAAAGAGGACCCGGGTTTGCCCAAGTACATGCCCTTTGACTTTATCTATCCGCGCGAAGTCAAGGTGGTGATGGAGGGACAAACAATGCCGACGCCAAGCCCGTATTTTGCGGTGAGCGCAGAGCTGCTGGCTGCCACACAGCGGGCAGTCGAGCGCATGCCGCTGCAAGTACTGGGCGAGCGTGAGATCCAATTATCTGTCGGCGGACACGGTGTGGCAGGCTCCGTTTTTCTGGATAATCGCGACTACCGCGAGTGGGTGCGCGAGGTCTACGCCGCAGAAGTGGTCGACATGGAGTCGACCGCCATCGGGCAGGTCTGCACCGTCAATGGCGTGGACTGGATCGTCATCCGCGCGGTCAGTGACCTGGCTGGCGGTCAGCATGGCCCGAACGAACTCTCGCAGTACAAACTGAGCGCCTCTGCCTATGGCACGAAACTGCTCTTTGCCCTGCTCGACGAGTTGACTGTTACGGAGTAAGCGGATGCTGGAACAGCACTGAACTGCCTGGGAAGCGCCCCATCGGGAGCGATGGGGCGAAGCCACATGAAAGCGGTTAAGCTTACTAAGCCAGGACGGTGCTGCCGAGCCACTTGGCCATGACGTCGAGCTCGACACCCTTGCGTTTTGCGTAGTCCTCGAGTTGATCCTGACCGATGGGGGCGACGTTGAAGTACTTTGCCTCGGGGTGGGAGAAGTACAAACCGCTGACCGAGCTGGCCGGGTTCATGGCTTTGTTCTCGGTGAGCTGCATGCCAGTGCGTTTCTCGGCCTCAAGCAGCTTCCATATCGTATCCTTCTCTGTGTGGTCGGGGCTGGTCGGATAGCCCGCAGCCGGGCGGATGCCACGGTAATTCTCCTTGATGAGCCACTGACAGTGCGGGTTGAGCTCGCCCTCGGGTGCAGCGATGGATTGGCCAAAGGTGAAGGGCTCGTCTTTCCCATAGCCCAGCTCGTCACGTACCTTCTTGTGCAGGTACTCGGCCGCGGCCTCAGCGAAGCGGTCGCCGATGGCTTTTATCATGATCGCGGTGTAGTCGTCACCCTTTTCCTCAAAGGTTTTGGCGTAGGCCTCGACCTCGAAGCCAGCCGTCACGGCAAAGGCGCCGATGCTGTCGAGCTGGCCGGAGTCCTTCGGCGCGACAAAGTCGGCCAGGCTGTGGCAGGTCTGGTTGTCGCCCACCTTCTCCTTTTGCTGGCGGAGGAAGTAGAGTGTATCGAGAATTTCACTACGCGCGGTATCGCCGTAGAGCTCAACATCATCGCCTACGCTGTTGGCGGGCCAAAACCCGGTCACGCCGCGGCAGCGGAAGCGCTTGTTTTCGATGATGTCCTTAAGCAGAGCTTGAGCCTCGGCGTAAATGACGCGGGCCTGCTCACCGTAGGTTTTGTGCTCCAGGATTTTGGGGAAAACGCCCTTGAGCTGCCAGGTCCAGAAGAAGGGGGACCAATCGATGTACTCGGCGATCTCGGCCAGAGGCATGTCCTGATGTTCGACAATGCCGTACTGCGGCGGGGTGGCGATGGGGCTGCTGGACCAGTCGGAGGCATAGGCACGCTCGCGGGCATCGGCCAGCGAGTAAAGTTTGATTTTCTCCGTGCTCTTGGCGTAGCGCTGACGGTGCTTCTCGTGCTCCTCGGCCAGGTTAGCGATGTATTTCTCGCGTGTCTTTGCGTTGGTCAGCCCATTGCAGACGCCGACGACGAGTGAGGCGTCGGCCACTTGCTCGATCGGGCTGCTGTAGTGCGGGGCGATCTTGATTGCGGTGTGGGCCTTGCTCGTGGTGGCACCACCGATGAGCAGGGGAGTGGTCATGCCGCGACGCTGCATCTCCTGCGCGTTGTGGATCATCTCGTCCAGCGAGGGCGTGATGAGCCCGGACATGCCGATGATGTCGGCCTTGTGCTTCTCGGCTTCTTCGAGAATCTTTTCGCAAGAAACCATCACGCCGAGGTCGATGACCTTCCAACTGTTGCAGCCGAGGACCACGGCGACGATGTTCTTACCAATGTCGTGCACGTCGCCCTTGACCGTCGCGATGACAAAAACACCGGCGTTGCTGCCACCACCGCTGGCGGCCTTTTCGGCCTCCATAAAGGGGGTCAGGTAGGCGACGGCTTTTTTCATCACACGCGCGCTTTTGACCACTTGCGGCAGGAACATCTTACCCGCGCCGAAGAGATCGCCCACCACATTCATGCCGTCCATCAGCGGGCCTTCGATGACCTCGAGCGGACGGCCAAGCTTTTGGCGGGCCTCCTCGGTGTCTTCGTCCACAAAGTCGCCGATGCCCTTTACCAGCGCGTGGGAGAGACGCTCCTCGACCGTGCCTTCGCGCCAGGCGTGTTTGGTGCTGTCGTCTTCTTTGCCCTTCTGGCCCTTGAACTGCTCCGAGTAGTCAACCAGGCGCTCGGTGGCGTCGTCGCGGCGGTTGAGCAGCACGTCCTCGACGTAGCCGAGCAGCTCCTTGTCCACCTCGTCGTAGACCTCGATCATGCCGGCGTTAACGATGCCCATGTCCAGGCCAGCTTCTATGGCGTAGTACAGGAAAGCCGCGTGCATGGCCTCGCGCACCTTGTTGTTACCGCGGAAGGAGAAGGAAATGTTACTCACGCCGCCGCTGCACTTGGCATGGGGGCAGGTGGCTTTGATCTCGCGTACGGCCTCGATGAAGTCGACCGCGTAATTGTTGTGCTCTTCGATGCCGGTGGCGACGGTGAGGATGTTGGCGTCAAAGATGATGTCCTCCGGGGGGAAGCCGACCTCCTCGGTCAGGATCTTGTAGGCGCGCTGGCAGATGCGGACCTTGTCGTCCTTGGTTGCAGCCTGGCCCTTTTCGTCAAAGGCCATGACCACGATCGCCGCACCGTAGCGCATGCAGAGGCGGGCGTGGTGTTTAAAGACATCTACGCCTTCCTTGAGGCTGATGGAGTTGACGATGCCCTTGCCCTGGATGCACTTCAGGCCCGCTTCGAGAACGCTCCACTTGGAGGAGTCGATCATGACGGGGATGCGGGAAATATCCGGCTCCCCGGCGAGGAGGTTGAGGAACTTGGTCATGCAGGCCTCGCTTTCGAGGAGGCCTTCGTCGAAGTTCACGTCGAGGATGTTCGCGCCGTTGTCCACCTGCTGGCGGGCGACTTCGAGCCCCTCGTCGAACTTGCCGTCCTTGATAAGTTTACGAAAGCGTGGTGAGCCGGTGACGTTCGTTCGTTCACCGACAATGATGAAATTTTGGGCAGCTGAGCTCATGAAATGTGTATCCAGTTTTTCAATACGATTAGTCTATGCTGATGGCTTCGAGGCCACTGAGTCGCAGGTGAGTTGCCAATTTGGGGACCTTGCGCGGGCTGCGCTGGGAGACGGCCTCGACCACAGCGGCGATGTGCCCCGGGGTCGTGCCGCAGCAACCGCCAACGAGGTTGAGGAATCCGCTGTCGGCGTACTCGGCCAGCGCTTTGGCCGTGTGCTCGGGCAGCTCATCATAGCCGGTGGGGGCGAGAGGATTGGGCAGGCCTGCGTTGGGGTAGCAGGAGGTGTAGCAGTCGGCTACGTTGGAGAGTTCCTCCATGAAGGGGCGCATTTCGTTGGCTCCGAGTGCGCAGTTGATGCCGACACTGAGCGGTTTGGCGTGGCGAATGGAATGCCAGAATGCCTCGACGGTTTGGCCGGAGAGGGTGCGGCCGGACTTGTCCGTGATGGTGACGGAGATCATGACCGGGAGGCGCTCGTGGTGCTGGTCAAAGAATTGCTCAATGGCAAAGATCGCTGCCTTGGCGTTGAGCGTGTCAAAAATGGTTTCGACCAGCAGGGCATCGACGCCGCC
>JAUIAM010000003.1 GCA_030425485.1 Verrucomicrobiia bacterium
CGATTGAGCCAACTTCAACGAAGAAATCGTCGATTGCCCATTGGTCGAAGTTGGCGCCGTTATGTGACAACTGCCGCCAGCGAATCTTGACACCTTTTGCTTGGGCCTCCGCCGGGACTGCGATACTGAATGGTGTCCAGGCAGCCAGGTTCGTGTCGGTCGTGTCGATTTCCTGAATGGTGGTCCAGGCATTATCCCCGATGGAATATTCCAGGACGACATTTTCACCGGGTTCGGAGTTGTTCCAGTAGGTGTCGCCATCTTCGTCCTGGTTCCCCGCACGCATGGTGAAGTAAATGTTAGTCGCATTGCTCAGGTCGATCGGTATCGTCTCGGCACTGCGCGTGCCCGAGGCTCCAAACCAGAGGGCTTTGCTGCCATTAAATCCGGTTGTGCCCTCAATGACGGTGCCCCCCGAAATGGTCTGCCAGAGCGAGTCCTGAATCGTAGGATCAAAATCATCCTCCAGCAGGATGATAATGGGGGCAGGGATGCCGCTGACTGTGTCGGAGGCGGCGGATTCCCCAGCCGTATTTTCCGCAACGACGCGGTACTCATACTGCACGCCCTCGACCAAATCGGTATCATGGTAGTTCGTGATGTTCGGGTCGAGATCGGCCAGTATGCTCCACGTGCCCGAGCCGACTCGGCGTTCGAGGCGGTAGCTATCGACATCGGCAACACCTGACCACGAAATCTCCAGCCGGGTGGCGTCAATAACCCACACATGTACACTCCTCGGTGTAGCGGGCGCTGAGCGCATCGGTACGTTTGCACTACGGACAGTGGAATAGGCTGATGAGAGGGGCAGCTTTACCGCCTTGATGCGGTACAGATAGCTTTCGCCTTCGACGACGGAGGTATCGGTATAGCTGACGTTGTCGGCGGCAATATTGGCAATGACGGCCCAATCGTCGGTGCCACTCGGAGTACGCTCTACGACATAGCCTGTCTCACCGGAGACATTGGACCAGGTCAGAACGACTTGATTCCACGCAGGGTTCGTCGAGTAAAAGTTAGGAGTGGGAGGAGGTGTGGCGGTTGTCGTGACCGTTACGGTGTTGCTCCAGTCAGAACTGTAGTCTGTCGAGCCTGCCCGGATGCGGAACTCGTATTCCGTCAATTCCGCTAGCCCGGTGACCTGGTATGCGGCTGTGTTCGCCGCGAGGGTGGCGATGTCAATCCAGGTGTCCGTTCTCGCCACACGTTGTTGCACTTTAAAATCCATCTCCAGTGATTGATCCGACCAGGACAAATCAACTGTCGCGTGGGCGATTGTGCCCGCAGTGAGTACCGGGGTGGGGAGCGTGATGGGCTCGCCAAAGGAAAAGAACTTTATCTGGTCGCCCACTTGAGCGATGAGTTTGTCCGTGGTGGAATTAAAGCCGCTCACGCGGGTATCTGCCGGCATGGCAAGCACCTGGCGACGTACATTGACATCGTAGATTTCAGTATCGGCAAAGGCGTAACGGCCGTCGGGTGTCGTGGAGTAGATCGTCTCGCCCACGCGCCACTCTGTATTCAACTCCGGGTCGAGTACCACACCTGCCCAAAAGATACGGCTGCCATCTTCGGATACCACGACCGTGCGTGAGCCATAGTGGCTGGCAATCTCGGCGGGACGGATATCCTTCAACAGTGTGAGCGCATCCCCCGCGATGTCGTACTTCTGTATGGAGGCTCCCGAGGAGTTATTATCACCATGGTAGTAGTAGCGCCCGGTCGGGTCGAATGCACCGCCGCCCTCGCGCCCACGTTTACCGTCAAGTGCCTGCTTGTTGATCGTGTCGTAGAGGCTAACGTTAATCGACTGGTCTTTTTCTTCCACGATAATCCGCCCGGATACACCTGCTGCGACACGGTAAACATCCCCTTCGGAGTAGACGTTGGCACCTGCAGACCTGAAGGAGAGGCTCTGTGTCCATTTGAAAGTATCGCGATCCACAACGAGCAACTTACCGCTTTCCCAGTTGGTGATAAGCAACTGGCTGTCCGGGTAGCTGATCGTGAAGTCTGTGACAGATGAGCCCACGTGCAGGACGCGACCGATTTCCTCGGTGTCGGAATTGATTTCCAGCAGGTATGCCTTGGGGATGGTGGCGGTCGTATCTTCGCTGACCGCATACACTGTTTCGCTTTCACGGTCTGAGCGTATGTGGGTCAGTATCAGCGGTTCGACCTGTAGCTGCAACGGGACTTCGAGCTCACCGGAGGGGAGAGCGATACGGATCGTGGAATAGTGAAAACCGACATCCAGCCCATCGGTGTCGATATTGATAACGAGCGAATCCGGAGTGGTGCCCGAGGTCGAGGAAAAGCTAACCCAGCTGTCGTCTGTGCTTACCGTCCAGGGTTGCGGGCTGGGGGAATCCAACTCCAGGCTGGTCTTGAAATTGCGATGACCTGCGACTGTTTCCACTTCGATTTCCGGGGTATTCAGGGAAATGTCGGTCACGGTAAAGGAATACACCTGGCCGGGGTAGGTGCCTTGTGAGTTGATGGGGTCCACACGCCAGTAGTAGGTTTTGCCAACAGCAAGCGGTGTGGAAAATGCATACTCGGTTCCGATTTGTTGTCCCAGGTATTCGGGAGACGCGGTCGTGGCATTGACGACGGCATCTTCCGAGTCCCCTAAGTAGAGGTCATACAAATCCACCCCGGTAGCACTCGACCAGACCAGTCGTTCCGGTGCCGTGACCACGGACCCTGCGATGGGCGTGACTTGGCGTCCGATTTCATCAAGCCCGATTTCATTGACTAAATCCACCGTGAGGAGCTCGCGCGTGGACGGATTGAAATACACAAAAAAGCTGTAGTCGGAGGTAAATACCTGGGCGAAACGATAGGTATAGCCACTGCCGGTGTTGGGCATGTTTGGCAGAAAGTACAGCTCCAATCCGGTTGTGTAGTTATAGAGCCTTGTCGAGGTTGCAACGATGCCGCCGTCATCCGTCATGGACCAGACTGCAGACGGGAACGACTGCTCCTGGATGTCGGTATCTGCCGGGCTGGCCGAAACGGTTTTCATCACTGCGATCTCGTCGTCATCACGCATCAACACCGGGGCTTCAAATGGCGCGCGCTCAAAGCCGTTGACAGACGAATCCTTCACATAGGTCACCTTGCCATCAGGGGCGATGGTGTAATGGCCAATGATGGTGGAGTGGGTTCCTGCCGACCAGCCGTACTGCGGCATAGCTATCATTTTCGTGCGGTCGTTGGTGACGGCGATGTCCATGAAGCCCGGCGAGTTCGAGGGAGCGGAGCCATCCCACTGCATCGACTGAATGACTGAGCCCGTTGACCTGTCCAGCACATGCAGAGTCGGTCCCGAGTTGCCATCAAGGTAGTAAATAATGTCGCCGGGTCCGTTTTCGATATTGGCGGTTGTGTCGTCAGCGTCTCCCCAACTGCTGTAAACGGGGAGTGTGATGCGTTCCTTGAGCGTAAAAGTGGTTAAATCAATGACGTTGATAGTCTTGGCCGCACTGCAGATGACGAGGAGCTCGGAGCTGTCGTCATTGATGACAAAGTCGGTGGGCCGCTTGTCCACCGTTACGCAGGAGAGCGGGGCCTGATGAGCGGGGTCGTAGGCCACAATACAGCCTTTGTTGATGCCGTTAAGCTGGATGCCATAGGTTATCGGGCGTAGCGGGTCATCTATCAGGCGATAGATATTTAGCGGGGATACGGTAGCCGTCAGGAACAGTTGGGTATTGGCCGTTCCGTCATTCACCGTAATGGTGGCGGTATAGGTTGAGATCATGTCGTCGCTGACGAAGGTGACATCGATGGTGTTATCCGCGGTGTTTACTGTGGGCGTGGCCCAGGCCACATCGGATGTCACCGTGATGCCGGATTCGTCAAACGTACCCGGAGAGAGCGTGTAAGGCAGAGAGATCGGCACGTGGTTGAAGCCCGGCGCGACAACGATTTCGTATTGGTTCTGAGAAAAAATGACTTCTGCCTGCACGGGGGCTGAAAGGAGCAGAAGGAATGGTGCGAGTAGGGATAAGCGTTTGTAATTCATGGCCTTATGTGGATCTGGGATCGCATGGGAATAATCTTGTTAATACAATTTTCACATGGCATCAATATGATTTATCATTTTTACAGTGTTTCCTTTATGCCTGTGCGCAGGGAAGCCCTGAGATGAAACTATAAAGCTTTCATGTGCCCATGTTCGCCTTACCACGCTACGTAGCTTGAGAGTTTCCAAACGCCATATTGCTTGGCCATATTTGGCCTTAACATACCTCTGCACAGTTGTACTTCTGCAACTTAGTGGATGGACGCGGTTGCCAGCGCTGGATCTGAGAGGTGATGCGACGGCAGAGTGCGACCTTTTTCATATGATTTTTCGGCCATTTCTGAGCGGAAAATCTATCAACAGCAATGGGCCAGTTTCAGGGGCTCTGCCAGATGGATTTCGTAGCAAGTTCTTATTGAAATCCTGGTTTCAGAATTTGCTTGATTATTCGCAATTCGCGAATAGCGTATGGATTCATGAAGCCGCAGGATGTCGTGGTAGCCTTGAGCATGTTTGTTCCCGACATGCCTTCTAGCTATGCCGACCGGGGTAAATGTCTGGGGATGAGTGCATCCGAAGTGCATGCGGCAGAGAAGCGGCTGGTTGCGGCTCGATTGCTGGAGTCGCAGTCGAGAGTGATCAATCGCGAGGTATTTATAAAATTTCTGGTGCATGGGGTTCCTTACGCGTTCGCGGTTTCCCCGGCGGAGATCACGAGGGGGATCCCGACGGCTTGGGCCGCACCGGCGTTGCGTGAGCGGTTTGCCGCGAGCAATCAGATGCCTCCGGTGTGGCCGGACCCGGAAGGGAATGATCAGGGAAGCGCGGTCAAGCCGCTCTATCGGAGTGTCCCTAAAGTTGCCCGGGCATACCCGGAGCTATACACGCTGTTGGCATTGGTTGACGCCTTGCGTATCGGTCGCGCCCGGGAAAGAAAAATGGCCGAGGAAGCGTTGAAACAACATTTGAATCATTATGCCCCAGCTTAACATCGGCTCTCTGCGCGCTGTTTCCGAGCGGTTGGATCAGACCGGGCTGGACTATGCCTTCACCGGAGGCTCCATCGTCAACTTGCTTTTGGACGATCCTGAATTATCGCTGGTTCGCCCGACGGATGATGTTGATGTGATTGTCGAGATTGTCAGTGGCACGCGTTATTCCGATATCGAAGCCGTTTTTAGGGAAAAAGGCTTTGAGCACGACATGCGGCAGGGAGCCCCGATGTGCCGTTGGCGATTGGGAACGTTGGTCGTGGATATTATGCCAACGGAAGGGGAGCGGCTTGGCCTGAATACCCAGTGGTTTAAAGAGGTCTTAGCATGTGCGATTGAGACCGAATACGCCCATACCCGGCTCAAGGTGGTTTCGCCTGTTGGCCTTCTGGTGACCAAGCATTTGACTTTTTCCGAACGCGGAGACGGGGACTACTATGCTAGTCATGATCTGGAGGACTTTGTTACCGTCGTGGACGGAAGAAAGGATATTGTTGATGAAGTGGACCAGGCTCTTCCGCCTTTGCGTGCTTATTTGGTAAAAGGTGTCTGCGATTGGCTGGAAACACCTGAATTCATTGAGGCGTTGCCGGGACACTTACTTGCCGACAGTGCCAGTCAGCAGCGTCTTCCGCTGTTGAAAGCCAAATTGAAAGGAATCGCAGGGTTGGAGTTGGCCGATCAGTAGTGTCTGCTTCGAAAAAGGTGTTTTGAAAGGTGTAAAGATCGCATGCTCCAGACCTCCAAAACCGTTGATTTAGCCGGGGTGATTCTGAGGTGGTTTTCAGAAAAAGGGCCTGGATTTTTGGCGCGGGCGTTGGGTCTGTGAAAAGGGGCGATTCTGGCGGTTGAAACGCAGAATGCGGCTTCTGACCGTTCGGTTACGTAAGCTTTTGCTGGCAGCCACTTACAAAAAATCCCGCTCGGTGTGCGAAGCGGGATTTTTTGTGGCGGGGTGGGTCGGTGCGCCCGCGACAGGAAAAAAAATGGGGTCCCTCTGGCAACCCTAATCGTCACGTTTCTTGGGTTTTGTGAGGTATTCTAACTGGATTTTATTAGCGCTTGCCGCGAAATGCCCTGGGGCTTTTGCCGGTGCCCTGCTTAAACCATGAAGAAAATTCTGACGGGTGGCGAAAAGCTGAAGCGAACGCGATCTCTTTTATTGATAGTGAAGAGGATTGCAGGGCGCTACGAGCAAAGGCGAGGCGGCGTTGATTGATATATCGCTTGGGGGTTATTCTAAAGGCAGTGCTGAACAGACGGTTACAGTGTGTTTGGCTAAGATTAAATGCTTGGGCCAGGTTCTCTTGTCGGAACGGTTCACTGAGCGGCCAGCGGTCGAGCCAGTATTTCATTTCCTGTGCTCTTCCATCCGCAAAGGGGGGGATGAAAATATTAATGTCCGAGGACTTCGCCATAGCTGTCCATACTAAGGATAGCCAACGCAAGAAACATCCCTGTAATTGCGCGTACAACGGGTATTCGCCCATGGATTCCCCCAAATGATTCAATGCATGGGGACAGTACTGCTCTACTAACTTGAGCATTGGAGTGGTCGGTGCCAACCATCCTTTGGTTTGCCGAGGGGAGATGATTCTTGGCTGTGAAAAATCAAACAGCCTCTGCCCCGTTACCCACTTCGCCTCAAACTGAATGGACAGGATTTGTGCGCGAGGGCTGAATTCGCGCCATGTCGGTATCGGTGGGAAAATAACCCATCTACCCTGAGTAATCTTTGGCGCCTTGGCTTTTGCATCAATACGCAGGTGCCCAGACTTTAAATACCATGCGGTATAGTGGTTGTTGTAAGAGGTTCCACGAGAAATAACCGGTTTCCCTTCGTAAATCCAAATCAATTGCGCATCCAGATTTCTCCAGTTTTTAAGCCGCAATGGTGGCAGTGGATGAGATGAAATCATGGTTTGAAACCTTAAGTATTTCATTAATTATGGAAAGTCTTCTTTCTTGGATGGTGGCGGACTTTGAGGGATGATTCGTCACATGAAATCCATTTCCAGTCACCCCCATTTGAAATACTATTTTTGCCCTATTCAGAGCTTGGACAAAAAGTTAGATGCGGACATTTGCGTCTATGGTGGCAATTCAGGCGGCGTGATTGCTGCGATTGCTGCGAGGCGTAAGGGGCTGAGTGTAGTCTTGTTGGAGCCGGGGCGCCATCTTGGAGGGCTCACAGCAGGTGGTCTTGGTTTTACGGACATTGGCAACAAATTCGCCATTGGCGGATTGTCGCGCGAGTTCTACCGTCGAGTGGGGCGCCACTACGGTCAGCATGAGGGCTGGCGTTTCGAGCCCAGCGTAGCTGAGACGGTTTTTCAGCAATGGCTGGAAGAAATGGATATCACTTGTTACTTTGAGAGCTTCCTGCAGAGTGTGATTATAAATGGTGGTCGTATTCGCTCGATCACTACCGAAAATGGCATTGAGGTACAAGCCCGGCAGTTTATTGACGCGAGCTACGAAGGTGACTTGATGGCCAAGGCCGGAGTCAGCTACGCGATTGGGCGGGAAGATAACTGCGTCTATGATGAGACCTGTAACGGTGCCCAGTTGCTGGAAAAGCATCAGTTTAGTGCAGACGTGGATCCGTATGCTGTTCCCGGTGATCCGTCCAGCGGCCTGCTTGCGGGGATTGATCCAGAGCCGTACGTTCAGGGGCAAGGAGATAGTCGTATACAGGCCTATAATTTTCGCCTATGCCTGACCGATGATCCCGTGAAACGCCTGCCGATCAGGAAACCTGAAGGCTACGACCGCAGCGAATATGAACTGCTCGTGCGTTACTGTGAGGCTGGGTATGTTCCGGGGTTCAACAAGTTCGATAGGCTCATAAACGGCAAAATCGACATGAATAATCACGGCGCGATTTCCACGGACTTCATCGGCCATAATCACGACTTTCCCGAAGCCGGTTACGATCATCGCGAGGCCATATTTCAGCGACATGTGAATTGGATTAAGGGATTGCTGTGGTTTTGGGCGAGTGATCCTGCGGTTGATCACTCTTTCCAGGAAGAATTCAGGAACTGGGGATGGCCACGAGATGAGTTTATCGAAACCGGCGGTTTTCCTCATGCGCTCTATGTGCGTGAGGCGAGGCGCCTGGTTGGTGATGTGGTCATGACGGAGCATCACTGCACGGGGCGTGATGTAGCCGTGGACGCAGTCGGCTTAGCTGCGTACACCATGGATTCGCACAATTGCCGGCGTGTCGTGGTCGACGGAAAGGTCCGCAATGAGGGCGACGTACAAGTCCACTCCGGGCCGCCTTATCCGATTTCCTATCGCAGCATCGTTCCCCGCTCGGGCGAATGCCAAAATCTATTTATTCCATTTTGCCTGTCGGCTTCTCACATCGCCTTTGGCTCGATCCGTATGGAACCTGTGTTCATGATTCTGGCTGAGTCTGCAGTCGAGGCCGCCGCTCTTGCGATAGAGAAAGGCATTCCCGTTCAGCGTGTGCCATACGATGAGTTACGGGAATGTCTCATCGCTGCCGGACAAGTCATTGATCCTGTCCCTTCTGTAAAGAACGTCCAGGAAGGTGAGTAGGGAGTGCTTGATGAGTATCTACCCTATAATACTGCTACCGGTGCCGGTATCCATAGCCGTTGGGGCAGAGGCATAATTAAACATAGGATGGATTGCCTTTCGGGATAGCCTCAGGGCTACTCAATACGCTTTTTTGTATGTGAAATCGGTTGGTGTGTCCTAACCGTGATCGGTCGCCGTTGATATCAAGAAGTGGATAGTTTTAAGCCCATTAGCGTTACGTTTGTAGACAGTTTACATGAATATATGGGCTTATTCTTTTTAAAATAAAGGAATTGACAGCCTGTATGTAAACTGTTTACATTTCCACATCATACCTACTTAAAGTCGAAAAATGCTTAAAAATACCCAATGAAACAAATTACTTCCGTTAGAGAATTGGCTAAGATTGCCCAAGTTTCTCCTGCTACGATTTCCAAGGTCATTAATGGTCGCTCGGGTGTTCATCAGGATACGGTGGCGCGTGTGCGCAGCCTGATGGATGAGCACGATTTTCATCCCAAGTCGAAGGCCGTGGATGCAGCACGTATTCTTGTTGTGGTTCCGGGGCACTCGAATGCTCTGACCGATTCCTACGTTTCGGCCATTCTGGCAGGTGTCGCAGAAGCTTCGTTTTCGGCGGGATTGTCCATCTCCTTAAAAAAGATGGACAAAAGTTGGAATTCTGCGGCCGATTTGCGCCATCTATTACGACAAGAGGGAGCGTCTGGGATTATTTTGCCGGCTTTGAGCGATGGATATCTTTTTGCTGACAAACTTGGAATTGAGAAACTGGCCCACGTGGTAGTAGGAGCCACCCGTCATGAACACGATGTCTACCAAGTTGTGCTCGATGATGTGGGTTCGGCCCGCCGTGCTGTACGCCACCTCAAGTCCCTTGGGCATGAGAAAATCTCCATAATTACCTGTGATCGACACGATCTGGCCCAGTCAAATCGCTACGGAGGCTTCTTGGCGGAAACACAAGACCTTGGACTCAGTGCAGACCTAAAGAAGGGTATCGAGGTCCAGCATGCCTGTCCGGCCAGTGGCGAATACGCACTGAGCAAGCTCATGCAATTACGAACTCCACCAAGCGCGGTCCTGGTGACCAATGAGCACGTGGCCATCGGTTTGTCGCGGGCAGCTACCTCCATGGGGTTGAGTGTCCCGGGCGACCTCTCGATTGTATCCTACGAGTCAAAGGATATGCTGGATTTTGTAGACCCGGCTCTGACTGCTATGGCCAGTCCCGCCTTTGAAATGGGGTTGCAAGCCGTGCAAATGCTGGAAGGGCAGTTGAATCAGGACGAAAACGAACCCTACGCCGCGTTAAGCATGCTTTTGCAACATTCGCTTGTTGTTCGCAAATCAACCGGTATTCCCACGCCTCAATGATCCAACCCAGTTTCGTTTCAAAAAAATACCCTCAAACCAAACAACCCTAAGTACAGAAAATGAAAATGCTGAACCCCGTAAAATTACCTGCCGCCCTGTCT
Organism: Verrucomicrobiia bacterium; assembly: GCA_030425485.1. Taxonomy (GTDB): domain Bacteria; phylum Verrucomicrobiota; class Verrucomicrobiia; order Opitutales; family Cerasicoccaceae; genus Ruficoccus. Next base: position 10,071 of record JAUIAM010000003.1, read on the forward strand.
GTTGCTATATGCCTCGGAGCCTTGAGTGCGTCAGCCGATTATTTCGAAGACTTCACCTCTTATGAAGTCAATACAACGCTCTCAAATGGAGACACCCTCGCGTCGGGCAATCTGACCTGGAAGCAGTCCTCTTTCGGCGGGGACGCAGTTATTGTCGCGGCGGATGATAATCTAACGTTTACCCTGCCCGGCGGTGGAAACAACGTGTATGGCTTTATGCAGGAATCTTCTGCTATGGTAGTGCCGTCTGGAAGCGATAGCGTCAACCGAACGGTGGATTTGTCTATGCAGGAAATAGCCTCTGGTGTTTCCGGGGCAGATGCATTTGGCGTGGGCTTCTACGGTGTAGGAACTCTTCCGGCTGCATCAGGTTGGGGATCAACAATTGGCATGACTGTTCAGTTCGCCGATTTTTCCGGAACGAATGCATTGGTTATTCGTCGCCGCGGTAGCGATGGTACTATCGATAGTTGGAACGGTTCTGAATGGACTAATGATTTCACTGTCCAGCTCTCGAGCATTTCGCTCAATACTACCTATACGGTCGAAGCTATAGTAACCGATTCTATTCTAACTCTGTCGGTGATGGACGGTGAGACTATTGTCGAATCTGCAACTTCTGATTTATCGGGTATTTTTAGCTACGGCAGTGGCATGCAGTGGACAGTTGGGGATTACAATAGTCAGAACTCAAATGAGCCATATGAATTTACCATCAATGGCCTTAGTATGACCAGTATCCCAGAGCCGCAATCGGGTAGCGTTCTTCTTATTGTAGCAGGACTCCTGATGGTGCTGAAGGCACGGTGCTGCCGTCAATAAACCTTATTGATCTCTTCCCAGCTCGAAAATGTCAGAGCGTAAGCAAGTACGCGAGAGGGATTGTCGTCGCCGTTTAAGTACAACGGCAGGATCCCAATCGACTCACGGATTCAGTCTAATTGAGATACTGTCTGTCATTGCGGTTATATCTATTTTAGCTGGTTTGATTATTGCCGCTTTCGGTAAAGCTCAGTCCAGGGCACGCAACATGGAATGCCTTAGCAATATACGGCAACTGGGATTGGGATGCCTGATGTATGCCAACGATCATGGTGGCCGATTAATGCGAACTGATACCGTCGGAGGTACATGGTTGTTCGAGGTCGCGTCCTACCTGGGCGATGAGGACCGTGTACTGAGAGATATTAACAAAGGTGTTTACCGCTGCCCAACCGCAGAGATGGTTTTTGGTGCGGAGAACATCCCCACAACCTATGCCATCAACAGTACCTATAACTTCGCCCCAGGCGCACTTTTGGAACACGCCACGATGCCGCACGCCACTGTGTTGCTAGCCGACGGGCGGGCAAAAAGTGGTGGTAACGGTTACAATGTAAAATTCAACAGTCAATCCCATGGCTACTACCATATTACCGAGTCGGTCACCAATCAGGATTCGGGGGAGGCATCGGGATTTTTTATGGACGGCCATGTGGCCCTTTTCAGCAGGGAGGATTACCAAACTCATAAAGTCGTAAACGGACTCGATCCAAACTTATCGCAAAGCAATGAATAGAATATCCCATACCTCCAAAACGATCCTAACGTCTGTTTGCATGATTTTTGCAAGCCTTCTACTCGGTGGGATGGTTGCAGCAAAGCCCTGGAGCGTAGCATTTGAATTCAGTGACAGCCTGAAGGGCTGGCAGGAAGTGCATAATCCGAAAAATGCCGATGTTTCGCTTCAACGTGTGCAGATGCCGGATGGTCAGTGGGCGGCTGACCTGAGCATACCGGATGACGAGAAAGTCATCGCCTCGCTGGTGCGTACCATTAACCTGCCTGAAGACAAAGGAGTTGTCTTGGAAATATCGGGACAGTACAGGACGCTCGAACTTAAGGGAGATGTTCAAGCAGTGATCCAACCCCTCGGTGGAAGTAGCCCTGGCAACGGGAACTGGCAAGTGAATCCGTTGGATACTACCGATGGACAGTGGCGTTCCTTTGAAATGACTTGCGCACTTCCTTCTGATGCGAAAAAGATATCTCTTCGTCTGATGCTTGTCCGGGGGTCGGGAAGTCTCCAGCTCTCGGGTCTGCGGGTGACTTTCTTAGAAGCATCTGAGCTTGATGACAACCAGGTTGCGGAATTGGTTTTGGATGATGCCCGACCGGCAGGACACGTGACGCCATTGCATTTGGGCGTGAATACCGCCTTCTGGTTTCCCGGTCTTTACTACGGCACGCTTCCCACTCATAATCCGGAGAGCCACCGAGAGGCTTTTATCGAGAGCCTTCAACAGGCCGGTATACGTGCTGTCCGGTTTCCTGGCGGTACGACTTCACACTTTTACCTGACCGAGGGTAAGGACGTGACCGATGAACTACTGCTTTCTCTTGATGGTGTTGGCAATGTTTCCAGCGCTTGGCCAAAGGGGCACTATCCACGCTGGGAAGACTACCGTGAAACCATGCGTGAGGCCGGTATGGCAATCATCTACCAGTTAAACACAAGTTTCTATGTGGACGAGAAGGGAAAGCTGAGACCTATCTGTGATTCCAAGTTCACCAAGGCATCTGGGCTGGCTGACGGCGAGGAGCATTACGAGGAGGCTGCTTCAGCACTCGCACGCCTTTTCGATAAGGGGGTCTTTCAACCTGGGGATGTGGACTATTGGGAGATTGGTAACGAGGAATTTGCCAAGATGACGGTCGAGCAATATGCCCGGATAGTGGCTGCATACACTCGGGTCTTGAAACAGTACGATCCTGAAACGCCGATCTGCTATACCGGGCATTGGGAAATAGAGTCGCTGCTGGAAGAAGAAGGTGTCCTCGACATGCTTAAGGGTAAAACTTTCCACTATCCTTTTAGCCAGTGGCCCGGTCCTCAGCAGCCACATAATACTGCTGAATATACCTCATTTGCACATACAGATATGGGCATCACCCGTAGCCTGGATAGATTTATGGCGAAAGTTAATTCGGGCGAGTTGCCTGCTCATCTGAAGCGTTCCATTTCAGAGACGGGCGTATACAAGTACTGGAAATACGATCCGTTCCGCATGACGTGTTCTTTCGCTCATGCGTTGGCTTATGCGAACAACTGGCCACAGTTGATGAGCCATCCTATCGTTGACCAAGCTATTTATCACGAGTTGGAGTCTCCATTCTTCGGCCAGATCATGTATCATGCGGAGTTTCATCCCGTTCTGCGGGAGTGGGAATGGCTCGATCCCGAGGTGAAGCCACAGGTCCTTGATACTGATCCCGAGGGCGGAGCTAAGGCCCGTCAGAGGATTCGCAAACCTGAAGATTTCACCTCAATGCCGACCACGCGCGTCATGGCTATGCTTAGCCAATTTGAAGGTGCAGATGCCTTGCTTATGAAATCTACTTCTGCACATGCGCTTGGCCAAGCGATGATCGGTCGGGATAAAGGTAGGTTTCTGCTATTCCTGTCATCTCCGGATGATTACCCGGTTGGAGTCCGTATGACATGGCCGGAGGGATGGCCTCAGCCAGAATCAGGATCCTGGCGTTTGCTGGACGCGGATTCTGTCGCCGCTGCACTTGATACCGAATATCGTGAGCGGGAGATTCCTGCGCCTTTACCTGTCAATGGTCGGCTTGAGGTCGTTCTTCCTCCCTATTCGGTCAGCTTGTTTGAGTGGAAAGTAGAATAAAAATATGAACGAAAAAACAAAGCCAAACATATTGCTCATAACAGCAGATCAGTGGCGCTATGATTGTCTTTCATGCGCTGGTCACCCGGTGGTTCATACGCCCTACCTTGACCAACTGGCACTCAACGGCACTCGTTGGAATTGCGCCTATTCAGCCGCGCCTACGTGCATTCCTGCACGGGCTTCGTTGTACACCGGCTTACGTCCGCGCAGTCACGGTTTCGTTGGGTTCGACCACTCCCAGCCTTGGCCTTATAAAACAACAATTGCTTCCGTGTTTTCTGAGGCGGGCTACCAGACCCAGGCTATAGGGAAGATGCATGTCTTTCCTGAGCGCAGTAAAATGGGCTTTGAGAGCGTAACCCTGCACTCTTCCGGTGGCATCGTTAAAGGCGCCCAGCAGCGTGGGCAGGCAGCGGACTCTGTAGACGACTATGGCCCGTGGCTGCGTGAACAACTCGGACGGAACGCCACCCAGGATGAGCACGGTGTGGATACGAATTCAACTATTGGTCGTCCCTGGGATAAGCCAGAGCATACCCATTATACCAATTTTGTTTCCAGCGAAACGGTCAATTTCCTGCATGACCGCGATCAGGCGCGCCCGTTCTTCCTCTACATGTCTTTTAACGCACCGCACCCGCCTCTGGATCCGCCGGATTGGGCGTTTGAGATGTACCGCAATCGCCAAATGCCAGAGCCGCCTGTCGGCGATTGGGTCGAGCGTGTTTACGGACCGCTTTTTCAACCGTACCATCATGCTCCTAACCATGCAGTCTTGGACGAACATGTGCTCCAGCTAGCTCGCGCTGGTTATTACGGGCACATGACGCACATCGACCACCAGATTAATCGCGTTCTGCATGAACTAAGCAAGGTGAACCAGTTGGAAAACACGATCGTCCTCTTCACCTCCGACCATGGGGATATGATGGGTGATCATAACTGTTTTCGCAAGGGTGTGCCATACGAGGGGTCGACACACGTTCCGCTCATTATGATGGGACCGGGCATCGCTAAAGGAGAACAGCGCGAGCAGTTGGTGGAGTTGTCAGACATCATGCCGACATTGCTCGAAGCTGCAGGTATTGATGTTCCCTCTTGCGTTGATGGGAAGAGCTTTTTGCGGGACGGTCGCATTCATCAGGATATTCACGGAGAGCATGTGCTCTGGTCTGCAGGTTCCTTTCAATGGATGACGGATGGACGCGAAAAGTACATTTGGATGAGTAAGGACGGCACCGAGCAGTTGTTTAATCTGGAGGAGGACCCTCAAGAGATGAGGGATTTGGCGGCGGATTCTTCCCGGCAGGAACGTGTCGCCTTCTGGCGTCGTCGATTGACGGAGACCATGTGCGATTTTGAAGAAGGTTTTGTAGAAGACGGAAAACTGATCCCGGGGCGGCCCGTCAAGATACTCTTGAACTGTCTGACCAAGAGCAAATCAGCAACATAACACGAGTCCCATCGAAACTTAACTTTTATACTAATGAATAAACGTATACTTAAAAAACACCCTGAAAACCCCATCATGTCACCAGAGAATGTACCAGGCGATGCTGCCATGTATGTTTTCAATCCTGGCGCGATTAAATACGGTGACGAGTACATCATGATGATGGATGTCGGGACACTCGCGCAACCGATCGTTCTTTGGATGGCCAGGAGTAAAGATGGCGTTCACTTCACACCAGACCCGGTACCGGTCAAGTGGCCAGACTCAGATCCTATTCACTACGAAGACTGCGTTTACGATCCCCGTATTACACAGATCGGAGACGAGTACTATATCTTATACGCCAGCAGTAACGCCAGCATTGGAGTGCGTATTGGGATTGTTAAGACATTGGACTTCAAGATTTTTGAGCGTGTGAGTGTTGGCAGCGAACTTGGCAATCGTAACGGTGTCCTTTTTCCGGAAAAAATCAACGGCTTGTATTGCCGGCTGGATCGCCCGTTTGGTAATCCCCGAGAGCCAAGCGATATATGGGTTAGCTATTCGCCGGATCTGGTGTACTGGGGGCGTTCGCAGCAGGTAATGTCTCCTCGCACAGCACATTGGGATAACCATAAAATTGGTGCCGGTGCGGTTCCGATCCGCACCGAGAAAGGCTGGCTTATCATTTATCATGGGACCACCACCACGGGCAGTGGCATCATTTATCGATTGGGTGTGGCGATGCTTGATATTAACGACCCTTCAAAAGTTATCTCGCGCGGTGACGATGCGGTCCTCTGGCCCGAACATCCGTACGAGCTTTCTGGTCGGGTCGATAATGTTGTCTTTACCTGTAATGCTATCGTCGAGCCGGACGAGAGCGTAAAGATTTATTATGGAGCGGCAGATACCTGCATCGGTTTGGCCGAGACTCGACTCTCGGATCTGGTAGACGCCTGCTATCATCAAAATGCCTATATATTGCGATGAATCATAGAACAGTATTTCAATCGAGTCAGGTGGGTCTTCCCTGAACCGATTTGTTGGTATTTATAAATATCCGAGTCCACGTCAGTTTCGCGACCAGATTGCTTAACGTTGCTTGACCACGTATCTGGTGGCCGAGCTCTATACCTATGCTACTTTTCCAGCGTAGGTAGCTTCTCATGAAATAACTCACCCCATGTTGATATGAAAAAAATACCCTGTCTTCACAAAATGCTATGTGTGCTTCTTCTGCTTTTCCTCGTTCAAGAAGTGCCGCCCCTAAACGCCGCGCATCAAGCTTTCACCTTAACTTGGCAAGGTGATCAGGCGAAAGAAGTTCGGGGGCGGCACTTTATTGCTGGCATTAATTTCTTCACTAAGGCGGCCTATGACGGGATGACCGGATCCGCGCCTAACCGGAAAGTATTCGGTGACTTTCTCAAGGACATGGGCATTCAAGTTCTAAGATGGCCTGCAGGCACATCGACCCATGTTTATTTGCCCAACGACTTTGAGAACGTCGACGTCGTCGTTGATGATTACATACGGACCTTGAGGTCCGCCGGATATGGTTCCGGTTTGTGGCCCGGTTACTATAAGGGCGGTGAGCATAATAGCTTTTATGTTAAAATGGGGGCATATCTGGCGTTTTGCGAAGAGCAGGATCTGGGTATCTACTATCAGCCAAATCCCTGCTTCTACTATGACGAAACCGAAGGCGAAGTTCGGGCAATTACACTGAATCGCTATGTCTTGCGTCAGGATGCTAACGGCGATGTTCAAATTAACCAGGATTATTACAAAGGCGAGCGCATTACCGAGGCAGCTCAGGCGCTTGATACTTTGCTCGGAGCTTGGAAAGCGTCCGGCTATTCTATCTTTTATTTTGAATTGGGAAACGAGGACTACGGTAAGTTTGATCTGAACTTTGACGGTATCTTTGATTCTGGTGAGGTTGACACCTTTGCTCGTATCATTGGGGCCTACATTCCCATCATTCGACAGCATTACCCCAATGCACTCATTTCTGTAGACATCAGTCATTGGGATAGCTGGGGAAGCGTACTGCTTACCAAGCTGCACGAGCTTGGTGTATTGGATGACATTGATTATGGTGGGCGCCACTACGGTTTTGCTGCATGGCCGTATAATTCACTGGAGTCTTCAGATGACGCTCAGCTATTCATCGATACGGATTACAAGCTCGCGCAGAGCGCTTCTTCAAATCAGGACTTGGTTGATGCATTGTTGGTATCGCTTGGCTATAGCTCTGGCAGCTTGAAAGTCGGCCAGAGTGAAACGACAACCTGGAGGCTGCCCAATTGGAATTCTGTAAAACTCAATGCGACACTCTCTGGGGGATTGCAGTTTGCCCACAATGCAGGGCAGGCTATTTTTGAGTCTAAATGGCAGTTGTTTTCCTATTGGGATGCTGTTTCTCCTTATTTTGGATTGGGCGTATATGACAGTTGGCGGGATATTCGATCCTACCACCAAATCAATCCAACACGTGATGTTTCCAGTCGCGAAGAGTTCAGGTCGCCACTGTACAGCTACGTTTCGGAAATACCAGAAGAGGATAAGCTCCCCTACGAGTGCTTTATTTTTTCCAAAGGCTATATCAACTGGGCTTACTCCCAATGCGTTACTGGAAAAACCTATGCGTTTAGCGTTTCCCCGGGCAGTGAAGACCGTGATTTAATAGTCTTTGCGGCAGGAGCGGATGCGTGGGGTGGGGTAATATGGCTGTATGTCATCAATACCTCGGGTCAGAATAAATACATTAATATCAATTTGGCCGGTGCTTCCGTTGATGCCGAGGATTTGTATACGGGGATTCATATCTTCCCACAAGCGGACTCGACCATTGAAGCGACGATTGCCAAGGAGCCCGGCTACTGTGATGCAAGCGAGTATGTCTTGGCGAGCCCTGCATCGATAAGCATTCGGTCGGGCACGAACATTTGCGAAGAATTTGCAGTAAAGCCTTATTCATTTCGCTACGTTAAAATCAAAGGCGTTTCTTTCCAACCGTGAAAAATACCAGCGACTTAAACAAAGCCCTCGATGTTGAGCCCAGTGCTCAGCGAAAGCTGCATTGGCAGAGTCGTAAACAACTGGGCGACCAAGTTATTGCAGGCTGGCTTGTTACACTCGTTTTGCTTGCCTGCCAGCTTACAGCCTTTGGAGAACAAAGTATGTCATTGAAAAGTAATATCTCTTATGGCGAATTTTCTGCGCAAAAACTGGATATTTATCTTCCGCCGGGGGAACCTCCTTTTCCCGTAGCCATGTTCATTCACGGAGGCGGTTGGGTGAATGGAGATAAGGTTGAACAACTGGATGTGAACCGGAGAGACCGTCTCCTGTGGAGTGGGGTAGCGGTAGTATCGATCAACTATCGTTACATGGGAGCGGCGAAGCAGGCGGGTGTTTTTCCGCCAGTATTGCTACCGCTAAATGATAGCAAACGCGCCTTGCAGTTTATCCGGGCTCACGCGCGGGAATGGGGATTGGACCCCGAGCGTGTGGCATTGTTCGGCGGTTCGGCAGGAGCTTTTACTGCGCTGTGGCTAGGCCTCTCAGATGATATGGCCCAACCGAACGCTGACGATCCGATCCTGCGACAGTCCACCCGTGTATGTGCGATCGGTGCTTATGCCGCGCAGACAACGCTTGATCCAATACAAATGCGGCAGTGGGTTGGTCCCGAACTAACCTACGGTGCTCATGCGTTCGGACTAAACTCTTTCGACCGCTTTTTCCAGCGGCGTGATGAGTTCGTGCAGTGGTACCCTCAGATATCACCTGCTGCGATTATCGACGCTGGAGATCCGCCTGTTTACCTGAGTTACGATCAGGGGTTGAATCCGGAAAGCCCAGACAAGAGCTATTACACGCATTCCCCTCGCTTTGGTATAGGGTTCTTGGGTGTCAGCCAGGAAGTTGGCGCTACCTGTTTCCTGGATTATCCGGGACATCCAGCTCCTCCGGGGGAAGGGGATCTAATCGATTTTCTTATTCATAATCTCAACCGCTAAGCCGTCCATACTTAGCTGTTATTCTATCATGTCTTCAGGTCAAAATGTCATCTGGATTTTTGGTGATCAGCATCGTGCTCAAGCCTTGGGTTGTGCTGGGGATCCTAATGTAAGTACGCCAAATTTGGACGCCTTTGCGGCAGAGGGACTTCACATTACTCACGCTGTTAGTGGTAGTCCGTTGTGCTGCCCGTTCCGAGGTTCTTTAATCTCCGGTCAATATGCACACCGCAGTGTTCCTGGGCATGAGTATCATTTGCCCGAGGGACAGGAAACCATAGCGCATGCCTTCAACGATGCTGGTTATGATACTGCCTATTTTGGCAAGTGGCACTTGGATGGCTTTCACGAGACCCAGGGGCGAGCCGCCTTTCACGTCATTCCAGAAGAACGTCGTGGCGGTTTCAAACATTGGGTTGGTTATGAGAATAACAATGCTCCTTTCGACAGCTGGGTTCACGGTTGCGATAACCGTTTCACTATGCCTACACGATTGCCTGGATTTGAAACAGACTGCCTTACCGATCTATTTATCGAGTACCTGATGAGTCCTTATCGCGAGGAGCGTCCCTTCTTTGGAGTGCTTTCCGTACAGCCACCGCACAACCCTTATACAGCCCCAGAAGGATGGATGGGGCGCCATACGCCAGCGGATATCGAACTTCGGCCTAATGTGCCGCAATTCTGCCACAAAAATGCTCAGCGAGATTTAGCAGGTTATTATGCCATGATCGAAAATCTTGACTGGAATTTTGGACGTATCATTCAGGCACTTGACGAAGCTGGCCTCGCTGAAAAGACCCATGTGCTTTTCTTCTCCGATCACGGAGATATGCACGGAAGCCACGGGCAGTGGAAGAAGACGACTTTTTATGAAGAGTCAGTGCGCGTTCCTTGTCTCTACCGTTGCGGACGAAGTCGCTACGGGCATTTGACGGGAAGAACAAATTGGTTATTCAACCATGTCGATTACTCTGCTACCAGCTTGGGACTTTGTGGCCTTCCAGTTCCAGACGGCATGCAGGGCTTTGACTACAGTCCGCTACTTCGCCAAGAGCAGGCCGATGAGTCTGCTCCCGATTCTGCCTTGATTCAAATTGTCCGGGCCTCGGGACACTGGGATAGTGTAGACCGCGAATGGCGTGGCATCATCACACGGGATGGCTGGAAATACGCCACTTTTGTAAATCATCCATGGCTGCTTTTTAACCTCAATGACGATCCTTTCGAGCAGGCAAATCTAGCATATAACTCCCGATTTTTCGGCAAACTCGATCAACTTCATAGGAAGCTTTTACAGTGGTTGGAGCGTACGGGCGACAACTTTCTGCTACCCATGTGACGGCCTCTCTTCTCGCTATAATAAGCCGTATAAGGCTTGCGCTATATTATGTACAAACAAGTCCTTAATAAATTTCTTGGTCGGTTCAAAACACGGGTTCCCGAAAAGGATCGTGTGCCTTTTTGGCAAAAAGTTGCTTATGGCTTAGGGGGTCCCGTGGAGGGTACCTCAAACTGGATACCAATGCAGAACCTGACGCCGGTCTATAATATCGGACTAGGTCTAAATCCAGCCTTACTCAGTATTATCGCTATGCTTTGGCGAGCCTGGGATGCTTTTTCAGACCCAATTATGGGGAATGTTTCTGACAATGCGCGTACTCGCTGGGGGCGTCGTCGTCCTTTTATTGTCGTAGGGGGCATCTTGGCTGGGATGACTGCACCGCTCATGTGGTGGGCACCATGGGGGATGAGTGAAGCGGCGACATTCCTGTGGTTACTACTCACCGGCATATTGTTTTACAGCTGCTTCACGATCTGGTCGATGCCCTACTATAGCCTACATTTGGAGATGACACCTGACTATGATGAGCGTACCAACATTACCGCCTACCGCGCCTTCTCCCAGCAAATTGTATCGCTCTTGGCAGGTTGGATTCTCGCTGGGGCTTCTTTGACGTTTTTCAGCACGACGCCCGATGGCAGTCCCAATCTTGTCAACGGAATGCGTTATATCAGCATCGGACTCGGTATTGTAACGATTTGCCTCGGAGTATTACCGGGTATTTTCGTCAAGGAACGTTACTACGAAAAGGAAACTTCCAAACAAGCTAAGCAGAAGCTCATCCCCTCTTTGAAGCAGACGCTTAAAACCCGACCATTTCTTCTGGTTGTCGCTATCGTCTTTACCAAGACCTTTGGATTCAGTTTGGTGGGTACTCTGGGTTTCTACGTCAATGCGTACTATGTATGCAAAGGCGATGTTCAATTGGCTGCCACCATTAACGGTGTTAAAACGACTTTGTTGTTTGCCCCTAACCTCGTTGCCATACCTGTGTGCACATGGCTCGCAAGCCGGTATGGAAAGAAGCTGCTTCTCTATTTAGTAGCGATTACCGGTATCGTCGGGAATTTATCAATCTTTGTTTTCTACACTCCCGATAACCCGTGGCTGCAGTTGATTCCAGCACTAATGATCGGGCCTTTGAGTATGGGGATGTGGCTTGTCGTTCCGGCCATGCTGGCTGATGTCAGTGATTACGATGAACTGGTCACTGGTGTACGGAGGGAAGGTAGTTTCTCTGCCGTATTCTCTTGGACAAACAAGGTTTCTCATACCCTAACCAGTGGCCTGAGTGGCTTCATTCTGGTGTGGACCGGTTTCAATATTAACTTCGGATCAGAACAGCCAGAACATGTACTGCGCAATCTTGAGCTGTGCTACAGCCTGATTCCCGTTACTCTGCTAATACTAAACTTGGTTTGCGTTAGCTGCTATGGCCTGAGCCGTAAGCGTATGGCTGAAATTCGGACCGAACTCGAAGCACGACGCGGAATAATTTAAATCCGTACACATTAATTGATTCGACAATATGAACACACAAAACAAACCTACCATGAATTCTGAACCGGCTATCAGCGACTATCGTAGCAAAGTGATGGGGTGCTGGCTTGGCAAGGCTGTCGGGGGCACATTGGGTATGCCATATGAAGGGCACGCTGGACCTTTGGACTTGGACTTTTATCGACCTGTTCCCGAAACGATGATCCCCAACGACGATCTTGATCTCCAGGTTCTCTGGGCATGTCTGCTTGATGAGCAGGAGCAGACATGCGTACGTCCCGAGCTTTTCATTAAGGGCTGGCAGGAGCATATCGACTTCCCTTGGGATGAGTATGGCGTCTGCAAGCGTAATCTGACAGATGGCATCATGCCTCCGTTGAGCGGCAGCTACGACAACTGGTTCGCTAACGGTATGGGGGCAGCCATTCGCAGTGAGTTGTGGGCATGTTTAGCTCCGGGAAATCCCGAGCTCGCGGCCGCATATGCCCGTGAGGATGCCTGTCTTGACCATGCCGGGGAAGGACTATGGGCCGAAGTCTGGTTGGCAGCGCTGCAGAGCGCTGCCTTTGTTGAAACCGATATAAATAAGGTCATCGCTATTGGCTTTAACTACATCCCCGACGGGTCGATTCTGCGTAACGCGATTGAAGACACGCAGCGTTGGTGGGATGAGAGTGGAAACTGGAGACAAGTTCGCGCTCAAATACTTGAAAGATACGGGCACGAGAACTTTACCAATGTGACCGAAAACCTAGCATTTACATACTTGGCGCTACTGGATGGAGAGGGGGATTTCAGCCGAAGTATTTGCACTGCTGCCAATTGCGGTAAAGACACCGATTGCACCGCTGCGACCGTCGGTGCTCTGCTGGGAATTATGAACCCAGACTCAATCGGTGAGAATTGGCTTGCTCCTATTGGGCGCAATCTCGTGCTCAGCCCTGAGATCACGGGAATCACGCCACCGGATTCGTTGGACACCTTTACGGATCTGGTGATCGACTTGCGGGAACGCCTGGGAGGGAAGATGCCAGTTCGTGCGAATGCCGCTTCATTGCCCCACGACTTTTCGATTCCGGCTCAAATTGGTTCTGCTGATCTACCATGGTTTGGGCAGGGTTGGGAGACTGGAAAGCATTTAGAATTAATTTTGCCCTCCATGAAGTCGGTTCGTTTTGACGGTACTTTTGCTACTGTAGATTCTGCGGAATTTGATTGTGATGCTATCTTTGTGGAGTATCGATTTCGCCTTGATCATGCTACTCGTGTACGCGTGTTCTTCAATACGCATGAAAACTGCCGGGTATTTCTAAATGGGAACTATGCCTTTGGGCGCGAGAGCGGACGGATGGCTCCGTCTCCCCACCGGGTCCCGTATAACCAATCGATCGATACTCAGTTGGACCCCGGGGAACATACCTTGATCGCCGTTTTGAAAAGGCCAGAGACGCCAAGGAAAATGGAATGGGTGGCCGGAGTCAGCGATTGCGACGATAACGACCAGTGGATCCCTGATGTCTGGATGCGTTTGTGAGTAAATCTCGAGTCTGCCTGTCATATAGCTGACCCATGCCATCTTTACGTTTAAGTCGATTCTGTCGGCCCGAGGTTTTGGCGTCGATCCGCCCGGAGCTGCTGCGCTGTTTTCTTGAGCCTTATCAGTCCTATTTTGAAGGACGTGGCTTTGACCTTGAATGTCTGCGTGAGCATTCCGGGGTTGAGACGCGACGGCACTTGTCGGGTATTCTGATGGCGCCGACACCGGAGGTTCCACCGATGCTGGTGGACGCGCTCTATTGCATTCATGAGGTTGCGGTCGATGTGAACACGGATCAGTTGGAGCGCACCGTTGAGAGCGAAGGTGTGACGCTCGCTACGAATCCGTCCCTGCTGGAAATCGCCCTCTCGCTGTGGATAGCGGCCCCCGAGGCATTGAAAGGGATACACCGGCGCGGGCTGACCACCCGTCGGCGTTCCTATGTTTACTTCAGTGCGGAGTACTCAGCCGAGGGGGCTTTTTCACTCAATAACGAGCGTGTCCGGCAGTTGGAGAACTGCCTGGCACTCTACTTCAAGCGAAAAAATCGCGGGGATGGCTGCAAGGTTTACCATTATTCGGATGAGCACGAGCACAGCTTCCTGATCAGCCACGGCGAGCTTTACCGGCGGGAAGCGGTTTGGGAGGAAGGGCGTCCTGGGATCATCGCTTTCCGCCCCAAAAAATACGATGCGGTGGTGTACAACAGCTTTACCGAAGAGCTGGGGATCAACGCGCCGACCGAGACCCTGCGAGAGCACTACCGCAGGCAGTTCGGCTTTTATCTCTTTGGCCGCGAGAACCATTTCCCGAGCCGGAGCAAATATACGCTGGAGCCCTTGCTGCGGGATCGGGAGGCGTCGCTCTTTACCGGCGATGTTCCTGAAATCCAATGGGCCCGCTTATCGGAGCTGAGCTACGCCATCGAAGACAGCACGCCGGAAGTTCGCACGCACAAGGCCAGCGACGTGTTCATCGCATTGGAACGCCACCGTCATGATGTGCCGCGCCGTATTCGTCCGGTCAAGGCGACGTTCCGGCTGACGTTTGTCGAGCAGTCCAAGTCGCGCACGCTGACGATAAAACCCACCAATATCGCGCTCTACAGCCGTGGTGAAGACAGTCCGGTGATTGAGGATTGGCTTCACCGAAGGGGGTTCATCGTGCGCAGCAAAGTCACGGGCCATGAGCAGTGCGAGCATCTTCTGGACATCGATTGAGGTGATCGGTTTCGGAGCACGCGACGCGGCGATTCGACATTATCTGAGTGAGGCTTATGATCAGGTACACCCGTATCTTATGCCGTGTCCCGAATTAACGGTGCAGATTGCTTGTAAGCGGACGCGTGAAGGTCATGCTTGCATGTATAGGATTGTCGAGGAAGCAGAGCCAGACGGCACTTATGCTGCTGTCTGCGACGATCACTTTTGTCCGACGAGATTCTATACCCGCGAGGAACTGGTCCGCTACACGATCAACCCGCAGATCCTAGTTCCGGCCATCGCTCGCTGCTTGGGATTGCACCCACAGGTCAGCTCGGTTGTGGACGATGTCTGGCAGGTCGGAACTCTTCCGGTGGCAACGGAGCACACGCTGGTGCTCTTCACGCGGGTCAGGTATGAGGATGCGATGCAGCGGGTGCTGGAAGCACTCATCATTAAAGGGAGTAACCGTTTCATACTGGTAACGCCCACGGCCCGATATTTGAACGAGACGAGTCGGAGCCTACTGGCACGGGCGGAAAGCCTCTCCTTCCCCTTGGATGAAGTCACTGTCATCAACGACCACGAACCGGTCCTGACCGAGGCCGGGCGCGTGCGCTGGCAGAAGACGAAAGAATCCATCGGTGGCAGTCGTGTGGTGGAAGCTGTCTTTCCAACGCCACCAGGGGCAATGTGGCAGGACCTGTCGCTGGTGTTTCGTGACGGACATACGTTGACGGCCTCTATTGGCTCCACTCGGGCTACCTACACGTTCCAGTCGATGGGGATGGTGAACCGGAAGAAGATGACTCCGGATGAGCAATGGCTATTGCTACGACACTTTGCCGAGGAAATGGGCACCTTCACGTGGCAAAGCAAATACGCCGATCCGCGAAACAAGAAGCGTAAGTCCCGCTTGAGTTCCGGCCTCCGGGCTGTGTTTGGCATCCCGGGAAGCCCTTTTGTCTACCGCAAGGAGTGCCGAGGGTGGGAATGCGTTTTTAACATTCGTATGGACTGATTTTATCTATAAACACAAACGTAATAATGAAAATAGACGACGAACTGAAGCGTATCGAGCAAGAGAAGAAAAATCTGCAAAAGCGAAAACAACAACTGCTGGAGCAGAAGAAAAAGCGAAAGGCTGCTTTGTCCAAACTTAACTCTCTGGTCAAGCAGAGTGGATTCGATACGCCGAAGGCGCTGGTAGAGGCGTTGATCGAGACGTATGACATTCGCTTGCATCAAGGCCGTGATACCGCCCCGGCCAAACGGCGCAAGCACACCCGGATGACGCCGGAGCTACGCAATCGGATCAAGGTCATGCTGAAAGCGCAGTCGATGAGCCGGGTATCGAAGGAGTTGCAGATCAGCTACGCGGTCATCGCCAAGGTGGCCAACGGAGCCTACAACAAGCTCAAGTAGCCGCATTAGAGCAAGCGTCGCTCCTGTTCTCTCGGTTCGATCAGGCGGAGGTTCATGATACGGGTGATGGCGGAACGGTCCATGCCGCTGATGGCGGCCAGTTCAGCGTAGTCGCGGACTTTCCCTTCCGCCAGCCACTCGTCAAAGACGATGGCGAAGGCCATCAGGCGGGTCTCGCGGGGAACGGGCGGGGGCAGGCGTTTCGCCTGCGGCGGCTCGCCCGGCTTGAGGGTGCGAGCCCCGCGCCTGCCCGCGCCGAAATAAACCTTGCGTGTGATGGTCGGGCCACTCATGCCATCGCCTCCGTTTCGAGAATCTTGATGCCGCTGGGCCGAAATGTGACGGCGATCTCGCCCCGCTCTCCATCGTAGGTTACCTGCTGTACAAGGAGCCTCAGCAACCGAATGCGCTCTTGCAAAGTAAGCGATTCCCACGCCGGGAAGAACGCCCGGATAGCGGCGTGCAGGTCATCGGCACTCAATACGTCTTCCTGCAGCGCGGTGAGCCGAGCATTGAGTTCGGTCAACTTGGATTCGATGTCGCGCTGCTGGCGCTGGCAATCGGCCAGCAATGCGATGTTGCTATCGGCGGACGCTTTGCGCTGCTCCTTTCCAAGGGACTCCAACTGGCGCTCCAGCTTCCGTCGGACCTTGTCAGCCTCGGCTATCTCGTTTTGGCGATAGGCCTCATGCTGGGCGATTACCTGTTCGCGCAGATCGGCGTCCTGTCCAATGCGTGCTATCTCATTGACCACAAATTTTTCGACCTCGGCGGCGGGTAGGGAAGGGGAGGGGCACTTGTTCCAACCCTCCTTGCTGGCCCGGTTGCACACGTAGTAGCGGTAGACCTTGTTCTTGCGCCTGCTGGTGTGCGAATGCGTCATGGGCGCATTGCAATGCCCGCAACGCAGAATGCCTCCGAGCAGTGCGTGGTGCTTGTTGCGCACGCGTGCCCCGGCGCACTGGCAGTTTTCCTTCAGGCATTGCTGGACGGACGCGAACAATTCCTTATCCACGATCGCCGGAAACTCGGCCTCCGCGATGTGGCCCTTGTAGTTGACCTGGCCGATGTAGGCCACGTTGGTGAGCATCCCGTGCAGCGACGATTTGGTAAACGAACTGCCGCCATAGAGGATGCCTTTCTGCGTCACCCATTGCTTCATGGTGATGCCCCGGCGATTCAGTTCCTCGGCAGTAGCCTGCAAGGACTGCGTGGAAAGGTAGAGCTTGAAGATTTCCCGCACACGCAGAGCCTCCGCTTCGTTGACGACCAGCGCCCCGCCGCCGGGAGCGATGTCGTAACCGAGGAAGGGCTTACCGCCCACCCATTTGCCTTTGCGGCGGGCAGCACCCATCTTGTCGCGGGTACGCTCGGCAATGGTCTCTCGCTCGAACTGCGCGAAGGAAAGCAGAATGTTCAGCGTGAGCCGCCCCATCGAAGTCGATGAGTTGAACGCCTGCGTCACCGAAATGAACGCCGCGTTACTGCGATCTAGAATTTCCATGATGCGGGAGAAGTCCAGCAGGCTGCGCGAGAGGCGATCCACCTTGTAGACTACGACAACATCGACCTTACCCGATTCCACATCCTCCATCAGTCGTTTCAGGGCTGGGCGGTCCATGTTCGCGCCGGTGAAGCCGCCATCATCATAGCGATCCGGCAGACATACCCATCCCTCATGGCGCTGGCTGGCAATGTAGGACTCGGCCGATTCGCGTTGGGCATCGAGGGAGTTGAAATCCTGCTCCAACCCCTCGGTGACTGACTTGCGCGTATAGATCGCGCAACGCAGTGTTTTCTTTTCCGATGTCATCGTTCACCTCCCAACGCAAAGAATAAAAATCCGTTCCAACTGGTGCCGGTGATTTCCCGGGCGATGGCCGAGAGGGAACGGTAACGCTGGTTGTTGTATTCAAAGCCGTTCTCCAGCACCCGGACCTCAAGTCGCTTGCCGTCGTAGTCCTTCGTGATGACGGCTCCGGGCATCGGCAGGCGCGGGTCGCGGGAGAGTCTGGCGGGTTTGCGCACCACCGTTCCACCTGTGCCTTCGGCGGGTATCGCAATGCTGTTGGACATGCGCACCCGCAGGAAGCGAAAGTCGGCCAGTTCATGGGCACGAGCCCGGGCTTGCGGAGAAATGTCTCCCCATTCCCGTGCCTGAATCGCCCAGGTCAGCTTGCGGATGAGGAATTGCCGGTTGCGCGAGCCAGTCACGTAACCGAGCACTTCCCCGAATTTCTCCCGCAGTTCATTCACGGTGAGACCGGGCAATGCGGCGATCTCCTCCTGCATTTGCGGGGTGAGTCGTTTACCTTTCCAGAAGGGTAGGTTAGTTGCTTTCATCGGATCGCATGCACGCTCTCCGGCGCGTCTTTATCAAGTTGTATAAGAGCAACTTTCGCAGATTCTTCATCTGCTTCGCTCACATGGTTCGAACAGGCGGGGAGATCGTCCACATACCGGCCCAGCCCCCGGCTAAGGATGGCAGTTATCTCGGAAAAGCGCTCCGGCGGCGTCATCACGCCCGGATCCCGGAAATCAAAAAGCGGTGGCACATTCATGTCACCGCCCTGTTGTCAAATTGGTCGCCTGTTCGTGCAGCGTCCAGGTTTTATCAGAACAACCGCGCGCCTGTAGAAACGGCCTTTACGCCGAAGACGAAGCCTGCGACCATGCGGACGGTGCTCCAAAACTCCGGCCCCTGAACAAAACCCTGAGCCTGCGTGACGATCTTGCCACCGCCAAAGGTGATCAGGCCCCAGAGCATGGAGAAAGGTTCCTCGTCGCTGACGATCTGTGTCGGCATGTCCATCCAACCGGCGATAAACGGCAACAGGAACGCCGCTACGATCACAATAATCGCCAGCGTGGCGGTGAGCCAAGGCTGGGTGCGCTTGGCGGCGGCATTGGCGTTCGCGTTGTTCAACTCCGCGTTCTTGCGGGCCTGTTCGTTATTGGAGATCGCCACGTCGCGCAGCGTGGTGATGAAGCCCTGTCCGAGCTTGAAGACTTCCGAGACTCCCTGAAAGAGTCCGCCTGCGACGGCGCTCGCCGCCATTTCCGTGATGACCGGGTCCATAATAATCCTTGGGTTGAGGTTACTCATCGGGATCTGTGTCAACCGGCGGCTCAGGCTCGGGGATCTCCAACGGCAGGACGTGGGCGGTGGAGATGTCCTGCTCTTTGGCGATAGTATAGGAAGTGCTTTTGAAGTAATGCGTGCTGCTCTGAACAAAGGCGTCCTTACGCAGCACGTGCAGGTGCTCACGGCGGATGAGAAACGCCTGCTCCCCCGCCTCGTGATCCGCCGCCAGTGTACCAAAGCGCCCCCGCCGCAGGTTGGTCAGAGACACGGTGCCGTCCGCGCCAACCACGTAGCCTTCGACGGAAAGGATTTCATCACCGAGGAACAGGAGCACGGTGTCGGCGTCGGCCTGTGCTGGGGTCTGCGTGGCCAGCGTGGCCCGGTCAACGGCGTGGGCGTCGATCACGGCATCTACCCCGTTTTCCAATAACTCGGCCGTCAGCGTGCCGGTGACGGCGAAGAACCGCGCCTGTGAGAGGAAGGCGTAGTTCAGGTCATCGGTGGAATGAAAAACGTTGTAGCCGGTGATGAGGCTGTGCTCCCGAGCGCCCAGGTGCGCGAGGGCAACCTCGGGTTCCGCCACACCCGATAACTCGGCGGGCAGAACGAACACCGCCTCGAAGGGCATGGGGTCGGCGTCGTAGGTCGGCTGCTCAGGCGGTGTATAGGGAGCGGGGGTGACGCCGGAGACCTGATTAGCCACATCGAGCACGAACTGAAGCTCCAACTCGGCATCGTCGCTGCGGCGGTGGGCAATGCCCGTCACCCGGCAGTTGAGCAGGTAGTTCGCCTGCGGGAAGGGACGCAGCCGGATCGGGTCGCCGGGGTTGAGCCCGATGCCCTTGGAGTAATGCACCATGACCTTGCCGCCGACCTCGGGGAGCGCCGCCCGGCGTCCGGCCTTGGCCACCTGAGCGTTGGCGACACTTTGCCGGGTTATCCAGCGCCGTTGGAACGTGACCGGCTCCTGCGTCCCGTTCAGCGCATGGGCGGCGGCATCATGGTGGATGGCGACCGATTCCTTGAACTCGCGGTCCCGGTCGGTATAGACGAGCCGCGTCTCGCTGTTGACCTGGCTGAAGGCGTCGCTGTCAATCTCAGGAAAGTCGGTCTGGTCGGCGGTGTCGATGACGGGGGCATCGGTAAAATCCACCGGCAGCGAGGCCGAGCCGAAACGGTACTTGCCGTTTTTCTGATAAAGGAACCCGTCGAAGTATCCCAACATCTCTGCCAGGGACTGCGGGAGGGATTGAGCGTTGTTGATGAGCGGCGAAATGCCCATGTCGGCCTCCACCAGTTTGGCGGACGTTTCCTCGCCGCTGCCGTCGAAGTCAGACAGGTAGATGCCCAAGCCGTAACGCGGGTGGGTGGCCAACTCGATGGCGGCATGAATCGGACACACGTCGCCGGAAAGGTCCGGGTTGGCGTAGCCGGGAATCACCGTGCGGCGCGAGACCACGAAGTCCACCTGCGGGGCGGATGTGCGGTCACGGCCAAAGATCAAGGGATCAAAGACGACATAGCACTGCCCCCGGTAGGCCGGATGGCCTAGCGGTTCCAGCAGCGAGTCGGCCAACTGGCTGTCGCTGCCCCAATAGAACCGGGCCTGCCCGTAATTGGGCAGCGTGATGAACGAGAACTGCCCGGCCACAGCGGTAAGCGGCCCTTCCCAGATCTTTACTGTGTCGATGTAGATGGCGTGCAGGGTATCGACCGGCCCGCTGCAAATCGCCCCGGCGAGCCCCGCCTGATAGGTGTAGCCCACCGTGGCGGTGGACGTGCTATTCTTGCCGCTCTGGTAAGTGGTGGTGATGGGGATGGCCTGCGGGTTGATGGCTGACGTGATCCATGTCAGACTCAGGCGCACCGTACCCGCCGCCCACGGGAGCGGACGGGCTTCTTCGTTGGTGGCGACGCGCTCGGCCTGGACATTGGTCAGGCTCTGGACCGGCGCGGCCACCGCCTGCGTGCTGCGAAACAGAAAGCTCATGACTGCATCAGGCGGTAAACAGCATCCTTGCGACGGGCATAGGTCGGATCGTCCAACTGGCCAAACGTGGTTCCCAGCCCGCGTATCGAGTGAATGAATACGGGCGGCGTAACCAGCATCCCGAGGTGATGCGGAGCACGGCCCATCATAAACGTCACCATATCGCCCGGCATGAGGCGCGTGCCATCTTCCAACCGCTCGCAGTTGGGAATACTCTCCAGGTATTCCCGCAGTCGCGAATCCTCCCGGTGCGCGGTGGCATCGAGCGTGTAGCTCGGCGGCTTCAACTCGTGCGGGAAGCCGCAGGTGGTGGCAAGTTGATGCACCAGATGGACGCAATCGCAGCCACCCTGACACACACCCTGAAACGGCACGAAGGGCGTGCCAATCCAACGCCGGGCTTCGGCTTCCAACATTTTTACTCTTTCAGGATTTTTGAAGAAGGGTCTCATATCCAAAAGGGGTAGGCACGCGCAGTGCCGTAGGGGGCTTGCCCCCCTCAATGCGGTGAAGCTGGCTCAGCTTCACTTCTTGCCACCGCCGGAGGCTGTGCTGGCGAGGGGCATGGCCTTGAGGGTCGGGTTTTCGTAGGGGATGAACGGGTGGCCGCCGTAATTGACGAAGTTGTCAAAGCGCTGTTTGCAGCAATCGGGAGTGCGGTCACAGCCGGGCCAGGCCGAACAGGAGTCCCCGGGTTGAGATGTGCGCAGGGAGGCGTTGAGGTAGAGCCGATGGCGGGTCTCGGAGAGAATTTCCGCGTAGCGGATGGTGCGGACCTCGACCTGCGGGGCGGTCCCGATTTCGATATAGCCACCCGCCAGCCAGTCGGCGGCTTTGTCCGCGAGGGAGGCGGACTCGAAATCGATACTGCCGCCGTCCGTGTCGATAGCTTCAATGGTGCCGGTCAGTCGGTAGGTGGCCGAGGGCACGCGGCAGGTAGAGCCGTCGAAGAGCTGGTAGTTACAGCGGGTTTGAAGGAAGAAGCGCGGCACGCGCTTTTCACCATAAGAAAGTGGGCTCACCGCCTTGGCCTTGAGTGTGTAGCCTTGCCGAGTGACGGATTCGATGATACCCCGGAACAGGATAGCCGGAGCTTCCAGCACGAGGCCGGTCGCTTCATCGACGTGCGCGAGGCTAAGCACGATGCCAGTGGGCTGACCGATGTGGATGGGCAGCCAGTCCTCAAACGGGTTACCCACCCAAGCAAAGAGTTCGAGGTTCAGCTTGTCGGTGTCGCCCTCGGTCGAGACGGACAGGCCGCTGTGGTCGATGGGGACCGGGTGCCAGGTGACGCCGCTGTTGACCGGTGTGTCGTGGCTGGTGAGATGGAGCGAATAGATGTCGCGCACGCCATAGCGGCGAGTGATGCGGTAGAGATAGACCGGACGACGGGTGGCGAGCGTATTGGGGGCCGCGTATTCCCCGGGCAGTTCGATGCCGGTGAAGCGGATGCGTGCGTGGTTGTCGGCCTCGAAGTCGTATTCGATTTCGTCGCTGGAAAGGCGCACGAGAAGCAGACGCGAGACCTGCCAGCTATCGGCGTTTCCGGGCAAGACTTCATCGAGCGTGATCTTGGAGCGCGTGGTGAAGGCGGTCGTTTCGACGAGCAGAATTTTTCTGAAAACGCACCGGCCATCCGGCGAACGAAACGCGAGGTGCTTTCCTTTCAGGTGCGACCAGTCGGAGAAGATGGACGCTTCGATGAACACGGTGGCCGACGCACTCAGTACCGTCACATCCTCTGCGCCGGTCGCCAGCCAAAAGGCCTTGAAGCGTCCGCTACGGGCCGCGAAGAATGCCTCCACCGCATCAAGGGCGGCGGCGTCCGGAACCACGGTAACAATTTGCAGGCGCTCCTGTGTGCTGGCCTGCACCGGCATGGCCGGTTGCGCTCCGAAGCCGATGTCGGTGACCTCCGGCTCGTAGTTCAGGGTCCGGCGCACCGACTCACCCAAATCAGCCACCAGCGGAAAAACGGGTATATCAAGGTAGGTCATCGAAGGCCCAAGAGGGTAAAGATGTCGTTCAAGTAGGTCTGGGCCGTGCGGCCCGAGGGGATGCCCACTTCGTAGAGGACGTACTGCGTGGACAGCGTCGGGCCGAGAGCGGCGTAGCTGCCCGCGCCCGAGACGGCGGCGGCCAGGTGAGCGTTGAACGCCTCATTGTCATCTTCCCAACTGCTGGCAGTCGGATCGACCGAATACACCTTGCAGCGGGAAAACTCGCGCCGGGTAAACTCCGCCTGAAAGTTACTGTAGTCAGTGGAGAACGAATTGGTGGGTTCGTTTTCAGGGTTGCGAGGCACCCGGTGGTAGCCGCTGCTGGCCTCGTTGATGAAGGCGAGTGAGACGTAGCGGGCGGCTTCCTCTCCGGAAATATGGTAAGCCAGCCGGTCCAGCCAGCGCTCGCTTGACCAGTTCTGGACACGGACAAAATGATCGGCCTTCTCCTGGTCGCCCCCGTAAATCATGTCGCGCAGGAGCACCTTTAAATTGTTGGCGGCAGCGGTGACGTTGGGCACGTCGGCGTCCATGCTGCCCGAGGTGTCGATGAAGAACAGGAAATAGAGGTTCGCCAGAATCGAAAGCCAGTTGCTTTCGGTGTCCGTTTCGGTGAAGACAAACTCCGCGCTGACCGCCTCTAGCAGTGTCGCGCCTTTGAAGTTGATTTCAAAGGCCCGGCCACTGCCACCGAGCAATTCTGTATCCACGGATTCGATACGTCCCAGATCGAGGGGCACGATCACGTCGCCTGTCACACAAGGGAGCGCTTCCTCTAGTGTGAGCACCGGGCCAAACACGGAAGCGATCTTGGCGGCAGCGGTAATGTCCCCGAAGGGTCTCGCCGTCCCCACCCATTGCCCGGCAGTCATGTTGGCGGCAGCACGTTCCAGCGTGACGGTATTCCCGGCTACTTGGGCAACGATTTGCTCACGACCCCACCGGGGCACAGCGGCTTGGGCCGACTCCTGCGCGGCCCGAATAACGGCCTCCACCGCGAAGGTCCGGGCGGCGGTGTCGGTGGCGATGGTGTAGTTGCCGCTTCGGCGAGGCTGCGTGAACCACGCGGTCCGTTCCTCCAGACCGGTCACACCCTCGGCCACCGACGAGCGGTGGGCCTGCCTATGCTTGACCGCGAACGACCAGTCCGGTGCAAAGGGAATGAGCGTGTGGTTGTCGAGGAGCATGGTGTTAGCCAGGGATGCCGAGTCGGAGTTTGTTGCGGGTCATGATGTCGAGGACGGCGGTTTCGCCCTCGGCAGTTTCGAGGAAGCGGCGCAGGTCGTTGCGGGTGCCGGTCACGGCGATGTTCACTTGCCCACTGGTCTGCGATTGCGTGGATGTCGAAATCCCAGTGTCTGCCAGTCCACCTTCGGCAAAACCGGGCAGACTCGGCAGCGTGGGCCGGTTGACCCGCAACTGCCCCACGAGGTTGTCAAAGTAAGCCGGTCCCTGACGCGAGACCACGTCAGCGGGCACCACGAATTCGCCTCGGTGGACGATGCCCGCCGGTTCGTATTTTCCACCAAGACCAGTGTAGCCGCCTTCAGCAAAGCCGCCGACCGAGGCCAATACGGCGGTCAACACCGCCGCCCCGATGATGGCGGCAGCACCCCACGAGCCGATGGAGGCCAGCATGGCAGTCGGAGTCATCGCGGTCTGTTTGACCGCCTCCTGCGCCACTGTGCTGGTGGTGTCGGCCTGCTTAAGGGATTCGCCCATGACGAACATGCGCAGGCGCTCGGCAATCCAACTAGTTGCCATCTGGGTGAAAGACTGAATCAATGAGCCGCGAATGGTGCCGGTGACGTTGAGCAGGGCTCCCTGCCAAGTCTGCGTGCGCGTAATCAACCCCTCCATGCTGCTGGACAGGCCCGATTGCAGGGCGCTGTTGATGTTGCTGAAGGTGCTGGTCGCGGTGGATTCGAGCGCCTCCATTTGCGTGGCAACTTCCTCCGTGGGCGACATGGCCGGTTCCACGCCATCGGGCATGGCCTGGCTTTCACGAAGCGCGATACGCTCTTCGATCAGCGCGTTCAGCCGTTCGGCAGCGCTCAGGCCGCGCTCAGATTCATCGGCGGACAAGCCGAGGATTTCCCGGCTGGCGTCGAGGTTGGCATTCAACTGGTCGCGGATGAAGTCGGAGAGTTCCGCCACGCCCTCGCGCTGCTCGGCCAACAGGTCATTAAACTCCCGCGCCGGTTCGACCACATTATTGCCCCAATCAACACGACCAAAGCTGACCGTCCCGATCTGCGTGCCGTCCGTGAACGGCAGAGCGGCGGTAATGGCGTTGACCCGCTCGATCACGCCGTTGAGCAGGTTCTCGAAACCAGCGGTAATGGCGTTGAGGACAGCGGAGAAAGCGCGGCCCAAGAGATTGACGGCTTCCTCAAAGATCACCCGGGCCTCCGAGCCGATTTTCCGAAACCCCGCAGAAAGCCAGACCACCGGCGTTTCCAATGCATCGATCAAACTGGTGGCCGCTTTCGTCCCGAAGGTCATGACGCCGTTCAAGACCACCTTCCAGCCTTCGCCATCTTCACCCAGCCACGAGAGCGCATCGTCGATCATGCGCTGGGCCGCATTCGTACCCATCTCGAAACCTGCTTCGATAGACAGCCCGATGAACTGCGCAAAGGTGCCGTCGCGGAAGGATTCCAGGGCCAGATCAAGGAAGCCCCCGATACGCTGGCCCGCCGCGGTCAGGTCAATCGAGTTGAGCGCTTCCAACGGGCCGAGCAACTCGTCGGCCAGCATATCCCCGATCCCGGCGAAGAGTTGGCGGGACTTGTTGGGGATGCGGCCCATGAGGGTGTCGATGCGCTCGAACTGCCGGGCGTTGCGCTCCATCACCTCCGGCATGGCCCCGAGCGAACGGGCCACATCGTCGATGTCGCCGGAGACGAACAGGCTTTGCAGTTCGGCCCCGGCCCGTCCGAAGATCCGCATGGCAGCAGCCGAGCGTTCAGCCGGATCTTCAATAGCCCGGATGGCGTTGCCGATTTCGCTGAACTGCTCGGTCGGGCTTTTCTGCAACAGGTCCTCGTAGGAGAGGCCGAGAGCATCGAAGGCCTTGACCGGCTCCTGCAAACCCTCGGACGCTTCCACGAGGGACTTCTGCATTTTGTTGATCGCAAGCCGGGAGTTGTCGGCGCTGATACCGTTGTCCTCGAAGGCCTGACGCAGAATGATGAGGTCTTTGACCGCCACCCCCGTCTGGCTGTGAAGGTGATCCATGTCCGCGCCCAGTTTGATGATGTCACGGGCACCGCTAATGACGGTTCGGGCCGACAGGTAGGCGGCGGCGAAACCCGCCACGCCCTTGATCAGCCGTCCGAAGCCCGCCGTGGCCTGTTCCAGCCCGGCGAGCTTGGAGCGGATGTCGATCAGGACACTGACACGGGAATCCATGAGTTATCAGGGCAAGGGTTGAACGGGCACGCCTGCGCCGCCGTAGAGACGTTGCAGGTCGGCGGACTTGCTTTGCGTAGTTGATTTGTCAATCCGCAGAGAACGCTCGAATCGTCCGAGGGCCTGCGCGGCGGGTTTGCTCCAGATGGCGGATGCGGCCAAGGCGCGGGACTGGGTGTGCCAACGCAGGGATTCCATGCGCCGCTCTTGATTCTGCTTTATCAATAAGAGCAACTCCGGCAGCGACAGCGTGGCTGCGACTTCGGCTACGCCTTTGCCGAGGATGCAGGCGCATTCGGTGCAGAGATCGGCAAGACCGACTGTACCTTCTGCCCGCTGGCGGCGATGGGAAGCAGCGCCTCGTTCACCTGCGCCCGCCGCTCGCCCCAGCGGCAGGCATTCTTGAAATTTATTCCGTGACCCTGTTCGCAAATATCCAAGAGCGAATCGACCGTCAACGTCTCTGCCCAGCCCTCGGGCTGATTGCAAAGAAACTCGGCTAGGCGTTCCTCCTGATCAACCAGGCGCAGGTAATCGGGGAACTCCCGAATCTTCAAAAGACGGACGGTGACCGTTTCTTCAGCACCGGCGTTGGTTTTTACAGCGAGGTTAATTCCCCCGCCGATGATGGCGTTGTTCGCGTTCATATTGAGCTGCTTGTTCGGGGTCGTATTCATCGACCGGGTTGTCGAGGCCGAGAGCGGCGATGCCCGCCTCCAACTCTTCCTTGGTGTCAAAATCCACGATTTCATGAACCGAGTCGGTCTGCCCGTCGGTCTCGAACGCGCTGAGTACGCGTTCTCCGTCGTGGATGCAGCGCCATACGATAGTCCCGTTTGCGGGAGCGCTAGCGCGGTTGAAAGTGAGGTCGCCCTCCTGAATAACTTCGATCATAACTAAACGGTGATGGACCAGCCTCTGCCGGTCAGGGTGGTTTTCGCGGCTGCGGCTTCGGTGGAGCGCAGGTTGTTGGCCGAGCCTGGATTGCCGGAGTAATTGAACTGACCGTTGTTGGTAGTAGTGGTCGCAGCTAACTGGATCAGGGCATTATCAATGGCCTCAGCGGTGAGCTGATTATTGTGCGCCCGGACATAGCGTATCTTCTCCAAGTCCGCTAAATCGGGTAGCCCCGTCAACTGGTTGTCGTTGCAAACAAAGTAAAAGAGTTCAGTCATTCCGGCCAGAGCGGGTAATTGGGCCAACGAGTTCTCATTGCAATAAAGGTAGCGCAGAGACGTCAACCCGGTCAGTTCCGGCAATTCCGTGAGTTGGTTCTTCTGGCAGTGTAGACTGTCCAAAGTCGTCATGTGACTGAGCGGGGGCAACTCTGTAAGTTGGTTGCCATCCACGGAAAAGGTTTTTAACCCGGTAAGGTTGTCCAGTCTCGGCAATTGCGTGAGAGCGTTTTTGCTGATGGCCAAGTTTTCAAGACTGGGCACACTCACAATACCGCTGGCATCCTCAAGTTCACTGCTATCCATATAAAATGTCTTAAGATTCACAAGAGGGCTCAGGTCAGGAATGACGCGAAAGAGGCTTCCGTAGGAAAACTCCAACGTGACCAGTTCGACCATGTGTGTGATGGTGGGGAAACGTTCCAGAGGGCAACCGTAGAGAGTTATACTGCGCAGATGAACGAGGTTTTCGAAGTGCAACTCATAGACCTTTGTTCCGTCCAAATATAAAGAGGTCATGGCCGGATCGCACCACATACGCAGGTGGGGAACACGCTCACCCTCGGGGTGAGAAGCGATGCTGTCCGTCAATTCTGAAAGGCGACGAGGTTCGCCGGTGGGCAGCCCGGAAGCCGGGCCGAAGAGATCGTTCAGATTACTCATGACTCAAGCGTCCTTTCGCAGATAGACGGTGCCCACGGGCGAGAGTACATCGACTTTCATCTCGTAGCCGAACCACTCATCGCCCACTTCGGGCTGGTTGTTCAGGCGCACATTGCACCAGAAATCCTTGTGTATGAGGCGCGGACTCTGAGCGTGTTTGTCGTCCCACACGCGCAGTCGGGCAAAGCCGTTCAAATTCTGCGGACGCTGGAGCGGGTTGATTTTCCGGTAATCGGGATCGGTCCCGGTCAACTCGCCCGACACTCCATAGAACAGTGCCTCCACCGCCCGGTCATCGACCTCTTCCAATTGGAGCAGGTAGCCGAGACGTAGTTGTGTCGTGAATACACGGTCGAGAATCTTCACGCTCCGGTAACTGCCGAAGTGATCCTTCGTCTCGGCTTGGTTCTGGAACGAGAAGGTTTTGACGTTGCCAAACATCGCGCTGGCTTCGTCGTAGGTGGCTTCGCTTTCAGGGACCACCGTGGTGCCGGTGATGAGCGAAAAATCACCGCTGCCGATCAGGAGTAAATTCGGGTTGGGCATGGACTTAGGGCTGGATGGTTTTGACCTGAAAATTGCAGAAGTAAATGATGAGGCCGCTATCGAGCGGACCGGCTTCATAGGCGGGCGTGTCAACCTGAAGGACGTGGCGCAGACCTCGCTCGATCGCCCATGACGCCTGATGCAGTAAGTCCAACACCCGCTCGGCCACTTGCAGGGCGTTCTCGCCGGTCTTGTTCTGGGCGGGGTTTTCCAAGACGGACACCACCACCTCGTTGTGCAGAAGCAACCGGGGGCTGTCGGCCTTGGGCACAGAACCGGAGGACTGCACCAGCACAAGGCAGAGTCCCTTTTCCTTCAGTGCCGTCTCCAAGCGCCGGTTGTGGTCAGCGGAAATGTTGGCAATGATTTCCAGTTCGGACAGGAACAGATCGGTACGCAATTGCGCGGTGACAGCGGGGATGACTTCGGAGAGCTTCACAAGGGAAGCGTCCTGTCAACTTACTCTCCGAAAATGACTGGGAAAGCTGAGATCGCAGCAAATATTGCAGCCAAAAGAGTCACCCAAAATATCGGATCACGATACCAGATTCTGGGTTTCAAATCAGTATGCCTTCTCCGTGCGACCTCAATTTCAGCAATCTTACAGTGTGCTGACCTTGTATTGGGATTTATGTGATCAAGAGCACCTTGCAATTCTTCATCGGAACACGTCTTTATCCATTTCCTAAACTCAGTTTTTGAGGACGAAGCTGCTTCTTCGGGAGACATAGATAAATTTCCTGAACTGAAGTATATTGTTTTTCAAGCTTTTCGAATACTGCCTAATGTTTTGAGCAATGCTTCCTGCTGTTTGCGCCGGACATAAGTTTTCATGTCGGAGGCCTGAGAACGGAGCGCCTTGTCTACGAGACCGCGCTGACGGTTCTGGACCATAACCCCTTCGAGAAAGCTGCTGATGTGCACGGAGGGATGGCGCTGGCCCTTGGCCGTGCGGATGAGGGCTTCACCGATCTTGCGGTTGCGCCGGGAGGTGGCACTGTGGCGGGCGTTCTGCCCGTCGCGGTTGGCCCGCCAGGCCCGGAACAGGTAGCTCACGGACAGGTAACGGATCGACCGCTTGCGCAGGGCGAGTTCCTGCTTCACGGAGAGGGACTTGCCGTCCGTGCCCTTACGGCGGCGAATGGCGTAGCCCCGGGCGGCGGCTTCCTGCTCGATCTTGCCTCGGGTCGGAGCAATGGACTTGAACTGCCGGTACAGTTCCCATTGCACCTTCTTGGCCCGGTTCTCGATCAGGGGACCGGCCTCGCGCTGATTGTACCGCAGGTACTCGCGCAAGGCCCGGTCAAACTGCTTCAGAGACCGACTGGATGCCGCTTCGGCCATCAGCGCCCCTCGAAGTAACGGGTGGACAAGCTGACAAACTCGGCGCGGACCTCGATGGGCCAGTCGCGTTCGTTGTCGCCGTACTGTGCCTTGGCGTCTTCGACGAAGGCGTGCAACTCATCACGGGTAACGCGCTCGGAGGCGCGGGAATGGACACAGGCCCCCACGCACAGTGCGCAGACGCCGAGGATCGCAATGAGGAAGGTTTTGTTCATACCGCTAACGCGGTGTCAAAACCTCACAACTTCCCCAGGAACCGCAGCACCCCAAGCACTGCCACCACCAGCGGCGGGATGGCCGTCGTCACCCAGAAGAATTTCAGGAGCATATCCATTTTCGATTTGAGGTCACGGATGTCCGAGCGTAGACCGTTTTCGCCGGTCTGCCCCCACAGCGTCACCTCCAGTACGGTGAGGCGCTTTTCAATCTCGCGCAGGCGGTCAAAGACTTCGGTTTCTTCGTGCTCGTTCATGCGTAGGAAACCTCGCATTCAAAGGTTACGGTGAGATCGCCCGGCGTGCGGACGATGCGCGTCACCCGGTAACGGGTCCCCTGTTCATCCTCGAAGCCGTCTCCCACAACGGGTAGCCCATCGGGAAACGTCGAAATAAAAGCCCGGACGCCCACGGCGTTGTCGTCACCGGGAGTGAGATCGAAGCCCTCCGCTTTCGACTGAAGCGTGCGGAACAGGCCCGTGAAGGGGTGATCGTTCCAACTCAGAGAGGAACCGGTCACCTCTAGTAGCTCAGCAAAGCCCTCAGACTGATCGTGCTGTTTTGGAGTCATCCCAAACAGAGGCTTGTCAACGGGCATCCATATCTCAGTATTTGATACAATGAAATGGTTATCCAAGTTGCTCGGATTTTTGGGAAAGGATGATCCTGAAAAACCTAAACCCACAGTCATTGAGAAACCATGCCCGGCAAAGGTCATAATGCAGGTTCAAGAGACTGTTCCTCCAACACCCAAGAAAATGGCCAACGTTCAAGTATCCAAGCCGACGCCATTTTCAGAATTATGTGAACAGTTTTCTCCCCTTTCACACAATGAACACCTGTTCCTCGACCCAAACTATTCTCCAGGATCGTTGATGCCGTGTGCTGATTTCTCGCAGTGGATATCTGGTCGCCTGGCTGCTAATGATTGGCCGTCCATAAAAAAGCTTCTCAATGAAATTGCCTACGAAAACACGATCACGGCTCTTCAGAAGACCTTTACTAGCTACTCCTACGACCATCTCATCATTGGGCCGATAGAACTGCTTTTTGAGCTAAAGGCTATATCAATGCTGATCTATCGCATTCCATGGACTGGGCACAAAGACTCTCAAATCTCGCTACATGCCGAGCTTATCAAGCAATCACTCGGTTCATACGATTTTTCCGTTGATGAAACCAAAATAGAGCATCTCCAGCGTGGTGCTAATGCGTTGATTCGAAAGCGAAACAAAGAGATGGAGGCGAGCGGAAGCACCATCAAACAGGAAACGATTAAAATCAACGAATTGAGGGAACTCAAGAAACACGAAGCTACCGACTTCGGTAAGCAGCTATCGACAAAACCAGTAACCTTTCGAGCCAGCTTATTGTACAGCGTAGAAAGAGGCTCTCCTGTACCCGGCACAGTAAAACCTCAACTTCAAGGGCACTATGGTCTCCGGCAATTTGGCCTTTCAGATCAGATCAATCGCGAGTGTTTTTCCGATGAATCGTTATTCTCTCCGCCCTCGGACATTTCAGAACTCGCCAAGAGACTAACCAAAGACGAGCTGTTTGGAATAGGTTCAGAAGTTGGGTTTGAGGTGAAGAAATCATGGAAAAAAGATGCATTGATCAACGCGATAATGGAGTCCAGGCAAGCAGTAGAGCGATTAAAGCAGTTTGCATCCCGCGATCTTGTGCAGATTCATCCCGATATCCAGGAGTCATTCGGCATGTGGCTTGAGGACGTAAAACTACTCAGCAACTTGTCTCTCTGCCTTGCGACGGCATAGCATCAGAGTCTTCCGAAAGTCACATGATGAAGATAAAAAGAGGCCCCATCGTTTCCGATGGAGCCCCCGAGTCATGAACGACGGACGGTTATCCCAAATTACTCAGCCGGGCCGACGATACGCTTGATGCCAGCGGCGATGGCGGTGACGAAGCCGTAGAGGCATTCGAAGGCGACGATTTCCTTGCCCGAGTCGTTGTCGTAGAAACGGCGGTAGCCGAAGGTGATCCCGGTCTCGGGATCGCTGACGGGGCCGGACTCCAGGTAGGACTCGGGCCGGAGCGGAGCGAGGTAGCGCATGGCGACCGCGAGCCCCGCCGGGTGGGCGGCGAAGCCGACCAAGTCCTCGCCGTTGTCGGGCAGGACGATGGTGTCGTAAACATCGAAGCCGTAGATGCGCGGGATGCGGGCCTCCATGAGGGACGGCTGGCTCATCTGCATCAGGTAGCTGTGGCTGATCTTGTCGTCGCCCAGGAGCGCGGTGTAGTAGGAGTCGTCGAGGATGAGCGAACGCTCCGTGGTAGGCATCTTGGCCTGAGCGCAGGCCCCGCGAATCCCCAGCACGCTGGCGGCGTTGAAAGCCTCGGCGGCGACGGCGGCGATGGCGGGAGCACCGTAGTTGGCCAGGGTGATGACGGAGAAGATGTCCTGCAGCACGTCCTGCGCGAGTTGCTTGGCCTCGGAACCGGCCAGCCGCTCCAGCTTGATGAAACTCGACTCGGCGGCTTCCTTGTCGGTCAGGTGAAAGGAGCGCACCTTGTGCCGGTTGCACACGACGGGGATGGTGGTGACCGTGCGGTCGGCGTTCTGCGAGTAGCTGCCCGCGAAGTCTGAACTGACCGGCAGCGCGTTGCCGACGACGGGCACGTTGACGGTCTTGCCGCGCTCCAGAAACTCCGACGAAAAATCGGTGGAGAACGCGCGGAGGGGCTGTAGGGCGGCGCGGAAGGCTTCCAGAAACGCCTGCGAGATGCGGATGTCCTGTAGATTGGTGAGGGTGTTGGCCATAAAAAGTGTGGTTGGGTGCTATTGGTCGGTGGTGGCATAAAGTGAACTCAGTGCCCGAGGATCTTGTCCTTGTATTTGCGCCAGAAGGCGGTCTGCTCGGCGGGCGTCTTCTGCGCCTTGAGCTGCTCGGTGAGGTCGCCGGTCTCGGGCGCTCCCTGCGCGGTGACGGGCTGCGGCTCGACCCCGACGCTGGCGCAAATCTCGGCGGCGCGGGCCTCGGCGGTTTTCGCCTCGGACTGCAAACGCTCGACGGTGGCCTGCGCGTCCTGATGCTGCTGACGGGCCTGCTTGAGGTCGCCCTGCAACTGCGTGACCAGCGCCGATTCCTCGGCTTGGGAGGTTTCGGCCTGCGTGACTTGCTCGCGCAGCGTGGTGACAGTGGCACGTTCGGCTTCGAGCTGGGTTTCCAGCTCCGCGATTCGCGCCTCGGCGGCGGTGAGTTTTTCTTCGAGGGTCATGATTGCATGAGGGTGCTTGTCAACTTGGCGAGCAGCGCGGCGCGGCTGGGAACGATGCCGGTGACGAGGTTCTGCTTCGCGGCCTCCGTCCCGTAAAAGGTTTGGCCCTCCAGCGATGAGGCCGACACGTAGCGACGCTTGGCACTGACCGCGTCCTTGAACATCCCGTGAATCTGGTTCACGCGTTCCTGCAGGAGCGCCCGCTGGTCGTCGGTCAGGCTGGTGCCGGGGAAGCCCGCCGCCTTGTAGGTGCCCGCCTTGATCAGGTCCACAAACAGCCCGCGCTGGGCGAAGGCGTCCGAGGCATCGAGCACTGCCAGATAAACGCCCACGGAACCCACCGTGGCGCTCTGGGTGCAAAGGAACTCGGTGGCCTGGCTCCCGAGCCAGTAGGCGGCGGAACACGCTTCGCTCGCGGTAAAGGCATAGGTGGGCTTCGGGAAGGCGGCGATTTGCGCGGCCAGTTCGGGGATGCCGGTCACAGTGCCCCCGGGCGAATCGATATCCAGCAGCAAGGCGTGGACATCCGGATCGGCGGCGAAGGCATCGAGCGTGGCCGAGAGGTCCCCCGTGTCGGAGGCCCCGAGCAGTTTTTCGATGGGCATTAGCCCCTGGCCAAGGATACCGCTAATGGGTACAATCCCGATGCCGTTTTCCACCCGGGCCTGCGGGGCCTCGCCAAACAGTTCCTTGATCGTATCGGAGAATCCGCCACAGCGTTCGACGAAAGCCGTCAGCAGACGCGGTTCGATCAGCAGCGGATCGTGACGAAGGATGGCGTTGGCGAAGGGCATGAAGCTGAGGCAGCTTCACCCCATGTGGTCGTGCGGCTAGCGCACGCCCAAGCGGTGAGGCACTGCGGGTTGGTTTATTCCTCCGTATCTTTGTCAACCTGCCGCTCGGTTTGGGCCACCATCTGCGTGCCGCTCGGTTTCCAGAGCATGCTCACGGGCACGCCATACTTCTCGGCGGCGTCCATGATAGCCTTGGCGTCCTGCGCCCGGCGCTCCAGTTCCTCGCGGAAGTCCATGCCCAGTTCGGAGTAATGATCGGAAAGGGTTTTGAGCCCGGTCTCCACATCGGCCCGGTTCTGCTGGGCCTCGCGTCCGGCATCGACCGTCACCCGGCGCGGGCACACCCAGCCTACACGGTTCCAGTTCTTGGCAGTGGCGAGTTCGCCCCGGTCAATGGCGTCCCCGATGACGTAGCCCCAGGTCGGGCGCAGCAACCGCTGGATCAGAATCATCTGGCGGTAGCTGAAACGCCGGTCGGCCTTGGCCACGATCAGTCGCACGCCTGCACCACCGATCTTCCCGGCATCGAGCACAAACTCGTAGGGCAGCATCCCGGCTGCTGAATCACGCTTCAAATGCTCAAGAAACCCGGTGAAGACGGGGCTGGGACGGTTGGACTGGAAACTCTCCAGCGACTCGCCGGGTTGCAGGGAAACGATCTTGCCGCCCACGATCCGTTGCAGGCTGACCGGATCGCTCGGGGGAGGGGCATCCTCCACGCCTGTATCGACCGAGAAGTCGGAAAGCTCCTCCAGCCCGCCGTTCTCACGTTTGAGGATGCGGGCGATGTCGGCATTGTCCTTCACCGCGTGCTTCTCCAGCGCGAGCATTTCCATCTCGTCGAGGATGTGGTTGATCGAGTGCTGCAAGGTCGGGGGCTGGCGCACCCCGCTGGCCGACTCCGGCTCGAAGATATGCATGACGGCGTGGGCCGGGATGTCGCGGGTGGTGTTGTCATCGAGAATCAGCCGGTAGGCAACGGGAGCCCCGTAGGCATCGAGCCGGATGCCATCGGCAGTTTCCGAGGAGGCAAATCCTTCCCCGATGCGGTGCGCCTCGATCAGTTGCAGGCGCGGACGCCCGAAGCGGTCACGAACTTTGATACAGAAGTATTCGCCATCGACGTCGAGCCCCCGGCAGACCAGGTGCTGGCACTCCTCGAAGCTGAAGCGCTGGGTGATCTCGGCCCGCTTGGCCCAGCGCGAGAAATAATCTTCGGCGTCTTTATTCCACTCCAGATCATCGGTCAGGGCCTGCGGCTGGATGCCGTCGCCCGTGGAGTAGATCGCCATGTCCGCCACCATCTCCCGGGCAAAGCCCGAGTTCTTGTTCAGATAGCGGGAGCGGCGCACCAGTTCGCGCCGGGTATGGCTGCTCAGTTCCTTCTTCGCATCCGTGGGTGCAGCCCCCGGCACCTGGCTGCGCCGCCGCGAGGCGTTGGCGTTTTCATAGGAACTGGAACCAAAGAGGCGACCGAGACGTTCGAGGAGCTTCACAGCTCCAGCTTGCTGTCAACATACGAGGCTTCCATCCGTACCGTGGGCGGGTACTTCGCGGGGTCGAGCTTTTGCAGAGCACGCTGGCAGGCGGCGATCACGGCGTGAATCTCATTAATGCGCCGCTTGGTCACGCTGGACCCGTTGTCCGCGTAGGCCGATAGCGTCTTCTTCAGTTCAGCCTTCTGGATGGCGAGGATTTCCTCGACCTCGGCGGCAGTGAAGCCTATGGAGTAATCAACTAGCACTTACTTTACCTTTTACTATGAAAACGAGGGTACCAAAGAAAATTGAGCCCCATGTAAGACAATTCTGTGGATCTATTGTCAAAGGTGGCCTTCCAGCATTCGTCGATGTCAAAACAGAAGAGTGGCCGCATTTATTGGATTGCTACCAAGTAGTAGACTCCAAGGTAAGGAAGGAAGGTGGAAAGAAAATTCATGGATGGGCAATATGGGAATGGCCTCGCGTTATGATTGACGCAGAATTTCATTGTGTCTGGGAGTCACCAGACGGAAAACTCGTCGACATATCTCCTCGGCAGTTTGCATTTAAAAAGATACTTTTCTTGAGGGACCCAAATTATGAATACGAAGGCTTCCAAGTTGATAATCGTCGCCAGCCCCTAAGGAAGGACCCCTTGATTGAGTCTTTCATCAACATTCACAATCAGATATTCGAAGAGCAAAATAGAGGTTCACTCAAGTTTAAGCATGGAGCAATACCGGTTACCCCGAAGCTTGAAATGCTTATGCATAGTGCAGTCACTATTCAAAACCAACTCGTGAAACGATACGGGGCATAGAGTAGTTATTCTTCAATTTGACTCCTATTGAAAAAGCCCTGCTCAGTCACGTCTTCACCGTTGCGTATAATTCGGCGACCTTCCCCGAGAGCGAGGTAGCGGCTCACGATGACATCGCAATAGGCCGGACTGATCTCCATACCATAGACGTGCCGCCCGAGTTGCTCCCCGGCGATCAACTGGCTGCCGGACCCGCTGAAGGGCTCATAGCAGAGTTCACCCCGCAGGGTGTGCTGACGCATGGGGATGGCGAAGCATTCCAGCGGCTTGGGAGTGGGATGATCAGGGCGCTCATCGTTGTTGAGCCCTTCGATGTCCCATACCGAGCGCAGGTATTCCTTGTCGGCGCGGGGCGGCTTCTGGCCTTTTACCCAGCCAAAGAAGCAGGGCTCGTGAGCCCACAGGTACCATGAGCGGGTGAGGATCGGGCGGTTGGGCTTGTGCCAGATAATCTGCTGGTGGACGAACGCGCCGTTCTTTTCCCAGGCCTGTTCAACCATCATTTGGCGGCGACTGGCGTGCCAGCAGTACCAGGCGGCATGGGGTTCGATGGCGTGCTCGATAGCAACCTTTATGAAACGGTCATAGAGGTCGTTGTTGCGCTCAAGGTCGGCCTCATCCCACGTGGGACCATAGGTTTCCGACCAGTCGGTATTGGTTTTCGGACGGGTGCCGGGGTGATTGGTGCCGTCGTAGCCCACCAAGTAAGGCGGGTCGGTGGCGAAGAGGATGGCGCGTTCGCCATTCATGAGGAGCTTCACCTGCTCGGGGTCGGTCGAATCGCCGCAGAGCAGGCGGTGAGGGCCGAGTTCATAGAGGTCGCCGGGCTGCGTGACAGGATCGACCGGCGGCGTAGGGATAGTGTTCGTATCGTCTTCCGTGGTCTCCAACCGGTCGAGGATGTCGTCGAGGGAATCCTCGTCGAAGCCGGTCAGGTCCAAATCGATCTGGCCATCGAGTTCCTTGAGCAATGCCTTGAGGGCGTCGTCATCGGTCTCGGCCAGTTCCGCAATGCGGTTGTCCGCGATCATGTCAGCCCATTCCGCCGCTTCGGACTCGTAGTCCTGATAGTCCACGGGCACGCGGAGCATCTGCAATAACCGCGCTGCCGCCAGTCGCCCATGCCCCTTCGTGATGAAGCCCGAGCGCTTCGAAACAACCACTGGATTACGGAAGCCCTGTGACCGGATGATCTTCGCCAAGAGCGCGATCTGCGCCTCGGGGTGCTGGTTCGGATTGCGGGGGTTTTCGACGAGCTTATCGATATCGACCAACTCGGTGTGGGCGCAGTATATGGCAACGGCAGGCGTATCGCTCATGCCGTTGCTGGTGATGTCAACAAGCCTAAGACTGAATCTCGTGTTCTATCATGTCCGTCGGCTCGTTTTCACTTTCCCATGCTCTGACAAAATACGTTTTCTCGTCATTAGTGGGTTGAGTCTTCCACGTAACGGTAAGGAGCCCTTTATGATCATGCAACTCAGCCACCTTTGAGGAAAAATCGCGATTGCCGACAAGATCAGCAATCGCCCTTGCATAGCCAAAAACTTCGTGGAGCCTGCTAATCCGTGAAGGCTCCTCGTCTTGGCGATTGGCCGAAAATATAGGGGAATCGATTGGCATATGTTGATCAATTTGTCGCTAGACCTATCTGGTTTCAATATCTTTGTCGGTTAGTTCCTCGAGTTGCTCCGGCGTGAGCGGAGCGGGCTGGCCGTGGCGCTGCCATGTGTGTTCGTTGCGCCCGAAGCCCAACTGGACACTGACGCTGGCCTTGGGCATTTCGATGCCGTGGCGCTTGAGGATGGCGTCGGCCTCGGGGTATTTGACCCCGGCCTGTCCGAGGGTTTTCAGGATCGCGCAGGCCGAGAAGCCGAGGATCTTCGGGTGGACGGAACCGCCGTCACTTTTGCGTTCACGCTTCGGGGCGAGCGGTTTGCGCTGGTCAATAATGAAGGCAGCGTGCGCCTTGGCGGCGTCCGCGTCGGTAAAAGTCCCGCGCATCTTGCCGGACTCGCGCAACTGCTGGCGTCCGTTTTTGCAGGGGATGATGCTGAAGTCCCCGCTGACGAGCACTTCGCGTTTGTTGATGGTTTTCGTGGTCCAGTTCATGATCTTGATTGATGTTGATGGTTGATGGTCTCAGGCGATGTCGTCGTCTTCGAAAAGTTCGGTGTCGAAGCCCTGCCGGGCGAGTTCTGCGAATTCCTGCGCGACCCACTTTTCGCCCGAAGCCTGCTGGATGCGGCTTTTGAGCGAACCGTCGTAGAAGCTGGTGGAGTCGGCAAAGTGGCGTCCCCAGCGGCTGCGCAGGAAGTTACGGATGGCGATGTCGGTCGGCTGCCAAGGAGCGCTGCGGAAAATTTCAAAGGCGTCGTTCCAGGCTTCGATGCTTTCCCGCAATCCGAGGCGTTCGTTCATGTCGAGGGTGCCGAAGAAGCCCCAGCTGTCATCGGTCGGGGCGGCGGCGTAGTTGGTGCTGTTCATGGTCGTATTCATCGCTTGGGATTAAAGGTGCTTTCCGAGATGGTTGAGGGCTTCGAAGGCGCGGCTCAGGTTGCGGATGGCTTCCTGTTCCTGCGGGCCAAGGTGGCTGGCGCTGTCGACCAGGCTCAAAATCCCTTCGCCCGTTTTGTAGTAGGCGTCGCGTATTTCGATCAGCGCTTCGGCGGGCAGGGCGTGGAGGGCTTCGCGGGTCATGGGGGTGTTCGAATTCTGCTTCATCTTGTTCTCCAATGGTTTGTGGTTTCTGAACGCATACACGCTCTGATAGCAGAAGCTATCAAGGCTATTACTCGTTTATATTGAAGTATTTGCAGATTTATCTTCGCCCTCCACGGCTACCGCTTCGCGCCCGATAATCTTGAGCATAACGGCGGCAACGACGCTCATAGCCTCACAGTCGAACAGGTGGTTGGGGCGACTGCCGACCTGCTCCCAAATCCACTTGCTGTTCTTCTTGATGCGCTGCTCGGACTCCATGTGCTGGAGGTAGTCCTCGGGGATGTCGCCGGGGACCTGCCACAGCGGAGAGCCATCTGCCGCATGCTCCCGGCGCAGACGGGCGAGCACATCTTTGATCTGGAGGTTGCTCCAGTAATGCATGCGGCAGACCAGTCCCCGCGACACCGCGATCCGGCGCACCGGGGAGTAGAACCGCTGGACCGGCCCCTGCGGCGTTTTGTGAACGAAGGTGCTGTGAGCGTTGCCCATCAGGGCGGTCCAGCCGTGACGGGCACACTGGCGGTAAACCTCATAGCTGTTGTAACCGGCATCGACAAACACCAGGCTGTCGTGAACGCGGAAACGCTGCTGGATGGATTCCAACTCTTCCCACGTGACCACGCGTTCGCACCAGAGCAGGCGCGAGGCTCCCTCGTCGGA
This sequence comes from Verrucomicrobiia bacterium, assembly GCA_030425485.1. GTDB lineage: Bacteria > Verrucomicrobiota > Verrucomicrobiia > Opitutales > Cerasicoccaceae > Ruficoccus. The sequence continues at coordinate 50,368 of JAUIAM010000003.1, forward strand.
CCACGAACGCACCACGAGGAAGAAGTGGTCCATCTGCACGTCCACTGTGAGGAAGCGCAGAGGCACCAGCGTGACGCCATCGGGGAAGGGGGCCGCGATCACTTTGCCACGCGAGCCGAGCGCGGCCTCGTCGGACCAGTCCTCGCCCAAGTGATAGGCGCTGGTGGCGATCTCAACCTTGAAATCCTCCACGAACTCTCTCCACGCCAACGCGAGACGCTTCTGATAAAATTGCTGGAGGAGAGAGGTGTCGCCCTTACGGGCGGCAAGCTTCGCCCGCAGGTACAACTCCGCGAGCTTGCCCCACGACATGGAGGCCAGGCTGTTCCAATGAAAGCCGATGTTTTCCCGGGCGGCATTGGGGTTCTGCGCAACGAACTGCCCGGTGGCATTGAGCTTGCGGCGGTGCTCATCGGAGTCGGCAATCTCATGCTGGCAATGGTGGCAACGCAGCACCGTGGTGGCCCGGACCTTTTCAAAGTCATACTGCTCCTGCGCATCCTTGCAGTCCTTCGCCCACTCGACGTTTTCCCACAGGAAGGGCTGGCAGGTCCCACACGAGGGACAGGCAAAAGTCCACTCGCGCATGTCGGTGGTTTCAAATTTGCGGTGGGTGTCGTCGTCTTCTTCCCCACCCTGACTGAGGAAGATGCACTTGCCCAACCAGCCAAAGGCCGTCACACGAGCCTCGGCTTCGGCCATGTGACCCTGCGGCCAGCGCCAGGTCTCATCACCAATCAGCCAGCGGATGGAGCGGCGCTGCAGGTTGGTTTTGTTGTGCGCCCCCAGCACCCAGAGCGTCATGCCATTGGCGAAGTGGATCGTGGTGTTGCGACGCTTGTGGCGGTCAGCAGGAAAGAGCGCCTTCACCGGCTCGCATTCATCGAACAGCTTCTGAAGGCGTGACTCGGACTGGTCCTTGGCGTCCTCGTCGGTCTGGTCCAGCCAGAGTGTGGGGCCGGGCAGGTTGGCGATGATGTAGCAAAGAGTCAGTTCCGGCCCTGTCGTCTTCGAGGACTGGATAGAAGCGAGGATAGAGACCACCCGCACCTGCGGATCGACGATGGCCTCCATCACTGCCCGTAGCCAGGGGGAGTTGTCGGAGCGGAACCGGCCTGGCATGGGCGAATACGGGATGGCCGGGATGTGCTCCTCGCACCATTGCCAAGGAGGACGGCGGTCAGGGGAACGCCAGGCATTGCGCCAGATACTTGAAAGAGGCTCCACGTACAAGGCAGGGCGTCAACGCAAGCTTGATAAGGAAACCGCGATTATATTCTATTAAAGAAGATGTCCGCTTCCGCCATCAATTCATACGAAGACTTGGATAAGGTTATCGCAAAAGCGTTTCCAGATGCTGACATACGTTCCCGAGCCATCGCGCTTCTCGGTAAATACGGAACAGAAGATTTTCACCGAGAAATACCCCGTGTACGAGCCGCAATAATCAAGGTAGCTCAGGCTGACATCGAAAAACTACAGGGATTCGTAGATTTTGCCTGCAGTGACTATCGAGACCTTTTAGTGATGGCCGAGTATGAACAGCAGTCTCGAAATTATAGCTTAAAGAAAAAAGATCCGCAGAAACATCAGAGGCTGGTAGAGAAAGACGAGCGTGAGTATTCCAACTGGGTCAAGAAGATGACTGAATAGATACTACGGCGTACAGCTTCCACCGCTGTGCAGGGTCTCACAGACCTCATCGATGGCGGCGGCGCACTCGCGCTGGATGGCGATGGCGTCCAGCCCGGACAGGATGGGCGGCAGTTCGGATTCAAACTTCGCCCGCATAAGCGCGATGGCCTTGCCCACCTGCGTCGTCCAGGTCAGACGGACTTCATCGAGAGAAACATATTCGCCCTTCAAGATGGCGGTGCGGATTTCCCGTTGCTCCACCTCGGCCAGAAGCTTGCGGGCCTTCAGGGCCTCATGGCGTTCGACCGTGAGTTTTCCGCTGCTACCATGCAGATCGCTCTGCCGGATGAACTGCCGCCACGCGATCACCGAGTGGGTGCCATTGGACGCGGGGGCAGGGGCCCCCTCCAGCTTGCGCCAGGCATACAAGGTCTGGCGGCTGACGCCAAGGATGCTGGCCAGTTCGGTGACGTCTTTGGCGATGGTGATCGAAGTGTCCGCGACCGATTCGGCCTTCGCCTGAATCAATTCGCGTTCGGCTTTGGAGAGCGGTTTGCCCTCCGTGACTTTCTTCACGATGTTGGTGTAGTCCTTGGCGAGGATGCGTTCGGCCACTTCGGGGGTAATCCCGTTGGCAGGTTTGGCTGGTATGTCGGGTGTCTCCATGCCGTATGGAGAGTGTCAACGCCCCCAACACTGCCGCAGGGCACTTTACACCCCAAAGTGTCCAAATCTGTCGCGCTTTACACTTTGCCTTTACACCCTTGACACTTTCTTTGTGGCCTCAATGCCGGGCTCTCACCCTGCATCCCTCATCAACAAAAGGCGGGAGGCTTTCGGGGCCTCCCGCCTTTTGCGTGAAAGTGTAAAGCGCGAAAAAAGGGGTCTCTCTCTACTTCGCGGCGCTGCTGGCGGACCCCATCGCGCATCAATCGATATGGGACCCCGCAGGACCACCCCCTCTGCGCTGGGCGAGTGCATGCTGCAATTCCTCAATGATCTTCACCACCGGCATGAGGTCTTCGATCATGGTTGTGATCTGTTCGGTCTCGGCGTTGTCGATAAAACCTGAATGCTTCATCTTTGCCCAGAAGGCGATGAGGCGATTGACGTGCGGATGGACGTTGTCAATTCCCCGGTCGCCCTTGGGGGTGCTGACTTCATCGGGTCTGGCCACGCGACCAAGGATGATGGACTTGGCCAGACGGCGCACGGACATAGGTTTGTTCTTCTGCTTGTTCTGCTCCTGCGCAGCGATTCGCAGCCACTTCTGCTTTTCCTCATCCGTTTTGAGGTAAGCGATCTTCTGGTGATGTCCGAAGCTCAAATTTTCCATTCGAATGGAAAATTTCACTTTGCGGGCGACGCAGGAGTACTCGGCCAGAGTTTTGTACTCCAGTCCGGTGATCTTCATGGCCGGAGTGTAGATGGTGTCTTTCTCGCCCGTTTCATCATCCTTCGCACCGTAGAAGCGCGGCCCTTTACCCTCGCCATAGTTGAGCCAGTCACCAATCAGGAAGCCCAGTGTGCGTCCGGCTTTGCCAAGCTGCGTGCCGAGTTCTTTCCATTCCTCGGGACTGACATCGCCGGTGAAGACGATGCCTTCGGGACGGATTTGGTAATTCCGCTCAACCGTGTTCAACTCAAGATATTTTTCGGTCATGGTGCTTTCTTGCTCGTTGCCCATACGTGGCACGCGCTGTCAACCGACGCATGGCGCGGGACGGCGGCAGGTTCATGGCGTTGGAGACGTCCACGCATCGTTTGCTGACGGCGGCACGGGTGACGCCACAGCGTTGTCCGATGGCGGTCATGGTCGAGCCGTCGTAAGAGATGTTGGTGACCAGACAGAGGCACTCGATGGTGAGGCGGGCGTTGTCGCGGGCGAGCAGTTCGCCAACCAGTCGTCGGATGGCAGCCTGCGTTTCGTCTGAGACTGCCGTATCGCTAGCCGATGACGTAACGGGCTCATCTGTCGTGGTCACCACCGAGGATACGCAGCGATCCAGCAACAAGTCCTGATCGTGCTTGCCAGTGTGGTAAACGGGCAGGTCCGGGCCGGCGATCCCCATCTTGGCCAATTGGCGTTGTTCCTTCGCGGAGAGCTTGGCCCAGGCATCGGCGTACTCACGGTCGCGCTCACGTTGGCGATCTTCGTAATCACCACGGCTCATGACGCACCTGCCTTTCCGGTTTTTCCTCGCTGTCAGAATTGACCGCCGCTATCACCAAGGGGTCAGGGGATTGTCTGCCGTCATAATCATCCCCAATACTCTCCCCCTTAGGGGGAGTATTGGGTTTTGACGGCGGCGGTGAAAAAAGAGAATCCGGTTGTGACGGCGAGTTTTGATGACGGGCCGAATTGGCCTGTTGGTACTCACGCCAGCGGCGGCGGATGGTGGAGGTGGAGATGCCGTATTGCGCGGACAATTTGGCCTCCCGTTCACGGGTGAGGCGGGTCAGGCGTTCGAATTCCACGATGGGCGTTTCGAGGGCCTTGGGACGCCCACCACGCGGAGATTTCCCGCCGACCGTATACTTACCGGTGGATTCCTCCTGTTTCGGCTCCGGGCATTGCTGCCAGCAGATTCCGGTCTGGCCGTGGCGAACGAAGATGACTTCCGAGGGATTGCCCTGGGTGTCGGCCATCCCGGCCCGGCGACGGCGTTTGCAAAGTTCGAAGCGAAACGTGGGCGGCTGGCCATCGGGCGTCTTGGCCCGCATAAGCACGGCCACTTCACGCGCCCAGTTGGTGAGCGCGGAGGAGCCGAGGCCGCTATAGGCGTAGTCCGATCCGGTCCAATGACTGCGGGCCTTCGAGTCCGAGGGTGGCTTGCCAGTATGGTGCATGAAGCACCAGATGATGCCGGTGCGCTCCGAGATCGGATTCAACTGCCGCCCGCAGAATTCGGAAATCACCTTCTGCTGGCTGGCGTCATCCCCGATGTAGTTGAGGAGCGGGTCTCCCCATACGAGGTCAGGCTTATGGCGCTGAATCAGGATGTCAGCGGTCTTGGCGAAGTCCGCACCGCTGTGAATCGTGTCGCGGTAAAAGATGACGTTCTCTTCCAGCAAGTGGCTGTGATCGTCGTCCAGGCCCATGCCGATGCGCACGCCCTGATACATCTCGGCCAAGTCGCCGATGTCGTTCTCGGCCTGGATGATGAGGCTCTTGAGCGGGCGCACGGGCCGGATGTTGAACACGGGCAATCCCAGCGCCCACATGACGGCGAGCTGCATGGAGAAGGAAGATTTGCCGATGCCCGATTGCCCGACGATGACGAGACTCCCGCCCCGGCAGAGCCAGCGGTTGCCGAGCACGTTGTTGGGGTCATTGGCAGTGTCGTAGTCCCCGAGTTGCGACACCCGTAGGGGATCGGCCAGGCCCAGACCGTCCCCCTCGCGTTCCCACGCCTCGAAGGACGGTGGGCCGAGGTTGACGGCAAGGAGTTTCTGGATCACATCGCCACGACGCCCGCCCGGGCAGCGGGAGAAGCGTGAAGGATTACGGTTCTGGCCGTCGATAACAAAGCCCTCGGGCAGCGACTGCCACAGACGTTCACGACGGGCGTGGTATTCGTCGCGTGAGTTGGCCTCCACGCGCACCCAGGCATGGATGCTGTGCCCGCCGGAGTCGATCAGTGCGGCAATCGGTAATCCGCTGTCGCGCAGGATGCGTTCCTGTTCGGCCTTGGGGATGCGGTCACTCTCGATCAGCGTGTGCCGGAAGGCCGTCACGTCCTTGTCTGAGCCATTGGATTTCGGAGTGACCGGGTTGATGCGGATGTAGAGACCATGCCGCGTGGAGAACAGCCGTTCGATACCACCCTTGGCGCTGACCTTCTCCAGCCATTGATCGCGGGTGAAGACATTGATCCCGCCGTGCTCGGGAATGGGCCGGGGCTCTCCATCGGGTAAGGTGCCCGGCGCGAGCGAGAGGATGTCATCCGCTTCGAAGCACGCCTTGAGGAAGGTTTCGAAGGGACGCTGTTCGCAGTCAGAAGGGTTTTGACGGCGGGTGAACTCGTGATGATCGCCCGCCCGGAACGCGACTTTGCCGAGGGAGGAACGCAGCGCAAAGTTGGCGGCGGCGACTTCCTCCTGGCAACTGTCATGAAAGCAGTGGACGGTGGGCGCGTGGCCGTTGTCGGCATCCAGATAGACCCGGCAATCGCGTTCGCGGGAGGGCGTGGTGTGCCGGTGGGCACCCGGGCACGCACAGTACCCGGAATGCTCATCGATCCAATCCACCGGGCCGAGCACGGACTCGGCCACTTGCCGGAAGTCTGTAGGAATAGCCGGAGCGGAGGTGTAGCGCAGAGCCATCAGACAGCCCTCCCTTCACCGAAACAGCCCGAGAGCCATTCGCTAGCCTCGTCGAAGGTCGCCGTCTCTGGGCTGGGATGCCCGGTCTTGCGCAGCCAAGCCAGTTGCTTCGGGGTTGCCAGCTTCATGTTTCGGCGGGTGATGAGCAGGTCGAGTATCTTTGAGGCATGCCCCCGATACACGATGCTATCAGTATCAAACCCGGCGCGGGCGAGCGTTTCCAACTGTCGGTCACTGGGTGGCTTGCACTCCCACGACAGTTCCGGTTCGTAATCCGCCGCATCCAGCGCGTGCAGGCTGAGACAGAACTCGATGGCATCAACCGTGCGGGCCTTCCGCTTCGCAGTCAGACGCAGCTTTTCAGCGAGTTTGGACTCTCGTTCCTCCACCACGCTTTCCTCCGCGTCGAGGAGGTCGATCTCGCCACCGCCGGACAGGAGTTCGCTCAGGTCGGCGGCATCGGACTGCGAACGGGCAATCAGCCGGGCCGGTTTGATCAAGGAATGATCGTCGGTCAGGAAGAGTGGATCGAGTAACAGGAGGTTTTCCTTTCCTTCCGCGATTCGCGTGCCGCGCCCGACCATCTGCTGGAACAGCGACAGGCTTTTCGTGGGACGCAGGATGAAGACGCAATCGGTGGGCGGGTGGTCCCAGCCGGTGGACAGCAGCGAGGCATTGGAAACGAGATCGAACTCGCCGCGTTCATAGGCCCGCAGGCCTTCGCGGTCGTTACCATCAACGTGGACGGCCCGGATGCCTTCCTCGTTGCAGGCTTGCACAAAAGCCTGGCTGGTGGCGATGAGGGGCAGGAAAGCGACGGTGCGACGGCCACGGGCGTGCTCGGCAATCAGCCGCGCCGCCTGCCGAAGGTGGGGCACGATGGCCGCGCCCAAGTCGCCCTCGTTGTAATCGCCCGCCGTGGTGCGCACCTGCGTGAGGTCCACCGGCAATGGGACGCTCTTGATAACGATGCGCGAGAGCCAGCCTTCCTTGATCAGCCGGGCCAGCCCGATCTCCACTGAAATCTTCTCATAGAAGCTGCCCAACTGGCGGCGGTCGGAACGGAACGGGGTGGCCGTCACCCCGAGCACCTTGGCCGATTCAAAGTGCAACAGCACCTGCGCGGCCATCGAGCCCAGCGTGTTGCGGTGGGCCTCGTCCACAATGACGAGACCGAAGTAATCGCGTGGCCACTTGTCCAGACGACGGCAGATACTCTGCGTAGTGGCGACAACGACACGGTCCCCAAGGAGGGCTTTCGAGTCGGCCATTTCCACCCCGGCGAATTCCCCGGAGTAGCGGAAGAACTTGTCGGCGTTCTGGTGAACCAGTTCCTGCGCGTCCGCAAGAAACAGGCAGTTGCCGTTCCACCCGCGCATCAGTTCGGAGGCGAGGATCGTCTTCCCTGATCCTGTGGCAGCAACCCCGAGGAGATGATCGTGCTCGCGGAAGTCCCGGCGCACGGCGGCGAGGAACTCTTGTTGGTAGGGACGCAGGTCAAAACGGGACATCGTCATCCTCCGGTTGAGCCTGCACGGGCGGGTTGCTGGGGGCGGTGGTGGCATTCGGAGCACGGTCCGTGATCCACATCTCCACCTTGTTGTTTTTCTTGCCCTGGTATTCCTCGATGCGGAGCCGGGCATACCCCTGACGGCCCTCGATGGCGGTGGAGGTGAGGTTGACTTCCTCGCCTTCGACCACTCGGTCGCCAATGGCCTTGCGGAAGGTGTCGATCTTCCAGAAGCTCGACTCGGTGGCGACGAGATAGTCGTAGAGATGAACGCCATGGCCCTCCACCTCGAGCTTGAGTTTGATCATTTCATCTCCGGCCTTGGAGAAGGTCTCGGAGGCCTCGACCACGGTGACCAAGTAGTCGCCGTTGTGAACGAAGCGCGGGAAATTATCGGCGTTTTGAGACGTGTATTTCATAATTTTGAAGAGGGGGTGTTGTTGGTGGAGGACGGCGGGTTGGCCGGTTCGTTTGCCTTCGCTCCCATCTGGGATGCCCCAGAACCATGGGCCTCGAAGCGGGCCTGCATCAGCGCACTGGCCTCACTGAGGTCGGGGTTGTAATCGCGGAGACGCTCGGCCCGCTGCTCATAGGCGTAAAAGTCTTCCTCCATCATGACGCACCTCCTTCGGAAGCCTTCTTGGAGAGGAAACTGATGGCCCGGGCGGCCTGTTCCATGGTCAGGTCTTCCCAATTCTCCGCGCCTTTCAGCGCCTCGGCCTCAAGCCACTGGAAGAGCTTTTCCATTTGCTCCTGTCCGCAGCCGAGTTGCTTCCAGAGGGTCTGGAGGTTCTTGACCTGTTGTTGGGTAGCAGGCTTGCCGCTATCAACAGGGGCCGCTTTCGGGGCAGATTGCTGACCCGTGGCCGGGAAGACATGGGCGATGGCCGCAAACTCCATCGGGAGCACATCGTCGAGACCGTGGCGGTTTTTGGCGTCGAAGGCCGCGCAGTGGGCGGTGTAGATGCGGCGTTCCTTGCCGCCGACCGCCTTTTTGCGACCATCCGTTTCCGTAACCTTCGTGAAGTAGTTCACGAACAGGAGCAGGTCGCACCATTCCTTGAGCAGAGGGGCGCACTGCTTCGAAAGCTTCAATTCGTAGCGGTCATAGGCCCCGGCAGCATCCGGTTGTTCAAACTTGCGGATCGTGGAGTGCGCCACCATGACCAGGTGCATGCCCCGGTTGCGGAGAGGCTCCAGCGACTGCAGGAAGCGCGAGAATTCCTCGGCCAGGTAGGTATAGCCCTTGCCGTAGCCGAAGTCCTCGATTCCGTCTTTGTGAGCTTTCCGGCAGATATGCTCGATGAGCAGGCGCTCCAGCCAGTCCACCGTGTCGATGACCAGCGTCTGGAAGTTGTGCTCGCTCTGGCCGAGTTGGGCGATCAGGCCCAGAATCTCCTCCCAACCCTCAGGTTGAGGGAAGCGGGTGATGTTCAGGTGAATGGTGCCGCCTTCGGTGTCGAGGAAGACAGGCGCGGGGAAGGCGGAAGCGAGGGTGCTTTTGCCGATGCCTTCGGGGCCGTAGATGACGACCCGTTGAGGTTTTTCGACCTTGCCGGTGATGAGCGGCAGGCCCGTTGCAGAGTTCTCTTGCATGGTTACTGGTGGTTGGAATTCCGGTTGAGCCCGGTGTCCTCGGGCAGAAGTTGGCCCGCGACATAGCGGGTGAGCGTGTCAACCGCCGCATCGAGTCCCTGGCACAGGACGGCGGCGTAACCGCGATGGCGCAGGCGCATCAGCCACTCCCGCTGCTCGGGGGAGGGACGTCCCTGCGCCGTCTTCAACTCGATAAAGAGGCCGTGGTAACCGCCCGCCGGTAACGGCAGGAAGATGTCGGGGACGCCCGCCTTCACACCCTCGGCCTTCAGCATGGCCCCGGTGACCGCGTCGCGGGCCCCACCGTTGGGGATGGCGAACATCAGTTTCAAGCCCGGATGCCGGGCACTGGCGTAGGCCGCCCACTTGAAAAGGGCCACCTGAAGGCGGTGTTCCTCGTTATGGCGTCCCGGCCTGCCGGGCTTCGCCTCGAATCGGGTTCGTGTCGCGTTGCTCACGTCCCCCTATGAGGGACATGTCCTTTTGTCCCTCCATTTGTCCCTCGTCAATTTTACGTCAAGTCGTTGTTATTTATTGGCTTGAGGGATTTGAAATTTCTCAAAAAAGCTTGGAGGGACAAATCGATTTGTCTCTCCTACGCCCCCGAAGACCCCGAAATTTGGGCACAAAAAAAGCCCCTTCGTCTATGCGAAGAAGCTATTCTTTCAAAGGTACTGTTGGGGACAAGATATAGCAAGAGTCAGTCATCAGAAGCGTCAGGGAAATTGTTCATTGCCTATTTTTATGGAATCATTCAATAATTTTGTAAAATACTGTCCAATGGCGGTTTTGAACGCTGGGTATCGAGCATTCGCCTCTCACGATGAAAGATTACAAAATAGAATTATCTTTTTTAGGCTACGGCCAAGGGTTGCCTCTCTTTACAGTATACAGACAGCCCCGTTCTCCCTCATCGTCATTGGATGACCGATCTATCCGTGGATACTCATTGCCTGTTGAGGATGATAAGGAGGACAGGAAAGATTATTGGATTTCATTTGAGCCTCGCGAAGGATTTGACGCCTTTTCAGTTCACCCAGATTACAACCGCCATTTGACAATTCAGGCGCTGAGCCTTGCTTTGAAAAAAAGTGCTAAACGCAATTTAGCGCCCAATGATTTTGATGACTCCAAGTCTTTTTATCGGGAAGTATGCTTGAATTTTACTGATTACTTAGAGGGTACTGAACAACTAGTTTGTGAACCATATTACCTGAGAGATTTGGATCAATACGGGTGGTTATTGGATTTTCATTTTAAGCTTAAGCCGGGCGTTGCATTTTCGAGGAAAGTTCAGCAACTAAGTCTAAGCTTGGATAAAAATTATAAGAGAAATCTTAATGCCTATATAGATAGAAAGCGTAGAATTCTTAAATTCTACGAGGCTAGGAAAGAAATCTTTGATAATTGCCGACTAGAAGGGCAAAGCGATAGTCTTATCTTAAATGATGAATTTTCGGAATTGGATTCATCGGTTCTTCAATCTAAGCTTTACTTTTTCTCAAACAATAAGACAAGCCGGGGGCAGTATATTGGGCTTAAGGATTATGGTCCTTTGCGCCCTATAAAACTCATTCCTAAATTAATATTTATATTTGAGGAGCGATATCGTTATTCAGCACGAAAATTAGCGACAGCAATATTGGGGACAAAAGATCAAGTTAGTTCTACGTTCCCGGGTTTTTCCAAGCTTTTTAAAGCCAATCCTTTCATTGATTCTAATCCGATAGTAATTCAAGACAGTTCCTTGGAGTCCTTTCAGGGAGCTCTTGAATTGGTGAAAGAAAAAAATGAAGATGGCTATGCTCTGATTCCGATACTTGTCCTTCCGCATGATGGGGATAATGGATATTTGGAGCATAAGGCAATATTTGCAAATGCCGGTATACCATCACAGGTGTGTACCTTGCGCATTATTGATGATCAGAACTCACTTAAATGGTCTATTGCGAATATCGCTCTTCAAGTTTTCTGTAAGTGCGGTGGAAGCCCTTGGAAGGTTCGACCTACATCTGTGGATTCGCTGATTATTGGAATCGGGCAATCTCATCGACGGATGCCTAATGCAGATGGAGATGGTATTGAACGTTTTTTTGCCTTCTCAGTTATGACTGATAATAGTGGCTTGTTTAAAGAGATTGAAGTTTTGGCAGACCACAAAAATGAGAAAGATTACTTGACAGGTCTTAGGAGTTCATTGAGCGCTATTCTAAAAAAGTCATCAGGCTCGTATAGACGCGTTGTCTTACATACCTCGTTTAGACTCAAGAAGAAAGAAATTCAGGCAATTCAGGACACCGTGAATTCTGTGTCTAGTCAGAAAACAGATGGAACATGCCAATTCGCGGTTGTAAAAATTAACCAGAAAAATCGCTTTTTTGGATTTAATCCTGAAACGAATAATCTCGTTCCTTATGAAGGCTCATACGTCAAGCTTGGTGCTGGTGAATATCTGATGTGGTTCGAAGGAATCTACCAAGATCGTTCAACTGTAAATAAAGCATTTCCAGGGCCGACACATGTGCATATCCTGAAAACGGAGGGAGATCGACACATCCCTGAGAATGAGCTTCTGCAAGATTTGTTAAACTTATCAGGTGCAAATTGGCGAGGGTTCAACGCCAAAAGTGTTCCTGTTTCTGTCTTCTACTGTCATTTAATTGCAGAGATGGTACGTGATTTTCAAGAGAAAGGGCTTCCGATGCCTGCCGTGACAGATTTAAAACCTTGGTTCCTTTGAGCTATGAGCACGCGTTCTACCGATATTATATTATTGTTGGGTGCTGGGGCTAGTGTTGAGGCAGAAATACCAGCATCTGCAAGTATGATTTCTAAAATCGAAAAAAAGCTCCACGAGCATGACGATTGGAAATGCCACTTGGGGTTATACAACCATGTTAAGAGTGCCATATTCTACTCTTGTGGCTTGAAGGGGGTGTTTGATGCTGATGTACAATTTAATATTGAGACATTGGTCAATACTCTGTACGAGCTTGAACGGAACGAGGAACATCCGCTATATCCCTTTATTGCATCATGGAATTCTAGGTTCGTTAGTTTGGCGGATAACGACTTTGGAAAGGTTCGTGCATTTAGGCGGTTAATTCTGAATGAATTGAAAAAGTGGATATGCCCTGAAAGTAGTTCAAAACGCGATTATTTTGCTGGATTGAAGAACCTCCAAGAAGGACTAGGATTTCCTCTCAATATTTTTTCACTCAATTACGATCTCTGTGTTGAGAGCCTTCATTCGAGTGAGTTCCGGGTCGAAACTGGGTTCGATGGATATGGGCCTGAACACTATTGGAGTTGGGAGCGATTTGATCCTACTGATGGCGCTGCAATCAGTGATCGAGAAGCCTTTCTCTATAAGCTTCATGGATCAATAAATTGGAAGCGCGACGATGATAAAAATTTGTTTTCTGTGGAGCAAGTGGAGGCGGTCGATGCCGACAAAATGGACATTATATTTGGCCGTGACTTCAAGCTGGATGCAGCAGACCCATACCTGTTTTATGCATACCAATTCCGGCGATTGACGATGGATGCTAAATTAATTCTTGCCATCGGATATAGCTTTGCCGATGCGCACATCAACAAGATGATTACGCAGGGGTTGCGATTAAACGAGAAGAAGAAAATTCACATCGTTACTTATTTTCTTGAAAAACCGGAATGTGACAAACTGAGGCAAGAAGTAGCCGGTAAGCTGGATGTAAAAGAATCACAAATTTCTGTTGAGCATTGTGGAGCAAGCGCGTTTTTGATGAATGCCGATATTGCCGAGATCGTTACTGGACTCGTGCCAAATACTGAGGATGCACCGTTCTAAGGAATGTCCACGATCTTCTTCCTCAAAACTCTCCCTCGCTGTATCTGATAGCTTTGCTCCATTTGTTGCATTGCTACTGGGTAGTTCCGTGAGAGTACACCCAGCATACCCCAGACCTCCAAAACTGTTGATTTAGCTGGGGCGATTCTGAGGGCGTTTTCAGAAAAAGGGCCTGGATTTTTGGCGGGGGCGTCGGGTCTGCGGAAGGGGCCGATTCTGGTGGTTGGAACTCAGAAAACGGCCATTCACGGCGGGGTTGCGTAACCTTTTGCTGGCAGCCACTTACAAAAAATCCCGCTCGGTGTGCGAAGCGGGATTTTTTGTGGCGGGACGGGGCGGTGCGCCCGCGACAGGGAAAAAATGGGGTGGCTAACCGGATTCGAACCGGCGACCCTCGGTACCACAAACCGATGCTCTAACCAACTGAGCTATAGCCACCACTTGTAGAAGCGGATAAGGAAGCCAATGCTGGGCGGTCTTGTCAATCTTTTGCCGCGAGAAAAAAACGAAAATTCCTGCGTCTCCTACCCGTGTGTGTCACTCACCTAAGCTTAGTACACACACTGCCTAGAGGCTGCGCACGACGGCCTTGGCTATACCCTGGATGACCAGTTCCGAGACGGGGTTGAGCTCCGGGTAGTCGGGGTTTTCCGCCTTGAGGTAAGGTGGGTGGCCGGGGCGCTGCATGAAGCGCTTGAGGGTGGTTTCGTTGTCGATGAGCGCGGCCACGACATCGCCGTGCTTGGGCAGGCCGGGCTCAAGGATGACGATATCGCCGTGGTGGATGCCAGCGTCGATCATGCTCTCGCCGCGGACTTTCAGCGCGAAGGCGCGTTGGTTGCGGCGCACGCCCGCGGTGTCGATGTCGATCTGCAGGCGGCCGATTTCGCCCCCGGTTTCGACCCCGTCGGGGTAGCCGGCGGCGATACTGCCGTAGATGGGGATGTCCACGACTTCGGCACTGCCCTCGGGGGCGACTTCGCCCTCATCGTAGGTAACGCGGAAGGCGCGGGCCTGGCCGGGGACGCGGCTGATAAAGCCCTTACGCTCGAGCGCACGCAGATGACCCATGACGGCGTTCGTGCTGGCAAAGCCGAAATGCGTCTGGATCTCCCGGATGCTGGGCCAGAAGTTTTCCTGACGAAAGTGGAGCTGGATGAAGCCCAGGATCTCGTGCTGCCGCGTCGTTAGCTCTTTCATGTACACATGAGTAGCATGAAAATCTGTTCACTGTCAAGGCGAGATGCTGATTTTTGCTTCTCACTTTAAGGTGAAGTGGAGCAAGCACTTGGGTTGTTGGTCGGGTAACATCGCTTGGTTGTTGGCCCTATCAGTTACTTTTTTGGGCTAGAGCAGGCGGGCTTCTAGATGGCTTCCAATACTACATCTAGTTTGATTTTGAAAAATAGCCCCTAATTGTAGGGGTATGGTTAAGGTACTCCATCCAGAACTCCCCCTTGAGGCGGCAGCGGATCGCTCGACGATCCAAGCTTACCTCAGTGCCCATACGCCGACTATCACCAAGGTTAAAAAACGCGATGGCCGCACGGTGGTCTTCGATACGGAGCGCATCCTGTCGGCGCTGACCAAGGCGGGCAAAGCGACGGGCGAGTATGGGGCGGAAGTGGCGCTCAAGCTCGCCCTGCAGGTGGTTGAGTATTGCCAGAGCGCGATCGAGGCAGACTCGCCTTCTGTTGAGGCGATACAGGACATTTGCGAGGACGTGCTCCTGCGCTCGCCATACCGCCGTACGGCCAAGGCCTTCATCATCTACCGTGACCAGCAGGCGCGCCGCCGCGACATTCAGCACAAGGCCCGCACGGAGATTGTTAGCCAGTACTTGAAAAAGCTAGACTGGGAGGTGCGGGAAAACAGCAACATGGCCTATTCGCTCCAGGGGCTGAACAACTACATCTCCTCGGGGGTGAGCAAGAGCTTTTGGATGAAGGAGGTCTACACGCCTCAGGTGGAAGCGGCCCACGAGGGCGGCGATTTTCACATCCACGATACGAACCTGCTCAGCGTGTACTGCGTGGGCTGGGACCTGTACCAACTGCTGCGCGAGGGCTTTCGCGGGGTGCCGGGAAAGGTCGAGTCCGCTCCGGCCAGGCATCTGCGTAGCGCGCTCGGCCAGGTGGTGAATTTTTTCTACACCCTGCAAGGGGAGGCCGCCGGGGCGCAGGCTTTTAGCAATTTCGACACCCTGCTCGCGCCCTTCGTGCGCTACGACGGGCTGGCCTACGAAGAGGTGCGCCAGATCATCCAGGAGTTCCTCTTCAACGTCAATGTGCCCACGCGGGTGGGCTTTCAGTCGCCTTTTACCAACATCACGCTCGACCTGCAGTGCCCCTCGCACTACCGGGACCAGCCCGTGCTCTGCGGTGGTGAGTTTATGCCGGAAAAGTATGGCGAGTTTCAGGCCGAGATGGATCTGCTCAACCGTGCCTTTTTCGACGTGATGACAGCGGGCGATGCGGGCGGGCGCATTTTCTCCTTCCCCATTCCGACCATCAATCTGACGCGTGACTTCGACTGGGAGAACCCCAACCTCGACGGCCTTTGGGAGATGACGGGAAAGTACGGCATCCCGTACTTTTCCAACTTCATCAACTCGGACATGAGCCCCGACGACGCCCGTTCGATGTGCTGCCGCCTGCGCATCGACAACACCCAACTGGAGAAGCGCGGGGGAGGACTCTTCGGGGCGCATCCGCTCACGGGTAGCGTCGGGGTGGTCACGATCAACATGGCGCGTCTGGGCTACCGGGCCAAGACGATCAAGGGCTTTAAGCGGCGGCTCGCGCACTTGATGGATCTCGCACGGGACAGCCTGGAGACCAAGCGAAAGCTGCTCGAAGAGCTGACCGACGCCGGGCTCTACCCCTATACCAAGCACTACCTGCGCGACATGAAGCAGCGCTTTGGTGTGTATTGGAAAAACCACTTCAGTACCATCGGGCTCAATGGCATGAACGAGGCCTGCCTGAATCTCTTTGGTAAGGACATCGGCTCGGACGTGGGGCGGACCTTTGCCGCCGATGTGCTCGAGTTCATGCGGGAGCGGCTCGTTAGCTACCAGCAGGAGACGGGTAACAACTACAACCTCGAAGCTTCGCCCGCTGAGGGCACTTCCATGCGGCTCGCGCTCAAGGACCGCGCATTGTACCCGCACTGCGCCATTGCCAATCCGCGTGAGGTGGAGCGTGGCGCCCAGCCCTACTATACGAACAGCACGCACCTGCCGGTCAACTTCAGCGACGACCCCTACGAGGTACTCGACTTGCAGGAGGAAACCCAGTGCAAGTACACGGGCGGCACGGTCATCCACCTCTTCCTGGGTGAGCGCGTGAGCGACATCCGCACCGTGCGCGAGTTTGTCCGCAGCGTGGCGGAGAGCTACGCCATCCCGTACTTCTCACTCACGCCGACCTTTTCCGTCTGCCCCGTGCATGGCTACCTCGAAGGCGAGCACCCGGAGTGCCCGCACTGTGGAGAGGAGGCCGAGGTGTACTCGCGCATCGTGGGCTATTTGCGCCCCGTCTCACAGTGGAACGACGGCAAGCAGAGCGAGTTTGGCCTGCGCCGGAGCCTGCGGCTGGATAAGGGAGAGCGGCTGCGCCCGCGCCCGGAAAGGAGTGAGCAATGCAGCTTGCCGGTTTGCAACGATGCTCCCTAGTGGATTACCCGGGGCAGCCCTGTTGCACGGTCTTCACCCAAGGGTGCAACCTGCGCTGTCCGTGGTGCCATAATGCGCGTCTCATCGGCGAGTACGCGGCTGATCCCATCCCGCTGGAGGCATTCTGGGCGCTGCTGAAACGGCGTCAGGGGCGCATCCGCGCGGTGACCGTGACGGGGGGCGAGCCGACCGAGCACGCGGACTTGCCGACGTTTTTGGCTGAGATCAAGGCCCGGGGTTTCGTGGTTAAATTGGACTCAAATGGCACCCGGCCCGGTGTATTGGAAAAACTGATACGTGAAGGGGCGGTTGACTGCGTGGCCATGGATGTCAAAGCGCCGCTGGATGCGCGCTATTCGCATGCCGCGGGTACCAGTGTATCCATTGAGTCGATACGCGAAAGCATCGGTGTGCTCAAGGCGGCATCTGGCATCGCGGTCGAGTTTCGCACGACTGTCATTCCGGCCTTGCACCTGGAGGACGACATCGAGGAAATCGCGCAGTGCCTGCAGGGAGCGAGTTGCTACTACCTGCAAGCCTTTCAACCCACGCACGCGCTCAGCCCACGCTACCGCGAGAGCCCGGTGCCGCGCCCTGAGTTTATGGAAGCCTGCCGCAGGCGGGCCAGCCAGTGGGTTCCGACGCAGGTGCGCTGATAGTGGAAAGGGATATCTGATCGGGCGCTTGGAAAGCGAAGCGTGGCTTAATTCTTCGATAAGATAAGCTTAAACAGATGGCTCTAGCTAGAAGCTTGTTGCATGGACTGGGTGGCGCTGATACTGAATCTCAGTATAAGTTATGCCGGTAAAACATCCAGGACAAGCGCCCGTAGCAACGCCATCACTCGACCGCCCCGCAGGGCAAGGGGCTCATCCGCATGCACCGCTTCTGGGGGGCAGTCGGGGATCTGGAGGTGCTCTGCCGGAAGGGGCTCTGGCCCGGGTAGGGGAGTGCGAGTTGGGGGCGATCTTTGAGGCGGGCGCGCCGAAGGCGAACCACCGTCCGCATGGCAGCGGTGGCCCGCCGGCTCGTATGCAGGAGCCTTTTGAGAATTGGGCGCCGCGTGTCTTTATGGCCCGAGAGGATGCGCCGCTGGGTTTGTACTTCCATGTTCCGTTTTGCCACCACCGCTGCACCTTTTGCCCCTTCTTTCAGAACACTACGCGGGAGGGCTTTAGCTCCGAGTACGCGGGCTTACTGCGGCGGGCGGTGGCGTCGATGGCTGCGGCGTTAGGGAAGGATCGTTACGAGCGCGAGGTGCAGACGCTGTATTTTGGCGGGGGCACACCGAGCGACATGGAGGCGGCGGACCTGGCCTCGGTCGTGCGCCTGGCTCGCGAGCAGTTTGCTTTTTCTCCCGAGGCGGAGGTCACGGTCGAGGGGCGGGTGCGCGGCTTTACGGCGGAGAAAGCCCGGGTCTGGATGGAGGCGGGCGTGAACCGCTTTTCGCTCGGACTGCAAAGCAGCGATACCCGCTTGCGGCGTTCGCTGGGGCGTCTGGCCGACCGAGAGGAAATCGTCCGCAACCTCAACGCGCTTTCGGAGCTGGGGGCGATCGTCATCGTCGATTTAATCTACGGTCTACCGGGCCAGAGTCTCGACATGGTGCGCGAGGACATTCGCTTTCTGGCCGAGGAAACACGCATCGACGGCCTCGACCTGTACGCGCTCAAGCCTTTCCCCGGCAGCCCGATGATGAAGGCGGTCCAGGCGGGCCGCTTGCCGGAGCCGACCGATGCCGTGGGCCGCGGGCAGATGTATGTGGCTGCCAGCGATGCCCTCGCGGGCTATGGTTTTGAGCACTTTACCCCGCAGCACTGGCGTCGGTCCGCACGTGAACGCTCGGCCTACAATCGGCTGGCCAAGGTCGACGCAGACATCCTGCCCTTCGGGTGTTCTGCGGGGGGACATCTCGGGCCCGTGGCCATGATGAACGAGCGCGACCTGGGGCGCTACCGCCAACGCATCGAGGTGGAAAGCGTCCCGGCCATGATGATGGGGGACCCGGCTAATGTGGGGTATGGCAAAGCCTTTCGACTTGTGCTGGCCGATGCTTTGGAAGAACGGAGCCTGCCGCCCTTGGATGCGTGGCCGCAGGTAACGCAGGGCTTGGGGGCCAAGCTCCTCGCTAACTGGATGGCCGCAGGCTTGGTCGAGGCACAGCGTGGGGATGAGCTGCGCTTGACCCGGGCCGGCTGCTTCTGGGCCAGCCATTTGCAGAAGCTGCTCCTCGGGCTCGTGGCAGGGAGTGCCTCTGCTGGCTGAATACGTCGCCAGTATGGTTGTGCTTAGCCCTTCATGTCTTCGAGCTCCACGCCCTTAGTCTCGTGGACAAACTTCAGAATGAAGAAGGCCGATACGAGGGCGAAAAATGCGTAGATGCCATAGGTGATCCCCAGGCCGATGCTGACCAGCATGATGGGGAATGTCATGGTGATGGCGAAGTTGCTCAGCCATTGGACCAGGCCGCTGATCGATAGCGCCGAGCCGCGAAGTTGATTGGGGAACATCTCCCCCAGCATGACCCACATGACCGGACCCCAGGAAAAGTTGAAGAAGATCACGTAGAGGTTGGCTGCTACCAGCGCGGTGATGCCCGCATTGTTGCCCAGTTGGAGCTTTCCGTCGGCATCGAGTGTGCCTGTAAAGAAGGCCGCGCAGACCGCGCCGAGCGTCAAGGCCATGCCGATGGAGCCAATCAGGAGAATCGGTTTGCGTCCGATCTTATCGATGACAGCCATCGTGACCAGACAGGCGGCGATGCTCACGCCCCCGCTGATGATGTTGATCAGCAGGGAGTCGCTTTCGTTAAAGCCCACTGCCTGCCAGAGCACGGCGCCGTAGTAAAAGACGACGTTGATCCCCACGAGTTGCTGAAATGCGGCCAGCCCCACGCCGACCCAGACGATGGGGCGCAGACCAGTGCCCTTGGCAAAACTGTCTGATATGCGCGGCGGGTGGTCGGTGGCCAGCGAGGCTTTGATCGCGGTGTGCTTTTCTTTGGCCTTCGCGCCCATGAGTGAGGAGAGCACGCTCAGGGCATGCTCGTGCTTGCCGCGGGCTACGAGGTAGCGCGGGCTCTCGGGGATGAAGCACAGCCCGATGAGAAAGACGACCGCCGGGAGCAGCTCTACCCAGAACATCCAGCGCCATGCTTCGTAGTCGAGCCAGAGGATGTTGGTGGATGCGCCCGCAATGTCGGCGATGAAGTAGTTACTGACGAAGGAGGTGAACAGGCCGACGATGATGGCGATCTGCTGGATGGAAGAAAGCCGTCCCCGTATGTGGGCGGGTGCAATTTCGCAGATGTAGGCTGGGGCCAGTACACTGGCCGCCCCTACGGCTAGTCCGCCGATAATGCGGTAAACAATGAACTCGCTCGATCCTCCGGCAATGCCCGATCCCCACGAACTGATGATGAAGAAGACGGCCGAGATCATCAGGATGCTGCGGCGGCCAAAGGTGTTGGCCAGGTTGCCCGCAAAGAACGCTCCCACGGCGCAACCCAGGAGCATGGAGGCGACGTTGAATCCTGTCCCGATGTCGTCGGCCTGAAAGGCTTCCTGCAGGCCTTTAACCGTTCCGTTGATGACTCCGCTGTCGAAGCCGAAGAGGAAGCCGCCAATGGTGGCGACGAGTGCGATGAGGAGGGTACGGCCAAAGTGGCCCTTGGGTTCTGTCATGGGGTAATATAATGCTGGTGGGGGGGGATGGTTGGCCGTCGGCCAAAGTAGATTGTTAATGCAGGCCCATTTCTGCGGCGACCGAGAGGCAGTATTCGATGTGGGTAAAGACGACTTCGCCCATGGTGACGCAATCGAGGAAGGCCTTGCTCTCGTGATAGTCGGCCAGTTCCTGCTTGAGCTGGTGGATCTTGTCCTCCTCGGAGAGGTTATCCTCGCACATGCAGACTTTGAGGTTGTTTAGGCGGTAGGGGGCGGTGTTCGCGCGGCGGGCGATGAGCGCGCGCTCTTCGTTCTGGTACTGCACCATGGTCTCGTAGTTAAGGAGCCCGGTGCAGAGCTCGACCACGGGGAGGTTGTCCTTGAAAAACTGCGGCAGGTAGAGGGTGCGTCGCCCCTCGTAGCTCTGCTGGTCGAAGTCGATCGGGCGCACGCGGTACTGCTCGTCCTCAAAGTCTGGCGTCACGCGCACGACGTAGTTGTACGCGCGCATGTCGCCCAGCAGGCGCACGAAGCAGCGCTCGTTGAACTTGATAAACTCCTTGGCCACGCGAACCTTGTTCAGCTCGGGCTTGACGAAGTAGTCGCGGATAAAGGCATCCCCGGGGATACCTACGATGTGCTGCTCGATGAGGGTGTTATTGCAGACGAGAAAGTTGATCGAGTTCGGCGATAGGAGCTCCTCCAGTTCGAGGCCGTAGATGCGCGAGGCGTCGGCCTTTTTGACGTAAAAGTAGTCGTAGTTGTCGTTGAACTGGTTGACGATGCGGATGCGAAAGGGGCAGCTGTTGCCAAAGACGCAGAAGTCCACCCGGTCCACCAGCAGGTGCTCCATGACTCCGGTGTTTCCGGCGGCCTTGAGCTGGGCGTAGATGCGCACGAGCCCGTCGTTGACGCTCTTGAAGGTGTGCGGGTCGTAGAAGACGGTCTCCCACAGGGTGTCCTTGCCGTTGCGGTCATGCAGGGGGAAGGCCTCCTGGAACTGCATCAGGTCCTCGTATTCCACGGGCAGTTCGGTGTCACGACTGTACTGGCGCAGGTACGAGCGAAAGTCCCGGCTGATGGGAAAAGATGGCTTTTTCTTGGAAATCGCTTTCATGCAGTAGCGCGTGCTTGCGGTATAGTGGACAGTACCGATCCGCGAGTGTGAAGTCAAGGCGCGGGCTGGCCCCGTGTCTGGCATTTAAAAATCGCAGTATGCAAATAAGTGCTATTAAATATGAGAAGAATGTTGCATTAACAAAACTGATTGTTAGTTTGTCTGGATAAAGTTTTAATTATCGAAAAATGGCCAGCACAAACGACACCACTCCATCGAAACTACCGTTTCCTGTGCTGACGGCCGAGGAGGCCGCCGCGCAGGTGCAGGACAGCCAGATCATTGGCTTCAGCGGTTTTACCCCGGCGGGAGCGGCCAAGGCCATCCCGCGTGCCATCGCGGCTAAAGCGAGGACCGAGCACGAGGCCGGACGGCCGTTCAAGATCGGGGTCATCACCGGCGCATCCACCGGTGAATCGCTCGACGGCGAGCTGGCCAAGGCCGATGCGGTGCTCTTCCGCACGCCCTACCAGTCTGATAAGCATCTGCGCGAGCAGATCAACCAGGGTAAGGCCGGGTTCTTCGACATGCACCTGTCCATCGTGCCGCAGTACGTGCGCTATGGTTTTCTCGGTAAGCTGAGCTGGGCCATCGTCGAGGCCTGCGACGTCACCGCCGAGGGCGAGATCGTGCTCACGACCTCCGTGGGCGCCTCGCCGACATTCCTCAAGTGCGCGGACAAGGTCTTTGTCGAGATCAACCGCAAGCACCCGGCCTCCTTGCGCGGACTGCACGACATTTACGAGCCGCTCGACCCGCCGCACCGCCGTGAGATCCCGATCTACAAGGCCAGCGACCGCATCGGTTCGCCCGTGGTAAAAATCGATCCGGCCAAGATCGCCGGTATCGTTTACACCGATGTGGACGACGAGACGAAGCCCTTCCGCGAATCTGACGAAGTGACCAAGCAAATCGGGGCCAATGTGGCGGAGTTCCTCGCTGCCGAGCTTCACGCCGGACGCATCCCGAAGGAGTTTCTGCCCATCCAGTCTGGCGTGGGCAACATCGCCAATGCCGTGCTCGGAGCCATCGGAGCACACCCGGACATTCCGGAGTTTGAGCTCTACTCGGAGGTGATTCAGGACTCGGTCATCGACCTCATGCTGGAGGGAAAGATCAAGTTTGCCAGCGGCACGTCGCTCACCCTGAGCGCGGAAAAGCTCAAGCTTGTTTACGATAACTTCGAGGAGTTTCGCGACAAGCTCGTGCTGCGTCCGCAGGAGATTTCCAACAGCCCGGAGGTTGCTCGCCGCATCGGCGTTATCTCGATCAACACCGCAATCGAGGTGGATATCTTCGGCAACGTCAACAGCACGCACATCATGGGGCGGAACCTCATGAACGGCATCGGCGGCTCGGGTGACTTTACCCGGAGCGCATATATATCGGTCTTCACCTGCCCCTCCGTGGCCAAGGGAGGCAAGATCAGCACCATCGTGCCGCAGTGCTCCCACATGGATCACAGCGAACACTCCGTGCAGGCGGTCATCACCGAACAGGGTTGTGCCAACCTGCACTGTCTCGACCCGAAGACCCGCGCGCAGACGATCATCACCAACTGCGCCAATCCGATCTACCGCGAGGGGCTGCAGGCCTACTATGCCAGTGCCAAGGGAGGCTACACCCCGCAGACCCTGAACCTGGCCTTTGCCATGCACCAGAAATTCCTCGAAACGGGCGACATGCGCGACGTCAAGTGGGACTAGGCTGTGTCTTCAAGCCTCCTTCAGGTCTACATTTTGCATATTCTTCTTTAACCGCAGAGACGCAGAGCACAATGGGTCTGCGCCTCCCGTAGATATACTATCTCTAAAAATGCTCTGCGTACTTTGCGCGCTTTGCGTGAGAAAAATCTAGGCTGTATTTTTGCTAAAAGCGGAGAGTGATTTTCACGCAAAGACGCGAAGGCGCAAAGAGGTCAGCGGGAGCATAAGAGCTAACATAGTATTTCTCAATGCACTTGGCTGCTTCGTTGAAAAATGCGTGATGCGTAAGCATCACAGGTGAAGGACTATGTCCTTCCTGTGTCCATCTTCAGCTCTGGTAGGCGTGGGCCTGGAGTTCCTCCAGCGTGACGAATTCCAGTGCGCTGATGTGGCAGGCTTCGAGTACAACGGGTGGGGCCACCTCAGCCAGCAGGGCTTCCTGCCAGCGCTGGACGCAGAGGCACCAGCGATCCCCCGGCTTAAGTCCGGGGAAACCGAAGCTCGGCTGCGGGGTGGAGAGATCATTGCCCATCTGGCGGCTGAACATGAGAAAGGCCTGAGTCATGACAGCGCAGACGGTGTGCATGCCGCGGTCGTCAGGGCCGGTCTGGCAATAGCCGTTGCGGTAGAAGCCGGTTACGGGGTCCATGCAACAGGACTGGAGCTTGCCGCCGAGGACGTTGGTTAGTTCAGAAGGGTCGCGTGGCATGGTGAGGAATGGGCAGTCAAAAGGTTTTGGGTGTGCTATTGTGGCTTACCGCTTTCGACTTCGTGTATGAGCAATTCGCGGCTGAAGTCAAAGTTGGCGTTGAAGAATTCATTTTCGCGGGGCAGAAGCAGCTCGAAGCGCATCATTTCCATGTAGGCCACCTCGATGTCGCCGATGCTGTAGTCCAGCACGTGACCACCCTGTGTTTTGTCCTTGGAGATAAAGTGCATGTGCCAGCCGCTGACGTTGAGCCCCGAGATAAACTTCGGGCACCAGAAGCCTACCATGGTGCCCTCGATGTTCTCAAACTCGAATACAGCCTGCCCTTCGATAACATCGGAAATGGGCTTGTAGGGTCGCTCCTGTTTGTGGGGGCTGCGTGCCTTGACCTTGGTAAAGGTGCCCTCAAACTTCACCGCGTAGAAGATGTTGCCAATTTTAAACAGTCGACCTTCGAGTGAGGCCCGGACTTCATTCATCGTGGCGGGTCCAGTCAGGCGAATCGTCTGCGTCGGCTCGAAGTAGCACATCGTGACGAAGGGGGTGTTCAACTCGTCGGGGGCGATGCTTGTCTTGCCCTCGGCGGGGAGCTGGTAAACGACGCCGTCAAGCATAAGCAACTCGCCATCGAGTCCGTTAAACGTGCCCAGGCCAAAGTCGCCGTGCTGCTTGAGCTCGGCCACGCTCATGCGACCGTCGTAAACGCCAGCCAGCAGCGCATCGATAGTCGAATACTGCGTGAGCTGCTTTTCGCTGTAGGGGGAATAGTCATCCTGTGCCCACAGCGGAGCAGCAAGAGCGAAGGTCATCAGGGCAATCAGGGCACGCATGGAGGACGAGCCTACTCGGCCACTCGTACGGAATGCGACCTTAAAACAAACCGAGCTGGTTGTCGTCTGCCGCGGGGGGGCGCTTGCGAGTGGCAGGCTTGGCCAGAGGTTCGGCGTTGGGCTCGCTCAGGTGCTCCTGCACGGCGCTGCCTTCGTTCTCCAGCTCTTCGAGAATGGTGGTGGCCCGCTCGATCACACTACCGGGGAGCCCGGCCAAACGCGCAACCTGGATACCGTAGCTGCGGTCGGCTGCGCCGGGGATGACGGTGTGCAAAAAGCTGATTTCATTGGCCCACTCCTTGACCGAGACGGAGTAGTTGCGCAGGCGAGGCAGGCTCTTCTCCAGCTGGGTGATCTCGTGGTAGTGGGTGGCAAAGAGCGTGCGCGGGCCCTTGTCTGCGTCGCCGTGCAGGTGCTCGATGACCGCCCAAGCGATGCTGAGCCCATCGTAGGTGCTGGTGCCGCGCCCGATCTCGTCCAGGATGATAAGGCTCTGCGCGGTGCAGTTGTTCAAAATGTTGGCCGTTTCGTTCATCTCGACCATGAAGGTCGAGTTGCCGCGGGCGAGTTCGTCGCTGGCCCCGACGCGGGAAAAGATGCGGTCCACCAGCCCGAGGTGGCAACGCCGGGCCGGGACCCAGCACCCAACCTGGGCCATGAGCGTAAGCAGGGCAACCTGACGGATGAAGGTCGATTTACCAGCCATGTTGGGACCCGTGATGAGCGCGATCTGCTCGCCGCTGGAGCTGAGAAAGGTATCGTTGGGGACGAAGCTCTGGGTGGTGGCAAAGCCGCGTAGCTCGGTCTTGAGCATTTGTTCGACCACGGGGTGGCGGCCCTGCTCGATGTCGAGCACGTCGGACTCGTCCAGCTCGGGGCGGCAGTAGTCCCACTCGCGGGCGAGGGTAGCCCAGCCGAGGAAAAGGTCCAGTTCGGCCAGGGCCTCGGAGGTGGAGGCGAGTGCGTTGGCCTCGTCGAGGATGCGGGCAATGACCTGTTGGAACAGCTCGTCCTCGCGGGTGAGGGATTTTTCCTGCGCGTGGACGATTTCTTTCTCCTTCTGGCGGAGTTCCTCGGTCACAAAGCGCTCGGCGTTGACCATCGTCTGGCGGCGGATGTAGTGCTCGGGTACGTTGGCGAGGTTTGATTTCGTGACCTCGATGAAGTAGCCAAAGGCGCCGTTGTACTTGACCTTGAGGTTCTTGATTCCGGTCTTCTCCTGCTCGTCGCGTTCGAGGTCGCTGATCCAGGTCTTGTTGTCCCGGGTCAGGCCGCGCAGGCGGTCAAGCTCCTCGTCGAAGCCCGCGCGGATGACGTCGCCGTCGGCCACGTTGCCGGGGAGGTCGTCGTTGAGCGCGGAAGCGAGGTATTCCTGTAGTGTATCGAAATTTTCAATACGCGCCGCCAAAGCGGAAACGAGGGGGCTGTCAAACTGGCCGAGTAGCTCGCGCACGCCGGGGAGCTGGTCGAGGGTGTCGCGCACGCCGCCAAGCTCGCGCGGATTGCGGAGGCGGTTTTGCAGGCGGCCCAGAATGCGGGCGATGTCGCGCACCTGTTTTAGATTTTCCTGCAAGGTCGCAGCCGGGGTGGGGGCGGCGATAAAGGCACCGACGGTGTGCTGGCGGCGTTGGAGTTCTTCCAAGTCAAGCAGCGGGGCAGCCAGCCATTGCTCCAGCAGGCGGGCTCCAGCCGCGGTCACGGTGTGGTCGAGCGCGCCGAGAAGCGATCCCTTGCGGGTGCCTTGGGCGGACTTGAAAATCTCAAGGTTGCGCAGGGTGGCCGGGTCGAGCAGGAGTGAGCCGCCGCTGCGGTACTCGCGGAGCTGGCGCAGGTTTTGCGGTTTTGCGCAGAGATTGTCCGTGGCGTAGGCGATGAGCGCGCCCGCCGCACCGAGGGCGGGGTGTGCCTTGTCCAGACCGAAGCCGTTCAAGTTGTGCACGCCGAGGGTTTCGATGACGAGCCGTGCGCCGTCCTCGGTGGCGAACTGGAAGTCCGGCACGTAGCTGAGCGGGCGCTCGGTGCAGTAGCGGTCGAAGGCCTCGTGCCAGTCGCGCAGGTCCTCGCGGTGGGCCCAGCCGGGGGAAATGCCCTCGGGCAGGATGAGCTCGCGCGGGTCGATGGCGTTAAAGACGGGGAGCAGGCGGCGCGGGTCGGACTCGGTGGTGAGCTGGAAATCGCCCGTGGAGAGGTCGAGCCAGGCGGCGTGAAAGCCCTTCTTGGACGAAGTCAGCGCGAGCAGGTAGTGGTTGCTGCGGGCTTCGAGTTGGTTTTCCTCAATCTGGGTGCCGGGGGTGAGGATGCGGGTCAGCTCGCGCTTGACCAGCTTGCCGGGCTGGGGCGTTTCGACCTGATCGACGATGGCGACTTTTTTCCCGGCAGCGAGGAGCTTGGGCAGGTAGTTGTCCTTGGCGTGGTAGGGGATGCCCGCCATGGGGTAGTTGCTGCGCTTGGTCAGCGTGATGCCCAGGATGCGCGCGCCCTCCTCGGCGTCGGCGTGAAACATCTCATAAAAGTCCCCCAGACGAAAGAGCAGCAGGGCGTCCTCGGGAATCTCCTCCCGGTACTTCCAGTACTGCTGCATCATCGGGGTTTCTTTGGCGGCCTTGGGCATGGCGGGAGAGTATCGATGATTGGCAGCACTCCTGCCAAGTCTTTACCGGAAAAATGACTCCGCCGGGTCGGCAGGCCCGGCTTTCAGTAGCCTGACGGAGAGCTGCTTGACTCGCTTCCCGCCGTCGGGGGCTTCGCCTGCGTCCATACCGCCGGTGATCGGGTGACCGTCAGGCTGGATAGGACCATAGATGGTCGGGCCTGCGTTTACCATGACCACAAAACCGTCTTTTGTGTGCCTGATGGCATATTTGATGCGCTTGCCGCTTTCGGTCTGGACCCAGCCGGATTGCCTGTCCTGAACGGAGATGAGCACCGTCTTGGCCGCCTGGTCAAAGGCCTCTTTGCGCCGTTCCTGCCAGTCCTGATAGTCGCTGGGTTTGTCAGGGCCCCAGCCTCTTGGGGGTGAAGGCTCGTTCGGCGGCTCGGTGAATTCGCCGTAACGCACCTCCAGCACGTAGGGGATGTTGTTTGCTAACCGAAGGTCCACGTGTGGACGCATCTCCGCTTGCCATTGCTCCCATTGCTCCTTTTGGGTCTGGCTCTCAAATTTCGGCACGAGTTGCCCCGTCTCCTCGTCGAAATCAAAAGACATGGATGTGGGGGCTTGGCGATTGGCAGTTGCCTTCTGTGACTCCGGTGGTGGCTGAGGCGTTGGCGGTTCTTTGGCAGGGGCTGGTTCAATCGTATTAATTGGAGTGGCTTCCCCGGCTTCAACCACGCGTACGGCGTAGATACCCTCGCGCCTTTCTGTCTTGGTGCTGCCGTCCGGCAGGGTGGTAACGTGGTCATATGGGTAGCTTGGCAGGACAAACCATTTGCCACAGTCATATCCGAAATGTGAGATAAAGTGCCCTGTGCTAGCCTTAAAGAAGATTTGCATACGATATTGGTCATTGTGGTTCAGCTTGATGGCATAACTTACCTCTACGGGCAGTTGGATTGCCTCTAACTCGGTCTGCGTGCCGGGTGTGATGAGGGTTTTCCCCTGCTGGTTGGCCGTGGTGTAGATTTGCACAATGCTGGCATGCTCCAGAAAGCCTTCGGGCAAAGGCTTAATCTCTGTAAACAGGGTTTTCCGGTATTCTTCGTACTTTTTGGGATCGGCCTCAATTTCTTCTAAAGTTAGCTTTCCGCTGGCATCGATTTCGCCAATGGCAATCTCCAATCGGTAGGGAAAGGATTGTTCGAGATCGTTGTTCAGCTCGTACACCCATCCCATGCCATTGTCTGCGGAGTTGGACTCATCGCTGGTAGGCGGCTCCTGTTCGGGATCGGGTGCGGTGGCGAGGGAGGGGCAAAGGCTAGCCATGAGCATGCAGCAGGTGAGGGCGGCCTGCCGCAGAAGAGAGGGCTTTTGGGGTATTGGCATACAATATGATTTTCCCGTGGAGGGGGCGAGTCAAGGCGGGACGGATGCTGTTTTGCTAAGATCGGATGACTTCGGTCATGGCGTCGAAGTCGCGGTCGTGGTGGAGCAGGGTAAGCCCGTGGTGCTCGCAGGCCGTGGCGATGATGACGTCGATGGTCTTGCGAATGGTGATGCCGCGCTTGCGCAGCGTGCGAAAATGGTCGGCGGCCTGAAGCGCGATTGCTCGGCCCCCCAAGTGGTAGAAGGGTAGCACCTCCAGTGCCTGACGTGCTTGTTGGTAACCTTTCTCAGAGCGAAAGCCTTGAAGGACTTCGGTCAGGATGAGGTCACCTATGGCGACGAGTTCGTACTGGAGCAGGTGATCGAGCCGATCAGTTTGCGGAGTGGATTCACCATTGAAGTAGGGAACCCAGACGGAGGTGTCGACGAGGGTCATGAGTCCCGGCGCATGGATTCGAGGTCGCCATCCCACGCGAGCTGTCCGCGGAGGGAGCGGACGGCCTGCTGGTCATGCAGACGGACGAGTAAGGCCAGCCCCTCCTCGACGATGGCGCGCTTGGTCGCGTCGGGACGAATATGCCGTGCTTTGGCCATGAGCGACTCGTCGATTTCGATATTCGTACGCATGATGTGTATTGTTCTGGTTTTTGTACACATTGTCAATGCGCAGTGCTGTTTTTTACTCGGCAAAGGGCGGGTTCTGGGGAAAACTCCACCTTTTTCCCTTGAAGACCTTTATCCGACAATTTGCTAACGAGTCATTCCTCAAACGCTGGGCTTGGCTCGTCCTTCTCATCGTGGCAATCCTGACCCTGACGGGCGGTGTCTTTGACCTGCCGTTGGTGGATCGCGACGAGCCCCGCTTCTCCCAGGCCACCATCGAGATGATGGAAACCGAGCAGTGGGTCATCCCGTACTTCAACGGCGAGTACCGCTTCGACAAGCCGCCGCTGACCTACTGGTGGATGCGCGTCAACTACTGGATTTTCGGGACGACGGAGTTTGCCGCGCGCCTGCACTCGCTGCTGGCGGGGTACTTCTGCGCGTTGGCCATCTTTGGCTTCGGGTGCCGCCTGTACGATGTGCGGGCCGCCTTCCTCGCCGGGCTGGGCTGGCTGACCTGCCTGCAGGTTATGATCCACTCGCGCATGGCGGTGGCCGACATGCCGCTGGTACTGGCCATCATCCTCGTGCAGTGGGCGACCTGGGAACTGCTCAAGGGCAGACGCAAGGTCACCTACGAGAAGCATGAAGTGCCGACCGAGGGCGGGGAAATACGCGAGATCGAGGTGCCGCGGCAGGACCCGATCGAGCCGCGGGGTAAATTCAGCAAGTGGTTTTTCGTGCTCTGGTTTTCCATGGGGCTGGGCTTTTTGGCTAAAGGGCCGCTGATTTTTGCCGTGCCGCTGCTGAGCTGGCTGCTCTGGCGCTGGGTATTCTGGCGCAAGCATAAGCAGCCCTGGGGCAAGCTCCAGCTGCTGACGGGGTCGCTCATCGCCTTGTTTATCGTGGCGCTGTGGGGGCTTCCGGCCTTGGTCGAGACGAGCGGAGCCTTCTGGGATCGCGGGATGGGCGAGCACGTCATCGAGCGCGGCTACAAGTCTTTTAACGACCGCCTCGTGCTCCCGATTTATTATCCGCTGACGGCCTTCATCAGCCTGATGCCGTGGATCGCCTTTGCCTGGTGGGGCTACGTCAAGATGCGGCGTAACTGGGATGAGCGGGCGGCTTTCCTGCTCTCGTGGTTCATCGCGCCGTTCCTGATTTTTACCTTTTACTCGACGCAACTGCCGCACTACACGCTGCCGGGCTTTGCCGCGTTTTTCCTCCTGCTGTTCATGCCCTCGAAGGAAAAGATCGAGACGGGCAAGTGGGAAAAGCGCTTCTACTGGATCGTCAATGGCGTCTGGATCGTGGTGTTGGGCGCAATTGCCTATCTCGTACTGACGCAAAACTTCACCGGGCCACGCATTGGTACGTTACGCTTCATCCTGGCCTGCGCGGCCGTGCTCTGGCTCGGCCTGCTCGGGGTGGGCTATAGCTTCCGCAAGCCGAGTGTGGCTCAGATGGTGTTCGCGCTGTTCGCGATCTACTTTGGCACATGGGGTATGGGCAAGGGCCTGCGCGACGTCTCGCCCGCCGTGGCCTTGACGCACTTTTTCGAGGACGCCCCCGAGGGCACCCAATGGCGCGGGGTCATTTACCAAGAGCCGAGCCTTGTCTTTTATAGCGGAGACAAGTGGAAGTTCTTCGGCCACGTGGCGGGCATCCAGACGGAACAAGCCATGCTGGAGGAGGCGCAGGCTCCGACCGGCGTTATCGGCCTGGAAATGGAATGGCGCCTGGAGGACTTTGCCAAAACCCTGATCGGCCAGCCGCTCAGCCCGCGTGTGGACCATTCCGCCGAGTGGGAAGAGGCGGGCTACGAGTTTGACGAAGTCTACTACATGGAGGGGGTCAACATGGCCCGCATGTCATGGGTGAAGCTCATCATTATCCCGCCGGAGGAACGACCGGGCGATACCGCCGAGTGAGAAAATCGCTCTGTGCTTCGTCTTTTGCGGATGAAAGGCTATTATAGCCGCAAAAAGGCACAAAAAGCGCAAAAGGTCGATAAGATGACTGAATCACTCTGCGTCTTTGCGCCTTTGCGTGAAATAGTTTAGACAAGAACTAAGCTAACGATGCACTAGCTACGACGCCTTCGCCTTCTGTTCTTTGCGGTAGGCGGCACCGAAGAGCACGCCCCAGAAGGCACCCAGGCCAATGCCGCCCACGATGTCCGCCGGGTGGTGGCGGTTGAGCTGCATGCGGGACCACCCCGCGCTTCCGGCCAGCAGGTAGACCGGGATGGTGGCCGGTGGGCAGATGATGGCAAAGCTCGTGGCGGTGGCAAAAGCTGTCGTGGTGTGGCCGGAGGGAAAGCTGTGGTAGCCGTGCTCCAGGCTAAAGGGGTTGATGCCGTCCTCGACGCCCGTGCTGGGGCGTGGGCGCCCGATGCCGGGGCGGAAGATGTTCACCGTGATGCCGCCCCAGAGCGCGGCGAAGAACACTGCCAGCACGATGCGCTGCCAGCGCACGCTTTTCAGGATGACGGCCAGCGGCAGGCCGATGCCGAGCAGGATGAGGTTAATTTTAAAGAAATCGCCCCACTTGCTCAGTTGCTGGGCCAGGCTGTGGAGGTAGGTGAACTCGGCGCTTCCGGCCTTACGCTCGGCCACTTGCAGCTCCTCCAGCCAGACCTTGTCATGCGGGAGGATCAGGGCGACGGCGGCCAGGACCACGATGAGCCCGAGCAGGAACCATTTGCCGTTGCGCTTGAAGTGCGTCCAGGCGTCGCGGTGGAGTTCGACGACGATGCGTCCGAGTTGTTTTAAAAGCTTCATCAGGTAGGGCGAGGGCCGGGTTTGAGGACGAGCCAGAGGCAAAACAGGGCCAGGGGTAAGACTGGGAGCAGGCCGTCGAGCATCGTTTGGCTACCCCAGAACCACTGCGCACTCCCGGCATCAACGACAAAGAACTTCGTGTAGACGACGCGGAAGGCTACCCAACCCGCATGCACACCGACGCAGGGCCAGAGGCTACCCGAGCGCAAAAAGAGAAGGTTCAGAAAGACTCCGGCGAAGAAGAGGCTGAGGAATTTCCACCACTCGGGCTTGAGCACGACGCTGGCGCTGGAATGCCAGGCCACGTCGAGCCCGCTCAGCCAGTGGACTTCCTGCCCCTGCGGCCAGGGCACGCTTTTGAAGTGAACGTAGGCGAAAAACAGCGCGCTCAGGATGATGGCGGGCCAGGGGCGCATCGCGGTGTAAAACAAGCGCAGGATGACGCCCCGAAAGAGCATCTCCTCCAGCAGGGCGACGACTAGCCCCGTCAACAGGCCCATGGCCAGCTTTTCCAGAAGATAGCCAGTAGTGAGTTGCGAACTCACGCTAATGCCGACGAAGGCCCATTGCAGGAGTGCGACCAGGAGCAGCATACCGAGGCCGAGCACGATCCAGCGGCCAACGGTTTTCGTGCCGCTCAGGGGGTGGTCGTAGCCGAGTCGGTTAAAGGAGAGGAGCCTGGTCCACTTAAAGAGCCAGGGCAAGGCGATCACGACGGGAATCCAGCGCACGCGGTCGAAGTAGCGGGGGAAGTCCTCCGGGGCCATGCGTGAGCTGAGCCAGCCGGGAATGGTGTCCGGGGAGGCTTCTGCCCAACGGACCACGGCAAAGTAAACCAGCGGACTGAGCAGCCCGGCAAAAACCACGGCACCAAAGAAAATCACCGCCAGCGCAAGCACGCCTTTCCAGGAAAAAGCGTTCTCCTTGAGCCCAAAGAGGATGTAGGGGCGTTCGCGTTGCATCAGGTTGTTGCGCGTTCGTGTGTGCGGGGTTAAGAGCGTTATGGTGCCGGGCTGCGAGCGCGTTGCAACCGCATTGTGACGGGATGTTTTGACAAAGTCATGGGAGGCGGGCATAGCTGCGGGTATGAAGCTGGCCTATCGCTATTTCGGTGGAGA
This sequence comes from Verrucomicrobiia bacterium, assembly GCA_030425485.1. GTDB lineage: Bacteria > Verrucomicrobiota > Verrucomicrobiia > Opitutales > Cerasicoccaceae > Ruficoccus. The sequence continues at coordinate 83,456 of JAUIAM010000003.1, forward strand.
GGGAAAAGAGCCGCTGGTTATCCTGCACGGCCTCTTGGGCTCGTCGCGCAACTGGACTAACATTGGTAAGGCCCTGGCTGAGCGTTACGAAGTCTTTGCTCTCGACCTGCGCAACCACGGAGACTCTCCCCACGCGCCGGAGATGGACTTCGACACCCTGGCCCGCGATGTGGTCGGGTTTTTCGACGAGCAGGGCATCCAGCGGGCGCATCTCATGGGGCATAGCCTGGGGGGAAAGGTGGCCATGCACCTGGCGGTTACTTTTTTTCGCCGAGTGGACAGTCTGATCGTAGTAGATATCGCGCCCAAGGACTACCCGCCCTATCATGCGGACGACTTCGACGCCATGAACGCGCTTGACCTGACCACGCTGGCCAACCGCAAGCAGGCGGACGAGTTCCTGACCGCGCGGGTGCCGGACTTTGGCCAGAGGCAGTTTCTGCTGACCAACCTCAAGCGTGAAAAGGACGGCAGCTTGCGCTGGGGCATTAACCTGAATGTCTTAACAGGGAGCCTCGGCACGATGCGGCTCAACTCCCTCATGGAGCAGGATCGCTTTAGCGGGCCGACCTTGTTTGTGCTCGGCGAGCACTCGCATTTCGTCCGCCAGGAGGACCACGACCAGATCCGTGAGCACTTTCCGCGCGCTATTATCAAGACCATCGCTGACAGCGGGCACAATCCGCACATCGATCAGCCCAAGGCCCTGCTGGCCACGCTGGAGGATTTTTCCAAGGTGGATTGGGGCTGCGAGATATAGAGACGGTTTTTCGCTGGTAGACCTTGGTCTGACTGCTAGGCCAGTCGGACACCTACACCTCGTTTAATGGGGGCAATGTGATCCACTTCTCGGCCACGACTGAAGTCCCGGAAGCTTCCAGCTACGCCCTCATGTTTGGCTTGGCCGGAGCATGCCTCCTGCTGCGCCGTCGCCGCTAGCGGCCGGACATGGGCCAGTTTGCTGCTCCAGCCGGAGTGCAGTGAAGCTGGCTCAGCTTCTACCTGCCCCAGGTGCGGAGGGATTTGAGCAGAAAGGCCTCCATAGCGGCGGCTTCGTTGAAGTTAAGCGCGAGCAGCCCGGCGGCGTGCTCCAGAGCTTTGACCGACTGGGCGAGTTTGGCCGCAGGGACGTCCTCGGTGCTCTGGAGGGCGAACTGGCGCGTCTGGTGCTCGATCTCGGCCATGAGGCGCGTCCGCAGGCCTTTGGCGTAACCGCTTTCCAGCGCGGTGACCTGCTCGTCGGTCAGGCCTTCGGGGAGGGTTTCCTTGTAGGTTTTCCAGGCCTCGGCGGACATGTTGGCCAGCACGCCGGTGAAGCGCGTGACCAGCCCGTAAACGGCGAGGACACACTCGGAGGCACCGCCGCGCAGGGCGTGCCCGGAGGCAACCATCTGTAGCCACTCCGTGTAGTCGGCCAGCCATTGTTGCCAATCGGGTGAGCTGATGCGGTCGAGCTCCAGCGGGAGGCGCAGGGTGACACAGCGGCTGCGGATCGTAGGCAGCAGGTCGTAGGGACGGGTGCTGAGGAGGAAAATCGTGGTGTCCGCCGGGGGCTCCTCCAGCGTCTTGAGAAAGGCGTTGGAGGCGGCGGTGTTCATGCGGTCCGCCTCGTAAACGATGGCCACCTTGGCCCCGCCTTGATTGGATGAGTGCTGGATGTCGCGGATGAGTTCGCGGGTGTGTTCGGCGTTGATCTGCCGCATCTTGTTGGCCGGGCGGATGCTGAAAAGGTCGGGGTGCTTCTGTGGGGAGGCGGCCTTGAGCAGTTCTCCGGCAAAGGCCAGCGCGATGGCCTCCAGCCCCTCCAGCGATGCGCCTTGGAGCAAGATGGCGTGCGGGAGCCGTCCACGCTCAAGGGACTGGCGCAGGACGACTGCCGGGCGGCTCTGGGCTAAATCTTCGGGCAGGGCGCTGAGCAGGCTCATAGGGAAAGGGACTCCTGGGTGGCGGTGAGGATGGCGGCGGCGGCAATGGTTGAGTCTACCTTGGCGTCAATCACTCGGAAGCGGGCGGGCTCGGCTTGCGCTAAATCAAGGAAGCCCTGCCTAACTTTTCTGTAAAAGGAGAGGGCCTCCTGTTCCATGCGGTCTGGTTTAGTGCCTGTCTGGGACCGGGCTCGCGCGAGCCCGTCAGCGGCGGGGAGGTCGAGGACAAAGGTCAAGTCGGGCAGGGTGCCCTGAGTGGCAAAGGCGTTTATCCAGGCCACCTGCTCAGGGGCGAGGGCGCGGGCCACGCCCTGGTAAACCGTGGTGGAGTCGCAGTAGCGGTCGCATAGGACGATCTTGCCCGCGGAGAGGGCAGGCGCGATGACCTCGCGCACGTGCTGGGCGCGGTCAGCGGCAAAGAGCAGCAACTCCGTCTCCGGGCACATGCCGTGGCCTTCCTTGGCGTGCATGAGTAACTCGCGAATCGAGGTGCCCAGCGGGGTGCCACCCGGCTCGCGGGTGGTGAGGACATCGTAGCCTGCACTCCGGAGAGACTCCGCCAATATGTAGGCTTGAGTGGTCTTTCCGCCGCCCTCGCTGCCCTCAAAGCTGATGAATTTCCCCCGGTCCACGGCTTATTCGTGCGAGTCCCAGCCGCGGATGAAGTTGGCGATGTCGCTCAGGCTCGGGCTCTTGGCCGTGCGGACGTAGGAGCCGGAGAAGCTGACTGCGATGGTGAGGCAGGCCTCTGGGCTCATCCCAAGCGTCATGCCGGTCATGAAGCCGGCGTTGAAGTGGTCCCCGGCGCCGGTGGTAATCTTCGGGCTTTCGCAGTACGGGCCTTCGATGAAATACGTGCCATCGCGTGTGGCACAGGCAGCGCAGCGGGTGGGGTGGACGACAACACAGGACAGGTCCAGCTCCTGGCGGATGGTCTGGGCCATGAGCTTGAGGTCGTCTTCGTCGGTGCCGACCTTCTCATGTCCGAGTACCTTGTAAATCTGCTGGGCTTCGCTCAAGTTGAGCCCGAAGGTGACCGCGCCGTAGTTCTGGAAGCGGCTGATGATCTTAATGACCGTTTTGATGTCGCCCTCGGAGCGCTTGGCCGGGTCGGCCAGGTCAAAGAAGAAGTGGCGGTTCTCATGCGGAGGCAGGCTGGGCAGGGCCTTGTCCAACAGATCGTTAAAGACCTGGGTCAGGTAGGGGAGCATGGTCCAGTTGACCATGGCGATCAGGTCCGCGCGTGAGAGCATGTCCATGAAGACACCTTCGCCAGCCGAGGCCAGCATGTGGTCGTAGGTGACCTCATCGAGTGCGGCCATGTTACCGAGCATGATCTTGCCGTCCTTAAACTCGGCTGCGGTGGTGATGCCGGGGTCGGTCACGGAGATGGCCTGTGTCTTTTCGGCAAAGTCCTGAAATACCGGGTGGATGGCCTGCTTGCCCAGGGCACCGATGTAGCGCGTGGGCAGGCCGGCGGCGACGAGGGCGTTGGCCATAATGGGGCCGTTGCCGCCCAGCTTTTCCATTTGCTGGTAGAGCTCGATATTGGCGCTTTTACCCGCAGCGGCGGAGATGCGACTGCCGAACTCTGCGATCGTCTCGATGGCCTGAAAGTCGTCACCCGGACCAAAGCGCTGGTCTACGGGGTGGACGATCTTGTCCACAAATCCGTCAAAGCCAACGAGGGTATTTTTCGAGGATGCGGTAGCTGCCTTGTCAGCAAGCTGGTCGAGTGTCTTTTCCAGGTAGTTCATGATTCCTAAGCAGGCACTATTTGCCGTAGACGGGGCAGAAAGGCAAGAACATCGCGCCCGGGCAGATTAAATCTTTGAAACCGGGCCGTTTTCCGCTTTTCCTATGAACAGTCACGCCCGCAAGGCGTCGAACAGATTAACCTTATGCATACTTTAAGCGGATGGCACTTCCTCGCCCAGACCGAGGAGGCAAATATTTTTACCTACTTCGGGAACTCAAACCTCGCCGGGCAGACCATTGTCGCATGCCTGCTCTTGTTCAGTCTGGTCGCCTGGACGATCATGATCGGCAAGTACCTTGACCTCTCCCGCCTGCGCAACCTGAACCTCAGCTTTGAGGGACGGCTGAACCAGCAGCGCAACGTGCTCAGCCTCAATCTCGGGAGCAAGGCCGACGCCCTCGGGCCCTACGCTGTGCTGGTCGATGACGGTATCGACGCCTTTCACCGCTACGAGGGCGGGGCCAACGAGCGCAGCCTGCGCGTGCGCATGGGCCACGTGGAGAACGCCCTCCAGCGTGGCGTCGCCCAGCAGACCATCAAGTACGAGTCGAAGATGATCCTCCTCGGTTCCATCGTGACCGGTGCGCCTTTCCTTGGGCTACTCGGCACGGTCTGGGGGGTGATGGACGCCTTCGGTTCGATGGCCCTGCAAACTTCCGCCACCCTGCAAAACCTCGCCCCGGGCGTTTCCGGCGCGCTGCTCACGACCGTCGCGGGCTTGCTGGTGGCCATCCCCTCGGTTTTCGGCTACAACTTCCTCCTCACCCAGAGCAAGCTGCTCATCACCGAGCTGGAGAACTTCGCCAGTTCCCTGGCCGACCGCATCGAGCTCGAGATGGAGACCGCTCTCGACCAGGACGAAGAAGAATAACTTAGTGATGAATGCTGAGTGCTGAGTGATGAACAATTTCTCTAACCACGAAGAGCACAAAGAACACAGAGGATGAAAGTACAGTTTTGCATTAACGGTAGTGACTTTGCGCGCTTTGTGTTCTTTGCGGTAAATAAACTTTAGTGAACAAACATGGCTCGGACTTTCAGGCGTAAACAAGGCATGACGGCGGTATCGGAGATCAACGTGACTCCGCTCATCGACCTTGCCTTTGCCCTGCTGATTATCTTCATGATCACGACTCCGCTGCTGGAGCAGACCATCCCTCTGGAGCTGCCCCTGGAGTCGCAGAGCTCGCAGGCGAGCTCACAGGACGTGGAGTTTCAGGTCATCTCCATCGACCGCGCCGGGCAGGTCTTTTGGGGCGAAGATCCCGTCACGCTGCCCAAGCTGAACGACCTCCTCAATGGCCTTGCCGCCAGCGGCAATCCGCCCGTGATCAAGCTCCGGGCCGACCGTACCTTGCGCTACCAGAAGGTGGTCGAGGTGCTCGACATGATAAAGGGTAACAAGCTCACCCGCATCAACCTCGACACGCAGGCAAAATGAGCACGCAGGGTACCAACAAAGGCTTCTGGGCGTCGGTTTTCGTGCACGTGCTGTTCTTTGGTGCGCTCGCTCTCATGGTGGCCTGGGACCACTTCAAGCCCGAGGAGCCCGAGCCCGTCATCTTCGAAATGGTGGAGATTCCTGCCGACGCCACTCCCGCCCCGCCGCAACCCGTCGAGCCCGACATGCCCGCCATCGACGCGCCCGACATCGCCCAGCCCGAAGCGGTAGAAATCCCCGACCTGAACATCCCCGAGCCCGAGCCGGAGCCTGTGGTGGAAACGCCTCCGCCGCCCGCGCCTGAACCTAAACCAGTCGAGACACCCAAGCCCAAGCCAGAGCCAAAACCTGAACCGAAGCCGCAGCCCAAGACCATCTCGGCGGACGACTTTTTCAAGCAGCACGGCAAGCCCACACCTGCGCCGACGCGAACCGTTAAGCCGACGCCCGCGCCGAAGATCAACGTCGATACGTCTGACTCACTTGAGCGGCTGCTCAACGATACGTCGAGCATCCAGTCGGCCACGCCTGCTCAGCAGAAGGCCTTGCTGGATTACATCGCCAAGTTGCGCCGCCAGATCGAACTGGCCTGGAACAAGCCCACCGCCGTCGCGGGCAGCGAGGCCGTAGCCCGTGTGCGCGTCACCGTGCAGCCCAACGGCAGCCTGAACCCCGTGTTGCTCATCCAGTCCAGCGGCAGCGCAGCCTTTGACAAGTCGATCATGGACGCCGTCAAGCGGGCTCGTACCATCGGCGCACCCCCCACCGGACGCGCCGAGACGATCAACTACACCTTTCGCATCACCGAGCGCTAGGTTGTGCATGCAAACCTCGCGGGACTGTGAGGCGCTAGGCCGTGTTTTCAAATTCATCAAGGTCGGTAGAAAAGGGTCTTTTCGCGTCTTTTTCCGTTTACTCAGTTCATGAATCTGGATTCACACCACTTCGAAAGCCGAAAAAATCCTCAAAATTACCTCTTTTTCCCTCGTTTCTTAATTTGAAAACACAGCCTAGGCATGTTTGCCTCTTAGTTGAAGCCTCCTTCGCAGTCTTAGGATGCACTAAATGTGAGGCTTGTGACAAGAGTGCCGCTTTGAGAGCTTTGCCCTACGGTCCCTAAGCATCGCAATCGTAGCGCAGGCCGATGGCTTCGCGCCACAGGTCCAGCGCGCGCATGTTGCCCAGGGTATCGCCCCAGGTCATGTTGGGGGCTTCGCGCTCGGCCAGGTATTTTGACACCGCCTCGACTTCGTAGATGGCCAGCGGACGTGAGGTGTCGGAGGGGAGCGGAGGCGTCGCGTGTGGTTTGTTTATCAGCTCGATCTCCCCTTCGCAGTTGAAGCAGTTATGCATGACGAGCATGCCCTTGCTGCCGTAAATTTTCAGTTCTGCAGACTTGTCGATCTGGATGCTGCAAAGGAGTTCAACGCGGATTTTACCTTCGTAGCTCATTACTGCGGAGCTGGTGACATCGACGCCGGTTTCCGGGTCAAACGTTGCGCTGCCCTCCAGCTCGGTGGGATCGGCGAAGGGCATCCCCAGGGCTATGCCCGCCACTCGCCGCGCTATGGACATCGGGTAGCAGCCGATGTCGAGCAGGGCTCCGCCGCCGAGGGCCTTGTTGTATAGGCGTCCGTCCGGGTCGCGCTCGGATTTGAAGCAGAAGTGCGCTTCTATCTGAAACACGTCACCGATGACGCCGCTAGCGAGCATATCTGTCAGCTTGATAAACTGTGGGTGCCAGCGGTACATGAAGGCTTCCATGAAAAAGACATCGTGGGTACGTGCGGCCGCGACCACGCGTTCGGCCTCGGTGGTATTCATGGTGACGGGCTTTTCGCACAGGATGTGCTTGCCGGCCTCTGCCGCCTTGATGGCCCATTCGGCGTGCTCTGGGTGGACCGTAGCGATATAGACCGCTTCGACTTCGGGATTGGCCAGCAGTGTTTCGTAGCTGCCGTGGGCATAGGGGAGGGAGTAGTCCTCGGCAAAGGCATCCGCGCGCCCCTGATCGCGACTGGCAATGGCGATCAGCCTGGCCGTGGATGAGGTTTGCATGGCGTGGGCGAGCTTGTGGGCGATGCGGCCGCAGCCAAGGATGCCCCAGCGCAGGGAAGGTGTGGCAGACATGGTGTCACTCTAGTTCTAGCTTGGGCGGGAGCGCAGCAAAAACTTTTTCACAGATGCCGAATTTTGCCCACGAAAAGGGGTTGACTTGTATGATCGGGGTGATTTGCTTTTCCGTTTTCCCGTATGGGGCCGTAGCTCAGTTGGGAGAGCGCTTGCATGGCATGCAAGAGGTCGTCGGTTCGATCCCGATCGGCTCCACCATTACCTTTCGCCCTCCCTGTCCGGGAGGGCTTTATTTATGCCTAAATCGCGACACCTAAGCGATTTACGGTAGGTTTTGGCAGGCACTGCTTCGCAGTCAACTTCAGCTGGTTACAGCGAGTTTCAAGGATTTCTTGCAACTAACGTACAACCAACTATACAACTAAAAAACAACTAAGGCTCCACCCGATTCGGGCGAGGCCCGGTTGAATCCTCTCTGAAGTCATGTCCAAGGTCACCAAAGAAAAGCGTCCGGGGCGAAAATCCCCTTGGGGAGCCGTCTGGAAGGACTCCGAAGGCAAGCGGAAGTCCAAGTTCTTTCGCACCCAGGATAAGCGGGACGCCTATGCCAAAGACCTGGAGGAGCGGCTGAATAAGCACGGCACCACTGCCTTGGATGTAGATGTGGCCAAATGGGGACGCTACCGTGAGTTGGAGGAGAAGCTTGGCGGCATTCCGCTGGAGGTGGCGGTAGATTACTACATCAAACATCAGCGTCCGCAGGCCACCCGTCCGATCGACGAAGTGGTCAAAGCTTTTATCGAAGACCGCGAGTTGGCTGGGGTGAGCGAGGATTATCTTCGCCATGTAAGAAAGGAGTTAGAGCGATTCCGCATCGCTTTTTCCGGCCAGCCCATTGCGCTGATCGGCACACCGGAACTTACGAAATGGATTTACGCGCTCCCTTATGTGCCGGAAACGAAAGGCAACTACCGCAAGCGCCTTCATGCCCTCTGGAGGTTTGCCATGCTGCAGGGCTGGATCAGTGATAATCCGGTGCAGGCGGTTCCCGTGCCCAAGATCACTCGTCCGGAGCCGGTCATCTACAACCTCGAAGAAGTGCGTCAAATCCTGACCAAAGCCTGGGAGACGGACCGGGAACTCATCGGCTATCTGGCGCTCGCTTTCTTTGCGGGCATGCGCGGGACGAATTTGGAGCGCGTGGATTTCGAGGAAATCCACTTTGAGGACAAGTGTATCGTCATCCCGGCCAAAAAAGCAAAAGGCGGTCGTCGGACGGTCATCCAGCACTTGCCGCAGAACTTGTGGCCCTGGCTCAAGCCGCTCAAAAAATCCGCGTTTACAATCAGCAAGCGCGATTACTACAAACGCCGGGAGCGGGTGTTACTGCGTGCGGAGATCCCCGCCAAGCGCAACGCCTTCCGGCATTGTTTTGCGAGTTATCATGTCAACTGGCGCGGCAACGCCAACCAGACGGCCCTCATTTTGACCCACGAAGGCAGCACAAAAACTCTCTTTAAACACTACCACCAAGCCGTCAAAAAGAAGGACGCGGTGCAGTATTTCAAACTCCTTCCGCCCAAGGAATGAGCCCGACCGCGTGGTTTCACGCGCTTGCCTTGGCGGCTGAGTTCCCCATGCTCAGGGCATGGCCAAAAAGAAACTGCCGTATTATTATGGGCATCGCCCGGTGGTTGCTTTTGGGGTACTGGAGGCGATAGACCGTGCAGTGCCAGACCATCCGAAACCCGATGAATTACTGACCAAGTTTTTCGAATTCGCGCAATTGCTGGCCTTTCAGGACGAACGCTTTTGCCGGCTGGTTCAAGAGGTGCGCCCCCATGAGGTTCTCCGTGTCTCCCGGCGAACGGAAGATTATATCGGTGCTATCGCCGACTGCATGAAGCAGCACGATTTGCGGACCAAGTTCAAAGAACTGATGCAGCTTCTTCTGGAAAACAATCTGGACTTAGACTACGCCATCACCGAGGAGTTGAAAAAGTGCATTAAGGTGAGTTGGCCGCTGACGCATGAATTACTCGTGTCTTTTCCCAAATATCTTTCCAGCCAATCCGATGCAAAATTAGTCCTGCGCATCAAGTACATTCACACTATCTATCAGCATGCCCGCAATTGGGACAAGCAGGTTAAAGCGCTGCGCTCCACCATCGCGAAAATGAATGTCGAGCATGCCGGGTTGGAAATACGCATGAAGCAATGCTCACTGGCGGAGCGTCTGGATCTTGAACCTCGATACAAAGAGCTGGACAAGGAATTGACCGAGCTAATAAAGCTCCGCAAGGGCTACGAACTCTTGCAAGCAGCCAGTGAAATGAACACGGACAGCAAATCCTGGGTGCGAGGACTTCGGAATTTTATCGAATATTCCCGAGCTTACCGTGGCGTTGCCAATCCCGAGACTCGTGTCACCGATACGATCGAGCTTTTACCGAAAGCGATCGAGTCGCAGGAGCTGGATTTGCTTTTGAGCAGCACGTATATTTACCAACTCTTGGACGAAATGGAAGAAGAGGACCAGCGGCTGTATGACTGCGGATACCTGGACTAGAAACACGCCTGTCAAGTAAAATGCCCTCAGCGTGCCATAAATACCACTGAGGGCAGATCGGTTTATTTCATTCGAAGGGTGTGGTTGTATGTAGTCATGTCCAACGGCTCCATAGAAGCCCGGCTTGACCGGATCGAAAACCTGCTTGAGCGACTGCTCAGCGCAGGAGATCGGCCTACGCTCAAGCCGGTTCTTCTGAGTGCCAAAGATGTTGGGGATCTCCTCGGCTCTCATGTCGAAACGATCCGCAAGTATCACCGGCAGGGGCAGCTGAGGCATGCACGTGGCCATCGCAATCCGCTGAAATTCGACGTCACCGAAGTCGAGCGATTTCGCGAGGGCCGTTAACCCAAAAAATAAGGAAAATCATGCCTGATAATAATGAAAATAAGACGACTGGCCATGCCCAGTCTTCCAATAAGTCGTCTCGCTCTGAGCTGAGTGAGACATCGAAACAGCGGGTCACGGACTTGATGTCCCAAAACTCGTTTTCCGCCCTCAATGTCAAGGCCGAGAGCGTTCTGAGCGACAGCAAGAACGAGTTCATCTCGATGATCATGCGGCTGCTTCGCTTCGGCGACAAGGCACGCCTTGCCCTCGCCTTCCTGCTCCTGAATGCCCGCAAGAAGGGGCACTACCTCCTCTTCGGCTATACCTCGATCGTCGAACTGGCGGTGGCGGAGTGCATGATGAGTCGCACCAACGTGTATCGCTACCTCAACGCGGCTGAGTCCGGGTTGTTGGTCTGCGAGCAGTATGACGAATTGCCGCTGGTTGTTCTGGAACACCTGTCCAAGGTTACCCAGAAGGATCCGGAGCGTCAGGCTAAGCTCCTTGCCATCCTGGATCGAGCGGCTGAGGAGGAAGGCGGGATCACCGAGGACAACGTTCTGGACGCCATTAAGGCGCTCGCCCCGACCGGTGGTAACGATGATGGCAAGTCTGAGCGTGTTCGCACGATGGAGGCGGTCATCAAGGCCAAGGATGCCACGCTCAAGGCCTTGGGCGACCCGAAGTCCTTCGACGAGGCCAAGCGTGCCAAGGTGGACGCGTTCAAGACGGCCGCCCAGGATCTGCTGAGCGTCTGCTGAGTATCCGCAAGGTCCCCATACGATCCGGGCGGAACACAAACCCTGTTCCGCCCGGATTTTTTGTCCCAACCCGGGACGCTTTTCCTCTCCTGCAAGCGGCCCGCATGTGGCTACGCCACATGCGCCGCTTGGCAAGGGGGAAAAGTCCCCCCTTCGCTATCCCCCTTTTTCCGGCTTCGCCTGTGAACCTTTCTGACAACCTGCCCAAGCGTGACCGCACCATCCCTCGCGTGCGGGTCACTGCCGCCGAGCTCGCAGCCATTCGCAAGCTCTATGGCCCACTGGACCTCTCGCATAACATCCGGCTTCGCCTCCTGAAGGCCAGCCCGGGGAGGCCTCGTCGCGCGGTTACTGTCTTCGATCCACAGGTGCAAACCACTATCAACGCCTGCCTGAGCGAACTGGAATCTATCAGCCGAACCCTCGCCGAACACCGATATTCTCCGGCTCTGGCTCCATTCATCGCGGCAACTTTGGCCGCCATCGAGAAACATCTCATAACCATGATCGATGCTCATCAAATACCTGCGGATGACGATCGCCTACCTGCTCGGAGACCACGACAGTGAAGGCAATAAAAGACACACACCACCCGTTGTGCTTCGGGGGAACCCGGACTTTGCGCAACGCCTTGCGGATCAGCTCACCGGAGGCGACCGCTACACATCCTTCGTCTTCATGGACACCACGGATTGGGAGACCTTCGGTGGCCGGGACGAGTTCGAGCGTTTTGCCAATACCGTTGAGCGTGACATTTTTGCGGGTATGGAGAAGCACGAATACCACGCCCTTTGGGTTGGTCATCCGCGTAAAGACGGCAAAACCGAAGTCAATCTGTACATCCCCAACGTCCACCTGCCCACCGGCAAAAAGCTCAAATCCTACTATGCGCCGGTGGACAAACGACGCCTCCAGGACCTTATGGAAATTTATTCGCGGGAACGCGGATTATCCTGCGCGCGCGATCCTCGGCGTCGCCAGGCCTGCACCCATAAGGATCATCTCCCCGAGAACCGCAAACAGGCACTGGAAATTATTACCAAAGATGTGGTCAAAGCGATCTACCACGGGCAGATCCGGGACCGCAGCGACGTTGTATGCTATCTGGAGGGGCAAGGCTACACATTGGCCAGGAAAAAGAAGGTGCTCTCCATCAAGTCGGACAAAGGCAAAAATCTCCGTCTGCACGGATGGCCCTTCGACCCAGACTTTGACGCGAGCAAACGTCACAAAGATATCCGGCAGGCCTACAGCGCCTACTGCCTCAAGGATGAAGAACAGCTACGCCAACTGCGCTGGCGCTATGCGCGTCAACTCGTCAAACGCCGACGCCGACACCGCGAACGCTACCACAACAAATCCACTGACTCAAATAAACTGAAAGGACTTCCCGAACACACGGATCACCATGAAAAGTTTACTGGATACCTTAGTCAGTTCATCCGCAAACTTGGAAAGCGACTTGCCGCCGTCCAAGCCAACGCTACGCCTGAGCCCGACTCCCAACCTCACACGGTTCCTGCCCAAGGATTTTTTGGGCACCTGCGACGTCTATGGGCCCGTGGACCGCTGGCCCGATCCTTACGACACCCGACGAAATCCAGACGGGCATGGATGCTTGGTCATCGTCCATCTGATGCCATCCGGCAGTGGCCAGATCGTGATCTTGATCGATAAGTCGTCCCCATACACCAGAGGTGCGGCACAGATGGAGCAGCGTCTGAAAGACGCCAAGAGTTTCGACCCCCTAGCCCACGCTCTAACACTGGCCGAGTTGCTGGCCTCTGGGGCACCCAACATTGATTGCCTGGAGAGCTGGGCAGATTTACCTGGCTGCGGAATCCAAATAATCTCACCGGGAGAGGGTTTTCCGGATCTGACACGCTGACTCCAAGCCAGTTGTTCTCATGGCTGCGAACTTAAAAAGCAGCCATGAAAGACACACTCGATTCAAAGGGCTTCTTACGATTCACGCGCTGCCCGACGGCGGCTTATTACGGCTGGAGCGGGCAGCCAACCGGTACCGGGGACGATCCCTTTCTGACTTTCCTTGGGCAGGAGGCAAAGACGATCCGACGCCTTGCCTGGAGGCTGTTTCCAGACGGCCATCACATTGGCCAAGCCGACCCTGTTCGCGTCGCTACCCTGACACGCAAGCATTTGCAAGAAGGTACAGCGCCTGTCTTCGGAGGGTGCGTATTGGTCGATAACACCATTGCGCATCCCGACGTTTTGATTCGCAAAGAGCGGGACCTCCACCTGATTACGATCAAATCAAAAGCAGGAAACATAGACGCTCACCGGGCGGGTAAGATGCTCGTCACGATGTACGGTGGGATTCGCGCCTGTTGGAAGGACTACGTCTATGAGTTGGCCTTTCAGTGTGCGGTGCTCAGGCAAGCCTGGCCGGATCTACGCATCGTGCCATGGCTACTGCTGCCCGAATGCAACACCCCGGCGGACGCGGAAGAAATCACTTCAGCCCAAGCAACTCCTGCACCATTGCCGGAGGAACATGATGACGAGATTACGCGCAGGCGCCGCCGCTCTGTCCTGAAGTTCTTCCCGGCCAGCAAAGCCGTCGATCTTATCGCGGATGAAGTTGATGCTGCCATGCGCGAGATGAAGAAGCTCTGGCGTTCCGGCGAGCGCCCGGTCTCGCCCCTGAAGTATGCCTGCCGCAATTGCGAATTCAGGTCCGGTAACGGACGGGATGAAACAGATGGCTTTCACGCCTGCTGGGGCAAGCTGGCCAGGCCCCGTCCACATCTCTTCGACTTATACCAATTGTACAGCCTGAAGCAGCCCGGTCATCGGCAGGCACTGTTGGCTGATGCCAAAATTGAAGCCGGGCAGACGGCGCTCTTCGACATTCATGAAGACGAGTTGCAGGGCGAGCATGCTGCCCGCCAGCGTATGCAGTTACGGGGGCTGCGCGAGAACCGCGAAATCATCGACCCGCGCCTGAGCGAACGCATAGCCGAACTCCGCTGGCCAGTCGCCTTTTTGGATTTTGAAACCACCCTGTCGGCCATTCCCCGCCATCCGGGGCTGAAGCCTTACCAGACGTTGCCGTTCCAGTTTTCGTGCCACGTTTTGCACGCAGATGGTTCCTGCGAGCACCGCGAGTGGCTCAACACCGAAAACCGCGTGCCAACCCTCCCGTTCATTCGTGCTCTCATGAGAGCGTTGGCCGATGTTGGCAGCATTTGCGTCTATACCGATTACGAGAACCGCATCTTGAAAGAAGCGCTGGGATTTCTCGCCACATTGGACGAAGACACCCAGACCGAACGCAGTTGGATCTTTGACCTGCTTCATTCCGGTCAAATCGTGGATCAGCACCAGTGGGTCTATGATTACTGCTTCCACCCGCAGATGGACGGCGGTCGCACCTCGATCAAAAAAGTGCTGCCCACGCTTTGGAAAAGCAACCCTTCGTTGTGGAAACACCCGGTTTTTCGTTCCTACTACCGGGAGCGCAACGGTGTAGTCCTCGACCCTTACGAAACCTTGCCGGAGCATACGTTTAACGGAGAGTCATTCAGCGTGCGTGAAGGCTGTGCCGCCATGCGGGCCTACCGGGAAATGCTCTATGGCTCTGGATCAAGTTGTCCGCAAACGCAGGAGGCACTGGCTGCAATGCTGCGGGCGTATTGCAAATTGGATACACTTAGCCAGTGGATCATCTTCGAACACTGGCAAGAACGACTACAAATGGGTTCACCACGCCGGGAACATAAAAATGAAGTCGTCGTAGCGGCGGTTTCTTAACTCAAACCACATCGTTCCCATGAATAAAAAATATAAGAACAATCGCTCCGCACAAGTCGCCCGTCAGGTCAAACGCAACCGCGCCCGCAATCTGCCGCGCCTGGAAAAACTAAAAGCCTGTGTCGGGTGCATGAAATGCGGCAAATCGATTCCCGGTAAATACCTCGACGCACACCACGTCGATGAGACCCGAAAGTTTCGGAACCTGGCTCATCTGGTTGACCGCCGTTGGCTACGGGTCGTTCGCGAAATCTTCGGCATTGACCGCGACGCGCCCCACGGGGGAGGCCCGGTGGAATTTATCTGCCAGCGTTTTCACGAAGAGCGTCACCAACTCGGCGAAGACGCCCGGACGTGCATTGAGCTGGAGAAAGAAGGCTTCGAGGAGCCTTGGCGCATCCATGCCCGCAACCCGAAACGCCGTCACACCGAAAACTAAAAATCGATGCAAACCTTACTCATACATACCTTCACCCGGCACGAAGTTGAAAAGCTCGATTTTCAGCGCTTCGATGCCCTGTTTTCACACTGGCCTCAGCTGTGGGCTCGTGAACTGCGGCCGAAACTGGATAGCCTCGTGCTACTGGTTGACGGCTACAACGATCACCCGGATGAGGTTTACCTCATCCCCGAGGTGCGCGCCTTTTTCCGGGCCCTTCACCAACGCTGGCCCTGGTGGTGCTACTTCCTCAACCTTGAAAGTCAGTCCCTGCAGATGACCTACCTCTGTCTGATCGACTCCGTTCAGTCCATCAAGCGCGACGGCTCGCCAAGTTGTGCCGCCACCTTTGATCCCTCCGAAATCGCCGACATTCTCATGGCGGACCTGGGGCGTATGAACTGGCTCTGGGAGCACGCGGGATTGCCGGAATCCGAAAATGACTGCAGGTCGGACCAAATCCTCAACGCCTTTAACGGAGGAGCTTCCCATGGATGAGCCCATTATTAGACTCAATTGCTACGAGCCTGCTGGGACGAGTTTAGATTTTTCCCGGGAGGACTTGCTGGGACATACCCTTGCCATCGGCGGCAGCGGCTCGGGCAAAACCACCCGGCTGGTTTACCCGATGGTCGAGCAGCTCATCCGCCAAAGAGATGTGCCTGCCAGTCTATGCATCATTGACACCAAGGCCGATAGTTCCATGCAGGCCATCGTAGAAACGGCCTGCCGAGAGGCGGGACGCGAAAACGACTTCCTTGTCATCGATGGTGCCCGCGATGCCGCATTGAATATCCTAAATCCGGATATCAGCCTGGACATGGACCGTGTCGATGCTCTGGCAGGCCTGCTCGCTTCTTCGATACCGAGCGATAGCCTGAATCGCTTCTGGGAGCAGACCTTCGAAGCTTTGCTGCGGCAAGCCTTGCGCCTGCATGCTTTTAACCCCAAGGCAGAGCCCACCTATACCGGGATGGTCAGCCATCTGATGCGCTACCTGCTCCTGCACCGTATCCACGATCCACACTACCTGGAGTTGATCAAGCATCTGTCAGTAACACGCTGTAAGCACGAGCGTTCGCACCAACTGATAATCGACGAGGTGATCGCCACGCACCAGATGTGGGAGACGCTCGACCATCGCACCCGCACCAACTTGCAAAGCATGGCTGCCAGTGTGTTGGCTCCGATGAACCACATGGTAACCCACCGGTACTTCGCGGGTAATAACGCCGTGGATATCGGCACCGCCATGAACGCGGGAAAGGTTGTGCTCATCAGCATTGATGCCTTGCGCCATCCCGAGTGTGCGCGCTTACTGGGATGTATCATCAAAGGACATTTTTATGACAGTGTCCTTGGTGAGACTGGCAGCAGGCATTTGAAAGGCCTCGTACTTGACGACTGGCCCATCGCGGTGACTGCCGGGCGTAGTAATCGTTACTCCGATGTCGAAGCCCTGTCCATGATCCGCAGCCGCGGTGGCTTTCTGATCGCTGCCACCCAGAGCCTGGCCGCCCTGGATGTGGCGATTGGAAGACCAGCGCGGGAGGCCGCGCTGGCCAACTTTGCCAACTTAGCTTTTTTCCGCAGTCGAGACCCGGAGGTGGATGCCCTCGCCGCTGCCTATCTCGGGCAGAAGAAAGACAAGCTCGTGGACGTATCCCAGATAGACCGTCCTCCTTTACCCAATCGTATTGATTATCCGATACGCATTGAACGCGAATTACGCGTGCCTGCCGTGCCGCCCGGTGCATTGGCCCGTCTGGCAACCGGCGACGCTTACGCGCTCATCGGCCCGAAGGTATTCAATGAGCCACACTGCATGGTTCCCACGTTTATCGCTCAACCTCAATAACCATAAACATGAACGCATCTGACTATCATTCTGACGAAGCCACCGCCCATTACGTGGCATACAATAAACTGTCCGAGGAAGAACGGCGAATCGGGCACCTCAACTGCCGGGACTACCTCATTGAGTACCACCGGGAGATGGGTGAAACCGCTCCCAGTCCACCGCGCAAGTTGTTCGAAGTGCTCGATGCCATGCCAACCATACGCAGCGATGTGGCAGAAGCGGACTTGCTGGTGCAGGCCTTTGAAGGCAGTCATTTGGATATCCCAAACGGACTGCTGGAATTGCCACTCATGTGGGCTTATCCGATCCGCGAAATGATCCTTGATACGCACTGGCCTGCGTATCCGACCTGTCATGTCAAAGACGTGTTTGGCTGGGACATGGTGCTACGGGTGGGGTCTCATCTGCACCTCATTTACCCCCAACCGCTTTCTGCTCAAAACTCCCACTGGTGTGAGGTAGGAGCCTTTATCCTGGAGCTTCACCGCCGCTTTGAACCCGGACCATACACGCCTGCGGGGCGGTTGTGCGAGTTTTCCAGTTGATGCTTAAAAACCGTGGTGTTGAAGACCCCGCCGGAAATCTGGTGAGGTCTTTTACGTAGGATTCAGTCTCGGTAGTTGGTGCTTTTGGAAAGCAGCAACTTTGGGCAGGCCGTTGGTCGATAACGTTGAAAAAAGCCCAGCCGCATCCAATTCGAGTTCGGAAATACTTTTCTTTGCCTGGTCAGTCGTAACGATATCCAGCAACCGTCCAAGGCAGTTAACCAATCCACGTTCGCTACGCTGGCCACCGCGTACGGTTTCCGTCAGACCTTTTAGATAACAGGGGATGACCTGAAAGAGGATTCGGACATGTTTTGCATCCTGTCGTCCATCTTGAGAGAGCGTGGCAAGGTTAGCCAATTTGGCCTGCAATAAGATGACGGGAGAGGGCACTTTGACGGCTACTTGTCCGGTGCCGATCGTAAAAGTAACAGCATCCAGAAAGAGGTCTTCGGTACTGACTCCGTTCACCCAACGCAGCACTTCAAGGAGCAAGGGTATTTCCGATTCATCTTTAGGCATAATGTAGCCGACTGCGTTGTTCGGTGGCGAAAGGGGAAAATAGTGCGGTTTGAGGCCTGCAACTTTGGCAATCGATTTCAATGTTTCTCTATCCCCAAAAATATCGACATCTCGCGAGACAAAGGGGGCAAGGGACAGGGTCGCTTCCTGATAATAAAGCGCCCACAGGTTTACGGCTTGTCCACCCACGATGAGCAGCGGATCTTCGGTAGCCAGGAATCGTGAAAAGTCCTCTGGTGCGCGAAGGGTAGTCTCGGGAAGTGCCATCGCTCAGTGTCCTCTTACAGGTGCCCGGTCAAAGCAGGTCGCTTGGGTGACTGGTGAATGGAGTTACGCGTTTGTATCTCAATCGCATCTTGAAGCCCGAGGTCCAACGCGATCGCATCATATTCTCGCAAGGCTTTCTTATAGCGGGCTACTTGGGCTGGCGATCGCATGCGCTTGGGCGGCTTTGGCGCATGCGCCAGAAAAATAGAGCGCAGTTGCTGCTCCTGAGATTTGTCCCGGGCATGTCGGCTGACAAGCTCGCGGGCGGCTTGACGGATTAAATCCGTGGTTGTCATTCCTTCAGCACGGGCAATTTGCTCAAGCAGTGCGAGAACGGCAGTGTGCTCGGCCACCGTTTTGCGTTTTTTTGACGAGGAAAGCTGGTTGGGCATTTTTACGAAAGGTTGATTCAACCTTAATTAAATTTACCGACTCGGCAAGTCTGAAACCCCGATAAGTCCCGCCGTGAACTTGAAAATATGCAAGTATCACTTAGCGAAGACGGCAGTATCACTATCGAGAATGAACACTATACGCCTTGGCCACGATTCCGCGCGCGCGAAATGAACCATCTTGGAGGTCGGCTCAACTACAAACACCTTAAGTGGCTAATCGAAGCCGAAGACCTTTTCTGTGATGGATGGCAGCGGTGCATACCATCGGAAATACTGTATGAACTACGGTGCTATCCCGAGGGCCACGCCGAGCTGATCGAACTGGCTCAGCTCGACCAGCAAAAATTCGTTCACTTTTCCCGGAGCAATCCAGCCCTGACCGTACTCGTTTCGGCATACTGGATCGCATTCGGATGGCGGAGAATCCCTTCAGTTTCCGAACGTAATGCCAGACGGAAAGAACTGCTTGGATTGAAGCCACGCCTTATCCTTGAAGCACTCGGATTGCCCGCATGCGATGAATGGGCACGTATCTTGAGCAAAATTCCCGTAGAGCATAGCCGCGATTACCATATCCGCCATGTCATCGAGCTTTGTAATGACAGTAAGGCACGCAGCCGTCTACGACACCTTCCGACGATTACTCAAGAGGTTTCTTGGCTACTACGGATGGAGCGTCCTATCCTCGATATGGCGTTGCTAGAGTTGGCCGCGAGCCAGCCCGTATACCGGGGACTATGCTTAACCGACATTATTGCCTCGATTATCTCCAAGCGGGAGATGGCGGTGCGTGAGCCTATCTGGCCCTATGATGGCAGTATCCGCAACTGGGAACAATTGCTGCGTGCGGAAAGGCGCAACGCCCGTAGATGTGGAGATGTTTCCGAGCAATTTCCAGCTCCCCCGGTGCCGCTGGAGAATATATCCGAAGGTCTGACGCTCGTGCCTCTAACAACTCCGCAGATGGTAAGTGATGAGGCTTCCGAGATGGGGAACTGTGTGGTCGATTACCTCAAATCCATCCAGTCAGGTGATCATTACCTCTATCGGATGGAAGCACCTGTTCGTGCCAGCGTCTTGCTTCGTCGAGGACGCTTTTGTTGGGAGTTAGAGGAGTTGGGTCCACCTTTCAACGAGGGGGAAGTTGATGACGAAACCGAGTGGCTGGTGACGCGCTGGATGCGCGCCAACTACAAGCATCACAAGCTGGGGAACTAAAAATTCTATGCTAAAAAATCTCCAGTTATTAAATGACGCTGTAATCCGTATCGACCAGGTGACCCTGTCCCCCTGGCCGTGCTTCAAAGTTGAAGGTGAGTGCGACAACCTGCCCAGCCTCCTGGCAGAGCTGTTGCTCTCCAATGAGAGCGTTCCACTGCTGTGGACTGCAAAGGTTCCCGGCGAGTTGCGGCAGCTTTTGCTGTCGTTCCCCGAAAGCCTCATGCCCGATCTGCTGAAACTTTCGCAGATGTGGCCGGACAAGTTTGTTGACTGGGCACAGTGGTGCCCAGCCCTGATAACGCTACTTACGCAAACCAAAGCTGAGGATGGCAAACGTTGGGACGACTTTGATCGACTCCGGGCTATGCAAAGCGGCTGGCGTGAGGTGTTGAAACTAACAGATTGGCCCGTCTCCCACTCAATGCTCAAGCAGCTGAGGAAACTTCCAATCAACCATTGCAGCCCGCAAAACCTTGGAGCACTCCGAGCACACATCGGTGACCGCCGCAAACTCAAGCTCCTTCGTCATTGCAAACATATCTCCGGGCTCACACTGGAGACTCTCACACTGCCATCAGAGATGCTGAGCGTCCGGTTGTTGGAGTTCACTGAGAATGATCTTCTGCCACTAGAGGTGGAATCCCTCGTCGAACTCTGTCGAGAGCTTATTCACTTTCGCCGGGAACTTGGTCAGATGCCGCTCTGGGCCTACGGCCATGGACGCTTTTCTGCGAGGACACTTCATAATGCTGTCCAGCTCAAACGGATGCTCATCTGCTGTAAAAAGCGAGGCGGGAAGGCGTGCTTTCCCGTGCCACCACTGCCCTCGATTAAGAGCAGTAAGTTCTGTATCGAACCTGTCACTACACTCAGTACTCTTTACCGTGAAGGCAACACTATGCAAAACTGTGTTGTCAGTTATGGAACCCAAGTTTTGCAAGGCACGCATTACGTCTACCGGCTGAGCAAACCCGAACGCGCCACGGTGCTGCTCCTGCGCAACGGCGATGACTGGTACCCGGCCCAGATTAAAACTTACCGTAATGGTAATCCAAGACCTGAGACTATCGAGCTCATCGAAAAGTGGCTTGGTACTACGCTGGAAAAGGAGGTTTCTGATGACTTCCCTTTCTGAAGATTTCAAAAAGAGGTTACTCGAACCCATCGACAAATTGTTCAAGGAGGCGGTGGATGGGCTTGGCCCGGCACCTGCCTCCGGGGGGCGCAACTGGCAAGTACCGGATATGCTCGGTGGTACGCCCGGGGCGAAGGATCCCAAGCCGGCCAAAACGGTAAAGAAGGCGAAACCGGGCAAGGTCGATGAAACCGCTTTGCGCGAGGCGATGACGGAGCTCAATTCTCTTATCGGATTGCGCTCGGTCAAACAGGCGCTTGCTCGCCTGACACAGTTCGCCCGTATTGAATCGGAGCGTCGTCGGCTCAAGCTGCCATCCACGGGGATCACTTTTCACGCGGTGTTTGCCGGATCTCCCGGAACGGGAAAAACGTCGGTTGCCCGCTTGCTGGGGCAAATTCTCAAGGCGCTCGGACTCTTGGAGCGAGGGCACACCATCGAAGCATCCAAGTCTATGCTGTGCGGCCAGTTTCTCGGCCAGACTCCACATCTAGTTAAGGAGGCCTTCGATAAGGCTGATGGGGGCGTGCTGTTTATCGACGAGGCCTATTCTTTGGTTGCGGGCGACGAGGACATGTACGGCAGGGAAGCTATTGACTCGTTGGTCAAATTGATGGAAGACCTGCGCGACCGTGTCGTCGTCATCGTGGCCGGATACGATGCTGAAATGGGCAAGTTCGTGAACTCCAACCCGGGACTACGTTCACGCTTCACCCGCAACATATTTTTCCCTGATTACAGTTCCACCGAGCTGCACGCTATTTTGAAGCAAACTTGCATCAGTAAGGGCTTCGATGTTTCCCAGGGCTTTTTGCTCCGATCTGAACTCATCTGGGAGGAGCTGGTGAAACAGGGCCTGACTGCCGATGCCAATGGCCGACTGGTCCGCACCGCCTTTGAGTGTCTGCTCGAAAACCAGGCCATGCGGTTGGAGCTACTCAGGCGAACCGAACCGCATCAACTATGCGAACTGCTCCCGGAAGACTGGGACCATGTGGAAGAACGGATAAACGAAAACTGTCATGATTGAAATAACATCCAAACCGTCACCCCAAGCCGCTTCATCTTTTTTCAAGGGGCTTCCGCCCGTCCTTCAAGAACGCGCTTGGCTTTGCTCAGTTGAACGAAAAGTGCCCGTTGAAATCCCACTCATGGCTGGATTGGCTGCCGCGTCGGCGGCCATCGGTAAAGGGCTGGTCGTTCAGTCTGGTCGACAGCGTGAGACGCGCGGCAACCTCTTTATACTGTTGGGGACGGCATCCGGCATCGGCAAGAGTGAGGTTTTTCGCGACATGCTGGAGCCCGTCCTGGGATTTGAAAAAGCATTACATGACTGGTGGGAGCAGGAGCCGTCCGTGCGTGCCCGTGCTGGAGAGGAACTTTTGAAAGCTCAAATCTCGGGCCTGCGCGGGGTGGTCCGCAAGTTCCCGCGAGGCAGCTTTGAGGTTTTTAAAAGGCTACGTGATGCCGAGCGGAAAAGACTGATATGCACCCGCTATACTGACTCTCCCTGCCTGCTGGCCGACGATGCGACGAGCGAAGCGCTGGGTGACCTCATGGCCCGTTCGGGCGAGACGATCGCGACGGTCAGTGCCGATGCGCGGTATCAGTTGAAGCGCCTTTCGGTCACTGACTCAAAAGAAGAATCGTTTTTCTTAAAAGCTTTCTCGGGTGACTTGGCCCTGTCCAGCCGCATCACGCGTCGTGCTGCCCGGCTGCGCTCTCCATGCCTGAGCGCCTTGTACCTGACGCAGCACGATGCTTACGGAGCATTCATTAAGAAAGCCGTACATACGCGGTCGGGTCTGTTACCGCGATTCCTCCATGGAAATTTCACAACCGTCGATGAAGAGGCTCCGAGACTTGATTTGCGCCGCGCCCCCACCATCCGCACTCAATACAGTAAGCGCCTTCAGGAATTGATCGAAGCTTACCGGTTCGAAGACGAATCGACGCTGGTCAAACCTGCCCAAGAAACAGCTCGCTACCTTGATGCGATTGAGAAGCGCTCCCGTCAAGGCGCCGCCAGCGACGAGAGCATTCAAGGCGAGATACTCCGTCGCCGGGCGGAGCAATGCTGGCGCGTGGCCCTGTGTCTCCATGCCGCAGAGCACTGTGCCCAATCTTCCTTGCATGCGCTTTCACTTGAACATGCCCAGTGCGCTGAGGCTATCGTTGAAAAGTTCACCCGCTTGGAAACTTGAAAACATGAGTATTTCACAACACATCGATCATGTCCAAGAGGACTATGAAGCTATTTTGCCCAAGCTGGATGAGATCTTGCACCGCATCCGATGCCTTCGGCGCACAGGCCAGGCAGGCAAAGAGAACCTCAGGCGTATCCGCCGTCTGGAACTCGACATCCTTGAGCTTCAGGACATTCTCCGCTATCAAGGCTATGCAGTTCAATAGCCGCGCACTTGTTTTTCGACTCCGGCATAGCGCGCCGTTACCGATTCACCAGTACGGTGATTGGTGATGCGCAATTTGCTGCCACCGACATAACTCCAGCTTAAAGAATCTTCGTTTTTCCAGCCCGTGACTTTAATATCAAAAAAGAACTTGTGCCCGTCGGCAGTCATGAATCCATGTGATGCAGGGTGTCCATAAAACGCGTAGGGTCTCAGTGTAGTTGGAATGTCCTCCAACTGGGCTTTGTCGCCGCTTTCGACCACAACATTCCAGGCACTGGACATTAGTCCGAGTATCTTGCCGCGCGGTGTCTCCAGCGCGAAAGCCAGCACAATCAGCAGCAGAAAAAGGAAACGTAGGCTGAATAACTTCATTTATGCGTCCCTCAAAAACCAGCGATAAAACAACAGGGCGAAGCCAAAGGAGTAAAACAAGCACAGCGCCCACCAGAAGGGGGCAAAGCCACCGAAGAAGCCGGTGATATGTCCCGAACTCAGAAACAGAACAACCATGACGGCTAGACGATACCACCCAGCGGGTGTAAGCAGTAAAGCAATGCCTGAGCGGAATCGGTCCTCGTCGCGTTCGCCGCGCATGACACGATAGGCGAGAATGAACACGAGCAGGGGAGCAACCAGAACCAGATACCCAGCGTTCCACGCCTCAATCTCCCAAGGCACGTATTGCCGAGAGCATTCGCCAAGCTTGCTGACTGTATTGTTCGCATACCACTGGGCAGTAATCGCCGAACGTTGCCATTTGGGGACTACGCCGGAGTGGATTTCAGAGAGGCGTTGCTGTTCATCCACAGCTATTTGCCCCAGCCACTCTTGGTAACGAGCTTGCTCCCGTGCGAATCCATCTGGATACTTGGAACGTGCTTCCTCGATTGGCATGACTCCATTTGGGTTCTCGGGAGTTGGCTCGGTTCCCATGCCGTACCATGCCCAATATTGCTCAAACGAGTAGCGCGTAGTTGGCGCATAATACCGCCGGGAATCCACCGTCAAAAAGGTGAAGAACCAGGCCGCCATGCCGACCGCAATCAGGATGTTGAGGATTTTTCCCATAAACACTCAAGAGGCGGGAAGCTCTTTTATCTGCATTTGCCTGACTTGCTCTTTGAGCACTTCGAGCTCAGTCGCGCTACTTGCGGTAAGCTCGATAAGAAATTGCCGGTCACCTTCTTTACGGTGCAGTCGCCACTGATAGATGCGTTGGCCATAACGCTCGTAAACCAGAGGCACCGCGACATAAGTCCGCCCGGTTATTTCCACTGCTTCGCGTTGTCCGACCTCGATCAGCTTGTCCCCATAGAGCGCCCGTGTCAGTCGCGTTTGCTGGGTGGTCAATTCAGCCGAATTGCGCGGAAGCTTGGGCGCGCCTAACTCCGTGATCGGACTGATGGCGACATGGATGCTCGGGCGAAAGTTTTGCGAAGCAAGCTCGGGCCCCGCCGCCATGGCGTTGCCTGTGTCTTCGGGTATGATCATCTTTGGCGGGGTCATATTATCCCTCTCCTCCATCAAATCAGGCCCGGCCACGTGTTGCATCTGACCGTCCCCCGTTCCCACATAGGTGCTACCATCGACATTTACGGCCAGGCCGTAATCCTGTCCAAATATCAGCCGGTGCAGCAGGAATGTGTCGATCCGACCAGCCTCGGTATACATCTGCGCGATCGCCTCCGTGTTGCGGTGCAGTTGGCGGTCAGCTTCGTAGACCGCAATGGTATCGGCTCCCATCTGGGCGGGTTTCACTTCACGCGGCGAAACCAACGGGCCAGGCAGAGCCATCGACCAGTTGGCAGAGATCGGCACCGACACCTCAACTTCGCTGGTGCGCAGTGTCAGGCGTTGCTGTTGCCCTCCCAGGACAGTGGGCACGACAAACAAAAGCAGAAGGCATATATTCAGCAGGGACGTTTTCATAAAGCTATTGCCAGTTGGTCAGATCACCGGATCGTGAGCGTGCGTAGAAAATACCAACGACGGCACCGACGATAGCGGCGATGATATAATGCAGGTGTGAGGGTTCCTCGAAAAAGAACCAGGCAACGCCCAGTCCGATCGCCGCAAAGAGCACCGCGCTAATACAACCGCCGATGAAGACCCGGATTTTGCGCCGCGCCCGGCCTTTTACCCAGGCGTTCTGCTCGTAGTTCTCCAACTCGATCCGGAGGTTTTCGCGCAGGGTCTCGCGCACATCGATCCCGGGGCCCTGGTCGGGAGTGGTTTGAAAATTTCGCTCGCTGGCCAACCTGACGCTTTTTACGTTACCGAGAAAGAGAACGGTCTGGGGATGCTCGCGCAGTTGATACCAGTCCTCCGAATCCACCGCCGCAACCTCGCAGTCCATTGACAGGTTGTTGTAGTAAAGCAAATCCTGGATATGCGTCTCATGGTAGGGGCCTTTAAGCGTGCCGTCCGGCAAACGGACTCGCCAGCGACGGGGCAGTTCCTCACCACGCCGGACCAGCTTGGGTTTACGCTTGGGTGGAATGTCGGATTCCGTTTTCATAAATGCGAATCATGTGTGGACTACACACACATCCTACGGCCCGGTCTGCTAGAGTCAAGCGTGTGGATATCACACATGCATGAAAAAGACCCAAAAACAGCCTCCAAAGAATGAGGCAGGTCCCCGAATCAGGGAAATCCGGCTAGCGGCCAAGGTTGCTATCTCGCAAGAAGACCTGGCAGGTCGGTTGGCCAACCAGGGGATTTCGATGGATCGAAGCGCCGTCTCCAGAGTGGAAAACCAAGAACGTTACCTGATGGATTACGAGCTCATCGCGTTTGCGCGGGCTTTGAAGGTTCCTCCGGCCAAGTTGTTGCCCGAGAAGTGAGTAAGGAGATGCGACCTCCCAGCAAGAGCGGGCCTATTAAACAGATAGTCTTGCTGCTTCGGCTGCAATATGACCAGCAAATGAAGTAACAAAAGTTTTTAGGCAAGTCATACTGGAAAGCCCTGAAAAGTTACCACTTTGTGCTGCATTTCTGGGTGATGTTAGCAGCGAAGCTGTGGAGTATAAGCCTTCCTTCATCAGCTTCTGACACAGTAAATCGTAGCGTTCTAGATAGGACGCACCATCAAACTCTTTGAATACGTTAAAATGAGGTGAATCCGCCCTAACTGGTTTTCGAGATTGTGCGGCGTCCTCGACAAGCATCAGCTAACCGACAAAAGGACGGGGCTGCCTGTCAAAGGCCCTTTCTCGATAGGCGGTCCCAAAATCATGTGCGGTACCAATTGCTTCTTCTGTTCGGTTGTTGAAATTGTTGCCAAACGATGGCCCAACCTGGCTTTTTAGCTTAACCGCAGCTATTAATTCGCTATTCTGAATCACCAATAAGTCCCAGAGTTTAGTTGGCCCGAAAAATCCCGGAAGCGTTAGGACTTCCCGCTCAAGATGTATCTCTGCCTTGGGCAGGCCATTGACTTGCACGATGAACTCGCCGGTAGCTTACGTGGAGACCACGATGCTGCTTAGTATTTACTTTTTGAGAGCAAAGGATTTCTCGCAGGGGCTACCGCTCATCCAATATGTCATTACTCATTACAATGAGACTAGTTCGGTCAAAGAACGCCGACTCTGGCAACGGGATTATATTGAGCGCTTGCAGCACGAGGCCATTCTAGCTCATATGATAGTACCCGGGGCAGAATCGTTACAGTCCGAGGATGTGGAAGCCAAAACTGCTGAGCTGATTAATCAGAATATCAACGAAGTCTATAATACGCTGGGAAATGCGTTGCCGGGCGAAGTCAAGCAAATGATGCTTGATGTAACGGACACCACAGTGCCTTTACTGACTACCGAAGACCAATTGGCGCTCTCTGGAGCAGTCAAAGGTCCTGAGCAAATAGCTAATAAGAAACGGGTGGTGGTGACCCTGCGTGAGCTTGGTTGGCGACTGGTCTGCGACCCCGACGCGATTCCTTACAAACAGTGGGTAAGTATCCAAAGTTGTTTTACAGTGTTGATTCTGCTCACGCCACCGCTCTCTTTAATGCATGGGGAATGCCCACAATTCTTTTTGCTGGAGGAGTGGCATCAGAAATTCTACGCTTCCAAACCAAAGTTTTCTACGCGAACAATGTACCCACCACACGATTCGTTGAGCGTAAGAGTTTCGCCAAAAAGAACAAGAAATAACACCACTTCACTGTATTAGCATCTACGAACACTCTTAGCTCTACGAACATCAATCTTATGGCCTGCGTTCAACCTAGTGTTCGGCTGCCTTACGGTGTTAAATCGGGGAAATTGGTTCACGCCACCGAAACCGCACGTGGCTTAGCCTGTGGTTGCACCTGCCCGGGTTGCGGTGCTCGCCTTGTTGCACACCAAGACTCCAAAGTCTCGGGACATTTCAAGCACCATCAGGCCCACGAGTGCACCATTGGGCTAGAAAGCACCCTACATCTGCTAGCCAAGGAATTATTGAAAGAGCACTGTTCAATCAACAGGCACAAACTCTACACGCCAGTCGAAATACAATTGAAGGCGTTCTCTTGGAAACAATGGCTCATCTAGTAAAATGTCAGTCCACCCAGCATTCGGATTTCCATTGCCTTTGTCGATTGCGCTTATGGCCCAGATACTGGGATCGACTTCGCCTACTACTCGGATCATGGAGATGGGAGAAGTACCCTCTCCTTGGGCTTGGGACGCGCTTTCATAGCCCCAAGGATTCACGTATTCTCCACTGCTGGATAAATTTACCCGATTGTTCATAAGATAGGCCGGTGTCTCAGGGCTTGGACGCATATCCTCAAATAATGGACTGCTCAAAAGAGGAAAATCGCGTTTAGTTCCATCAGGCTCTGGCAAACCAGCATAGACTGCGATATAATTACCCAGAATGCGACTACTACTATTCGCCTGAGGCGAAATGCCGTAATACGGTCTTTGGGCACTCCATAATGGGCCAGGTAAATAACCGTTATTATCCTGAGCGTAAAGCTGAATGGCAACTCCGACTTGGCGTAGATTGCTGGACGCGACAACCTTCTGTGATGAAATGCGAACCCGTTGCGTTCCAAGTATGAGGATAGAGACCAGAATGGCCACGACTGTGATTGAGGCCAATATCTCAATTAAGGTGAATGCTGGTGGCCGGTTGAAACGGTTCGTAGAAGTTCTGGGCAAGACGATAGTCAACATTAATGTACTCCTCAATTCAGGATTCATTCGACGCAGACTCTATCTTTGGTTCATCTGGGGTAAACCGGACTTGAATAAACGCGTTTTCCGTTGCTTCTTCCAAGTAAATGCCTAAGCGCTTGATGCCGCGAGATGGCTTGGTGGCAAAGCCGGTAACCGGGGTAACGGAAAATGAGAATGGCTGCTTTCCAGTATCGATTTGTGCAAAGACTGATGCGCCTTTGTAACTCAATTCGACCGTGTTTCTACTTAGAATCTTGATCTCGCCCAAAGTTACCAGAGCGGTAGAAAAGGCCACTGGTTTACTCGCTTGCATCTGATCGCGAATCTCGATGAAGGAGTCCTGCTTTTGTGTGCGTCGGCCGTAGTGGACAGTTCGGGTAAGCTTGACCAGACCGGGAGAGCGATAGGCGTGAGTCAAGTCTATGACCATGATGTCACTTTCTTTACTCATGTGAGTGGATTCAACCGTGCCGTAAGCATCGGCGCCGGTTTTCTGCATACGGTTCGCTACCAGAGGAACCGGATGGCCGAATGAGTTGGTCATATCGCTCTCGTAGCGATGTGATCCGAAAGACTTTTTGGTATAGCGTTCCATGCCCGGATCGACCAGTACTGGCACACCTCCACGAACGACTACAAAGCTCCCAATGTCATTGTGATTGTGAGACTCGCCGTTATTACCAACCCGTATGGCCAATCCGAGGCCATCAGGGTCTTCGTCACTTGGGCGAAAGATGAATATTTCACTGCTGGTAAACCAACTACGTAATGCTATGTTATCTTCTTCCTCGGGGGTATGCGTGAAATACTGAACAGTTGGGGCATTGGCGCCAAAGGTAGAAAGAATCAGTGAGTAGAGCTGGGGGGAGAGTGGATGGCGAAATCCCTTGCTGATAATGTCGAAGTGCGATGACGGGGAAAGGGGTAAGCCATAACGCATGGCGGCAAAGTCCGATAAGAAAAGATTGGCGGACGCATGGATCGGCTGGTCCCCGAATGCGGCGTAAACGCCATCGCCTATTTCCAGATTACGCGGAGATTGACTGATAATGAACACCTTAGGATCTTCCAGTAAATCAATCGCGTCCTTGGTTGTTTGACGAATGGCTTCGCTTGCGTAGAGGTAATGGGAAAAGCCGAAAGCCCAGTAGTTGATTCCCTCTTCGCTAATACCATCGTCGGAAAATCCATCAATGTAGCGAGGAAGCATATCAAGTGCACAGGCAATGAACTCAGCGCGAACCTCCGGGTCCTCCTCCAACGTGAGTGCTGTCCCGGTGATCGCACCTACGCAAACAGCCATCCAATTGTTTGGATTCGTCATCCACCACATAGGCCGTCCGTCGTGAACCGCACTCAAATAAGGATCAAGAACGCGGCGTTCGATTTCACTCTTAATGCGAGCTCGCAAATCTTGAGGCAACTTGTCGGCCAACCAATAGTCAATCGTTGCCAGCGACCAGGCTAGTTGGCAAGCCGCCAAGTCGACGACGATGCGCTTTCCCTCAAAAACCTCCAAATCTTTACCATGCGCAGGCACGCTCCATGCCCCTTGATTGAGTATCGCCAGAATGTTTTGCTCTATGGCGAGTAAAAAGCGACCTTGGTATTCTAACGCTTCGCCCAAAGCTAAATCCGCTAAGCGATTTATCCGTTGGCTGAAAGCATCCTGATAGGCTTTTCTGTCCCCAGTGCGTTCGTAGCACAGCCAAAGCTCACGCGTTAGTTCCGGGATTGGTTGCTTGAGTGCTTCTTCGGCCGAGGTGATCAGAGTCTGCCCTTGAGGCGTAGCGGTCAGAGGCTCCCATACCTGTCGGTCATAGGCGGGCGCTCCCACCCCTACCGGTTTTTCTGTTACCAGGGCAGCGATGCTAGCGATAGTCTCCGCGTCCGGAGCCTTAGGTGGTGGCAAACTCCTTTGATTGTTACTGTTGCCCGAGGTATCATCGCCAATCGCGGGCAAGGGCGACGGGGGCGTGAAGACTGTCTTCGAGGCCTCTGGGCCTGTTCGTACCGGTTTCTCCGTGGTTTGTTGAGGAGATTCCGGTTCGCGGCATCCGCCGAGGCCAACGACCAGCAGCGACATCAGTAAGCAGGGAAACAGGGTGTGAAATTGCACGTGAAAGAGGTAATTAAGCGTTTTGCCAAGAAAGTCATTCCGAGCTAGCGGACTTTCGCCAAGCTAACCTTTTTGCTTTAAGGGCGGCAAGCAGCCTGTCTTTCATACTTATGGATTCGGTGTCGCTGTTAGAGATAAATATTTATATCCAGAAGCTTACGTGCTTGTCTCGGATTTTCTGATACTCTGGCCTGATTTCCAAACTCCCTCGACATGCAGCATGCGTCTGATTGGAGGTGCTCCAAATTCCCGACGGCGGAGGGTTCCAACCAGCAAGTCCACCGCCGCAGCACCAATATAGGGAGAATTTTCATAAATTCCGGCAAAATGCTTCTCCTTGCTGGGGCGAAAAAGAAGGGCCAAACCTACGTCGTCGGGCGAGCGAACGCCTATTTTCTCAAACGCATCGACGACAAAGTCGATGTGTTCCACATTCACCAGCACCGCATCAGGGCGATAACGGCGAAACCAATCCTGCAAGGCTTTGCGATGTTCGGCCACATTGTCGGTGATCCTGAATATCGGGATAAAATCCGATGAATCTGTTGTCGATGTCATCGTCTCTACCCCATGTGACCATAAGTGTAGGTTAAGGCGTTCAGATTTGTCCAAAGTAATTGCGCCGCCGATACGCCGGTATCCCAAAGAGCGTAGATTTTGGACAGCCTCAATGGCGTTATGATAATGATTTGGGCTCAGGGAATGAAAACGCGGCGAGGTGATTGACCAGCCAAAAGTAACTGCTGCGAATTGTGACCAGTCCAACTGCGGTGCTATCCCGGGAAACAATTGAGGCGGCAGAAAAACGCCTTCGATACCGCGGTGGTAGAGAATGTCTGAGAGCCGCCTATGATCTTTGGGATTTATTGGCACTTCGAAACGCTCAACCTTATAGCCATGTTGAGGGGCGTGTGTTTTTGCCCCCTCATAGTAGTGGAGCCAAACCGAATCCTTATATTGGCTGACGCGCTCAACTCTCGGATCATGGAGCCAGGCCAAGGTTCCATGGTGACTGGCTGATCTCTGCCTGTCGCGGTACGATGCCAAGGCAGTCAGCATGGGGTCTTTCCGGTAGCCAAGCTGGCGGGCGATACGCAGCACCTGCTCGCGTGTTTTCGCTTTGACGCGCGGGTCGCCACGTAAGGCGAGGCTGATCGTGGATTGATCCAAGCCGGCGGCCTTTGCCAGGTCTTTTTGGGTTACAACAGATTTCATAAATGTCTATTTTCATGTGTATGAAAAGGGAATTGAATACGCAAGTATGCGTTTTGTTGCCCGCTGCATACGTCGATTTACCTCGTACAAACTGCTAGCGCTAAAGGCCTTATCGACTGCCATGTGGCGATGGGAGACAAGGCAGAGCGAGGTCGGGATAGCTCGGGAATACAGCGAGATCCCCTGGTCTCCGTACGTTCCCCCGTTTTGGGGCACCAGAGAGCGACTCTTTATTGGGATTCATATGTATGTAATTCGAGATGTTCGACGATCCTTGTGGATATGTTATGAAACTTGAATGCGAAACTGCTTCGAGGCATCTGCTTTGTTGCGCGATCCACTCGTTGTGGAGACACCCATCATACTAACCTCAATATCAACAATATGAATAATAGCCGAAAACTCATCTCTTGCATTACCGCGTCAATCTCCCTTGGGATTTTAGGGTTCACCGCTCAAGCCGCTGACATTTCCTTGCTCAACAATAACACCTCGGGTGAAGACTGGAATACGGCAGCGGACTGGTCAAATAATGAAAGTCCCAGTGCCGCCAACAATTATTTCGTAGATGCTCGTATCTTGAGGACACCTGATGTAAATAACAACAGTTCCACGCCGGTAGTGTTTGGCGGCAACTCCCTGACACTACAAAATACCGCTTCGGCCTCTCAGGACGGTCGCCTTGCCTTGAAAGCTAACTTCACCACGGTGAACGCACTGACTATGTCGGGAGGGGAGATTTTTAACTCTGGGCCTAATGGCGGCGGAAGCTTCGCGCAGGTTAATGTCGGTAATTTGACTATAGAGGATGTAAATAATGTTTATGGCGGGACGACGGCACGTAACGTATATCTCTTCGTCGGTTCGCTGACGGGAAGCGGCGATCTGAGTTTTGGCCTCTCCGGTGATTCTTCGCTTGTTTACGGACTGAGCGCTGTTGCTAATAATCCTTTTACCGGGACGATCAACGCAGGGGCTTCGGCTTTCCGTTTGAGAGGAGACGTCAATATCAGCAATGGTTCCTTCTGGCTAGGTGAGTCTACGGTTTTGAATTTAGAATCGGGCTCTCTCGCAGTTGCCTCAGCTTCATTCATTTTGGAGAATTCCGAGCTTACTTTGACGGATGGAACCTACTCGGCGGCTGACTTAAACACTTTCTTCGGTACTTCGCAATTTGAGGGTGAAGGCTTGCTTTACGTTGGCGTAAACATTCCAGAGCCCGGCTCGGCAGCAATGGTTCTGGGATGCGTGGCATTGCTTCTGCTCGTGCGTCGCCGGCGCTAATTTTTACCTGATGCCAGTTTTTATCTGAGCCTCGGGCGTGCCGGAGCTTAATCCGGCGCGCCTTTAGGGTCTGGGTAAATGGACTGATGATGCGATTGGGCTGAGGTGCGTCGGGATCATCACTTACAGCAATGCGACTTGAGCCGCATTTAAAAACAGTCATCTGAATACTTATTCGGCAGGCAGTCGACCACTTGCGATAGATTCATCTCAAGAGCATCCGTTTGCCATAATTACTGTGTCGTTTCTTCAGAGAATAAGCGACGCGGCTACATTTCTTATGGAAAATACAAGCAAACCACCAAATATACTTTTTTTATTGGCTGACCAGTTGCGTTGGGACTTTCTCGGCTGCTACGGTGCAGATTTTCTAAAAACGCCCAATATTGATCGCTTAGCAGCCAGGGGCATACGGTATACCAGGGCGTATTCAGCACACCCGCTTTGTGTACCCGCGCGAGCTGCATTGGTAACGGGTATGCATGGATTGCGATCTGGTGTGATGACCAACGGTCAATGGGTGCGTCCAGATTATTCCGCTCAAAAAATAGCTACCTGGCCTCAGCGCTTGAGTGAGCGCGGCTATGAAACCGCAGCGATTGGTAAGATGCATTTCTATCCATGGATGGAGCGTATGGGCTTTGACTACAAATCCGTGACGGAGGATAAGCGCTGGCCGCATATTCGTGACGATTACTACCACTTTCTTCGCCGTAATGGTTCTCGAAAGTATACGGGTCTGGAGCACAAAGATTATCAGAAAAACAAGGGTGCGGTAATCAGTTGTAACCCTTGGGAACTTTCCTGGGATCACTTTGTGGGTGAAGAGGCTGCCAGCTACCTGGAGCGATTGGATGGGAGCGCGCCTTTCGCTATGATGGTTGGCTTCACTGGACCACACTGTCCCTACGACCCCAATACTGAATTTGTGGAGTCTATCGATGAGGAAAAAATTCCAGAACCGGTAGAAGGCAATTCGAAAGATTGTCCTGGAGTAAAGATAAAGAATCATGCTGCTAACCGCCAAAGGTGGAATGGTATAGAACTCGACGGATGGACGCGTGAGCAGAAGCGGCGGGTGCGCCGTCACTATGCCGGACTGGTGCAACAGATCGACCATGAGGTAGGGAGGATCCTGCAAGTGCTGGAAAATAAGGGGCAACTCGATAATACGCTCGTTATCTTCAGCAGTGATCATGGCGATTATGTTGGAGACCACGACATGGCGGGTAAGGGGAGCTTTTACGAAGGCAGTTGTCACATCCCAATGATCGTGTGCGAACCGGGGAGACACTCCCCCGCAGTCTGCGATGATTTGGTTGAATTAACGGATATAACTTCAACGATTTTAGTCTCTGCCGGTTGCGATTTGCCCAATTGTCTGGACAGCATCCCATTGCCGGGAATCGGGGTAGGACGGAAAAACGGCACTGAGTTTCCGCAGCGAGATTGCGTGATCGGTGCTGTGGCGGACGGCTGTATGTATTTCGACGGCACTTGGAAGTATGCTAAATACGCAACGGGTGAAATGGTCTTGTTCAACCTCGACGAGGATCCAGAAGAAAGTCGAAACCTCGTGCGGGATCCCGCTCATGTCGAGCGTTTGATTGCCTGTGAAAACGCGCTGAACACCCGCTACTTCGACCTGATGTTTGCGGGACACCGCGACAAGGTGGTGGATGGAGACAATTCACTTTGGTCGGATCGAGCTTTCGGTAAAGAAGGCTATCGGCGGACCTATCCTCAGCCTTGGTGAGTCGATAATCCTTACAAAACGAGACAAGATGCCGGCCTCAAAAATGATTCGCCCTAACCTAGTCCTCATCATGACGGACCAGCAACGCTGGGACACCATTAGCGCTTGGGGGCATCACTGGATGCACACGCCGAATATGGATCGGCTGGCAGGAGCGGGCGTATCATTTCGATCGGCATACGTGCCTGCCGCGACCTGCGTGGCCTCACGGGCGGCGATGTTTACAGGAATGTATGCGCACAATACAGGTGCCTACTCCTTTAATAACTGGAGCCACCAACGCAATTGGGTGGAGGATTTGTCTGATGCTGGATATTGGTGTGTCAATATCGGGAAGATGCATTTCTCTCCTTATTACGATGCACCAGGGTTCCATGAACGTGTGGTCGTGGAAAATCCGACCAGTCCACCAATGATGGGCAAACAGGGATTGGCGGATGATGCTTGGGGCCATTATTTGAATGCGCACGGGGCTCAGCGTCCTTTATTTCGAAATCGCTCTGATCCTGATTGGACAAATAAGATCCAAGCGGTGCCTTGGCATCTGGACGAGCATTTGCACAGTGATGTTTTTATCGGAAATAACGCCGTTGGTTGGATACGGAACCGACATTACCAGCAGCGTGAGCGACCTTTGTTTTTACAGGTGGGGTTCACCGGGCCACACGAACCTTATGACCCGTTGCCAAGACATCTAAAACTCTACGACAAAGCATCTATACCGGCCCCGGTCTTTCGGGACGGAGAGTTCGACGGGAAACCACCGCAGCACCGGGCTCATCAGGAGAATTTTGCCAGCCGTCCCGGTGAGGGCGTGATCCCGCTTAAGGATGCGTCGATGGACGCGCTTCGAAAGATGCGTAAGCACTACTGTGCAAAGATTTCAACGGTGGATGAGCAAGTCGGGCGAATTCTCGATGCATTGGATGAGAACGGTATCCTCGGAAACAGCGTGGTGGCTTTTTGTTCGGATCACGGAGATTTACTCGGTGACCATCGTTTGCCCTACAAGTGGCTCATGTATGAACCCGTCACACACGTACCGTTTATTCTGTGGGACGCCCGTAATGGGCGACAGGGGACTTGTGTGGATTCCCTCGTCAGCCTGATGGATCTGGGGCCGACCTTGCTCGATGCCGCTGGGGTGAGCGTGCCAGCACATCTCGAGGGCGCATCTTTGCTGCCGTGGACAAGAGGGCAACCATGTCTTGCGCGCGATTTCGTATGCGCGGAAGACAACTATCTGACGATGTTTCGCGAGGCGCGTTATAAGATGGTTCTTTATACCGGGGCGTCTTACGGGGAGCTCTACGACTTGGAAGAGGACCCAAACGAACTCGTGAACCGTTGGGATGACCCAACGATGGCGAGAGAGAAGCAGCGCCTGTTGATCAGACATTCTCAATGGCTGATGGAGAGTTGCTATCGTACTGCAACAATCCGATCCAGGAGTGCTCGGGGGTACCGGATGCGACAACCAGAGCCGCCCTATTACCTGCATGGATGAGCTACAATGCACAACCAGCATTCCGTATGGCACTTGGGGTGAGTTGTTTTTATCATGATTATCGAATACACTACATTGGTTGTTTATCTTGGCGTTTTGCTCGCACTGGGTATGCTCTTTGCACGCTTCAACAAGAATCTGAGTGATTTTGCCAGAGGGGGAGGACGGGGCACTTGGTGGTTGGTGGGCAGCAGCATCCTCATGTCGGCCATCAGCGCGTTTACTTTTACCGGAAACGCTTCGGCGGCGTACGAGGCCGGGCCGTCCCTTTTGGTCATCTATTTGGCCAATTGCTGTGGATTTGCGGTTGGCGGTCTGTGGCTCGGTCCGTGGCTGCGTCAGACCAGGGCATATACGACCGCCGATGTGATTCGAGGGCGCTTTGGTACGCCGGTAGAACAATTGTTCGCCTATACGGGCTTGTTTCTGGGACCGATTACCGCCGCGATTCAGTTGTATGCTCTGTCGCTCTTCGTTGGTACGATTCTGGGGCTTCCGTTAGTGCCTTTGCTCGTGGTTATCGGGGCAATCGTTACATTCTATTCAACGACGGGTGGCAAGTGGGCGGTCATGGCAACCGATTTGGTACAGGCTACGGTCATGATCGCGATCACGGCATTGGTCTGCTTTCTTGCGTTACGAGCTGTGGGCGGACCAGGGGAGTTTTTCCGGCATTTTTCGGACCCGGGAATCGCGGAAGACTTTCGTTTTATCAACGAGCCAGGCACGTTTCCGGGGGACCGCTTCACTTGGAAGTGGGCGATTGTGGTTTTCTTCATGCAGATAAACACACAGATCAGCCTGTCTGCGTCTGGCCGCTATATCGCTGCGCGAGACGGTCATGAGGCTTCGCGGGCTGCCTGGTTCGGTTTGATTTTGATGATGATGGGCAGTGCGGTCTGGTTTCTCCCCCCCATGGTAACCCGCTTTCTGTATGAAAGTGAACTGCTGACTACCGGGACGGCGAACCCTGCTGAGAGCGCGTATGCCTTTATCGCGATGAAATTGCTGCCGAACGGGATGACTGGCCTGCTGATCGCAGCGATGTTTGCGGCGACGATGAGCAGTATGGATACCGGACTGAACAATCAGGTGGGCATTCTGGTGAGAAATATCATACCGCGACTTAGAGGAGTTTTGGGCTTCAAGAAGGACTTGGAGCCGAAGACGGAGATCCGTATTTGCCACTTGGCCAGCCTGTGCCTTGGGGCATTGGTCATTGCCTTCGGGATACTTTTCATCCTGCAAGACAAAGTAGCCTTGTTTGATGCGTTTTTGACAATCGGTTCCGTGGTTGGGATACCGATGGGCTTCCCCCTGTTGGTGGGGCTTTGGGTGAAGCGTTTGCCTAAATGGGGATATTTCCCGATATTTTCAGCCTGCTTGCTGCCATCGCTATGGTCCTTTCTGGACACTACTTTGAATGGAAGCACTTGGACGGTTCAGGACAGGACGCTCTGGATATTTGTCTTCGGCATTGGTGCCAGTGCGTTCTGTCGTTTATGGGTCGCTTTGAGGAAAGAGGAGCAGAGTGTGGGCGTTTCCAAGTTCTACGAACGCATGCGCGAACCGATTGATTTCGAGAAGGAAATCGGTCGTTCTCCCGTGGACTACGAGCAGTATTTTGTTTTATCGAAAGCGGTCTTGGTGACCGGGTTGCTGGCCTTGTTGTTGGTGTTGGTTCCGAATCCGCTTTTTGGACGACTGTGCATACTGGCTGTTTCAGCATTCATTTTAGGTATCGGTATCTTATTGGGTTATGGAGGGCGGCGGGCCAAGAAAACCTACTTACAACGCGTAGCAGAGGAGGCCGCAGATGCCTGATCCGAAACCGAAACACAATATGATCCCGCGCTTTAAATGGAAGGGCATGGACTGCGATGGGTACCGATTGGTCGACGCCGCCGGAGTCGTCGTGCCCGAAGACATTGCCGCTTTTCAAATGGGGGCCGACGATGTTTTCTCCGGGTTGCCGCCCATTTATACTGCTTGGGCGCATCAAGCGATGGATGATGTGCGGCTGAATGTCGTGGAGGAGCGTTACCTCGGAGCTGGTTCTTTTTTCGGCTCTACAGTATTTACGCGTGACACTGCCTTGTCTGGAGTACTATCGCTCAATCGGCTCCAGCCACAACTCATGCGGGAGAGCTTGCGCTATGACCGGGAATTACGTCTCAAAATTGGCTGGAAGTCGCTTAGTCATTCCAGTGCGGTAGCTACGGTGCCTGAATTGCCTTTTGAAGATTCTGGTTTGGATGAAAAAGCCTTTATGGAAACCTACCGGACCAATGAATTCGCCCGCCGGACGGATGATGTGGTATGGATGTGGGGATATTTGGATTGGTTGCGGACGAATGACCCTGGGATGGAGGAATGGCTCTGGTTTTACGAAACGGGAGGCGAGTGCTTTGAGCGGTTTTATGATTTGTTCCAGGATTTGGCGGATGGTCTCTACCGGGGGCAATCCTGCTTTGTAGATATTATGATGTGTGGTTATCGCGTGCATCATGGTCCGCCTGTTGCCGGTGATCTGTCACACTTCAAACTGCCTCATATTGATGATGCATCAAACCGGGAAAAATGGGATTTACCTTTTACTCCAATCACACTTCGGGACTCCGTTTTGCAAAAAGCCGCTTCAACAAATGCGCTCTATGTGATCGCGTTGAACGGTTTAGCCGAAGCGGCTGAGCGACTGGGGTTCCAGGAAGCGTCCAGGCAATGGCATGAGCGTGCCCATCGCCTTAGGCAAGCCATGCGAAAGTGCTTTCTCCAAGGGGATGGCTCGGTTGCGTATACCTTATATGCCGATGGCGAGTTGGACATGCGTTTGCATCCCCTTGCAACCGCATTCTGGGTACTGGCAGGCGTGCTGGAAGGAGGAGAGGCATACAGGGCCTTGGCTAGGCATCCGCTTGAGTCTTGGGGCGTTCCCCTCTATACTCCGTTTTATGAGGAAAATCCTCACTGTTA
Source organism: Verrucomicrobiia bacterium (assembly GCA_030425485.1). GTDB lineage: Bacteria > Verrucomicrobiota > Verrucomicrobiia > Opitutales > Cerasicoccaceae > Ruficoccus. The sequence goes on from JAUIAM010000003.1 coordinate 122,912, forward strand.
CCATAATCGCTCGGCATGGCCCTTTGTGGATGCCTTCCATTTCCTGGCTCAATGGAGTCTGCGTCCGGATGAAGACGTTTTACGGACATGGCTGGTGCTGAACGGGCGTGCTTGCCGAGATCGCCGAGGCTTCCGGGAATTGCTGAACATGGATACGGGCGAGTTGATCGGTTCCGCGCATCAACTATGGAGTGCGGCTGGATACCTGGGGGCGTTGATGCGGTGGACGGGTATGGAATCAAAGGCATGGCGACGCTCTATTCGGTCGGAGGGGGCATGCCCTTCCAGAAATAAGTAATGGTAAGGCGCATGCGTGGACATCCTGCGTTTTGCATCTGTTGGTGCGGTTTCGGGGCTGACTGGTTGGCCGCTTCAGGAAGCAGTTCGGTCCAGACAAATACATACACGGCTTCAGCTTTTATATGATGAGTACAATATCGCCACAAGTTATCTACCTGCTCTCTCCGTTGTCGTACGAGCGTATTTACGGGGACGACGAGCGTGCCAGTGTCGTCCGTCTTCTCGGTGGGGTGCCTCCGATTGTGGACGCGCGGTTGTGGCACGAACACCCGGATCTTTGCGAGCGTACGGAGGTCATCCTTTCTGGCTGGGGCATGGCCGAGATGGATGAAGATTTTCTCCGTTCCTTTCCCTCTCTGAAGCTGGTGCTGTATGGGGCAGGGGAAACCAAGTGCTTCGTGACAGAAGCGTTCTGGAAAAGTGGTATCGCTATCAGCACAGCGCATGTGGCCAATTCCATCCCGGTCGCTGAGTATACGGTTGCGCAGGTGGTGCTGTCGCTTAAACAAATGTGGCGGCTTTCCCGTCAGGTCCATGCTTCGAAATCTTTTCCCTCCATGCGCGAACGCGAGTCGATGGGGGCGTATGGTTCCGTGGTCGGGCTCATTTCACTGGGGGTCATTGGCAGGATGGTTGCCAAGCGCTTGCAGGCATTTGACGTGAAGGTTATCGCCTGCGACCCTTATGTGGACCTGGAGGTAGCGGCCCGCCTGGGTGTGGAACTATGCGCACTGGAGGATGTTTTCGCCCGGGCGAACGTGGTAAGTTGCCACCTGCCCTGGCTAAAGAAAACCGAGCGAATGCTGACCCTGCGGCATTTCCTGTCGATGAAACCCGGAGCCGTGTTTATCAATACGGCGAGGGGAGCGGTAGTGGACGAGGCAGGACTGATTAACGCGCTTAGGGAACGCCCCGACATAGATGCCCTTCTGGATGTGACCTGTCCAGAACCACCCGGCAATGACTCTCTACTCTATACCCTGCCCAATGTCACGCTCAGCCCTCACATTGCGGGAAGCATGGGCAGTGAATGTCATCGCCTTGGCCGTGCGATGGTGGAGGAACTTCAACGCTACCTGACGAACAAGCCCTTAAAGTATGCCGTTTCCTGCGAATGTTAGGATGCGCATCATCGGAACCTGTTCCTTTCGGAGAGGACGACAGCAGCCTGAGTGATAAGCAAATCCTATGTGCACTCTGTGAATTGGACCTGTCTATTGATGTGACTGAGGATGACTTGGACAAGCTGCTACGCGCCGCATAGCCGAATCGCAGTTTAGGGATTCTATTTTTTCGGAAATCTGTCACCGATTTTTCGGAATATTTATAACTAAACTACAACCTACATTCATAACTATCTCATAGACAACAAACCGTTCGATCCCGATCGGCACCACCATCACTTTTCGCCCTCCCTACCCAGGAGGGATCTTTTTATGCCTGGATGCCGCGACGAGGTTGTGTCCAGACGCTTGGAGAACAGTGGGATTGCTTGAGCTCTATAGCTAAAAATGCAGCTTCGTGGTGAATTGATGCCCGGTTTACACAAGCTGAGTGAAAGCAGGTTGCGGAAGCAACACTGAGATAAGCATGGACGAGTCGTGCTACCAGCACACGGGCATACTACCAATTGAGAAAGACCTATAGTGACAGTAGTCTAAAAAACGTAACTTTGGAGAGATAGGGAGTCGATAAGGTCATCCCGTTGACAATTGGGCGCCTTGTCGGAGGAGGATTTGTTGGACGCTTTCATGCGCGACATCCCGGGCGGGAACCTTTTCGTCGTGCGCCAAGGCGGCTAGGATGCCGCCGGCATGGCCGATGGCCATTGCGATCGGGGTAACACGGAATGCTGCGGAGGCTTCGTGTGTAGCACTGATGCAGCGTCCTACGACAACGAGGTTTTCCATCTGCTCGGAGAGCAGGCACCGGAGGGGGATCTGGTATATGTCGTCTGGCTTGAGATGCTGCGTGCGTGTCTCGACATCGTCTGAAGAGTGGATGTCGATGGGGTAGCCTCCTCGCGCGATGACATCATCAAAGTCGTGCTGACCGAGGACCTCTTCGGCGGTCAGCACGTGCAGGCCACGGATGTGCCGGCTTTCGCGAACACCGACTTTTGCCGCCGTATCCATGCGGATTGCTTTTTCAAAACCGACGGCATGCTGGCGCAGGAAGCTAAAAATCTGCATGCACTGCTGGCGGCCGATGCGTTCCGCCTGACTGAGTTGGAAGGGGTCGGTGGGGGCCAGACCGGTGATACGGGAGGTATTTACGATGACGGTTCCCGGCTCGGCGGTTTCGAAGAACAGCACCTGGTCGCGCGGGACGTCGATCTCGCCCCGTTCCTGCGCCGCTTTCCAGGCATGTAGAAACCCGGCCAGGCTAAGCCGGGGAGAGGATTTCAAGCGTTCAAGCCCGACATCCACGCCACCATGCCAGAGGAAGTCGTCAGGGTGATTCGTCGCGTATTGGCGTATAGCGGCGGTGTCGACATTTGCCAGCTTGAGGTTCATTGTCATCGGCTGGATGGCCGAGTCGGCTTCGCGTCCGTAGAAAAAGGGCACGCCGCTGCGGGCGGCGAGGTCGGCGTCGCCCGTGGCATCGATATAGGTGTGCGCGGGGATAGCGGTTAGTCCGGCCTTGTTGCAGACGATGACTTCGCGGATGCGCTTTCCATCCGTTTGAACCGCAGCCAACTGGGTATGGTACAGCACGCTGCCGTCCGCTTCGTCGAGCATGGTTTCCAGCTCGATTTTCAGCGCTTCGCTATCGAAGGGTGTGACCGTGCTGCAATAACTCGTTGTATCCGGAATATGCCCTGGGCTGGCGCCCTTGCGCACGAGCCTCTGAATCAGTTCATCGGCAATGCCGCGTACGACTTGCCGGCCGGCCGGATTGTGGAAGCTCATCATGGGGCCGACTCCCATCGAGGTAAGCGTGCCGCCCAGAAAGCCGTGCTCCTCAATGAGCAACACGTTGCTGCCGAGCCGCGCGGCGGCGATTGCGGCAATGCTCCCGGAAACGCCGCCGCCGACTATGACGACGTCGTATGATGGGGCTTTTAAGACGGGGAGAGAGTAGTCTTCGGTCTGCATGAGGGATTTGTTTATCGCACGAGGTCTTCTTCATGCACCAGGTAGGCACGGATGAACGGGTTGTGGCCGCCGTGCTTATGCCAGGTATAGCTTTCGAGGCTTCCGCCGTTGGTATAGTCGAGGATGGCTATGGTGCCGTCGGGCAACTGATCCCAACTGCTGTAGCCGGTGTCGGCGTGGAAAGCCATGTCCAGCTCAACAACGCGGTCACGGCGGAATTGATCGGGGTAGATGCCGGATTTTGCTGTCCAGCTCCAGTCGATGGAATGGGTGTCGGGGTTGTCCACGCGCACACGCATAGCTCGCCAGGCCGTGCGTGAGGCGTTGCTGAAGTAGCCGTCATTGAGATTACTCTTGTGGGCATCGTAGAATGAGCTGGAGCCGCCCACCCGGTTGCCGATGCGCACAAGGCGGTTCCATGTCTCGTCCACCGACGTCTCCAGCGCGTGCTCGCCGTCGATGTGGAGGCTGAGTATGCCGTTTTCACGGACAAGGCGGTAGTCGTGCCAGTCGCTTGTGTCGAAGTGGATGCCGGTCTCCGGCCGGTCGGCCAGGCAGATGCGGTTTGGCTCGAAGCGCACCCAGCAGCCCGCGCTGAGGTTGCAGCCATTGATGTCTGCGGCTTCCACGCGCAGGGTGGCTTCGATCTCGACGCGTGCGCCGGCGTCTTGTGCCGGGTAAAAGATGAAGCTGACCGTGCCGGCTTTGCCCTCGTCGGACTCGACGCGCAATTCCGGTTGCGAGCCAGTGGTGACGAGGCGGCAGCGCTCTTCCTCAATGATCCTGGATTGAGGTTCGTAGTCGAATTGCTCCTCAGGATCAAAGACGAAGGCGCAATTGCCGGGCTTGCCCGGTGCGCTGCGATAAGTGGCAAGCAATCTACCGGACTGTAACTGGCGGACGCAGGCGCGGTGTGCGTAGATGGGCGAAAGCGTGGGCTGCTCCCAGGTCAGGCCGCCGTCATGGCTGCGCACAAAGCGGCTCGGCTGTCCGTAGACGGAGCCACCCATGCCGATGCGGGTAATGGCCAGCAGGTGGCCGGGCGCGTATTCGGTGACACCGACTTCGCAGTCGCCGTGAAAGGGGTCGTCGGCAAGGGAGGAAACCTGCGGCCAGGTTTTGCCGCTGTCGGTGGATATGACGGCGGAATTCTTGTAATAGATGTTGCCCCAGGGCAAAGGCGCATCCTGCAGCTTGTCCGTACGGGCCGAGTCGGTGCGTGTATACAGGAGCGTGCCGGCGGCGAGTTCGGTGATGTACGAGGGCTCGCCCCCGACTTCGTCGATCAGGCGCGGCCCGTGCCAGCTAAGCCCCTCGTCGTCGCTCCAGAACAGGTGATTGCTCATTCCGCGTTCGGGGTATTGCCATTGGGAGAGCATGGGCCAGTCCTGCCCGGCGTTGCGCTGACCCTGGTCCACGAGGATGAGAATGCGTCCGTTGCGCAGTCGCGACATCTGGGGCGCGACCCAAACGCAGTGGTCTTCCCAGACGTTGCAGTGCGTAAGCAGGCGTGGGGTTTCCCAGGTTCGGCCACCGTCGAGCGAGCGCGTGGTCATGATGTTGGTGGAAACGGCGCAATGGCTGTCTGAAAGCCGGTAGCAGGCGACAAGCGTGCCGGAGGGCATGGCCGCCACGCCTGCGACGGAGTGGTACCAGCCTCTTGGGTTGGGACAGGCGAGGTCCGGGTAGTGTGACGGGGAAACCTGAAATTTCTTTTCGTCGGGGATCTTGATGGAAACGCTATTGGGCATGTCAGGAGTATGGTGAAGGTTTAATCTAGGCAATGGATGTCGAAGAGTTTGTCGTGTGGGCGTCGATCCAATCTGCGTCCAGTTCGACTCCCAGTCCGGGGCCATCGGGCAGGGTTATCATGCCGTCATCAGTAAGGCTATCGAAGGGGTGTTGTTTCAGGCCGAACCGGAAGACCGGATGGTGAACTTCCATAAAAGTGGTGTTGCGGGCGGCGCAGGCGACGTGGAGGTTGGCTACATCGAGCAAGGGCGTGTTGGCCGTGTGGATTTCCAGGTTCAGTCCGGCCAGCTCGCATGCAGCCATGGCCTTGCGCAGTCCGGTGATCCCGCCTTTGAGCAGAACGTCCCCGCGCAGCATGACGGCGACGCGCCCTTGGATGCAGTTGGCCAGATCGGCCAGTGGAAGGGTCTCGGCGGCGAGGATAGGCGTGCGCAGTGTCTGGGTCAGGTATCGGTAATTGGCCAGTTGGGCTTCCGGGATGGGCTCTTCAAACCAGTGGTAGTCGCACGCGTTCAGCACGCGACCGACTTCGAGCGCCTCATGGAGCGAATAGGCGGAGTTGGGGTCCTGCATCAGGCGGAAGTCCTTTCCCACAGCCTCGCGCGCCGCGCGCAGGCGCGGAATGTCCGCTGCCGGGCCGTCGCGAAGCTGGAGCTTGTAGCCGTGATAGCCCGCCTGCCGGGCGCTGATGGCTTCCCGGGCAATTTGCTCGGCACTGTAGTGCTCACTATGTGCGCTCATGTAGGCGGGTACGCGATCGCGGTACTGGCCCAGTAAGGTGGCGATGGGTTGTCCGGTTGCCTTGCCGAGAATATCCCAAAGCGCGACATCGATCACGGCGGCAAGAGTGTCCCGCTGATTGTAAAGGTGGCGCTGCTTGCGTTGAAGTTTTTGCCAGAGACTTTCGATATGAAGTGGGTTCTCCCCCAAGAGTTCACTGCGGTAAACGTGATGGAGGATGTCGGCGAGAGCAGCGCCGTCACCGTGCGGGCCGTAGGCCATGCTATGGCCGCTGATGCCGGAGTCGGTGTGGACGGTGACGAGGGGGTAATGCCAGACGCTCGGGCGACCGGGAGGAATCCGGCCGTCGAGATAGCGCGGACGTGGATCGACGGCAATCAGGCGGGTGGTGAGATCGGTGATTTTCATCGCTCAATATCCTCGGGTGAAGTTGGCAGGGTTGATGAGTGGCTCATTGGCCAGGAAATGATCCAGGTTGCGCTGAAAGAGCGCTAGCGTGGCGTCTCCGAGGTTGCGGTGATGGCCGGCGATGTGCGGAGTGATCAAGGTACGCGGGGCGGACCACCAGGGGCTGTCGTCCGGGAGCGGTTCTTGCTCGAAGACATCCAGGGCGGCTCCGCCGAGGGAGCGATCGTGCAGGCGCTTGAGCAAAGCGCTTTCGTCGACGAGGCCGCCGCGGGCGACATTATAGAAAAACGCACCTTTTGGCATCAGCGCGACCCGGTGGGCATTAATCAGGTTTCGGGTACTATCCGTGAGCGGAAGTCCCATTACGATGTGCTGGCTCTGCGCCAGCAGTCGGTCGAGATCATTTATGTTGCCGACCCATTCCAGCCCTTGCTGCGGCGCGGGTGTGTGGCGCACGGCTGTCGCGCGCAGCCCGAGCGTAGGCAAAAAACGCATGAGTTCCCGGGCAATGCCGCCCAGTCCGACGAAGCCTACCGTCTGCCCCGCCAGGTTAAAGGGGATGGCCGGGGAGCGGTTCCATTGGCGCTCATGGCGGCACTGTTCGAAGTGAAGCTGCCCGCGGGAGAACATCAGCATCGCCATCAACACGTGCTGCGCAAGAAAGGGGGAGTGGACGCCACGCGCGGTCGTAAGGGTGACGGGTGCGCCCTCGGCGTTGTGTGCGTTCTTAAGCGATGCGTATTCGTCGAACCCGGCCGATACAATCTGTACCCAACGCAGCCGTGGTGCCTTGACAAGTAGATCGGCGGGTATGTTGCCGAGGACAACCTCGGCTTCTTCCAGATGTGCGTTGAGCTGGCTTGCGTCCGTGGTCTGGACAAAGGTGCACTGTGGATAGCGTTGGCATATGCCATCCAGGTCGGATTTGGAAATGGGGCGATAAAGCAGGATATTATGCATCAGGGCTTGAGTCTAAATATATAACGTTTGGTCGAGCGTGTCGGTACGCTTTGGACATCTCCGACTTCATACCCTTGTCGCACAGGCTAGAAGGTAAAACACCTGGCACCATTATGGAGCCAGTTATGCGCAGAGTAATCGCCCGCCCCATACGTTTAGCCTGTTGCCCGTTATCGTAAGGGCGGGATGACGCTATGGGCGAGACTGCGACATCGCTGCCAGGGATTCACCGCGGATGAAGCGGGGTTCTATGCGTATATGGCGCTGAGAAATGGGCTGATTGCTCGTCATGGCTACGATCATCTTGAAGAGTCGGCCCGCCTGCACTTGCGGGTCGCACCGGTAGCGGGTAGGGGTGGGCAGGATGGCGTCCAGAAACACGTCGTCGGTACGGGAAATGAGGGAGACGTCGTCGGGCACCTTGAGTCCAAGTTGCGTCATGTAGCTCGTCACGGTCAGATAGTTCATCCCGTGTGTGGTCAGGATGGCGGTGGGAGGGGAGGGCATATGGAATAACCTCTCAAGTATGCGCAGAAGGTGGTCGCGCGAGCGGTGATGCCAAACGACGATAGGCGAGGCGTCTTCCAGCTTGCGCTTGCTAAAGGCCTCGCGGAAGCCTGCTTCAGCGGCGACTTCACTGGCGATGAAGCCAGGGACTTCGGTTAGCAGCAGCGCAATCTGCCGATGTCCGAGCGAGAGCGCCGTATTGGCGGCATGGAAGCACAGGGCGTGGGCGTCGAAGTCTACATCCGGGAGGTTGACATCGGCGTGGCGGGTTCCGGCCAGGACGCAGGGAACACGATGTTCCTCAAACCATGCCTGGGTTTCGTGGGTAGACTGGGTCAGCACCCAGCACTTTTTGGGCGAATTCTGGGTCAGCTTACGCAGTGCGTTTGCCGGATGTCTGGTGAAATATTTGTGGCCGTAAAAGGGTGTTAGCCTTCCATTGTTTTGGGAGAGCAAAACCTGGAGAGAGTTGACCCATAAGGACGCCCCGGGCCTGAGGTCTTCCAGGGGTTCGGGGGTAAGCAGTCCGACCGAGAGGGTATTCTCATTCGAGGCATTTCCTGCCGCTTGCAGGATGCGGTTGCCGCGGCCCCTCTCCGAGCGGATTACGCCTTCCTTTTTGAGTTGGTCGATCGCGGTGCTCAGAGAGCGGCGACTGACTTGCAGGGATTCGGCCAGGGTGCGTTCACCGGGCAGCCATTCCTGCCAGCGCCCTTTGGCGATTTCCGCTTTGAGGTGATCGGCGACTTGGGAGGGAAGGGAGCAGAATTTCATCGGGACGGATTAATGGTAGTGCTAAAATTGGACTGCGTTATTTGTATATATCAAGCCGCATAACGGACAGGAGGATTCAAAATGTAGCCACTATAAAGCATTTGTCGAGGTGAGTATGCTGAGAGATGTTTTTATATGTATTACGCTAGCGTGTCGCCATGGCGGCGACTTCGAAACACCCAACCCTATATAAGAAGAAAATGAAAAACGTATCGATCCGTAAACTTACTCGTTCCTTCGCAATTGGTATCTCCCTGTTGGTGGCCAGCGCCGTCCACGCAGATGTCATTATTGAGCACCTCGGTTCCACAGACCCTACAACAGAAGGTTGGGGTACATTGGGAACAGGCACCGAGATGGGCTATCCCGATAACATAAATAGTGCCTGGACGTTGGATGACGATTCAACCACGGCATCGCGGGCTTACTACTATGCGCCTACCTTGCAGGAGCAAACAGATGTCAACACGTTTGGGTGGAATCTTTCTGTCACCCTACAGGTAACCGATGTGGACAATGCGCCTGATTATACCCGCTACGTTGACTATGTGGACAATATCAATGGCGTGCGCTGGGGTCTCAACTTCGGCTCTGATGCTTCCGGCAATGTGATTGTTTCCCTGCGGGACAACGATTGGGAGCTTAATCTTGGAGACTCCGGTGTGCACACCTATTCGCTTGTATACGATCCTGCGGCCGAAACCGCCTCCCTGTATATCGACGGCTCCACCACCGCAGCACTGAGTGGATATACCGGTGGTGACGATGCACCCGTCACGAACTCAACCGTCCGCTGGGGTTCGAGCGCCAACGTTCCTGTAGGCTCCGCAGATTACTACTCGGTTACATTCTCCCAGATCCCCGAGCCGGCTGAGAGCGGCCTCTTGCTGGGCATGCTCCTGTTGGGGCTGTGCTACCGATTGAAGCGCGGTGTCAGCAAGCATCGCAGTTAATTGTCTTGTTAATCATGTTCTCTATCCATTTCATGTTATCCCTGTCACGTTTGCGTAAGTTTGCACAGGTCCTTTGCCGGAGTGTTATCGTGTTGGCTTTGTTTCCCCCTGTCTTTGCCCAGGCAGAGACGGTGGGACAGGAGCCACCGGTGCCAAGACCTTCATCGCCGCCGCGTCTTCTGGTTTCCGATTACGGTGCGGTGGCCGATGATGGCAAGGATGACCGCGAGGCCTTGTCGGCTGCTTTTGAGGCCTGCAAGGAGCTTGATGCGTCGGTCCTGGTCTTCGAATCTGGCACCTACGATATCTTCCAGCCTGAGGATGAGCCGACGGACACCATCAGCTTTTTCCTCGAAGACATGCGCAACCTGACGATAGAGGGGAACGGAGCCACGCTGCTGGCGCGTACCTGGCATCCGCTCTTTCGCATCCATGACAGCCCGAACCTCCATGTTAAAAACCTGACGGTTGACTGCGACCCTGTCCCGCATGCGGCGGGCGTGGTGGTCGAGCGTGGCGACGGCTGGTTCCTGCTCCGGCTTGACGAAGCGTACCGGAATATGCCGGATGCGACTGTTGACCTGGTGGTCGGGCTCGATCCTGAAACGAAGATTACACGGCAGATTCCCAATCAGCAGAACTACTTGCTGGCTCAATACTACGACCGTAAGACCGAGCGCGTGTCCCCGGATACTGTCCGTGTGTTTTTGAGCGAAAAGCCGCGTACGATTAGCGAGTACACGCGGGAAATCGGTGCGCCGGAGGTGGGCTCGTATGTGCTGTTGCGACTGCGTGCCCGAGGTGCCACTGCCTTCCTTTTTCAAAAATGCGACGACCTGGTGGTCGAGGATGTGACCATTTACTCCGCGCCGGGCATGGGCATCTATGTCCAGCACGCGACTAATGCCGTGCTGCGGAGGGTACACGTCGTACCTGGACCGGGTCGCGTGATTTCGACCTGTGTTGACTCCACGCACTTCAATATCTGTCGCGGCACGATTGTGATCGAGGATTGTGTTTTCATCGGCCAGATGGATGACGGTTCGAACATGCATAACGCATATATGCGCCTGTACCGGAAAGTGTCTGAGCGGACGGTTGAGTTAACCGGAGGACGCGGCTATGCGGCGTTTCAGCCTGACCCTGACCCGCGAGTGGGAGACTTGCTCGAATTCAGTTCCGAGGACAATCCGTATGTTGCCGGTTTCGAAGCCCGCATCGTCAGCGTCAGCAGTGTGCCTACGCGTGAGGACGGCAAGGCCAAGCTGTTTACAGTGACACTCGACCGGGATTTCCCTGATATGCCGGTTGATACGCTTGTCGGAAATGCCACGGCGGTGCCGGACTTGTTTGTCATGCGCAATACTGTGGTGAAAGGAAACCGAGGCATGGCCATGCGCGTCAAGACCCGCAACGCGATTATCGAAGACAATTACTTCGAGGACACGTTGGGGCCGGCCCTTTACCTGTCCTGCGAGATGGATAAGAACGTTAACGCGGCCGAGGGCATCAGCAACCGCAACATCCTTATCCGCAATAACCACATTGTGCGGGCGGGGGCGATGTTCGGCGAGAACGGCGGTGCCATCCAGGTGAGAACGGGCTTGGGAAAAAGCTATCCGTTTGTGCACAGGGACATCGTCATCGAGGGCAACACTTTCGAGGATTCTTTCGGCTATGCGGTCCGGATCACCTCGGCCGATGGTGTCGAGATTTTCGACAACAAGATTATCTTTCCGCAAAATGCGCCGATCTATGTGGATACCTCTCGCGATGTATACGTCGGCGAAAACGAGTTTGTTTTGAGCGAAGACCAAGCTGAACTCCCAGATGTGAAGCTCGGCCCCGGTAACCTGCTGGATACTATTGAAATCGTGGATAATGAGCGTTTGATCCTAAACACGACGCTTTAATGCGAGCGCCGTTTCCCCACCGCCCCATGAAGACCCGACGTGCTTTTTCCCTTATCGAGACTATTACCGTGATGGCGGTCATTGCCGTCCTGGCACTTATTCTCATAACGGTTATTGGGAGAGTAAAGGCGACGGCTCGGAGCACGACCTGTCTGAGCAACCTGCGTCAGGTGCATGTCGGTATCATGGGCTACGTCAACGACAACGACGGGTACTTCCCGGCTGTGAATATGCGGCCGAACGGACAAGGCCCATGGGTCCAGTGGTGGCGCCTGGTCCAGCCCTATATGGGCGCCGACAATATCAACGGTTTCAAAGCCTATAAGACACAGCAGTGCCCCGAGGTGGTCGAGATCGCCAAGGAGGTCATGCAACGTAACGACGCCGACATTCTCCCAAATTACGGATTAAACTACATGCTAGGCTTGCAGAGTAACAGCCTGGGTGCCTTGCGAGGTCAAAGCGTTCGGCTCAGTTATGTCGAAGAACCGTCTCAAACGCTGCTGGCCGGTGACAATGGTGTCGGAGTTACCTCTCCGATGGCTCCGTTAGCTCCGGATAGGGTGTTCTTGTATGGCGACAAGCACCCCAACGGGTCCAACTTTGTTTGGATCGACGGTCATGTTTCCACATGGCAAGATGTAAGCACGCTGGCAGAGGAGCCCTACGCGCCTGGCGGCGAGAAAGATGTATGGACGCCTTAAGCGTAAGGATGGCCTGTCTAACATTGGTACCTCTTCATCGCTAGTTGTGTCTCATGCAGAGCAGAACCGCCCACGGGCATAATCGCGTCACGGAAGCAGTCGAAGCCTTGCGCCTGTAACCCATTAAGAATGACGAAATAATCATGCTTTTGCTAAACACACTGAAGTCGAAGGCGCGACTGGCGCATTGTATTGTGGTATTTTCTTGTACCGTTACAGGTTGCAAAGCGGAAATGCCAGATCCAACCGCAACGATAGATGAGGGGGCACGCCCAAGCTTTGATTTTCGCCCTGTGGCAGACCCTGCCGAGGCACGGGGGGACGCTTTCCCCATGGCGGTCTTCATTGAGGGCGAGACCGATTACCCGCCCGTCGTTCATATTGCAGTGACGCCCGCGCTGCCCGAGGGCACGCCCTTAACGGCAAGGTGCTACAACTTCTGGGATGAGGAGGTCGGTTCCGTCGAGGTGCGCGCAGCGGGGGAGGGACGCTACAGCCTGCATCCCGACGTCGAAGACATCGGATGGTACCGTCTCGAGCTTGCGGCGGACGAGTGGGTCCAACTGCGGAGAATCCCCGGCGATGAGCGTTCACTGGAAACGTATCCGTTTCTTCCCTTTGCCATCGTCCCGTTTCCGCACTCAGAAGACACTTATCCGCATACGCCCTTTGGGATCGATACCGGCCCGGGCCTGGGCGCGACTTGGATGCCTCCGGCCGATTGGCTGGCTGAGATGTCCTGGTTAACCGGATGCCGCTGGGTGCGCGACCGTATGATATGGACAAAGACCAATCCGGCTCGTGATACCTTCGTCTGGGAGTCGGTCGAACCCAGTGCACGGCTTTTTGGTGAGTATGGCATGCGCGTGCTACAGCTGTTCGCGCGCCCGGTGCCCAAGTGGATACAGCCCGAGGGTGGCTCGATGAGCAGTTACCCGGAAGACTTGCGCGACGCCTATAATTACGCTTACCAGGCAACCTTCGTGCTGGCTCCCGACGTGCAGGCCTTCGAGATTTGGAACGAACACGACATCGGGCACTATGCCGATGAGCCGCCCGATGCCTTTGCTGCCGTTACCAAGGCCATGGCCCTGGGCATTCATGCCGCCTGTGTGGATATGGGGATGGGCGAGGAGCGTACACTCGCTCTGCTCGGGCCTTTCGCGCGGCATCCTGAAGTGGGCGGCTATGCCCGCACGCTCGGTGCCAATGAGATTTCTCCCTATCTGGATGCCTACAGCTTTCATACCTATCAGCCGGTTGGGGACGCCATGTTCGGCCGTGTGTTGGATACCCACCTGCAGGTAAGCCGTGAGCTGGGCTTTCCGCCACCCACGGCTACGGACTATACCGTCTGGCTCACCGAAACGGGCAAGCCTTACGGGCGCAACGAAATCCCCGAGCCCCGCAAAGCCATGGAGCAACAACTGACTTATCTTTTCGAGAGCTACATGAAGTCATTGAGTAAAGGGGTTTCGCCGGTATTCACGTTTTGGCTGACGCCCTATTACGGTTCGCGATTCAGTAAGCCGGAAGACCGGATCTTGCTGCAATTCGGCATTACGGACTCTAACTGGGCGCCGTTGCCGACCTATGCCGCGCTCGCCACCATGGCGTATGAACTCGGCGAAGCCCGATTGATAAACCAGTTCGCGGAAGGTGAAAATCGTATTTATATTTTCGATACAGATGGCGAAGGCGAGCAGTTGGTTGCCTTTGTCCTTCCGCCTGCGCAGTCCGCCGGGTCAGAGACACCTCTGCGCCTACATGGCCTGGAGGCCGACTGCGAGGTAATCGACGCGATGGGTACCCCGCTCAGCGTTTTGAAGGATGCGGAGGGCTTCATTGTCGAGTCCCACGGCTTTCCGGTCTACGTTAAGAATCCGCCTCTGGCCTGGCTGTATGCCGAAGGGAGTGAGTCCGGCGATAAAGCTATTACCTCCGCTGATGAAAGTGATGAGGCAGCCTCGGACGGGGATATCAACCTCGACGTGGTGCTCCGTGTTGTCTACCCGCGCGGCTATATTGACAAGGATGCCAGGCGGGTTGAATCCAATTGGGACGGACTCAACTCCAATTGGACGCCGCGTGGTTATCTCTATACGCCAGGAGAGACCATCGAGGCCTCAATGGACGTGTACAATTTCAGCAAGGAAACGCAGGCCGGCAGTCTGACCCCGGATTTTCCACCGGGCTACAAGGTGGCGATGGATTCAGAGACGGTAACGGTTCCTTCGATGGGGCGTGTCACCGTGAAGCTGGCGATTACGACTCCGCCAACTCCGCCCGATGCTGATGAGGAAACGGCTCCGTTGTGGGTCATGCGCGGGCAGTTTTCCGGTAGAACCGTTACGCCGAGCGCGTCTCAGTGGCATGCGCGTCCTGCGCCTCAGGCTTCCCTTGCTCGGCCACCCATCCGGCAAAAGGCCTACGTCTTTGCCTTGGCGGACGAACTTGAGCCGACACGAAGTGTGTCCTACAAGCAGGAGCAGGACGGGCGCGGGCTGAGGCTTCACCTGTTTGAGCCGGACGATTCCACGATGACGGGTTTGCGTCCCTGCTTGGTCGTTTTTCATGGAGGAGGGTGGACGGGTGGTTCGCCCCGGATGGTTTATCCATTTGCCCAATGGGCGGCGTCCCAGGGGATGGTGGGGATCAGTGTTGAATACCGTTTGTCCCAAATGCAGCCGGATGAAGCTCCGACGGTATTCGATTCAGTGGCGGACGCCCGCTCCGCCATGCGCTATGTCCTTTCGCATGCGGATGAGCTGGGGGTTGATCCCGATCGTGTGGTCGTCTGTGGTGCTTCCGCCGGTGGGCATCTTGCGGTGGCCACGACAATGTTTCCGCAAATCAACGCCCCCGGGGACGACCTTGGCGTTTCGCCCGCGCCTGCGGCCATGATTCTGCTCTCGCCGGTTCTGGACACATCTGCCAAGGGTTACGGCACTGCCAAGATTGGCGAGCGCTGGGCCGAGCTCTCACCGCTTGAGCAGGTCAAAGGCGACCTGCCGCCAACGGTTATCTTTCACGGGACGGGGGATTCGGTCACGCCATTTTCCGGTGCGCAGGCCTTTCAATTCGCTATGCTCGAAGCCGGTAATGATTGTGAGTTGGTTGCGGTCGAGAAGGGCATCCACACGTACATGTTCAAGGACGAAAACCGCTACCGCGAAACGCTGGTGCGCATGGAAGGCTTCCTGCGAAATCACGGCTTGCTTCCCTGATGCCGAAGCCGCCGCCCAGCAGGCATATTGCGAGGGCTTGTTCAGATAAACGCTCAATGAGGCAGTAAATGGATCTTTTCGGTCTGGACTCGACGCTTTTCGACTCGATGAATCTTGATTCACCCTGTCTCAAAACCTCAATCCAGCCACGAAAAATCCCTCATTTTTCCATCTTTTCCGTTTGTCTGAACAGGCCCTAAGAAATGGTTCCAACGTTTCTGCCGTTGGCCAGCGCGTGTGCCTCTGCCTTGTCCAGGGAAACAACGGTCTGCTCCTGCTCGGCCCCATAGCCTTCGAACGTTTTTGCGAGTTCCCGAATGCCGTTGAGCATGACGCGTGTGTCGCCGCCGGGGCAGATTAACTGTGCGCCGAGCGCGCGGACTTTCTGGTAGTGTTCCCGGCCGATGCCGAGCGTACCCCACCATTTGCTATGCCGCTGGCAGGCCTTTGCCACCGTTTCCATGGCGTGCATGACGCGCGGGTGGTTCAGTTGTCCGAGATGACCGATGCGATGTGCGAAGTCTCCCGGCCCAAAAAAGATAGCGTTTACGCCGGGTGTGGCAATGATCTCGTCTACCTTCTCCAACGCCTCCTCGGTTTCTACCTGGCAAAGAATGGCAACTTCAGTGTTCTGGTAACTTACATATTCTGCCGCGGATATCGTGCCGTAGCGGGCGTCGACTCCGCCGCCGTTCCAGCCTCGCTGGCCGGTAGTCTCTCCTTCCCGAGGGGATGGGTTGTTAAACTTGGCCCAGCGAACAATATTGGCCGCTTCCTCCGCATTTTCGACCATCGCGCACATGATTGCGCCGACACCCGTTTCCAGGACGCGCTGGACATTCTGGTAGTTGGTTGCTTTAAAACGCGCGATGGTTGTCATCCGGTGCGCATGCGCGACCATGTTCAGGGTGGCGAGCTGGCGTATCGGGATATCGAAATGCTCCAGATCGAACCAGATAGCTGGAAAATGTCCGGTTTCTCCAACGAAGTCGATATGTCGGGTTGTCGCGTGATTACCACAGACGTAGACATTTTGAACCTTCCCGGCGCTGATATCGGCCAGGAGTCTATTTGGATGCAAAGGCATGTATGATAATCCATCTAAAATAAGATGCTACAGCAAGTGGCGTGAGCTGGATTCAAAATGTGACCTCTTCTGTTTGGGAAATTGCCTGGATCACAGGCAATCTATTTTGTCCGAATCCAGACGGAATACTCAGGAATAGGGACAGCTCAATCTCTTCAAATTATGCAACGCGCAGAGCAGTCAATTTCTGAGTTTGCAAGACCACGCGAGAAATTTTCAAACTCCGAAATAGTATAGTCCTCTTAGACTAGCCATTTTCAAGCAGCGATTGGTATTGAATTGATTTGGATTAAAGCCATTTATCATCTTTTGAAAATACCTGAATAATCTACAACTAAAAAACAACCGACATTCGTAACTATCTCACTAGCAACACTTCGTTCGATCCCGATCGGCTCCACCAATATTGTCGATGTCGGAAGCTGTGTGCAGTCGCACTTTCCTGACATTCAGGTTTTGACGATTTAGTTCCTGGGGTACTTTGGCAGGAAGGCCGAACGATCTACTTCGCATTCCATGTGCGACACACACACACTCGTACCAGTACCGAATCACATTGACCCTGCGGTACTGGCGCCCGCGAGTGTAAATTTTCTGGATGCCTCCTGGCGACCAGTGATCAGGCGTGCAGCTTTTCTAGAAGGCTTTTTCTCACGCGAATAGTGCACGATATGTTTTTGTTTGACTTATATGATTGTAATGGAAAACGTTTTCCATTTTTGGGGAATAACCGTATCTTCCTCAATTCACCTCCATTGCTATCTTTCTCCCGCGTTCCCCCATGAAAAGCTCTGAAACCTTGAAGAACAAAGATAAGATACCCTTTCCGCAGAAAATTGCTTTCGCATTCGGAGGGAAGATGAGCTACCTGGCGACTGATATGTTGACGGGCATTCTGTGGATGCCGTTCTTCAATATCGGTTTGGGGATCAGCCCGATTACGCTTGGGCTAATTCTAATGGGCTTGCGTGCGTGGGACGCGATTACCGACCCGGTCGTCGGGAATTTATCGGATAACACGCGGACGCGCTGGGGGCGTCGTCGTCCCTTCATGTTTGTTGGAGCCATCGCAACGGGGCTGCTTTATCCCTTTTTATGGCAGGTGCCGGGCACTTGGAGCGAGGGGCATACCGCGCTGTACCTGCTGGTCTTTGGGTGCTTTTTCTATACCTGTTTTACGGTGTGGTCGATGCCTTACTACAGCCTGCAGCTTGAACTGACACCGGACTATGATGAGCGAACACGCCTGACGGCGTGGATGGCCTTGTTCTCCAAGCTCGTGTCTCTCGGCGGTGGGTGGACGCTCGCGCTGTTGAGCAGTTCCTGGTTTGCGGACCCCTACACCGGTAAACCAGACATCGTAAATGGCATGCAGACGTGCAGTTGGTTCATGGGCATGCTCATCATTGTCATGGGGTTGCTCCCGGCGTTATTTGTGCGTGAGCGTTACTATAAGGCTGATGCGGCCAAGCAGAGCCGGATGCCGTTCTGGAAGAGTATGAAGGAATCGGTTACATGCCGTCCGCTCTGGTGTCTGATCGGTGCATCGTTTTTTGTCGTGCTGGGAACCACCTCGATTTCCGGCCTGAACCAGTACCTGTACATCTATTTTCTGGGCGGAGGTGACTTGTCAAAAGCTTCTATCATACTGGGGTTGAGGACGAGTGTCCTCATTGCGACAAGTATCCTGCTCATTCCTGTTTGGACGTGGCTTGGGGAGCGTTTTGACAAAAAGTCCATGGTTTTGACCACCTTGTGCATCAGTATCTTCGGGCACCTGCTTAACATTTGGCTGATGCGTCCAGACATGCCTTACCTTCAATTCATCTCGGCGGTGTTTGAGTCCGGTTCCATCTCAGCCTTATGGTTGTTTCTTCCCTCGATGAAGGCCGATGTCGCAGACTATGACGAGCGGCAGACCAAACATCGACGCGAGGGTTCGCTCAATGCCGTATTCTCCTGGTTCATCAAAGTGAGTTCGACGCTCGCCGTTGGCCTCAGTGGCTATGTCTTGAGTGTATCGGGGTTCGCTTCTGAAATTGAGGTCCAACCACCCGAGGTGCTTAGTAAGATGTTCAATATCTACCTTGTTCTCCCGGTTATCTTCTGGTTGCTCGCCTTGGCATGCATCCTGGCCTATCCGCTGAGTCGCGCCAAAATGAGCGCACTCCGGACCGAACTGGAAGCCATGCGCGGTAAGGTGTAAACAAGCTTATTGCCAGCGCGGTACCTAGGCCTTACCGGGCTCAGTTAGCTCATAGTCCGAGGACTGTCTCAGGATGAAACGTGGCTGGAACATGATGGACTGATTGGTGGTAATCGAATCAGCGTTGTCTATCCAGTTCAGGATGTGCTCGGCGGCGACCTTACCCATTTCCTCGGCAGGAATAGCTACTGCGGTGAGGGGGGGCACCAGGTGATCGATCGGGTAAATGTCATTAAATGTTGCGATCGCGATGTCCTGCGGAATTTGGACACCCCGCTGGGCCAGCTCACCCACCAGGTTGATCGCAAGCACATGGGAGTGAACCATCAACGCTGTGGGGGTAGATTCCTCGCCGCGCTTGATGACGTTGGCCAAGTGGGTATAGGTGTCGGTGATGACGCGGATGTTCTTGTCCAACCCGGCTGCCTTCATGGCATCTTCGTAGCCTAGCTGCCTGCGCTTTACGCTATAGTGAAGCTTTTCGGAGGGATTACGTCCGATATAGTAGGCGATGTTCTGGTGCCCGTTTTGGATAAAGTGCTCAGTCAGGATTTTGGCACCGTACTCATCGTCATTTTCAATTTTTATCCCTTGCGCGGAGACTGTGCCGTTGAGGACGACCAGGGGGAATCCCCGGTGATTGATCTCCTGCAAGACATCTTCTTCACACTTTCCATTGAGAAGAATAAAGCCATCAACACGTTCAAAAACCGCCTCACTGTCATCCAGAAGCAGTTGGCTTGGGAGGAACAGGACGTAGTATTGCGCGCGCTGGAGCTCGGCGCTCATAGCGGATACCATTTCGTGGAAGTTGCCCTCCTGCAGGGGGAAATTTCCGCTGTAAACCAGCCCGACGATGTGCTTGCGCCGATTGATCATGGCTCGTGCCACCCAGTTGGGGCGATAGCCTGCTTTTTCTGCCTCCCGGAGGATACGTTTGCGCAGCTTATCGCGTACCCCACTGCGGAAATTGGGGTTCAGTGCCTTGCTGACGGTGGATACTGATACGCCGCATTGCGAGGCAATATCTTTGATCGTTGGGACGGTCCTGTTCACGGGCGTGCTAGGTTGGAAATGCTACGTTATGGACTGCAAATCAACATCATTGCAATTCTCAATCCGGTAGTACCCCTCGTGTGTGTGGGGAGTGGGGTAGGCATGGGTAAAGGCAACGTTGTTGTCTGAAAAGGTGAGGTTATCGGTACAACGGGCGACGAGCAACTCGCGGTGAAAGGTATGGAAGTCGTTGCCTACGATGCGAATATTGTGGTGGTACTTTTGCTCCCGAAAGCCTGCTGGCTCAATTTCGGGATCGATCGCAATGATACCCCGACCCCAGGGGCCATAGCCACAGTTGTCGAAAATATTATCGCGGATAAGGACATCCCGGACGGAGCCGGATTCAAACCACGAGTTGGCGTCGCCGGAAAGTTTGATGGCCGTGCCTGCGTGATGAAAAGTGTTGCGCTCAATGCGGATGCGGCCCGCTGTCGAAAGCAGGGGTCCACGAGCGCGATTGCGCCCCATCCGGCAGTGTGTGACGCGTACGTCCGGACACCAGACCAGCGATTCCAGGCAGTCACCCGGTTGCAGCGCGCAGGGGAGCGGCGCCGCGAGGGTAACGTGCCAGCGTCCGCTGTTTATCATGTCAACCCGGGCAATATCCACTTCACCCCGGGGCAGCAGCGTTTCTCCGCTAATGATCACGGCTCGCCCGGGGGCCAGGGGGCAGATACCGGCCTGCTGGTAGTGCCCGATGCTCACATCAAGATGTCTGTCGTCGTAGGCTGTGGCGATGGGGGCATAGATGCCATGCACGTTGAGCGGGTCGTCCATCATGCCTTCAAAACGGCAATGACTGAGCTCGATTTTACCCCTACAGCAGGTAAAGTGCGTAGCGTCGGCATAGGTGGAAAATACGCGGCTCCGGGACGCATTGGGCATGATATCCACGTGCTCAAGCCGGATGTTCTCGCAGTGCTGGGCAATCACCCCCATGGCACCGGCATGATGGACAACGATGTTTTCCAGTGAGGTGTTTATCGCCCGATCGAGGCAGAAACCGAACATCTCGCGCCGATCATGCATCAGGACGAGCTGGTTGCCAGGGCGGGGGAGTGGCTCCGGGTATTGCGTCAGAAAGCGCAGGGTGCCAGGAGTGACTTCCTCGACCGAGGCCTTGGAGAGCCACGAATGGTCGTTTGCCATGAAGGCAGGTTCGACGCGTTCGGTATCAAATTCCAGAGCGCGCATGTAACTACCGCGTTTAGCGCGCACTCCGTCACTCGCACCACGCTCCTCATAGCCTTCCCCGGTAAACCAGAGCTGCCCGGAGGCGATCTCGTAGGGGTAGTCTTCGCTCAGGCGGACGGTGACTGATGAGCTGTCTGCTGCCAGGATCTCGCCTTGACTCAAGTTGGGGCGGGGGAAATCGATGCGAAAGTTGCGGAGGCTTACGTCCTGACAACCCTGCACGAGAAAGGGGCATATGCGCCCGTGAAAGAGAAAGGTCGCGCCTTGTCCGTCCAGCACGACATCTCGCATATCAATAAAGGCAAAGGCAATGCGGCGCAGACCTGCGTCGTTGTTGGCAACGAAACAGAAGCGCTCCTCTGCTTCCTCCGCATGAAAGTGGTAGGTCCCCGGGCGAAAGGAGAGGCGCAGCGGCTTGTGCTTGGGATGGGTGCGGAGGATTTCCCGTATGCGTGCGGTCAGGCCGGGTTGGTTGTCCAGCACTTCGTATGTCGTATCAACTGGTATAGCGGCATATAATGATTCCCCCTTGGGGGCCGGAACTCGAAGGTGCATGACACCTGTTATCTTCACTTTGACGCATTCAATCAAGAAAACGTTTTCCAAATCTGCGTTTTACCTGTTGACATTTGGCCGGCAATATGGAAAACGTTTTCCATAGTTTTCTTGCACCTGCTTTTGCGCGTCATCAATGCCCCCATCAACCCCTGTCTTCCTTTGAAATTCTATTCCCATATCGTTACCTTTATTCTGGCCCTGGTACTGTTGCTACTTGCTCCTGCTTCGAGCGCTATAGAGCCTGAGGTCTTTTTAGATTTTGAAGGAGGGGGAGCGGAGGTGCTTGAGCCTGCCAGCGGTAGTTTCATTCGGCTGGAGGCAGGGCAGTTATCGCCAGGGAGGTCAGGCGGACGGGCGCTGACATTCTCCGGTGATAACCGGGCCGTGAGCATTCCCTGGAAGTCGCGCTTTTCTGAAACAGGTTCCGTGCTGTTCTGGCTCAAGCCTGAGGGAGAAGGCGGCACGGTGATCGCGTTGACGGCGGGCGGTGTCCATTTTGCCAATAACCATTTGAAGCTTACCTACGACGGGGCCTCGCAGGCGATATTAGCGGAAAGTCGCTGGAAGGGGGAGAAGGCCCCTTACCACTGGCATGGTGGGACTCCGAAAGGGAGTGTGCCACTTGGTAAATGGACTCAGGTTGCACTGGTCCAGGATGGCGAGGGTGTTAAAATCTATCTTAACGGGCAACTCACCTCAACGTTAACCGAGGGCAACGCAATCGGCTCATGGACGGATATCCAGGGGGTGAGTCCCTACCAGCGCTCCCGCTGGCTGCTGGGGGGAGACCTGACGAAATCTGCACAAGGCTTTCAGGGACTTATTGATGATTTGCTGATTACGAATGAGGTGCTTACCGAAGCTGATATTCAGCGGGCCTATCAGGGGGATTCGCTGGTGGACGTTGGCGATTCGGACAATACGGAGTTAGCCCTGTCGGTTAGCGGGAAGCGCGAGCGCGTTTCCATGCTTGGAGAGTGGGATTTCGCCTTTGTGCCTCCTGAGGAAGATGCCACCGAACAGCCCGATTCCTGGACCCCGATCTATATCAAGGAGGAGCGCATGTATGCCAAGCCGTGGTGGCGTTATGGTGTGGATTTAGGCGAATGGAAAGCGCGTGATATCGACGTCGTTTGGTATAAGAAAACGGTTGATATCCCCAAAGACTTGCCCCGGGATCGTCGTCTTATCCTGCATTTTGATGCCGTTGCGTTTACGAGTGAGGTATACTGGAACGGTGAGTTGCTGGGCCGTAATCTCGACGGCTTCCTGCCCTTTGAATTTGATATCACCGACAAGGTGCGGCCGGGCGAACCCAACGAGCTCGTGTTGCAGGTCGGCTCCTTTCGCGTCGCAAAATCGTTGGGCGCGCCGATCGGAGCTATGTACGATCAGCATGGAGGTATCTGGCAGCCGGCCTGGCTGGAGAGCCGTGGTGCGGCCTATGTAGATTCTGTTTTCATCCAGCCATCGGTACGTAATGAAGAACTCACCGTGGACATCGAGAATGCCGGTGACGTGGAACAGGTGCATGCTGTGCGTCTCTCATTCTTCGACGGTGAGGCTCGGCTTGGGGAACAGGTGTTTCCTGCCGAGGGACAGGCGGGTGTGCGGTTTACCATTCCTTGGGAGAACCCCGAACTGTGGTGGCCACAGACCCCAAAGCTTTATCAGCTCGGCATTGAGTTACTGGGCGCCAATGGCCAAGTCATTGACAGCACGCAGGAGACCTTTGGTTTCCGTGAGGTATGGATCGAAGGCAATGACTTTTATCTCAACGGAAAAAAGATTCACCTTTATGGGCGCTGGGGGCACACCGGGCAGTATTACGCAGCGCGCCGTTATGACGGTGGCTATCTTTCACCTGAAGAACTCTGGACTGCGCACAAGGAAGGCGGTGGCATCGATACTGTACGCCTGCATTGCCAGCCGTTGCCCAAGGTCTTTCTCGATGAAGCCGACCGCCAGGGTATTCTGCTTATCCCCGAAACGGCGCTCAACCACCGCCCAGACACGCAAGTGGCCATCGATCATGCGGTCAGGATGATTGAGCGCGACCGGAACCACCCCAGTGTGGTCCTCTGGTCGGGGTCGAATGAATTCGAACACTGGAAGGTGCCACGCAGCGAGGCCACCAGCTTCTTCCTGGCCAGGGTGCGGGACGCCATGCATGAGGCCGATCCGACGCGTCCGGTTTCCCATAGCGCGTACGGGCCGACCGATGGTCATGACGACGTCATCAATTACCATTATCCCGAGCGGATGCGTCCCTATGTGAACAACTGGCCCAACGAGCTCTTTTGGCCGGTTGACCAAAGTGTGTGTAAAAAGCGCGAGACGACGGGTAATTACATGCAGGGCGAGGACCGCGACAAGCCAATCATGATCGGTGAAATGCTCCCACCCTGGCGCCTGGAGTACTCCGAGGGGTATGGACAGGACTATTTCACGCTGACCTCGGAAGAACGCGCGGCGCTCGATTTGGAGCAAAAACCATTCTGGTTCTCTCAAGCGCTTATCGTCTATCGCATGCTGAACGTCCTGCACGTAGGCCAGTCGATTGGCGGAAGCGGATACGTGGATAACCCCATGAAAGTGGAGATGGCCCGTTTGGCCTATGCTCCGGTCGTGGGCATGTTTTATCCGTGGACAGCCAACTATTGGGCGGACGAGCCCATCGAAACTGAGCTGTGGGTAAGCAATGATGAGCTCGAAGATTTTTCCGGCACATTGAACTGGAAGTTGGCGAGTGCTGAAGGTGAAGTACTCGCGAGCGGGCAGGAATCTGTTTGGATCGAACAGGGAGGGACTGCTAAAGTGCCGCTAAGCGTTCGTGTTGAGCCCGTTGCAGGTAACGCTTGGCGGGATGCCACGTGGGTAGCACATCTGGAAGGAAAAATAGGTGACGAGGTTGAGCAGCTTAATATCGAGAAACCGATCCTTATCTTTCCCCGAAAACCAGGCCAGTTGGAGTTGCATCGCAAACTCGCTGTCTGGAGTACTGAGACTACCAAACCACAGGTCGAGGCTTTGCGTCCCTGGCTCGAAGATGCGGCTGAAGTTTCGGATGTCGCGACACTGCAAGCGCTGGCACCCCGCGAAACTATTCTCGTGCTACCGGGTGCACTGGACACCGCAGCTCAGGAGTCCTTGGCCAAGCCGCTGGCGACCTTTGTCGAAGCGGGGGGACGCCTGCTCGTGCTTGAGCAGGAGGATTGGGCATCAGGATGGCTGCCCCTGGATATTCGGCTCAGTAGCACTGAAAGCAATAATATCTTTCCCGGCAGTCCGCAGCGATCTCTGTTCGGCAACCTTCCCGAAGCTGGCTTGCAATACTGGCAGGACGACCACCGGGTCATCCGGCGACCACTGGTTGCTTCGACCTCGGGGCGCACGCGCCCTTTGGTGGACTATCCGGTAACGGCAGTGAGCGAGGCTTTCTTTGGGCAGGGCGTCTATCTCTTTTCCCAAATCCTTGTTCAGGAGAAGGTGGGAGTCGATCCCATGGCCGGGCGTGTGCTGCATGCTCTGATAAATTATCTGGATAAGGTGCCGGCGCCGACGGAGCGTTCCACCTATCTATGGGGGGCTGTCGATGGCCGTTATGCCGAAGCTGTGGTTGCGACAGGTGCCGAGTTAGCGGGAGCAAACGATAGCCTCGCCGAACTGCCTGCCTTTGCAGGGGATGTACAACTGCTGGTCGATGGTGCCAGTGTGGACTTGGACAAACTTCCAGAATTGAGAACCTGGGTAAATCGCGGAGGACGTATTGTTTTTCATAATCTAGACGCGGAGCAGATCGCTGTGGTCGGAGCTGTGTTTGACTTGGAGTTGGGCGCAGGTGAGAGGACTGAGCGTATCCGCCTCTTATCTGACGCACTGAATGCAGGCTTGAGTCCCTATGCCGTTGCCTTTGGCGAAAAGGCTTGGCCACGCGCCAATGTGCCAGTCGTCGGGGAGGGTGTGGAAGCTGCTACTGAACCCATGTTGTGGGGGAGCGTGCCCTATGGGGCAGGGGAGATCGTTTTTGATCAAAGTCAGTGGGAGTTCGAAAACAAGGACTACGAAAAGGCGAGTGAGTTTGGGCGTGTTTTCCTCATCAATCTTGGCGTTCCAATTGGTGCCTTACCCGTTACGAGCGGTATGGAGCAGGCATGGCATCCCATCGTGCTGGAGGAGGTCTTTAATGCTCCGCTGGCAACGGAATACAATAAGCGCAACCCGGACGGACGTAATATCGACGCGGGAAAACTCCTGCGGGGCGAGTGGCCACGCGGTCGACAGTCTTTCGAGGAAATTGAGGTGCTTATGCCCGACCCAGCCTCCGAGGAAGAGCCGTCGATCATACGTGTCAACGCCAGGCGTCAGGCGGATGACGGCACATGGGTCGAAACGTTCCCGGGGGGCGAGTCAACGGTATCGGTGCCGGTGCCGCGTGTGCATGCTGACGAACTGGCCTTTGTCCACAGCTATCTTCGCTTGTGGGGTGCCCCCTATCGTCCCCCGCAACCGACACCGCTCATCCTGACCTATCGCGTTTGCTTCGAGAGCGGGCGGGAAATCGAAATCCCGGTTTATTCAGCGCAGCATATTCGCGCTGTACGCACCAGCGTGCAACCCTTACCCAAGGCGGAGTTGGCCTTTCAGTCGCATGAAGTCGACGGCGAGGATGCCGGAGAGACGACCGCATATTACCTCATGCGGTGGCGCAATCCCTATCCGGAAGAGAAAATCAGGCGTATTGAGATCGTAGCGAGTAACCAGTCTGCCCACATGCCCATCGTGCTGGCCATCAGTTACGCAGCTTCGGAAATAGCCTTTGACTAACGATAATCACCCTACAGAGCCAAACATGAACATCACCGAAAAGAAAACGATTTGGGGTCGGTATAATCCGGCGCTGAATGAACGCCTGAAGGCACTCATCGAGACAAAGTGGAGCGACCACCCGCAAAGCCCGGTCATTGAGCCTTTTCTCAAAAACGTCATTGCTGACCCGACGGTCATCACGCCGTCCCTTTCACCTGATGGCCAGTGGCAT
Organism: Verrucomicrobiia bacterium; assembly: GCA_030425485.1. Classification (GTDB taxonomy): domain Bacteria; phylum Verrucomicrobiota; class Verrucomicrobiia; order Opitutales; family Cerasicoccaceae; genus Ruficoccus. The sequence continues at coordinate 149,394 of JAUIAM010000003.1, forward strand.
ATTATCACCTGTGGCAGTCATGGCACGCTCGCTCAGTGGACGTCGCCGGACGGTATTGATTGGGAGCGCTATGCCTTTCACGAGTGGGATGGCTTTTCACCCTTCGTCTACCCGATGGACGGACGCTACTACCTGTTCTATCAGATGAACAATTTTCCCGAGCGCTGCTGGATCGTTATGCGCCACAGTGACGACCTGAAAAACTGGTCCGAACCCAAGACACTCCTGGAGCCCGATCTGGAATGGGAGGACATGGAGTTTCGCCCGACATGTCGTAATGCCTGTCTGACACCCATGCCGGACGGACGTTTCGCCCTCTATTACAGTGGCGGTGTTAAACGCATCCCGGACCTGGGTTTTGAAGAACCAGCCAACATCGGCGTAGCATTCGCGGACAAAATCGATGGTCCGTATGTCAAACATCCCGAGCCGCTGCTTCCACCAGATGAGGATGACCCCTACCGTAATATCGGGGCGGGGGCGATGAAGGTCTACTACCTCGAAGCCTATGGCTTATACGTTGGGTTTAACAACGGTGTCTACTGGGATAAGGAGGTCGATCACAGCCGCTCTGCCATTCACGTGCTGCTATCGGAAGATGGTCTCGACTGGTATGATACTCCAAACAATCCCATCATCGAACCAGAGGCCAACAGTTGGAAGTCCTCGCTGGTCTACCAACTTTGCCTTGCTGCCCACGGGGATGAGTGGCGCCTTTATTATAACTCACGCGAAGGTTGGGAAGTCGGTATCGAGCGTATTGGTTTGGCCATCGCGCCGCGAAACGGTGTTAACCCGAAAGGTGTCGTCAGCTAATGGCATCTGCCGAGTCCAGACCGAACATCCTGCTGCTCTTCACCGACCAGCAGCGTTTCGATGCGCTCGGCGCCCTCGGCAATCCCGTCCTGCGCACGCCGAATCTCGATCGGCTCTGCTCGGAGGGTACGGTGTTTACGCGCTGTTATACGCCCTCGCCGGTTTGTGTCCCGGCGAGGGCGGCACTGGTCAGTGGTTTGCCGCCGCATCGCACGGGTTGTTGGGACAATGGTACAAACATTGGCGAGGAGATTCCCAGCGTCATGGGGAAACTCACGGATCTGGGTTACCGGACGCATGGTATCGGTAAGATGCACTTCACCCCGCAGCGCGAACGGCTGTGGGGCTTCGAAAGCCGTGAGGTCAGCGAGCGTGGTGACGATGACTACCGTGCCTTTCTTGATGCCAACGGTTACGGGCATGTTCTCGACGTGCACGGGGCCTTGCGCGAAATGTATTGCGTGCCGCAGGTGTCCCAGATGCCTGCCCACTTGCACGAGACCGCATGGGTAGCTGACAGGTCTATCGATTTTCTGAAAGATCGTGACCGGGAGCGTCCTTTCTTCCTCTGGTCGAGCTTCTTTAGTCCGCATCCACCTTTTAATGCGCCGACCCCGTGGAATCTTATCTACTGGGCTGGCCAGATGCCTCCACCCTTCAGGCCTGAGGGGTACGAGGACCTGCTAACCTTCTGGAACCATCGCCAGCAGCGGGCCAAGTATCGCGACCAAGGGTACGATCTTTGGCTGATGCGTACCATCAAGGCGATTTATTACGCTTCCATTTCATTCGTTGATTTTCATATTGGGCGTATCCTTGAGGCTCTTGGAGACGATTTGGCCAATACCTTGGTCGTATTTGCCAGTGACCACGGTGAATTACTCGGTGACTATGGTTGTGTCGGTAAGCGCTCGATGCTCGATGCCTCAGCTCGTGTGCCGTTGGTTGTACGCTGGCCCGACGGTCAACGTGCAGGAACGCGCCATGAGGGTGTAACCAGTTTGCTGGACTTGCACCCGACCTTCCTCGCTGCGGCGGGAAGCGAGCAGCCCACAGTATGTGAAGAGGGCAAAGATCTCGCCTCGGTTGCCGATGGCGGGGTGGGCGAGCGCACGGTCTACAGTCAGCTCCAGACAGACGGTATCGGCCTGCATATGGCCGTTAACGAGCGGCGCAAGTATGTGTACTCGGCTGCCGATGAGCGGGAGTGGCTCTTTGACCTGGAATCGGACCCGAAAGAAACGCACGACTTTGCTGGGAATACAGCCTATACGGATGATCGGGCAGCTTTATCGACAGCCCTGAAAGAGCGTTATCGGAATGACCATTATAGCTCTTGCCTGGATGGTGCGTCTTGGCGTCGCTTCGGTAAGAGGGCCCTTCCTGATAACCCGGATGATGGGGTTCTGGTTCAACACCCCAAGGGGGTGGAGAAGCTCTTGGAGGAACTGGGCCCTTATGCACCTCCTGCTTTGCCTGCCACCTGGTGGATGGGAAAGCCCAACCCTAGCAACAAGGCATGAGCACTCACCCTTCAGTGCTCGTTTTGATCGCCGACGACTGGTCGCCACTGGCTGGTTGCTACGGTAACGCGGTCGTGCGCACGCCCAACATTGATTCGGTGGCGGCGAAGGGTATGCTCTTTGAGCGTGCCTACTGCACGACGCCCTCGTGTGCGGCCTCGCGGGCAAACATACTCACGGGCCTTTATAGCCATCAGCACGGGCAGTATGGGCATACGCATGGAGTGCACCACTTCTCTACGCATGAGCATGTACGCAGTTTGCCTGCTATACTCAACGATGCGGGTGTGCTCACCGGGATGATTGGCAAAGATCACGTTTCACCCCAAAGCGTGTATCCATTTTCTCACTACGACAAATCTCTGCCTTGGCGCACGCGAGACTTGGTGGCTTCCACTCGTCGCTTTCTAAAGGATGCTGATGGAAAGAGCTTCTACCTGCAGGTCGGGTCCATGTATCCGCACCGTACTGGCGGGGACTTCGACCCCTCGGTGGGCGATGGATACGAACCGGATGTTCGCTACTCGCCAGATGAGGTTATCGTGCCGGATTTTCTGCCAGATACGATCGGGGTGAGGCACGAGCTGGCGGATTATTACCGCTTTGTAACGCGCTTTGACCGCTTTGTTGGTGAGGTGCTTGGAGAGCTTGAACGTGCCGGGAGAATCAGGGATACGCTGGTGATGATCCTATCGGATCATGGTATGCCTTTCCCTGGTGCGAAGGCGTCGTCTTACAATACCGGGCATCATTGCCCGCTGATTATCCGGCACCCCGATGGTTATGGAGGTAAAACGGATGCCGGTGTTAACTGGACGGATATCGCTCCAACCGTAACTGATTTTCTGGATGTCTCACCGGAGGAATGTCCAGAGGAGTGGACGGGGCGATCCCTGCTTCCGCTGCTGGCGCACCCCGCTGCACCGGGCTACGAACTGACGTGGTTCTCCCATAGTTTTCATGAGGTAACTAACTATTACCCTTACCGTGCGGTGCTCGATAGACGCTACAAGTACGTACGTCATTTGGCTTATCGTGAGCCCATGCCGCTTGGGACTGATCTCTACGACTCGGTTACCTGGCAGCAGGTCCTGGCTGATAATAGCGAGCGCATGGGGAGTCGGGTGACCCGTGATGTATGCTTTCGACCGCAGGAGGCACTCTACGACCTCGATGACGACCCGATGGAAACCGTCAACCTAATCGATGAGTCCGGGCTGCGGGAAACGGCGGAACGTCTGCGGGCAGCGCTCATGCAAATGCGCCTGCGTACTCGAGATCCATGGCTTGAACTGGATTACCAGCAGGGGCGCTTACCTGAGCACTTACGCGACGGTCTGTCGGGACGGTCCTGGCATGTGCCTCGTGGGCTCGCACCCCTCGCACAAGAGGAGTGCGCCAGGCAATAATTTACTTATGAAACTATCTATCGTATCCACGCTACGGGGAGGCTTTTTCTTCCCAGACATGCTGCCGGGAGAGAGCTTTCGGGAGCGTCTCGTTTCGCTGAAGCGCTTTGGTTTCGACGCGGTCGAAATCTGGGGGAAATGGTTGAAGGAGGACCTCGACGATGTGCAGGCGGCGCTCAAGGCAGAAGGCGTTCCTGCTGGCAATATTTGTTCGGGCTTCCGTGGCAATCTTCTCGCGGGTGACCGCGATGAGCGCATGACCTGCTTTCAGGACTTTTTCGAGCTCTTGGAGTTGGCCGCGAAGCTTGAGTCTGCCGGGCTGGTTTTTGTGCCGCTCTTCGACAAGCGCCCGCAGATGCCGGATCTCAGTCCGCTCTGGGACCCACACGAAGTTCAGCGGCAGGTATTTCTCGACATGTTGGGCAAGCTCACGGAGCGGGCTGAGTCTCTCGGAGTAAAGCTCCTGCTTGAGCCAGTCAACCGCTACGAGACGCACGTGGCCAACACCCTTGCTGATGCGGCCGATTATATTGAGGCAGTCGGCTCGGATGCGCTGCGCATTACGGCAGATTTTTTCCATATGAATATCGAGGAGATGGATATGGCGGCGAGCATACGCCAGTACGGCCACCTCATTGGTCATGTTCACATGGTGGACTCTAATCGCTTCCTTCCCGGCCAGGGGCATACCGATTTTTCTCCCGCCATGCAGGCGCTAAAGGAAGTCGGCTACACGGGCAACCTGTCGCTGGAGTGCTTTGCCCGGGGCGAACCAGAAGTCGTGCTGCCGAAGTCGGTGGCTTTTATGAGAAACCTTATCGAAGACGCATCATGATTAAAATTGGAATCATAGGACTCGGCGGAGGTGGTGCCAACCACGCCAGTACGCAAGCGAAGAACCCCATGGCGGATCTTGTTGCCGTATCGGATATCGACACGGCATTGATGAAGAAGGTAGCGACTGAGAACAAGGTTCCGCATCAGTACAAGGACTGGCGAGATTTAATTGCCAACCCGGATGTCGATGCGGTGATCCTGGCCACGCCTCCCTTTATGCGCAAAGAGATGTTTCTGGCCGCGGCTGAAGCGGGCAAAGACATCCTGGCCGAAAAGCCTTTCGGTGTATCGCTGAAGGAGGCGAGAGAGATGGCTACGGCTGCCAGAAAACACAAGGTGCGCGCTATGGTCAACTTCGGCACACGCAACCTGCCAACGTACAAGAAGCTGCGCTCACTGGTCGCATCTGGTAAGTACGGTAAGCCTCAGTTCATTTGGTTTAAGTACTTCCTTGTCTGCAATCCCAAGCGTTTTATGCCGCCGGGTTGGTTCTGGAAAAAGGAGCTAAGCGGCGGGCATTTGTGCGAGAATGCCGGGCACGCCTTTGATTTGATCTGCGAGCTGATGGGGCCGGTAAAGTCCGTTAGCGGTACGATTGCAACCTTACCGATCAAGCACTATGCGGAGCGTTTAAAAAACGATCAACCAAACTCGGAAAACCTGGGCATAGCCACGCTTCAGCATGAGTCCGGAGCCATCGCAGTGTTGGCCAACGGCAGTAACCCGGGTGGGCAGTGGGGGATGACCTTCGACCTGATTACCGACAGTTGCATTATCTCTGTGACCGGAGACAAGGTCATCGAGGTGCGGCAATACGGTGAGCGCATCTACCGTTATGCTTCGCCCGTAGGTTGGGACCCTATTCCACGTGGCTCGCGGGCCTTTGTTCGCTACTTGAGTAATGGCGGCGCACATGACGACTCCATCGCGACGGTGGAGGATGGTGTTCGCGCCATGCAAATCGCCGAGGCTGCCTACCTCTCCTCTGACAAGGGTAGGACTGTCGCCTTTGACAAAATCTAAGCGATTCCCCCATGCCTATCGATAAACCAAACATTCTGCTGATTCTGACCGACCAGCAACGAGCCGATACGATTGCCGCCCTCGGCAACGAGCGTATCCGTACACCCAATCTGGATCGTTTGGTATCGGAAGGGGTTGCCTTTACTAATGCCTATTCCCCATCGCCAGTCTGCGCGCCTGCCCGTGCATGTCTACACTACGGACAGTATCCGGCCAAGACCCAATGCCTCGGTAATATCCACCCGACTACCCCGGATGACCGTGAGTCCTACGCGGACGTGTTCTCACGTCATGGCTATGAGACCATCGGAATTGGTAAGTGTCATTTTCTGCCGGATCGGCTGGCCCTGCGCGGTTTCAAGCAGCGGCTTACGCAGGAGGAGGCACCACGTTGCATTGAAGATGATGATTACCTGAAGTTCATCCGGCAGAGCCCTTATAAAAATACCCGCGATGTGCATGGGACGTGGAGGGACCTGCTTTATATGCCGCAAACTTCACCGCTTGATGAGGCGCATCACCCTACGCAGTGGGTTGGTGATCGTACGATAGACTTTATCCGGGAGAAGGCTGGGGGAGAGCACCCCTGGATGGCTTTTTGCAGTTTCATCCATCCTCATCCGCCCTACGCGCCACCGGCACCATGGGATATGCTGTACACTCCAGACGAGATGGAGTTGCCGTATCAGCCAGCGGGATATGAGTCGCGCCAGCCAGCTTTTCAGGGAAGTGACGGGTTGCATCATTACTATTTCGATCCACCCGTGAGCGATACGCTCTGGCGCATGGTTAAGTCGCGCTACTATGCCTGTATTTCCTTTGTGGACCACCAGATCGGGCGTATCCTGGATGCCCTCGAAAGCAGTGGGCAACTGGACAACACGCTCATTGTCTTCAGCTCGGATCACGGTGAGATGCTCGGCGACCTTGGCCTCATTGGTAAAGGTAACATGTACGAGTCTTCGGCCAGGATTCCACTTGTTGTACGTTGGGGGGATGGCCGCCATGCTGGCGAGCGAGTGGATCTGCCAGTGACGCTCGTGGATGTCGCCCCGACGATGCTTGCCGCTGCCGGGTTGCCGCAACTGTCCGATTGCGATGGAGAAGATCTTCATCAGCTCATCGACTGCCGTGGTGAATATACTGATCGGATTGTTTTTTCCCATCTCTTTAACCCTGACCGGGGCAGGTACATGAGCCGGAGCAGACGCTATAAGTACATCCATAGTGCCAGCGACCATATCGAGCAACTTTTTGACCTCGTCGCGGACCCAAATGAAGACGTGAACCTGATTGATAAGCCCTCCCTGGCAGGCGTTAAAAGCCAGCTTAAGGAAGCGCTGTTTAATTATCTGAAGCAGAACGCTATGACGGCGGGCATACTAAATGAAGCGTCTGATGACTGGAAGGACTGGCCCGACGATAAACGGCGCATGCCCCGTACGAAGTCCAACGATCCCTGCCCATGGTGGGTGGAGAGGGAACAGCCTACACACATTTGAATCATGCAAAGAGAAACCAATATTATTGAAGAAAATTACGATGTCGTCGTGATTGGCGGAGGGCTTGCTGGTATATGCGCAGCAGTCGCGGCCGCACGGCAAGGAAGAACAACCGTGCTGGTGCAGAATCGCCCGGTACTTGGTGGTAACTCAAGTGCGGAGATTGGTGTGCCACCACACGGGGCTGACCAGGCAGGCTCTTATCGTAATGTGCGCGAGACCGGTATTATTGACGAGATTGCTGCTGCTAACGTTACGTTTCCCAACCACCTCGATTCGCCATCAATATGGAGTCTTGTGCTGTGGTCTTTCTGTCGTGATGAGGCTAACCTTACCGTACATTTAAACACTCACGCTATGGATGTGGATGTCGATGGCACACGCATCACTGCGGTTGCGGCGGACCAGCAAACGACCGAGAAGCATTTCCGCTTTACGGGAGCCGTTTTTATCGACTGTTCCGGGGACGGCTTCCTCGGCTACCAGGCTGGGGCGGATTACATGACCGGGCGAGAAGGCAGGGATGCTTACGGCGAGGCCATGGCTCAGGACAAGGCCGATGACTTTCGTATGGGCAACAGCATTTATATGCGCGCCCGTAAGGTGGAACAAGCCGTCCCCTTCGAGACGCCCGATTGGGCTCATGTGATACCTGGTGACGACAGCCTGCCCAACGAGGGCCGTAGTTGTCCGCACCCGATTGAGCACCTGACCAACCCGCGCGGTGGATGGTGGTGGATGGAAACCGGTGGTCGGCTGGATACCATTACGGATGCAGAGACGATTCGGGATGAGTTATACCGCCGGGCGGTGGGCGTCTGGGATCATTTAAAAAACCGTGGTGAGCACGGTGCTGAAAACTATGTGCTGGAGTCTATCATGACGATGCCGGGCAAGCGAGATTCGCGCCGTTTCTATGGCGACTACGTCATGGTGCAGCAGGATGTCGAGGGTGGGTGTATCTTTGACGACACGGTGGCCTATGGCGGGTGGCATATTGATGTCCATCAGCCTGACGGTATCGCGGGTGATATCTACTGGAAGGGGCGGCTGCTCAACGGCATTTACACCATTCCCTATCGTTCACTTTACTCGCGCAATATCGATAACCTGCTCTTTGCCGGACGGAACATCAGCGCCTCGCATGTCGCATTCGCCAGCGCACGTGTCATGCTGACTTGTGCGGTCATGGGGCAGGCTGTTGGTAATGCGGCTGCACTCTGCCTGGAGCACAAGTGTTCGCCGCGTGCCGTTGGGCAGCAGCATATACGTGAACTTCAGCAGCGTTTGGTGGAGCAGGATTGCTACCTGCCCGGTGTGGTTGGACGTCGTGAGGCAGACCTGGCACAAAGCGCCACCGTGCGCGTGTCTTCCGAGCATGTGCTGTCCTCACCTCAGGCGCACGAGTACATTCCCCTCGATGTAGATCGCGGACAGATGTTCGTGCTATCGGAAAAGCACCTGCGGGATGTGACTTTGCCTTTGGCTAATTCCGGTGAATCGGACATAAAGGTCAGGGCGGTCTTGCGAGCGGGGAAGCGCATTGACGACTTCACATCCGAGGTGCATCTGGCAGTAGCAGAAGCCACGGTCGCCCCGGGCAAGCACGAGGTGAGCTTTGCATTTGATTGCGATTTACCTGAAACTAATCGACCTTACTGGATACTACTGCCGGCGACGAAAAATCTGTCTTGGGCTTTTACGAAAGCCGAAGAGCCAGGCAGTCAAGCGGCAGCCCGCAAGGACCAGTATTTTACCGAACCGGGGACGGAGCAGCTAATGCACCGTGAGAGAGGCACGCTTGGCTTTACCTTGAACCCAGCCAGCCGATGTTTTGGTGGCGAGCAGGTGCTTTCCGGTGTCACCCGAGCGGAGGCGGCTACCAATATGTGGTGCAGTGGCGATGGCTTGCCCCAATCCTTGTCGCTTTCCTGGGAAGCGCAGGTGCGACTATCCGAGGTGCAGCTTACCTTTGATAACGGACTTGATCTACCCATGGGCAAGTGGTGTCAGCGTGGCCAATCACCTAGCCTGGTTCGCGATTATCGCGTCCTCTTTTTCGATGGCGAAGAGGAGGTCGGGCGAATTGAAGAAAGCAAGAACCGATTGCGCCGACGGATTCACGCCGCACCTTCGGCACCAGTAACATCCATCCGGGTCGAAGTGATGGCGACATGGGGCCTGCCTCAAGCCCGCATTTATGAGGTGCGAGCGTTGCCAGAATAATCGTGTTTTAACTTTTTATTCCAGTGAAATTTTTCTTGAAATGGAGGCGAAATACGGTAGCATGGAAAACGTTTTCCATTTATCTTCTCATCCCTAAAACAAAATACTATGAAAAAAAAATCCCCCTTACCCCTGATTGTCGCATTGTTCACTAGTGTTGCACTGTCCCCAAGCCTTCTCGCCCAAGTTCCTGTTGATACGGCGTACAATGCTCCTACTGGCGGTGCGTTGATCTTCGAGGAATACTATGGTAATGGTGCCGGGCGCGACGGCACAGGTAGCCTGGACATTGACGACCTGAATTCTATCAGCGCGGAATCTATCAACTTCACGCTGGATGCTCCTACCAACGCGACGCTTGATCTGAGCGGCATTTTGAATGTCTATACGCAGGCATGCGTAATCGACATCGGTTTCATGGGCTGGTCAACGAGCAATACTGGCAGTGAGTTTTCGCTGCAGTTCATTGTTGGATCTGGTGATGGCGGTACGCTTAACTACATTGCTACCCCCAATCCCGACGAACTTTTTGGTAAGGATGACGCGGCTAACGGCCTGTCCTTTCCTCAGGATGTGCAGAATGTCTTGCGCTTGTCTTCTCAGGCAACCGGTGGCTCTAACCCAACGACCGCGGCGATCTTAGGCCTTAACCCGGACTCGACCAGTTCCTCGATTGGCGGTGCGGCTGGCGCCGGCGAGATTTTCGTCATTACCTCGGGCTCCGGCGCAGCCCAGTCAACGATCGACCTGAGCTGGATTCGTATTTACACAGGTACAACCGACTTTAATGCGCCACTTACTGCCATCCCAGAAGTCTCTAGCATGGGGTATATGGCCTTCGCCTCCTTGTTGGTGCTATGCGTTTACCGCCGTCGTTCCATTCGCAAGTAATCGATCCCGACTAAGCCCAAGCCTGATGCCTTTCTGGTCCAAGTGACTGGGTAGGCTGTCGGATGCTGGATAACAGACAAACGGCGCAGAGATGCAATACCCCAAGGCAATGACAGCATTTCAAGCTTACGTGCACACAGGCACGATAAGCCGGGATGAGAGAGCGGCTCGCAGTTTCCGTGGCTTTTCGCTCACGGAGCTGCTTGTTGCTTTGGCTGTCATCGCGATCATTGCAGTGATCCTGTTTCCGGTGCTGGACGTTGTCAGGAACTCCAGCCATCAGGCTGCTTGTGCCAGTAACTTACGTCAAATCGGGAGCACCTTTTCGATCTACGCTCTGGAGTATAACGGGAAGCTTCCACCGTGCATGCAGAGGAGGTCACCCGAAAGTGGCCTGTTTAATCCATGGCCCCGATATTTGACTCGGGTCATGCCGGAGTTTACGGGTGAATTGCAAAATCAGTGGTGGCGGTCTGACATCTTTGTCTGTCCCGCCACGGGTGATGTCCGCAGTTATGGGATGAATTGGGCTGCCGGAGGCGTGACCGTGGCCAATATTGAGGACGCAAGTCGTAAGGTATTGGCAGCCGACTCGGCACTTGGTCAGGGTGACTGGTCTCTAGCCCTGTATCCCGTCTGGCCAGACGATAAACATCAGCTTGATTTCCGCCATGGAGGGCGTGCGAACTTTCTGTTTTTTGACGGACACGTTGAGGCGCGCGACAACGACGAGATATACGAATGGGATAAGCCGGGGACCTGGAGAATCGAGCAGTAGTCATGATGAGTTTTTTCTTGTGCGGGGCGTTCCGGCAGTTCCGGGGTGTATGGTGTTTACTGATTTGCGTATTGGGGTTCGTGTGCGCTTGTGGCGGGCAGGAGCGTACGCAGGAGTCCCTGCTGGGGCAATGGCAGATCACGCCAGTGATGCCTGGGGAGGCGCTGAAGGATACACCACCGGATGGTCCATGGAAGACCATTGATATCCCTCACGATCAGGCCTGGCTGACACAGGGAAAGGATTACAAAGGGCCGTTGCATGGCCTGCACTTTGGGGTGAATGCCAACAAGATACGTTACGTTTGGTATCGCAAGGAATTTGAGCTCGATTCTGAGCAGCGAAACGAGGTTCGCCAGGGGCGGAGACTGTTTATCCACTTTGACGCCGTTGCTTTCGTAACCGATGTCTACCTCAACGGCCATCATCTTGGCCGTAGCATAGATGGCTTCCTGCCCTTCGAGTTCGATGTCACTGACCTGGTTAACCTCAGTGGCGAGAATACGCTGGAACTGAGGGTAGGTACCTATCATGTGGCCAAGGAGTTGGGCGCGCCCGTGGGAAATACTTTCCAGCAGCACGGTGGCATCTGGCAGCCGGCATATCTGGAAACGCGTGGCTCAGCCTATGTGGAGGATATCTTTGTGCAGCCATCGGTGCGTAAGGGAGAGTTCAAGGTCGACTTGACTGTTAAGGGTGATGCGGGGGCTATACGGTCTGTTCGTTATGAAGTGTTGGACGATGGCGAGAGCGTGATCGAGGAGACGTTGCCGTTAGGTGAAGCCGTGAGTGTTGCTCTACCTTTTGATAACCCGACACTCTGGTGGCCCGATAGTCCGCATTTGTATACCTTGCGGACAGCATTGATCGCAGAAGACGGCTCCGTGCTGGATTACTTTGACCAAGCGTTTGGCTTTCGTGAAGTTTGGATCGAGGGAACTGGGTTTTACCTTAATGGCAAAAAAGTTCATCTCTACGGACGCTGGACGCACGCGCCGTCGTTCTACCGTTCGCGTCTGTATCCGCCCGAGGCAGAGCCGTATTATGACGGGCGTTATACCATGCCGGAGGGAGGAGAGTACCTTACACCTGAAAATCTGTGGATGGCGCATAAGGAGCGCGGGGGGATTAATGTCGTACGCATTCATTGCCAGCCGGTGCCCAAGGTTTATCTTGATGAGGCAGACCGCCAGGGGATTTTGCTGATTGCCGAAACCGCCATCGACCATCGACCCAGGACGGAAGAGGCGTTTGAGCACGCTGTCAACTACGTCAAGCGCGACCGCAATCACCCGAGTATCGTCATGTGGTCGGGGTCGAATGAATTTTACCTGTGGATGGCTCCACAGCCACAACCCTACAAAACCTTTATGGCACAGGTCAGCCAGGGGATGCATGGAGTGGACCCGACGCGTCCGGTAACGCACTCCGGATTCGGCGTGGCCGATGAGAATGACGAGGTGATGAACTATCACTACCCGACACTAATGCGTCCGCAGTATATGCCCAATGAGCTGTTTTGGCCGCAGGACGTCGAGGAGTGTCGTCGGGATAAGGTCAAGACCTACCTCGAGCAATGGGAGCAGGACAAGCCGCTCATGCTCGGTGAAGTTCTTCCTCCGTGGAAGATGCGCTATGAATACGGTTTTGGCCATGAGTATTTCAAGCTGACGGCGCAGGAGCAGTTGGAGTTGGACCTGGAGCAAAAGCCGCTGCTGTACGCGAAGGTTGCGCTGATGTATCGGATGCAGGGTGTGATGCACCTCGGACAGTCAATTGGCGGCTCCGGTTACGTCGATAACCCGATTAAGCAGCGCTTGGCGGACTTGGCCTATACCACGGTTGGGGGGATGTTTTATCCCTGGACGAAGCACTGGTTTGAGGGCCAGCCGATTCGTTACGAGTTATGGCTGTCTAACATTGGCTTGGAGGACTTTGAGGGAGACGTTGCCTTTCATCTAACTCAAGGGGAAAAGGTACTGTACGCATCCGAGCAGGCGCTGCGCATCCCACAAGGTGAAGCCCTGAAGGTGCCGCTCGAGATGACGGTCCACGCCGCGGATTATAACGCTGGGGTTGAATTACTGCTTACGGCACAAGTGGCTGGACGGGTGGGTGATGAGCAGATCGATACGCTCATCGAGCAGTCGCTTCGCGTGCTCCCCGCGGACGAGACCATTTCTGACCTGAGCCGTAGCGTTTTTATCTGGGCTGGCGGTGACTCCTACGAGCGAGCTGAAGCCTTATGGACGCGGATTGAAGAGGCGAAGTTTGTCGAGTCGGCTCAAGAGGTTCGGCAACTCGATCCCGGGGAAAGTATCCTCGTGCTCCCCGCTGGCGTGCATGCCCAGGCACAGGCCGCGCTTTCAGAATCCTTGAGTGCATATCTCAAGCGCGGGGGGCGCTTGCTTGTGTTGGAGCAGGAGAGCATGGAGCAAGCCTGGCTGCCCACGGAGATGGCTTTGTTGGATGATGCTCAGAACACCCTTTTCGCCAGTCCGGACAGCCTGGCCCTTGGCTCGCTCCCAGAAGACGCATTGACCTACTGGCAGGGGGATCACCGGGTGGTACGTCGACCTTTCGCTGAGTCCATCGGGGGCGGCGTAACGGTCTTGGCCGATTTTCCAAGTGCGGGTGTTGTGCAGCTTCGCTGCGGCGAGGGGCTTGCCGTGCTCTCACAAGTTCTGGTCCAGGAAAAACTGAGTTTGGAGCCGATGGCGGAGGAAGTGCTGGAGGAGTTGCTTCGCTATTTAGACGAGGTTCGTATGCCCAGGCTGCGTGCGACGCATCTATGGGCAGATGAAGGGAGTCGCTACCGGGAAGCGCTTTCCGAGATCGGCGTGGTGCTGGAAAAGGAGACGTTCACACCTCGACCTGCGCTGGGAAAGAACGAACAGCTTCTCGTGGATGCCACGACAGTTGACATCGCTGAGCTTGTTGTCGTGCGCGATTGGGTAAAGCAGGGCGGGAGGCTGGTCCTGCACGATCTCAGCAACGAGCAAATACGCGAGGTGGGAACCTTGTTCTCGCTGCCGATCGAAGCTGGAAAACCGCAGGAGCGTGTGGCACTGCTCGATAGTCCCCTGAGCTTTGGCATGAGCCCATATCTGTTGGCCTTTGGAGACGACGCCTGGCCATTGGCAGCCAGTCCGGTGTCTCTGACAAGCTCGGATTCGCATCTGGCCGAGCCAGCTACAGCGCCTATGCTCTGGGGAAGTTATCGCTATGGTGAAGGTGAGCTGGTGATTGATCAGGTTCAGTGGGACCGCGAGGCAAAGGAACGGCAGAAAGCCCTTCGCTTTGGCACCACACTGATCATTCATCAGTGTGGTGAAAGCCCTTCGCTTTGGCACCACACTGATGAATGATCTCGGTGTGCCGATGCAAGCCATCGAGGTGAGCACAGGCGATGACGCCGGCTGGATGCCTATCGACTTATCGGCTAATATTAATGCGGGCGACACGATGGCTTTACCCGTGGTGAATGCCGGTAATGGAGCGACTTCACGCCTTGATTTGCTCTCTGGCCAATGGCCGCGTGGCCGACAAGATATAGATGGCGTGACTTTCATTTTACCGGACCCGGTTGCGAATGAAGATTGCCTGATCCGCTTGAACACCAGGCGAGAATTGCCTGGCGGTACTATGTTAGAAACATTTCCGGGCCAGCCCACACGCCAGCGCATTCGCATCCCGCAGCGGATCAACGCCGAGGAACTGGCTTTTGTCCACGGCTACATGCGTCTCTGGGACGAGCCCTACGAGCCCCCCGCACCTCCGGCCACCGTCATGACCTATCGGGTTCACTATGATACGGGCCGCGTCGTGGACATCCCGGTGCGTGATGGTGAAGCGATTCGACATATGCAGGACAAGCGGTCTGGCGAGTTGCCCGACGCGGTTCCTGCGTTCAAAACCCAAGTGCCCTACAGAGAGGGGAACACCTATTACATGATGCGGTGGCTTAACCCCCACCCGGAAGAAAAAATTGTCGCTGTGGAGGTGCTGGCGGAGCAATCACCGGCTTACGTGCCGGTTGTTCTTAGCATGAGTTTTGTCGAGTCCGCATTAGCCTACGACTAGATCGGTTCTGTCGGTACCTTCACTCTGGATGCATCCATGAATATTCTCAGACAACTCCTTCTAGCGGGACTTTTCGTTACCTCGATGTCATCTCTGGTGCATGCGGATGTGCGTATGCCTGCTCTCTTTGGGGATCATATGGTTTTGCAGCGTGATCGTCCATTGCCCGTCTGGGGATGGGCTGAGCCGAGCGAGCGGGTTCGCGTTTCGCTGGGCACGGTAGCTGCGGAGACTGTGGCTGATCAACAGGGGAAATGGCAACTTAGCCTGCCTGCGATGGAAGCTTCGCACGCACCGCTTGAGATGGTGGTTTCCGGGCGTAATCGCATTGTAATCAAAGATGTATTGGTGGGCGATGTATGGGTGTGCGCGGGGCAGTCGAATATGGAGCGTACGGTACTCCAGTCACATAACGCCAAACAGGCTTTGTCAGAAGCCGACCTCCCTGCCATACGCTTCTTTCAGGTCGGGCGTAAAATCGCTTTTGAGCCACAGGCAGATTGCGCAGGGCAATGGGTGGTGTGTGAGCTGGGTTCACCTGCGCTAAGAAAGTTTTCGGCAGTCGCCTATTTTTTCGGCAAGGAAATTTTTGCCGCGCAGGGTATGCCCGTGGGACTTATCGGAACCTACCGTGGTGGATCGCCAGCAGAAGCCTGGACGAGCCTTGAAAAACTCGGGTCCGTGCCCGCCCTCCAGCACTACGTCGAGGCATTTGAGGAAACCAAGATACACCTGCCCGAATTGGTCGAGGTCTACAATAAGGAGACTTTACCTGCCTGGCGTTTAGCCGTGAAAGCGTGGGAAGCCAAGCCGGCACCACGAGGCCCCAAACCACGCTGGCCGCTGAGCCCCAGTACAAACCCGCGGCAGCCTACCGTACTTTTTAACGGTATGGTGAACCCGATCATTCCCTTTGCGATTAAAGGTATTATCTGGTATCAAGGGGAAAACAACGGTCTCAGCACTGAGCATGCGAGCGAGTACGCAGTGCTCTTTCCAGCTATGATTGCTGATTGGCGGGAGCGCTGGGGGCAGGGTGATTTCCCTTTTCTTTACGTCCAACTCGCGAGCTACCAGACCAAGCAGCCCGAGAACGATTGGCCAAGGTTGCGGGAGTCGCAACGCCAGGCTCTCACCGTGCCCGAGACAGCCATGGCGGTGAGCATTGATATTGGTGAGCAATTCGACAGCCACCCCAAGAACAAAGTCGATGTGGGAAAACGCCTTGCGCTGGCTGCCCGTCACGTAGCCTACGGCGAAGACATTGTTTACTCTGGGCCTATGGTGAAGTCCATGCATACCGAAGGCACGAAGGCAGTGCTTCGGTTTGAACACATCGGTAGCGGGCTGACCATTGGTGTCCCACCTCCGATCCGTATGGGGCAAAAGCCACAGCAACCGTCGAGTTCCCTGCAGTCCTTTGAGATTGCCGGAGTAGAAGGTGAATTTTTTCCGGCAGAGGCAATCATCCAGGGGGATACCTTGGTGGTATCTTCGCCTGAGGTAAAGGCACCCGTTGCGGTGCGTTACGCCTGGGCCGCATGGCCTGACCCACGGCCCAATCTTTATAACCGGGACGGGTTGCCCGCCTCTCCTTTCACCGTACGATTGCCCTGAACGCACTCTTTGCTGTCGCGTGGGTCGAGCTTCCAGGGGACGACATCCGCGGTCTCCAGATAGTGGGCCAGCAGGCGCTCCTTCATTTCTGGGACGATAGGCTGGTAGTGCGTGTTACCAATGAGGTTTGTGGTTTCGCATGGATCGTCTTTCAGGTCGTACAACTCGTCGGCCTCCTCCTTTCTGAGCACATACTTGTAGCGATCCGTGCGGCACATAATGGCTTTGCCGTGAGCTTGTGCATCATTGGCCTGAACATGAACTCGTGGCCAGTAGAGGCTGTCTTTATTCGCCTGTGGGGTACCCTCGCTGCAATGTTCCTCGGTGGGCAGGCGTCCACCCTCACAAAAGACAGCGTCCCGGTGGGGTGTGTTCCGGCTTAGCAGGGGCAAGAGTGATTTACCAAAATGTGTGTACTCCGGTTGCCAGCCAATGAGGTCGTATACCGTGGCAGGGAAGTCGATCAGCTCGACAAGCGCGTTGCGGGTACCCGGCATGCGTGGGTGGCTTTGTGGAGGCTTGAAAATAAAGGGCACGCGGGTCAGGCAATCTTCAAAGGTGTTCTGGGCTTTCTCGACCAAGCCGTAGTCACCCGTGTAGTCACCATGGTCGGAGAAGAAAAACAGGGCGGTATCATCCCAACAGCCCATTGCCTTAAAGGCGTCGATCAGTCTACCGAGTGCCTGGTCGGTGCGCATGGCCATCCCATAATAGGTTGCTCGGAGTTCATCCCACTGATCCTCGCTCCAGTGGACCAAGGCCTGGCGTTTACGCACTTCCTCCAGCAGGCGGGGTTTGCCGGGAGCAAGATCTTCAGCGCGAATCCGGGGCGGGAGCTTTGACCTGTCAATAGCACTGAAATAAGGCTCTTCGACGCCGTATGGCGGGTGGGGATACTCCAGCGCAAGGAAAAGGCAGAGCGGCTTTTCGCCCCCATAGTTTTGGGCAAAGGAGGTGGCGTCGAGTACATGAGCCCAGTCTGAGTCGAGGTACACGCTCTCGCTCACCTCCTTCTTCAGGCGACCTGCCATAAATGAATAGGCGTCTGCATCGCGCCAGCTTGTGTGTGTGTGCAGATTGGGGTGAGTCGGTTTCACCTGATGGCGATAGTTGCAGGACGCAAGCGGGTCGGTTACGAGGTCGTTTTTTCCGCCCCAGTAGACGAAGTAGCCAGCCTTCTTTAGCTCCTTCAACAGACAGGGTTCCCCGGTGTGAAGAAGGTGCTGCATGCTGCGATGTCCGCGGACATGAGGGTACCAGCCTGTCATGAAGGAGCATCGACTGGGCGTGCAAACCGGATTCTGGCAAAAGGTCTGAGTGAAGGAAATTGCCTCTGTTTCAACCAATTGGTCAAGTACGGGTGTTTGTGCTGCACGATTTCCGAGGTGCCCAAGCATATCCCCGCGCCACTGATCAGGAATGAAGAAAATCAGGTTCGGTTTCTTATCAGCACTCATGTGGAAATCGTTTTCCATTTTCGAGGCTGAGTCGAGCAGATTTGAAGAAGAGCCTTTCTGTCTTACTAGGGTGAAGAACAGTATCCCGCAAGCGACTAGCTTGACGCGATTGGCTTAAGGGTGCTGTCTGAAATATTGAACGACGTGGGGTAGTCAGCTTGTCGCAAGCTTGTGTGAAAATTCCGGAATAAGCTCAGCGAAATTACAACCGGAATTCGTAACTATCTCACTAGCAACACTTCGTTCGATCCCGATCGGCTCCACCATTTAAGATGCTTTGCAACAAAAGTATAGGGAATCTAAAGGCATGGGATATCACGATGGTAATGTCGTTCTATCCAGCCTCATCGGAGTATCGGTATATTGAATTTAGTGCAATCCTGCCGTGCAAATCTACCTGCAATAATAGGTGTTGGATATTCTTTTTTTAAGGGTATTTTGGGGATCTGACGTTAAACAGGATATGCACCACAAAAAATTTGAAGACATGGTTGGGCGTCTTTCCGGGCAATCGCCGCCAAGCTGTCCGGGGAATTTGGAAGCCAATGTGCTCCGGCGTATTCGTCTAGACGAGGACAGTCGTTTTCGCGGTGTCTGGTCGTGGCTCGGCGAGCTTATGCCACAGACCGGTTTTATGGCGTCGGTGCTGACGATTGCCGTAATGATCAGCTCAATGGCGGCTTTTCTCACGACATCTGCCTACGCTAAAAAAATCGAACAGCAGCAGTTGATGAGCTATGCAATGGATTTTAACATCATTAAGGATACCCACCTGGTGTCTCTGGACCGTGAGTAAACAACCATGAATATAAACCAAAGTGCGAAGAACCGTCAGCGATTGGCTATATTTGTTTTGCTGTTGATTGTCATATGCGTGGGCGTGTCGGTTGCCATTAGCAACTGGGTGATGCGCGAGCAGCAGTGGAAGCACGATGCACCTCACGGCCATGACTGGTTGTATCAAGAGTTAGGGTTAACCGACGCAGAGGCGGCTCGGGTGGATGAGTTTGAGGCAACTTACCGAGCGCAACGGGCGGATCTGCTAGAGCAGTTTAATCTTAAAATTGCTAAACTGGCGGACCTCCTGCGGACCAATGACTCGCTCTCCCCGGAGGTCACTCATGCTGTCCACGAATTGCATGAGGTTCACGGCGAGATTCAAAATCTATCGATCCAGCATTACTACGATATGTTAAGCGTTCTCCCGCCTGACAAGCAGGCGAAGCTGCGCGACATCGCAGTAGAGGCGCTCAGCACTCCACAGTAAACGCGACCATCGGTGCATGGACGAAGATTGGCCACTCCTTCAGAAGGTTCAGCGAGGTGACGAAAGCGGCCTGGTGGAACTCATGGCGCGCCATAAGGAAGCGCTGTTTCGCTTTATCTACCGCTACGTGCGCAACGAAAGCGATGCCGCTGAACTAACCGAACTCACGTTTTACCGCGTGTACCAGAAGGCTGATCGTTTTCGCCCCAAAGCTAAAGTCGGCACATGGATTTTTTCCATTGCTGGAAATCTGTGTCGTGATTTTCTCCGTCGCAACAATAAGCGCAAAAATGACTTATTGCTGAGTAGTCACATCGGCAGTGATGAGAACTCTACACTCGAAGCTATTATTTCGAGCGAGGCTCCAGCCCCTTCGGAGCAAACAGAGTCTAATGAAGCACTGAGGCGGCTGGAATTACTCATCCACGAACTACCCTACAAGCTCAAGGCTCCGTTCATCCTATGCGTTTTGGAGGGCCATTCCTACAGCTATTGCGCAGAGGTTTTAAAAACAAACCATAAGGCCATTGAAAACCGCATTTATCGTGCGCGTAAGCTTCTGAAGGAGCGACTTGAAGCCTCAGCTATTTGACAGCAGTGTGCCGCTTGGGTTTATTTCGCTGACTGAAAACCTCATGATGATTATCATGGCCGTGTGGATGATGGTCAAAGTCGCTGTGATTTGATGGACATGCCATAAGGCATGATTTTTTAAGATTTCCCTAAGGGTTTTCGACCTGGCCTGCGTTTAAGTGGGCATTGATGAATCGAGAACCACTTTCCAGAGCATACAAACGCACCGCAACCGGGCTCACATTACTGTTTGCGCTAAGTTATTCGCTGGCAAGTGCCCATCCCCCTGAGGCAGCGGATATCCCGCTGACGGACTTGAACAGCTACCTCGCGCGGGCAATGTCCGCGAACCCGCAGATACAGGCGTTTGAGTCGCGTTATAACGCCGCGATGCAGCGCATTACTCAAGCTTCCGCGTTGCCTGATCCGATGTTTCAAATTACGCACTTCGTGGAGTCCGTGCAAACGCGAACCGGCCCGCAGGAAAACGTATTCATGGTCAGCCAAACGCTGCCGTGGTTCGGTAAGTTAAGCAGCCGGGAAAACGCGGCGTCGGCCGAAGCTGAGGCGCTCTGGTATGCCTACCAGAACCAACAGTTGATGTTGGCACGAGCGGTCTCACTGGCCTACTATGAGTATGGCTACACGGGCGAAGCGATTGCCCTAACACAAGAAAATCTCGACTTGCTCAGCCAGTTGGAGCCCATTGTGGAAGAGAAGGTGCGTGGCGGTGGCGAACTTAATGCCTTGCTTCGGCTCAAGGTAGAAATCGGCAAGGTCTCCGATCAATTAGAGTCGCTCAAACAGAAGCGCATCGCCCAATCTTCCCAACTAAGCGCGCTTCTGGCGCTACCGGTGGATCGGCTGCTTGCGTGGCCTCACTGGGAGCCGGGAGAAGCCGTTGAAGTTAATGGCGCGGCCCTCGTCCCGGCTATCGAGGCTAACAATCCACAATTGAAAATGCTGGAGCGTAAAATCGCCAGCGCGGAAGCCCGTCGCGAAATAGCACGGCTGGAGGGTTATCCGGATATCACGCTCGGTTTTAACTATATTCAGGTTGGCTCGCCGGTAGTGAACCCCAATACACCAGATGCTGGGCAGGACCCGTGGGGCTTTACCGTTGCCGTCAACATTCCCATTTGGTTTGAGAAATACGACGCCGCCAAGGCAGAAGCGCTCGCCAGTAAACGAGCAATTGAGAATGAATACACAAACCGCTTTAATGAATTGCGTGGCGATCTCACGGCGAGCATTGCCCGTCTCAACGACGCTAACCGTCGACTGGAACTTTATGGGCAGGACCTGCTGAGTCTTGCCGAACAAGCCGTGGAAAACAGCCGCACGAGTTATGAAGGCGGCGGCGCAAGCATTCTCGATGTCATCGACAGCGAGCGCTCCTTGCTCGAATTGCAGATGCTCTATTGGCGGGCAGCGGCGGATGCGTGGCAACAGCGTGTGATCCTGCAAACCCTGGCGAACCAGCCTATTCTCGGAACCTTTAATGTCACTTCAGAACATGAATAAGAAATTAATTTCCACCGTGGCCGTGGCCCTTGTGGTCGGTCTGCTGGCGGGCCGCTACGGGCTGCCTGCCCAGTCCGAGCATAAGCATGATGATGAAGCGGCTACAGCGCTATCCATGGATACACTGAGCCAGTCAACGATTTGGACTTGCTCTATGCATCCTCAAATTCGTCAGAACGAGCCCGGAGACTGTCCTATCTGTGGCATGGATCTAATCCCGCTTCTGGAGGATAGCGGTAGCGATGAAGGCCCCCGCGCGCTGACGATGAGCGAGAGTTCCCGCGCCTTAGCCGAGATCCAAACCAGTGAAGTGGTGAAAGCCTTTCCGGTAGCTCAAGTGCGCATGGTGGGTAAGTTGGAATACGACGAAACCCTGGTCAAGGCGCTGACGGCTCGCTTCCCTGCGCGCATTGACGAGCTGTTCGTCAACTACACGGGCTTGGCTGTTAAGCCAGGAGAACGCCTGGCCAAGATTTACAGCCCGGAATTATTAACCGCCCAGCGAGAGCTCTTGAGCGCGTATCAGCGCGACCCCGGCAGCTCCATTACGGAAGCGGCTCGTGACAAGCTCAGCTTGTGGGGCCTGCTGCCGGATCAGGTCGACGAAATCATTGAAAGCGGGGAAGCGCGTGACCACTTCGTCCTGCGTGCGCCGATCGGCGGTATTGTCGTTGCTAAAAATGTGAAGGAAGGAGACTACATAAAAACGGGCGAGGCTTTGTTCAAAATCGTCGATCTGAGCCAGCTCTGGCTCTACCTGAGCGCCTATGAGTCCGATCTCACCTGGCTTCGTTATGGGCAGGATGTCGTCTTTACTGTGGAAGCGTTCCCAGGCAAAACATTCCACGGTCAGATCGCCTTCATGGACCCGGAAGTCAATCGCCGGACGCGCACGGTAATGGTCCGCGTTAACGTACCCAATGGCAGCGGCGAGTTGAAGCCCGGAATGTTTGCTCAAGGCATTGTGAAAGCGAAATTAGCCGAAGGCGGTCGTGTGCTCGCACCCGATTTTTCGGGCAAATGGATTAGCCCGATGCATCCGGAAATTGTGAAGGATGGCCCCGGCGTCTGTGATATTTGCGGCATGAATCTGGTGCCAGCTGAAGAGCTGGGCTACGTGCTGGACGCCAAAGAGCAACCGCCTTTGGTAATCCCCGCATCGGCAGTCTTGCGAACCGGCAAGCGGGCAGTTGTGTATGTCGAAAAACCCAATACTGAACGCCCGACCTATGAAGGACGTGAAATTGTGCTGGGGCCACGTGCGGGTGACGCGTTCATCGTCGAGGCGGGTTTGGATGCCGGGGAGCGCGTAGTGACCAACGGCGCTTTCAAGATCGACAGCGCACTACAGATCAAAGCCAAGCCGAGTATGATGAATCCGGAAGGCGGCGGATCGATGCCGGGGCATAATCATGGCGTCGCCACGCCTGCTGAATCGCATGTTGAGATGCTGGGCCTGGAGATTTCCACCGAGCAGGCCGTACAGTTGCTGTCGCCTTATCTGAAGATGCAATCCGCATTGGCCAGCGATAACCTGGAGGCCGCGAAAAAGGAAGCCAAGGCGATGATGAAAATCACCGGACACTCAGGCGCATTACCGGACTTGCTCCATAACATGCTGGCAGCGGAAACCCTCGATGAGTTGCGTAAGCCGTCATTCGAAGAACTCTCCGAGGCGATGATTAGGGTGGCGAGAGCACACCCTGATAAGATGGGGCAAGACTTACTGATTATGCATTGTCCAATGGTTTACCCGGACCGCGGAGCGGATTGGCTCCAGGCTTCGGAGCCACTGAGAAATCCATACTTTGGCGAAATGATGCTGCAATGCGGTGAGGTTACCGAAACCATCGCCATCGACCAAGCGGAGGCGCCGAGCCATGCCCACTGAGCCATCACGCAATCCGATTAATGGGCTGATCCGGTTTTGCCTGGAAAACAAACTAGTCGTCATCCTCTTTACGGCGGCGCTCATCCTGTGGGGTGTCATGGTGGCGCCCTTTGACTGGGAGTTTGAAGCCCTCCCGCGCGACCCGGTACCCGTCGATGCGATTCCAGACATCGGTGAAAACCAGCAGATTGTTTTCACTGAATGGATGGGGCGCTCGCCGCAAGACATCGAAGACCAGATCACCTATCCGCTGACTACGGCGCTGCTTGGGCTGCCGGAGGTAAAG
Organism: Verrucomicrobiia bacterium; assembly: GCA_030425485.1. GTDB lineage: Bacteria > Verrucomicrobiota > Verrucomicrobiia > Opitutales > Cerasicoccaceae > Ruficoccus. The sequence goes on from JAUIAM010000003.1 coordinate 173,097, forward strand.
ACGATTCGCAGCTATTCGATGTTTGGGTTTTCGTCGATCTACATCATCTTTAAAGAAGAGGCCGAATTCTATTGGACGCGCAGTCGCATCCTGGAAAAACTGAACAGCCTGCCGCCCGGAACCTTGCCACAGGGCGTCTCCCCTCAACTCGGGCCTGACGCCACCGCGCTGGGCCAGATATTCTGGTATACGCTGGAGGGCATGGACTCCGAAGGTAATCCCACCGGAGGCTGGGATCTGGAAGAACTACGCAGCGCGCAGGATTGGTATGTTCGCTATGCCCTGCAAGGTGTCGATGGCGTGGCGGAGGTTGCTTCGATCGGCGGCTACGTGAAGGAGTACCAAGTCGACGTAAACCCGGACGCTTTGCGTACCTATGACATACCCCTGCACGAGGTGTTCAATGCCGTACGCGGTAGCAATCTGGATGTGGGCGCCCGCACGATTGAGATCAATAGTGCCGAATACGTCATCCGTGGCATTGGCTTTATCAAAGACCTGGAAGACCTGCGCAAGACGGTCATTACGCAACGCGATAATGTGCCCATCACGCTTTCCCAGGTGGCGGAAATTGAATATGGCCCGGCGCTGCGTCGCGGCGCGCTGGATAAGGCAGGCGCCGAAGCCGTTGGCGGTGTGGTGGTGACTCGCTATGGAGAAAACCCCCTCGCAGTCATTAAGCGGGTAAAAGATAAAATCGCCGAGATATCCCCCGGCTTGCCTAAGAAGGTTTTGGCGAATGGTAAGACGAGCCAAGTGGAGATCGTTCCGTTCTATGATCGAAGCGGGCTCATCAATGAAACGCTAGGTACACTGGAAGACGCCGTGCGCCAGCAGATACTGGTCACGGTTATCGTCGTGGTCATCATGGTGCTGCATCTGCGGAGCGCATCGTTGATTTCTGGCGTGTTGCCACTGGCCGTGCTCTTTGCTTTTATCGGCATGCGCTTGTGCGGCGTGGATGCTAACGTGGTTGCGCTGTCAGGCATCGCAATCGCCATTGGCACCATTGTTGATATGGGTGTCGTGCTGATCGAAAACATCCTGAAGCATTTGGATGAGGCTCCGCCCGATGAGAGCCGGTTGGAGGTGGTTTATCGTGCCTGCTGCGAAGTCGCAAGCGCGGTGGTCACGGCGGTTCTCACCACGGTTATCAGCTTTCTTCCTGTCTTCACGATGGAAGCCTCGGAGGGTAAACTCTTCCGCCCGCTGGCCTACACAAAGACCTTTGCGCTGGTCGGCTCTATCATCGTTGCATTGACGGTCATTCCACCGCTCGCGCACTGGTTCATTGCTGGTGAATTTAAATCTAAATGGACGCGCTTTGGGCTTTGGGGCGGCATCGGGTTGATAGGACTGCTAGCTGCCGTTTTTGTCGCCTGGTTCCCTTGGTGGCTTGGCGTGCTGATGATCACTGTGGCGGTGTTTCACCTGATGCGTGACCGCATGCCAGCTAAGATAGGGCAGGGGATCCTGATGGCGTTTAACTTCGTCATCGCCATTCTTGTTGCTCTTTGGCTTGCAGCCGACTGGAAGCCTCTTGGCCCCGAAGAACATTGGCAGAACATCGTATTCGTTCTCGTAAGTGTCGGCGGGCTACTGGGTTTCTTTTACCTGTTCATCCGCTTCTACGCCCGCATGCTCGCAGCGATTCTTCGCTTCAAGATTATCTTCCTTGCAGGCAGCGCAATCTTGGTTCTGTTCGGTGGGGCGGTCTGGCTGGGCTGGGATCGGCTGTTCGGCTGGATGCCAGAATTCGTCAAGAAGTCTGACTCTTACGTTTATCTGGCGCATCAAGTGCCCGGGCTGGGTAAAGAGTTCATGCCCGATCTCGATGAAGGCTCCTTCCTGCTTATGCCAACCACGATGCCGCATGCTTCCATCGGCGAAGTCATGGATGTGCTGAAAAAGCAAGACATGGCCATCAATGCGATCCCTGAAGTGGAAATGGCGGTTGGTAAATTGGGGCGCGTCGAAAGTCCGCTCGATCCGGCGCCAATTTCGATGATCGAAACCATCATCAGCTACAAATCCGAGTATCGAACCGATGAGAATGGGCGCATCTTGACGTTCAAATATGACGAGACGACGGACGACTTTGCCCGTGATGCACAAGGTGAGCTCATCCCCGACGAAGAGGGGCGCCCCTTCCGGCAGTGGCGTGATGAGATTCGCAGCCCGGATGACATCTGGGACCAAATCGTGAAAGCCGCAGCCATCCCGGGGACAACCTCTGCGCCGAAGCTACAACCCATTGCTGCCCGCATCGTGATGCTGCAAAGCGGCATGCGGGCACCGATGGGACTCAAAGTTTATGGCCCTGATTTAGAGACGATTGAAGGCGTTGCCCTGGACATTGAAGCTTTGCTGAAAGAGGTGCCTTCGATCAAATCGGAAGCCGTGCTGGCCGACCGCATCGTGGGCAAACCATACCTGGAGATCGAAATTGATCGCGATGCGATTGCACGCTACGGCGTAAAGATTCAGATGGTACAGGATGTCATCGAGGTCGCCGTCGGTGGGAAGCCAATTACGCAAACGGTGGAGGGACGCGAGCGCTATCCCGTGCGCGTTCGCTACATGCGCGAGCTGCGCGACACCATCGAGTCCATTGAAGAAATCCTGATCGCGGCACCGGATGGCACGCAAATCCCGCTTCGACAGTTAGCTATGATCAACTACGTGCGTGGCCCACAAGTCATCAAGAGCGAGGACACCTTCCTCGTCGGCTATGTGATTTTTGATAAGCGCGAAGGCTACGCTGAAGTGGAGGTGGTCGAGCAGGCGAAGCAATATCTTCGAGACAAGATCGACTCGGGGGAATTGGATATCCCGGCTGGCGTCAGCTACAAGTTTACCGGCAGCTATGAAAACCAAATTCGCGCCGAAAAAAAGTTAACCATCGTTCTGCCGATTGCGCTGTTCGCTATCTGGCTGATTTTATATTTTCAATTCAAGCGAATCGGCGAAACCTTGTTGGTTTTTTCCGGCATCCTCTTTGCCTGGTCAGGCGGGTTCATCTTCATTTGGCTCTACGGTCAACCCTGGTTTCTGGATATTACTGTTTGGGGCCACAATCTGCGTGACCTGTTTCAGATGGGCACGATCAACCTCAGCGTGGCGGTATGGGTTGGCTTTCTGGCACTGTTTGGCATTGCCACCGACAACGGCGTCATCGTCTGCACTTACCTTCAGCAAATCTTCCGGGAGAAGAATCCACAGACCATCGCGGAAATCCGTGCAGCAACCGTGGAGGCGGGTAATCGACGCGTGCGCCCGGCCATGATGACCAGCGCCACCACAATCCTGGCGTTACTTCCTGTGCTGACGTCGGTCGGGCGTGGCTCGGACATCATGGTCCCGATGGCAATCCCATCCTTTGGCGGTATGCTGCTGGCCCTGCTTTCTATCTTTGTCGTCCCGGTTCTTTTCTGCGCCATGGCCGAAGTTTCATACAACATAAAAACCAGATCAAAAGTATCATGAAAACAAGACGCGTCCTGGCCCTCGGGCTTTCACTCATCCTCTCAAACCTGCTATTTGCACACGACGACGCCTATAAGCCGAAATTTGTCGATACATTGATGACATCATATTTTGCTGTTCAAAAAGCGCTAGCTGCCGATGACCTCTCCGGTGCACAAGCTGGTGCAAAAAGCTTTCTGGTCGCAATGGAAGCAGCACCAGAAGGAAGCAAGCAAATCTCCGAGATCAACGAAGAGCTAAGCACTCCGGCAAGCGTCATAGCCAATGCGAGTGACATCAAGGCCGCACGCGAAGCATTTGGCAGTTTGTCCAAAGAGATGGCTTCGCTGGTGAAGCACGTGGGCGTATCGGGAGATGAAAACCTGTATCTTGTGCATTGCCCTATGGCCTTCGGAGGCAAAGGCGGCGACTGGATCCAGGCTGACAAAACCGTGAGCAATCCCTACTATGGATCAATGATGCTTCGCTGTGGAAGTGTAAAAGAGCAATTGGCCGGGAAGCCCGAAACAAGGCATGATGAGCATGCCGACCACATACACTAAACTTCCTTCAAATACGTTTGATCGCGCTTTTAGGAAATTGGCGTCAGTAGTCATTGACCCCAAAAATGTAACCAAGCCATAACTGAAATCTGTAAGCAATTGTCCCGTGGGGGAAGGTCCAATCAACGTTCTTTGAGCACGCTAGCTGCTAGACCTGTTTATGGACAGGTTTAACGCTGATTCCGGGTCGAAGAAGTGGAGCTTGTCAGCTTTGAGGCAGAGGGACAGGCATTGACCCGATTGATAGCGACGGCTGCAGTCCATCCGTGCGATAAAGGATTGGTCGCCATTTCTGAGATGCAAGTAGGTCTCTGCGCCCATCGGCTCGGAGAGTTCGACCGTGGCCTGAAGATGGGGCGACTGACCGTCTCGCGCCTCGGAGATGTCCTCGGGGCGAACGCCCAGGATGACTTTGCGGCCATTTAATTGGCTGAAATCGTGGTTCTGCTTTGGGTCGATGATAACATGCATGGGAGACGCGGTTGTCTCAGATGCATGAAATCGGGTTACCCCGTCCTGGTGGCTTATTTCTCCCGGGAAGAAATTCATGGGCGGGCTGCCAATGAACCCGGCGACGAACTTGCTCTCGGGTTTGTTGTAGAGTGTGAGCGGATCGGCAACCTGCATGATGTTGCCATCTTTCATCACGCATATGCGGTCGCCCATGGTCATGGCTTCAACTTGATCGTGGGTGACGTAGATCATGGTTGCGTCCAGCTTCTCGTGGAGTTTGGAGATTTCGGTGCGCATCTGCACCCGCATCTTGGCGTCGAGGTTGGATAGTGGCTCGTCGAAGAGAAATACCTTGGGCTGGCGGACAATGGCGCGTCCCACGGCTACCCGCTGACGCTGCCCGCCGGAGAGAGCCTTGGGCTTGCGCTCAAGCAGAGGGCGCAGTCCAAGGATGTCGGCTGCGTCCTCCACGCGCTGTTTAATTTCGCCCTTGGAGTACTTCATCAGCTTGAGACCAAAGGCCATGTTCTCGAAAATGCTCATGTGCGGGTAGAGGGCATAATTTTGGAAGACCATGGCGATGTCGCGGTTCTTGGGCAGCACATCGTTAACGACTTTGTCGTCGATCAAAATGCTGCCGCTACTGATTTCTTCCAAGCCCGCGATCATGCGGAGGGTGGTGGACTTTCCGCAACCGGAGGGGCCGACCAGCACCATGAACTCATGGTCCCGGATATCCAGGTCGATACTTTTGACGGCGCGAAAGATGCCTTTGTGACCATCTCGGTAGTCTTTAACCAATTGATTGAGTTGAACGCGTGCCATGGAGGGGCTGTATTCAAAGATAAGTTTATAGGAGTCGTTGGCTGTGTATCCGTTCCGGCATGCTCATCGTGATGATGAGGCCATATAGAGGCAAGCGTTAGCACCCTAAACGAGCGAAAGCAGGCAATGGCTGTCCTGCTTTCGCGGTAGGATGCTCACTGCTATGTCAGGCGTAGGACACCTTTGCCTCTGCGAGCGGATACGGATAGATGACGGGCTGTTTCTATTTGCAGCGACGTCGCAGCAGAATCCCAATGCAAATGATGCCGAACAGCAGGGCGCTCTGGCTAGGCTCGGGTACGGTAGCGAGGTTGTTAAAGAAGAGGGCGTCGGCGTCTGTTCCGGCAGTGCTGCCGATGTAGAGCTTGAAACTGCGGGCAATGCCGGCGTAGGTGCCGCTCGCGGTGTCGCTAACGCCTCCGCTGCGGGTGATGGTCCAGTTGCCGCCCGATACATCTACCTGCTCGAACACGATGTGGAAGAGCGTGTTGTCGCTGTAGCTATCACCGATGCTGCCGTTACCCGTGAGGGCTCCGTTTACCGTATAATCGTCGTCGCCGATGTTGAAGTTGAAAATGTTTTCGTCAGAAATGCCGCGTAGATCGATACCTTTATAACCGTTACGGAAGTTGACCGCCAGATCGATGGAGAAGGTCTGACCGGCGCTGAGCCCATCATCGTCGATGAAGCGAAAAGCCGTCGCTTCTTGCCCATTCTTTCCCATCATGCGAAAGGATACGCCTCCGGTGTTCAAGTTTGGGGCATTACTGCTCAGGCTGGAGACGCTTGCTGTCTCGTGGATGATGTCAGCCGTATCGGCGTTGAGAAACCACATCCCGTAGGCATCGGGGCCGGTGATGTGGCCGTTTGATCCATCGACCCAGCCGCCCGAGTAGGCGCTGGCGCTGGCGTTATCGGTGCCTGTGTAGGCTCCGAAGCAGGGGAGTGCGAGAAGAGCACTGCTAGTGATGAGGGCGAGATATGGGACGGTTTTCATGGAGTATGTCAGTTGATAGATTATCGCTAAGGACAGGGTATTGGTGATGAATGTCTTTGTTTAGGGTTGATGATAAAGAGGTGTGGGCGGAGGGCCAGTATGGCGCAGTTTGACAGTTAAACGGGCTCAGTACTGTACGATGACACTGCCGTGATTGATGAGCTTGGGGACGGTCAGGGTGAGCTTGTCTCCGGCTTGCTCAAAGGGGATGCTTTTCGGGAGCTGATGGGCTGGGGAGTCGGGCGAAGCGTAGTAAACCTTTTGCGGGCGGATGCCCTCGGGGAGCTTAAAGGTGATCGCGAGTGCTTGTTTCGCTGGAACTGGAAAAGGTGCTTCGGTCCACTTACGCTGGTTGCCAATGTTGAGCAACTGGAGGCAGATCGCCCTGCGCTTAGGCGCGTGGAAGGCACGAGTCAGGCAGCCTGCCACCGGAATGTAGGCATTCCAGTTCTCCACATGACGGCCGTGGGTGTAGCCGTAGAGCATGGCGTCGTGCTGGTAGTAGCGCTGGAGTACGTCGTAGTTGGCCTGGCTGAGCGGCTGGTGGTCGGGGTAAAAGAGAGAGTTGAGCGCGTGCATGGTGCCTGTTGCTTCATCGGGCTCTCCTACGACCATCAGGCTCCCGCCGCCCGTCATGGTGGCCCCGAGGATGCGGGGCAGCGTCAGCGTGGGCCAGGTGGTTAGTGGGGGAGCCATGTCTGCGGGGTAAAGTTTGAGCACGACGCGTTGGTTGCGCGCGCTGCGGTGGTGGTAGCAGACATCGACCAAGTCACTGAGGAGGGGGGCGTGCCAGCTCCAGAGTTCGAGAAAGAGGAAATCCGTGGCCGAGTACATGTTTTCCACGCCGAATTCGTTGACGCTGTTGAACGAGACGAGTCCGTGGGCTTTGGTCTGGTGGGTCATCTCAGTCACCTCAAGGACGAAGCCCTGTAGGACATCGGCCAGGGGCTCGCCGTCCTGCGGACTGCCTTTGGCGTAAAAGCGCTCGTTTGCGTTGTCGCCGTAGGTATCGATCTCGAAGCCGTCAAAGGCAGCGATCCCGCTGTCACCACCGGTCAGGGCGCGCTTCAGTTCGGGCAGGATGTAGTCACGCCAACGGGCGTTTTCGGAGATGTTCATGAGCCAGAACCACTTTGCCTCGTCGTTGGCGTCTGCCTCGGTTTCGCTCATGATGCGTCCGTTAAAAATCTTGGGTGAGCCGTGCTCGTCGGTCATGGGGTCGGGGAGCGAACGATACACGCTCTCGGAGGCGGCATAGGCGGCGATGTAGGCGAGCGCGAGAATGCCACGCTCCTGACAAGCGCTTATCTTGGCCTTAACGTCGTTGCCATTGATCGCGATGTCGAAGGGCTCAAACAGGTAGTGCGTTTCGTCCGGGGCGTAATCTCCGTGCGCAGGGAAGTAGTCGTAGAATTCGACCGCGTTAATGTGGAGGTCCGCCAGCATGGCTGCCTTGGCCGGGTAGTCCTGCTTACCGTCGGGATAGGTGGCGAAAAAACCATAGCGCAGGTCGTCCTCGGGATGACTGGTCACGCTGAGGATGGTGTGCGCGCTCTGGACGGGGGAGCCATCGGGGGCCTCCAGGGTCACAACGACGACGAAGCCGCCCTCGGCCTGGACAGGGGGCAGGGATAGCTTGTTGACCTCTCCTTGGACGGCTTGTCGGTTGAGGTAAAACGGGTCTCCCAGCGGAGTGAGCAAACGGATCTGCAGTCGCATGCCTGCCTGGGGCGCATCCACCTTGACGGTGAGCGTGTTACTGGCGCCAGGCTCGACCCAGACGCGCTCGAGGGAAAGCTGAAGGCCGGGAGAGGAGAGACTGGCTTCGTCTGGACTCGCGGCGGTGTTCAGGGAGGAGTTAGCCAGTTGAAGGACGGAGTTGCCACCCTCGCGCTCGGCAACATGTTGATCGGCCATCCAGATCATCTCACCGTCCGTGGTTTCGACTACATACTGGTAGGCAATGGGCCCCTGGGGGAGGTCGATCCACTTGTACCAGACGCCCGAGTCCGTCTCTTGTAAGGTGAAGCGTGAGCCGCGAATGACGCCGTCGTCATTGCCCGCCCATGCATTAAAAGAGCCCGCCAGGTGGACGCGGGCAACGTCCAGTTGCTTGGGGGGAGTGAAGCGAAACAGCACTCCGGATACGTCCACGATTGGCGGGCCGCTTTGGCTGAGTGCGTTGCGCCATTTCGGGTCGAGGTTGTCGAGAGGCCCCGTGTCTTCGAAGGCCAGGAGTGGGGCGGCACACATCAGCGTTGCGAGAGCAGTTCGGATGAAGCGGGGGAGGTGCGGGATGCTGGGCATTATGACGGGGGTTGCAGATGTTTGAGGGATAGGTGAGCGCTGGCCAAGTTGACTAAGTTATAGCTATGTGGACCACCACCTGCCCGTGCCGTGTAGGTTTCATTCCTCTCCAGATAACTCATGTTACGGGAGAAGCAGTCCTCGTACAAGTGAAAGGCGTAGGCGTGCCCCGAGATGAAGTCGGCTTCGATCACGTTTGAGTAGGCGTAGCGTTGCCAGGAGCCCGTTTGTGGCATGATGAGGTAGCCGTGGGCTAAGAGCTGATCGCGGCCGCAGTCGATGATGTCGAGTCGCTTGACCGCGCAGGTGATCCCCGTGTTAATGGGGCCAGCACCGTTGGAATAGTTAAAGCATAGCGCGTAGCGCCCTGACGTGTTGACCGTTATCGGCTCGCAGCGGATGTCATCGGTGGGCGCGCCCCAGCCCTCCAGTACCCCTTTCCCGCTCAGGTGACCGCCGCTGCGCTTCATTTCGGCGAGGGGGAGCGTTTGTTGCTGGGATTTGGGGACGTAGCTGCGGGCGGGACTAAAGTGTGAGCGCAGCCCGTTGCTCACGTTGCGTGTGAGGAGGTGGTAGGTATGTGGAGTTGTTGCGCGGTCGCTAGAGTCCGGGTCGCTCCAACAGTGTCCGGTGATGTCGCGGGCAACACAGTGGCCATCCCGGTAAACGTCCGTGACGGTCGAGGTGTGCTCGCAAGGTCTGAAGTGAAGCCTGACCTGGTTGTCTTGAAGCACGACAGCGCCGAGCGCGTCATCCCATCGCGGTTGTGGTGGTGCGCAGATATGCGTGTCGTCGAGAGAACTGAGACGTTTGAGCAAAGGCGCGGGTGTGTCTTCTTCGGGTGCGCTCAAGGTGACAACCCAGCAGTTGTGCGCGCGCAACATATCTGCACATACAGGTTGAGTCGCGACCTTTTCTCCGTTGAGCATCATGCAGCTGACGACGGCGACGCCTGTGCGAAAAGTTTCCCTGCGGGGCAGCGTGATGCGGATGTCGTGGGTGGTGCCGAGGTAGGGGAACGCGCTGAGGCTTATCTGCTCGCTCTGGGCAAAGAGCTCTGCGCGCATCCAGGCCGTAATGAAGGGAGAAAGGCTGATCCCCTGACGCGATATTTCCAGCCCGAAGACGACTTGCTGTACCAGCGATTGATAGCCCGCTACCGACCAAAGCTGACGGCGTGAATTGATGACCGGTCCGCTGCGCCGGGGGGACTCCGCATAGGCCAGGCCGGAGACGAAGTCGTAGTTCTCCATGTTGGAGAGATTGGCTGCGGTGAGGTCCATGAGGGAGCGCAGGCCCGCCTCGACCACGTCAGTATGCCCAAGTTTTTTACCTGCCCGCACCCAGTAGGCAGTGACAAAGGGCCAGATGCCCTGATTGTGGTAGATGGCAACAGTGGCCTCTTGGGGCCAGACGACAGAGGGGCCGTGCGGGCCCGTGGGGTAGTGCTCGAGCAGGGTGCGTCCGCAGGCTTCATCGACGATGCCAAGCTCGATGGCCAGGCATTGGGCAAGGAGGTCGTAGCGGCCAGCGGGTAGATCATGGCTACCGTTTTCAGAAAACAGGTAGGCTCGCAGCATGCCTGCTGCTTCATCGAAAAAGGCAGCGTGTATTTTTTCCTTCAGTGCGAGTGCCCAGCCAGAGTAGCGCTCGGCTTCCTCCGCGTGACCGAGCTCTTGGGCGTAGGCTGCGCTCAGCCTCAAGGCGTAGGCGTAGAGGACATTTACACTGAGGGATTTCGACATGGCGATCGGCAGGACGTTCTGCTCGGTCCAGGTGGGATAAGTCTGTTCGCGCCAGTCGAGAAAGGATTGCTCGCCGCGGTAAAGCCCGTCTGCCTGATCGAAGACGAGGACGCGATCCTGATCGATGGTAGCACGGAGCACCGCGTAGCTTTGGCGGATGAAGTGCATGCGTTCGGCGGGGAGGAGATAGGGGAGGGTGCTCTCGACGCCCAAGGCCCAGACAATGCGATCGGTGGAAACGGGGTAGCTGCCGCCGGAACCGGTGTCCTGGATGATTTGTGGTGCGCTCTCACCCGGGATGCCGCGCTTGGGGCGTGAGGTTTTAAACATGAGTGACCGCACGGCGCGTGCGGGATCGTGGAAAGCGAGCCCGAGGTGGAGGGCGTATGCGAGGTCGCGTGTCCAGACGAAGTGCCATTTTTCCCCCGTTTGGTATGCGGATAAGGGAAGGGATGCGCCCGCTGCGTAATCGGCGTCCTGTATCTCATCGACGGCATTTTGGGTCGCTTCCTGATTGGCGAGCGCGTACAGCGCGTCGAAGCGTTCGTTACCACTGCGGCAGTAGGGGAGGCCGTCTTGCTCTGCCACCTCAAGCCGTTGGTTGGGCGGTTGATTGTCGCGCAGGGTTTGTTGTGTGCGTATATCGTAGGTGCGCAGGCCACTGGAAGCTTCACGCAACAGCTTAACAGATGTCATGTCTGCGCGTATATCACCGGTAGGCGCAGGGCTGGTCTTTAGGGAGGGGGGAAGTGTGGCCACGTAACGGAGTTTGAGGTTCGAAAACGGGAGGTTGCCGGGTATCCAATCGCATGCATGTATCGCTGGCAAAAGGGTTGCTCTTAAACAGTTGACTAAAGTGCTGATGGGGTTGACAGGTTCGGGTGATAAAACGCATTTTAAGGGTATGCCCCCTACCATTCGCAGCCTTGCCAAGCTGGCAAATGTGTCCCCGGCGACGGTTTCGCTGGCCCTGCGAAACGACGTGCGAATCAGCGCGAAAGTACGTGAGCAGATTAAGGCCCTGGCCGAGAAAGAAGGTTACCGCCCCAACCCGATTGTCTCGCAGCTCATCGCACAGGTGCGGACGGGGAAAGCCAAGAGCTACCAGTGTACGCTGGCGGTGATCAATACGGCGGAACACCTCAAGGATGCCGAAGAGCATACGGTCTTGCGCTGGAATCGTGCCAGTATGCTACGGTCGGAAGCACTTGGTTACAGCGTCGATCACTTTGTGCTGGCAAAAGAACCGCTTCGCCCCGAGCGATTGGCGACGATACTGGAAACCCGGGGCATACGCGGGCTGGTTGTTACGGGCCCTTTCCACGACGCCGAGCTGAGCGAGAAATACATGCCGCTGTGGGATCGCTTTGCGGCTATTGTGCTTGGCGAGCGCCCCGTGGGGACGGACCTGTCCTGCGTGATTAACGACCAGTACAACACGGTGCGGCAAGGCATGGTGAAAGCGCTTGAGCTTGGCTACCGACGGCCAGCGCTGTGTGTTCACCCCTTCGTGGATGAGATTCTGGAGCGGCGTTTGACGGGAGGTTTTCTGGTCGAGCAGGGAGCGCTCCCGGTTAAGCAGCGGCTTCGCCCCATTGACTACAGTTCCGATGGTAAAGCCCGTTTTCAGCAATGGTTTCGCAAGCATCAGCCAGATGTCATCCTGACCCTGCATACCGAGGTGCGCGAGTGGTTGGAGGAGATCGGCGTGGCTGCGCCCGATCAGGTTGGTCTCATCCACCTCGACCATGAGCCGGATCTGGCGGATTGGGCCGGGATGTGCCAAAATCATGATCACGCGGGGCAGGCTGCCGTGGATATGCTGGTGGGGAAGCTACACCGCAACGAGCTGAGTTTTTCCTCGTTTTCCCAGTGCATCACCATCCGCAGCAAATGGCAGGCCGGGCCAAGCGTACGCGCATAGAGCGGGGCACAAGAGCCGCGCCCAGCGGCGGCTGCGTTCAGTACTGGTGTTCGGGAGGGACGATTTCGCCCAGCTTGCTGCTGCCGTAAATGTCTTCGGCCGGCAGTAGCTCGACGTGCCCGTCGGCAAAGCCCACATGGCCACTGCCATCGAAACGGTCCGAAGGGGCATCGAGAAACCAGACGCAGAACGAGTCGTTGGGGTCTTTTTCCTCGTAGACGAGCACCTTGGACTCTGGCTTGTGAATGTAAGTGAGGTTCACTGTGGCCAGTGCCAGTTCAAAGCCGCTGGGCTCAGAGGCTCCTTCTTGCAGGATGCCTTGATTGATGAGGAAGTTAAACCCATAGCTGAAATTGCGCCCCGGCTGCCCTGGCTCGGCCAGACCTTCGTCCTGGGGAGAGCGGATGATCTCGGCTACGCTTTGGTGGTCGTTCATGTAGGTGGCCAGTGCGGTGTTCTCCGTCTCTGCGACACCATCTCGGGTCACGAAAAAGTAGTCGCGGGGGTCGTCCAGGCCGACGTTGTCCGGGGCGACTTTTGGCAGATGGCCGCCGTGCTCATTGGCGTAGAGTTGGGACGCGAGCAGGATCTGCCGCACCTGCGACGCCGTCATGCTGGCCCGCGAACCTGAGATGAGGTGATTGCTGGCGACAATGATTAACGAGGCGAGGATGGCAATGACCGCAATGACCGAGAGAAGTTCGATCAGGGTAAAGGCAGCGTGTGGCGTACTGTTGGGGCCGCGTCTCATGAGTGAGTTTTTTAGGGTATAAGGTTGGGGACCAATGGCAATGCGCATTAAAATCGTATAGTCGTGTGTGTCTCGCGCTGTTTAGCTCTTGCCTCCAGTGGCAGCGATGCCCTCGACAAAGTAGCGTTGGGTGAAGAAAAAGAGGATGACCACGGGCAGGACGACGAGGGTGGAGGCGGCCATCAGGTAGTGCCAGTCCGTGCCGCCTTCCTTGCTTTGGTAGGCCTGGAGACCGAGGGCCAGGGTGAAGTCTGACTGATCCGTGAGGTAGATGAGCGGACCGAGAAAATCATTCCATGTCGCCATGAATTGAAAGAGCGCAACCACAATGAGGGCGGGCTTAGCCAGTGGGAGGATGATGTGCAGAAAAATCTGCCATTCGCTGGCTCCGTCGATACGGGCGGCTTCGGACAACTCCTTGGGCAGGGTGAGGAAAAACTGCCGCAGAAGAAAGACGTTGAAGGCACCCGCGAAGAAGCTCGGCACCCACAGCGGCTTGAAGCCCCCGATCCAGCCCAGCTCACGGAAGAGCGTGTAGAGCGGGACCATGATGACCGGGAAAGGGATCATCATGGTGGCCAGTACGAGGATGAATACTTTATCGCGTCCGCGCCACTCGATGCGGGAAAACCCATAGGCGGCCAGTGCACTGCTCGCTACGGTCCCGATCACTGTCATTGCGCACAGGTAGAGGGTGTTGCCCGTGTAGCGCCAGAAGAGCTTCATTTGCTCGATGGCTTCGGGGTAGTTCTGCCACTGGACTACGGAGGGAATCCACCGTGGCGGTAGCGACATGGTTTCGTTCAGGGGCTTGAGCGAGGTGGAGATCATCCAGGCAAAGGGGATGACGAAGACCACTGCCCCCAGCACAAGTGCGGTGTAGATACAGAGGGTTTGCACCCGCTTGGCGGTTCGAGCAGTCATTTTCCGGCGTAGTAGACGTGACGCTCAGAGGCGTAGGTTGCCAGCAAGGTGAGCGTCAGGATGATTAAGAACAGGATAAGGGCGATGGCGCAGGCGTAGCCCATGCTCCATGCCTGAAAGCCCTTGTTGAAAATGTAGGTGGCGGTAAAGAGCAGCGAGCGGCCCGGGCCCTCGCCACCATTGGTCATGACGTAGGGAACGGCGAAGACCTGGAAGGAGCCGATGAGGCCCATGATGCCATTAAAGTAAATGACAGGCGAGATGATGGGCAGGGTGACATGGCGGGTTTTCTGCCAGAAGTTGCAGCCGTCCAGCTCAGCGGCTTCATAGAGGGAACGGGGAACGTCTTGCAGCCCGGCCAGGAAAATAACGGTGGCGTTTCCCACGCCCCACATGCTGGCAAGGACGAGACCGAGCTTTGCGTAGGCGGGGTCGGCCAACCAGTTCGGCGGCGAAATCGCCGTCCCGAGCACAGCGTTCACGGCTTCGCAAAATGGGCTCAGCATCTGGTTAATCAGGCCGATCTGTCCGTTGAGCATCCACTGCCAAAGCACGCCCAGGCAGACCATGGGCACGAGTGAGGGCAGGAAGTAGAGGGTGCGAAAAACTTTTTTTCCCGGCAGGTTAAAGTTGAGCAGTACGGCCAGGAAGATGGCGGTGATCAGGTTTATCGGCACCGAGAGCGCGGCAAAGAAGACCGTGTTCCAGATAGACTGCCAGAACAGCTTGTCCTCCATCAGCATGTGGTAGTTATCCAGGCCCGTGAAAACGGGTTTAGAGAGGACGGAGTAGTCGGTGAGTGAGAAGTAAGCCGAGCTGAGCAGCGGATAAAGGCTGAGCAGGATAAAGCCTGCGATCCACGGACTGATGAAGAGCAGCCCCAGGCGTAGTCTGCGTTTTTCGTACTTTGTCATTGTGAGCTCCACTCCTTGAGGCGTGCGTTGCTTACCTTTTCCCACTGAGTATGTTTGCGATCAAAGAGGGCGGCCTGGCGGGCTTGCAGTTCCTGCAATGCCTCCGCCGGGCTTTGCTCGCCACGGACGAGGTTGTCAATGACACTGCCCATATCGCTGCTAAATTCGTTAAAGGTAAGTATCTGGGGACGCGAACGTGCTAGTGGGCTTTCCGCCAGTTCGCGGTAGATGCGGATATGCGGGTTGGGGTGCTTGCGGTAAAAGTCTGGGCTGACCTCGGCCAGTGGACTGAATTTGAGTTGTCCGAGGCAAAGGCGTTCTAGTTGTTCGGGCTGCTGGAGCCAGTCGAGGAACGCCATGGCAAGCTCCGGGTGTTGCGCGCCGCGGGGGATGACAATGCAGTCGGTTTCAACCAGACTGGTGCCGTAGTCCTCCAGGCGCAGAGCAGGGAAGGGGGCTACGCCCCAATTGAAATCTTCCGGGGCAAAATTCTGGATGAAATTGTACATCCACGGCCCTTGGAGCACCATGGCGACCCGCCCGCGAAAGAACGGGTTTTCGGGTGAAGCGAAGACGCCGCTGAGTTGGCGGAAACCGAGCAAGGGCTTTGGGCCAAAGCGCTCGGGATAGCTTGCGATCCAGTTCATGGCCGCACGATTGGCCTCGCTGTCCGCGGTCAGGGTGTCGTGTCCGTTCCAGACATCGCCTCCGAACCAGAAGCTCCAGTTGGCGCTCCACCAACCGGGTTCGGTTGGCAGGTGTCCGAGCACGAGGATACGCCCTTGGTCATCGAATTGCGTAATGCGCTCGTTGTACGCCTCTAGCTCGGCGATGGTGTGCGGGGGGCGCTCGGGGTCGAGTCCCGCCTGGCGAAAAAGGTCCTTGTTCCAGTGCAGGGCATTGGTGGCGGGCGTCGTGGGCAGTCCCCACAGGTGATCATGGACGACCAGTTGCCGCCAGATGGAGGGCAGGTAGTCGCTGGGGGCGATACCGTACTCCAGCGCGTAGGCGTCGAGGGGGGTCAAGGCACCTTGGGTGGCAAAAACAGGCAGGTCTGCCGCCCAGACCCCTGCCAGGTCAGGAGGCATTCCGCCCGCC
This sequence comes from Verrucomicrobiia bacterium, assembly GCA_030425485.1. Lineage (GTDB taxonomy): Bacteria > Verrucomicrobiota > Verrucomicrobiia > Opitutales > Cerasicoccaceae > Ruficoccus. The sequence goes on from JAUIAM010000003.1 coordinate 189,063, forward strand.
GTCGCCAGCATAATCTTGCGCGTAATATTACTTACGGACAGGAATTTGACGTAAATCTCGTCCTGCGAGCGGTTAAATTCGTCGACAAGTTCCTGCATGGCCTCGCGTTCCGCGCCCGACCATTTGTCCCAGTATTCTATAATGATGCGTCCGTCCTCTGTCTTGTGGGGATTCTCCTCCTCCAACCAAAATCCGAAGAGGATTACACTGAGGAAGAATAAGCCAAAGAGGCCCAGGCGGGTGGATGTCATAGCGGGGTACTGGTTAGGATAACGCGAATAAATCTACGCCCTGTTACTTCCCTAGGCTATTGTGCCTGTATTTATCAGTTAAACGCATGGCGAACCGGTAATGCTCGAAGCTCTCAAGCAACCCGCACAAGAGCAAGGTTTTAACCTGGATAGCGGCGGCGGCTCTAATGACCAGATTTCTCTCGGTAACTTAAACACAGCTCCCATCACGGCAATCAGTCTATGCGTTTCGAGGTTTCACCGCCCATCGGGTCTGTTGTCTCGGCGGGCGAATGTGGTCAGCACTTCTCTGGGGTCATGTGGATTCAGCCTTTGTCGTGCTATGAGTGCAAGAGGGCAGTGGTTGAAGTGCTTTTCCGGCGCGTTGAATCAGTATTCATCTATGAGGTTTTGCTTCGGTCTGAGTGGAAGGGTAAAAGCCTTTTCACTATGGAAGCACTAACAACTAAAAAACTACTCCCTCTACTCATATCAATCAGTGGCCTATGCCTTGGGATCGGCGCAGCGCATGCTCAGACGTATATTGCCGATGACTGGTATGCAGTGGTTACATCGGGTGATGCAACCGGAATATCTAACGGCGACACCTCCTCTGCCTCACTGAATTACAATCCCGCATCGGGCTCGACGAATGCGGCTCAAACCTATCTCTGGTCTTATTTTGCGGACGCCGGTAGCGGTCCAACGCTATCTGACGGGCATCAGCTTTCGTTGAGCGCGACAATCACCGTTGACTATGCATCGGCTTCTTCGGCCACAATCTCCGGGTTCCGGTTTGGCTTTTATAACAGTTCTACTCCGCACGCGACGACTGAGTCTGCGGGCGAAAACCGCATCGGCTCAGACGCAGACATCCGCTACGGATGGACAGGCGCATATACGAATACGATCTCATCCGGAAGTGGCCTCATTTACCGCAAGGATGAAGGCAATGCTTCACCCTATGCTTCTACGGGTTCATCCACCTCGTCTGTATTGCCCGATGGTGCGCTGAATCAGACTTTTACGGACGAAGTCTCTCTCAACATCACCATGACCCTTATCCGAAGCGAGGATGACCTCTCGTTCTCCGGCATATACGGGTCTTCGACATACTCCGGTATTTTCGAAGACTACTTTGCCTCGGACTATCCGGATACTTTTGATACCATCGGTTTTTACCTCGGTAGCCAAGGGACTGGCGCGACGGCCAATAGCCTGACTATCTCTGATGCCACGGTCACACTAAGTGAGATTCCCGAACCTTCTTCCACAACATTGGCAATGGGTATGCTGGGAATAATGGGCCTGTTTTACTTGCGTGGACGCCGGGTGCGTTCCTGAGTTGTAATCGGCCGGAGTCGGATTTGATCACTTTTCTTCCCATGAAGCTACGTCGCAACAACACTGGCATGTCGCTCGTCGAGCTATTGTCCATGATTATGATCATGGGGGTGTTGGCCGCGTTGCTGATTGTCGGGGTGGGAAAGGTCGTATCCAAGGCCGATCAGACTAAATGTGCTTCCAATCTACGTCGGCTGGGGGAGGGCATCATGCTGTTTGCCGCAGACCATAACAACATGTTGCCCCCCAGCGAGGAGGGTATATCCGCCGGGCCTTATCCCGGCCCGATTTTCGGCAGGGATGTACACCCATTCCGCGCTACCTGGTCCGAGTATATCATGAATGTCTACCTGGGGGAGAGTTGGGAGACGCTTGTATGCCCCTCTCATCCCTCCGAGTGGGAGGGGCAGAGCCGGGGAAAGTATACCCACTACGGCTTTAATCAGCGCTTGTCACCAGTACCATCCGGGGCCTTGTACCGAAGGGGGCTGATGCTGGACAAGATCGAACGGCCCTCCCGGCTGATCTTGCTGGGGGACTCCAGGCACAGTGCGCTCAATGCCGGTATGTTTCGCCTGCTATCCTACGAAGATCTGCACCCACGGCATGGAGGAGACCAGGTGAATGTCCTTTACGTGGATATGCATGTTGCCAGTGAGAAGCTGGATATGTCGCAACCTCCGGCCAATGACGAGCCTCTGGGGCGTGATCAATTTGTGCCCTGAATTTATACTTCTAGTTTTAATGTTAAATTTCCTACGGATGAATGCTCTCGCCGCGGCCATGATGCTGACTGCTGTCGCCACTGGTGTTGCGGACGAAAAACCACAATTAACGAACAGCACACTCACGCTCCAGGCAGGCGACTACAAACTGCAAATTGCGCGTGAGGGCTGCTGGACGATGGAATCGCTGGCATACAAGGGGACGACTCTTGTTATGGATACTGGAGCGAACCAGAGTGTCATTAAGCTCAAACCCCGGCCTGATTTGCCCGCTAAGTATGAATGGATCGGGACAAAGCACGGTGGAGAGGAAATCGAGTCGCTTCAACTCGAAGTGGACGGTGTCGCTTATCCCGTGAAGGTGCCAATGGATGCCCCTGCGGGCGATGTATATACGTTTGTTAAAGTGTCCCGATTTGGTCCATACCGTGCTCACTGGTCCCTGACGTTGAGCGAAGAGGGCTTGACGGAAAACGCGAAGTTTGAAGCGGTGGAAGATACATCACAGATTGCCTACGCCTATATATTCATGCACTGCTGGAACCCTTCGATGAAGGAATGGGCCGCGCTTGGAGATGGGGTCACCTTGGGGAGTGGCACGATCGACAAAGATAATCCGCGCGCGCTGGAGACGGATATTACTTCGGCGGCCGTTTTCTCTCCCACACGGGGGATTGGTGGTGTGATTGCCTACCCCAAGGTTTACAAGGGTGTCGAGGGGCGCAAGAGCTTCATGAAGTACCGTGAGGGCAAGTATAACAAGCTTTACCTCTGTGTGAACCCGGTGGAGCTGGAAACTGAAAGCTATGAGTGCAAGGTGGAGGGGTTTACGGCCACATCTGAGACGTGGAAGAAAACGGCCTATGCACTGATGCAAAACGCCTACACTACGGCTTCTAAATAACACATTTCCCTGGCTGATCGGCCAACGACGCATATCTATCATGACCTATGGTGTAAAACAGGTGTTCGCCCTGTTAACTCTTACTCTTACCCTCAACGCGGCGACTTTGCCGGAAAATCCCAAGGCTTTTTGTCAGGAGATTGTTGATCGTCAGCAAGCAAGTCGGGAAGAGATCCTGACGCTGCTGGAGCTTCTCGACTCCGATGACACCAGTGTGGTCGGTATGGCTGCCTACGGATTGCGCAGTGCCGGTGATGCCTCGCCCGTCGTGCTGCGCGTGCTGGAGGAGAAAATGGGAGAGGGCTACACCGAGTCCACGCGCTCGGTGGCAGCCATTACCCTCATGTCCCTGGGTGAGCCCGGACAGGAGGTGCTGCTCAGGCGCGCCAAAAACGCTGTTTCGCTCCGGGAAAGAATTTCCAGTATCAGCGCGCTGCGGGCTAACCTTGAGGGCTTGAAGAATCCAGAGCTGCGAGCATTGATGGAGGAGATTTTTCTGGAGATCGACATGGTTTATAACCCGGTGCCGCAGCCGGTGGGGAAGGATAATCCCATCCAGAACGGCACTTTTGAGTCAGCGGAGTGGGCGTCGGACTGGACCTTTGGCACGGACAATGGCGGTGCCGGCACGGTCGTCTTCGACCCGGAGCAAAGTCATGGCGAAGGTGGCAGCATTCGCTTGGAAAAAACCACGTCTGAAGGTGAGATCTATTTGCGCTCAGCGCGCCCTCTTAAGATCAAAGCCGGGCAGGAGCCAGTCGTACGGCTCTATTACCGCAACGACGAGGCACCCTTTAATACGACTTTGCAGATATTCTTTGAACGCAAGGATGGTAGCCTGTTTCTGGGTGAAATCGCGCGAGGATGGGTGGCCCTCGGTCAGACGCTGGTGCGGAATTTTCCCGAAGACGAATGGAGCAAGCGCTTTATTCAAGCCGCCAAGTCTGATCGCGATCAGGAGTATTACATCCGCATCATGATGCGGGGAAATCCCGCAACGGTGTGGATCGATGATATCAGTGCCCCGGCTCCTGACTATAAATACGTACAGCCTGTTCCCACCGAGACATTGCCCGAAAAGCGATGGAAGGAAGAGCCAACTGAGCCCGTGCTGGCTGAAGTGAGGCAGGAAGGCGATCGCTCCAGGCTTTATATTGATGGTAAGGCCGTGCCGCCAGTGCTATACACGATCCTCCGTAGCAGCTTCGGCGACTACGCGGGCATGGAGCAGATCGCCGATGTGCAGTTGATGATCTCATCGGTGCAACTGAGTGATGTGGTGGATGAGCGCTATCCCCCCGCATATCCTGTCTGGACCGATGATGCCGAGCTGGATTTCCGCACACCGCTGCATTGGCTGGAGCAGGCTTCGCTGAAAGCGCAGGATTCCTATTTTGTCTTGAATCTCCATGTCTGCTGGCCGAGTAGCTGGGTGGAGGCACACCCGGAGGAGGCTTGGCAGGACCCCGATGGCAAATGGGGGTATGGCAATGCCTTACACTTTAAGGGATTTACGGATTCGCTGCCTAGTGGTGGCGATGCTCATCTGCGAGTAAGCTCGCTCAATACCTATCGCTGGTGGCCGTCTCCATTCAGTGAGAAGGCACTCGTTCAGGCAGAGGAGGTCATTGCGCAGTTTGTCGAGGAGCTGAAAACCAAGCCCTATGCCAACCGTGTCGTGGGCGCTTTTATTTCCGGCGGGCATGATTACCAGTTTATGACGGCTTTCTGGCCTGACTACAGCCAGCCGGCGCAGAATGCTTTCCGTGCGTGGCTGCAGCAGCGTTATGGCTCGGATGAAGCACTTCAGGTTGCCTGGAACGACGATGCGGTGACGATTGAAAGCGCACGTATCCCCCATGTCGAAGACCTCCAGGATCTGGTCAAAGCTAAGAATAATATTTTCCTGAGTCCGCAGGAAGGCCAGCGGTTTGTGGATCACCAGCAGTTTCAGGCGGAACGGGGTATCTACATCCGTGAGCGCTTTGCCGCGGCCTTCAAGCAGGCGTGGGACCGCCCGGCTTTTGCGATGACATGGCAGATGGGCGGTGGACGTGGTCAGGGGGTCGAAAAGACCTTACTGCCATCACCCGCACTGGACATTCTTGTCCCTCAACCCTATTACGAGCTCAGGCAGCCGGGCAATGTTGGGGGTGTTCGCGCCTCCCTGGCTTCGATCAGTTTGCATGGTAAGCTAGCCGTGAAGGAGCTTGACCTGCGCACCTGGCTGCGGACCAGCGGGCACGAGATACAGGCTCACCGTCTTGGCGCTGCGATGAACCCAGAGCAGTTCCGCAATATCTTTCGCCGTGAAGCGGCCCAGATGATCGCGGCGGGGCAGGGGTTCTGGTTCCTGGATCTGGCGACAACTCAGTTTCGCGATCCTGAAATACTGGAAACCATTCGCGAGGGCGTGCGGGCCTACGAGGAGTTGGAGCTTTATAACCCGACACCCTATCGGCCAGAGATCGCTTTTGTTTGGGATGATGACTCTGCGTACTGGATGGGCGATTTCTTTAAGGAAGTCAGTAAAAGCATGGGGGGCAGCAGTGTGAGCAGTCTGCAGATTGTGGATCGCTATACTCCTGCCTTCATGAAGATGGCCGGCGTGCCCTTTGAAGATATCTATTTAGCCGACCTGCTGGCCTATCCGGAAAAAATGAACTACAAGGTATTGGTCTTTGCGGATTCATTCCGGCTGAGCGATGAGCAGATGGATGCCATCCGTGAGCTGTTTGAAAACAGCGACCGTACACTGGTCTGGAATTATGCTTCCGGCTATGTCAGTGATTCGGGCTTGTCTACCGAGGCGCTTAGTGAGTTGACCGGCATTAAGGTACGCTCGGAATCGGTGAAGCCATTCCCGAAGGTACGCTTTGGCGAAAGTGATGACGCGCTTGTTCAAGGCTTGTCGGGCATCCCGGGCATGGGAGAAACTGCCTTTATGCTGATGAGCGGAGGCGTTCCCCGCAGCTCGATGCCGAATGGTTTTCAGCGTTTTATCGTGGATGACCCGGCGGCGACTCCGCTTGCCTACTACAGCGATGGCGAGCCTGCGATTGCGGTTAAACGGTTTGAGGACTGGACCAGCGTTTACTATGGCATGTTGGGTACGTTGGATGCACCGATGCTACGTCGTATCGCACAGGATGCAGGCGTCCATGTGTTTGTCGAAGACGGTCATGCGGCGGTGGAATTCAACGGACGATTCCTTTCCCTTCATGGTCTGAAAAGTGGGCCACTCACCTTGTCCCTCCCGCTGCCGAGTCGTGTTTACGACTTCGATACCGGCGAGCTGGCAGGAGCGGGGAAAACCATGGAGATCAATCTGGAGGCGGGAGATACCCTCTGGTTCCGAGTGGAGCCCATCAAATAGCCAAGGAGCCCGGTTTCAAGGACGCTGCGAAATCATTCACGACGTGAGGGCTGCCAAAGCGGCACTCACGAAGTGGGTTGCGGCAAGTGGCGCATGGTTTTTCCGGGATTCCATTCTCCCTCCAGCATGTGGATACGGCGTTTCGATGGGATGCCGTATTCGTTGTTGCGGATGAGTGAAACCAGGACATCTACCGCCATGGCGCCGACCTCCGGGTAGAGTTCGTCGATGCCGGAGCAAATCTCGTAATTCTTCCACCTTTCATTTCTGGTAATCGATACGACGGCGATATCTTCGGGGACGCGCAATCCGAGGTTGTCGCAGATGTCAAAGATCAGTGGGTTGTGGCATATGATTGCATCTGGCCGGTACTTTTCTATCCAGGCGGTGACGTCCTTCATAATGGCCTCTGGCTCATTGATGTATCGGGCCACCGGGATGGCTTCTACGTCCGGGTAGAGCTCGAGTTGATAGAGGAAGGAACTGATACGCCTGCCTTCAATCCGCTTCTCTGTATTGAGGGTCGTTGTCATGCCGATACGGCGGTATCCTGCCTCGTAGAGATGGGTGAAGCCAACCATGACATTATGGTGATGGTCTGTGATGACACGATCGACAATCGGCGATTGCAGGGTGTAGCCGATGCCGACGGCGCAGAAGTTATCCAGCTTGATATTCAGCTCGGTATGCGGATTGCGACGGGGGGCAAAGATCAGCCCACTGACACTGCGATTGTAGAGTATCTTCATCACACGCTCCGGGGTCATGTGCTTGGCATTGGGATTAAACAGCTCCAATCGATAGCCGTACTCGGCCGCCTTTTGAAGGGCTCCCTGATAGAATGAATGCGAATGCTTCTCCTCTTGTCCGGTGATCCAGGCCAGGGTTTGCCCTTTTTCGATAGGTTGGCGTGTGCGCCGGTAAGCATTGAGGCTGCTCAGGACCGGGTCTGGTTGGTAGCCCAACTCCTGCGCGGCGGCCAGGATTTTCTGACGGGTTGCCTCAGAGACATGCGGGTTCTTGGCCAGTGCGCGAGATACCGTTACCTGGCTGATGCCCAGATAGCGGGCTAAGTCTCTTTGCGTGACGCGCTTCATGGCAGTTATGACAAAGCAGATACTGCCTTTTGGCGAGCTCGGCAAGACTGTTGTATCAGTATTCATATGGCGCATCTTGATTCGGTATCTGCTTTGCCAGAATATTCGTCCATGAGAACGCGTAGAAACAGCAAGCGGTATGGGGATGCTGATGATTGCGGGCCTTCTGCGGCAGTTTCTATCAACAAGCAATGTGGGTGTCATGCAGAGTTTTCGCCTCTGATTGATGCCATGATTTGAGCGCATACCCGGTTAGAGAAAATGATAACAAAATCCTTTAAATCAGTGGCTCCGGAGCGTCCGGATGAGATACTGAATGGGGGGCCTCTCATGGGAGCGCCCAAGTTGACGAAGGTCATCAATCGCAAGATGGTGCTGGACTCAATGGCGGGGGTCGCGGCCTGGATGCGTGCCGGGCGCGCGTCGGCACCGCACGGTGGCAAGTCACACCGGATGGCGGTTTATAACCGTGAGGGAGCCGTCACCTGGATGTATCCCAACAGCAATACCGGAGAGTCCATTTCGGCCTGGCTTGATCTTGCGGAGTATCTCGAGTGCCCAAGGTATCAAGACTACGCCATCGAGTATGGGAAGACCTTGATCGAAGACAAGAAGCACGGGCTTTACGGGGGGCTTGCTCCAGAGGCACTCGGCCTGATGTGGTACTGGACAGATATCGGCACGTACAGCTCGCTCTATGCCATGCGTGTGCCCTGCCACTTTATCCGCCTTCACGCATTAACCGGCGATACGGCTTTTCTTGAAGCGAGCGAGAGGATCGGTGATACGCTGGTGCGTCACCAGTTACCCAGCGGTCTGGTCGGTGCGGGGTGGTCGGAGAAAAACGGATGGGCAGAGTCCGGCGACCGCATTGGAAGTCGCTTTGTATATGTCTGCGCCACCTACGCGACGATGTATCGCTTGACAGGCGAAGCGCGTTATCAGCGGGCATTTGAGCGGGCACTGGAGGCTATGCTCAAAATGCAGTGCGAGGATGGCTCATTCTACCAGAACTACGATCCGCAGACCTTGCAAATGTCGCCCAGTGACAGCTCGACCAAGTGCATGTTCTTTGCCTACATCCTCAATGGGATCGCAGAGGCCTATGAGGTTTTTGCTGATCCCCGGTTATTGGATTGTGCTCGCAGGCTAGGGGACTATATCGTGAAAGTCTATTATTGCCGTGGGGCGCTGCCGTACTGCATTGGCAAGAAGCTGCTCCCCGCCGATGGTCCCGAAGCAAACATGTCCATGTACGAATGTTCAAACGGCCTGCTGTGGCTTTATCGCATGGTGCCCGATCTGCGCTTTCTCGATATCGGGTTACGCCTTTGGGTGACGGCCTGGTATAATCAGGCCGAAGTGCTGGGCAATGAGGAGCTCAATGGTGCGATCCTCATTGGTAGTGATTCCACCGCGGACCGATCGAACGCGGGTATACCCTCTAACCGGAAGCATCTGGCTGCTGATTCGAGCCGTGCCGCCAAGTGTGTGCTGTGGGGGATGGTCAACCATGTCTTCGCCAGCAAGCGTCTTTTAGAGTCCGACTATATCATACAAGATGAAACAGACTGAGCTCCCGCGGCTGCTGTGGCTGGGCGACAGCATTTTTGTACACTATCGCCCCTATTTGCTACGCTTTCTTGAAGGCGTCGCGGAAATAGAAACCCGCAACGGCTATCGCGAGGCCCTGGAAAATCTGGACCATCCGCGTGGTACGAATTGCGGGGATTCGTCCATGGTGTTGGCCTTCTTGCAACATGTATTGGCCAAGCCGGAGTTTAAAGCGCGTTGCTTAGTCATTAACTGCGGTCTGCACGATATCAAGACCGAGCCGGGAAGCTCCCGCTGCCAGGTTAGCCTGGCGGAATACGAGGAGAACCTGATGGCAATCTTAAGGCTGCGGCGGGAATATGGCCTTTCGCTTGTATGGATTGCCACGACACCGGTAGTTGATGCTCGCCACCAGAAGCATTGTCCGGAAGTTCATCGGCACGAGCGTGATGTGTTGGCCTATAACGCTGCGGCTGAGAAATTGATGCGGGCTGATGGCGTGCCTGTTCTCGACCTGCACCGTTTTACGTCCTGCCTGGAGGGTGAACTCTACATCGACCATGTGCACTATACCGAGGAGGTAAGGGCACTTCAGGCGGCTTTTCTCAGTGGGCACATGGAGAGGATCTTCGAAGGGAAGGAGTCAGCTGTCGCGCAGCCTGATGCTGTTGGCGAGGGGTGCGAGGCACAGCGTATTGTGCTTTTGGGGGATTCTACCGTGGCAAAATTGCCAGCTGATAGCGGGATCCGAGGGTGGGGGGAAGCTCTCCACCATAGTCTTCCGGGCTGGGAGGTGGTCAATCTCGCGGTTTCCGGCGCCAGTACAAAGTCATTTCTGGACCGGGATGAGTATGCGCAAGCACAGTCAACCCCCGCGGCGTACTGGTTGATTCAGTTCGGGCATAATGACATGAAGGAATATGATCCGGCCCGCTTTACGGATGCTGACGGTGCCTACCGTGAAAATTTACGCCGCATGGTTGCCGATGCTCGCGCAACTGGTGCGCGTGCCGTGTTGGTGACCTCGCCCCATCGACTTCGCTATGACGCCGCCGGAGTACCGACGGATGAGCTTTTGCCCTATGTAAAAGCGGTCAGGGCAGTTGGGGCGGAGTTAGCGGTGCCGGTTATCGATCTATACGCCATGAGTGAAGATTTGCTTTGTGGTTTTGGGCCGGAGCACTCGGGTTGGATAACCGCTACTGATAAAGACGACTTCGCGCACTTTACTCCGTGCGGTGCTCAGGTGATAGCGGCTTTGGTTGCCAAAGAGCTGCACGCACTCATCGCGGCTGGCAAGTGATGGCCTCGCCAGTTACTGCCTGCATGAGCGATGCCTATTCATGGGACCAGAACGGGTCGAATTGAGGTGAATCGGCTTAATAAATCGCGCGCGGGAGACTGCTCCTGTGTTTGCCTCCGCGGGGCAGTCGGTTTGGTTTGACGAAGGGGTGGGTTTTTGGCTCACTTTCCGGCTTTAATTTATGGACCAAGCCCACCTCTCGAAACTTTCCGCAGAACTTAAACTCACCCCCGCGCAGATCACGGCTACGGCCAAGCTGCTCGACGAGGGGGCGACCGTTCCCTTCATCGCCCGCTACCGTAAAGAAGCCACTGGCCAGCTCGACGAAGTCCAGATCACCGCGATTCGTGACCGTCGTACCGAACTGGCTGCCATCGACAGCCGACGCCAGGCCATCGTCAAGTCCCTCGATGAGCGCAAGCTCATGACCGACGCCCTGCGCGGTCAGATCAACGCCGCCGAGACGCTTGCCCGCCTGGAGGACATTTATCAGCCTTATCGGCCCAAGCGTCGCACTCGTGCCATGATCGCCGCCGAGAAGGGGCTTACACCGCTGGCCGACTTTATCTTCGAAAATCAGGACGCGGACTTTGCGGACGAGGCGGCCAAGTTCGTTGTCGAATCCGAGGAAGAAGAGAAGGCCGTGCCGACGGCGGATGACGCGCTCAAGGGCGCGCGCGATATCCTGGCCGAGCGCTTCAGCGACCACACCGAGATGCGCGCCGAGATGCGCGAGGTTTTTGAAAAGGAATCCGTCCTCACCAGCAAGGTGCTCTTCGAGATGGAAGAAAAAGGGGCCAAGTACAAGGACTACTTTGACTTCTCCGAGCCGCTGGCCAGCATCCCTTCGCACCGCCTGCTGGCCGTTCGCCGGGGCGCGACGGAGGGCTTCCTCTATTTCCGCATCGCCATCGAGGAAGACCGTGCCACCTCACTGATGAAGCGCCGCTTCCTTACCGGAAAAGGCCCCGCCAGCGAGCAGGTTTCCCTCGCCGTGGAGGACTCATTTAAACGTCTCCTCGGTCCGGCCATAGAAACCGATATGCGCCTGGCCTCCAAGAAGAAGGCCGATGAGCAGGCCATACGCGTCTTCATGGATAACCTGCGCGAACTGCTGCTGGCCTCTCCGCTCGGGCAAAAGCGCGTGCTCGCCATCGATCCGGGCTTCCGTACCGGGTGCAAGACGGTCGTGCTTGGCGCGCAAGGCGAGTTGATTGCCGACACGGTTATTTACCCGGGGCAGGGTGCTCGTAAGGACGGCGAAGCACGCGACGTCGTTCTCGGCCTGTGCCACCAGTTTAACATCGAAGCCATCGCCATCGGAAACGGTACCGCCAGCCGCGAGACCGAAGCCTTTATCCGGGCTTGCGGCCTGCCCAAGTCCATCACCGTTGTCATGGTCAACGAGAGCGGCGCGTCCATATACTCCGCCTCCGAGGTGGCACGCGAAGAGTTTCCCGATAAGGACGTCACCGTGCGCGGTGCGGTCAGCATCGGTCGCCGCCTGATGGACCCGCTGGCCGAGTTGGTCAAGCTCGACCCCAAGAGCATCGGCGTTGGCCAGTACCAGCACGATGTGGATCAGCTCAAGCTCAAGGACAGCCTGGATGACGTCGTCGTCAGCTGCGTGAACTCCGTCGGCGTCGAGGTCAATACCGCCAGCAAGCAGCTTCTGCAGTACGTCTCCGGGCTCAACTCCCGGCTGGCCGAGAACATTGTGACCGCCCGCACGCAGAATGGCCCCTTCCGTTCTCGTAAGGCGCTGCTGAGCGTTTCCGGCATGGGCCCGAAGAGCTTTGAGCAATGCGCGGGCTTCCTGCGTATTCGTGACGGTGAGCACCCGCTGGACGCCTCCGCTGTCCACCCCGAGCGCTACGAACTGGTCGAGCGCATGGCTGGTGACGCCAGTTGTACCGTGAGCGAGCTGCTGACCAGCGATGCTGCCCGCAAGCGTATTGATTTAAGCAAATACCTCAGCGACGAGGTCGGCCTTCCCACCTTGCAGGATATCCAACAGGAGCTTTCCAAGCCCGGGCGCGACCCGCGCGAGCAGTTCGAGTCCTTCAGCTTCGCCGAGGGCGTGAACGAAGTCTCAGACCTGCGCGAAGGCATGCAACTGCCCGGCATCGTGACCAATGTGGCTGCCTTCGGGGCGTTCGTGGATATCGGGGTGCACCAGGACGGGCTCGTCCACGTCAGCCAGCTCGCGGACAAGTTCGTGCAGGACCCGGCCGAGGTCGTCAAGGTCCACCAGCGCGTGCAGGTCACCGTGCTGGAGGTAGATGCCGCCCGCAAGCGCATCTCCCTCTCCATGCGTACCCAGCGTGAAGGTGGCAAGCCGCACCAGCGCGGCGGCGACCGCGCTAACCGTGCGGGCGGCGACCGCGGGAATCGTGCAGGGCAGCGTGACAACCGCCCCGGCGCACCGCGTCAGGGTGGCGGCCATCAGCGCGGTGGGAACGCCCCTCGCCCCAAGTCGAAAAACGAGCCCTTCGGCAATTCCTTGGCGGACATGTTTTAGGCTGTTCCTTCAGCTGACGGGGCGGGCAGAAAAGGCAATTTTCGTGTAGAATACCGTCTTCCCATAAAAATGATAAAATCAGTTGGGCTGGTAGGGCTGCCTGCCTCAGGCAGCCGTCCTACCAATATCTTATCGATCATTTTTAGAAACGCTATATTAACTCAGGCTTGGGACTGAGGTAAATCGGGAATGGCTGAAGCGAGCATTTGGGCTCCGGGCTTAGCACTCAAAGATACATGCGCGGTCGTTGTACTGCTGCGGGATGTCTTCACCGGTGAGTAACGATTTGCCGCCGGAGTGGGCATCGCCGAGTGCTTCGAGGTTTGCCAGGGCGTCGAGCAGTACAGGGCCGCTCTCGGGTATGCCCAGGGCGGAGAGCGGTACCGTGAGGGAAACGGTGTAGTTCAGCTTCGTTTGCGAATAGCTGTAGTCCACTCCGGAAAGCGATGCTGCTGAATCCGACACACTGATGGCGTTGGCTTTGTCTTCGAGCGGGAGGATTCTCAGGCTGCAGATATTGTTGCTATTGGGTTGAGAGAAGAACAGCTCTACCCGCGATCCTAGCTGAGGGCTTTCCAGTGACGGCTTGGGAGCTGAGTCCTCGACAACCATTTCCAGCTCCAGGTTTCCGGCGTGGCGGCGGAACTTGCCCGAGGCACATGGGAAGCCCGAGAGAGACATGTCGAAATGCCCGTATCCCGCCTCATCGACATGAATCCAGGTGCGGGGGTAGATGGTTGTACCGACGGCCAACACGTGCTTGGCAGCAGTTATATTGATAGTAGTAGGCTCCGTAATGACCTGGTTGATCGTACCCACGATCTCAGCCGTGCTGGTGGATTCCGGTGCGAGCTTTATGCTCAGCTCGGATTGAGCCAGTGAGATGCTCTCGCTGTCTGTTTCGAACTGGACTTGGACGTCTTGCTCCATCTGGGTCGGGTTCTCCACCATCACATTGAGGTTAAAGGAGCTACCGGGCGTATCGAGGCGCACAGCGCTTGCCTTCGTCGTCGCAATAATGCGATCACCCGTACCCGCGTAAGCCCGACCGGTGCCTTTGACCACGGCTTGGTACTCGCCGAGGAAGCCGTCTTTCTGGTGCTGCTCAATGAGCTCGTCACACATGGCCCATATTTTATCGAGCGGGAGCGTTGCCGCGGTGTTGGGGTCGGCCATCGCCGCGTGGTAGATGTATTCTCGGTTGCCGGTCAGTGCGGCGCTCACGGTGAGGCGTTGCACGTTCACATTACTCATGCAAATCGCTGCCAGTTGCGGGGGGAGGTTGCCGATTTTCACCGGAGACAAGCCTGTGCCATCGACCAGGCAGGGGAGTTCGACGCAGCACCGATCAAGCAGGTTGTCAATCAGCCCGTTGTTGGGGACGTTACCGTAAACGGTGCGGGGGGTATTGGTCTCGATGGAGTGGATGATGAAGGAGCCGTATTCGTGTGACTGCTCCTTCACTTCGATTTCGCCATGATCGCCGATCAGTTTCGCCTCGGTGTCCTTCCAGGTGGCGGTAATGCTTTCGCAGCGGCGGATGTACTCATCGAGCGGTATTTTAAAGCGCTCGATGAGCTCTTCGCCAAAGGGAATAAAGTGCGGTACGTACTCTGACTGGTGCTCGCTGGATTCGGTAACGAAGTAGCCCAGTCTGCGCATCATCTCGTAGCGTACCAGCTCATAGCTTCTGGACGAATCGTTGAGAGCTCTGAATAACAGGGGGTAGGCATCCTGACCCTTGTACTGGAATTTAAGGAAGAATGCCATGTGGTTGACCCCGGCTACGAGGTACGAGATGTCTTCGTAACGCAGTTTGGCATGGGAAGCCAGCATGCGGGCCGTACCAAAGACGGAGTGACACAGCCCAACGTGAGGTATGCCGACAGCCTCGTCTATGGCCCAGCAGTTCATGGCCATGGGATTGGTGTAGTTTAGAAACAGGCAGTCGGGGTGGGCGACATCGGCAATGTCCTGCGCGATATCGAGCATGACAGGGATTGTTCTCAGGCCGCGAAAAATGCCCCCGATACCGAGTGTGTCGGCAATGGTCTGGCGAAGGCCGTACTTCTTGGGGATCTCAAAATCAACAACGGTTGAAGGCTTGTAGCCGCCGACCTGAATGGTGCAGATGACGTACTTGGCATCCTTGATAGCTTCCCGCCTGTCCATGGTAGAAGTGATGGTTGCCTTCACCTTGAGTTTGCTGGCCATGCGCTTCATCATGATGTCGGCGACCTTCAGCCTATCTGGATCGATGTCCATTAGGCAGATTGTGGCATCGGACAGCTCCGGGAATTGCAGGATGTCGCCAATGAGGGTCTTGGCAAAGACCACGGATCCAGCACCGATTAAAGTAATTTTACAGCTCATATTAAATTGGGTGGGTTAAGCAGCTCTGATTCTTTGTGTGTTTAGCCTCATGTCATGGATGGATGTGGGTAGAATCAAGAATTGCTTTGTGACTATTACTATGCAAAATGTGACTTTTGATGAGTATGCCACTTCTGTCTATCCTCTATTCAGCTTCAGAAATACGGCATGAGCGTGGCTATTTTTTTGAGAACCTAAAGCGTGCGAATGAGCCAAGCATTTGTGTGGTACAGCGCACGGTCCGGGGGTGCTGCTACCTCGATGCTGAGGGAGAGCGTCACATGGCGCATCCGGGCGAGGCGATCCTGTTTCGCTATGGTGAAAGCACTTGCTACGGGGTTCCGGACAGCCGCAGCCTGCCGTATGAGAATGAGTGGGTATGCATGAGCGGCGCGGACGAAATTTTTCTCGGACTGATCGAGCAGCGGGGGCGTAAAGTCAGCATGCCGGAAGGGAGCCTGGCGACGCGGCTGCTGCGCGAGATCATCGATTGCTACCAGAACCGTGCCTTTGTTGATCGCTTCCACGAGTCGTCTCTGGCCTATCAACTGTTGATGGCTTGTTGTCGGGTGCCGGATTCATTGCCGAGGTCTGAGGATGTTGCACTTCGTTCGCGTGAATACATCCTGAGCAACTACCAGTCTCCCTTTACACAAGAGGACTTGGCGGAGTTTGTGGGGGTTTGCCGGGAGCACCTCAGCCGGCGATTCCGGGAAACGTATGGTGTCAGCCCGGGGCGCTTTTGTGCGGGCTTGAGAATGGCGCGGGCTAAAAATCTGTTACACCTTTCGCCTGCGCCCATCGCAGAGATTGCTTTGTTATGTGGCTATGCTGATGCTAACAGCTTCTCGCGTGCCTTTCGCCAGTACTATGGCATGAGCCCCCGACAGATGAAAGATGCTGCAATGCGGGATGTAACTGAATGAGTTGCGCCGGGGGATGCTGGGCTGAAGTACGTCAACCTGTGATTTTCTGCCGATCGGTAGGGGGGGAGTTGCTCAATCGACCCGGTTTGCCTGGCGATATTGTGCAGGTGTCATGCCTGCTTCCTTCTTGAAAACAACGCCGAATATCGTGTCATCTGTGAAGCCACACGCGCTGGAAATCTCATACATTCTCATGTCGCTTTCGACGAGCAGGTGCTTGGCTTTCTTCAGTCGTTGGCAGGTGATTTCCTCGGCCATGGTATGCCCCACATGTCTCTGAAAGGCATCATGCAGGCAGCGGTACGAGATAGGGACCTTGGTGGCGATGGACTTCGCGTTGATTGGCTGAGAGTAATCTGCCCAGATGTGTTTTAAGACCGCTCTCACATGGGGGTGCTTGATGTTGATAATGTCTGTGCTCTGTCGTTTGATCAGGCCTCGCGGGGGGACGAGAATGGGCTCCTCCTGTACGGGTTCCCCCTTGAGTAGCAGGTCGAGGTGTGCGGCTGCTTCGTAGCCCTCCATCTCTTGATTGCTATCGATGCTTGAGAGCGCGACGGGGGCGAATTCACAGCGTAGCGTGTCGTTATCAATCCCGAGGATAGCCACGTCCTCCGGGATTCTTATCCCCTGCTGGATGCAAGCCTGCATGACCTCGATGCCGACCTCGTCGTGCTCGGCCAGAATGGCCAGAGGTTTGGGTAGTTGGGCTATGTGTTGCCCCAACCAAGCGAGGAACTGCGCCTTGTTGTAGTTCGTATCACCGTAGTTGTAGGAACCCTTCCAATAGAGTCCGTAGCACTTGGCGCCCGCTGCCTCGATGCTTTTTTTCAGAGAGAGGCCTCTCAACTGGACGGAGGCGAGCTTCCTGTTGGATCGACTGCAAAAGGCGACATGTTTGAAACCCCGCTTGAGAAAATGCCTTGCGGCGGCTTGTCCGAGCTTTACATGGTCGCTACGGACGGTCGGTATACCCGGGATTTTGACGTCGCCAATATTAACTACCGGGCACTTTTGTTTAGCGATAAACCGAAACAAGTTGGTGTTGCCATAAAGCTGTGAGATGATGCCGTCCCCCTGCCAGTTCACCGGGGCGATGAGGCTTCTGGTCATGCTCGCATCGAGAATCCAGTTCGCCTGTTTTGCATAGCGAGCAATTCCCTTGTGCAGTCCCATGGAGTACCAACTCAGCGCGAGCAGGATGGACGGTCGGCTGCTCAGGGTCGAGTCAACCCCGCTAAGCTTGCGCTTGGCTTTAGGGGTATTCGAGGGGATGTGCCTCCTGGCCTGGAGTTTCTTAACTGACGGCATTCCTACAGACGTTGGCGGCTCTCTGTTGCGGGGGATTCATGCTTATCCTAAAACCATCACTTATCCAAGATACAGGTGCAAGCAATATGCCTTTTCAGTGATGCGAGCCTGAGCTATATTCTGGGCAATGTATACCGCATTCGGCAATGGGTGCGGCCATGAACCCCCTCTTTTTAAATAAAAAGCTCAAACTGAATTGGACCGGATACGATGAAAAAAATCGGTTTTATAGATCACTCCATCGACGAGTGGCATGCCAATAACTTCCCTGGAATGATTAAGGATTCAGGCTTGTCTGATTCCTTTTCCCTATCGCTTGCATGGGAGAAGGAGACCGCCCCGGGCAAGAAAAGCCTGGAAGCCTGGTGTGCAGAGCAGGGTGTTGGCGTTGCCCAGAGCATCGAGCAGATCGTCGACGAGTGTGACGTGATCGCTGTGCTCGCTCCTGACCATGTCGAGAGTCATGAAGAGCTGGCAGACTTAGCGCTGCGCAGCGGTAAGCCCGTCTATATTGACAAACCCTTTGCGCCCTCTCTGGAAGTAGCGAAGCGGTTGTTCGCCAAGGCTGAGCAGCATGGCACGCCCCTGATGTCGTGTTCGGCTTTGCGTTATGCCCCGGCTTTGGAACTTGCGCTCAAGGGCGTCAGCGGACCCATTCGTTTTGCCTCCGTAAGCGGGGGTGGCAGCTCATTTGAGGAGTATGCCATTCACCAGATTGAGATGCTCGTGATGGCGTTAGGAGTAGGGGCTTCGCGCATCATGCATGGTGGAAACAGCGAGGCAGACCTCATGGTGATTGACTATTCGGATGGACGTCGGGGAGTGATCAATCTCGTTGATGGTGCCCCTTTTGAGATGACACTTCGCAGCGCCACTAGCGGCACAAACGAGTCGCCACAGACCCTATGCACGGGGCCAATGGATGGGTTCTTTCCGCGGTTTATCAACGCTATGCTCCATTTCTTCGAGAGCGGAAAACAGACCATCCCGCAGGAGCAGACTTTGGAGATTATGGCCATTGTTGAGGCTGCCACCCGAACACTGGGTGAGCGGGATAAATGGCATACAATGGAGTCACACTGCGCGCATGCCTGATAGGCGGACTGCTCTGAATTCATTCACTTAAACACAGGACTTCTGGCGAAATGAAAATCGGAATTATAGCGGAACTGCTCAAACAGCCTTTGCGAGAAGGCATTGCTACGGCCGCCCGATTGGGGGCTGAAGGGGTGCAGCTACATGCTGTCCACCCAGACCATGATTTAACTGAATTCTCGCGGCGGGAACTGGCAGAGCTGAAGGCATTCTGCGACGACCACGGGCTTGAAATCTCTGCCCTGTGTGGTGATTTGCCTGGGCACGGCTTCCGTGTGGCCAAGCACAATGCGGTTAAAATCGAATATGAGAAGCGCATTATCGATCTGCTGCCGCAGCTCGGATGCCGCGTCGTAACGACGCATATCGGCGTGATCCCCGAGGATAGCACACGCCCGGAGTATGCCGCATTGCTCGATGCGATGACCGACTTGGGAAATTATGCGGCCGAGGCCGGGGCGGTGATTGCGATTGAGACTGGGCCAGAGCGTTCCGATACCCTTGCTCGCTTTATTCAGGCGACAGGGAGCAAGGGCGTTGGGGTGAATCTCGATCCGGCAAATCTGCTCATGGTGCTTAATGAGGACCCCGTTGAGGCGGTGCACACCCTCGGCGAGTGCATCGTCCATACGCACGTAAAAGACGGTATTCACAAGCGCATTTGCGATCCGGAGAAAGTCTACGCGGCATTTGCCGAAGGCGGCTTTGAGCAACTCGTGGCCGAAACAGGCGAGCTTTTCGCTGAAATGCCCCTCGGGCAAGGGGCTGTACGCTGGCCACAGTACCTGGAGGCCCTGGCGGAAGTCGGTTTCGATGGCTATCTCGTCGTCGAGCGTGAGGTGGGGGTGACCCCGGCTAAGGACATTGAATTGGCGATACAGTTCATGGAGCAGCAATTGAAGCATTTAGCATCAAACAACCTGGTTTAAAATTTAAGCATATGAAAAAGTATAAAATTGGAGTTATTGGAGCAGGAGCGATCGCGCAGGCGTGTCATATCCCGGGCTATGTCGAAGCGAAGAACTGCGAATTGACGGCGGTTGCTGAACCTGACGCCAAGGTGCTTGCGGGTGTTCGCGATCGAGGCTGGCAATTTGAGCGCGAGTACAGCGACTATAAAAAAATGCTGGAGGCTGAATCGCTCGATGTGGTTTCGATCTGTGCGCCTAATAAGTTTCATGCGGAAATTGCTGTCGATTGTTTGAACGCCGGGTGTGATCTGCTCCTGGAGAAGCCCATAGCCCTGACGTTGGAAGAAGCCAAGCGCATTGAAGAGGCGGCACGCCTGACCAAGCGTCGTGTCATGGTTGGGTTTTCTCATCGCTTCAATGAACTCAATCGGGCAGCCAAGGATGCGCTTGAGTGCGGTAAAATCGGCAAGCCCTACATGATCCGCGTCCGCTTTGCGCATTCAGGACCGTGGCCGGGCTGGGCTAAGACGGACTGGTTTTATAACCAGAAAATTTCTGGCGGGGGCGCGCTGCTCGATATGGCCGTTCATGCCTTTGATTTATGCCAATGGTATCAAGGCCCCATCCAAAGCGTGTCGGCCCAAGTGGCTACGTTGCGTAAGGATATCCCGGTGGATGATAACGTCATCGCCTTGTTGGAGTTCGGCAATGAGTGCCTCGGGTATATCGATTGTGGCTGGACTTCTCCGGCCGGCTTCGTCGGGGTGGAGATTATGGCGGATAACGGCTGCATCACAGTCGATTATGGCAAATCTACGGCGACGATGTGCTGTGGCAGTTGCGCGCCGGACGGAAGCCATGAACTGGTTGAAGCGACTCTGGCCGAGGGATACAAGCGAGAACCGTGGGAGGCAGAGATGGACTACTTTACCGGCGCTCTTGACTCCGGTCAGGATTTTACACCGGGAGTCGCTGAGGGTATTGATACCCTGCGGCTAGTGCTGGCGGCGTATGAGTCTTCCCGCGAAGGGCGAAGCGTCGCCATTGATCGTGAAGCTCAAGCATCGGGTGCAGCAAGCAGCCATTAAACCTCTCTCACAACCTTGCCTCATCGAATGCCTACACATATGAAGAATCTACCCAACGCTATTAAGTGTCCCCCGCGAAAGCCTGCATCTAAGCTTCTTTCCCTGTTGCTTTGCGCCGTAGGGGCGACTGCCGCCCATGCGGCTGAAATGGTTCCGTTCCAGTTGCCCTATGATGACTCCTCCGAGAACATCGTCAGCCTGGCCTCCACCTTGACGGCTCCCGCGGGGAGCATGGGGTATATCCATGCCGGCCCCGATGGTCATCTCTATGAGGGAGAGGAGCCGATTCGCTTCCTGGGCTTTAATGTCGGGGCTGGCTCGAACTTTCCTCAACACGAGATCGCGGATAAAGTCTCGGGGCGATTGGCCAAGTTCGGTACCAACATCGTGCGTTTTCACCAACTGGATTTCGGCTGGGCCAAGGGGCAGCGGAACATTTTTGGTGTAAACGGAAGTGACACACTTGAACTCGATTCCGAGTCGATGGATCGGTTTGCGTATTTTGTTTATGCGCTGAAGGAGAAGGGCATTTACACGAACATCAATCTGCTCTGTTCGCGGTATTTTACCTCGGCGGATGGTTTGCCGATCGAGGTGGATGAGCTTGGTTTCTCTGATTCGCAGCGCGTTGGTATGTTCTATCAGCCGCTCATTGACCTGCAAAAGCGCTACGCCAAGCAGGTGTTGAGCTATGAGAATCCCTACACCGGACTTACGCTGGCTGAAGACCCCGCGGTTGCTGTAGTGGAGATTTACAACGAGAATGGTTTGGTTATCGGCTGGCACAGTGGATACACGGGCCGTCTGCGCAGTAAGCCGATGCCGGCCGTGTTCGAAGAGGACTTGATGCGCCAATGGAATGAGTGGCTTCTCGATCGGTATGGCTCGACCGAAGATCTGATGAGAGTCTGGAAAGTGGATTACGCGGATGGGGCCGCGACCAATCTTGTTCAAAATGGCGATTTCAGTAATGGGACTGAGGGTTGGGACTTGAGCCTGAAGCAGGGCGCTGTGGTGAAAGCGCGTGCGGTTTCCGATGCCCAGTACGGTCATGTTGCCAGGGTCGAAGTCGATGAGCCCGGCACCGCCGGATGGTCGGTTGAGCTCCGTCAAGCCTTGGCGCTGGAGCAGAACAAGGGCTATACGGTAAGGTTCAAAGGGCGGGCCGATGAAGCCAGCCACATGAAGTTCTATATGCAGGAAGCGGAAGAGCCGTGGGGTGCCAGGAGCCTGGATCATCACATCCACCTTGAGCCCACCTGGCAGGAGTTTGAGTATACTTTTCTGGCTGATAAGGCGGACCTGCGGATAAACTTCTCATCCCTGCTTAGCGGCGGTGTGAATTACTACTTTGCGGATGTAGAAGTCGTGCCCAACACGTTCCCGGATGATCAGGCGCTGGAGGTGGGCAATGTCTCGCTGTATCTCTCTACGGTGTCCGAGCAGGCGCTTCGGGACTGGTATGCCTTTCTCTATTATCTGGAATCGACATTCTACAGCGAGATGAGCGATTACCTGAAGAATGAACTTGGCTGTGATGCCTTGCTGGTCGGCAGTCAGGTGTTGTTCTCCATGTCGACGATCATGGCGGAGCTGGACATCGTTGATACGCACTATTACTGGGAGCACCCCAAGTTTGGCGGTCAGGGCTGGAGCCCTGAAAACTGGACCATAAACAATATCAGCATGGTGAATGACCCGGAGCTGGAACTGGCAGGGCTCGGTGTTCGCCGGGTTTACGGAAAGCCTTTCATCATGACCGAGTACGACCATCCGGCGCCAAATTTCTATTCGGGAGAAGCCCCCATCATGTCAGCTATCTATGCCGCGATGCAGGATTGGGACGGTATTTTCTACTTTCTCTATCAGGGCAACAATGATACTGAGGGATGGGATAAGGGGTATGTTAGCCGATTCTTCGACTACTCACCGCATCCCACCAAGATGGCCAACATGATCCTTGCGGCGAACCTCTATCGCCGGGGCGACTTGAGCCCGAACGATATTCAGGTGGAAATTCCGCTCTCGCAGTCCATGGAGCAGGAGCTGATTTTCCAGCGCAGGCCTGGGCTATTCGGGACGCAGTTTTATGAGATTCCCCCGGAGCTGGCCTTCCAGCACCAGGTGGGCGTGTCGCTGACAGAAGATGCCGCAGAAGCGTACCCCCTGGTGTTCGAAGAAGAAATCGTAGCGTCCACCATCACTTCCGATACGGGTGAATTTGTGTGGGATCGAACGAACTTGGAAGCCGGACTTATCACCGTTGATACGCCTAAAACCAAGGTGCTGCTCGGCTATACCGAAGGCGATACTGTGCAACTGGATGGGCTTGCCATTCAGACGATCCGGGAGAAGAACTGGCAGATCATCGGGCTGACGGCTCAGGACAATAAACCACTGGTGGAAAGTGGGCGGATGCTGCTCATTGCCAATGGCATCACTGAGAACACGAACATGGGCTGGACCGACGAGAATCACGTCTCTGTCGGGACCGACTGGGGTGAGGCACCCAGCCTTGTTGGGCTCGTCTCGGCACGCGTCAGCATGGAGCACGAACAGCCGATCCGCGTCTGGGCCCTGGACGAAAAAGGTGATCGAGTGGAAGAGATTGCTGTCAGCAAAAGCACAGAGGGGCGCTACGAGTTCACGATTGGCCTGAGCATTCCAACCATTTGGTACGAGATTGCAGCGCAAACTTCTGAAAGGAACTGAGTATTTGAACAACGATGAAAGCATTCACAGCCTGGTGCTTTGGGTCGCGCAGTGCCTGTCAAGGCGCTCGCCTTAGCATCCGATAGATGTCCTGTTTTTCACGTAATCCCCTATAAAATGATGATTAACTGTTACTACTATGCCCCTCACGTCCACTCCACAATCAGCAGGCATCTGGAGTGGGATTTTGCCAAGATGGCGGATATGGGGGTGGATGTCGTGTCGATATGTATTCAGGAAACACACCTGAATTGCCATAGTGATGGAATCGGCGCCTGGCACGCGCAGCGCGTACGTAATGTGCGTGACCTTGCGCACAAGCATGGTTTAAAGATTCACGCGGTTCCGAACCGCTGGGCGGGGCTGACCGCGGGTTGGATCGAGGGGTTTAACCACTTCACCGTGCAGCACCCGGATACCTTCAGTTTGAATGAAGATGGTACTGTTGTTGATTTAAACGAAATGCCTTCATCCGTGTGCCATCCCAAGGTGATCGCCCACTTTGAAACGTTTATTCCCAAGTTGTTTAATGATTTCGGCTTCGATGGTTTGGTCTGGGATGAGCCGCATGCTCACCCCTGCTTCAATCCGGAGGCGATCAAGTTGAGGCCGTCTGATGCCGATCCGGCCGATTGGTACTACAGCAAGTTTGCCGAGTTTGTAAACCGCATGAGCGGACTGGCCAAGCAATGCCATTCCTCTGCGGTGGTGAGCCTCTTCATCCAGCCCGGTCAGGAGGTTCTCTTTGACCGTTTGCTGGATTGCGAGCATCTCGATTTTATCGGTTCGGACGGTCACGTGCGGCGTTCTGATTACAAGATGCACCGCATGAAGGGTACGATTTTCGACGTTTACCAAAAGGTGAATCCGAAGATTGTGGAGAAAGGCCGGAAGTCCATGTTTCTGATGGAGGCCCAGCGTCACCGTGACGAAGATCTGGCGCATTATCTTGAGGTGGCGGGTGAGGCCTTCCGTTTGCCAATGGATCAGCTCATGTTTTATTACTCGGCGCATGAGATGACCCCGGCCAATGAGGCTATTTTTAATGAGCACACCTGGAAGCTGATTGCAGAAATTGCTCAGCAGGGTGTGAAGAAAGCCTGATTAGCGTTGGACCGGGGCTTGAGGGTATAGCTTACTCCATGTGCAGACCACCCTTGGTTTTGCGGTAGGTGCGCGGTGTATGGCTGGTAAATTCGCGAAAGCGGCGGTTGAAATTGGAGAGATTGTTGAAGCCTGACTCGTAGGCGATTTCCGCAATGGACTTCTCCGTGCTCAGGAGGCTGGTGCAGGCCCGGGCAATACGCAGCTCATTGAGGTGATGCTGGAATCTGCGTCCGGTTAAACGCTGGAAATAGCGGCAGAAAGTTTGCGGGGACATATTGATCCACTGAGCGACCTCGGCCTGCGTGAGCTCTGCCTGGGTACACATGCTTTCGAGCTTGCCGAGGATTTGGGTCAGGCGAGGGTCCAGTGTGCGCTCCTTTGAGCTGTTGGCAGGGCGGGGGTTGAGGCGATGGCCATTTTTATCCCGTGCGAGAAGCTCGAGCAGATCCATCAGGCGGGCCAGTGGCATGTCGCCGGGGCTGCGGGCCTCTATGCGCTTCATGAGCTCGGCGCAGGCCTCGGCGGTAGGGCCGCGGTAGATGTATCCGCAGGTGGCTTGAACCAGCAGCTCCTGGATACGGTTGTTTTCAGGCAGTTGCCAGAAGGCGTCACCCCACAGGGAAGGGCGAAAGTGCAGTGCGACCCATTTAGCACCGTTGCGTTGGCTTGGGTCCGAGCCGTAGGCGTGGGGCAGGTTCGCTCCGACGAGGATCAATTGCTTGGGTCCATAGGGGTAAATAGACTGCCCGGCGTGAAGGATGCCCTCGCCCTGATCCACCCAGGTGAGCTCCACCTCGGGGTGAAAATGCCAGTGAAAGTCCACGCATTGCTTTTGGAAGGTCGTGGCTTTGACTCCATGCTGGCTAGAGGGCAGGAGTTCGATTTTGGGCTCGTTGGATAAAATATTGGCCACAGTGTTCTACCGGTTTCGGACTTTCTGATGCAGAGGAGAGGGTCAGGATTAAGCATAACTTGTGCCTGATGCCGTGTTCCCCTCTGTGTTCGGTTAACTATGTACCACTTTTTAGGCGGATCGTTATGAATGCAAGCGAGTTCGATACTTTTGCGGGTAGGTAAGCACCGCCTTGATGATGCTTGTCTGAACGACACAGCTGTTAATTTCGTACGGTTTTCCTGCAAGCCGGTGGGAGAATCGCAATCCCGTCTGTGGTATGATTAGGCTCATAACGGGAATGCATGTTTCTATATACAACAGTGCCAGCAAGGCTTTCACCAAGGATGTGATTGCTAGCCACGTTGTTGGTACGGAGCATGCATGCCGCCCCCAGATCGTTGCAGAACAAATACCCTGTCATTTCACAGCGTTATTTTTTGTTCATGTATAAGGTAAGTACTTATCGCAGGCAGCGTCATCTGGCTACAAGCAAGATCGGAAAGCACACCGTCACGAGCGGCTCGCATGGTTTTTTAAACCATCGGCAAAGTCGCCTCCGGTGTGAAGCGAGAGCTTGAACGTCGTGATCCGGCCTTGCGACCTGGCGCAGCCATACCCTTGGCGCGCTGACATGGCATGACCCTGCATGCCTGCATATACGAGGATTTTTAGTCACCTGCTTTGCTCGTTGCTCCCTTGCCTCCCTCAACGATTCAAACGAGCAAGTAAATGCAGACACATCGACGACTACTCACACCGCATATCGAAGGAGCGGCTGGCTTCAGCTACTACGCGCGCAAGTATTACCGTTCGCGGAATATGCTGCTGGCAGGTGAAGCAATCGTACCCGAGCCGGAGAGCCCGAACGTGACGGCCTTGCTGCTGCCGGGGATTCGGCACGGTTTTCAAGCCGCCTACCAAGCCCGTTGGTCGGGCCTGATCGTCATCGCGCTGATCGCCGCCGTGGTAGGCAGTTATTATGCGATACCAGCGACTAGCCGTACGTACAGTGCGATCATGGCTTTGAAGGAGAGCAACCAACTCCTGTTCTCTTTTTTGAGCATAGGGATCGCGGGTGGCATTTTACCCGTGGCATTGGGGCTTTGCACGGGGATGTATAAGTCCGTGCGCAAGGCGGGGACGCATGCCGCGTACGGCTTGCTGGTATTTGGCCTGCTGGGGCTGATGAATAACTACCTGTATGCGTTTCAGTCCTATCTCTTTGGTGCGGGCAACGGACTGGGCACGGTTTTGACCAAGATCGCCTTCGATCAATTTGTCTGGACCGTGCTGATCGCCAATCCCTACCAACTGGCGGTCCTGATGTTTCGCGATGGTGGTTTTCGGGGTTCCGCTTTTAATGAAGCGACGCGGAGTCCGGTGGCTTACTACCTGACCAAGGGCTTTCCCGCCTTGCTGAATAACTGGTGCTTCTGGATACCGCTCACCGGGTTGATCTATTCGCTGCCCGAGGCCTTGCAGATACCGGTGGCCTCGCTGGCGGTAGCGTTCTGGGTCGTGCTGCTATCACTGACGGTAAAGCCAGAGAAGGCGTAGCTTAATCGAGGGAATCTTTATGCAAAACACAGCATCACATCGCAGCACGCTGCTGCACCGAGCCGTGGCCGAGGGGGCACCGCTTACCTTTGGAGGCCGCGTCACGGCCCGCGCACGCAACCGCATCTCAACTGGCTCTTCCGGGTTGGTGGCTTGTTATCCGAGTGGGGCGGGGCATGCGTCGGCTGGCATCGATTCGCTCTCCAGCGGTATCCTGGCGGGTTGCCAGCGACTCAAGACAACCTGGCCGGCCATCGTGGCGATACAGGTCTTCATCGTCTCCGTTGTGTGTGCGTACTTCTATGTTCCGCAGACAGCCTTCTTGTTCGATTGGCTGATTGCGATGCGCAACCGCCTCGGGCCGCTGTTCGGGGTGTTCGGCATGGGCTTGATCGTGGGCGGGCTTTCTGAAGTGCTCAAGGTGTACATGCAGCAGAAGGGGCGCTGGGAGCGGCAGAATTTTAAAAACCTGGCCTTTAATATCTCCTTCTTTGGGGCCTGGGGCTGCCTGAGCTATTATAAATTCAACTTCTACTCCTGGCTCTTGGGCACGGGGGGAAGCCCGCAAGTTCTACTGCCCAAACTGTTTCTGGACCTGGTGGTTTATTCGGCCCTGTTCTATAACCCCGTGTGCGGCATGATCCTGAACTGGCGGAGTCTGGACTATGACTGGTCACGCCTGCGGGCGGAGATCACGCCGTTCAAGGGCTATGCCTGCCGCATCCTGGTGCCGACTCAATTTTTCCACTGGGTTCTCTGGCTGCCCTTGACTTCGGTCGTGTTTCTTCTGCCCACCGCACTGCAACTACCCGTGGTTATCCTCGGGGTGACCTTGTGGGTGATCTTACTTTCGGCACTCAGTGCCAAGCCAAGCCGTTAAACATTATGAATCGTTCAGGAATCTTATCCGCGGGCGCCTATGCCATCGACTATATCAAGCGTGTGGACGCTTTTCCGACTTCAGGAAAGGCTGCCCAGATTTTACGCGAGGAAATCAGCAATGGTGGCTTTGCCTACAACGTGCTTATCAACCTGGTGCGCCTTGGGGCGGACTTCAAGCTGTCGGCTGCCGGATGGGTGGGGCAGGATGTGGATGGGCAGGCGGTGGTAGAAGACTGCAAGGCGCACCATCTCGACATCGCCTCCCTCCGCGTGTCCAAGGTCGAGCACACGACATACAACGATGTGATGGTCCGCCCGGAAACGGGTGAGCGCTACATCCTGACCCGGATGGGGGCGCACACGAGCCTGTCGCTGTGGGACGTGAGCCTGGATGCCACCGATGCGAAAATGTTCTATCTGGGGCCGCTGTTGGGCCTGGGGGAACTGGACCGTACGCATAAACTGTCCGGGACGCAGGCGGCGGAGATGCTGCGCCTGGCGCAAAAGGCGGGCATCGACACGGCGGTGTCGATCATTCCCGTTGAGGGAAGGGCGGAGAGCATCTTCAAGGCCCTGAAGTTTACCGATTACCTTTTTTTGACCGAGGGGGATGTCGAGTTCCTGACCGGGATTCAACTACGCTATCAATCCGGGCTGCACCGTGATGCCATTCACGAGGCCTGCAAGCAGTTGATCGGCATGGGTGTGGGGGGTGCCGTCATTCTCCAGCTCAGCGAGGGAGGGCTCATCATGAATCGCAAAGGAGAGGTCACCTTTCAGCGTGGGGTGAATCTGCCGCTGAAGAAGCTGTCCAGTTTTGGCGGGGTCAACTCCGCCTTTACCGCAGGAGTGCTCTACGCGTTGCACGAGGAGCGGCCTTATGCCGAGGCACTGCAACTTGGGCTGGGGGCGGCAGCGGCCTGCTCGATGGGGGTGAGCACTTCGGGCGGTGTGCGGACCGAGAAGCGTTGCCTGGAGCTATACCACCAGTACCAGCATACGCCGATCGAGATGGGAGTTGCCTGAGAGATGATTTGCGCTGACGCTTTATGAAGGCGGGTGCTGAGCCCGTGGGCGGGTGGCCAGCTTTTGCTTTAGCTCCCGCTTGAACAGGAATTGGCAGAGGCCCTTGGCCAGGCAGGCAAATGCCCAGCGTAGCGGGGCGAGCTTGCGGTCCCGCAGGGTGTACTTGAGGGCGAGTGCGGCTACCTTGAGATGGCGGAAGGGGGCGTGGGTGCCGTAGTAGTAGCGGAGAGCTCGCTCGATGCGGGCGTTCTCCTCGGCGTCGGCCGCCTGGTAGTTGTCCCACTTGTCTCGGAATTTACCGTAGTTGGCCCGCGAAGAGTGGGTCAGATTACGGGTATGGACGCGCTTGGCGTAGAGTGGACGCGGGAAGAAGTGCACCTCCGCCCGCAGGCCCATTTGGCAGAAAATGTCCGCATCCTCGTGTGACCAGAAGTCGGGCTCGTAGCCCGTGGTTTGGGCATAGCTGGAGCGTCGAAAGAGCGCGAATGGTCCTTGCCCGGTGGCGGCAAAGAGCGAGGTAAAGGGTGTGAGGGTGTCGGCGTCCTTGAGTAATTTGGGCAGCCCAAGCACACCCGGCATGAAGCGGTTGCAGCGGCCGGGGCCAAGCGGGGTGCCGCGGGTATCAATCAAGGTGTGACGACAGGCTACGAGGCCGACCTCGGGGTGTTGATCGAGGTAGGCAACGAGCTCCGCCAGAAAATCAGGTTCGAGGCGGTCGTCCCCATCGAGGAAGTGTATGTACTCGCACGTCTCGGGTAGTGCTGCGTAGCCGGTGTTTCGCCAGGCAGAGGGGCCGCGGTTGGGGATGGAGAGAAAGCGAAATCTGGCATCACCGTCAATGGAGGCGTGGATGCGCTCAGGGGTGTCGTCTGCGCTACTGTTGTCGATGCACAGGCAGGTCCAGTCCGGCATGGACTGGGCGCGAACAGAGGCGATGGCTTCGCCGATATAGTCCGCGTTGTTGTAGGTGCCAATGACGATGCCGACTTTCATGCGAAAAGTATGGGTAGCTTAGCTCAGCGCTCGCGGTGTGGAAGGGAAAAGAGAAAGTCCGCGCTTGTTTGGCTGACGCTGTCTCCCTCGACGGTGCGAAGGGTGCTCTGGGAGGAGAAGCGCCGGAGTAGTTGCTGAGCGCGGTAGCCCCAGCCGGTGAGCAGGCTGACGGCTTCGCGCTGCGAGAAGGGGGTGTCGGGATCGGGCCAGATTTCGATCAAGACGTGCTGGGGCGGGTTCTTTTCGAATAAAGCCTTTGCACCCCGGAGGACCTGGGTTTCGTGGCCTTCGACATCGATCTTGAGCAAGCGTATCGGCGTGTCGAACAGTGCGGCTTCTTCCCCGAGGGTGACGACTTTCACGGCCACCCCGGTCGGCGCTGTGGCCTCGCTTACCTGAGCCAGCCCGGAGTTGTCCACCGGTGCGGAGAGCGTGAGCGTGCCGGGCTTATCCGAGACGGCCAGGGGCTGTAGCTGAACGTGCTCGTAGTGGTTGAGGGCGAGCGATTGCTCAAGCATGGTGATGCAGTCCGGTGAGGGCTCGTAGGCGTGGACCTTTCCGTGCGGGCCGACGAGTCTGGCCGCGGGCATGACTTCCGTGCCGATGTTGGCCCCGATGTCCACGTAGGTGTCCCCCGGGCGGAGCAGTTTCTTCAGGCACCAGGAAATGGAGGGGTCGTGGTCGCCGAAGCAGTAGACCATGGCGTCGATGTAGTCGCGGGGACGGATGGTGATCTGGCTGCCGTCGAACATGCTCACCTGGGTCGGCGAGGGCAGGCTTTCGAGTACGCATCTGACGGGTTGTTGAAAGACGAACCAGCCGCGCCCTTTATAAAAGGGGTAGTAGCGTGCCCACTTTATCCAGCTCATGCCCATGGTTGTGTCATGTCGAAAAGCGGGATACAAGGACGAAGCATGGGGGCGGGTAAACGCGTGGTCTGGTGCCAAGGATATTTGCTTGCCTGTGTTCAACTCACGCGCCTGAATGCGGGCAGCATTGAGCTTAGCTGCGGGGGCGTAGCTCAGAGGATAGAGCAGGGGTTTTCTAAACCCTTGGTCGGGGGTTCGATTCCCTCCGCCCCTGCCATTGGGTGCTGCGGTGGCTGCCGGGTGGGGCTTTACGTAAACCTCAAGGCTATTTAGGTCAGTGCGCGCTATTACCGATAGGGGTTTCAGACATGACTTCGTGGCGCATCATCGCTGTTTCTTACAGTTGCCATCGCCCAGAACTGAACACACTATCTCAATAACTCCATGAAATCCAAGTCCATCGGTTTGAGCCCAAAGTCTTTTTACTACGGTTATGACTCAAAAAAGGACTTGAAGCACCTCGTGCGTCTGGTGCTCATCCTCGTTTTCATCGCTCTCCTTACGGGCATGATTGGCATCTGGGTGGTGTACCGCAGTGCGCATGAGCGCCATCTGGATATGTTGCGGGCCTTTGCCAATACCCAGGGTGATGTGCTCGATGCCTACATGCTGCTGGATGAGGTCAAGTCGGGCCGGGTACATGGGGATACGCCTCACGAGCATAACTTAGACAACGTGAAGGAATTGCTCCTGAAGCAGGAGAGCTTTCTGGAGACGGGCCAGCTCTTGCTGGCATATGAGGATACGAGCACGGGCAAATACATCCTGATCGGCACGGGCCACATGCCGAGTGGGCAACACTCGGTGCTGGTGGTCGAAAATACCCGTGAGCTGACGCCCTCAATGCGCTTGGCCCTGGAGGGGAAGGAGGGCGTGCTGGAGGGACAAGACCTTCATGGTGCCCCGGTTGTGACGGCCTATCTGCCCATTTCCAAGCATAACGCCGGCCTGGTCGTTATGCTGAACCAAAGTGAATTCTACGCTCCGTATCACCGTGCCAGGTTGATAACCCTGGGCATCGGTGTTGTCTTTGTCGTGTTCGGCACCTGGGTAATCTGGAGCGCTGAGCAGAAGAACCTCAGGCAGGTCCGCGAGCGTGAGCAGTTGATCCGGCTGTCATTTGAAAACAGTGCGATCGGCAAGGCCCTCGTCGCGCCGGACGGCAGTTGGCTGCGCGCGAACAAGTCCTTGGTCAATATCCTTGGCTATACTGAGGATGAGTTGTTGCGGATGGATTTTCAGTCCATCACCTACCCAGAGGACCTGGAAGCCGACCTGGATCATGTGCAGGCTATGCTCAAGGGCGAGATTAACGTCTACCACATGGATAAGCGCTACTTCCATAAGTCGGGGGACATCATCTGGAGCCACCTCAGTGTCTCTCTGGTCAGGGACGAGCAAGGCGAGCCGAAGTTTTTCATTTCGCAGATACAGGACATTACCGAGCGTAAGCGGGTAGAGTTTGAGAACCAGCGCCTGCACGAACGCTTGATGGACCAGCTCTCGCTGCGTCGGCAGCAACTGGACACGGCCAGTGGTGCCCTGGAGGGCTTCGCCTATTCCGTGTCGCATGATTTGCGGGCCCCACTGCGGGCAATGTCCGGCTTTAGCCAGGCCTTGCAGGAGGAGTACGGAGATAAACTCGACGATACGGCCAGCGACTACATCCGGCGTATTCACCGGGCCTCGACCAATATGGCCGAGCTCATTGACAGTATCCTGCGGCTGTCCAGAACGAGCTTTGGTGAGCTCAATGTGGTTTCGCTGGACATCACCGCCATGTCAAAGCGGGTGGTGGAAAACTGCCGCGTGGTGGAGCCGGATTACCCGGTAGAGGTGCGGGTAGCACCGGGGCTGAAGGGGCAGGGGGACCTGCGGCTGATCGGCAGTGTGCTGGACAACCTGATCGGCAACGCCTGGAAGTATACCCACGGCGTGGAAAACCCGCTCATCGAGGTGGGGCAGGAGCACGTTACCTTATCCGAGCAGTCCGATGATTCGGTGTTGGCCTTTTATGTTCGTGACAATGGAGTCGGGTTTGATATGGCTTACTCAAACAAGCTGTTCCGGCCATTCCAGCGCATTCACAGTGATCGTGAGTTTGAAGGGTCGGGGGTCGGCTTGGCATCTGCGCAGACCATCATCAATCGCCACGGAGGTCAGATTTGGGCCCAAGGCCAGACAGGAAAAGGCGCGACCTTCTATTTCACCCTCAACCACACGCAGTTTGATTCCGAAAAAAATTCTACTAGCTGAGGACAACCCGGACGATGAGTTGTTGACGACGCGGGCGCTGAAGAAGTGTGGCGTTCTCAACGAGGTGGATGTAGTCCGCAACGGTCAGGAGGTAATCGATTACCTCGAATGTACCGGAAAATATACGGATCGCACCCCCTACGAGCCGCAACTCGTGCTGCTGGACCTGAAAATGCCGGTAAAGGATGGCCTCGAAGCCCTGGAGTACATCCGTAAGAGTGATAAATTCAAGACCCTGCCCGTGGTGATTTTAACCTCCTCGCGGGAGGAGTCCGACCTTATCTCTGGCTACAAGCTCGGGGTAAATAGTATCGTTTGTAAACCCATTAACTTTGAGGAGTTTAGCGAAGCTGTTCGCCATCTTGGCATGTACTGGCTGCTGATTAACGAGTATCCGACCCGTTAGGTGGGGGATAGTCGTTCTTTTTGCCGGGTATTCGCCCGATGCGGGTATCAGGTGCAGGCTGTATAGACGATGTGGGGCCTTTGCGTTAAACTGTGGCCATGTCACAGCTTAAGGAACTCCCTTCACAAATCATGAATGAGAAGGAAGACACATACCGAGTGTACGTTCTGGAAGACGAATCACTCCTGCGGCAACTGGTGATTGCCTACGTGGAATCTATCGGCGGGATCGACATGATCGGAAGCAGCGGAGACGGTGCCGTTGCCATGAAGGAAATCATCGCGATGGAGCCGGACCTGGTTTTTGCCGATATCCGCGTCCCCGAAGTCTCCGGTCTGGAGGCCCTGTACCTGATCAAGCGTCGCTTGCCCAAGACCAAGGTGATCCTCTTTTCCGGCTCGATTACGGCTGATAATATCCGCATCGCTTACGATGGCCAGGTAGACGCCTTTATTGAGAAAGGCGAGGGTCTAAGCGAGTTTCAGGAAGCGATCGAAGCCGTGCGTAATGACAAACGTTACTACAGTGAGCATGTGCGCCGGGTGCTGTTGTCACTGGAAGGTGAACGCGCTCTGCATGACATGTACGACAAGCAGTCGTAAAAAGGCGGTTGACCGTCCGCGCCCAGTACCATAAGCACTCCCTTTTTACCCGGTGTTAGATCCGAGTATCATGACTGCTATGGCTGAAGAACGCGACATTAACAACCTGATCACCCTCCACGCAGACGACGCTGCCCAGCGCGATGCCGCCTTTTCGGCGCTCGAGTCTATGGCTCGGGAAAAGTGGGACCACCTTCAGGTCAAGGACGGGATTATCAACTTTAATACCGACTGGGAGCCACCCTACAAGGAGCTCAAGGCGCTGTCCAAGGAGCACCCGGGGGTGGAGTTTCACCTGCTGGCGGACGCTTTTACCAAGCGCCACTGGATCTGCAAGTCCACCATCGTGGCGGGAAAAACCGAGGATCTGGTGCTTTCGCTCATCGACGATGATTTTGAGAAGGTTTTTGCCGAGATTTATGGCAAAAGCCATAGCGAGTGGGAGGCCGACCGCAGCGAAGCCTTTGTCCATCTCCTGGCGTAAAAGTCCTGAGCATTACGTCTGAACGTAAGCTGCACGGAGAGCATTTACCTCTACGTGCATTTCGCGCTTGTGGTGAGCGGATGGCTTGGTTGTAAATGACGCCATATGCCAGCCATTGATTTCCCTCTGCCAAAGCTTCTCACCTATGCGGGCTCCAGCCCGAAGCCAGCCGATTTTGACGCCTACTGGGCGAAGGCACTGGCCGAGCTGGATGCGCTGGACCCCCAGCCTGAGCTGGTGGAGGCGGACTATCCGGTCAACTTTGCGACGTGCTACGACCTGTACTTCACCGGTGTTGGCGGGGCCCGTTTACATGCCCGCGTGGTAAAACCGAAGAACCAGGCCAAGCCCGGCCCCGGCTTGGTTAGCTTTCACGGTTATTCGGGCAATTGCGGATCATGGCTGGACTATTTTGCCTATGCCGCAGCGGGTTTCACCGTGACGGCGCTTGACTGTCGTGGCCAGGGCGGCCAGTCCGAAGATACGGTGCCGACGGTTGGCAACACCCTGCACGGGCACATCATTAAAGGCATCGATGACGTGCCGGAGAAGCTTTACTACCGCAATGTCTACCTGGATACCGTGCTGCTGGCGCGGCTGACCATGGAGATGGACAGCGTGGACGCCGAGCGTGTGGTCTGCACGGGTGGCAGTCAGGGTGGGGCGCTCTCGCTGGCCTGCGCCTCGCTGGAGCCGCGAATCAAGAAGTGCTACTCGCAGTTCCCTTTCCTCAGTGACTTCAAGCGCGTGTGGGAGATGGGCCTGGACAAGGCCGCCTACACCGGGCTGCGGGATTACTTCCGCCGCTTTGACCCTTTTCACCAGCGTGAAGAGGAGATTTTCACCAAGCTCGGCTACATTGATGTGACCAACCTCTCTCCGCGTATCCAGGGTGAAGTGTTGATGTACCTCTCGCTTTCGGACGAGATTTGCCCGCCTTCGACGCAGTTCGCGGCCTACAACGCCATCACGTCCAAAAAGTCCAACATGATCGCGCCGGACTTTGGTCACGAGACGCCCCCACGCCAATGCCCGGAGACGGTCTACCAGTTCCTGACGGATATCTAGCGCATTTTAAGAAATATTGTGTCCGCAGATTTCGCAGATTCACACAGATGATTCCGGGGTTATCCGTGAACATCTGTGTGATCCGTGGTTAAAATATAGAGACATCTCCGGCTACATTTTCATTTAAACTGCCCTAGGCTGTGTCTTCAAATTCATCAAGGTCGGTAGAAAAGGGTCTTTTCGCGTCTTTTTCCGTTTTCTCAGTTCATGAATCTGGATTCACACCACTTCGAAAGCCGAAAAAATCCTCAAAATTACCTCTTTTTCCCTCGTTTCTTAATTTGCATACACAGCCTAGCGCACTGTTCGCCTGTTCCCATATGCACGGGGTCTCAATTCTGAGCAGGCTTCCGTTTGGCAAAAAAGTGTGATGCGCAAGCATCACGGGTGAAGGGCTATTGCCCTTCCTCGGGCGGGTCGGGGACGTTCTTCTTGCGCAGGGTGAAGGTGTTGGTGTCGTTGACGCGGGCGTAGCCCACATGGTCCATGAGCTGCTTGCAGAAAAAGATGCCCAGGCCGCCCTCGGGGCGGTCTTCGAGCGCGGCGTTGATGTCCGGCTCCTCCGCGTCGTGCAGGGGGTCGAAGGCTTTGCCGTGGTCGCGCAGGACGGCGATCACCTCGTCGCCCTCCATGGTCATGGAGAGGTAGATATGGTGCTCGGCCGGGGTGTCGTAGGCGTAGGAGATGACGTTGGTCAGGGCCTCGTCCAGGCAGAGGTTAAAGGTATGGACGACGGCGGGGTTGATGTCGTGCGCTTCGCCGAACTTCTCCAGATCGGCGGCGAGCTGGTCGAGTTCCTTCAGGTCGTTGATGTAGGTGAAATCCATTGGGAAATGATGAATTCAGAATGATAAGTGATGAATGCTATATGGCTAAAAGGTGGGTACGTAATACGGCCAGCATGGGGCTCAACTGACATGGATTCCGGCGATGAATGATCATACGGTCTTCGGCTCGATTCTGCATTCATCACTCAGGGTTCAGCATTACTTAAAGATGATCTCCATGAGGGAGTAGTCGTCTTCGAAGGCGTCGCGGCCCTGGGCGTCGCGCACCCACTTGACCATGCTGTCTACCTTGCTCATGCCATCAATAGGGGGCAGGCACAGACCGTCGGCAAACTCGTCCTCGGTCATCATGCCGGAGCCGTCCTTGTAGTCGATTTCGTACACGCCGTCACTGAAGACGTAGAGCTTGCTGCCGGAGGGGACCTCGGTTTCATCTGTGACGAAGGGCGCGCCGAGCATGCCACCAATAACCATGCCGGGCGTGGCCAGCGTTTTGAGGCTTTCCTTGGGCTGGGCCGGGTCGGTGATAAGCACGGAGGGCGGATGGCCACCGGAGGAGTACTTCAGCACGCGGGTGGGCTTGTGGTAAACGCCGTACCAGAGCGTGAAATACATTTGGTTGTGCTTGTCCATGTCGAAGGCTTCGTTGAGCCCGGAGAGGACGGCGCCCGGGTCTTTGAAGTCCACCCCGGGGAGGGACTGGGCGCGCATGACGTTGATGGCAGAGACAGAGTGCAGGGCTGCGCCGACGCCATGTCCGGTCACATCGAGCAGGTAAATGGCGAAGTGCTCGTCGTCGAGGTCGTGGTAGCCAAAGGTGTCGCCCGCGAGGTCAGAGGAGGAGATAAAGACCCAGTCGGTTTTGACGATGTCGTTCTCCATCGGGTCGGGAAAGAGGGAGCGCACGTAGCGGGCGGCTTCGTCGAGCTCGGCCTGGAGGGCAGCTTCGGCCTTAAGGCGCTGGAGGAGGTTCAGGTAGCCCTGGGAGTGGTAGCGCACACGGGCGATGACTTCGAGCTTGTCGGGGAGCTTGACCATGTAGTCGTTGGCGCCGAGTTCGAAGGCCTTCTTCTTGGTCTCAGCTTCTTCCTTGGAGGAGAGCACGATCATGGGCACGTCCTTGGTCTCGGCTTTGGCCCGGAAAAATTTGACCAGGGTCAGCCCGTCGATTTCCGGCATAACGAGGTCTTGCAGGATGACGGTGGGCTGGATTTCGATCGCGGTCTCGATGGCCTTGGCCGGATCGTTGATGGAGTGAAACTCGATGCCCTCCTCGTCGGCCAGCATGCGGCGGACGGCCTCGCAGACCATGGCCTGGTCGTCGACCATGAGCACTTTGATGATGGGATTGGGGGAAGGGGCGTTGGCAGCGTCACTCATGTTGGGCGGATTGAAGCGTGCGCCCGGCCCGGCGACAAGGGTAAAGGTGTGGCTGTGTGCAATCCGTGGGCAGATTAAGGGGGAAGGAATTGCGAAAAAACCCTTGCCAAAGCCGGGCAAAAGCCTACTTTCCTCCGTTTTCACCAAAACGAAGGTAATACCATGTCACGCATTTGTTCCGTCACCGGCAAGCATCCCCACACGGGCCGTCGCATCCACCGCAAGGGTCAATCCAAGAAGAGCGGCGGTATCGGCACGCACGTCACCAAGGCTGTCAAGCGCACCTTCCGCCCGAACCTGCAGCGCGTACGCGTCAAGCTCCCGAGCGGTCAGGTGAAGCGCGTTTGGGTGTCTGCCAAGGCGCTGAAGGCCGGTAAGGTCGAGAAGGCCTAGGGCCGCGCAGTGTGCAGCGGATGCTTCGGGCAGTGCCTTGTTGGGCAAACCCGCAGCAAGCGCACAACCCGCTTTTTGCAAACCCGGCTCCGTGCCGGGTTTTTTGTTGCCCCACCTGCTCCAAAACCATTGCCATCAGGGGCAAAGGTAACATGATGACCCACAATGAATTTGGGCGATGCTGTGACCCGACACTACCCCATAGCCGGGATGGATTTCGCGGACTTCTGGGACACCTGCGGTTATTTCCTGCATGTGCACCCGAAGGATACCAAGGTTTACTACACCATTGAGGGAAGCGAGACGACCCTGGCGGAGAAGGACACCGACGTCGCGGCCATCCTGGACCGGCTCAAAAAGCGCCCGCAGTCCATTCTCTTTATGCAGGCCGACCTGGAAGGGCCGCGCACGCGCCCCGGGCTCGCCCGGGTGACCTACCAGCCGGAGCAGATCGAGGACGAACCCGCCGGACTGAAGCTGGTCAGCCACTACCTGAGCAAGCTCAGCATGTACGAGTTTGAGAGCCTGCTTTACGAAAAGTACCACCTGGAGGAGACGGTACAGACCAAGGTCGAGTTTGGTAAGCCCTGTGAGGTGCTGAGCGCGATTGTCGATTTACGGGGCTTCTCCGCCTTTTGTGAAAAGCCCAACATCGAGTCGCCCTATACCTGTGGGCTGATGCACTCCTTTTACCGCGCGGTGCAGATGAGCTTTATCAAGTTCCGCCCAGATATGCTGAAATTTCTCGGCGACGGTGTCATGGCGATCTGGGAGACCACGCCCGAGGACCGGGAGTTGGCCATTGATAACTGCCTGGCTGGGTCGCTGGACATCAACAGCCGCTGGCAGGTGGTGCGCCGCAGTTCGCAGTTTTCCCACGGTGCGCCGGAGGAGGTGGCGATCGGTATTTCCTTTGGGCTGGCCAGTCAGTTGCCAGGGATCGGGGACTACATTGGCCGCCCGCTGAATATCGCCAGTCGCCTCAGCTCGGTTTGCCCGGGAGGGCAGATTTACGTGGACAAGGCCGTGCCCAGCATCGGCCCCCAGTACCCGAAAGAGGACGTTACGGCGCACATCAAGAGCTTTGGGCGCTACTACATCTGGCGGATTCAGGCAGGTTAAACTCAGAGCAGCAGGATGGTTATCATACTCATGGGGGTTTCGGGCTCGGGCAAGAGCACCATTGGCGAAGCGCTGGCGCAGGCCACAGGCGGGCAGTTTTACGACGGAGACGACTTTCACCCGCAGGCCAACATCGACAAGATGCACGCGGGCATCCCGCTCAACGACCAGGACCGCATGCCCTGGCTCAAGCGCTTGCGGGAGTTGATTGTCGAGCGTGAGCAGCAGCCGGCCCCTACCGTTATTGCCTGTTCGGCGCTGAAGAATACCTACCGAGAGATACTCGATCCCGATGATGCGCAGGTGAGCTTTGTTTTCCTCAAGGGCTCGTTTCAACTCATCTCCGAGCGTCTGCGCGCTCGTCATGGGCACTTCATGCCGGAGAGCCTCCTGCGCAGCCAGTTCGACGCCTTGGAGCTGCCCGGGGACGCCGTCACGGTGGACATCGACCAGAGCCCGGAGGCGATTGTGGCCGAGTTGCGGAGCAAGCTTCGCTTATAAAGCGGGCTGTGTGCGTGGTCTATTCGTCGTCTTGGCGGTGCTTTTTGCGCACGTTGCGGTAGGCGATGAAGAAGTAGGCGTAAAGACCGCTCATGATTACGCTGCCAAGGAGCATGCGGGCTGCATCCTTAATCAGGGTGACCTTGTCGCTCTTGTAGAAGGCAAAAGCTTGGTTGAGCATTTCCTTCTGGTTAAAGCGTATCGTCTCCCACAGCCATTCGCGACGCTCGATAAAGCTGTCGGCGGGCATCTGCTCCTGGCGGACGGCCATGGAGGGTGTGAGGTTGAGCACGTTGGTCAGGATAGTCAGCTCCTCCATGGTAGTGGCCCCGTCGAGTGCCTCGCGTACTTTAGCCAGAGAGGATTTGGACTCGTTCTCTGCTGCGATGATCTTTGACTTCATCTCGGTGTTCAGGCGCAGGGTATCGGTTACGGTGAGCGGGATGAGCGCGGCGTAAACGATGGCCAGGATGAGCGCGAGCCAGGTGAGCACACGGATGCCCGCCAGCCGCCACCACGGCAGAATGACGGTGCGCCCAAAGAAAAACAGCGCCATGCCGAGGATGGGCGTGAGGGAGTTATCGATCATGCGACCGATCACGGTAAACTCCCACTCTACGTTCCCCAGATCGAAGGGAAAGAGGATGCCCACATACTGGATGAGGGAAAAGATAACCAGCGCCATGCCCACGATCGGGAGCGGGTTCGGCTCCGAATCGGGGATTTCCAGCGGGCGGTAGTTGCGGCCTAGACGTTTAAATAGCGCGTTCACTCAGCCTGTATCTTATCGTTTAAGCGCTTACGCAAGCGTCTCCAGCCGAAGAAGCCAATAATCGCCAAGCCGGGCAGGGGATTGACGCCGAAAGGCACCGCGGTGACGGGGCCGCCTACGTACTGGGACTGGACGAGAAGGTCCTGGCGACCGGGGTTGCCCATGCTGCTCAGGGCAACGAGATCGGTGTACGGGTTATAGCTGGAACTGGTCGAGCCAACGGCGTCGAGGTAGCTCTGGGCCAGGTTGCGGACGGTGCTGTTGCCATTGGTGACGTAGAAAGAACCGTCAGTGCCGCTCAGGCTGCCATCGCTGTCGTGGGTCAGCTCCCATACGGCGAGCTGGAAGGCACCCACCGTGGCAGAGTTCCAGTCGCTGGCTTCATTCCCGGCGTAGTACAGGTCGTAGAGGATGGCGACGTTGCGCGCGGCAGCCACGCCGATGCCCCCGATCGGGATGGCCGAGCTGCTGGAGCCCGGGTTGCCTGCGGTGCCGGCAGAGGCGTACTGCGGCTCGACGACGTCGTAGTTGTAGGTCTGGCCAGTGGAAATGCTCTCCTGAATCTCCGTGCAGAAAACGACCACCGAGGAGGTGTCCACCGGAACGCCTTCGCGGTAGATGTTGGCCAGTGTGATGGTGCCGACAGACAGGTTGCTGATATAGGTATCGCCCGCGTGGGCGGATACGCTGCTTGAGCTTCCGAAATTCTGGAACGTAAAGCTAACCGGCGAGGCGTAGGCGCTCAGCCCGGCAAACGCGGAGATGGCAAAGACCGCGATGCGCGTGAAGGTTGTTTTCGTTGTGGTGGTTATCATAGTCTAATCTTCGTGTGGTGGGTGTATTACCCTATTTAGTGCACAGAGTTTGCAGTGCTTGTGTATCGTGTGCGTGAGTATTGCCTTAAGGTTTTTTTACGTTTCTTTAAATTTCATTACAGGGATTTATGTGCTGAATTAGGTTGTATCGCCTATTTTTGGGCGATTTTTGCCCAAAAGTACGCAGTCTGTCTGCATCTATAGTCATGGCGCTCAGGCCTTTGCTTAAGTTCTGTCTTTTGACAGGATAGGTGTTTGCCCTATTTCTTGGCCAAATATTGTTTGTCGGGTGCACCGATGGGGGGTGATTCGACTGGGGTGCCTGATCCGTAAATTTGCTGTTCTCGTGTCGTGCGATGGCCTAGAAGGTGTGGATATGGCAGATGAGAAGCAGCGGCGGCTATGGCTTTGGCTTGGGCTATGCGGGATGATTGTCGGCACGGTGTTGCTGCTGATCTGGCCTGTCGGCGTGCGCGCACTGTGGCCAAGCCTGGTGGCCCTCACGCTGGTGTTTTTGACGCGTCGGGCTCTGCTGGGGCTGCTCGTCGGCGCAGGGGTGGGGGCTCTGCTGCTAGCGGAGGGAAACCCCTGGCAGGCAACAATTTCACTGGCCAGCGATCACCTGGCTCCGCATTTCGCGAGTCAGTGGAAGCTCGCCGCCATTGCCTTTACCCTGATCCTGGGTGGGTTTGCCGGGGTGATCGAGCGCAGCGGTGCGCTGGAGGGTGTCGTCAACGGCGCATTGAAGCGGGCCCGTGATCCCGCGCGTGGGCTCCAGGGCGGGGTGCTTGGGCTCGGGTTGGTTTGCTTTTTCGACGGCCTGGCCAACAGCCTGCTTGTGGGGCGATTGAGCCGCCATTTTGCCCCCAAGTGCGGCGTCTCTCCGGTCAAGTTGGCCTACCTGACCGACTCGACCAGCTCGACCGTGGCCTGCGTGGCTTTTGTTTCGACCTGGATCGCCTACCAGCTCTCGATGATCCGTGACGGCTTTGGGCTGCTGGGGCAGGAGGTGAACCCGTACCTCTACTTTGTACGCTCGATCCCCTACAACGCCTACTGCTGGCTGACGCTGCTGCTGGTCGTGCTCGTGATCTGGCGTCGCTATCACCCCGGGCCGATGGCGTCCTATGAGGACGAGGTCCGACGCAATGCGGAAGACGGGAGGCGGCAGGCTGAGGCCTCGCAAACAGGCCAGACCCCGACGGCGCTCTGGCGCGGAATCGTGCCGTTGGTCGTGCTGCTGGTGACGCTCTTTCTGGGTTTTTACGGCTTCGGCCTGAATTGGGACACGGAGCCGGGTGGGGCAACGCTCTCCTTACTGCCAGTGACGGCGGAGAAAATCGCACTCTCCTTTGGCAGTAACGCCGGGCCCTTCGTCATGATTCTGGCCGCGGTGGTGGCGACCGTCATTGCATTAAGCGTCTATCCAAAGGGTAGGGGGAGCGCCCTGGCGGCCTTTTTAAGCGGCGTGAAGAACATGGTGGCCCCGGTGTTTATCCTCATCGCTGCCTGGATGCTGGGCAGCACGTTAAGCGCGCTGGGAGCGGGTGACCTGCTTTCGCGTCTGGCCAGCGAAAACGTCCCGGTCTTCCTGTTACCGTTGCTGATTTTCGTTTGTGGTGCGCTGATCTCTTTTTCAACGGGTACTTCCTGGGGCACGATGGGCATCCTTATGCCGTTGGCCATCCCGATGGTGGCTGGGTACAGCGGGCTGGACCCCGTGACGCAGCAGGCAATCTACTCGGCGGTGATCGGTGCGGTCTTTAGTGGTGCGGTTTTTGGTGACCACTGCTCACCCATCAGCGACACAACCATTGTGAGCTCAATCGCCTGTGGAGTGGAGCCCGCCGATCACGTGCGTACACAGATGCCCTATGCCTTGCTGGCGGCGGGGGTGGCCGCCCTGGCGGGTTTCCTGCCTGCGGGGCTCGGTGTGCCGGGGTGGCTCGGACTGTTGCTCGGGGCACTGGTGTTGACCTCGTTCGTCCTTTGGCGGACGCGCCGCGTGCCACGCTTATCGGATTGAAAATACACGCTGTGCTCTCCAAGATGCCTGCGTGATTGCCCGCTTGCTCAAGCCCCTGCTGCCCCTGTTTGCCTGTCTGGCAATCGTCGGCTGCGGGCCTGACGGTGCGGAAGAAACGGCCAGCGCCCCGGTTAAAGACCTCGCAATCGAGTACATCGTTCTGAGCAATGCGGATAACCCGGACGGGGCCTGGGTTGGGCTCGATGGCCGCTCCTGGGTAACCCCGCTTCGCTATCCTGGTCGTGTGGATGCGGGTTTTGGTCCTGTGACGGTGCTTGGATTGCCCGCCACGGCGGAA
The DNA here is from genome assembly GCA_030425485.1 of Verrucomicrobiia bacterium. Classification (GTDB taxonomy): domain Bacteria; phylum Verrucomicrobiota; class Verrucomicrobiia; order Opitutales; family Cerasicoccaceae; genus Ruficoccus. The sequence continues at coordinate 232,773 of JAUIAM010000003.1, forward strand.
GATGCACAGACTGCGATATGCCCTCTGCTGCTAAACAGTGACCCCATGCAGACACCCGTGGGGGTACTCGCGCGGATGCGAACGCTCGTGAAGGGAAACAGTTCGGCGGTGTTTGACCTGGCGGAAACGTTTCCCCAGCTCTCGACCTGGTCGCGTGACGTCTTCTGGGGGGAGCGCGGGGTCCGCATCGTGGATACTCTGAGTTTTCGTATGGGGCAGCGCGCACAGTCTACGTTTAACTGGGAGCTCCCTGCGGAGGGCCCGTACGCCGTGAGCGAAGAGGAAAACCGCACGCTGGTTGAGTCGCCCACGGCGGCCTACATCATACAAGCCGATGAGCCGATTAAGGTCACGCTGACTGAGCCCACGGCCGAAAATGGGCTGGAGTATACGCTATTGGCCATTAAAACGGTAGGCCTGCCGCCGGAGCTCAAAGTAATCCTGCGCGTGATCGCGCGTTAGAGCATTCTAGTGTCCTGTTACCGAAATGCTTGCTATAAATTGGGGGGCTATGCGCCCCCCCAACCCCCGCAGCAGGCATAGCCTGCACTTTCGATGCGGTAGCATCGAAACTTATGCGAGAAACTTAGCTAACGGTACACTAGAGCATTTTAAGAAATATTGTGTCCGCAGATTTCGCAGATTCACACAGATTATTCCGGGGTTATCCGTGAACATCTGTGTGATCCGTGGTTTTAAATGATAGAGCGTTATCTGGCTACGACGCTATTAGAACTGTTCTAGAGCCACGCGGCCCAGACACAAAAAAACAGGCTACCGTGTGGGTAGCCTGTTTTGTAAAGGGTGTGTTTGCGCTTACTTCCCGCTGGAGAAGGGGACGGCTTCCTTGTTGGAGGATTCGCCGATGACCTTCTGGTAGCGCTCGAGGATGTCGCGTTCCATGTCCTGCGGGCTGAGGCCGTTTTGAGCGCGGAGCTCTTCTACGCTGCTGCCGTGGCCAACGTACTTGTCGGGCCAGCCGATACGGACGACCGGAGTGGTGAGCCCGGCGTCCTGGAGTTCTTCCAGAACGGCACTGCCGAAGCCGCCCTTGCGCACGTGCTCTTCCATCGTGACGATGAGGCGTGACTTTTCGGCGTGCTGGAAGAGGAGCTCGGTGTCGATCGGCTTGGCGAAGCGGGCGTTTACCACCCCGACGCTGAGCCCCTGCTCGGCAGAAATCTTGTTGGCCAGCTTGAGGGCGTCCTGCACCATGGAGCCGTAGGCCCAGATCATGATGTCGTCACCGTCACGCAGTGGCTCGGCCTTGCCGATTTCGATGGCTTCGGCATCGTCCTTGATGGTGACGCCGACGCTGGCTCCACGCGGGTAGCGGATGAAGCTCGGGCCCTTGTACTCGATGCCGGTCTTCATCATGTCGACCAGCTCGTCTTCGTCCTTGGGCTGCATGAGTACACAGTTCGGGAAGCCGCGCAGATAGGTGATGTCGAAGAGGCCGTGGTGGGTGGGGCCGTCGTTGTGGGAGAGGCCCGCACGGTCCATGCAGAACATGACGTCGAGCTCCTGCAGGGAGACGTCGTGCATGATCTGGTCGATCGCGCGCTGGAGGAAGGTCGAGTAAATGGCGACGACGGGCTTGACGCCGCTGGTGGCCATCCCGGCGGCGAAGAGCACGGCGTGCTCTTCGGCGATGCCGACGTCAAAGTACTGGTCAGGGCACTCGTCGCGCAGGTAGGTCAAGCCTGTGCCGGAGGGCATAGCGCCGGTGATGCCGACGATACGCTTGTCCTTCTTGCAGAACTCGACCAGCGACTTGCCGAAAACATCCTGATAGCTCGGCGGCGTGCTGGCCTTGCCGGGCTTGGACTTGCCTGAGGTGGCGCAGAAGGGGCTCGTGCCGTGCCACTTTTCCGGGTTTTGCAGGGCCGCTTCGAAGCCCTTACCCTTGGTGGTGAGGACGTGGAGGATGACGGGCTCGTCGGCCTCCTTGCAGAACTGCATGTACTGGTCGAGCTGCTTGAGGTCGTGACCGTCAACCGGGCCGATGTAGCGCAGGCCGTACTTTTCGAAAAGGGAGGGGTTCTGGTCGATGAGGAAGTCCTTGGTCTCCTGCTTGACCTTTTTGCCGAACTTTCGGATCGCCTGACCGCCGGGAACAGACTTGAGGAAGCCCTCGATGTCGTTGTGCAGGCGGTTGTAAACCGGGTTGGTGATGAGCTCGTTGAGGTAGGTCGGGATGGCGCCTACGTTCGGAGCGATCGACCACTTGTTGTCATTGAGGATGACGATGAGCTTCTTGCAGGAGCTCTTGATGTTGTTGAGCGCCTCCATGGTGATGCCGCAGGTGAGGGCGGCGTCGCCCACGATAGCGATGACGTGCTCGGGCGTCTCGTTGAGGTCGCGGGCCGTGGCCATACCGACCGCTGCGGAGAGGGCCGTGCCAGCGTGGCCGGCGCCGAAGCAGTCGTGCTCGGACTCGTGGCGCATGAGAAAGCCGGAGTAGCCGTCGGTTTTGCGCAGCTTGCGGAACTTCTCGCCCTGACGACCCGTGAGCAGCTTGTGGACGTAGCCCTGGTGGGAAACGTCGAACACGAAGCGGTCCTGTGGCGTGTTGAAGTGGCGGTGGAGCATGATGCTCAGCTCTACCACACCGAGGTTGGGGCCTACGTGGCCGCCGTTCTCGGATGTCACTTCGAGTATTTCCTGACGGATCTCCTGCGCGAGTTGCGGAAGATCCTCTTCCTTGAGGGCCTGTACGTCAGCCGGGCCCTTGATTGAGGGAAGTAATGCCATAGTCTTCAGTCGTCTGGATTTATCTGTGAGAGTGTCTCGCTTGCAGGAAGCGTGCCGCTGAGCTCAAAAAGTACTAGGCCTCGAAGGGCTCCAGTGTCAGCGCGTTACCGTCCTGCTTGAGTTGTTCTATTTTCTGTTCTGCGAGATCGAGTTTTTCCTGGCACTGGCGGAGGAGCTTTGTGCCTGCTTCGTAGTTGGCTACCAAGTCTGCGAGCGGGATGTCGCCCTCCTCTAGCTTTTCGACGATGCCCTCGAGTTTAGTCAAGGCCTCCTCGAAAGTGGGTTCGGCGTCCGCGCTTTGCTTCTTTGGCATGATTAGGTTAAAGACAACTGAAAACATCTGCGAGCGAGAAACGCAAGCCTCATTGTCAGACGATCTTGCACCCCCAAGCGGGTAGGGGCGGGGTGAATTCGCCCTTGCCACGGGCGCGTGAAGGCCACATGGCTATGCGCTTCACCGGGTTAAGTTTTTTCCGGCCTCTGAATCATTATGGAAACCTTTCTCATTGTGGTCCTCGCGCTTATCGCGCTGAAACTGGGCGTAGAGCTCTGGCTCGACGTGCTCAACCGGGGCGAGGTCAAGCGTCACGCGGGCGAGGTGCCCGAGGCCTTTCGTGAGGTTATGGATGCGGAAACCTACAAGAAGTCCGTCTCCTATACCCTGACTAACAACGGCTTCGGCATGATTAACACCGTTTGGGACGCGCTCCTGCTGGTCGTTTATCTGGTCTCCGGACTGTTGCCCTGGCTCTACGAGGGCTTGACGGGGCTGCTCGGTACCGGGCTCTGGGCGCAGGCGCTGGTGCTCTTTATCATCCTGATTGCCCTGTCGCTGCCAGGAATCCCCTTCGAGCTCTACAGCACCTTTAAGATTGAGGCCCGCTACGGCTTTAACAACACCACCTTCAAGCTCTGGCTGAGCGATAAGGTCAAGGGCCTCGTCGTGGGGTCGATTCTGGGCTATCCGCTGCTGGCACTGCTCCTGTGGCTCTTCAGCGCGCTGCCCCAGACCTGGTGGCTGTGGGGCTTTATCGCGCTGTTTGCCTTTCAACTGCTGATCCTGCTCCTGTATCCGCGTCTGATTTTGCCGCTGTTTAACAAGCTTTCGCCCCTGCCAGACGGCGACCTGCGGGACCGCCTTCTGGCCCTGGGCGAACGGACGGGCTTTTCCGCCCAGACCATCCATGTGATGGACGGCAGCAAGCGCTCTACCCACTCGAACGCCTTTTTCACCGGCTTTGGCAAGTTTCGCCGCATCGTGCTCTACGATACGCTGGTTGAGCAGCTCCAACCCGTTGAACTGGAGAGTGTTTTGGCCCACGAGATCGGCCACTACAAGATGGGCCACGTGCCCAAGATGCTGGCCATGTCCGCCATCATGAGCCTGATCGCCTTTGGCGTGCTTGGCTGGGTTACCGGGCAGGCTTGGTTTTTCGAGAGCTTCGGCTTTAGCCCCGAGCAGGGCATGGTGCCCGCGCTGCTCTTGTTTATGCTCCTGAGCGGGGTGTTCAGCTTCTGGCTTTCGCCCCTGATGAGTGGCCTCTCCCGCAAGCACGAGTTTGAGGCCGACGCCTTTGCCCGCAAGGTCATGGGCGACGACCCCCAACCGCTGGTCAACTCCCTGCACAAGCTCTCGGAGAAGAACCTGAGCAACCTGACCCCGCACCCACTCTACAGCGCATTCCATTACTCACACCCGACCCTCCATGAGCGCGAATCCGCCCTCAAGGCGTAAGGGATTCTTTTTTTTAACCGCAGAGGCGCAGAGCGCAACGTGTCTCCGTAAGCTCAATGCTTTTGCGAGATCAAAAGGTGAGCTTGAATAATTTCAAAGTAGAATCGGACCTAGCTGTTAAAAGGGTGTGTAGTTTTATTTTTTCTCACGCAAAGACAGAAAGAAGTTGAAGAAGGCAGCATCTGGTTTAGTTCACCTGAAGGGAATGCAGCTCGTTTGATAGAATCGACTCGTTGCGCTCTGCGTCTCTGCGGTTAAATCGAGTTTCTGCGAAAAATCTCCGTGCCTCGGTGCTTCCGCGTGAGCTATAAGAATCACATGCGCTTTTTCACGCTCAGTTGTCTACTGCTTTTGCCGCTGCTCGCGCAGGCGGAGACGGTCACTGTGGCGACGTACAACCTCCTGAACTACCTCGTTATGGATCGCTCTGTGGACGGGCACTGGCGGGAGGACTACCCCAAGCCCGAGAGCGAAAAAACCGCCCTGCGGGAAGTCATCCGCAGCATGGATGCGGACGTGCTCGCGGTGCAGGAAATCGGCGGCCCGGACTTCCTCGCCCAGCTTCAGGAAGACCTCAAGTCTGAGGGGCTGGACTATCCCTACAGCGCCGTGCTGCTCGGCCCGGACGAGGTGCGGCGCGTGGGCGTGCTTTCACGCATCCCCTTTAAGCAAACGCACTCGCACGACCGGCTCGATTTCACGCTCAATGGCCAGCGCGAGTCCGTGCGCCGCGGTGCCCTGGAGGTGGTCTTTGAGACCAACGGCGTCCGCTGGGGCCTGTTTAATATCCACCTGAAAAGTCGCTGGACCGTCCGCGACGATGACCCCAAGGCTACCCAGCAGCGTACCCGCGAGGCGCAGGAGGTGCGCGACCTCGTCCGCGAGAAATACCCCAACCCCAAGCGGGCAAATTACCTCATCGTGGGCGATTTTAACGACACCCGCGAGAGCGCGGCCCTGCGGCGCTTTCTCAAGGTCAGTGGCCGGGAGTTGAGCGTGATGCTCGACGCCCTCGATTCGCGGGGCGAGAGCTGGACCTTTCACTACCGCAAGCGCGACCTCTACGAGCGGGTGGACTTCATCCTGTGCTCGCCGGGCCTGCTGCGCCATGTGGTCGAGGGCTCCGGGCGCGTCATCGACCTCCTCCCCGCCACCCTCCAGGCCAGCGACCACCGCCCCGTCATGGTCGAACTGGAGTTTTAAAAACCGCACCTTCTCGCTTGCTAGATGGCGCGGAAGCGTTAGCGTTTTAATTAAGAATGGTTCTAAAAAAGGGTAACACGTCGCCATTGATTGACCGCCCGCTGCTCAACGTCCAGCAGGTGCGGGAGGACTTCCCCGTGCTCGCGCGCGAGGTAAACGGCCAGCCGCTGGTTTATCTGGACAACGCGGCCTCGGCCCAGAAGCCCCGGCAGGTCGTCGAGCGGCTCAGCCGCTACTACGCGCTTGAGCACGCCAACATCCACCGCGGGGTGCATTTCCTCAGTCAGGAGGCGACCTCGGCCTACGAGGCAGCCCGCGCCACGGTGGCCAAGTTCATCAACGCGGCCGAGCCGCGCGAATGCATCTTTACCCGTGGCACCACGGAGGCGCTCAACCTCGTGGCCTCGAGCTGGGGTGGGGCCAACCTGCAGGCGGGCGACGAGGTGCTCATCACCCAGATGGAGCACCACGCCAACATCGTACCCTGGCAACTACTGGAGCAGTCCCATGGCATCAAGCTGGTGGTCGCTCCCATCGACGAGCGCGGACAGCTCATCGTCGAGGAGTGGGAAAAGCTGCTCAGCCCGCGGACGAAGCTGGTCGCTTTCTGCCACGCCTCCAATGCCCTTGGCACGATTAACCCGGCCAAGGCCTTGATTAAAAAAGCCCACGAACGGGGCATCCCGGTACTGCTCGACGGCGCCCAGTCCAGCGCGCACTTCAAGATCGACGTGCAGGAACTGGACTGCGACTGGTTCGCCCTTAGCGGGCACAAGCTCTTTGGCCCGACGGGCATCGGCGTGCTTTATGGCAAGGCCGATCTGCTCAACGCCATGCCACCGTATCAGGGTGGGGGCGACATGATCGAAAAGGTCAGCTTCTCCGGGACGACGTTTCGCCATATCCCCGAACGCTTCGAGGCGGGCACACCCCACATCGCCGGGGCTATCGGACTGGCCGCCGCCATGGACTACATCGAGAGCATCGGCCACAAGCCGATCGAGGCGCAGGAGCGCGATCTGCTCCACTACGCGACTGAGCGCATGCGCGAGATCGAGGGGCTGAAAATTTACGGCGAAGCCGAGAACAAGGTCGCCGTTATCTCCTTTGACATTCCGGGCATCCACCCGAACGACATCGGCACCATGCTCGACGCCGACGGCATCGCCGTGCGCACCGGGCATCACTGCACCATGCCGCTGTGGGAACGCTTTGGCCTGACCGGCACCACTCGTGCCTCCTTTGCGTTCTACAATACCCGGGGCGAAATCGACTCCTTTGTCGAGAGCCTGACCAAGATCAAGCGCATGTTTCTGGGGGCGTGATCACGCAGGAGGAATTCCTGCCCCCCGTCATGCATCCGTGCGGCTTATTGTACATGCACATGCAAAACACCCTCCCAGGGGTAGCGACCATCGGGAGCGTAAGGGCGCAGCCCCTCTAATACCGTCTTCCTATAAGAATGATAAAGCCAGTGGGCCGCGGTAGGGCTGCCTGTCCCAGGCAGCCGCGGACGGCTGAGGGCAGCCGTCCCTACCAACATCTTATCAATCATAAGATGGAAAAGGTATAATGCTGCTCCAGCCGGAGTGCGGTGAAGCTGGCTCAGCTTCCGTAGGGGCGAAGCCCTCAGTGCTGCTCCAGTCGGAGCTGGCTCAGCTTCCTTCCAGCTCGATTCTTAGGGCTTCGAGAGCTTCCCAGCGGGCAAATTTTGTGGCGGTCTCGGCTTCGATCGCTTCGAGGCGGGCCTTGAGCTTGGGGACTTCGTCCGGGGTGTTAGCGTAGGTGTCGGGGTCGCTGAGTTGCTCGGAGATGGCGGCCGACTCCTCTTCGAGCTTTTCGATTTCGCCCGGTATAGCTTCCAGCTCCCAGCGCTCGCGGTTCAGGAATTTTCGTGGCTTTTCGGGGCGGCTGCCGCTTGGCTTAGCCTTGGCTTCGGCTTTGCGGGCCGCCTCGACGCGGGTGTTTGCCGCGGTCTTTTGCTCGAGAAAATCGCTGTAGCCGCCGACGTAGCTGTGGACCTGACCGTCGCCCTCAAGCACGTAGAGGTCGGTCACGACGTTGTCGAGAAAGGCGCGGTCGTGGCTGACGAGGAGCAGGGTGCCGGAGAATTCGACCAGCAGGCTTTCGAGCAGTTCGAGCGTTTCAAGGTCGAGGTCATTGGTCGGCTCGTCCATGACGAGCACGTTAAAGGGCTGGGTGAAGAGCCGGGCCAGGAGCAGGCGGTTGCGTTCGCCCCCGGAGAGCATGGAGACGGTGCTGCGGGCGCGGTCGGGCGGAAAGAGGAAGTCCTGCAGGTAGCTGAGGATGTGGCGGCGGTTGCCGTTGACCACGATGAACTCGTTGCCGTCGCTGACGGCTTCCTGCACGGTGTCGGTTTCGGTCAGCGCGCGCCGGGTCTGGTCGAAGTAAGCGACCTCGAGGTTCGTGCCCAGCTTGATCGTGCCCTTAGTGGGGGCGAGTTTGCCAAGCAAGAGTTGGAGTAGGGTGGACTTGCCCGCACCGTTGGGGCCGACAATGCCGATTTTTTCCCCGCGCTCAATCAGATCGGTAAAGTCGCGGATGATGTCTCGCCCTTCGTAGCGAAAGCTCACGCCCTCGGCCTCGATGACCTTCGCCCCGGTGGTCCCGGCCTGCTCAAACTGCAGGCGCGCCTTGCCACTGCGCTCGCGTCGGGCCTTGCGTTCCTCACGCATGCGCTTGAGGGTGCGCACGCGTCCTTCGTTACGGGTGCGTCGGGCCTGAATCCCCTGGCGAATCCAGGTTTCTTCCTGCGAAAGCTTTTTGTCAAAAACGGCCCACTTCTGCTCTTCGGCGGCGAGCCATTCCTCCTTGCGCACGAGGTAGGTCTGGTAGTCGCAGTTCCAGCTCTTGAGTTCGCCCCGATCGAGGTCGAGGATGCGCGTGGCCGTGTTTTGGACAAAGGCGCGGTCGTGCGTGACGAAGAGCACCGCGCCGCGATAGCCCTTGAGAAAAGTTTCCAGCCAGGCAATGGACTCGATGTCGAGGTGGTTGGTCGGCTCGTCGAGCAGGAGGAGTTCGGGTTCGACGGCCAGTTCGCGTGCGAGGAGGACGCGGCGGCGCATGCCCGCCGATAGGGTGTCAAAGTCCGGCTCGGCTTGGAGTTCCATATGCTCAAGGTTGCGCTCCAGGCGGTGGGCGATCTCCCACTCGGCCAAGCCCTGCGCGTGCAGGGGCGCGGCCACGATTTCGCCGATGGTGCCGTGCAGGTCGGTGGGGATTTCCTGCGGGAGGAAGGCCAGGCGGGCATCACGGGCGAGGTTAATTTCGCCGCTGTCGGGCTGGATGCGCCCGGCCACGACGCGGAGCAGGCTGGACTTGCCCGCGCCGTTGCGCCCGACGATGCAGGCGCGTTCGCCGGCTTCGAGCACGAGGGAGGCTTCATCGAGGAGGGGAGGCCCGCCAAAGGCGAGGCAGAGTTTGCGAAGGGTCAGAACCACGCCGCCATGTCAGGGATTTGCCGCGAGCTGTGCGAGTCTTGATTTTATCTTTGCCTGAAATCTCTGCCCGGACCTAAATGCCCGGAGCATGACACCGGAGATTTACCAGGAAATCCTGCTTGAGCACAGCAAGCACCCGCGTGGTGAGGGCTTGCTCGCGGACGCGACGCACCGGGCCGAGGCGGAGAACCCCGAACTGGGCGACGCCGTGACGCTGACCCTCCGCGTGGGCAGCACGATCGAGGCAGTTGGCTGGGAGGCTAAGGGGAGCGCAGTGCTGCGGGCCTCGTGTTCGCTCATGGGGGAGTTTGTGCGCGGCAAAACGCTCGCTCAAGCCCAGGAGGAAGCCATGCGCTTTCGTGCGTTTCTGACCGGAACGCAGGAGCCCGACGCGGCCAGTCTGGACTTTTTTGCCGATGTCGCCGCGCTGAGCGGTATCCGACATCTGCCCGCCCGGGTGAAGTGCACCATGCTCCCGTGGCGTGCGCTGCTGGCCGTTGAGGGGTGAGTTTTTTAGCCGCTACTAAGTTTACTCGAAAAATCAGCTTTCGCCGAAGAGTGCCTTGAGCGATTTCCCGGCGTATTCATCATGCTGATACGCGAGCAGGCGGCGGTCGTACTCTTCAAGCACGGGGTCCATGTCCTTGACTAGATCGACGCCCTGATTGTTGCCCCGGGTTTCGAGCTTTTCCTTGAACCCGGCCAAGGTAATTTTCTCCAGCGGGCGGGCGGGCTGATAACGCACGTTGTTGTTTCGGCGTTCGCTTTCGTCCTCCACGATGCTGAGGAAACCGACCTCGACCAACTGCCCGAGGCATTCGTTGAGGATGTTACCGGGCACGCGGAGGTGGTCGGCCAGTTCGTCGGCCGAGTAGGGCTTTTTGCAGGCGTCAAAGCGCCGGGCGATGAGCAGCAGGGCGGCCAGCCCCAGTGTTTCGCGGGTGCGCAGGCTGACGTCCTCCCAGGCGCGTTGATTGGTCAGGTTGTTGACGTTCTGGATGGCAAAGGTGATCTGTCCGCCCAGGAGCAGGATGACCCAGAACAACCACAGGCCAAAGAGGAAGATGGGCAGGATGCCGACCACGCCGAGCAGGCTGCCCTGGCGGATGACAAAGCC
>JAUIAM010000027.1 GCA_030425485.1 Verrucomicrobiia bacterium
GTAGAAAAGGGTCTTTTCGCGTCTTTTTCCGTTTTCTCAGTTCATGAATCTGGATTCACACCACTTCGAAAGCCGAAAAAATCCTCAAAATTACCTCTTTTTCCCTCGTTTCTTAATTTGAAAACACGACCTAGGCTGTCAGGGCTCGCGTGCGATTGTCAATCAAACGATCGTTTTATAGTAGAAAATCGTTACTTGGCTTTGCCTATGCTGGTGAAAGGAATCCTTGCCAATAGCGTCGAATTAGCCCATCAAGAAACACTTGTAGCACACGCGATGCTATCCGCTAACTACGCTATTCCCAAAAAATTCCGCCATGGTTGAATTGATTCAAGACAATGTGAGTTGCCTGAAGCAGGGGATTGACCTGCTCGGGGGCTTGAGTGCGGAGGAGTACTCCCGACCTGTGCCAGCGTGTTTCAACAGCACGATCGGGGGGCACATCCGACACAATATTGACCACTACTACAGCTTTGCCAAGGGACACGCCGAGGGGCGTATCGACTACGACTGCCGCCTGCGCGATTCGCGGGTCGAGACCGATCCCAAGGTGGCTTGTACCCAGATGCAGGAGCTCAGCAATGCCTTGAGCGAGATCCCGGCCGGGATGCTTGATCGCGAGGTGCAGGTTGTCATGGACAGTGGCAGTGATGCCGCCCAGGGCTGTGCCTCCCGTTCGACCTTGCAGCGCGAGCTCCAGTTCTTGCTCAGCCATACGGTACACCACTACGCGCTCATTGCGGTGATCTGCCAACTGCGCGGCATCGAGTCCGCCAAGGGCTTTGGGGTCGCGCCCAGCACGCTGCGCTATCGCAACGCTTCCTCATGTGCACAGTAACTTGGTGGGGTTCGGCTGAGGGCTACGAAGTTTACTTCAGCCGGGACGAGCTCAAGAGCCGCCTGCCGGCGCTGCCACCGGTGGTGGAGAGCTTAAACGGTGTGCGCTACCTGAGCCCGACCGATGCCAACGCCGGGGGCACCTGGCTGTTGGTGAACGAGTTTGGCCTCACGGTGGGGCTGCTGAACCAGTACCCGGAGCACACGCCTGCGCCCGAGCCGCCCGTTATCAGTCGGGGGGAGCTGGTGCGTTCGCTGGCGGATTGCCGGAACGAGGGTGAGGTCTTGCTGCGCCTGCAGGGCAGACAACTGCGGCATTTTGAGGCCTTTCAGCTCATCGCGATTGAGCCGGGCAGTACGGGCTCTGTCCACCACTGGAATCGGCACCAGCTCAAGACGACCCACAACGCGAGCCACCACCTGCCCTATACCTCGTCATCTTTTCAAAACGACGATGTGGTGCGGCACAGACGAAAACTTTTTGCGGAGAAAATCGCCGCGCACGGGGACATGTCTCCCGAGGACTTGCAGGCCTTTCACCGTGAGCATGATGCCGGGGCGGGCGCCTTCTCCGTCCTCATGCAGCGTGACGATGCCGAGACGGTCAGCTTTAGCCAGATCGTGGTCAGCGCCGACCAGATCACGATGGTCTATGCGGCCAAACTAAGCGGGCGAACTGCCTTTGCCCAGTCGGTCAGCGTGTCGCTTAAGCCCAGAACCTGCCTGGCCTGACGGATATTATGGCGAGTGGTTCCGATACGAGCCGACGGCTGAAGCGCCGTTACCTCCTGCTGGGGATTTTTCTCCTGCTTCTGCTGGCCTCGACTGTGGTGCGCCTGATCGTGCCCGACATGAACCCCCTGCATCCCGGTCAGATGCGTGTAGCCCTGCCCGAGTGGAAACGCGATGCCCAAACCGGGCGCGATATTGAAATTGCCTACCGCGACCTCCCGGCTACCAATGGCGACCCCGACGCCCCGGTCCTTGTCCTGATCCACGGCAGCCCGCTTGCTTCACGGGCCATGGACGACCTCATCCCGCACCTGAATGAATCTTATCGCCTGATTGTGCCGGACTTGCCCGGCTTTGGGGCGTCTAGACTGGAGGTGGCCGACTACTCGGTGCGCACCCACGCCCACAGCACCCTTGACCTGATGGATCACCTCGGGATTGAGCAGGCGCACCTCGTGGGTTACAGTCAGGGCGGCGGCGTGATTATCAACATGGACGACCTCGCACCGGAGCGCGTGCAGAGCATGACGATGCTTTCGGCCATCGGGGTGCAGGAGTTGGAGATGCTGGGCGACTACACGCTCAACCACGGCATCTACGGGTTTCAATTGCTGGGGCTCAGAGCTCTTGAAGCGGGGACGCCGCACTTTGGCTATCTCGATACGGCGATCATCAATACTTCCTACGCGCGTAATTTCTGGGACACGGACCAGCGTCCGTTGCGGGGCATGCTCGAAAACTACGCGGGTCCGATGTGCATCCTGCACGGTAAGGGCGACGTTTTTGTGCCACCTGCGGCAGCGCGGGAGCACCACCGCATCGTGCCTCAGAGCGAGCTGAAGATGGTCGATGGCGGGCACTTGCTGCCGTTTGGCGAGCAGGCCAAAGCGACGGCTGAGCACATTAAGCACTTCGTCCACCGCGTCGAGAAAGGCGTGGCCACGGTGAAGCAGGACGCCTCCCCGGAGCGCATGGCCAAGGCGCTCGAAGCCATGCCCAAGCGCAAGGCGCAGGGCGACACCTTTTGGCTTTACCTGATCTTTCTCGTGCTGGGGACGCAGGTGGGAGAGGACCTGACCTGTATCGCGGCGGGCTTGCTGGTCTCACGTGGGATTCTGGATTTCTGGCCCGCTACGATTGCCTGTATCGTGGGGATTTTCATCGGGGACATGGCGCTGTACCTGGCCGGACGCTACCTCGGGCGGCGTGCCCTTGGCCGGGCACCGCTGAAGTGGTTTCTCAAGGAGCGGGACGTGGACGCCATGCAGGAGTGGTTTAACCGTCGGGGGGCGGCCATCATCCTCGGTTCGCGCTTCATTCCGGGCTCGCGACTGCCGGCCTATTTCAGCGCGGGTATGCTGCACATCCCGTTGCGAAAGTTTATTTTCTACTTCCTCATCGCGGCGGTGGCCTGGACACCGCTTCTGGTTGGCCTGGCCTACTACATGGGGGACGCCTTTATCGGGTATTTCGAGCGCTTCGAGCATTTCGCCATCTTTGGCCTTGTCGGGCTGGTGGCGGCCATGCTGCTCATCGTCCACCTGGTCGTGCCGCTGTTCTCGTGGCGCGGGCGTCGTCGCCTCTATGGCAAATGGCGTCGCTGGGTGCGCTGGGAGTACTGGCCACGCTCGGCGGTCTACCCGCCGCTGGTCGTCTATGTGCTTTGGAAGGGCTTGATCGGGCGACATCTGGCGCTCTTTACCGCGACGAATCCCGGGCTGGGGCAGGACAGCGGATTTACGGGCGAGTCGAAGCTGGAAATCCTGGGCAAGCTGGCCGGGGCGGGAGAGGCTGTAGCCACTTGGACGGGCATCCTGCGGGAGTGGCCGCTGGAGCAGAAGCTCGACCACCTACGTGCGTTCATGGAGCGCGAGGACCTGGACTTCCCGCTCGTGCTCAAGCCCGACATCGGTGAGCGGGGAAGCGGCGTGGGCATCATCCGCGACTGGGCCTCGGCGGAACATTACCTGAGCGAATGCCCGGACAACGTCATCGCCCAGCGCTTCATCCCGGGGCGCGAGTACGGCATCTTTTACTATCGCCTGCCGGACGAAAAACAGGGCCACATCTTTGGCATTACGGACAAGCGTTTTACCGCTGTAGTGGGCGATGGGAAGTCCACCCTGGAGGAACTCATCCTGCGTGATAACCGGGCCGTGTGCATGCGTAAGTTTTACGAAGAAAAGTACGCCGAGCGCCTGAGCGAGGTTATCCCTGCGGGCGAGAAGTTCACCCTGGCCGAGCTCGGAACGCACTGTCGGGGATCGCTTTTTCTGGATGGTTGCGCGCTGGCCACTGAGCCGCTGCGTGAGTGGGTGCAGGGCGTGAGCGATACCTATGAGGGTTTTTACTTTGGACGCTTCGATGTGCGTGTGCCCAGCGAGGACGATCTCCAGGCCGGGCGCAATATTTCCATCCTCGAGTTGAACGGTATCAGCTCGGAGGCAACGTGGATCTACGACCCGAAGCACTCCGTCTGGTACGGCTGGCGTACGTTGTTGGAGCAGTGGCGGATTGCCTTCGCCATCGCCTCGGCCAATCGCGCCCATGGCCACAAGCCGCAGGGGCACTGGAAGACGATTAAAACCATTGCCGAGCGCAACGTACGCCCGCGCTTCGAAGCTTAGGCTGTGTTTTCAAAATAGCTCAATGTCGCATCCTGGCTGCTTATTGGTCTAAACTGCGTGTCCTCACCTCGACAAATCTTGATTTGCCTCGGCTCGCAGCCCGCAGTTTAGCCTTAAAAATCATCTTCGGCTGCTCGTTCCGTATTTTGAAAACACAGCCTAGGCCGTGTATCCACTTCCCGGCCCTCTCCCGGCATCTACTGTAGGAGAGGCAGAAACATGCTTGGCAGCCGTGCGAGGAGATACTTCGACTCGCGGCGCTCGCTCAGGATGACAACATTAAGGCGCAGAAAAATATGCCTCTTTGCTGGGAGGACGGTTACGACAAAACGGGTGTGCTTTGTGTTTCTTGCGCCTATAGTAACATGCCAGGCCCGCTAGCTCGATTTGGAGACCGAGCGGCTGATTTCGAGCAGGATGCGCTCGTTGGCTTCGACCAGTTTACGGGTCTGTTCGTCGAGTCGCTTTTTGAGTTCGTTGATTTCCTTGTCCATGCGCTCTGCGTTTTGCTTGAGCCGGAAGACTTCCTCCTCGCGGGCGCGCTGGTAGGCGATGCGTTCGATGGCGTTATTGATCGCGCGGATGAGCCGGTCGGGCGAGAGCGAGGCCTTGACCAGGTAGTCCTGAGCGCCGCGCTTCATGGCATCGACAGCCGTGGTTTCATCGCCCTCTCCGGTCAGCACGACGATGGGCCAGTAGACGCCCTTGAAGAGGCGGGACAGCTCGGAGATGAAGTCCAGTCCGCCCATGCCGGGCAGTTGCAGGTCGAGCAGGACGCAGTCAACGTGGGTGCTGCGGCAGTAGTTCAGGCCGTCGTTGGCCGTGCCGGATTCGAGGACGATGTTGTTGTACTCTTTATCCAGCCCAAGGTATTGCGCTATTAAGCTGCGGTCCCGGGTGTTGTCTTCGATAATGAGTATACGTCGCTTTTTCACGGCTGTATGTTGATTAAGATAGCACTCTACTTTGCTGGCGCAAACGTTGTTTTGTAGGGTATGCGGACTATTCGGCAGTGTTGGCCATCCCGGACAAAGCGCGTGCGTCATCCGGGTTGTGTTCGAGGATGTTCTGCCAGTAGTGGCGGGCCGACTCGATGTCGCCGCGTTCGTAGAGCATCTGCGCCTTGATGTGGGGGATTTCCATATACCAGGGGGCGGCGCGTCCGGCCTGCATGATAAGGGCTTCGGCTTCGAAGAGGTTGCCGCGGGCGGCCTCCATGCGGGCCAATTCGGCCATGGCCGGGGCGTTCCCGATGTTACTTTCTATGCTGTGGGCGAGGCGTTGGTAGGGGCTGCGCGCCCAGCGAAAGCCGTCTTCGACGGCCAGCCCGATCACCCAGACTACGAGCACGAGCGTAACCACGCCATAGAGTTGCTTCCAGCCCGGTGGCGTGCGTGGGCGGCGCGCGAGCGCACCGCACTGCAGGAGCAGGCTTGCGACCATGACGGCGAGGCCCATGCCCGCAACGACCAGGTACTGCTCGGAAAAGGGCGGCCAACTTGTGGGAAAGATACCGCTAAAGGGAGCCAGCCAAATCACCGTCCAAGCCAGCCCGCGAACGACCCAGGGATTGTAACGGCGGAGCCGCCAGGCATGCCGTAGCATGAGCACGAGGATGAGCCAAAATAGGAGGTTGATGGCAAAAAGGCCGCGGGGATCGAGCGGGCGGAGCACCCATTCACGTCCAAAGGGCCACAGCCACCAGCTCATGTGCTCCAGAATGACAAAGGCCGACGAGAAAAAGCGCTCGCCCCAGGTACTTGGTGCAACCAACGAGCTGAGTGCCTCCGGCCCGCCGCGAAAGAGGCTCTGTGTAGCCGGGGCCAGCAGCCAGATAAGTGCGCTCAGGGCAAGGAGCGGCTTGGGGGGGATGTGCTTTGATTGGCTCACGGAAAAGGAAGAAGCTGCGCATGCTCTCACGCAAAAAGTCTTTGCGCCAAACAAAAACGGCGTGCCGAAGCACGCCGTCGAAAGATATGTGGTTAACGGGTCTCCGCTGAACCCATCCGGCGAAGCCGGATCAATGCCAGCGGGTGCTACCCGCTACAACTTCCCGCCGTAGATAGCGTCGTCGCCCAGTTCCTCTTCGATGCGCAGGAGCTGGTTGTACTTGGCCACGCGGTCGGAACGGCTCATGGAACCGGTCTTGATCTGACCTGCGTTGGTGGCCACGGCGATGTCGGCGATGGTGGCGTCCTCAGTCTCACCGGAGCGGTGGGAGATGACGGAGGTGTAGCCGGCTTCCTTGGCCATTTCGATGGCGTCAAAGGTTTCCGTCAGCGAGCCGATCTGGTTGACCTTGACGAGGATCGAGTTGGCGGTGCCGGTGTCGATGCCCTTCTTGAGGAACTCGGTGTTGGTGACAAAGAGGTCGTCGCCCACGAGCTGGGTGGTGTCGCCGATCTTGTCGGTGAGGAGCTTCCAGCCCTTCCAGTCGTTTTCGTCGCAGCCGTCCTCGATGGAGCGGATGGGGTACTTCTTGGCCAGGTCGGCGTAGAAGTCGACCATCTGAGCCGAGGTGAGGGCGTCGCCAGTGGACTTCTTAAAGACGTACTTCTTCTTCTTCTTGTCGTAGAACTCGCTGGAGGCTACGTCGAGGGCGAAGACCACGTCCTTACCGAGCTTGTAGCCAGCGTCCTTGATAGCCTTGGCGATCGCGTCGAGGGCGTCGGTGGTGCTGTCGAGGTTGGGGGCAAAGCCGCCTTCGTCACCGACTGCGGTGGAGAGGCCCTTGGCCTTGAGCACCTTCTTGAGGGCGTGGAAAACTTCAGCCCCCATGCGAACGGCCTCGCGGAAGGTCTGAGCGCCGACGGGCATGATCATGAACTCCTGGAAGTCGATCGGTGCGTCGGAGTGTGCGCCGCCGTTCATGATGTTCATCATGGGGACGGGGAGGACCTTGGCATTGGGGCCGCCGAGGTACTTGTAAAGGGGGAGGCCGAGGGCGTCGGCTGCGGCATGAGCCGTGGCCATGGAAACGCCGAGGATGGCGTTTGCGCCGAGGTTCTTCTTGTTCTTGGTGCCGTCGAGGGCGAGCATGGCCTTGTCTACGCCGATCTGGTCGCAGGCGTCGAAGCCGATCAGCTCAGGGCAGATGAGCTCGTTGACGTTGCGAACAGCCTTGATGACGCCCTTACCGAGGTAGCGGGTCTTGTTGCCGAAGCCCTTGGGGAATTCCTTGGCGGGGACGTCGCCGTCCCGCAGCTCGCAGGCTTCGTGCTCGCCGGTGCTGGCTCCGGAGGGAACCGCGGCGCGGCCGATGTTGCCGCTCTCCAGCTCGACGTCCACCTCGACGGTGGGATTGCCGCGTGAATCAATAATTTCGCGTGCGCGTATATCAACGATGGTGGTCATAGCGAGGTCAGGGATTAGACTGCGGGGCGGCAGAGTCAAACGTTAATGCTGCGCGGGTCATTATTAAAGCTAACGGCAGCGGAGCCATTAGCGGTGGTGATGCGGCCAGGGGCGGACGCCTGAGGGCAGGCGTGCCTATCAACATCTTATCAATCATAGATGGAAACGGTATAAGTCTCGGAGGAGCTTTATCAATGCCCCGATGGAGCAGCCGGATGGTCCTGCGCCAATGCAGGATTAGTGGTACGTTTGGGCCAGTGCTCGGGGAGCAATTAAGCCTAACGCCGATGTGCTTTAGTGGCTTGGTGGTTTTTGGTAAAAAAAGCGTATAAACGCAAGCTTGTGTCACTTGAGGAATTGACGGAGCTCTGCTCTTAACTAGGGATTTACGAGCACTTTACCGCAATTGTACCTGTGCGGTGACAGGCAATTTCCATTATACGACTCAATCTATATCATTTTTTTATGAAGCGAATGCTCTCTCTATTCTCGGTATACGCCCTCTCATTGGTGGGCGTGTGCACGGTCAACGCCGCCGTGGTGACTTTTACCGCTGTGGGCGAGCTGAGTGGCCCGAAGTCCGCCCAGAACCCCGGTGATTACAATTTCCAGACGGGCGATACCGTGTACCTTATTTTCTCCTATGATGCGGCTACGAACGATCCGGAGCTCTACGCCGGTGGGCAGCAAGCGTACTACCGCAATGCCAATCTTCAGATGGAACTGAACATCCTGACCACTGACGGGCTCTGGCAGGCGACTTCGGATGCGGGTGCCATTGCCCTCTATAATAATAACCCGAGCGGATATGATACGCTGCAGTTCACCAGCGAAACGGACCCCGCCTACACCGGCGGCACCATCCGTGGTTCGGGCCCGGACCAGTTCAAGCTCGAGCTGGAAAACTATAGTGGAACGCTCTTTAGCGACACGACTTTGCCCAGTGCCTTGAACCTTACTGATTTTGATTTCTCCAAAGGCACGGTTTACGTTAACAACTTCAACTCGTTTTCGAGCCTGTATTTTGATCTAACGGAAGTCGTGCCCTATGCTGTCGCCGTTCCCGAGCCGAGCAACGCTGCGATGCTTTTTGGGCTTTCGGCCCTCCTGCTGCTGACAGTCAAGCGCCGCAAGCAAGCCTAGCGAAACTGATTTTCCCCGTAAAGCCCGCCTCCTGACTTTGCGTTGAGGTGCGGGCTTTTTTTGTCGTTAGCGGGCGATGTCGTCCTTGCTCAGGACGCGGATGCCGCTTTGGGTGAGGATGTCGGCGGCGAGTTCGTTATCCTCCAGGCGCAGCACGAGGCCGGACTTGCCTCCGGGACGCGTCAGCATGGGGTAAATGTAGTGGATGTTGATCTCGGCCTGGACGAGGGCGCAGGTGACTTTCTTGATGTCCTGCTCGGTGGCGATTTCGGCCACGACGACCTCGTTCATGGTGAAGGTAAAGCCCTTTTCGCGCAGGAAGTCCCGGGCCTGCTCCCAGTAGTCTACGATCAGGCGGATAATGCTGTCGTCGGTGGTATCGACCGTGCAAACGGCCATGATGTGGATGTCCTGTGCGGCGAGCATCATAATGATGTCGTTGAGCCGCCCGACTTTGTTGTCCGCAAAGACGGAAAACTGGTGGACGGATTCCTCTCCGGGTTTGCGCAAGGTTTTCGCTGCCATGGGGTTTTATGCTAGGGGAGTCTGCGCGGAAATGACAGGGAAAAAAACAAGTGCGTTCGGGCTAAAATCATGACACATATGCGGTATGACTTATCTCCCGGCGCAAGACCGTTACCAGAAGCTCGACTATGTACGCTGTGGCCGCACGGGCCTCAAACTGCCCCCGATCTCGCTGGGGCTGTGGCATAACTTCGGCGGGGTCGATGTGCCAGCGGTAGGCCGTGAGATGATTCTGCACGCCTTCGACGAGGGCATCACGCACTTTGACCTAGCGAACAACTACGGCCCGCCTCCGGGGTCGGCGGAGGAGTTTTTTGGCGGCCTGATGGCCCGCGAACTCAAGCCCTGGCGCGACGAGATGATTATCTCGACCAAGGCCGGGTACCACATGTGGGACGGCCCCTATGGTGAGTGGGGCTCGCGCAAGTACCTCCTGAGCAGCCTGGACCAGAGTCTCGGCCGCATGGGGCTGGACTACGTGGATATTTTCTACTCCCATCGCCCGGACCCGGACACCCCGCTGGAGGAAACGATGGGGGCGCTGGCCACGGCAGTACAGCAGGGCAAGGCGCTCTATGTCGGGGTCTCTAACTACAGCGTTGAGCAGACGCGCGAGGCGGCGGCGATCTTGCGTGAGCTTAAAACCCCGTGCCTTATTCATCAGCCCCGTTACAATATGTTTGATCGCTGGGTAGAGCCCGAGTTGCTGCCTTTGCTGGAGGAGGAGGGCATCGGTTGCATCCCGTTCTGTCCGTTGGCGCAAGGCTTGCTGACCGGGAAGTACCTCAAGGACATCCCCGAGGACTCCCGCGCCGCCAAGTCCCACGGCTTCCTCAAGGAAGACCGGGTGGGAGAGTATTTGCCCAAGATCAAGCAACTGAACGAGGTAGCCCAGGCCCGGGGGCAGAGCCTGGCCCAGATGGCCATCCAGTGGGTGTTGCGCCTGCCAGCCATTACCACGGCTTTGATCGGGGCGAGCAAGGTGTCCCAGATTGATGACTGCCTCGGTGCGCTTAAGGCCTCACCCTTGAGTGAGGACGAACTGGCCCGCATCGAGACGATTCTCTCCGCCTAGGCGGCGTGGCATGGTATCCGCTTGAGCTCCTGGCTGTGTCTCAGAATATTCGACTCCTGACCTTCAACATCGCGCACGGGCGCGGGCTGTCCCTGTACCAGGGCTTCCACAGTGAGAAGGGCATCCGCAAGAATCTTGGCAAGATCGGCTCCCTGCTGCGGGAGAGCCAGGCCGACATTGTGGCCCTGCAGGAGGTGGACGAGAACTCACACTGGAACAAGGGGCTCAACCTGGCCGAGCTGATCGGTGAGGCCGGTGGTTACCCCTATAATGAAGTGGGAGTGAACAATCGCCGGGCGGGCAACAAGCCCCTGGCCTATGGTAACGCCATCCTCTCGCGCCATCCGGTCCATTTTTGGGAAAACAATCCCTTCGGTGGAGCAACGCTGGGCGAAAAGGGCTTTCTCTACTCCGAGGTGGACGTCGGGGGGCATCACCTGCCGATCATCAATCTGCACCTGGACTTTCGTTCTCGCAAGCGGCGCATCTGGCAGGTTGAGCGTGTGGTGGAGTTTATGCGGGCGCGGCCTTGCCCGCGTGGTCGTGGGCAACTGGCTCCGATTATTTGTGGTGACTTTAACAGCCGCTCCAAGCCCGTGGGCGATGCGGTTAACCACCTCTTTCAGACCATCCTCGGGCACGGGGATTACGCCATCTATCCGCGTACGGCCAAGACTTTTCCCGCGCACTGGCCCCGCAAGGCGATCGACTTTATCTTTGTCCCCAAGCCGTACCGCGTGGTGCGCGAAACGGTGCTCAAGTCCTACCTCTCAGACCACTTGCCCGTGCTGGTGGAGTTCGTGCTGGAGGATTGAGCTGCCTTTGTTATTGGGCTCCAGGCTGGGCCTTGGGCTTTGGGGCCTGGCGGGGTGGCTGAGGCTTTTTCGCCTGCGGATCAGGCTCGGGTTCCGGCTCGATGGGGCGCAGGTAGCGCCGCAGGTAGGGCTGGCGGAGTTCGTCAAAATAGACCAGTACGAGGTCGCCGGGTTGCAGGGACGGTGAGCCGGAGATGAAGGCATCCTGATAGGGGGCTGTGACGAGGTAGGCGTCGATGCCGTCGGCGTCGAGTTCGCTACGGCGCACGACGAGCAGGCCCTCGCGGGGCGATTCCCAGGTGGTGCCTTCGGGCATGATGCGCAGCAGGAGCTTGCGGTCCTCCTGGCTCACTCGCTTTGTCGCGGTGATGACTTTAAGCCCCCCGTCTTCGCCAAATTCGAACACCTGGTACTGGAGCAGGTCCTGGGGCGACTTGTTGTTTACGTTGCTGACGTGCTGGTAGAACATCTCCCACATGCCCGGGATGTCCTGCTTTACGGCAGGACGGGTGGAGTCCGCCATGCTCCCTTCGACGGCGCTCAGGCTGAGGGTTGCCAGGAGGACGCTCATGACTATGGCGATGCGGGTTTTCATCAGGGAAATCATCGGCACAAAGTGCAAAGACATAAGCCGCTGGTAGGCTCGGGGCAAGCCTGAGTATGCGGGTTTATCCCGTGCCTTGGGCTGACTCATGGTGTTTCAACCCTCCCTTCGATAGCCCCGCGACTGCTGCGCCTTCAACGTCTTCCTCCCTCGTCTAAAACTTCGGGACAGCCTCAAGGAGCTTCTTGGTGTAGTCGCTCTGCGGGTCGGCGTAGATGGCCTCGGCGCTGGCCTGCTCGACGATCTTGCCCCCGGTCATGACGAGCACGTCGTCGCTGATGTGTTCGACCACGGCGAGGTCGTGCGCGATGAAGAGGTAGGTCAGGCCGAGCTCTTGCTGGAGGTCTTGCAGGAGGTTGACGATCTGGGCCTGGATGGAGACGTCGAGCGCGCTGACGGGTTCGTCGCAGATGATAAACTCTGGCTCCACGGCCAGGGCGCGGGCGATGCCGATGCGCTGGCGCTGGCCACCGGAGAACTCGTGCGGGTAGCGGTCGAGCTGCGTAGCGCTGAGGCCGACGCGGTCGATCAGTTCAGCCGCACGCTTGCGCCGATCCGCTTTGCTCATCTGAGGGAAGTGAATCTCCAGCGGTTCCGCGATGATCTGAAAGACCGACATGCGCGGGTTGAGCGAGTTAAAGGGGTCCTGGAAAACCATCTGCATGCGCTTGCGCAGGGGGAAGAAGCCGCCCTTGCTCAGGCCGGTGATTTCCTGGTCGTCGAAGTGAATGCTGCCGGAGGTGATCGGGGCCAGGCGGATGATGGCCCGGCCAATGGTGGTCTTGCCGCTGCCGCTCTCGCCCACGAGGCCAGTGGTTTTTCCCTTGCGGCAGGAGAAGCTCACACCGTCCACTGCGCGCACATGGTCGTTTACGCGGCGGAGGAATCCGCTGCGAACGGGGTAGTGTACCTTCAGGTCGCGGACTTCGAGGAGTGAAGCGTTCAAAAGTTTGTCGGTTTGAATGTTTTTAGGTTCAGGCGTTGATTGGTCGTATGTTTTCTAACTTCTAAACATACGGACTCATGAACTTACCAACGATTCGTAGTCGATGGTGGTTAGGCGTTCCTGCTTGCTGCCCAGGCGGGGGATGCAGGCGATGAGGGCTTTGGTGTAGGGGTGTTGCGGGTTGCGCAGGACGTCCTCGGTTTGGCCCTGCTCGACGATCTCCCCGCGAAACATCACCACCACGCGGTCGGCGAAGCCGGAGACGATGCCGAAGTTGTGCGTGATGAGAACGATGGACATTTTGCGCTGCTGGCGTATCTCGGCCAGCAGGTCCATGATCTGTTTTTGGATGGTGACGTCGAGCGCGGTGGTGGGCTCGTCGGCCACGAGGATGCGCGGCTCGCAGGCCAGGGCCATGGCGATCATGACGCGCTGCTGCATGCCGCCGCTCATCTCGTGCGGGTAGGCCTTATAGCGCTTTTCTGCGTCGCGGATGCCGACGGCCTTCAGCGCATCGATCACGCGTCCGGTGACGTCCTTTTCCCCGGGGATGTGGAGCTTGATCGCTTCGGCGATCTGGTAGCCCACGGTGAAGACCGGGTTGAGCGAGCTGGACGGCTCCTGAAAAATGTAGGCGATTTCCTTGCCGCGGAGTTTACGCAGTTCGCGCGCGCTCAGGCTATTGATGTCGCGTCCGTCCAGGCGGATTTCCCCAGAGCTCTGGCAAGTCGGCGCGGGGGGGAGCAGTCGCGTCAGGGAGAGGGCGGTGACGGATTTGCCACTGCCGCTTTCGCCGACCACGGCCAGCGTCTCGCCCTCGTTGAGCGTGAAGTCGATCCCCTTGACCGCCTCCACGGTTTCATCGCGTCCGTGGAAACGGATCTTCAGGTTATTGACTTCGAGTAAGCTCATGGCGGGATAAATTTAGAAATTCCGAATTTGTAAGGTTTGTAGATTTAGCGGCCCGAGAAGAGACCTATGTTCTTCAATTTAGAAATCCTGAATCTACAAATCCCTATCTTAGTTGCGTTTCATTTTCGGGTCGACAATATCCCGCAGGGTATCACCGAGGACGTTAAATGCAATGACGGTGATGAAAATCATCATGCCGGGTGTGAGCAGCCACCAGAAGTCCAGATAGAAGACCTTCATGTCGCGCTGGGACTGCTGGAGCATCAGCCCCCACGAGGCCGAGGGCTCCTGGATGCCCAGCCCAAGGAAGCTCAGGGCGGCTTCGCCAAGGATGTAGCCCGGGATGGACAGCGTGGCCGCGACCAGCAGATAGCTGGCTAGGTTGGGCAGCAGGTGCTTGACCAGGACTTTGCCCGTGCTCTGGCCCATGCTCTCGGCCGCGAGGATGTACTGGCGGTTGCGGATGGACAGGCTCATGCCGCGCAGGATACGCGCCGTTCCCGCCCAGCCGATCAGCGAGAGGATAATGATGATGACGATGAACATCTGGGCCGAGTCGAAGTGCGGAGCCAGCGCCGCACGCAGTGCCAGCAGGAGGTACAGCCCGGGGACGGCCATGAGGAACTCGACCAGTCGCATGGCCAGAAAGTCAAATTTTCCCCCGAAGTACCCGGCCAGTCCGCCCACGATGAAGCCGATGGTCATGGTGATGGCGATGCCGATCAAGCCGATGGTGAGCGAGATTTGCGAGCCGAAGAGCAGGCGGGAGAAAATGTCGCGCCCGGTGGAGTCACTCCCGAGCAGATACAGCGGATAGTCGAGCGGGTCGACTTCCTGGCCCAGTTTCTCGGAGAGGGCGGCGTAGTCCGGCTGGACCAGGTGCGTCTCCATCGGGATAACGCCGAACAACTCGTACTCGAAGCCCTTGGCGAACCACTTCAGGGGCAGGCTTTCGCCTTCCACCGGAACGTACTGAGCCGCCGTGGGGTCGATGTTCTCGTAAATCTTCACCGCCAGCCCCTTGTCCCAGGTCAAGGCGGTGGGCGGGTGGAAAGTCTGGGTCAGGTTCTGATCGGAAACTTTATGCGTGGCGAGAAAGGGGGCAAAGAGCGCACCGAAATAGAGCAGGCCGAGCACGCTGGCCGCACACATGCCGATGAGGTTGCGTCGTAGTTTGGCCGCGATGTTGCGAAACGTCGGCCAGGCGATTTTACCGATAATGCCCACGCCGATAATCAGCCCAATCAGACCAATCCACTTCACCCACGACAGGAGGGCGTTCATCTGCTCGGTGTTATCCCAAGGGATGAGTGAAACCAGTATCAGAAAAATGAATACAGCGGCCAGAAGGATACCAGCCGGGCCCCACTTGCCCTTGCGCACGGTGGTGTCCGCGCTGTCGAGCCGGATGCGCGGGTCGCTCCAGGCGAGCAGGAGGTCGGCCACGAGGTTGCCCAGCATCAGCATGGTGCAGCCCATAAGCACCGCCGCCAGCACGACGGCTTGGTCTTGGCGGAAAAAGGACTCGAAAATCAACAGCCCAAGGCCCGGGTAGTTCATGACCTTCTCCACCAGAATGGCTCCGCTGAGCAGCCCGGCCAGTGCGAACCCGAGCGAAGTCAGCAGCGGGTTGATGGCGTTGCGCAGCACGTGGCGGAACATGATGACGTTCTCGCGCAGCCCCTTGGCCCGGGCGGTGGTGACGAACTCCGCCCGCAGGTAATCGAGGAAGTTGGCCCGCATCACGCGCATCATCCCGGCAATGCTACCGATGCCCAGCACGATGGTGGGCAGGATGAGGTGGTAGGCGTAGTCGGCCATGCGGGGGATCAGCGGCATGAAGTCGCTGGAGAGGGAGGAGCGCCCGCCCGTGGGAAACCAGCCCGTTTTAGCCGCAAAGTAGACTGCGAGGATGGCGAGGAAAAATTCGGGGATGGAAAGTGCGGCGTAGGCCAGCAGCGAGGACAGGCGATCGAAGAACGAGTTTTGCTTAATCGCGGCCAAGACCCCGAGCGGCACGGCGATGATCCAGGCAAAGGTGATGGCGCAGAGCGAAAGCAGGAAGGTGGCCAGTAGCCGCTGGCCGATGAGGTCAGACACGGCGATGTTGTAGGCCCAGGACTGACCCAGCGTCGGCTTGCCCCAGTGGAGGGAGAACACGGTTTTGATCCGCTGGGTGGGTGGGGTGTCCTCGGCCTGCGCGGAGGCGTCACTGGGAGGTGTTTCTTCGCTGGGGGCGGTTTCAGGCTCTGGGCTTTGCTCGACCGGAACAGTTTCGATAAACTTCAGGGGCGAGACGTTGTTGAGCCAGTAGGCGTACTGGACGTACCAGGCGGTGGGCTCGCCCTGAGAGTCCACCAGCCCGTACTGGCGTTCGAGCTGCGCGATCATCTCGTCGCTAATGTCGGGGCGGGCGCGGGCTTCGTTGAGGAAGTCGCCCGGCGCGAGGCTCATGAGGTAAAACACCAGCACGCTGACCCCGAAGAGCACGGGGAGCATGGTCAGGAGCCGCTTCAGGATAAAGCTTATCATTCGGCCTCCTCCGTCCAGAGTTCATCGAGGTTCCAAAGGATGCTACCGGAGGGCGGCACGATGACGTTTTGCCACTTGTTTTTAATGCCGCTGTAGCCGTAGGGCGTCATCATGTAGAGCAGGGGGAGCTCTTCGGCCATGATGTCCTGCACCTCGGCGTAGAGGCGCACGCGCTCGTCCTCGTCAAAGGTCTGCTCCGAGGCGGTGATGAGCTCGTCAATGCGGGCTTCCCACGCGGTCGCGGGGGTCTCCTGCTTGGGGTTCCACACGTGGTAAATGCCGCTGCTGACGTAGAGCGCCTTGCTGCCAGAGGGGTCGGTGGCCCCGGCGCTGGAGCCCCAGCCGATGGCACTCATCTCGTAGTCAAAGGTGTTGTCGATTTTCTGGATGACGACGCCGAAGTCCACGTAGTTGATGCGAAGCTGGATGCCCAGCTCGGCCAGATTCTCCTTCAGCGTGGTGGCAATCTCGGTCAGGCGCTGGCTGCCCTCGAAGAGCATGAGCTCGATCTCGACCGGGTGCCCCTGCGGGCCGATGAGCTTGCCCTGGGCATTGGTGGTAAATCCGGCTTCGGTGAGGAGTTGGCGCGCCGTGGAGACGTTGCGGCGGTACTTCTTTACCGCGGCGTTGTGCCACTTGGGGTTGCCCTGGCTGATGATGGAGTCCATCGGCTCGGCGCGCCCGAAGTACACCCCCTTGGCGATGCCCTCGCGGTCAAAGGCGTACATGATGGCCTGCCGGAAGCGTTTGTCCTGAAACCAGGCCATCTTGTAGGGCTTGACGTAGGGGATGCCCTCGGCGTTTTCGCCGGGCTTGAGGTTAAACCACATGAAGAGCGCGCTCGGGGTGGGGCCGCGCTCGTAGAGGGTGTAGTCGTGCGGCTCCTGCCCCATTTTGACCCAGGCCTCGTCCGTGGCGGGGATGGCGGCAGCGTCGAGCTGCCCGGAGGAAAAGAGCACCGTGTCCGCGTTGGAGTCGTTGACAAACTTCGTCACGAGGAAGTCCACGTAGGGCAGGCGTTGGCCGTCGCGGTCGGCTCGCCAGTAGTGGGGGTTGGGGGCGTAGACGATGCGTTCGCCGGGGCTGTAGGAAAAGACGCGAAACGGACCGAGGCCGACCAGTTCTTCCGGCGTCTCGATCGCGGTTTGGGTGGACCACATTTCCAGCAGGGTGCCGTCGGCAAAGGCGTCGTAGAGTTTGTGCTTGGGGATGATTTCGACAAAGCCCACGTTGCTGACGAAGGGCGAGTAGAGCTCGGGCGTGACAAACTCGACCGTGTAGTCGTCGATTTTGCGGTACTCCAGCCGCTTACCGCCAAAGGTGAACTGCGCGATGTAGCGGTTAGGGTAGCGGGGGGTCATCTTGCCCGTGGCAGGGTCTTCGTCTTCAGTAAAAATGCAGTCGAAGGTGAAGATGACGTCGTCGGCGGTGAAGGGCTCGCCGTCGCTCCATTTGATGCCCCGGCGCAGGTGATAGGTGTAGGTCTTTTTGTCCTCAGAGATGTCCCAGGACTTGGCCAGTCCGGGCGTGACCTCGGTTTCGAGCGGGTCCCAGCCGACCAGCCCGCTGAGAAAGCGCCCCATGGCCGAGGATGAAGCCTGGTCGTGCGGGACGAGGAAGTTAAAGGTCTTAGGCTCGGTGGTTTCGGAGAGGATAAAAACACCCCCGTACTGCCCCGGCTCGGTGGTGGAAATCTCGGCGTCCTCCGGCACAGGGTACTGCCCACGCTCGATCTCTGGTGGCCCCTTGCCGCAGGCGAACAGGGCGATGGCGGTGCCGGAGAGGAGCAAGCCGTTTAGCAGGCGGTGAAATCTATGGTTTAACCCGGTCAAAGGAGCTTGGTGTAATGAAGGATCAGCTAAAGCGCAATCCCTCCGAGGCGGAATCTGCTTGAACTGGTAGTAGATGCGGCT
Source organism: Verrucomicrobiia bacterium (assembly GCA_030425485.1). Lineage (GTDB taxonomy): Bacteria > Verrucomicrobiota > Verrucomicrobiia > Opitutales > Cerasicoccaceae > Ruficoccus. Next base: position 18,016 of record JAUIAM010000027.1, read on the forward strand.
GCGCGGCACTTTCAAGCGTTTTCACACCTCAGGTAGCGTAGGGGACTGGTAAGTGAGTCGGGAGCGGCTCACTCCACCACCGGCTCGGGGTAGTCGTCGTAGGATTCGAGGGTGGTCTCCCAACGGTAGAACACGGTGCCCTCGGGCGTGACCTGGCGGGTGACGGCGTCCCCGGTGCCGACATAGCTCGCGACCAGCGACCACTGCTCCAGGTCGGTCGAGCTAAAGAGGCTGGCGCTGACACCGTCCGGCAGGGTGCGGTCGAACTGGAGCGCGTTGCCCACCTGCTGCACGAGGTAGTCTTTAGCGGAAAGCGGGTCGGTGACCTGATCGCGATCCACTGCGGTGAGCTCATCGCCTTGTACTGGCAGGATGCCGTAGCTGTTGGTCGAAAGCAGGCGAACGGGGACTTGGGCAAAGGCGGGGTTGCCTCCGTTGTAGTAGAGGTAGGCGATGTGCAGGTGGAGGTGGGGGCCGGTCGAGTAGCCGGTGTTCCCAGAACTGCCGATGAGCTGTCCTTCGCTCACAATCTGGCCGACTTCGACCAGCGCTCCGTTTAGCTCCAAGTGGGCGTAGTTGGCGAAGGTACCGTCCGCGTGCTCGATTTCGATGTAGTTGCCGTCCTCGATCGCGCCGTTGGTGTTGCTGTCTTCCTTGATCGCGGTGACGATGCCCCCGCGCGCGGCCAGAATCGGCGTGCCTGTGACCATGCCCCAGTCAACCGCCATGTGCTCGCCACCGGGGCGTGCGTCTTTAAAGCCCGAGCTGACGGTGTAGGTGCCCTCGTAGGGCAAGCGGTAAATGTAGTGGTCGTCCTCGACCGGGCTCATGAAGAGCTTTCCTTTGTAGGCCAGAGTGGATAAGGCATAGCTCCAGCCCGCGTGCGGGTCCACGCCCCCACCGATAAAGACGATGACCGTCTCTCCTGATAATATTTCGCACAGCTTGCCTTCGCCCACGACATACTCGCCCTGGGTGGGATGGGCTGCACTGAAGTTCTCCGCCTCGGTAATGGTCACCTCCACCGTGACGGTGTATGGGTCGGGATTGTGCAGGCTGTATTGCTCGCGTCCATCTTCAAGGTTTACGGTTCCCTTAACGAGGTCAGCGTGCAGGCACGGCGTGAGCGCAAGGAGCAAGAGAGAGAAAATAGGTCTAAACACAGGTAGCTTAAGGTGTTAAGGCCCAATGCTATAGCACATAGCCTCCGCGGCGGCAAGCGTGCAGCTGCCTTTGCTCTACTTTTTACCCTAATAGAACAGATTCCGGTCCAGACTCCGGTACTGGATGGCTTCGAGGAGGTCGGCGGTCTCGATCTTGTCGCGCCCGGCGAGGTCGGCGATGGTGCGAGTGACTTTTAAAATCCGGTCGTAGGCGCGGGCCGAGAGGTGAAGCTCCTCCATGGCCCGCTGGAGGAGGTCGCCCTGCTCGGGGGTGACGTCGCAGTGGGCGCGGATTTGCCGATGGCTCATGCGGGCGTTGCTGGAGGTTTTCGGGTTGTCCTTAAAGCGTGATAGCTGCCGCTCGCGTGCGGCCAGGATGCGCTCGCGCAGCGTGGCGGAGGACTCACCCGGCGCGCCCTTGCGCATCTCTTCGATGGAGACGGCGGGTGCTTCGACGTGCAGGTCGATGCGGTCCAGCAGCGGGCCGGAAATGCGGCTGCGGTAGCGCTGGATCTGCGTTGGCGAGCAGCGGCATTCGCGCTTCGGGTCGGAAAGGTAGCCGCACGGGCAGGGGTTCATGGCTGCAACGAGCATGAACGAGCAGGGCAGGGTGACTTTGCCTGCACTGCGCGAAATGGAGACCGTGCCGTCTTCGAGCGGCTGGCGCATGACCTCCAGCGCGGAGCGCTTAAACTCCGGCAACTCGTCGAGGAAAAGCACCCCGTGGTGGGCAAGCGAGATTTCCCCCGGGCCGGGGGTGGCACCGCCGCCCAGCAGCCCGACGTCGCTGATCGTGTGGTGGGGCGAACGGAAGGGCCGCTGAAAGCAACGTTCGTCGCCGTGCAGGCTGATACCCGCCGCGGACTGGATGCCGAGTATTTCTAAAAATTCGTCCAGTGAGGGCTCCGGCATGATCGTGGGGATGCGCTTGGCCACCATGCTCTTGCCCGAGCCGGGCGGCCCGATCATGAGGAGGTTGTGCCCGCCCGCCACGGCGATCTCCACCGCGCGGCGAACCTGGTGCTGGCCCTTGATTTCGGAAAAATCCACTGCGTGCGAGGCGTCCGGCGGCTGCCGAAACGCGCTGCTGCGGGGGTTCATGGGCGGGATGTTGTGCTCGCCTTCGAGGAAGCGCACGCAGGCGTCGAGGGACTCGACGGGGTGGACGTTTACGCCGTCTACCAGCACGGCCTCCTCGGCAGACTCCGGGGGCAGGAGCACGCCCTTTAGCCCCTGTGAACGTGCCAGCAGGCCAAAGGCCAGCCCACCGCGCACGGGTCGCAGTGCGCCGGAGAGGCTCAATTCGCCCGCGATGAGGTAGCCCTCCAGCGACTCCGGGTTGAGCTGCCGTGTGGCCGCAAGCAAGCCCAGGGCGATGGGGAGGTCGTAGCAGGGGCCTTCCTTGCGCAGGTGTCCGGGGGCGAGGTTGATCGTGGTTCGGGTCGAGGGCATGCGAAACCCGCTGTTGGCCAGGGCGGAGGACACGCGGTCCTTGGATTCCTTGACCGCCGCATCGGGCAGCCCGACGAGGAACACCGCCGCCTCGCCGTATTCCCCGGCATTGACTTCGACCTGCACGGGCTGAGCCTCAATCCCCAATAAAGCCCCGGATGTAACAACGGCGAGCATAGACCCGACACCTTTTCATCATTTATCCTACAAGGAAACACAAAATTCATCCATGATCACCCCTTACGCTTAATGGACTTGATCGCAGTCCTCGGGCATTTTTTATTTTGAAGTATACCGCTTTATAGTTGGTTTTCGATATAAACGTATATATATTGGAATAATCATGGAAGAATTACGTAATCCATTTAACCCTGGTGCTGGAACTCCCCCACCGGAACTTGCTGGAAGAGAGGAGATTATCGAGAGAGCGAATATTCTGTTGGAGCGCATAAAACTTGGCCGCTCTTCTAAGAGTATTTTACTCACCGGATTACGTGGTGTTGGTAAGACAGTTTTGCTCAACGAGATCCGGAAGAAAGCGGAGGGAAAGGGGTATCATGATATTTTTGTGGAGGCTCATGAAGATAAGTCCATGGTCGCTCTACTGGCGCCTAAATTGCGAACATTACTCTATGAACTGGATCGTAAAGAAGGTGCCAAAGAATTGGTACGGCGAGGGTTGTCCGTTTTGGCCGGATTTGTAGGCAGTGTGAAATTAACTTATGGCGATATTCCAATCGGTATTGATATCGAGCCTGAAAAAGGAACGGCTGATACCGGCGATATTGAGAGCGATTTGCCAGAATTATTTGTTGTAATTGGTAAGGCTGCCGTTTCGCGTCATGCATATGTTGTTTTGTTGATTGATGAACTACAGTATTTCAAGGAGAAGGAGCTGAGTTCCTTAATCATGGCGATGCATAAGATGCAGCAGGAGCAACTTCCAATCGTATTGATTGGCGCCGGCCTTCCCACCCTGCCGCGTCTGGCTGGCGAATCAAAATCGTACGCTGAGCGCCTGTTTGATTTCCCGATTGTTGGTTCTCTTGATCCGGAAGATGCAGCAATTGCGATACAAGAACCCATTGAGGAGGAGGGTGAGCAGATAACTCAGGCGGCCATCGGTCGTATTGTCGAAGTCACTCAAGGATACCCGTATTTTCTTCAAGCTTGGGGCTATCAAGTTTGGAATCGAGCGATACGTAGTCCAATTGGCAGCGATGTCATAGAAGAAGCTACAGAGATTACAACTAGCAGGCTGGATGAGGCATTTTTCAGAGTGCGATTTGAACGATTAACAAATGGTGAAAAGACCTTTCTCAGGGCTATGGCTGAGTTAGGTACTGGACCATACAAAATGGGTGACGTTGCGGATGTTATGGATGTTCAAGTCACTAGCCTCAGCCCAAGGCGTGCTACGCTGATTAATAAAGGCATGGTTTATAGTCCTCAGCACGGTGAGATTGCTTTTACAGTGCCCTTATTTGATGAGTTTATGAAACGAGCTATGCCTGAGTTTGGGGTTTGAGAAGTTGGCGATCTGCTTTGACTTCGAGGAGCATAAGGGCATGTGCGCTATTTCTGTTTTCCGGGCACGAAAAAGCCCGGTCGGGTGGGACCGGGCTTGGGGAAGTTTCTTGGGAAAACGTTACTTGCTCAGTACCGCGGTCTTGGTGCTGGGCAGGATGACCGCGTCGATGACGTGGATGACGCCGTTGGTGGTCACGACGTCGGTGATGACGACTTCGGCGTTATCGGCCATGAGCTTGCCGTCCTTGTAGCCGAGGGTGATCGGGGTGCCGTTCACGGTCTTGAGCTCGCCGGGCTTGATGTCCTTGGTCAGGACTTTGCCGGGGACGACATGGTAGGTCAGGATGTTGGCCAGTTCGTCCTTGCTCAGGCTGTCGAGAGTACCCTCGGGGAGTTGGGCAAAGGCCGCATCGGTCGGCATAAAGATGGTGTAGGGGCCCTTGCCCTTGAGGGTGTCGGTCAGCTCGGCGGCTTCGATCGCGGCCACGAGGGTGTTGAAGTTCCCCGCGGCGGAGGCGGTTTCGACGATGTCGGATTTCTTGGCGGCGTAGCCACCGCCGCAGCAGCTACCGCCTGCGAGGGCTTGAGTGGTGCCGAGCACGGTTGCGCTGGCGATACAGAGTGAGAGAATGAGCTTTTTCATGGCTTATGCTGGTTTGGAGTTATTGAAATGAAGCCTTAACAAAGGCGGCTGCGCCCATTTGTCAAATGCGGGCGATGGTTCCTGACACGCGTTTTGGGAAAAAGTTACCCTAAGAGTATTTCGATGCGTCGGATATTGTGCTCGATGGCGACGAGGTAGTCGTTCACACCGGTGGTGGGGTTGACGAGGTAGTGCCAGAGGTTGCCGCACTCCTGGCTCATGCGCGGGGTCACGAAATCGCGGTAGAAGGCGGGCGTTTTTCTGAGCAGTTCGGTAAAACTCTGGTAGGGCCAGTCCTCGCGGGCAATGCCTTGGTGCTCGAAGGATTCGGCGAACTCATTGAAGAGGTTGGGCAGCTTTTCGATGTAAAAGCGGTCACTGAGCTGGCCGACAAAGTCCGCCGTACACACGGCTTGCCCGAGCAGGCGTTCCCGCTCGGAGGCAAAGGCGATGTCCTCGATTTTTGCCTTGGGGCCGGTGCAGCAGATGAGACGTTGAGCGGCTTCGATGCGCTCGGGGGGCCAGTCTTGCTGTTCGAGGTAGGTGCGTGCGTGCCGGCAACTGCGCTCCTCATGGACATGGGTGTACTTGGCGCCGGTGCCGTCGGAGTCGCCGTATTCCTTAAGGTATCCGGTGTCGTGGAGCAGAATGGCGATGAGGGCGAGGTCGAAATCCTCCTCCGTGATCGCGGGCTCGGCTTCGTAGGCCTGGCGGAAGACGAGCAGACAGCTCAGGCAGAGCGCGGTCTGAAAGGTATGGTCGATATCATGGTAGGAAGTATCCATGGGCAAGTAGCCCGGGTATCGTCCCATAAACATCCCCTCAACGGCCTCAAAACGATTCAGGATGTACTGGTAGGGTTTCCCCGGGAAGGCGACCTGGTGGAGACGCACAACGTGCTCTGCCACATCCAGATGGTTGCGGAAATTGATATCGCTCAGCGCAAAGTCCAAGTCTTCAGAGCCGGTATACAGGGATATAATGATGATGGTGTATAGTGTTTCCACCCCACTTTTCAATTGATTTTTTTCCTCAATCTATTCCCAATACTGTCGAAGTAGGATGAAGCATGGGGGGATTGACATTGTAAGCAGTGCCGACGCCCTCTAAACTCATACCACACGACGACTATTTTACCGACACCACTTGCTATGGGGAACAACTTACGCGACTACGCGCACGGACTAACCACACTTGGACTGGCCGCGTGCCTGGCTTTGTCATCACTCATCGCGTCAGATGCAAGCGCACAGGCGAGCTACTCCGTGCAGGACATCATTGGAGAGGAATCGGAGGCGACCCCCTCGCAGGAGCAGTTGAGCGAGATTCTGGACCTCTACGTGGGGGTGTGGAGCGGGACGATTGACCTTACGGATCGCTTCGGTACGGTCATCCAGACCCTGACCGTTAATAAAGAATACCGCATGGAAACCATTGCCGGTAAGCAGGTCCTGGTCGGGCGTTTTGAGTTTGGCAGTGGCGATGACGCCAAGTTTACCACCTCAGAGACGGAGGTCTCCCGTGGTTTCCTCATTAACCGCGTCAATCAGGCCGGTAAGAATGTCGTCTACAAGGGCACGATCGAGGACGGAAAGATCGCCTGGCGCGAGTACGGCGTGCCGCGCGGGGAGTACAACGTTTTCTACGAGACCTTTGGTGAGCGCAACGGTAAGCGCATTGCCTCCTCCCAGAGCCGCAATCAGGTCGTTAACCGGGACGGCACCGAAAGCACATACTTTACCGCGGGCCGTTTTCGCTACCTCGGCCCTCCCGGGGATACCAAGGGCGACTGGTCCCTGCCCGAGCCCGAGTTCCAAAGCAGCACGCCGAGTCCGCGCCAGCCAGCCAACCCCAGCCCCGTGGTTGCCCCGAGCACCGACCCGCAGTTGAACAAAGAGAATGAGACCCTGCGCGCTCAGGTGGAGCAGCTCCAGACTTATCAGAATCAGGCAGACAATCTATCCAGTGAGCGTGCCGCCCTGCAGACCCAGCTCCAGCAGACGGAGGCCGAGCTGACCGCCGAGCGCACACGCCTCAAGGACTTGACCGCGCAAGTCGGCGACCTCATGGAGCGGCTGGCTGCCGCCCAGGCGGAGGCCAAAACCCTGTCCACCAGTGGCAGTGCGGATACCGAGCAGATGCGCACAGCACTGGCCGATGCCGAGGCCCGGGCCGCCGCCCTGGAGGCAAAAGTCGGGAACGCCCAGCAGGCCCGCGATCAGCTCGCGGCAGACTTACAGACGCGCCAGGACCAGATTTCCCAATTGCAGCAGCACCTCAACAGCCGCGACGCCACGATCGAGGAAATTCAGAGCGAGCTGATTAAAGCGCGGCAGTCCCTACAGGCCGCAGGTCAGGCGGGTAACCGCGCCCAGGAACTCGAAAGCCAGTTGCAGGCCGCGCGCAGCCAGATTTCCCAGCTACAGAGCGAGCTGAGTGTGCAGGCCAGCTCTCTGACTCAGACCCAGACATCCCTGGAAGAGCTGGGTAATCTCAACAACCGCTTCGAAAGCCAGCAGAAAGACATCAAGGCACTGACCAATCGCGCCGTCGCCCTGGAGGGGCAGCTTTACCAGTCTCAGGATCGCATCAGCTCGCTTGAGACGGAGCTCGTCCGCAAGGAGGAAACCATTACTTCGCTCAAGGCGCAGGTGCAGACCAAGGAGACCTCGCTCGGCCTTGCCAATCAACAGCTTGAGAGCCTCGGGGCCTCGACCAAGGATCAGGGTGCCTACGAGGCGGAAATCCACCAACTGGAGCTTGCCCTGGCCGACTCCAAGCAAACCATTGCCCAGCTTCAGGACGCCTCGACCGCCCGGGCCGGTGAAATCCTCCTCCTGCGCGACGAATTGTTGCAGTTCAGCGACGCTGACCAGCGCATGGAGCGCCAGAAGGAGCGTATTCTCCAGTATCAGGGTGAGCTTGAGGCGTTGCAGGCCCAGCTTGATTCCGTGCGTACGAGCAAGGAAGAAACCGAGCAGGCGCTTACCGCGCGCAAGGAGGACGTATCGGCCCTTCGCGATGAGCTCGAACTCTCCCAGCGGGAACTGGCCCAAACCTCCGCCACGCTGGCCGCCATCCGTGATGACCGGGACAGCTCTGTCGAGGCCAAGCAGGCCCAGGTTACCGGTCTGGAAACGCAACTGGCCGAATCTCAGCAGCGCGTTCGCCAGCTTCAGGAGCAGTTGATCGCGCAGGAAGAAAGCGTGATTCAGCAGGCCGGCAGCGCAGGTCAGCTTGAGGCGCTTGAGGGGCAGTTGCAGGACCGCGAAGCCCGCCTGGCTGCACAGCAGCAAGAGCTTTTAACCCAACAGCAGGAAATGCGCAAATGGCAGGACCGCGTGATCGAGCTTGAGACACAACTGGCTGCTACCGCAGGCCGCGGAAGTGAGGTTGAAGCCCTGCGGGCGGAGCTGCTCGCTGAGCGCGAGGCCGTGCTGTCCGCACAGCAAGCCAATGCGCAGTTGCAGGCCCAGCTCGTTTCGCAAGAGGAGTTGCTAAGTGCCAACGCTGAACTCGAGACCCAGCTTGCTGCCCTCGAAGCCGTTCAACGCGAGAAGGCCGCCCTCGCCGCACAGGTGGCTGCGCTGGAGGGGGACAACAGCTTGAGCCCTGCCCAGCAGGCCGAGTACGAGTCTCTCCAGCAGCAGGTCGCCTCCCTACAGAGTGAACTTGAAGCGAGTCGCTCCAGCTTGACCGAGCTTGAGAACAAATTGACCACCGAGCGCGCCCGCGCGGCCAAGTTGGCCGAGAGTGAGACCCTTCTCGCCAGTTCTGATGAAGAGGTCACACGCCTACGCACGCGCATCGATGAGCTTGCCCGTCAGGCAGGTAAGGCCGAGGCCTACCGTGTGCGCCTGGAAGAGCTGGAGAGCGAGCAGATTCAGCTCAACGAGCGCCTGCGCGATGCCCGGGCCGAGAACCAGACCCTGTTCTCCGGACTGGCCGATGCTGGCTCTGAGACGCAGGACATGGTTGGGCGCCTGGCCGAAATCGAATCTGAAAAAGCCGAGCTTTCCTCGCGACTGGCGTCCTCTGTCGAGAGCAACAGCCGTCTGACCGAGGAGCTGGCCGACATCGCGGCCAAGAATGAGATGCTTTTGGCCGACCAGGCCGCCCTCACCGCCAAACACGACAAATTGGCCGAGGAGAACGAAAGCCTTACCAGCGAGCGTGCCGCATTGCTGGCTAAGGTTGAGGCCTCGGAAGCGGCTCAGTCCCAACTCAAAACGCAGTTGGCCGATGCGGCTGCGCGTAATGCCATGCTGGTCGTGGACATGACTCTGGTGCAGTCCCAGAGCGGAGACCTGAGCGGGCAGCTCGCCGCCCTTGAGTCCGACAAGGCCGAGCTCGCTGAGCAACTCGACGATGCCCAGCAGCAGCTCATGGCGTCGAGTCTGATACAGGCCGAGCTCAGCGCCAAGACGGCCGAGCTTTCCCAGTTGCAGCAGTCCTATCAGGAGCTTTCCGACCAACTCGCTGCGGCTCAGGAGCAGATTGCGGTTATCCCCGAGTTGCGGGCTCAGATCGCGGCCCAGAACGAGCAGATTACCGGGATGGAGACTCAGGTGGCCGACTTCCGCGTACAACTTGACGAGGCCGGGCTGGCTATCGAAGAGGTCAGCACCATGCGCACCGAGCTGGCCAGCAGCGACGAGCGCCTGGCCAAGCTCCAGGCCGATCTTGACAGCATCACGACCGAGCGCGACGAGCTCCTGCGCGTTAAGGACGACTACGTTCTCCAGGAAGAGCGCATCATTGAGCTCCAGACCAATCTCGCCCAGGCTGAAACGATGGTCACGCAGCGCGAGGTGCAAGTGGCCCAACTGCAAAACGAGCTCGATACCGCCACGATTGTTCCTTCGGCGGCAGCCGTGGCTGGCATCGCAGACATTCCCGCCGGGCCACCCCGTATGGTAGCGGCGGGCAGTGCTCCCGCCCAGCCTGTGGCTGGTACGACATCGGGTGAGCTTGATCTTTTCACAGGTATTTCGGAGGAAACCCTCTCCAGTATGCCGCGCCAGGCCGGGGACCCAGAGCCCGCCACACGCGTGAGTGCCAGTGCCGATGCCGTCGAAATGCAGCAGCGTCCGGTGACAAACCGTCCGGGGCAGCCGCGAACGGTTAGCCGTGTGGCCATCACCGCGCCGCAGCCTTCTAGCGCAGCCGTCACCTACGCCCAGCCACAGCCCGCACCGGCCCGTACGGCCTCGCGCATCGTCATCACGCCTCCGGGGCCGGTCGGCGAGCAGCCGGTGCGCATGTCTGCCTCGGCGATGCCCGTGGTGTCGTCTTCCAGCCGTGATGCTGCCGTTCCCTCGGCTACGCACACGCGCCCAGCCCGCGACTGGGACTACAAAAACCACCGTGTGGAGTCCGGCCAGAGCTTATCCGTCATTTGCCGCGACTACGGAGCTTCGATCTGGGAGGTTATGCGCCTGAACCAGATTTCGGACCCGAGTAATATCCAGCCCGGACAAATCTTGCTCATCCGCGTTCCGGCTTCGTAAAGTTAGGACCGTGAGCGGACTCAGGCTAGGTTTAACCGGGAGCATCGGCTGTGGGAAATCCACGGCGGGGGCCTTCTTTGCCCAGTCTGGCTTTGCCCGGTCGGACTCCGACCTCGTGGTCAAGGAGCTCTTGCGCTGCGATGCGGAGGTGCTCGGGGCGGTTGGCGAGTACTTCGGGCCGGGCGTATTGCTGGCCGAGGGTGGGGTGGACCGTGCAGCGCTGGCGGCCATTGTTTTTCAGGATAAGGCGCAACTGCAGTGGCTTGAGCAACTGCTTCACCCGCGGGTTGCAGCGGTCTGGCAGGGGCGTTTGGCAGCCGACCCGGAGGCTGACTGGTGCGTGGAAATACCGCTCTTGTTTGAAAAAAAACTTGAAAAACACTTCGATTTCACTGTTTGTGTATACGCATCGGAACGCACACAACTGGCTCGTCTGGCCGGAAAAGGTGTTTCGGAGGATGAGGCCCGTGCCCGCATCCGGCGCCAGCTTCCTCTCGACCAGAAGGTCTCCCGCGCGGACTTTGTTCTGCTCAATGACGGCGACCAAGCCTTTCTCAGCCAGCAGGTGAATTACCTCATCGAACAACTCTTACCCGCATCCTGATCGCTTTCCGCTGCGACCTCGTAAGCCATTTCTCTCCGCCTGTGTTGGAGACGTGAATTTTTTTTCCAATGAGCGAAACTGAAGAATTGAATCTGTCCCTTGAGCCCGAAGAAACCCCGGCTCCCAAGAAGAAAGCCGCCCGCAAGGCCGTTCGCCGTGGCTCCGCTCGTAAGAAGGCCGTGGCCAAGAAGGACGCCGAGGAGAAGGACTCCGGTTCTGACGCCGGTAAGGAGCAGTCCGCCGACAGCCCCAAGGAGAGCAAGGCCGACAAGCCCGCTCCGAAGGCGCCGAAGGAGGACATCCCCGAGGTTTTCTCCGCCGACCCGGACGATGTCGATGACTACGGTGATAAGGCTGCCCGCAAGCAGCGCGACGAGGAGAAGCCGCAGGACAACGATCAGGATGATGACAAGAAGGAGCCCCGCGGGAACAAGCGTTCCAATGAGCAGGACGATGGGAGTGACAACGCTTCCGACGGCGACAATGACCGCTCTGGAAACTCCCAACAGGGCAACCGCCACAACAAAAAGGGTAAGTGGCAGCCCAAGAACAAGGCTTTCCAGAAGAAGGGCAACAACCCCAATAATCAGAACAATTTCCAGAAGGGAAACAAGAAGCAGAAGTTTAACAAAAACCAGCGCAAGAAGGGCTTCTTCCAGCCCGCAGGTGGTTTTGCTGCTTCCAGTGACGAGGACTACGAGCCGCCCGTTTACGACTCCCTCGAAGAAGACGAAAACCTCAACAGCATCGAGGCCTTCGCCACCCTGCGCGAGGAAAAGACTGCTGGCGAGGGCGAAGCGATTTCCTTTAACGAGATCAACGAACTCAACCTGCCCGACCTGGAAAAACGCGCCAGAGAACTCGATGTGACCTGGGACGGTGCGCCCTCCAAGAAAAAGCTCCTGCGCGCGATCTTTGACAAGGCTACGGCTGACAACATTCCCCTCCGCGCTCGCGGCATCATCGAGTTGGCCGAGAACGGCTACGGCTTCGTGGTCTATGAGCGCGAGCAGTACCGCGTGCTGGCTGAAAGCGCCTTTATTCACAAGGCCTTTATCGAGCACCTCGGCCTCCAGCGCGGACACGTTGTCGACGTGCTGCTGCACGCCCCGCGCGAGAACGAGAGCTGCCCCTTCGTCATCGGGGTGGAGAAAGTCATGGGCACCGAGCCGGACTCCGTTCAGCACCTGACCCCCTTTACTGAGCTCGTCCCGTACTACCCGCTAGAACGCATCCTGCTGGAATGCCCGCCGGACGAAGCCACTTGGGACAACAAGTCCATGCGCATCGTTGACCTGCTCACGCCGATTGGCCTGGGCCAGCGCGGGCTCATCGTGGCTCCGCCGCGCACAGGTAAGACCGTCCTCTTGCAGGCGATGGCCAACGCCATCGTCAAGAACCGCCCCGAGGCGCACCTGATTATCCTGCTCATCGACGAGCGCCCGGAAGAAGTTACCGACTTCCGCCGCCAGGTGGAAACCGCCGAGGTTATCAGCTCGACCTTTGACGAGTCGGCCGAGAGCCACGTGCATGCGGCGGAGATGGTGATTGAGAAATCACGGCGCATGGTCGAGAGCGGTCGGGACGTCATCATCCTGCTCGACTCGATCACCCGTCTGGCTCGCGCCTACAACACTCTCATGCCCAGCAGTGGTAAGATCCTCTCGGGTGGTGTCGAGGCTGGCGCACTGCAAAAGCCGAAGCGCTTCTTCGGCTCGGCCCGTAATATCGAGGACGGCGGCAGCCTGACTATTCTTGGTACGGCACTGGTCGAAACCGGCAGCAAGATGGACGAAGTGATTTTTGAAGAATTCAAGGGCACCGGTAATATGGAGCTGCACCTTGACCGCGAACTGGTCAATAAGCGCATCTACCCGGCTCTGAACTTTGAGAAGAGCGGCACGCGTAAGGAGGAGCTCCTCTACCACCCGCACGAGATGGAGAAGATCTACGGCCTGCGACGCGCCATGAAGGGCGTGCCCTCCACCGAGGCGATGGAGATGCTCATCAGCCGCATCAAGAAGACCAAGACCAATGCCGAGTTCCTCATGGCGATGGGGCGCTAGGTTCGTCTAATACCGTCTTCCCATAACAATGATAAAGTCAGTGGGCCGGGTAGGGCTGCCTGCCCCAGGCAGCCGCGGACGGCTGAGGGCAGCCGTCCCTACCATGATCGTCTAAATCGTACACTCTCGTGTATTGATTATTTCACTACACAAAAAAACAGCCCGGTCATTGCCGGGCTGTTTTGGTAAATGCGATGCGCTGTCAGTCGGGCTAGGGCAGTTTAAATAAAAATGTAGCCGGAGATGTCTCTATATTTTAACCACGGATCACACAGATGTTCACGGATAACCCCGGAATCATCTGTGTGAATCTGCGAAATCTGCGGACACAATATTTCTTAAAATGCTCTAGTCAACCTCGCGGAGCAGTTCGCGCCATGAGTCGAGCTCGGGGATGCCGGGCTTACGCTCACCGAAGAACTGGGCGATGTTGTTGCCGTCCTTGTCGAAGATTTCCAGCGAGTTGACTTCGCCATCTGCGGAGGGCTTGCGTACGAGCCAAGAGCTGTAGATGCCGGATTCGAGCAGGTGCAGGTTGAAGTCCGGGTCCATGACGTTGTACCAATCCTGGTACTCCATCAGTTTTTCGACCGGGCCGCTGTGGATCTGGATGCAGTGGTCATTGCCGACGAAGACCATGATCGGGACCTTGAGGTCGCGGGCCAGGTCGAGCACAACGCGGGCCGCGCCGTTGCTGACCTTGCGCGTGTAGGTGCCTTCGGCCAAGCGAAGTGCCTGCACACGGCCTACGCGGTGCTTCATAATCATGGGGAAGAAGTCGTGCGTGTCCTGCAACTTGCTCCAGGCATCGAGCAGGCTTTCCTTGTTGATCTCGGCGTCGGGTTGATCCGGCTTGGGCGCGGGAGTAGCTTCTACGCTGAGTTGCTCAGACTGGTCGTCTGACTTGTACTGTGCGCATAAAGCTTCAAAGGGGGCCACGCCCTCGTCGCTCTTCACGTAGATCTTGTGGATCGCGGTGCCGGAGGCGTCGAAAACCTGGAGCGAGCGGCTGCGCCCGCGGGGGCCTTCTTCGTCCACGGCAAAGGCGTGCGTCCAGCCGCTGAGGAAGAGGCGCAGGTCAATGACCTTGCCGGTGATGAGGCCGATCTTCCCACCGTGCATGAGCGGGTGGATCTGCTCGTACTCACCGGTTTTCTCATGCACGCAGTGTTCGTTACGCGTCAGCACCATGACTTTGCCCAGGCCCTTCCAGCTTTGCATAAAGGCGCCCCAGTCGGAGACGTTCAGTCGCGTGACAGTCGTGCCGCATTGGGTGGCAAGCAGTTCGGCTTCGCTTACGCCGAGTGCGTCGGCGGCGTTGCGGATGCGCATCTTGGGATTTTCTTCGCGCAGTTTAGCCCAGCGTGTGGAGAGGCTCTCCGTGGAATCGGGAGCAGGAACGGATGATTGACTCATGTTTTGCTGTAAATTTGAGATTGAGTCACAAATACAATTCGTCCAGTCTTGGCCGTCAATCTGAAAAACATGAGCACATTCACACGCCTAAGCCTTTTTTTGACTCTGATTACGCTCGGAGCGCACTGCCTGAGTGCGAACGACGCAGCCACGCACTCCGAGGAGGATTCGCGCCGAATCATCGGGATCGGGGGTGCGGCCACCGAGATCGTCTATGCCCTGGGGGCGGGTGACGAAGTCGTCGCGGTGGACCTCTCCAGCACCTATCCGCGTGAGGTGATGAGCTTGCCCAAGGTTGGCTACATTCGTGCGATTTCTCCCGAAGGTGTGCTTTCGATGAATCCCGGGCTTGTCGTGACAACGGAGTCGATGGGGCCTCCGGCCGCCAAGGAGGCGATGAAGCAAGTCAGCGTGCCGGTAGTCTGGTGCCCTGAGCCCGAGAGCCCGGAAGCGCTTTACGAGGGCATTGCCCTGGTGGGTGAAGCCCTCGCGCAGGAGGAGGCTGCTCAGGCGCTGGTTGCCCAGATCCAGGCCCAATTGGCTGCCGTTTCAGCGGGCACGGCCACTTGGTCGGAAAAGCCCAAGGTGCTCTTTTTCCTGCAGCCCCCGTCGATGAACCGCGCGGGCATGGCTGCCGGTAATGACACCCGTGCCGACGAGCTTATCAAGCTCTCTGGCGGGCAGAACGCCCTCGTCGGCGTGACCAAGTATCAGCCAATTACGGCTGAGAGCATCCTGGCCGCACAGCCGGATGTTATCCTGATGGGCAGTGCCGCGGGGCACGGAGCCAGCCAGGGGAATGTGGATTATCTGGTTAACCTTCCGGCACTTCAGAGCGTACCTGCTGTCAAGAATGGCCAGGTCCTCATCGTGCCGATGGACGACCTCTCTTTTGGCCCTCGTCTGGGCCAGGCTGCCAAGTCCTGGTCTGGCACGTTCGCCAAGTCTGTGCCTCCCGCTAAGTAATCACCGCGAGGCAATATCGTTCGGGGGAGTTGTTTCCTCCGGACGGTCGCCTGCGGGTGGACAGTTTCATTCCTGCGGGCACTTATAGGATTGTCATGACGCGTGGGCCTTGGCTCACTGGGTGTCCTACTGTTAATCATGGACATCCCGACCTTACGCCAGGCCGTAGAGGCTTCCCCCGATAATGTTCCCCTGCTCCTTCTCTTTGCCAAGGCGCTCTGTGAGGCATTCGAGCTCGATGAGGCCCAGCAGACCTACGAGCACATCTTAACGCTGGACCCCGATAACGCGCAGGCGGTGAAGGGCGTCGTCAACGTTCTCCAGCAACTGGGCAAGTACTCCGAGGCCATCATACGGGTAGAGCACCTGAAGAGCCGCAACCCGGAACTCGCTCAAGCCTGGCTGCTGCTGGCCGAGCTCTACTGCGTTGATGAGCAACTGCCGCTGGCGCGAGAGCACTACGCGCGTGCCTGCGAGCTCGACCCCAGGCTGAGCAACGCCGAGCTCGAAAAACAGTTGGGGCATGCTGCTCCGAAGGACGAGCCCAAGGCAAAACCACAGCCCATGGACGTGGGGAGCTTCGGGGCCGGAGCCATGCGCAGCGCCGAGGAGCGAGAGGACGCGCTCGTAGAGGGGATGGATACGGACGAGTCGCTCAAGCTCGAGTTTTTAGACAAGCGGGCCAAAATCCGCTTCTCCGATGTCGGCGGCATGGAGCAACTCAAGGAAACCATCCGCATGAAGATCCTCTACCCGCTGCAAAACCGCGAGCTTTTCGCGGCATACGGCAAACAGGCCGGTGGCGGGGTCTTACTCTACGGACCTCCGGGCTGCGGCAAGACCCTTATCAGCCGCGCGACTGCGGGCGAGATCGACGCTAACTTTATTTCGGTCGGCCTGCATCAGGTGCTTAACATGTGGATCGGGGAGAGCGAGGCCAAGCTGCACGCTATCTTTGAGCTCGCACGCAAGCATGCCCCTGCGGTGCTCTTTTTTGACGAGGTGGATGCATTGGCTGCAGACCGCAAGGACCAGCGCACCTCTGCCGGGCGCACCTTGATTAACCAGTTTCTGGCTGAGCTCGACGGCAACATTGCCGACAACAAGGACGTCCTCGTCCTCGGGGCGACCAATGCTCCCTGGCATCTCGATTCGGCCTTCCTGCGCCCGGGGCGTTTCGACCAGCTCATCTTTGCCCCACCGCCGGATGAGCCCGCACGCTGCGACATCCTCGACATCCACCTGAAGGGTAAGCCGACCGAGAAGATCGACATCACCAAGGCTGCCGGGGCCATGAAAAACTTTTCCGGGGCAGACATCATGGCCGCAGTCGACAATGCAACGGAGGCCGCCGTGGCCGAAGCCATGAAGAAGGGCAAGCTCGTGCCGCTCTCGACCAAGTCGATTATCTCAGCGGCCAAGAAGACCAAGCCCTCGACTATGAAGTGGTTCGATAGTGCCAAGAATTACGCACTCTACGCTAACCAGAGCGGTTTCTACGACGATGTGCTCACCTACCTGGGGATGAAAAAGTGAGCGCCGACGAGCAGTACACTTCTCACCTGATCCGCGGGCGTATGTTGCGTGGGCACAGCCGCTACGAGGACGCGATCGAGTTTTTTAATCAGGCGATTACCGCTCAGCCGGATTCCGCCGATGCCTATGCCGAAAAAGCCCTCTGCGAGTACCATCTGGACAAAACCCGTGAGGCCAAGGCCAGCATCGATCGCGCCATCTCGCTCGATCCGGAGGAAGCCTTTCCCTATGCGATCAAGGCCCTCATTCTCATCGAGCTGAACCGCGCCCGGGATGCCTGCGCGATGGCCAAGAAAGCCATCTCGATGGAGGCGGAAAATGCAACCTTTCGCCGCATACTCGGGCAGTGCTACTTCGCGATGGAGAAGTACGACAAGGCCGAGCACTGGATACGCAGGGCGTTGGCTGCTGACCCGGATGACGAGGTGGCGACCAACCTCCTGACGGCTCTGCTGCGCCAGCAGAACCGCATGGACGAAAACCAGCAGCACATGGACCGCCTGCTGGAGCGTAATCCCGAGAACGCCTTTACCCACTTCAATGCTGGCTATACGGCGCTCCAGTCCGAGCAATATGAGAAGGCCGAGGAGCACTTTCGCGAATCCCTGCGCCTGGACCCGAACTTCGATGAAGCGCGCAAGGGGCTCTTGCAGAGTTTTCGCGCACGCTCCAGATCCTACCGACTTTTCCTGCGCTATTGCTTCTTCATGCAGCGACTGAGCGGGGGTGCGCAGTGGGCCTTAATCATCGGTCTCATCATCGCCGTGAGGGTAGGGCGCAGCTTGCTGGCCACGATTCACCCGAGCTTGAGCATCATGCTGCTGGCCGCCTGGTGGATATTTATTTTCTGGTCCTTCATCGCGGGCGGGTTTTCCAACCTCATGGTCATGGCTGACAGCAGCGCGCGCTATGCGCTGAAGAAGTGGGACATTATTGAGGGTATCACCGTGGGCGGCTTCTTTCTAGTTGGCTTGCTCTTTGCCGTATGTGCCATGCTCTTTTCGGTGCCGATCTTCCTGCCCATTGGGCTTGGCTTTGCGGCCTTCACGCTGCCCGTAAGTTTATGCTATGACAATGACTCCAAGCTGGGTATTGGACTCTTTGCCACTGTTGGCGTACTCACGCTGATTGCAGGGATCTCCATCGGGGTGATGAATATTTTCGTGCCAGACGGAAAGGTCTTCGCGCCCGTGCTCGTCATCATGCTCCTGCTATGCGTGCTCTCCACCTGGTTGAGTGAGGTGAAGGCGCTCCGTCGCTGATGTCCGTATCTAATATTTGGATACAAAAAAAGAGTGCCCGTGGTGGGCACTCTTTTGAAGGGTGAAGCTGTTCGCGAGCTTAGGGCTTGGGGGCGTCCTTGCTGCCAGCGTCGAGGACGTCGGCCAGGTCGCCAGTGAGTCCACCTGGCTTGCTCGGGTCGATGCCCAACTCGTGCAGGAGCTTGTCCACTACGGGTGAGTTCATCCGGTAAGACAGGAGGGACTCTACGAGCTGGTTGGGCATGCCGCCGGTGCTGGTCGGGTGCGCGGTGCCGTCTCCGGTGGTGGCTGTGCCGCCGGTGCCGGGGAGGTTGAAACCGTTGGTGGAGACGATCTTGATGCTGTCGATATTCTCCATCGGCTTGACGCTGGCCTCGATGATTTGCGGGGCCACTTGGGCAATGATCTTGCGCAGTTCGAAGCTGATAATCTCCTGGCTGAGCAGGTTCTTGGCTTCGTTGATGGCCTTTTCACCGTAAGCCTCCACCTCGAAACGTTTCTCGTCCGCTTCGGCCACGATGCGGATGCGCTCGGCGTCTGCCTTGGCCTGGGTGACGACGGCTTCGGCCCGGTCGATAGCGGCTTGCTTGTCGGCCTCGGCCGCCACCTTGATGTCGATGGCTTCCTTTTCGGCAGACTCGCGGGCCTTGATGAGTTCGATTTCCTTTTCACGGTTGGCCACGGAAGTCTGGCGAACAGTGATGACGTTTTCCTCTTCCTTGACCATGGCGGAGCGGGCCTTGGCCGCCTGGGCTTCGGCTTCGGATTGCTCCTCGGACTTCTTGGCCACGGCGATGTCGGCCACCTGCTTTTTGATGTCGACGGATTGCTGGCGCTCGATGTCGGCCTCTTCGACCTGGCGTCGGGCCAGAATATCGCGTTCCTTAATGGCCTGTTCGCGGGCGATGTCGCGCTCCTTCACCGCCTGCTGCGAGATGATTTCGGCTTCCTTCTCCTTCTGGCTTTGCGTGATGCGGGATTCTTCGGCTTCGCGTCTGCGGGTGGCCTGCTCGGTGGCCACGAGGGACTCCTGCGAGGCGGTGGCAAAGGCGACCTCTCGCTCCTGGTCGAGGCGAGCCATCTCTTCGTCACGCTTGATGTGAAAGCTCTGGCGGGCGGCTTCGAGGTTCTTGGTCTCGATCTTGACCCGTGTCTCCTGTTCGATGCGGTTACGCTCCTCGCGTTTGGCTTCGGTGATGAGCGTGAGCTTGGCCAGGCCCTGAGCGTCAAAGGCGTTGTCTTCCTTAAAGTAGGCGCGTCCGGTCTGGTCGAGCGCGGTCAGGGAAACCGACTCCAGCTCGAGACCGTTCTTGAGCAAGTCTTCGCTGACGGAGGACTGCACGGACTGTACGAACTCCGCCCGCTGCTCGTGCAACTGCTCCATGGAGAGGCCGGCGGCCACCGCGCGCAGGGCGTCGACGAACTTACCTTGCAGGAGTTCCTTGAGCATTTCGGGCTGGAGTGTGCGGTCGCCGAGGGTTTGCGCAGCCTTGGCGATGGACTCTTTCTCGGGCTTTACACGGACGTAGAACTCGGCTGTCACGTCGACGCGCATGCGGTCTGCGGTGATGAGGCCGTCCTCGTTCTTGCGGTCCACCTGCAGGCGCAGGGTGCGCATGTTGACGGGGACGATTTCCTGGAAGACGGGCAGTTTGATGGCACCGCCGTCGAGGATGACTTTTTCGCCGCCCATCCCGGTACGGACAAACGCTATCTCTTTTGAAGATCGCTTGTAGAGTCGCGCGATGACGACACCGAAGAAGACCAGGGCAGCTATTCCGACGCCGCTCCAGATGATGATGTTTACGATAGTATTATCCATGGCGTTTATGTTGTTGTTTTGTATTGGTGGGAGTCGGGCATGCGAATGGACAATGACTCCTACGGTAGCAGAAAAAAGGGTGGGGCTCGGCGACTTAGTCGTCGAGGTTGGGGTTGCTGACGGCGATGCAGGTAAAGTGCCCTGCCTTTTCGCCGACGATGAGCACGTGCTCGCCCTGTTTGAAGTGTGCGGCCTCGCGGTCTGCCCGCACCATGATGTAGTGCGTGCGTCCCAGCGGGCCCCTGAGCTTGGCTTCGGCGGCCCGCTCGTGGGTGGCCTCTCCGATGGTGATCGTGGCCACGCGCCCGACAAAGGTGTCGGACGAGATAGCATTCGTTTCATCCTTGGGGATGATGCGTCCCATGATCGCGTTGCCCCATTTTAGGGGATAGATGCTGGCTACGAGGGCGATCGGAGCCATGGCTGTGGCCGGGATCAGTCCGAGGCCAAGGTTTGTTAGCACGAGCTGCAGGTTGTAGCCGATGCAGGCAAACAGGAAGAGGAAGAGCAGCAGGATGATGATGAAGGGGACTTTGCCAAAGTTCAGCCAGGCGAAAACCTCGGCTACCCACGAGGCTTCGCTGATGCTGTCGGGCGTGTCTGCATCTGCATCGACCCCGCCGTCGACCGAGACCTCGCCCGGCAGGTCGAGATCTGACCCGACCGTTTCAAAGTCGGGCAGCAGGTCATCGATCCAGCCGAAGAGGCTGATGCCGGTCAGCAGGCTAACGGTTTGCAACAGCCCGATGAGGAAGAAAATCCCCAGTGCGACGGCAAACGGCAGGTTCTCTGCGGCAGTGAAGTGAGCGTACATGTGTGGGTAGCGAAGCCGGTGGGGTGGTTTACTTGGACTCGAGGGCCTTCATGCGGGCTTCGATACGGGCACGCTTGTTGAGGTGGGCGAGCTCGACGAGCTTTCCGCTTTCCTCTGTACTGGCTTTGAGCGCTCCGCGTCTCACACCGGTGGCGTCCTGCAACACACGGGTAAAGGCGCGCTCGGCACGGTCTGCCTTGGCGGCCGCATTGCCGGGGGCAGGGGCTCCGCCATCAGCAGTGGGTTCGCCCGTGGCAGCGGCCTGCTTCTGGGCCTGCTTGAACTCGTAGAGCTCGTCGTCCATCTCGTTGCGCTTTGCCACGAGACCGGTGATGGCTTTGTTAAACTCCTCTTCCTGACGGCCCAGCTCGCCGAGTTGGCTTTCGAGGGCAGGGAGTTGGTCTTCGATGTCGAGCTGACGCGAGATGGCGGCTTCGACCAGATCGCTCCGGCCCTGCTTATGGGCTTCGGCGGTCTGCTCGTCGATGCGGCTGTGCTCTTCGTTGAGCTTGGTCATGGCCTTGGAAACATGGTACTTCTGCGCCGTGATGCGGCCCAGCTCGGCCTTGACCTCGTCAAGAGCGCCATCGACTTCTGCGATGGCCTGCTGGAGGACGACCTCAGGGGCGATGCCCTCGATCTTGGTCACGATAGAAGAGGCGGTCCCGGTGATGATGCGTCGGATGCGGTTGCTGATGCTGTCGTTCATGATAGGTGTATGGCGTTGTGGGTTAGGCTAGGTTGAGGGCTTGGCGCACCTGTTCGAGAAAGGCTTTCTCGGTTTCGACGCGTCCATCGGCGGTGAGAAGTCGTTCGCACAGGCCGAAGGCCAAGAGGCGTGCCTCGTAGGTTTCAAGCCGCTCATTAACTGAGACGAGGAAGTCGGTAACGGACTCAGGCGAGCCCTTGATGACGCGGACACGCCCCACCGCACGGTCGACGTAATCCTCTACGTCGGAGCTGTCCTCCCAACTGAAGGTGTCCACGCGGGCGCGGAGCACGGCATCCTCGGAGAGGGAGAGCGCGTTGTCGATATACATGCTCAGGACGAGCAGGTCGATGAGGGCCTCGCGTTGTGGCTGTTGAAGGCCATCGTTTTCGCTCGGGTCACGATCAAACAGTTTGGGTATATGGCTCATAGGGGTGATGGGTTTATGTTATTTTTGTTTACGCTGCGTGAGCAGTCCAACCAATTCGGTAATGGTATCCAGTTTGTCATCAAGGAGTCGGGCATTGTAGGCGGGTGCCTGTGAGGTGAGGCCCATGCGCAGAAGCTGCTCCACCAGGCGGAGGATCAAGTTCAGCAAACGCTCCTCGGTCTCAAGCAGGTAGGGCAGGGCGTCCTTTTTGGCGGGCGGCTTTTGGCGGCTGGCCAGGTAGGCCACACCCTGGGGAAGGAGGTTGGCCGCGGTATCCACCAGCTCGGAGTGCTTGCCCTGCTCGTGCTCCAGTGTCTTGAGGTTTTTGCGGGCGGGCTCCGTCATGCGGTTGAGCTCCTCGATGCCTTCGGCGAGGTTGCCAAAGTGCTCATGGTACTGCCGGAAGAAGGAGGCCATGTGGCGGAGCTTTTCGCTGGCGGTTACCTTGCCGCCGAGCGGCTGCTGCATGAGGAAGTCGTAGTCCTGCTGGCTGATGCGTCCGCTGATGGGGACGGTTTTGACGGGTTCTGGCATGGCAAGTCTCCAATTTGCACGCCGCGACCGACTAGGACGATCGCGGCGTGGGTTGAGGGTGGATGTGTTGGATGGCGGGAGGTCTTCCTATGGATTGAATTTTATTTCGTGGAATGTATAATATTTATGCAAATGAATGGTGTGTGCACAAGAAAAATCGATGTGCTGGGGTTCGATTTTTGTAAATGTCTTTGAATTAGCTATTTAAAAGGGTTTCACTTGGCTGGTGTGATGTCTACAAATCGCCTGATTGAACTACAGAGGGCTCTGGGTAAGCTGCTGTCGGTAGTCGCGAGGGCTGATGGATGCTTTGAGTTTGAACTGGCGGCTAAAGGCGTAGACATCGCCGTAGCCCAGTCGATCGGCGATCTGGCTGATGGAAAGGGAGGATGAGGCGAGGAGCGACTTGGCGGCTTCGATGCGAGTGTTGATGACTAAATCGCCCGGTGACATGCCCTGGTACTTGCGAAATAGCCTGCCCGCGTGCTCTGTGCTGCAGCCAAGACGGGCGGCGATGTCGGGCAGGCGCCAGGCATTGCCGATGTCGTGGGCGATCTCCGCGCAGAGGGTTTCAAGACGCGCTGCCTGGACCTGTTCATGCCCATTCCAGCGCGTAAACGAGGCCTGAGCCTGTAGTTCCATAATGAGGGCTTTTAGCCAGAGGAGGGGCTGCTGTGCCGTGCATTGATTTTCCATGTAGCTTTGTTGGCAGCGGCTGGCCAGACTGTGGATAAAGCCAAACTCTCTGGGCTTAAAGTGAAGCGGTGCCAGCGCGTCCTCGGCGACCTGCGTTGGCTGCCCATTCGTGTCGAGATAATCAAAGTGAATGAAGCGCATGGCCACAGGGTGGGCGCTGTCTTGTGTGGCCCAGTAGCGCACGCCTCTGCGGAAGAGCATGCATGAGCCTGCCGATACGGACCAGCTCTCCCGCTCGCAGTGATAGGTGGCTTCGCCTTCCTCTACGATGACGATGTCGTAGTCGGGCAGGGGGGATCTGGTATCCCATTTCCAGTGCGCAGAGGGGATGGTTGCTCCGGCCAGGTTGAGGCGAACTTGCGGGGTGCTGGTTTGCATAGTAATGCCGTGATATGCTAAAAACTGGCCGCTATCGAGCATTTAGGTCGGCGAAAAAATATGCTATATTCTGTATTCTTCAAATTTAACCACCACCTGAAAGCACAGTCCATGTCAGATGCAAAGTTAGCCGTCCAAATGTTCACCCTGCGCGAGCACACGCAAAGCGCCCGCGATCTGGCGGCGACGCTGAAGAAGGTTCGCGAGATCGGCTATCCGGCGGTGCAGATGTCTGCTATCGGGGCGATGAACGGCGACTCGCCCGAGGTGGATGCGGCGACGGCGCGTCAGATGCTCGACGACAATGGCCTGAAGTGCATCGCTACGCATCGCTCATGGGAGAGCCTGGCTGAGCAGACGGAGTCCGAAATCGCTTTTCACCAGACTCTGGGGTGCGATTATGTCGCTATTGGTAGTGTGCCGCCCAGCTACGAGAAAACGGTGGCCGCGTATCAGCAATTTCTCAAGGATGCCAAGCCGGTGGTAGAGCGGCTCAATGCGGCTGGCTTGCGCTTCGGTCTGCACAATCACAGTTTCGAATTTTACCGTGAGGAGCGCCATGGAAAGACGCTGCTCGATGTGTTGATTGACGAGTCGCCAGCGTCATTTACGTTCGAGTTCGACTTGTATTGGCTGGAGCATGCGGGCGCGAACTGCGTACGCTTTGTCGAGCGCTGCGCGGGCCGTATTCCGGTCATTCACCTGAAGGACAAGGAGGTGGCCGAGCCCAGCAACGAAACCCGCATGGCGCCGATCGGTGAGGGGAACATGGACTGGGAGCGTATCCTGCCTGCCTGCGAGGCTGCTGGTGTGGACTGGTACGCGGTGGAGCAAGATATCTGCTACCGTGATCCCTTCGACTGCCTCAAGTCCAGTTACGATTTTCTGGCCGCACGGCTCTAGGAAGTTCATTGCGGGCCAGTAAGTCGCCTTGCCCCTTGGGGTCTGGGTGGTAATTCCTGTGCGTAACAGGTGATGGGGTTTTAAACTTTTCACGTGAGAGGGGTTGGCTATGCTTGCATGGTTTTAATCATGTGCATGCTTACCTTACCCCGTCGCTTCCAGCACCTGCTGGTGTTTTTTATCGCTATGCTTTGGGCTTTGCCCGGGCAAGCCGCCGAACAGGTAGAAAAAGGGATTCATTATCGCGAGAGTGATGCCTTGCTGGCGCAGGATGACTACCGTTACCAGCAGTGCCAGCTCGACCTCTACATCCCGGAGGGAGAGACGGACTTTGCCACCTTGATCTGGTTTCACGGCGGAGGGCTTACGAGTGGAAAGCGACACTTCCCCAATCTCAAAGGAAAGGGCATTGCGCTTGTCGCGGTGGGTTACCGCCTTTCGCCCCAGGTAGATGTGCCGGCATTTATCGAAGACGCTGCTGCGGCCACCGCGTGGGTGCTGGAAAATATCAGCGACTTTGGGGGTGACTCAAGCAAGGTTTTTATCTCCGGTCACTCGGCCGGCGGTTACCTGGCCGCTATGGTAGGGATGGACCCCAGATGGTTGGAACCCTACGGCTATGCGCCCATCGATCTGGCTGGGCTCATCCCCGTGAGCGGGCAGATGAGCACGCACTTTCGGGTAAAAAGACTGCGAGGAGACAAGGGAGAGGCCCAGCGTGTTGTCGTTGACGAATACGCGCCCATGACTTATGCTTCCAAGCACCTTCCGCCGATTTGTCTCATCGTGGGGGACCGTGAAATCGAGTGGCCCAGCCGCACGGTGGAGAATGAACTTCTGGCCTCTAGTCTGCGCAATATCGGGCACGAGCAAGTGGAATTTTACGAGATGGGCGGGCTTAACCACGGCACCATTGTTCAGGGGGCATATATCATTATTCCGTCATTTATCGAGCGGACGCTCAAAGCCCGCGAGTAAGCCCGTGTCGCCGGAGTAAATTTAGCTGCGATGGACTCGGTCGTGTATGCATCGCGTGCGTGTGACTTAGCGGTTGCCGCTTATGCGATGTTCGTGAGGCGAACGCGCTGGGTTTGTGCGATGGCGTTCAGGTTGAGGGTGACGGGGGCCAGGTCCGGGTAGCTGTCGAGCTCAATGGTGGTTAGGGCCTGCTGCCCGCGCGTGTGGCGACTCGTGATGATGCGCGCGATGTTGGCTTCAGCCTTGGCCAGCACGGCGGTGACAGCCGCTAGATACCCGATGCGGTCCTGATGCCAGAGGATGAAGGTGGGGGAGTCTCCCAGGATGTGCGTTTCGAAGCGATCAATCGTTGTGATCTTGACGGCTCCGCCACCGATCGAGGCGCCAAGCATGAGGTGCTTCTCGCCGTCGCGCGAGTGGATCTCGATGCTAACTCCGTTGGGGTGGTAGTCTTCACCGAGGTCGATGGTTTCAAAGGTAAAATCGAGCTGGCGGCTTTGGGCCAGGGCGTGGCTCTGTGCCAGGCGGTCGTCGTCGGGGGCGAGGCCCAGCAGGCCACTGACCAGCGCGAGCTTGGTGCCGTGCCCGTCGCCTGTCGCCGCGAAGGAACCATGCAGGCCGATTTTTGCCAGTGCGGGTTCGCCTTCGACCAAGGAGCGCGCAATGAGCCCCAGTCTAACTGCGCCCGCGGTGTGACTGCTGGAGGGGCCGATCATGACCGGGCCGATGATGTTAAAAGCTGAATCTGACATGGGCACTGTAATCCAACTGAAGTGACTGGGAGCAGATAAATAGCGAAAGCGCTAGGCCGTGTCTTCAAATTCATCAAGGTCGGTAGAAAAGGGTCTTTTCGCGTCTTTTTCCGTTTTCTCAGTTCATGAATCTGGATTCACACCACTTCGAAAGCCGAAAAAATCCTCAAAATTACCTCTTTTTCCCTCGTTTCTTAATTTGAAAACACAGCCTATCTAGAATTGAGTAGCCCGGGGCAGCCGAGTCAACAGCGGTGTGATGAATTCTGTTATTGTTCCCGTGCTGGCTGCCACTGCGAGGGACGGGGTTGTGAGTTGGTGTCATTTTTTGGGGGCAGGCGTGTAGGCGCGAAGGATTGGCTGTTCTCAAAGCATACCGATATGCGGTTTATAAATAATTTAGAAAACATTTATAAAATAGTTGACGGGCTGTCGTCAATTTAGGATGATGTCATGCGATGGCAACGCTAGCGGAGTCGGCAAGTCACTCACACTTTAGCGCTTTCCCTGCTTTCCCTGCGTTCGTTGCGTGGAATCCAGCAACACGGGAGGCGATATGAAAAGCATGAAGAGGAATGGGTTTAGTTTGATGGAACTGCTGGTCTCGATCGCCGTTATCGTCGTGTTGGGGGCGCTCGTGCTGGCTGCATTTTCCAAGATACGCGAGGTGTCGCAGCGGACGAATTGCGCTGCGAATCTACGGAGCTTTGGTGTTGCGGCATCGATCTATAAGGCCGACAACGGAGGTAGGATTCTGGTCTATGAAATTCGAAACCCTGACGAGAAGGCTGATAGCGGAAATTGCTGGCCGCAGCTAATGGCCCCCTACATGGATGACGAGGGCTTTAGCCATACGGATAGTACATTCGGGCGATTGAGAGCCTTTGATTGCCCGACGGAAGTCGCCGTGCGCTGGGGGGATGTGAACCCTTCGTGGCTGACGAGTTATGCCATGTTCGGCTCGCCCAGCGTGGCCGTGTATGGGGATTACGTCGTAGACCCTTCCAAGAAAATCTACATGGGAGATTCGCCCTGGGACGGAAAGCGCAGTTCCTGGAACGGGAATGCGCGGCTCGATGCCTCGTTCAGTGACTTGGACATTAACTCCGCGCGGGGAATTGCTTTTCGCCACGGAGGGCGGGCAAATTTTCTCTTTCACGACGGGCATGTAGCCAACTTTTCGCCCGAGGAACTGGGCGACTTGAATGATCCGGAGACGTATAATGCCCGGTTCAACTGGGCTTATTAAGCCTGTCGCCCCAGCCGCGAAACAACTTTTACCGATTACCCTTTTATATGAATAGGATGAATACATTTACCCCGAACTACTCCGCTAAAACATGGGCTTTGCCCGGTATGGGCAGTGTCCGGTGGGGACTGGCGTTGCTGCTTTTGTGCGTCGCCCCGTTGTGCGCAGAGCCGGTGGATTTCGTTGAACTCGCGGCAGAAAATGGCTGGGATGATGCTGTTGGGCATACTTGGGGCCCGGCGGGTCCCGGCTGGGACTTCAGTGGTGAAGAGGGGAGCTACGTGCCGATGAGCGGTGTGAAGTTCAGCAAGGAGTATACCTTTGAGACCTGGGTGAAGTTTTCCCCGGAGGGCACAGAGGGTATCAACACCCTGCTTTCCTCGGATAAAAACCGCCGCTACCAGTTAGTGATTGTTTCCGGCGAGGTCATTTCGCTTCGCTATCGAAACAGCGACAAGGGCACCAGCTACTACGAGTGCCCGTACTCTTTCGAGCCGGGTCGCTGGTATCAGATCGTGCTGAGCATCGGGCCCTCAAGTGGTGTTGCGTTTTATGTAAACGGTGAGCTTCAGGCGCGCCAGTTTCCGACCGTCCCGGGGATGAGCAGCTTTCCCGTCGCTTCCATTGGCGCGTACTGCGTGGACCGTGACGCGCGCATGTACGACCAGTTTTTCAAGGGCGCTATGTCAGGCGTAAAGCTCTACCCGCGCATCCTCTCCGAAGATGAGGTGCGGACGGCTTATCGCGAAGCCGCTTATGTGCCTGAGATCGTGCCCATGCCGCAAACCTTCGAGTACACCGCAGGTGAGGGATTAGCCATCGCGGGGTCCTTGGCGGTAAAACTGGAAGACTCCATGATGGAGGCCGATGACCCGGCGCTGGCTGCGCTCAACGAGCAGTGGAAAGCGCTCACGGGGAGCGCGCTCAGCTTCAGCGGTATGGCTTCAGATGGCGCTCGGCTTGTTATCAAGCAGGGTGACGTCGAGGCGGCACCGGAAGGCGATGTGGCCAAAGAAGCCTACGTGCTGACGATCGATTCTGAGGGTATTGAGATCATGGCTCCGACCAAGCGCGGGGCAGCCTATGCGCTTTACTCGCTTATCTCGTTACTTAAGCCGGGGGCGAAGTCCCTGCCCGCGTTGAGCATCCACGACTGGCCGGAGTTCCCCTTCCGCGGGTTCCTTTACCTCGGGCACAGTGAGCCGCCTGAGATGCTCAAAGCGTCCTTCCAGAAGGACATGAAGGAGCTCATTCCGACGCTGGCCCAGTACCGCGTAAACCATATCACCGTGCGCATCGCGGACTGGATATGGCTGGATGACCCGGAGGTGGAAGAAGCCGCCAGAAACCTCTTCGCCTACGCCGCGAAGCACCACGTCGAGATGGTGCCGATGAACCGGAGCTACAGTCATTCGAAGCATTTTCTGGCCCGCGACCTGCGCACAGGCCATACAGACATGATCGAGGACGAGGAGCTCACGCTCAAGGGAGACGAGCCCGTTGCCCTCTCGGTCAAGAACGTCATCATCACCCAGCACACGCCGATCATTGTCAAAAGCCGCCAGGGCGACATCTACGAAGAAGGGGTGGACTACAGCGTGGTCGATGGGGAGATAAAGACCGAGTGGAAGCACCCTCCCGGAACACGCTCCAGTTGGTCGCGCCCACACCTTCCCGAGGACAATGAGCCGTGGCGTATCCGGCGCATTCCCGGTGGAAGCATTAGCGACGGGGAGACTGTTTTGGTAACTTATGACGTGGCCCGTGTCATGCGCGGAATGGGGCACGGCAGTTACAGCCCCTTTAGCGAGTTCACGCGTGACATCCAGCGCAACAGTATCGAGAAAATGTCAGACATTACAAAAGGTGGTACGCTGAACGCCCGCTACCTGAACTTTGGCATGGATGAGATTTGGGTCCTCCGCACTGAGGGTCGAAGCAGCTCCCATAACAACCTCACCGACGAAGAGACACTGGTCTACGAGATCAATAAGCTCGACGAAGACAGCTATAATGAGAACGCCTCTAACCGGATAATGATCTGGAGCGATATGTTTGACCCGCGCCAGACCCCGACCTGGAAGAAGAGCCTGGACTACATGCAGGTGCTCGGGCCGGAGTTGAGCCGCGACGTCATCATGATGCCCTGGTACTATCCGGTGTCCTCTGACAGCCTGACCCGCGCTGCCGAGAGTATCGAGTTTCTCACCAGCAAGGGCTTCCCCGTGGTCGGCACGTCCGGGCATGATCCCCTGAATAATCTCTACTGGGGCGAAATCCTCTTTAACGCAAAATACCAGACCGGCGCCGAGGTCCATGGCCTGCTTTATACCACTTGGGCCTACGGGCCCGGAGATCGCATGGCGGGCTTGCCAGCCTTTGCTCAGGCGACATGGTCCCCGGGGCAGGTCATGGTTTCGCCCATCTTCGAGCTGATCGAGTGTTTGCGCAGGGCGGGTATTGCTACTGGGCTGGAAGCCACTGATCCCGCCCCTGTGCTGGAAGCAATCGCCAGACAGCCAGGCATGCAGACGATTATGAACAAGCTTCGCATGGCCCTGCTCATGGTCGACGATGAGAAGTCAACGGCTGGCGAAGAGAAGCTCAACGTTCTCAATGCCGTTGGCCTAGATGTCGATGAATACTATGAGCTGGGGCTTGAGGTCCTGGACAGCTCAGGCGGTTGATCGCCTTTCATTCCTCATCCTATGCGGGATTTGCGCAGGGGGTGAGTTTGTGGAACAATGCATAAATATTGATTAAATATTTAAAAAATTCTTGATCATGCTTCAGTTTGATTGCACAATATCTACGTAACTCAACAGCACTACCCAACAGGAGAAAGAAAGACTTATGAAGAACACCACCAAACTCTTGGCCTTCCTGGTAGCATCCACGGCTCTGTTTTCTACGACGGCGTCAGCGGCTACCATCGCATACTGGCGCATGGGCGACGACAGCAACAATGCTCTCCTCGATTCATCCGGTAACAACAACAACTGGACCGCTGGTAACTATGGTAACTATACGCTTC
Source organism: Verrucomicrobiia bacterium (assembly GCA_030425485.1). GTDB lineage: Bacteria > Verrucomicrobiota > Verrucomicrobiia > Opitutales > Cerasicoccaceae > Ruficoccus. The sequence continues at coordinate 48,463 of JAUIAM010000027.1, forward strand.
CGGGGTCGGGGCGCGGCAGCGATTTCTCTAATCCGATTCCGCTAAATGGCCTGCCCAATACCAAGGCCATCGACTTGAACGGTAACAACAGTGGTGATCGCCTGACGGGAGGCGATTTCATGGATGACTCCATCGACTTTACGGTCGAGGGCTACTTCAATCTCGAAACCTACAAGACCCGCACCCAGTACATTATTTCTCACTGGGGTAACGGTGGCAGTGTTGCTACGACGGCCTGGGCGCTGGGTGTCGGCCCGAGCGATGGCATCCCGAGTCTGGGTATCGGGGCAAATGAGGTATTCGCACTGCTGCGTGATCCTGTCAGCGGCGACAGCGTCGGTTTTGGCCTCGGGCTCACGGTTGTTGCAGACACCGATTACTACTTCGCTTTCTCCTTTAACAACAGTACCGACGTGGGTGATGCGGTGCTGCGCTACATCGACCTGACCAACGACGGAAGCCTCATCACGGTTGTCAATGACTCAGGCGTCATCGCCTTGCCCGACTCCGACTCGGGGATGGAAATCGGTGCTTACGCTGGTAAGTCCAATAACTTTGGCGGCCTAATCGATGAAGTGCGCTTGAGCACGGGCATTCTTGCAAGCCCGGACTTGCTGGTTGCCATACCCGAGGCCTCGACTTCGTCTTTCCTGGGCATGGCTGCGGTCCTCATCGGGTGTATGGTGCTGCGCCGCAGAAAACGCTAGTCAGCACGCATAAAATTTACTTAGCGGAGGGCACTTGCTTGGCGAGTGCCCTCTTTGTTTTTTATAGTCGGCTCATATGCTCAGGTATGCGCGGACACAGTCGGGCCCTCGGTGCGCGCTATGCAGTCTGACAGCAGACAGCTGAATAGCTTCGTGGCGCGTTGACCGAGTCCTTAGCGATCGCTGAGCTTCAGTCGAAACTCCGGGGCAAGTAGTGCCTGCATCTGCCCTGCGACCTGATAGAACGTACCGCGTCCGACAGCGGGGTTGGGCAGTTCATTCAGTTCGGGGAAATAGACGTCATGGAGTTCCTTGCCTTCGGTTTCATCGATACCAAAGAGCTGCGTCACGAATGCGTCCGTCGTTAATGCATCCTCTGGCCATTGAGCGAAGCAGGTGTTTGGTGGTGGCTCAAATACGGGCAGCGGGGACGTCCTTGGTTGGAGTCCGAGGGCTTTGACCAGATACGCTTCGATCGCTGGAATGCGGGTGTCGTCCCAGGAATGCTCCCCGGGATAGAGCTGGTAGTCAATGCCCGAGCTGAGCCCCGCCATCTTGTAGCAATGATCCACCTTGCGGGCGTTTTCGTGAAAGATGTCGATGGGGAAAAGCTCGTCACGATTACCCTGAAGTAGAAAAAGCTGTGTCGGTGCGATGCAGCCGTAGAGTTGCCACATCTCAATCGTGCCCACGATGCCGGGCAGGATATTGCAGCGGCAGTGCCGTTTTTCTTTGCGGGAAATAAATTCGAAGCTGCTGGGGTAGCCCGTAGATACGACGACCGAGAGGTCATCGCTGCGCAGTGCGCCAATGATGAGCGAAAGCAGGCCGCCGCCGGAGTTACCCACGATGCCGACTCTGTCCGTGTCAAACCGCTTGTCGGCCAGCGCCCAGTCCATCCAGGCCAGTGCCTCCATTGCGATCAGACCTTGGAGCGAGCACCCGGCGGCAAAGGGCGCAATCACCGTGGGGTGTCCCATTGTCCTGCGCTCGCCCTGGCCGATGTTGTCGCTAATCAATGCCGCTACGCCGCTGTTGGCCAGTCGCCAGGCCAGCGCTTGATAGGCGGGTGCCTGCTTGCCGCCAGTGCCGTGGCCGCAGTAGATGATGACGAGGGGAATTTTTTGCGCGCTTTGCTTGGCGGGCAGGTACAGGTGGCTGGTGGCCTGGCAGCCGGCCCAGGTCTCAGCCGTAAGCCCTTGCACGCGGACGGTCTCGTACTTTCTTTCCCAGGCAAGCTGCGGCGACACGCTGGGGGTGAGTTCGTCCGTGATGCCGAGGCAGGAGTTAAATTGTTGCAGGATCTCCTTTTTATCATCTGCTACCCAGGGGCGCAGGGGGGGCATTTCGAGAACAGCTTTGCGGTACTGGTTGCTCAATGCCTCCAGAATTTCGAATGGGTCATTCATCATGGCAAGATGCCTCGTATCGGATACTATGTTTTGTTCGTGGTCGAGCCCCTATCGCAAAAGTTCGGCTGACCTGCCCGCCTCACGGGCTGACTTTGCCCCACGTCTCTTTGATTGTGTGGCATGCTTTTTTTGGTCTTCTGTATTCGTCGAGGACGCCTTTGTTGTTAAAGGC
>JAUIAM010000004.1 GCA_030425485.1 Verrucomicrobiia bacterium
CCTTGCCCTTACGGCACTGCGTGCCTACCCTTGGCGCTTTCGATCGCGTAGCGAAAGTTCGCATTTCCCCAACCATACGCCACCACCACAAACGCGCGGCGTTTGATCCGATTGAGGGGCCTTGCCCCTACGGCACTGCGTGCCTACCCATGGCGCTTTCAATCGCGTAGCGAAAGTTCGCATTCTCTTACCACGCGGCCCGCCACCTTGTTTCGAGCAAATTGCTCTGGCCACTGCCGGTCTTTACGCGCATATCCAATCGCCATCGTTTATCGCAAAGGCGTCGAGGGTAATCGAAGTCGCCTTCATACTCTTTCGCAATTAAAGCAGGGCAACAATTATTCATCTTATCTATCCAATATTTTTAATAAAAAACATTAAAAGCAACTACTCCCGGTCGGGCTAAAATAATGTAAAAGAAAAAAAGGGAGGTATTCCCCCATTGACTCAGCTAATCGCCATTAGATATCCCATTTTTATCCATTAGAAAATCGCAGGCCACTGCTAATCAAATTGACCATGATAAAATATTCTACTCTCATCGCCGTACCTGTTTTACTGATGGCCGGGATCGTTGCATCACGGGCCGAGGTGAAAACCTTCACTGCCATTGGTGAGCTGACGCAAGCCATCAACAACAGCCTTAATCCGCAAACCACCTTTGGTGCTGCGAAGGGAGATACGGTTTACACCATATTCTCCTACGATGATGCCGCCAGCCCCACTGGCACGTCCACTCTACCTTCAGGGGGAACCCAAGCGGTTTATTCCGACCCCGGCTTTCAGATGGATGTGTATGTATTGAGTGACAGTGGCGTTTGGCATACCTGGGCTGACCTAAATAACATCGCACTTATTGACCAGGTAAGCGAAGGATATATTGAAAACCTGCAGTTTACGACAGAACAGTCTCCTGAGTTTTCGGGCGGATATTTACCATACGAAAACGGAACTCCAACGTATGCCAAGTTGGAATTTAAAAACGCAAGCCAGAATGCATACGAAGGGTTTGATGGCGTTGGCTTGCCCTCGGACCTACAGCTCGAAGACTGGCCCTTTTACAATCCGGCACTTTACCCTTATGATGTATTCGGAACAGTTTACTACTCTTCCGAATACGAGTCTAACACCTACAACCTCAGCTTCCAGTGGAATGTGACAGAACTGCATTCCGGTGCGATTGTGCCGCCGAGCGTACCGGAGCCTCGAAGCTATGCGATGCTTTTTGGCGTTGCCGCCCTTATGTTTTTCGGATCGCGAAGGACGATCCTTGGTCGAGGTTACAAAAACGAGTCTGCTTGAAGAGTTAGTCTGGTGCTTTAGAAAAGCAAAAGACACACCACGCAACAAAAAATCCAGATTCTACGCACGGCTGACGAGGTCGGTCAGACCATCATGGACGTCTGCCGTGAGGCAGGGGTCAGCTAGCAGACTTTTCATCGGTGGCAGCGCGAGTTCGGCATGATGGACTTGGTCCAAGCCAAGGAACTGCTGAAGGAGACACTGAAATGAAGTTATGAGGACCGGTCGACCCTGGCTCGGGAGTAGTCCTTGCTCAGGGCATAGCCGCCCTCGTGCAGGATGTAGGCCGTAAAATAGTCAGAAAAACCCCGCCAGTCCCGGGAAAGTCCCGAGCCGATAATGTGGGCGCCGTTGCTGCTGCCTCCGACGAGGCGCAGCTCGGGGTCGATGTTGGGCACCGCCTGCTTGACCGCCTCCAACATGGGTGCGTGGTAAGCCCAAAAGGCATCGATCTCTCCACCCTTCACGGCCAGACGCGCGGAGCGACCCTCCGGGGAAGGCAATGCCACCACGACAAATTCGTTAAAGTCCACCAGATCACGCGCGCTACGCACATGACAGGAGCCCTTCCCTCCGCTGAACCAGAGCAGCAGAGGAAAATCCCGGCCCGGCTCATACGTCGCGGGAATGTGTATTTCACAGCGTGTCGAGACTTGGTCTGCCATAGGCAGCAACTCTGGAAAATTCAGGGTGATGATTTCCCCCGGGGCAAGCTCTCGGAAACCAGCACCTGCGTTCGCCTGCGCGGATGCTGCCGCAACACAGAGGCAGGATAGGAGCAAAATGGCAAGTAGAGCGGGTTTCACCTGTAGTCAACAATGAGCCCGCAACGCCCCCCTTGGAAAGGAAAAATACGACAGCACAATAATTTCACATAAGCCGCATGCACGCAGCATCCCGCGCCGGGGCATAAAATAGCCCGGGCACTCACATACCCGGGCATTGCTGCTGCTATTCGTTGACCTCTTGGATCTGAAACTTACTTCACGCGCTGGATACTGCGGCGGAGGGTGCCGAGGGCCTGCGTGTGGATCTGGCAGATGCGGGCCTCGGAGACACCGAAGACTTCGGCGATTTCGGCCAGGCGCATGCCTTCGTAGTAGTACATGGCCAGCACCTTCTGTTGGCGCTCAGGCAGGTCCTGGATCATGTCGGCCATCAGGCCGATAAATTCACTCTTTTCGAGGTCTTCGTAGCAGGGGCGGCTGTTTTCGTCCGCAATGGCCTCGTGGAGGTTAACTTCGCCCTCGTCTTCCTGGGCAGGTGCGCCGTCGAGCGAGAGCAGGACGACCGGGCGGGCCTTTTCCTGATAGCGCTCGAGCTCGGCCAGAGTCAGGCCCATAGCATCGGCGGTTTCCTCGTTACGCGGGGCGCGGCCCAGCTTTTGCTCAAGCTCCTCGACCACGCGGTTGAGCTCGCGAACCTTGGCCCGGCGGGTGCGGGGCAGGGAGTCCATGCGGCGGAGCTCGTCGAGGATGGCGCCGCGGATGCGCATGGAGGCGTAGGCCTTAAAGGTTCCGGACTGCGCGGGGTCGTACTTCTGCACGGCGGCAATCAGGCCGGTGGTGCCTACGCTGTGCAGCTCTTCGAAGTCAGCGCAACGGGGCAAGTACGAGAGCATGCTCTTTACGACGTTGTCGACGAGCGGGTAGTGCTCTTCGAGGAGACGGTTACGGTCGGCGATGGACTGTGTCTCAAAGGTCGGGCAAGCTAATGTTTTCATGGCAGTATCGGGTTCGAGTTGAAAGTGTTGCCATATTATCACCATGTAGCGTGCCAATTCCTGCGACAGGTTTATTAGTTGCTGTAATCCAATGAAATATAAAATTTTATTCCCAAAAACCTCCCTTATAGTGAAAATCGAGAATCGATTTATGCATTGCAAATTCCACATGCGAATTGCATTTGCAATTTATTAACAATGCAGACCAAAGCACCGTGTCGCTACTCCCCTGCCCTAGCGGGAAGTAACCGCCGGATAGATAGCACGGCTGCCCCACCATAACGCCTCACAGCACGGCTTTAGAGTAAACAGAAAATGCCGCAGCCAGTGCGCGGCGTAGCATCATCCGGCTAGGACACATTTAAACCGCGCTAATGCCGAACCGGACCTATACGCACAAACCGATCAGAGCGCATCCGCGGACACAATATTCCCGATAAGCAGTCGGAAGGCTACATCCAGTCGGCACGCCACAAGGGCGCGGAGCAAATCAAAACCCGACGGTCGTGGGGCTACTGATTGTTATGGAATTCTTCGAGCGCCTCGGCCAAGTCTGCGCTAAGGCGGGTCAGCGTATTGCTGAGGGCCTTGACCACGGCGTCGTAGTCCATGGACTCACCGGGGATGGGCTGCGTGTAGACGCGCTCGGAGACGAGGATGGTCTCGCGCTTGTCTGCGAGCTTTTCGATGCGGAAGACCGTACGCAGGACAACTTCGTTGCGGTAAGAGTGGGCCTCGAAATTCTGGATCACGACCTGCACATTATAATCGCGCGGAAAGTTCTGCATCCAGGGAAAGGCGGAAACCTTGTCGATACCGAGCTGGGCGGTGAGGTTCTGACGCAGGGTCTCGATGATGCCCTGATCGAGGGGCTCGCCCCAGCGGTTAAATTCGTTGTATTGGAGCTCGTTGGGCGAGATGGCGGTGACCATCTGCGGGCGGTCGAGGTAGGAGGGAATCTCAATGCGCGAAATGCCGATCATGGGCGTGTCGCCGTCGAGCTGCGATTCGCTGACCTCCGTCGCCGTCGCACTGAGGACGTAGAAGTGCGAGGGCGAGGACTTCTGACCGATGGAGCAGCCGCTGAGAGCGAGCAGACAGGTGAGCAGCAGTAAAGCGGAGCGTGTGGTGTGTCGCATAGGTGGTCAGGCTAGTTGGAGTTGTTCTGTTTCCCGGTCAGGAGGGCGTCGGGATTACGCTCTAGGTAGTCAGCCAGTACGCGAATCGCGCGCATGGAGTCGGAAAGCTCGGTCAGGGCATTGCCAATCTGGTAGCGCAGCGGCGAGTCGGGCTCGAACATGTTGTCGAGGTTCTCCGCGAGCAGGTCGATCTTGCCCAAGGTGACACGTGCGCTATCGAGGGTCTTCTTCAGGTCCGTCACCAGCTCATCGACATCCTTGTCCAGGCTGTTGATGAACTTCTTGCCATCCTCCAGGGTGGAGTTGAGGTTGCCGGCGACTTCCTTCCACTTCGGGTCCTCGGTGATTTCGTCGAGGTTGTTCAGGAGCTCGACCGCCTTGTCGTTGATGGCCTTGAACTGGATCTCGGCCACGCCGTCGTCGAGACGGGTCAAGAGGTCTTCGGCCCGCTGCCCGATGCCCTGAAAGTCGATCTTGCTGATCTTGTCCACCATCGTGGTGACCTTCTTGATGACTTCGGTCAAGCCGGAGGAAACGGTAGGGATTTCCTTGTATTCGAGTTCACCGACTTCGTTTTGCTGCTGGATGAAATAGGCGGGGCCTGCATCCGGGTAGTAGTCGAGCTCGATGAAGAGCATACCCGTGACAAAACTGCCTTGCTGGAGCTGACCACGCAGCCCCTGCTGCTGCACTTGCACCCGGTACTCATCTTCCTGATCGAGGTTCACGTCCACACCGAGCGTATTCTTCAGGCGATCCACGTCGATCTGGATAATGACCGGCACGTGAGGAGACTCGTCATCCTGGTTAAAGCGGATGCGGATGTCTGTCACTTGACCGATACGCACGCCCTTGAACTTAACGGGCGCGCCGATGTCGAGGCCGTTGATCGAATCCTCGAAGTAGAGGACGAACTTCTCGGTCTTGGAGAAAAGCGCGCCGGAGCCGAAGATCACCACCGACAGGATCGCCAGGGTAAAGGCACAGACAACGAATACCCCGATAGCAGCTGGATTGGCCTTCTTGCTCATATGCTGAATAGAGTGTTAAGTGATGGGATGAATTGGGCAATGGTCTTTTTCATGCGGATCAGAGGACGGCGGGCACCTCCTCTTCGCCGCGACGCAGGAAGTTGCGCACAGCCATGTTCTCGGTCTGGTCGCGTAAATCGTAGGGGTTGCCGATAGCGCCCTGCTCGCGCTTGGCCGCGTCGAGGAAGATGCACTTGTCGGCAATGGCAAAGATGCTGGCCAACTCGTGTGTAACCACGACCACGGTCGCCCCGAGGCTGTCGCGCAGTTCCAGGATGAGGTCATCGAGTCGGCGCGAGCTGAGCGGGTCGAGACCGGCTGAAGGCTCGTCAAAGAAAAGCACCTCGGGGTCGAGGGCCATGGCACGGGCCAACCCGGCGCGCTTGCGCATACCGCCGCTGATTTCCGACGGGTAAAAATCTTCGAAGCCACGCAGCCCGACGAGCGAAAGCTTGTAGGTGGCGATGTCGTTGATCTCCTTTTGCGAGAGCGAGGTAAACTCACCCAGCGGGAGGCCAACGTTTTCGGCCAAAGTCATGGAGCTCCAGAGGGCACCGCCCTGATAGAGCACGCCAAACTTTTGCAGCATCTTGAGCTTTTGCTCGTCCTCGGCCTGCGTAAAGTTCTCCCCGTCGTAAAAAATCTCGCCCTTGGCCGGGTCTTTCAGGCCGATGAGGTGCTTGAGCAGGGTGCTCTTACCGCAGCCGCTGCCCCCCATGATGACGAAGACCTCGCCGCGGTTAATCTCGAAATTGAGGTCGTTCATGACCACGAACGAGCCGTAGGCCATGGTCAGGTTCTCAACGTGGATTTTGGGTGCGGTGGCCTCTTCGCTCATATGCCAATGATGTTGAAGACGACGGCGAAAATCGCATCCGCCACGATGATGCAAGTGATGCCCGTGACCACCGCCGAGGTGGCAGCCAGACCGACCGCAGCCGAACTGTCGCCGCACTGCATACCGCGCAGGCAACCCGTGGCTGCGACCAAGACACCGAAGACGGTGGACTTGATCAGGCCCGAACTGAAGTTGAGCAGGTCGATGGAATCCACCGTGCGGTTGACGTACTGGGTAAAGGTGATGTCCAGCGTGGTCACGCTGACAACCAGACCACCCAGGATGCCGATAAAGTCGGAAAAGATAACCAGCAGCGGAAGCATGCAGCACAGGGCCAGCATGCGCGGGAGCACGAGGAACTCCATGGGCGATATACCCAGGGTCTGGAGCGCATCGATCTCCTCGGACACCTTCATCGTACCGAGCTGGGCAGCAAATGCCGCGCCTGTCCGGCCACACATGACGATCGCCGTCATGATGGCACCCATCTCACGCACCATGGCCAAGCCCACGAGATCGGCTACGTAGATCGTGGCCCCGAACTGCGCGAGCTGAACCGCACCCACGTAGGCCAGAATCAGGCCGACCAGAAAGCTGATGAGCGAAACAATAGGCAGGGCCTCAGCCCCGGTTTGCTGGACGATAACCCAGAGATCGCGCCAGCGGAAGCGCGCACGCCCGGTCAGGAATCGGGTAAAGGCGATCGTGGCTTCGCCCATAAAGGTCAGAATCTCCTTGGCCTCTGTTGCCAGGTGAATACTGCCCGAGCCCACCATGTAGAAAAGTGAGCGCGTATTGGCCCCACGGGCGGCGTCCTTTTTCTCCGGCACGGCGGTGGCCAGCTTCATCAGGCCCGCGCCACCCTCGGGCAGACCGTCGTAGCTCACCTCGATCTGCTTTTCTTCGCCGAGGTCGCCGCACTTGAGGACAAAGGTCATCAGGCCAGAGTCCCAACCGGTGATCCCTTCGCACTGGAAGGTAATCCGCTTAAGGCCGGACTGCCCCTGCACCGCCGTCTCGACCTCGGACACGGAGGGCAAGTCCTGCTTCATCTTCCATACCCCCTTCAGGACAAGGCAAAGCCCGTCGCCGCCATCACGGTTGATTTCCAGGGTGGGTGATTGGTCCGTCTCCGGCATAAATTTGGCAGTGAGAGATTTACCGCTGCGACATAAGCTCCATTTCCAGCCGCATCTCGTCAAGCAAAAGGCTCGCCAAGTTACACATGAATCTTAGGGTCTGATGACGGTATGTCCTCCGCTAGATCCATCAAAACCGTCCTCTTCGACCTGGACGGCACGCTCATCGACCACTTTACGACCATTTACCGCTGCTACTGCTACGCGCAGGAAAAGCTGGGGCTGGAGCTGTCCAGCTACGAGAAAGTCCGCGCCACCGTGGGCGGATCGGTCAACATCACCATGGAGCGCCTCGTCGGTAAAGAGCACGCCCCCAAGGCCGTCGAGCTCTTCCGCTACCACTTTAAGGATATCTGGCAGGAAGACCTCCATGAACTGCCCGGCGCGGGACGCCTGCTCCAGTGCCTCCACGCCGAAGGCTACGAACTGGCCCTCTTTACCAACAAACACGGCGAAGCCGCCCGGGACATCTGCCAGCACCTCGGCTTCACCCCCTACCTAAAGCGTGTGTTCGGCACGGGTGACACCCCCTGGCGCAAGCCCGAGCCGGAGTTCACCCACCACGTCGTGACCGAGATGGACGCCGATACAAAGACCACGCTCATGGTAGGCGACTCCCCCTGGGACATCGCCGCCGCCCGCAACGAGCACCTGCCCTGCCTCGTCCTGGCCACCGGCAGCCACAGCCTGGAAGAACTTGAAAAATGCGACCCCGCACCCGAAGGTGTCTATGTCAACATCTTTGACATGGCCAAGTCCTACTTCGGCATCGACCTCAACCGCGACGCCGAAGACGCCCTCGCAACCGCTGACTAACCTTGCCCCCGCCAAGCAACAGCCCCGACAGCCTGACCGGCACCCTGGAGCGGATCATCTTCGCCAACGAGGAAAACCACTACACTATCGGCGAATTTCGCGCTGAGGGGCATCGCCAGGCCGTTACCATCTCCGGCAATCTCCCCGGTGTGCAATGCGGCGAGACGCTTGAGCTACAGGGCGAGTGGGTGCGCCACCCCACCCACGGCGATCAGTTTAAGTTCAAGCACTTCACGAGCAAGCTCCCCTCCTCCGTCCACGGCATCCGCAAGTACCTCGGCAGCGGCATGATTCCCAACATCGGCCCGAAGTTTGCCGAGAAGATCGTGGGGCACTTCGGGGCGGACACGCTGAAGGTCATTTCCGAGCAAAGCGGGCGCTTGCGCGAAGTCCCCGGCGTGGGCAAGCAGCGCGCCAAGGACATCAAGCTCGCCTGGGAAGCTCAGCAGGCCCAGCGCGAGATCATGCTCTTTCTGCACACCTACGGGGTCAGCACCAACCTCTGCGTGCGCATCTACAAAAAATTTGGCAACGAGGCCAAGCGCATCCTCGAAAGCGACCCCTACCGCATCGCCCGCGACATAAAAGGCATCGGCTTTAAGACCGCCGACCAGATCGCCCGCAACCTCGGCCTGCAAAACGACAACCCCCGCCGCCTGGAAGCCGGGCTCGTCTTTGCCCTGGAGGAGTTTGAGGGTGAGGGCCACACCGCCGTGACCAGCACCGACCTGATCGAGGGCGGGGCCAAGCTGATGGACATCGAAGCCGGCATGCTGGGCGAACCGCTCAAGCGACTCGTGGCCGACGGCTCACTGGTCAGCAACGAAGCCGACCCGGAGGGGCAGCCCATTGCCCTGCCCGGCAGCCTGCTCCAGCTCCCGAACTCCCACCGCGCGGAAACCGTCGTCGCCCAGTCCGTGCGCGACATGCTCGATGCCCCCTCCAGCCTGCCGCCCATCATCGTGGACAAGGCCGTCGAATGGGCCCAGGAACGCGCGGGCTTTAACTTCGCTCCGGAGCAGGCCGACGCCGTACGCGCCGCCCTGACCAACAAAGTTTCCATCCTCACTGGCGGCCCCGGCACCGGTAAGACCACCATCCTCAAGGCCGTAGCCGACATCCTCAAGGCCAAGAAAGTCCGCCTCATGATGGCCGCCCCCACCGGGCGCGCCGCCCAGCGCATGGGCGAAACCACCGGCACCCAGGCGCAGACCGTTCACCGCCTGCTCCAGTTCGAGCCCTCCGAGGGCGGCTTCCTCCACCACGCGGACAATCCCCTGCCCTGCGATTTCATGGTGGTGGACGAGGCCTCCATGCTGGACAACAAGCTCGCGGCCTGCCTGCTGCGGGCCATCCCCCACCGCGCGCACCTCATGCTGGTGGGCGACGCCGACCAGCTCCCCAGCGTCGGCGCGGGCAACGTCCTGGCCGACTTGACCGCCTACGGAAGCGCGCAGGCCAAGATCCCGGCCCCCGCGGTGACCCGCCTTTCGCACATTTTCCGCCAACAGGCCCGCAGCCGCATCGTGCTGACCGCGCACGGCATCCTGCAAGGCGAAGCCGATCCGCCCCACGTAGCCGAGGACCCCGTCCACCTCGACCCCGAGGACGACCTGCACTTTATCCACGCACCCGAGCCGGAGCGTTGCGCCGAGGCCATTGTCACCCTCTGCCGGGACTGCATCCCGCGCTGGTACCCGCACCTGGACAAGATCATGGACGTGCAGGTGCTTCCGCCCATGCACAAGGGCGCGGGCGGCACGATGAACCTCAACGCTGTGCTGCAAGACGCGCTCAACCCCGGCCAACCGGGCGTGACGCTCGGGCCCGCGCGTTACCACAAGGGCGACAAGGTCATCCAGCAGCGCAACAACTACGACAAGAACCTTTTCAACGGCGACCTCGGGCGCATCGCCGCGGTCAACCCGGAGTCCGGCACGCTGGCCGCCCGCTTTGACCGCGAGACCCACGACTTTACCCGGGGCGAGATGACGGATCTCTCACTCGCCTACGCGATCAGCATCCACAAGAGCCAGGGCAGCGAGTTCCCCATCGTGGTCATCCCGCTGCTCAAGCAGCACTACGTCATGCTCCAGCGCAACCTGCTCTACACCGCCATCACCCGCGGACGCAAAAAGGTCTTCCTCGTGGGCGACCCCGCCGCCTACGCCATGGCCGTACGCAACAAGGAAAGCGCCCGACGCCTCACCGGCCTCGGTGAGAAGCTGCGGGCGTAGTGATATAAAAATACGGTTTATCTATATGAAGCCAAAACTACTTAATCCCCTCCTGTTGCTTACCCTCGTATTCTTCAGCTTCTCGCTGATGGGTACGCTTGTGATTACGCAGTTACTGCATCCAAGGTCACAAGCATTGGCCAACAAACTTGACCTCAACATCTATGGCATTCCTGACCTCAATTGGTTGATGCCGTATCCGAGAGTGCCGCTTGAGCTTTTGGTAGCTCTGGCCGTCATTTTTAGCATAATAGTGATCCTCTGGCTAGTGCCGACGATACGTGCCAAGTTTAGCGGCGTGTTAGTGATATTCACGACGATACTAAGCCTCATTAACCTCGTAATCTTCATCTTAGCTGCGGTGGGCGCCTGGATGTATAGCCACTACGTTTCCACCGACTTAAGCCTAAGAATGCACGCTTACGAACGAGTCATCAACGATTATGCGCTGGAAAGCGTTCTGCGCGACAAGCTAGACACCCTAGATGCCATCAACAGGCACCTGTACGGTACCTATATTGTCACTCTCGAGAGTCCGGATGCACTCGAAAAAGGCGAAAGAGAAGAACGCATAGAGTCTTATATCCAAGCATTGAAGAAGGCACACGACCCGGCGATAACGAAAAAATTGCTATCTACATTGGCACAGTTTGAGGGTAGTGAGATTGAGCACGAGGATGAGGATTTGATTGTTTTGAATGCGACACAGGACATTAGTGGTCAGAAATTCACCAATACCAGTGAGGCACTGGACTGGATCAGTTCTCAATCGGATGGAAATGGCTGGGAAGCGATTCCGATTATCGTCCAGCGTTACGAGGAGCCATTACCCATAAAATAGTGGTCCTAGTGCTTCTTTACCGGTCTGATGTTGAAACCACGTTCGCGGTCTACACGTTAGCCGCAAGGAACTCGCAAGCCACAGCGTTAAGCAACTTCTGTCGTTCGAGGAACATGAATAAGGCATTCACCACACCCCGTAGAACTGATCCCGGCCCCAGATGAGGAGGCCGGAGGTCACGCAGCCGAGTACGAGGCAGGCGATATAGACCCGGAAGAGGAAGGCTTCGCTACATGCGTGGTACATGCGCGCACCCGCCCAGCCGCCGAGGAAGAGTAGCGGGAGCAGCAGCAGGGCCGTCCCGAGGTTGCCCATATGCAGGATGCCCAGCAGGATAAAGGGCACGAGCTTGGCCAGATTTTGCGCTCCGAGGAAGAAGGCCTGCGCGGCCACAAAGCGGTCCTTGCCCATGTGGAAGCGGACGAAAAATACGGTCAGCATCGGGCTGCCGGAGTTGGCCAAGACCTGGCTGACGCCCACGGCCGAGCCCGCCGCGAAGACCTCCCACGCCTTGGGGTCACGCTGCGGCCCGCCCTGGGCGATTTTTCCCCGCAGGGAGATCAAGATGGTGTAGAAAAAAGTCAGCGCGCCCACGACCAGCTCCATGCGGTGCAAGATGGCGGCTTCCTCGCCGGAGGAAACCAGTGCCCAGAGGATGAGCCCCCCGATAGCCGTGCCGATGACAGCCGAGGCCAGGAGCGGCCTGAGCAGCGGCCACTGCACTTCGCTGCGATGTTGCCAGCAACTGATGACGCTGGCCACCACCATGAGCGTGGCCAACACGGCCAGCCCGTCCTTGGGCCCGATGGCCAGCACCATGAGCGGCGAAACGACGAAGCCCCCCGCCCCGAAGCCGCTCCGGGTGAAGCCCATCAGGAACGCGGCAAAGACACCAAGCGCGGCGCAAAACCACGGGATGGGCTGGTCGATGAGAGGCGCAAGCGCAGCGTCAAACATGGCCAGAGCGTGAACGATCAGCTGGCTGGGCGCGAGTCAAATTGCCATCCACCAGATACCTCGGATAAAGGTTGCAACACGGCGACAGGGCATCTTTGATAATTGCTCAACACTGGGGGAGCTCCGAGCGCGGGGCTGAGAGGGTGGCACGAGCGGCCATCGACCCAACAACCTGCTACGGATAATGCCGACGAAGGGAGATATAGCTGCAAAACGTAAACGCATCGGGTACCTGCGGATCGCCGCCGGGATCGTGTGCTTCATTGCGCTAGGTGTGCTCATGTTTACACAGGCACCCGAAGAGCGCTCCACCGGCGCCATCCTGCTCTTTGGCGCCTTCGGCCTGATCAACATCTGGTTCGGCTATACCCTGCTCAAGCCCGAGAAGCCGAAGTCATGAATGTGGTCAATCCGCAGATTCCGCAGATGAGCGCAGATTCAATTCAGCGCGATTCTGAGACCTATGCCATCATTGGAGCAGCGATGACGGTGCACAATGAGCTAGGCTGTGGTTTTCTTGAGGCGGTATATCAGGCAGCATTCGCAATCGAACTAACACGTCTAAATATCCCATTTTCACGCGAAACAGAACTTCCGATCGTGTATCGGGGCCAGCAGCTCCCAGTCATGTACCGATCTGATTTCATCTGCTTTGAAGAAATTATCGTAGAATTAAAAGCCTTGGATAACTTGACTGGAAAAGAGGAAGCACAAGTCCTTAACTACCTCAAAGCTACCGGCATCAAACGCTCCATACTTCTCAATTTTGGGGCAAAATCATTGCAATATAAACGTCTGGTAAGAGAACTCTAATCACTATACCCGTACATTCCACAGGCTAACGCTGAGTCAATTTCTGAGGTGTTTCCTCAAATTAATCTGCGTAAATCCTAATCATCTGCGGACAAACCCACTTTCATCATGAGCGACCACAAGACTTCCTTAAAACCTTTTCCGAACTCCACCCGCGTCTACATCGAAGGCAGCCGTGAGGACATCCGCGTGCCCATGCGCGAGATCGCCCTCAACCCCACCCGCCTGCCCAGCGGCGAGATGGAAGAAAATACCCCCGTCCGCGTTTACGATACCGCCGGTCCCTGGGGCGACTCTCAGTTTCACGCCGACGTGACCAAGGGCCTGCCCGAAATCCGCGCCAAGTGGGTCGAAGAACGTGGCGACACCGAGACCTACGCGGGCCGCGAAACCAAACCCGAAGACGACGGCTACCTCTCCGCCGCCCATGCCGAGAAGGCCATGAACCGCGATGGGCGCAACAAGCTCTTTTCCTTTAACCGCGAAGGCCGCCAGCCGCGCCGGGCCAAGCCGGGCGTCAAGTCCGTCAGCCAGCTCCACTACGCGCGGCAGGGCATCATCACGCCCGAGATGGAGTACATCGCCATCCGCGAAAACCTCAAGCGCCACCAACTGCGCGAAGAAGCCCTCAAGGCTCCGCAAAACCAGATCGTCAGCTCAGCTGAGGCCGCCGGTCTGCCCAACAATGACCTGCGCAAGCAGCACCCCGGCATGTCCTTTGGCGCTTCCATTCCGAGCGAAATCACACCGGAATTTGTCCGCGACGAAGTGGCCCGCGGGCGCGCCATCATCCCAGCCAATATCAATCACACCGAGCTGGAGCCGATGATTATCGGCCGAAACTTCCTGGTCAAAATCAACACCAACATCGGCAACAGCGCGGTCAGCTCCTCCATCGAGGAGGAAGTCGAAAAGATGCGCTGGTCGGTCAAGTGGGGTGGCGACACCCTGATGGACCTTTCCACGGGCAAGAACATCCACCAGACCCGCGAGTGGATCCTGCGCAACTGCCCCGTCCCCGTCGGCACCGTGCCGATCTACCAGGCGCTGGAAAAAGTCAACGGCAAGGCCGAAGACCTCACGTGGGAGATTTACCGCGACACCCTCATCGAGCAGGCCGAGCAGGGCGTGGACTACTTTACCATCCACGCGGGCGTGCTCCTGCGCTACATCCCGCAGACCGCTCGCCGCATGACGGGCATCGTCTCGCGCGGCGGCTCCATCATGGCCAAGTGGTGCCTGGCCCACCACAAGGAGAATTTCCTCTACACCCACTGGGACGAAATCTGCGAGATCTGCGCCGCCTACGACATCAGTTTCTCCATCGGTGACGGCCTCCGCCCCGGCTCCATTGCCGACGCCAACGACGCGGCCCAGTTTGGCGAGCTCAAGACGCAGGGCGAGCTGACCGAGCGCGCCTGGGAATTTGGCGTACAGGTCATGAATGAAGGCCCCGGTCACGTGCCCATGCACATGATTCAGGAAAACATGGAAAAGCAGCTCGAATGGTGCCACGAGGCTCCGTTCTACACCCTCGGGCCGCTCACGACCGACGTCGCCCCCGGCTACGACCACATCACCAGCGGCATCGGTGCGGCCATGATCGGCTGGTACGGTTGCGCCATGCTCTGCTACGTCACGCCCAAGGAACACCTTGGCCTGCCGGACAAGGACGATGTGCGCGACGGCGTCATCACCTACAAGATCGCTGCCCACGCTGCCGACCTGGCCAAGGGGCACCCCGCCGCGCAGTACCGCGACAACGCCCTGTCCAAGGCGCGTTTCGAGTTCCGCTGGGAGGACCAGTTTAACCTTTCGCTCGACCCGGAGAAGGCCCGCTCTTTCCACGACGAGACCCTGCCCGCCGAAGGTGCCAAGACCGCGCACTTCTGCTCCATGTGCGGCCCGAACTTCTGCTCGATGAAGATTACCCAGGACGTGCGCGAGTACGCCGCCAAGCAGGGCATCACCGAGGAAGAAGCCCTCAGCGAAGGCATGAAAGCCAAAGCAAAAGAGTTTGCCGAAAAAGGCGCGAAGGTTTATCAGTAAGAAATGAACTATCAGGAACGCATCACATTTAACCCCGGACAGTGTGGTGGGAAGCCCTGCATTCGGGGGATGCGTATCCGCGTAAAGGATATTCTCGATATGCTGGCCTCCGGCATGACCGAGGCGGAAATCCTGCAAGAGCACGAGTACCTGGAAATCGAAGATATTCGCGCGACACTCGCCTTTGCCTCCACTCAGGCAGACCACCCCGTGCTCAAAGTCAGCTAAGGTGAAATTCCTGATCGACGCTCAACTATCGCCAGTACTCGCACGCGTCATGCAACGAAACGGCCTTGCAGCCGCGCACGTCATAGCATTGGGTCTGCTCAACGCAGCCGATTCGCAGATAGCGGACTATGCCACAGAGAACGACTACGTTGTTATCACCAAAGACGAAGATTTCCTGCGCCTTAGACATCCCCTACAAGCCAAGCTGCAAGTCATCTGGATAAGGATAAGCAATTGCAAGAACCGCGAACTGATCAATCAAATCGTGAACAACCTGCCACAAGCAATCAAGTTGCTTGAGCAAGGGGAATCCGTGGTTGAGATCCGCTGACCATCACCGAGGAAGAAGCCCTCAGCGAAGGCATGAAAGCCAAAGCTGACGAGTTTAAGGAAAAAGGCGCGAAGGTGTATAGTTAGATGCTTAGCGAATACAAGCTAGCAGCCAGCCGACTAACCCTAGGGTGTGTTTTCAAATTCATCAAGGTCGGTAGAAAAGGGTCTTTTCGCGTCTTTTTCCGTTTTCTCAGTTCATGAATCTGGATTCACACCACTTCGAAAGCCGAAAAAATCCTCAAAATTACCTCTTTTTCCCTCGTTTCTTAATTTGAAGACACACCCTAGCTTATTTCGCATTTCTTTTCGATATAATCGCCGCAATTCACGAACACGTAGCTTGATATATAAACCACGAGCTCTGCCGATGTCGCCATCACCTTTCTCAATGGCCTCGGCCCAACAAGCACTATCCATTTTATCCTTTTTAATCTCACTGGCAACAATAGCGTAAAACTCGGTCTTTTTCATCGCAATTATACCAGTATGATTCAACGCACATACACCATTAAATAGTATTACGGGTCAAAGCTATTTTATACCGCAATGCCAACACTATCGTTCAAAAAGCAAGTTAGCATTGGAAGATATTGAACGCAGAGGGTAACAGTAATTTACCACGGATACTTTGGGTACTACTCAATTAAGCGGCATAGCTAATACTCATATACCCCACCCATGGTATTTCCCTAAAAATGCCATCCGCGATGCGGAGCATCGCAGGTGCAGGACTCGTCCTGCCGTGCGCTTAAAAGCCCAGGCGCATGAGCCAGTTTTCGGCCAGGGAGCGCCACTGGCCAACGCCGGGCACGCGGCGGTCGCCGATAGTGACGAGGCCGAGGCCGTGACGACCATGCGGGAAGACGTGAACCTCGTGCGGGGTCTTATTCTTTTGCAGGGCGGTGGCCAGCATGTAGGTGTTTTCCACCGGCACGGTGGCGTCTTCGGCGGTGTGCCAGAGAAAGCTCGGGGGCGCATCAGGATGGGCATTCTTCTCCCAACTGATAAAGTCTGCTTTCTCCGGGGTGACGTCGTAGCCGAGCAGGTTGCGGAAACTGCCCACGTGGGCGTAGTCCACCGATGAAATGACGGGGTAGCACAGGATCGCCGCGTCGGGGCGCGCACTGACACTGCCCAACGTACCGTCCGGGTCAACGAGACAGTCCGGACGGTCAAAGCCGTGCGATACGCAAGCGCAGAGATGCCCGCCAGCAGAGAAGCCAATCACGCCGATACGCTGCGGGTCGATGTTCAGCTTGGCGGCATTGGCCCGCAGCGTGCGCATGGCATAAAGCGCCTGCTGCTGCGGCTCGGGGTAAATCGGGCGGCCATTCTCGCCTTCGCGGTTGACCGTGTACTCCAGCACCACGGCAGAGATGCCCAGCGAGTTCAGCCACCCGGCCACGGGAGGCCCCTCCTGGTGGCTGACGTTACCATAGCCCCCACCCGGCAGCACCAGCACGCAGGCCGGATTTTCGGCGTCCTCCAGAAAGTATTCGTAGAGGCGCGCTTGGGACAGGACCGGGTCGGTCGGATGCAGGAGGCGTGAAGGTTCGCTGAACATAGGAATCGCAGCTTAGGTGCTCGGGATTACACCGACAAGCCCGCACTATGATTCTGGAAATAAAAACCGAATGCTCTAGAACGCTCTGCGCATTTGCTCGAGTATTGCAGACAAAAACTTCGCTAACCGGGGCAGTGTCTCAATCGCTGAGCACTTCGGCGATCGTCTGCTGCAAGATCGGGCGCAAGCGCTCGGCCAGCGCGGGGTTGGCGTAAGCCACCCAGTTGACCGGAGACACGGTGTCAAGCGGGCAATCCAGCGGTGAGCCGTCCGGCTGCTCCAGCACACAGCCTGCCTCCGTCAGGACAAGGGCCGCTGCGACATCATAGGGGTGGCAAACCAGCAGTTGAGGCAGCCCGAGCTTGGTAAAGGCCAAGGGACGCAAATCCGCGATAAAGCGGTCGTGCCCGGCTAGCACTTCATAAAACTGTCCCCCCGTGGAGATATACTGGTCGTTAAAGACAACAGGATTTCCCCCCGGGGCATCGCCGCCCACGTGTCGCCAGAAGGTCTCCTCCAACTGCGCCAGTAAGGTCATTCCGTCCGGGAAAAAGCGTGACACCGTGCCAAAGGCGTGCCGCACCTCCGTGGCCTGACTCGGACGATAGCTGACTGGGGTCGACTGCCCGGTGACGAGGTCGTCGCGCGTTGCGCGTATCCCCTGCCCTTTGACCGCGCATATCTGGTCGGCCAGGGTCTGGCGGGAGATGGGCAGCTCGGTCATGACTGCCACTTCGACGTCCTGCAGGGTATTGGCCTCAAAGCGCTGTGGGGCCAGCCCGGCCAGCACCCAGGCCGAGCGTTTGTCAAACATCATGTTTCGGGTGCCATCGATGGGGTCCATGATGCACTTGTAAACCGTGTCGGCAAGAGCCGTCTCCTCCGGGAAGGTAACCGCCGGGCGGTCCTCCAGCCCCTCCATAACGAGCTCAACCGGGCACTGCGCGGGCCAGTGCTGCGCAAACCACTTCAGGATGACGTCCTCGCAGAGGTGATCGATGGCGTAGATGGTGTCCGCGCTCGTCACCGTGGCCACGCCCGCAAGCTCACGGTCGTGGTCTGCATTACGCGCGCGCAGCACTGCCTTCTGGATAGCGCATTCGAGTTGGCACAGTAGCTCAACCGCCTCGTCGTGTTGAAGGGTTTGGTTCGACATGGGATTAAGTTCCGCAATGCTGTGGTGTGTTGCAAACCTCGAAACACGGGTACGCGTTGAGAATTCACCCTCCCCTCCAAGAACGATGAAAACCCCACCAGTCAGTCGCCGGGACATCCTGATGCGCGGCTTGCGCGTGCGCTGCCCCAACTGCGGCCAACCCGGGCTCTTTCGCCACTGGTTCCGGCTGCGTCCGCGTTGCCTGCAGTGCGGCTTCAAACTCACCCGCTCGGACGGCTTCTTTCTCGGCGCGATGGTCTGGAACTACGGGCTGACGGTTTTTGGCGTCCTGCCCTTTATCCTGCTGGCCACGATCCTAGGCTGGCTGAGCGTCACAAGCTGCATCGTGCTCTGCATCGCTGCGGGCTTCATCATCCCGTGCATCACCTACCCCTTCGCCTGGAGCCTGTGGCTGATGAGCTACTACCTCACCCTCCCCCACGAGCTGCCTGCCAATGAGACAGAGCTCATCCCCACGGACGAGGACGAGTAGTCATCGCCAGTTGCGCAATGCATGGAGCAACTCATCCACGCACAGGCACTGCCTACTGCAAAAGATAAACTGCACGCCACCGGTGCGCCCCCCCTCCAGCGCAATAGGCACCGTCAAGGCCGGTAATCCGCAAAAGCTGGCTGGCACGTTCAGTTTGAGCAATTCGGTGCGCAGGTCCGCATCGCAAGCCTCCTTCTTCGGCGTGGCCACGGGGCTGATCGGCATGGCGAGGTAATCATACCGCTCAAAGAGCTCCGCGAACGCCCCTGAAGCCGAGCGATGCTTTCCCCAAGCCTGCTCAATCGTGGCCTCATCCCGCACGCGCCCACGGTTGATCCGATCCCAGACCACGGGGCTGTATTTTGCTTTCATGGTATCAAGCCAGCGCTTATGAACCTCAAACACCTCCGCATTGCGCAGGGTGTCAAACGCCGGCAACGTACCCTTCAGCGATTCCTCCAGCCAGGCGAGCGTCTCGGGGTCACGGTCCAGTTCCAAATAGTGCACCAGTTCGCAGATTGACTTGTCCAGCTCCGGCTCGATCGCCACTCCCTGCGGCACATAATAAATACCGCGCAGCCCCCCACAGCGCGAGGGCGAGATCAAGGCGCTGGTTACGCTGGCCATATCATCGGCATGGGCAGTCATCCACCCCGGAGAATCAAAACTCGGAGCGAGTGGGAAACACCCTTCTTGTGTCCATGTGCCGGGCGAGAGCTTCAGACCGTATAATCCGCAAAAAGCCGAGGGCACCCGTATCGATCCCGCCGTGTCCGTCCCCAACGCAAGCGGTACCATCCCCGCCGCGACGGCCCAGGCCGAGCCACTACTGGAGCCCCCCGTCAACGCGCCCGAGACAAGCGGGTGCGGACAGTCGCCGTAGTGGGCATTTTCCCCGCTTAGGCCGAAGGCGAACTCGTTCAACTGGCTCTTACCCGCATAGATGGCGCCTCGCTCGATTAACTTCTCCACCAGAGGGGAGGACACGCTCGGCACTTGACGTATATCCGCCAGAAAGGACGAGCCCGCACCCGTCCGCTGTCCGGCCACGTCAAAGAGGTCTTTCACCACGAAGGGCACCCCCGTCATCCGCCGATCAGGCGAGGTGCGACGAAGGAGCTGCGACTCGATGCACGTCCTTTCGGGAACGGCAGCGTAGACCGCGCGCTTCAAGTCTTCAGGCAAAGACTGCACTCTGGTCGTGAGCGAATTCAGGTAGGTTTCGCGCTCGTGCCAGAAACGATCCTGCCATGTCTCAAAGTCATCCCGAGGGAAGCGGGGAAGATATGTGCTTTGGCTTACCAACGTTAGTTTTTAGGTCTGTGTACAGGTAGAACAACATCGAGCGCCATTTTAGCATGCCACAGGCCAATTGCCTATACAGTCTAGAACCTATCTGCTCATTAAACTTTGGCTTACGCTCATGATACTCATGAGAATGCCGAGGGTGAGCACGGCCACGATGAAGAAGGCGGAAGCCAGGGTCAGGCCCGAGATCAAACCGGTGGAAAACTTCACCTTCGACTCCAATTCCTCGGCGTGGGTTTTATAAACCTCACGGAAACCATCCACCAGGCTCCCTGTGTTTTCGCCGATGCTGATGATGTCCAGATCCAGATCGGGCAACAACTGGTACCGCTTGAGCGCGGCGGAGAACGGTGCCCCGTCGTTAATCATGGCGCGCGCGGCCTGATAGCGCCCCAGCAGAATGCGATTCTCAATCGTGTTTTCAGACAGGCGAAGCGTTTCGGTCGTGTTCACGCCATTGCCCAGCAAAATCCCCATCACATTGGTCAGGCGGCAAATCTCCGCATTATAGACAATGCCCTTAATCAGGGGCAGCTTGAGTAGCCAGCGGTCCGTGGCCAGTCGGCCCTTATCCGACTTCCTCCACTGCAGGATCAAAATCGCCCCAATTAGCACCGCCCCCAGCACAAAGGGGCCATCCTTGAGCAGGAACTCCGAAAACCCCATCAGTACGCGAGCCGAAAGGTTGAGCTCAGCGTCCATCGCATCGAGCATGGTTTGCAGGCGCGGCATGAGAAAAAACAGAAAAATCCCCACCACGCCCATGGCCACGGTAATCAAAAATATCGGGTAGGCCAGCGCGGAGAAGAGCTTCTTCTTCAGAGCGGCGTTCCGCTCCAGGTGGGCGATAAGGTTATCCAGAATGGGGGCGATGTTACCCGTGGCCTCGCCCGCCTCGACCAGGTGCGACATCATCGAGTCGAACACCTCGGGATTGGCCCGCATGGACGTGGCCAGGGTGCGCCCTTCGCTCAAGTCCTTATAGACCCGCACGGACAAATCGCGCAGCCCCTCATCGGCCATACGCTGGGTCATCAGGTTGACTGCATCGCCGATGGACATTCCGCTCCCGTGCAGTTGATACAGCTTGCGAAAGAACGGCAGCGTCAGGCGCTTATCACTTTTAAAGCGACTGAAAAAACCACTGCCCGACGCGCGGGGCTTATCCTGCCTGGCCTGGACGGGAGCAACCTCCACCTCAGCCTTGGCCCGCTTGCTGCGGCGGCCACTGTTCAAGCGAATCTCAACTGGCTGGATGTTGCTCGCCCGCAGCTTTTGGATGACCTGTCGGCGGTCAGCCGCCTCCAGCGTACCGCTGCGGCTCTTGCCCCCCTTTTCGATCCCCCTGTAGGAAAATGTCGGCATGGCTTATTTCTCCACCCCGTCCGCGTCACTTTCGTCCGCGATGAGGTCCGCGTAGCGCATGACTTCGTCCAGCGAGGTAATGCCGCGCTTGCACTGTTCCCAGCCACTGGTCTGCAGCGTGCTCATGCCCTGCCCCTCGGCCTTGTGGCGGATGTCTCGCGCGGAAGCCTTGTGGATAATCATTTCGTGGATGTCCTCGTTTACGCGCAAAATTTCAAACAAGCCCACGCGCCCGCGGAAACCGAGCTTGCGGCAATGGTCGCAACCCACGGGCTCGCGCAACAGGTGCCCATGCTCGATCTCGGACGGCTCCACGTGCAGCGCGACGAGGCACGAGCCCAGACGGGCCAGCTCCATGTCTGCCGGGCGCTTGCACTTATCGCATAGGCGACGCACCAGACGCTGCGCAATGACCAGCTCCACCGACGAGGCGATGAGGAACGGCTCGATCTCCATGTCGATCAAACGGGTCAAGGCCCCCGGCGCGTCATTGGTGTGGAGGGTACTCAGCACAAGGTGACCCGTCAGCGAGGCACGAATGGCGATCTCCGCCGTCTCACGGTCACGAATTTCCCCCACCATGATGACGTCCGGGTCCTGGCGCAGGACGCTCCTGAGCGTACTGGCAAAGGTCAGCCCGATTTCGTGGTGTACCTGCACCTGGTTCACGCCCCCGACCTCGTACTCCACCGGGTCTTCAATCGTGATAATACGGCGACGCGGGTCACGAATTTGCCGCAGAAAGGCGGTCAGCGAAGTCGATTTCCCCGAGCCGGTCGGGCCCGTGGCGAGGATAATCCCGTGCGGGCGGGCCAGAATCTGGTCGATGCGGCCGATGTCGCGCGGCAGAAACCCCAGGTCTTCAATGGTGACTGGTTGCGACTTGTTGCTGAGCAGACGCAAGCTCACGCTTTCGCCGTACATCGTGGGCAGCGAGGAGATACGGATGTCGATATCTTCCTTGCCCACGGTAAAGCTTATGCGGCCGTCTTGCGGGCGGCGACGTTCGGAAATATTCAGACGCGCCATGATTTTCAGGCGCGAGATGATCGCCCGCTGAAACTGCACGAGGTTGTCCGGCACGCGTACCGGCACCAGCTCGCCGTCTATGCGGTAACGGATTTGCAGCGACTCCTTCTGCGGCTCAAAGTGGATGTCCGTCGCACGGTCGGCGATAGCCTTGGTAATGACCTCGTTGACGAAACGGATCAGCGCCGCATCCTCGTCTTCCTCATCCTGCGTATCGGCGACCTCGGCAAAGCCCTCCAGCTCATCCGCATCGAGACTGTCCGAGCCCACCCCGAAAACCTGGGTAATCGTTTCGGTAACCTTGCGCGAGGGCCCGAGAAACCAGTGCGGTTGACGCCCGCAGGCAGCCAGTATCCAGTCGTCCATAACGGAGTCCGGCGGCCACACCGTGACGAGATTCAACGCGCCATCCCCGCCCCCCTCAGACTGCACGGGCAGGCACTGGTACTCGTGAATCAGACGCAACGGCAGGCTGTCTTCCTGCGAGTCCGAAAGCACGATCGTGTCCACGACCTCAAGCCCGCACTGCGCAGCTAACTCGGCCATGACCGCATCCTCGTGCTTATCCCAGGCCGTAGCCAAAAAGGCCATACGCTCCTGACGCGGCAGCTCACCAAAGGCTTCCTGCTGCTCCTCACTCAGACGCGCGATGATGGAATCGGTCAGGTTCACGGCTTATCGGGATTTGGCAGGGCCGTACTGCTTGGTGGGAGTGCGCAGGTCGCGCAAGGGAGGTTCGGCCGTCTCCTCGTCAAAGATGACGGACATGTCCGGCGTAGTCAGGAACTTCCTCGCCTGCTCGCCATTGTCCAGGTACTCCAGCGTTTTGTCCGCCACCCGCGTGGCGTCGGTCTGGGTGTAGATCACGGTCGGCTTGATAAAGAGCATCAGCTCACGGCGGGTATTATCATCGCGCTCGGAGTTGAAAATCTCACCGAAGATCGGGATGTCGCCGAGCAGAAAAACCTTCTGGTCGGTACGGTTGACCTTGGACTCCTGCAAGCCCGCCAGCACGATAATCTCCTGGTCGCTCACGCTGACGAATGAGGTTGCCTCGCGCTTGGCAATGATGGGCTGCTCCGTGCCATTGACTTCAACATTGCTGCCCGTGGTGTTCTCCACGATCTGCTCAATCTCCATCTGCACGATCCCGTTCGAGCCAATGAGCGGCTTGACCGTGAGCTGGATGCCGACGTCGCGGTACTGCACCGTGTTCGTCACCGAGTCGGTGTTAATGGTCGAGGTCGCGCTACCGGTGATGAACGGCTGCGACTGGCTGACGTTGATCGTCGCCTCCTGGTTATGCGTCGTCGCGATAACCGGAGCCTGCAGGATGCGCACCTTGCCCTTGGAAACAGCCGGGCCGAAGGCCACCGTAAACTCCTTCAGGTCCAGTGTGGTGTTGATGCTAAAGGCTGGGTCGTCACCAATGGACGGCGTTTGCGTGTTAAAAGAAATACCGCCGATGCCGCTACCCTCACGCTTGATCCCGAGTGCGTTCAAGCCACTGACCTCGTCCTCCTCCAGCGTAACTTCCGCAATGACCACTTCGATCATCACCTGGGCCAGCACGACGTCGATCTTGTCGATCAAGGCAGACACCTGCTTGATGTCCGTCTTGGTCCCGTAGACGATAATCGCGTTGCTGCGCTCGTCCGCCACAATGGTGATAAACTGGCTGAACTGGAGGTTGTCCGAGTCGACTCCATCCGAGCCGGGGCGCGGGGCAGACGTCCCGGGCGTGCCTCCGGGAGGTGTAGGCAGGTTATTGCTCCCGGCGGGAGGAACGTCAGCGGTCTGGTTAATATTGGGCGTATCCTGTTGCAGTGTGTCCGGCTCGTCCTCGCGGGTCTTCTGCTGCCCGGTGATGACCTCTTCCAACACTGCTTCGACCTCAATGGCCTGGGCATGCTTGATGTAAAACACCTCACTACTGGTCTGCGGATCGACCTCAATGTCGAAGCTATCGATGATCTTGCGCAGCAGCTCTTCATTGCTGGGGTGTGTGAGCACGACAAGCTGGTTCGTACGCTCGTCCGACTCCAGTGTCGTGTTACCAATAAAGTATTTGCTCAGGGAACTGTTCTGGTTGAGCAGCATGCTTTGCAGCCGCGACTGCAACTCGCGCGCCTGCATATTCTTGAGCTGAAAAAAGTAAACCTGATCCTCGATGGCGTGCGGCTCATCGGCAGTCTGGAGCACGGACTGCACGCGCTGGAGGTTGAGCAGCGTATCGGTCAGCAGCAGCGCGTTGGCCTTGGGCAAGTTCACAATCTTGCCAATCGGCGAAGGCGACATGATGGGCTCGAGAATATTCTGGTGCTCATTCGCGGC
Source organism: Verrucomicrobiia bacterium (assembly GCA_030425485.1). Classification (GTDB taxonomy): domain Bacteria; phylum Verrucomicrobiota; class Verrucomicrobiia; order Opitutales; family Cerasicoccaceae; genus Ruficoccus. Next base: position 24,696 of record JAUIAM010000004.1, read on the forward strand.
CACGTTGAGGTACTGCAGGCGCACCATCATGGTGTAAAACTTTTCGCTCGCGGGCAGGTCGCGCGGGTCCACCTGAAGGTACTCGGGCACTTGGCGCACCACGTCCTGAAACGTCACCGCCTTGATGAACTTCTCGCCGATGGGGGTCAGGGCGATGCCGTTGATGCTGAGCAGACTCTCCAACGCGACAAGGGCCTCCGCCCGCGAAATCGGGCCATAGCTGTTGAAGGTGATCTTGACCGCGGGAAGGTTCTGCGCCCGGATGACGGACTTGCCGGTAATGAGCTCGATCAGGGAAAGCACCTGCCCCGCGCTGTCACCAGCAAGATTGATGCTAATCGGCTGCTCGGCATCGACAGGCTCAAGCTGCGCATGGATCGGCAGCGAGAAAACGGCCAGCAGGAGCGCGCACGTCGCCCACACACGAAGGGGAAAAGAGGATGTTACTGGGGATATCATGGTCACAGAAAACATGGCATCGGGCGCATCACTGCACCGTCTCGTCGTTGAACTCAAATGAATTTATGATGTAAAGTACATCGTGTTTATCGGGGTTGTTTTTCCCGTCACGGCGGCTTACCTGCACGCTCTCGATCTTGATGTAAGGCCACTCGCTCTGGACCTTGTTCTCAAAGTCCAGGATCTCGGGCATACCGTCACTCTTCAGGCTGACCCGCATCGTGTGGAGGTTGAGCTTGTCGTCCGAGCGCGTGCGCGGGGTGTTGATCGTAGGCGTAACTTTCGAGCTGCGGGCCAGGCTGTCAATGCGACCTGCCAGCGACGCCCCCGAGAAGGTGTTCTTAGGGTTCAGCTGCTCAAGGATGCGCTCGCGATCGGCTTCCAGCACAGGCTCGAGCTGATACCACTGGTCCTGCATCACGAGCATGTCACCCGACTGCTTTAACTCGCGCACGACCTTGACATAGGCCCCGACCAGGAAAAAGGACACGATAATCAGGCCACACCAGATCAGCGCACTCAGGAGCACCTTCTCACGCAGACTGAGTTTTTGAAAAAGCTTACGCATCAGACTCCTCCGCTTGGGGTTCGGACTGAGCAGTCGTCGCGCTCTCGGTCGGCGGCAGATAGCGCATACGCAGCTTGAAGCTCGTGCGGTTGCTACTCGTCTGGTACTCCGGCGGGCTCATCGCCTCGAAGCGACCGGAGGCAATTAGCGCGTCGGCGTAGCGGTTCACCTCACCGATGTTCCCTGCGTAGCCGCTGACGAGGATTTCGTTGTCCTTGTTCAGCCGCACCGTGTCGAACTCGATACCGCCGTTCATGAACTTCTCCAGCCGCACCTGATTCAGCGCTTCAAGGATCTTAAAGGGTTGGAACGGAGACCCGGCAAACTGCTTCAGGTCGTTTAAGTTCTGCTCTTTCAGCTCGAGTGCCTCGACTTCGGGCGCCTGGCGGGCAATGCGCTCCAGGCGAGAACCCTGCCACTGCTGCAAAGCAATCAAGCCGACACCGCCCAGGAAAAACACAAGGGCTAAAATTGCCGCCGCGAGCATCCCCTTCCAAAGTCCGCCCGCTAACTTGCGGGCCTTGCGCTCCTGCTGCTTAAAGCCGGGATCGCGCACGTCAGCCGTCCAGAGTGTATCCAGATTTTCGATACGTAAATCCGGCATCGGTGAAGGCTCCGCCTCGGGGCTATCGATATGCTGGAGCGCGAAGAGCAGTTCACCGTCTTTGCCCTCGCGTGCGGTGGCAATGCGCAGGTAGCCCGTAGCGGGGAAAGCTTCCGCAGGCGGCACGAGCTCGCCTGCCTCTTCTTCCTCGACTTCCGGGCGGGGAAGCGGTCTGTGGGTGAAGCGCACCGGCAGGGGGCACCCATCCTCGTAGTAGGCCGTCGTCAGGCAATCCGCTTCGAGGATGCACTGCTGTTTCCCCTGCGAAGGTCGGCGCAAAAGCAGCGGCAGAAAACTCGGCAAGACATAGAGCGCGGCATCCCACTCGGCCTGCTCGGTCGGCGGGACGCGGGGGCGGCAGACGGCCATGATGCAGACCCAGCGGCTGCTGTTGTCCAGCACATAGCCCCAGGCCAACTGCTCCAGAGAAAAGGGTGACATCTCCTCAAGGGTCAACTCCACGAACGAGGGCACATCCGCCGCGAGCATTCCCTCAGGCAGCTCCAGCGTGCGGGTAAAAAACAAGTGCCCGGAAACGTACGACACTGCGGCGCTGACCTCCACGGTATCCTTGGCTTGATCTGTCGTTTCGGCGGCCATCTTAGTTGATCTCCAAGCTTTCCGTCAGGCGGGTAATGGTAAAGGGATAGTCGGTGCCGGAGCCGCTGGATGCGTTCTGGCGTCCGCCCCCGGCGCCCTGCTGATCGCCCTCGCCACGATCCCCTGAGCCCGAACCCTGGCTACTCTCAACCTCGGTCAAGGCACTGAGCAGGTAAGCCTTTTCACCAAAGTTAACCCGTACCTCGACCTTCAGCAGTGTGCAGTCATAGCCCACCGGAAGCCCGTCGACCTGAAAGCCACCCGCCTGGAGGTCAGCCTTTTCGCGAAAGACGATATCGTCATCGGTGCCGCCGACGCGATCCGTGCCTTCGCGGTAGTCCAGGAAGTAGTCCACATCGAAGCCATGCATCTCGTACAGGGTCTCCAGCACATCTGTGGGCGCGGTGTTCACGTTGGGATCGGAGGTGGTGTGAAGGGAAAATGCCTTTGTAAATCGGCGGTGGTAATCGTTAGGAATCCCGTTTTCGTCAAAAAAGAGTTCCTTAAATCCTTGAATATAGCGCAAAGATTCCCAGCTCTTCAAGGGCGCATTCGGGGGAGTTAGGGGGGGCTCCTCGCCCTCGTAGTAGCGGGATTCGGCCCCGTTGAGCCGCGCATCGTCGTCCTCATCCATCCAGTCCAGCAGCGAATCCGTCATGGTCTCAGCATCGCCGTAGTCGATCCCCATCATCTCGAAAAAGGCGTTCAGCACCTTCGGGTCGGCCTCCTGGAGGGAGAACTTCCCGCTCTCGTCGGTGATCGTGACCGCGACGGTGACGCCATCGGGCCAGGTAATCGTCTCGGCATAGGCCAGGGGATCGGCCCAGCCCTGGGCGGGGCCATGCAGCCCACCGTCGATCTCCTCGATTTCGCTCAGGACGGCCATCGTGGTCTCAAAGGCCGAGAGCCCCACGTAGCGCAGATCATCGCGAGCCACCTGGACGGCTTGTGCGCGGATCTGCATCGTCAGCTCATCGAGGATTTTCACCACCAGCACAGAGATGAGCAGGATGAAAAACAATGCCATGAGCAGCACCGCCCCGCGTTGACGCGTCTGCCTAGACCAACGGGACATCGGCCTCCTCGGGTGGCAGCAACAGGTCGAAAACCAGTTGGGTGTTATCCTTTGGGTGGGTAAAGTAAATGCGGATCATGTCCGGGAGCGCCAAGCCGCCCTCGGCCGCATCCTGAAACTCCTGCTCCTCCTCCCAGGTCTGAAACTCCTCGTCGTAGTACGCGTAGGTGATGGCCGTCACGTAGGGCGAGAGCGGCGTGCGGCGCAGGTCGTCCGCGTCTTCGTTCGCCATCTGGTCAGACTGCCAGAGCAGGTACAGGCCCGCCTCTTCGTCAAAAACGAGGTAGCAATCCAGCTCGGCCAGGTATTGCCCGCTGTCGACAAACAAGGGCAGCTCGCCATTGATGCGAAAGGCCAGCGCCTCCGCATCCCCCAGGCTGGCTCCGGGTGGTTGCTGGATAGAAACCGCAGCCTCGTTTTCCTCGGCGATGGCGTTGGCAAAGGCGAAGTCGAGAAAGCGCACCACGCCGTTCACATGATCCTCATAAGCCGGGCGCTCCTCCAGGATGGTTTTGAGATTGAACAGGCCAAAGAGGTAGCTCGCGGCTGCCGTCAGGAGCAAGCCGCCCAGAAAAATCGCCATGAGCACCTCCAAAATGGTGAAGCCCCCGCGCGCCGTCCTATGTATCATCGCCCGCCTCATAGCCCGCCAAATCGGTTTTCGTACTCCGTGGTTTTATCCTGCAAAAGGCTGCTGCGTTCGTCCGCATAAGACCAGGCCGGACGCAAAAGGTACACCTCCTGCTCACGCACGACCGGGCCGCTGAGATAGTCGCCCTGCGCGAGCCACTCCATCGAGATCATGACCTTGAACAGGTCCAGCATCTCCGTCTCCTCGATGGTGGCCTGCCATGTGATCGTACCCGAGCCCAGCGTCTCGATGTCGCCCCCGTCCTCGAACTCCTCTCGGCCGGACACCTGCAAAATTTCCCGCATGGCAAAGCGAAACTCCTGCTCGCGGCTGCGATCGGTGTCCAGATCGGCCATGACGTTGAGCGCGATCGTCACGGCCTGACTCAGCACCGCCACCACGGAGGTAAAGATGGCCAACGCCACCACGACCTCGATCAAAGTCATGCCCCGGCGCTTCATTCGAAAAGCTCCTTGCTGGCCAGCGGTCCGCTGGAAAAGGGGTCTAGCGTGAGCACGGCCTGCCTGCCGTCGCGCCACCGGAAATGTATATCCGCCGGAGTCCCACTGCCCGAAGGATGAAAGACCAGAAAGGGCACGGGCTCCTGCTCCAGCGCGGCACTCAGCGTCTCGCGCCCGTCCTTGTCAGTGGCCGCCACACGGTAAAACGTCACCTCAACCTCCGGATCGAGAAAAACCGCACTCCCACGGGTAAAACCCGACTCCTCGCCCGTCTCATCGGCGAGCTGCCGCACGACCTCAAACTCCTCCCCCACCCGGTCGTAACGCAGGTAAACAGGACGGCTCTCTTGTGCGGCGGCAATGCGCGCCTCGCGGGCAGCAATGCGGAATTTTTGTTCAATCGAAACCGACTCAAACGACCCGATGATGGCCTCGAAATTAACCGCAACCAAGCCCGTCATCACACTGGCCAGCGCGATAACAATGAGCACCTCGATCAGGGTAAAACCCGAGCGTGGCAGAGGAGGTTGGGCATTCCGCAGGGACAAAACAAAACGTTAAACCGGGCAGATTGAATAAAGTCGCAGCACAGGGCAGTTTTCGGAACTACTTATCCCAGTTGCCGATGTCGTCGTCGCTCTCCACACCGTCCGGGCCAAATGACCAGAGGTCGTAGCTGTCCTTGTTGTGGACGCCCGGCTGGCGGTACTGGTAAGGCTTTTGCCACGGGTCGATCGGGTCGCGCTCCAGGTACGGGCCCTTCCAGCCCGTTGCACCCTCGGGCGCGGTGCGCAGCGCAGCCAGACCCTGCTCCGTCGTCGGGTAGCGACCCACCGCGATACGGTAGCTCATGAGCGCGGTCTTGCCCGTGGTATCAACAAAGGTCTGGGCCACGTTCTCCTGGCCACCGCTGAACAAGGAGTTGAGCCCCACGATGGCGGAGCCGGCCAACATCGCGATCAGCGCAATAACGATCAGGATTTCGATCAGGGTGAACCCGCGCTTCACACGCGTCGTGAGTCCAGCAGAGAGGTGGTGTGTGGTCATAATCATTGAGTTAAATCAGATAAAGCCAGAACAGGTGTCCATCATTAGCGCCGCCGGAGGAAAATCCAAGCCCGAACTCGGCAATCCTGCCAACACGGAGACCGTTTCCATAAGTGATTGATAAGATGTTGGTAAGCCATGATGTTGGTAGCCGCGGACGGCTGCCCTCAGCCGTCCGCGGCTGCCTGGGGCAGGCAGCCCTACCCCGCGCACTGACTGCATTGTTTTTACGCGAAACGGCATCAGACGCGGGGAAAGTTGCCAAAGAAAAAGGGTTACTGCCCGAAGCAGTAACCCCTCTGAGAAAGAAAAGTTGCGCGGTAAAACTAGGCCTGGCGACGACGGCGGAGCTGAAGCACCAGCAGCGTGGCCAAACCAAAGAGCGCGGAGTAAGTCGAAGGCTCAGGAACCACGGCCCCGGTGAGAATCTTCGAGCTCCCAGCCCCGACACCACCGTCAGGCACAAGCGTACCCCACAGAACCGTATCAATGGTATTGGTCCAGTTGTCATCAAGCGTACCGGTTCCACCAGATCCCAAGGGCATGATACCCCAACTCGAATCAGTGTAAATGGCGTATTCAGCTACCGCTAAAACCTGGGCCTCGGTATATTCGCTAACTCCGGGCAAAACAAATACGTATAATGGCATACCTACCGCAGATGATCCTGGCTCCATATCTGTGTAGATATTGCTAGAATTTGAGAGTGCACCCTCAAATCCATCAGCTCCAGGCCCTGAAACACCTGAACTGGCTAACAGAACAAAATTACTGTAAACACTTGATATATCAGAGGCATACGTACCAACAGAAGGATCTGTAAAATATCCTAAACCTAAAAAAGCAGTGTTAGTGGTCGCATTAAAGAGAGTATCTGAAGAATCACCTAATGTGTAATAGGAGCCCAACAGAGGGTTATTACTGCCCCACTGCACTACAGTATAGTCAGACTGCGCATTTGCTTGTTGAGCGGCCACTAACAAACTAATGGCAAGAGCGAATTTAGAAAGCATACGGTACATAGTAACTTTTTTGTGTAGATAATAATTGAAATACTAGTTGCTGAGAGTAAACGGCTGAGGCAGAGACCATTCTACTGCAGTAGCATCACGACGAAAAACAATAATCATGCATCCCGCCTCAAGAGCAATGTTGCCTTGATCTTCAGTCAAGCTGCCGCCAACCTGCCGCCATCCCTCATAGATGGGATCCGCAGGATAGACCTGATAGTAGTAGCGCTTAAAATCCCCATCAGAAAGAATATAAACTTGGTCTAGCTGGTTACTATTCAAACCACCATCCAGAACATCAGATAGGCCCGTAGAATCCAGTGTATAACCGACAGGGAATTTCAGAGTGAGAGCATTGTAGCCAGGCTGTATTGTCGTTCGTGCAGTATTCAGTTTTACATCCCCCACCGTAACAAGTTCGACATCATTGGTACCACGACGGAATAGAATTAAACCAAAATCTGGATCTATACATAAGTCTCCAACATCTAGTGTCAGAGAACCGCCAACGATTCTCCAACCATTGTATAAGGAGTTCGCGTGCTCTTGATAGTAAATCCTTTCGAATTCACTATTAAATACATTATAAATAATATCTAAAGTATTAGTGTCCAATCCACCCTTGAGCCCCACCTCATTATCTGCGCCGAAGACGTCAGCAATGGTGCGTTTTTTGCGGATGGCGAAGGTTTCGCCGACGAGGTCAGGCTGGAGGCTGGAGAAGTCGCCGCCGACGGTCAGGGTGGCCGGATCGCTGTCGCTGGTCGCGATCACGTCGAGGATCTGCCCGGTCTTGTCGCCGGAGGTGATTTCGACGTAGTACAAAGGCACGTTGCGGAAATTAAACTGCGCGAGGCCACCGGGATTGGCAAAGTTGTTGGTGCTCCAGTTCTCGGGGATGTTGGAAACCTCCAAAACGGTGTCGCCTGAGTCGATAGAAAGCGCGTCGATGAGCCCAGTTGCTTCGATCGGGTTCAGCGCATTGATGCTGACAACCGAGTAGCCCGGGCCGAGGCTTTTGCTTTGAGCCATGACCGGATCGGTGTAGGCGGTTTCCGCTTGCAGCATGGGAAGGGCTGCCGCGGCGAGTAGAGTGATGGCGCAGATGGTGGTTTTCACGATTGGATCCTTTGGAGTTAAATGAGATTACGTCGCAAATATCGGGGATTCAGTCAACGCAAAACTATTCATCGGAGTCGCAAAGACAAGTAAAATTCCCCCACCCATCCAGTCAGTGCATATTTTTTCGCATCACATCGAGAAGAGGAAACACTCCGTCAATCAGGCAATCGCGGGTCTTGACGCCAAACCCATGAGCACCCATGGTCTATCGAGATGGACCGCTACTGCTTGGGGCAAGTAAAGAAACTTCGGCTGGAGGACTGGCCGACCGATGATAAATCCCTTTGCCCCGATGGCAAGGAGGCAAGCCTTGAGCTACTGGCTAAAATCAAGGCCGAGCTCTACGACCTGCAGGTCAGACTGCACGCGGAGAAAAAGCACCGCCTGCTCGTCATCCTGCAAGGCATGGACACCGCCGGAAAAGACGGCACCATACGCCACGTCTTTGGCGGACTCGACCCACAGGGCGTCCATGTGGCCACTTTTGGCAAGCCCACGGCACTTGAGCTCTCCCACGACTACCTGTGGCGCATCCATCAGGAAGTCCCCGCCCGGGGCGAAATCGCCATCTTTAACCGCAGCCACTACGAGGACGTTCTCGCCGTGCGGGTGCGCCACCTCAAGCCCCCGCAGGTGTGGAAAAAACGCTTCGACCACATCAATGACTTTGAGCGTATGCTCACCGACGAGGGCGTGAGCATTGTTAAGATTTTCCTCCACATCTCTCTGGACGAGCAGCGCGAACGTTTGCTCAAGCGCAAGAATGATCCGCGCAAACAGTGGAAGCTGATGCCCGAGGACGTCAAGGACCGCGACCTGTGGCCGCACTACGTCGAGGCCTACGAGGAAGCCATCGCGCGCACCTCCACTGCACACGCCCCCTGGCACATCATCCCGGCCAACCGCAAGTGGTACCGCAACGTCGCCGTGGCGGACCTGATCCGCGACACCCTTGCCAAGCTCAAGCCCACCTTCCCCAAGCCCGATTTCGACGTCGCCGCCATCGACATCTAATGGATAGGCCCGTGACGCCGACACGTCCAGCCTTCCCTTATCCCAAGCAAAAGTGACGGCGGAATGCGTTCGCAACTTTTTCTTTTGACAGATGGGCCCCCGTGCCCTTTTTTCCTCTGTTTCTGGTCGCGGGCTGTAGCGCAGTCTGGTTAGCGCACTACACTGGGGGTGTAGGGGTCGGAGGTTCGAATCCTCTCAGCCCGACCATTTCCTAATCCGCGAAGGATTAGTCACTTAGAACGCCCATGAAATGGATCGCGCGCCTAAATAAGAATATAGCGCATATATTTCTATATGCCCGGGGAGGCACATTGGCCCTCTTACGTGGGTCAGTTTAGCAGTGTCAGTCAAGTCTTGCGAAGGATATCCTAAGTGTGCTGATCATTTGCCTCGGTGAACAGATGCTTGCCGAAGCTGATGGTGCGAAAAAGATTTCCTCACACTAAAGCCTTTCCGGTATTTGATATTAGTGCTGTCGAAGATGAGTTCGAGCACCGCCCTCTTTTTGATGATAACCTACGCTCGAAAATGGGCCATGACAACGCAGAGCGGCAAGCAAACCTTATCTACTTCCAAAAGATTATTTCAGACTTTGAACATGAATACAAAGATATCAAAGTCCTGCGCCCAAGCGAAGAAGCCCGCCTTTTCGATGAGGTGATCAAAGATTACCTGCAGCACAGATCTAAAGATAAACAAATATCCAGTGGGCATTTCTATGCTTCGATCAGTCGTATCCAAACCGCAATATTTGCAACTATCATCAGGCACGCTCTAGTCGATATTGAAGGCTATCGTCGTCCACGTCGCCATTTTGAAGTTCAACCAGCACCTCGTATTCCACCGGCGACCTGGGGCACATGGAGGGTTAAGCGCCTAACCTTGATACACATTAAGTCCCCCACTGGAATAAAGTATGATCCTCAGTTTTTTTAGACCAGTCGATAAGCAACGTACGCTCTGCGCAAGGAACGCTCACGAGCGAGCCTTGCTCAAAATCGTTGCACTGAGGGACTTCAGCACTCCATTCAATGAATTCGCTCATAGCTTGAAAGGCGGCGAGTTTGTCAGTTGCCGGTTGCAGTCCGTGATCTCCCTCATATTCGATAAGGCGTGCCAGTTGACCCGACTTAGTGAGCTTATCGGCCAGAACCAGGCCATGCGACTCATGCGGAACGGTCGGGTCAACCGTTCCGTATTCTAAGTAAACCGGGCAAGGGATTCCCTCGGCCATTTCCAATGGACTACGCACCTCCAACTCCCAAGGAGCAAAATAACGCCCCGATAATGCCTGAAATTTTGCATCAATGTGCGTGAGTGGACAGGAAACGTAAAGCCATGCAAAGGTTTTGGGCGCATATAGGGCGGAAAGCAGCGCAATTTGCCCTCCCTGGCTTCCGCCATAGTGAAAAACACGACGATGATTCACCTGTGGCCTTTGGCTCAGGATATGGCGCAGACCATTGAGGACATCGAAAACCTGATAAAACCCGGCATCATAGGGCAAGCATGCACCCAATCCCTTTACGGGGTCAAAATCGTAGCCACTTTGGCGAAACTCCACACTAACAGTAACGAGGTCAAACCGCTCAGCGGCCCACTCCATTTTTTCTTTGTGTTGAAAACGATTCCCATGCCACCCATGAGTGAAGAGCATCACACCCGTTTTGGAGGTGATCATCTCCGGCTCAATCACGAGCATAGAAATTGGCTTGGAATGATAGGCGCTATTGATGCTGCGGTAAACCAGTTCAGTTGTTTTCATTATCTACACAAATATTGCTGAAACGGAGGCCGCTCCATTGTAGCCAGCCCGACTGCAAGCTGACTAATTGGGAGGACTATCCTTAAGCAGTTAACGTGTCACCGCCTCAGCCTTAGACATGCATCGCGAATATGCATGGCCAAGAGGTCGATATACTCATCCGTCATGTTCTCTGTTAAGGGTAACTTAATGGCTGTTTCGGTGATGTGCTCAGCCTTGGGGCAGACGACATCCCTATAATCCATGGAGGTGAGGCCAAGGTCACGCACCGGCCAGGTGCCGCCAAACATCGAACCATTCTGAAACAGTGGATAACGATATAGCGGCATAGGCAGGTAGCCTGCTGCCGCCTCAATCCCCCTACTCTCTAGCTCCTGGCAGATACCTTCCCGGCCTCCCTCGAAAACACTCGGATCGATCCGGAACATAAAAAACCAGTATGAGGAGAGGTCCCCGTCCTCCACATGCGGAGGAAATAAGCCTGGAATGCCGGCCAGAGCCTTTCGCAAACGCTCTCCGCTCATATGGCGTCGCTCTGTAATCGCCCGCACCTTTGTCATTTGCACCCTGGCGATAGCAGATTGAGGCTCCGTTATACGATAATTGGGGGCCAACATGCCCGGACAGCGTGTTCCCTTTTCGCGGTCATATCCCTTATCACCCATAAGCTGCAGCCGACAACCCAGCTCATAGCTCGCAGTCGCCACAACACCCCCGTCACCACAACTAATATGCTTGAAATCATTTAATGAGAAGCACCCTAAATCTCCTAGCGTGCCAACAAGCTTCTCCCGAGAGTAAGCACCCCAAGCCTGAGCCGCATCTTCGATCAGGAATAACCCATGACGATCTGCGATCTCACGCAGTTGATGAATCCCTGCCGGATTGCCCGCTAAGTGAACCGCCAGAATCGCCCGCGTTTTACTGGTAATCGCTTCTTCGACCGCATGAGGATCAAGGTTGTAGGTATTCTCATTCAGGTCTGCAAAGACCGGAACACCCAACTGATACAGTACGCCAATAACTGACCCCATATCAGTTATTGGACTAGTGATAACCTCCTCTCCAGGCTTCAACCCGATGGCCAGCATAGCGATATGCAGTGCTGCCGTCCCCGATGAGCAAGGCATCATATAGGACAAACCAGAGTACTCCCTAAATGCGTCCCGCAGCTTGTCCGTTTGAGGTCCGTTCCAATAAAAAAGAGAAGACTGCCGGGTCATTTCAGTGAGGCATTCAGCCTCCCGCTCATCCCAGCGCCTGCGATCGGTCAGCGCAGGCAACGCCTGCATGGTGGATTTGAACGATGTTTTCATAAAAATAAGCGATCTCATAACCTGCTTCATTTATACGCACACCGCGTGCATATCACGGCATTCGCGCTTCGCGATCGACTTAATCCGACAAGCTCAGTCGCCTATCCTTAGCCCGATTAAATGCCCGGATGAAGCCAGGTATAGTATTCCTGAGGACACGGGACCCACGTCAGTAACAGGCATGGGAAATGATGCCCGCTGATCTAAATCCCCCGTTCTGTTATCAATTTCAAAGAGAGCCTTCTGCGCAACGAGGAACAGTCGACCGTCGGGAAGCGCGAAGAATGCAGTATCACCACGGCGCGATGCAGGACCACCATAGCTGCCTAAATCCACATCGGCCCTGATCGTGTCATCGCTAAGATTGTAGAGATAATAATGATTCCCCGCAACCACGTGCAGACTGCGTCCATCTATGCTTATAAGATCGCTGATCGTCTGCACGTCCTCGGGAAAGTCCCAACAGTCCGTTACCGCTTGCGATTCCCAATCAAACCGCGCCAAGGACGCCCTTTCGGCAACAGGCTTTGCGCCGCCTGGCGTGAGAATACTCCCCCCAAGGATCAAGTTGCCATCAGGCAGCTCTGTGATTGCAGTAATAGATTGGCTCGGTATGAGATTATCTGCCCCGGTGAGCGATACCACCTCATCTTTAGTATAGTCATAAATCAACATTCCACCCCCGATGTAGCCGTACCCGGGATAGCCCGTGGAGACAAGGTGCTGACCGTCGGAATGCTTGATCAGAGCACGTGGTCTCCCGATGAGCGGGTGAGTCTTGGCAAGCACCTTAGGGTTTAATGCCTCACCCTTTGCAGCCGGTAGCACAGGCTGGCTTGAATCGATGGCATAGAGATTGCCGAGGGCATAGGAGTTGGAAATCAGTCGCCCGTTGGCCTCTATAAAACGGGTAAGATTTCCACCACCCAGCTCGGGTATACCTCCATGTACCTCAAATGAGCTGGTCTTGGGGTTAAACGTCCATAACTGGTTGGGATGGTCGCAAGAGCCCATGATTCTGCCATCTGGTGTGGCGATCATTGAGGAGATGGATGCTCCCGGCGAAGTAAAATCAAAGTCAATCTCGTAGACGGCATTATCTGCGTCCTGATAGCGAAGTTTCCGCGTCTGAACATCGAAAGAGATCACCTTGAGTCCATCCTCTAGTTCGAAACGTCGCTTCAACCAATAAACGGATCCGCTTTGATCCACAATCTGAGGATCTTCCATAATTTCCCCCACCTCACCATCTTCTAGTAGTCTCCACGGCTGGGAAGAATGGGCTCTGCCAATCACTGTGCCGTCCGTCAATGTCTGGACCAAACCAGAACCAACGCCTCGTTCAGATTCCTTAGCCAATTGTCTAAGCTCACCGGTAGAAGGATGATAGGCTACGAGATTGGATTTGGCATTCCCCATCCCAACATAGACCCAACCGTCTTGTCCGATCTTCATATAGCTGGGATATTGCTCATGGGCATCCAAGCGGATTACATCCCGAATCTCCTGCCTTATCGGGTCATAAACATATAGCTGAGATTTTGGGTAGGTAGCCACGTAAATCAAACCATCGTCAGACTCAGCCATGGACATTACGAGCCCTTCGATCGCCCCAGTCGTGAACAGGTATTCCTGATCCACTAAGTCAAATTCATGAAACGTTACCGTATCCTGATAAATGAAAGTGCCCCAACTGGTAGCGAGAATACAGTATGCCGCGCCATTGGCCGCATCTGGGTCTGGGTAGAAATGTTGCGAGGACTCTCCGGTTAATAGCTCAACCATCAGCAGTGATGCACGTGAGGCATCTTTACCCTGAGGGCGATCCAATAATATCGAAGCTAATATCGGGCCGTCGGCAGTTTCCGTAATCAGCGCCCCCCGGACCTCTGGAACGACGGCAGCCGGCCCCAAGTCGATCATCTCCCAAGCTTTTAGATCCTCCACAGAGGGTGCATTCTCTCCACCTACGCTCTCCGCGCGGCAGGACGACCATACTCCGGACGCCATGAGTAAGAATATAATTCGGAGTAAATTTCTACACATACCGATAGCGCTTCTTGATGCCAACTTCATCACTGTGGGGCGGACTCAAAGTTGCGGAACATTGCTGTGGTGGGAGTGGCGGGAAATTGTTCTTTGTTAATGTAATCCACTTTACCATTAAGCCTTAGTACATGGATACCCCCATCCTTGTTGTAAGCAGACACCGCCGCGGTCTGCCACTGCTCGAAAGCAATAATCACATCAGGATCATTAAACAAACTGAACCTGGGTTTGAGAGCCGATTCAACCGCCGCGGGTCCGGCGGGAAGTGCATCGCGTGTCCCCGGATGTACATAGATGTAATGATAGCTGGAGTATTCATTCACGTAAATGCCTGCTTCCGGATGCTGAGCCCACCCACTCTCATCAATTGTTGCAGTCTTGGCCACATCATTAGGAGCCATAAAAATAGCTGGTGAGTCCACAAAACCCTTATCTACTACTCGCTTGAATGCCTTGTTCAGCGTTCCGGATGTGCTGTAGCGGCTAGCCCAGAATGGAGGCAACATTCGGCTCGAGTCATCCTGAGCGTAGAGGTTGATCGCTACGCCGATTTGACGTAAGTTCGAACCCGAAACGGTCTTGTTGCGCATTTCGGTAACACCGCCCATCATCACGATCAAAAGAGCAGCCAGAATACCAATTACACCAATGGCCACAAGTAACTCGGTAATGGAGAATCCACGATGGGAGAAAGTGTGTCCAGAGTTGGGGACAGCCCCATCCGGGTTATTACCGGACAGGGCTGCCTTAACATGACTACTTAAATACATCGGCATGACGGGTGTGGGTTTCCCAGATTCCAGGGGACACGGAGTCAATTTTTCTTCCGGCGCATCATAACGCATCTTGCGAATACGATGAGTCCTAAACCAAGAGCATAGGATGCCGTAGTTGGCTCAGGAATAACACTAATACTCAGTACGCCGGTGCTGTGATCAAAATCCCAATTGAGCCCTGGATCCAGTTCAGGCAGATCAAAATCGGCAAAAACCCCGCTCTGATCCGTAAATCCGCTAAAGAGGGCAAAGCTCTGGCCCGCCATAGGGGTGGCACTCAGAGCAATTGCCAATGTCCCCCCGTAGCTCAGCTCACCGCTCAAATCAGCAAAGGCAAATTCATCGATACCCGTGCCACTGATACTAAAGCTGATGATACTGTCTGCCAGAAGGGTCAGGTCACCAAATCGGTGCTCATTCAGCCCCGTCAGTGCGAGCGTAGCAGTATCCCCAGAGCCATTACCCACCGTAAAATTACCAGCCTCGGTAACAACTGCAGGGTTGAAGACATCAACATTCAGCGTGCCGCTGTTGAAGCTAAAGCCGTTTTCACCATTAGCTATTCTCACTTGGTCCACCGTAAGCGTAGCGCCATCAATACTTATGCTATTGCCGCTGGTTGCCCGCAGGTATCCAGTTCCCGACGTATCCTGGATGGTAACATTGCCGCTGTTAAACGTAGCGGAGTTTCCAGAACCTGTAACCAAGAAGTAGCCAGCCGCGCTATCGCTGCCAACATTCAGCGTGCCATCGTTCATCGTAAAGACGTTACTGGAGGCCCCTGTCACACCCACTTGAATCCAATCGGACGAAAGCTGAGTGTCTGCACCCGACATGGTGAAGGTGTTACCACTGCTGTTGGATGTATTGGCAATTTCAATCTCGCCCGCTGATACCTGAGAACCACCAGTGATGCTTACGGCATGACCCGTCTGTGATGATGAGCTTGCCATTACCATCTTCGACGCAACATTCACTTCAGCTTGGTCAGATATATTGATTGAATTTTCAAAGCTCCTCACTTCAAGGTTATTGGATATATTTACGACGGTATCCTGCCCTGAAATAGTCAGCCCATTATTATTAGCCCCGGCAAAGTTCGCGATAATAATATCGGTCGTGTCAACTTGAGAACCTCCGCTAACGTTCACAAAATTATTAGTGGCATCCGTCCAGCCGATTGTGATCTCTCCGTCCAAGTCTACAGTGGATCCTGAGGTAATATCGATCGTGGTATCAAATATCCCCCCAGATAGCCCTGAGCGCATGATACGCGCATTGACGGTTGAATTCTCAAAAACAAGCGTATGACCGCTCAACCCGTTTGTGTTAGAGCCAGCGCTATATCTGCCTACTAAGATGTCCCGATTGAGCTCATCTCCCGCAAGAAAATTCAATGTTACATTATTAAATGTGACTGTTCTGCCATTCAAAACAGTCCCACCACCCATAGTAAGTCTGCCATAGCTATTGATAGTACCATTACTAAAGGTTGTCGTAGAGCCACCGTGGCGTCCGTCAAATTCGAGAGCTTCTCTCGCAGTACTACCCGTCAGGCTCAAGGTAAACGTGTTGCCATCCAAGTCAAAGGTAGGGTTGCCAGTCTGGTTTTGGAGGTTACGAGCCTCCCGGTCCTGATCAAAGGTCACCGTGTAAGTGCCATTGATGTTATTGGGATTGTTGAAAAGGATAGGATCTGTTCCGGTAGGAATCCCTGCCGGGTCCCAATTACTGCTGTCTCCATAGATGCCACCAGTTATGTCTATCCAGTTGACCTGGGAGTTGAGGGGCATTGCCGAGATAATCGTCAGGGCAATTATCAATGTCGGTATACGAGTTTTCATAGCATTTCTTGTGAGGGGGGTTCTATTATCGTGAGTAGTTTTTGTTTAAACTTCCAAACGCTCGAGTTTCGCCACAGCTTCGCTGCCAGAGTCCTCTATGGGTGGGAGGCCCTTCAGCAGCTTGTCCGTGCTGGCCTTGATCTGTGCTTCCAATTTAGCAGCTTTGACTTTCAGGCGAGCAGAGGTGGGACAGAGAAACGGACTGTGAGTCCCCAAAAGCAGCCGATCCGGAGCAGTCGGAGTACCCAGTGGCGTAGCGCCTCCATCAAGGAAAGATGTTTCTACATAGAGGTTGTCCACTTCGGTAAAGTCTGCCACTTCCCGACGGTTTGCACACAGGGCAACGATCTTCAGCTCAGGAAGTAAACTGGCCAACTGGGCGACAAATGCAGATTGTGGAGGCTCGACTTTCAATAAGGGGTACTGATTTCGTTCGTCCTCTATCCGCATCTGCACTGCCAGCGGAATCCCGCTGGCGATCAGCTTCTTGCCCAAGTCCAGCGTTGGCTGGTCGATCAGGCTATACATATGGTAGCTCGGTATTATCCTGACCATACGCGCTCCTAGCCGAAGCCCCCATTCCAGACTCTCTCTCCAGTTGGGCGCTGCCAGGTTAACCGTTTTTACTGGCAGTAGCTGAGGATAAGCATCAAGAGAGGCAAAAAGCTGCTCATCAGGAACATCAGGGTCTGGATAGAAGATGCTCCCGATTGAGGAGACCAGTGAATGTGAAATACCATTCTCCCGCATCCTCCTACACAGGCAATCGAGACTAAACCAAGAGAACTCCATCCAAGGCCAGTGCCCCAGAGAAACATTAACATCTACTAAACTGTTCATCACTATCCTTTAGAATTTATACCGAGCAGGTACTCGGCGTTTTTTCTCAATACGCATTCCCTCTCGCTAGCATTCAGCCCGGAGTCATAGATGCGCCCCAACTGGCTTTCATAGCAGCGAGCTGGATAGTCCGAGCCATACACAACACGCTGGCTACCTAGCTTCTTGACCGCATAGTCAACCAGCCCGGAAAAAGGCTGCCCTCCAGATGTATCGAGCCAAACGTTGTCACAGTCCTTTATGTCCAGCACTCCATGAATTCCGCTTCCTGTTAAATGCGCCATCAAGATGCGTGCCCGGGGGTGACGTCTGGCCAAATGTGCGATATCTGACGGGGATGATTCACAGCCCATCAGGTCCACGGTCTTATACCAGGCGTGATGCAGCAGGAAGACATTGCGCTCGGCCACAATCTCCATGATCGGGTCGAGCCGTGAGTCGCGGGCATTCACCTCGAACTCCAGTTTGACACCGGAAAGGCCGGCATCCAGGCAGCGGGTAACTTCTTGACGCAAGAAATTCTCCGGCAGTGCAGGGTTGAGAAAAGCCAAACCAAATAGCTTGTTTGGCCGATGCTTAACCATAGCAATCGTCTGGTCGTTGATCCTGCGGACACCCTCTTCGTCTGGATAAGGATAAAACCGCCCAAGTAAGCATAGTTTTTCAACCCCATGCTCGGTAGCCGCGATCTGAAGCATCAGATCAGCATCTTCCTCTGGTGAGGGGTAGCTAAGCTGCGTCCAGCTCTTAAAATGATTGTGTGTATGAATATCAATAATCATCAGGCGATACGCTCTCGGTGGATTGAGGAACAGGAGTAATTTCTCACCACAATAATTTGACATATTGACATGTCAACATGATAATTAAAAAGCCTTATCAGCCTTGAACCCTTAAACCGCTACCCTGAACTATCCAGCATGGATAAGCCCTTTGCTCCGCAGTTCAGGTCTGAGCCACATCTAGCACCCACTAGAGAAAATCACACAGAACACATTGACCACCAATATTTAAAAGTCATTTCAGTTTATTGAAAAAATAGATGCGACGACTAAACCCCAATCAAGCAACGCGCCCCTATGACCGACCTTTCAATCTGCAAAGTTGACTTGTCCACAGAATTTGTCATGTCAAATTTGTAATCAATGGCTAGATCATCACAAACCAAAGCAGGCAGCACTTCATCTGATATGAATCGAGAAGATGCCTTCATGCCGCTATACTTGGCAGTCAAGCAGGACATCGAAAAGCGCATCAGCAATGGCGAATTCAGCACGGGAGACCGCCTGCCCACCGAGAAAGAGCTATGTGAGTATTACTCAGTCAGCCGAATAACGACACAAAAGGCCTGCAACCTCCTCGTAGGGGAAGGAACCATTTATCGCATCCAAGGCAAAGGATCATTTGTTAAAAAAATTCCGCACATCTCCACAAAGCCCAGCGCAGACATCACGCCGAAGCTCACCTGCAGCCTACCTGGAGTCCTCTGCCGCTATTTCTCTACCCCCTCTTTCCAGAAGGCTTTTGCCAAGGAGTTTCCCAATGTCAAACTGGTGTTACGAGACGCTGCACAAGCAATTGAATCCTGTGATCTGGACAGGTTTTCCGGAGCGGACATCTTCTGGCTGAGCCGGAATGAATATAGGCAGGCAAAACGCTACGGGCTATTGGGCGAATGGCGGCAACTCCTGGGCCGCCAGGATTACGATGCTCTGATAGAGGACATACCAGAAAGCCTAGTTGAAGCCGTGGGCCAAGCCCCACTCAGACACTTGCTCCCATTTGCCTATTGTCCAGTCAGCCTAGTATTCAACTCCAATCTGCTTGAAGCTAGCGGGATCAGCATAGACGACGGCAAATGGGACAAAAAACGCTTCACTGAGACCTGTCTCCTTATCAAAGAAGCGAGCGCAACGCCGAGAACCATCCCCTTTCTGTGCGAACAGTCCAATGAGAAACGATGGCCCTTCTTGATTTACAGTAATGGGGGAAAAATTTGGAGCCAGGATGGCACCCAATGCCTGATCGATAGCGATGAAGCATTACGGGGTTTCGATTTCATACGCCACCTTACCGATGACCTTAAGGTTGCACGCCTTTTTAATTTAGGGGATTCCAGCATAGATCAGACACTCTTCCCGAGCGGACGGGTAGGCTTTCAATTAGGGACAATCCTCAACTGCATGCAATTCCAGAACCAAGGCTGTGACTTCTTCGATGTCATCGCGACTCCAACCGGGAAAAGCAACAATACCATGATGGCAGAGTTCTTCCTGGCTCACTCTTCTCATTCCCGCGATCCTGAGTTGCTGGCTGATTTTATCCACTTCCTCAAGCGCGCGGAAAACCAACTCAAAATCTTTCGCCACTGGGATACCATGCTGCCCTGCTCGAAGTCAGGGTTGCATACCATCCAGAGAGATGCAGACGACCCCAGAGCACGCTATCTTAAGAAATTCATTTCCCTCACACCGCGCATCGCCCCGGTGGAGTATCCGGCATCCATCAAAGCCCACCTGCACCTGAGCAAACTCATGCACCACATCTGGATCGACCTGGCTCATTATAAGACCATTGCCAAGGAGGTAGTACGCGAAGTTGATCAAATAATCGAGCAAACGTTAGCCCCGGAGCGCATGTAGCGCTTCTTGCTCATTCCAACAGCCGCAACAAACACCAGCTCATGAAGCGAAGCTTCTCAGGCATTCCATAACGAGGAGTCTAATTATAAGCCATTTTTGAATAGCAAAGGGCGCTGCTCAGTGAAAACCATACGCATTCCTTACCAGTCATGCGAGAGTGGGCACAACATACTTCTAGCGAAAAAAGAGGACATCCTAAACTGCCCCCTGAAAACGATTCACTTGCTCTTGCCTACCGATCATATAGGCATTCCACTTCTTCTAAATATTGAGTCCCGGAGCATACACTGACTGAATACTCGCGCCAAATAAACAATCGTTTAGAAATTGATGTCAGGGAGTTTTTCAATTGCTCGTCACTTGGCGTCATCTTCGATATGGGTGTAGTGGGTGCTAATCGCGGCAGAGTCATGGCCGATGATGTCCATTGCAACCGCTTCAGATACCCCGGCGTTCTTCAGCAATGAAGTCGCAGTATGGCGCAGACAATGAAAGCTGAGCCCACCCCTCTCCCTGCGCGTCGAATGCCCCTGCCTGTACTTACCTTGGAGCGCTTCTCCGCCAAGCCCGCTTCCACCATGAAACTGGCTGCTCAAGCTACTGGTGCGATCTTGCTCGGATACCGTTTTATCAGCCACCGGAAAAACGGGCAAGCTCGGCTCGATCGGTGCAGGCAAGGTCTTCAGGTGTTTATACAGCGGAGCCGTAATCGGGATACTGACCGTTCGCCGGGTTTTGATGGTGACGATTGATAGCACCTTCTCATCCATGTCGACCGCCGACCACTTCAGCGTGGCAATATCCCGGAGGCGTTGCCCCGTAGTGTGCCGTAATCTCAGACGCGATGCGGTAGCATCGAAAGTACAGGCTATGCCTGCTGCGGGGGTTGGGGGCGCATAGCCCTCAAAATCGATAGCATGCATAAGACCTGGCTAAAACAGGTCTCATAGATTCATCACGTTAATAGGGCGTTTGTTCTTTTCTTCTTTTTGTCTAAGGCGATAGGAGAGCTCGTAGCATGACGACCACTCAGGTTCCTGCTCAGAATCCAGGTGCAACTCGAACCTGTCGGTTTCCCACGGCGGCAATTGCCACTTCAGAACGGGACCACATAGATTGCACATCGGTGCCGTACCCTCGTGGCTCCAACTCAAAACTTCATATGCATTACCATTGCAGCATATGGATGCACGAATCGTTCCTGATGGAATCGCGGTCATACCGTCATGCAAAAGCCATATTTCAGCAGCGAATAATTCGCCTCCATGCCACTGGAATTTTGATATTTTGGCAGAAACCACAGTTGGGCGACAAGCCTTCCCTACTGTCACTAAGGCCCGCTTTGCCTCCGCAGGCCATGCCAACAGACTATTATTCGCAGCGCAGGGCCATGGCTCGTTAAAGCACCAGTTGAGCGCCATGGACGAAACTGGCTTTTGCCGACGCGACTCCTCAAATAAGCCACGAAGACCTTCAGCCTGTATCCATTGTCCGTGCTCAACCAGGGCTGACAAACTATTCATGGGCCCGAAGTAGCGCTCTAGGACAGGAAGGAGCAGATGGCTCTCCGGAAGCCACGCATCAAATGCATGGTGGCTTCCCCATGCCGTATCTGGCTCTGGCGGGAACAACTGATCGCTGGGCATGAAGCTTTTAAGAACAGCTTCTGATGACGGACCAGGAATACCAAACTCCGTGTATGCAGTACAAGACGATCGCTGGAAGATCTGCCAAACTTCTTCGTCGGCCTCGATGTCATAAAACGTATAGTGCCCATGCCCCATACCGAAAACGGGAGAAGTCGGCAGGAAAGGCCGTGATCGATCCAGTTCGAAACAATTTCGATCCAGTAAGCGAATCGCATGGGACTGCGGCGTCATCCCTGACCAACTGTTGAACAACTCATTGCCTCCGCACCACAAAGCCACGGACGTGTGCGCTCTCAAACGCATAATAATAGCGCGTGACTCAGCATCTAGCACCCGCAGATAGTTATGATCATCGCTATAATCATTGCAAGCTAGCGGGAACTCGACCCAAACCAGCAGCCCCCGCTCATCGCATAAATCAAAAAACTCTTTTCCCGGCACAGGTGCCCCACCCCACAGTCGAAGCAGGTTGAAATGAACTCCTTGAGCCATGTCGAGCAGAGGACGCCATCGCTCACGGTCAACCGTACCAGCAAAGATATCTGGTGAGACCATATTCGTGCCCTTCGCAAATATCGGCTGTCCATTCACCTCTAAGGTAATTGGTGGCGTACTAGGCCCTTTAGGAAAGACACTGGGCTCATCCCATGTCTTTTCATGCGGAACTAAGCGAATCGTACGGAATCCAATCTGGAAAACACGGGAATCAATGGAACGCTTGTGATCATCAAGCAGCTCTAACGTGAGGGTATAAAGCGGTTGTTCTCCATAGCCATTTGGCCACCACAAGCTGGGGTTGTCCAAAGTGGCTCCTTGAGCTTCTTCACCAAGCCTACCAGATACCTCAAGGCAAAGCGCCCCCTGCGGATCTTTGAGTAACCATCGATATTCATGGCCCTGAGCCTCATCGCTAGCGACAATATCAACTTGGATTGCAGCTGACATAAGCGCTGGGTCGAGCTCATACCGAGGCTCAACGTGCAGTAATCGTGCTGCCGGGCCGACCGTTAATTGTACGGGACGCCATATTCCGAGAGGAATTAATCTCGGATGAAAATCCCAACCGTAACTTACGGCGGGCTTGCATGACAGGTTGGCCTGACTCCGGCAATCCGGTTCAGGTGATGATTTGGGTGCAGGATCAACAATAATCCTAAGCTCTGTCTGCCCATTGAATACCTCAGCCGGTAGCTCGATTGATGCACGCTGCTGCATTCCCTCACACCGATGCATGATGCTATCGTCTACCCAAACAGACCACGAATAGTCGACCCCTTCGATTTCAAGGGTGGCACATTCGGCTGCATCTAGCTTCAAGTCCGGCAGTGTCGTACGATACACCCACCAAACATCCTCCATCCATTTGTAGCGCTTAAACTCCTCGCCGATCCAGTGAGATGGCCATCCCTCAGCCTTCCCCCAATCCAACTGTACGGCTCCAGGAACAGAAGCATCTACGTAGCGGACCGGAGAGAGCTCTGGATCCTTTGTCCAGCCAAGCATCCATACCAGTGAAACATTTTCGCCTGTGGTTGTAGCAACAAGATTACCCATACCGATCATATATAATTCTGATTTGCTCAGGCGGACAAGACAGTTATGCAACTGAAGTGAAAAATGGAAATCGGCCAGGCCAAATCCATGTAAATTGAGCCGCTGGCCCAGTTTAAGCGCCACAGGCAGATTGTCCTCTGCACGTACTTAGCTTGGAACGCTCTTCGACCAAGCCCGCAGCTACCATGACAGGGTGAAACTGGTTGCTCAGGCTACGGGTATGATCCTGCTCGGATACCGTTTTGTCAGCCACCGGAACAATGGGCAGGCTCGGGGTTTAGGCAGCTGCTCAGCCAAAATCCCTTAACGGTGTGCGCCTCTGAGAGATTGGTATGTTTGTGCGTAGCCGCTCCTTGAGTGTTACCATAACCCATCTTTGGGTTTGTCCTGTGAGTCCCATGCTGCTTTAAAGCTTAAACTGTATACACTTAACGACCATCTTGGGATACTTAAATATTACCCAATTCCCCCTCCGAAATCGGCCAGCGAAATATCCGCCCTGCTCTAAAGCGATACCTCTCCAACCTCCTTTCACTGGCCAAATTGCAGTGCTAGTTGCGCCAGCGGTCCAACCTCACTCCCCCTTGAACTCATGATATCACGTGCGCTAAAACCCTGCCGCTTCGCCATAAAATGGGCGCAGCAATTACCCCTTGCCCTTCTTTTCTTAACGGCCACTTTTCCCCTGGCCGCCAGCATACCCACCTTTCCCGGAGAAACCGAAGCCGAGCGTGATGTCCGCATGCAGTGGTGGCGCGACGCCAAGTACGGCATGTTTATCCACTGGGGTGCGTCCGCAGAACTACGCGGCAACTGGAAAGGCACACCCAAAGGCGATGGCTACAACATCATGCGCCGGGTTAAGATGCCTCTATCTGAATACGCAGAGGCGCTCAGCCACTTCAACCCGGTAGAGTACGACCCTGAAGCATGGGTAATACTGGCCAAGGAAGCAGGCATGAAATACATCGTCTTCATCGCCAAGCACCACGACGGGTTTGCGCTTTGGGATACACAGGCTTCCGAATTCGACATCATCGACCATACGGAGTACAACCGCGATATTCTCAAGGAGTTGGCCGAGGCCTGTGCCAAGTATGACATGAAACTCGGCATCTATTATTCGCACTCGCGAGACTGGTATCACCCGGGCGGTGCCATCGCGGGCAGCGACACGCGCTGGGACGAGGCGCAGGAAGGCGACTTTGATGAATACCTGAAAACAGTAGCCGAGCCGCAAGTGCGCGAACTACTCACTAACTACGGCCCCATCGCCGTAATGTGGTGGGACATGCCAGAGAACATCACCACAGAGCAAGCCGAGCGCCTCAACGCCTTGATGTCCCTGCAGCCAGGTATCATCTCCAATGACAGACTGATCAGCGGAAGCGGTGACTTTGATACACCCGAACGCTACATCCCTGCATTTCGTAATCCGCCCGATCGCGATATCGAAGCGTGCATGACCATCGGCAAGTATTGGGTATACAGCGAAACTGATCGCGAATGGGAATCCCAGAAGCAGCTTCTGCGTAACCTGCTCGACTCCGTGGGCCGCGGCGGCAACCTCCTGCTAAATGTCACGCCGGACGAAAAGGGTAATGTCATACCCGAAAACACCGAGCCGCTACTGGCGATTGGCGAGTGGCTCGACCAGTATGGTGAGTCTGTCTATGGCACCACGCAGGGACCGTTTCGCCATTGGCCCGCGGGCAGCGCAACGGTTAAGGGAAATACGCTCTACCTGCATGTGTACGACTGGCCGAGCCAAGGTCCATTGCTCATACCGATAAGCAATACGCCCTTGAAGGTATCGTCACTGGGACCATCCGGACAGGCAGCGCTATCCTTTGAGAGCACACCGAATGGCTTGCTGATCGATGTACCACAAAAGCCACTTGACCCCCTGGTATCCGTGCTGGCAGTGGATTTAAAGGAACCTGCGGTAGCAATCCGCCAAGGGTACGAGCCCAACGCAAAGGGCGTCTACGATTTAACGCCGGATATTGGCGAGCGGCGCGGCGCATGGATTCAGATCGATGACAACGCAATCGTTCGCTGGAACAACAGCACCTACCGCATGAACTGGCCGATGTATATCGACACGCCGGGCACTTACCGGGTGGAAGCGGTTTACAGCTGTAGCCCCGAGCTTGCAGGCAGCGCCTTTCAGGTTAAGATAGGTGACCGCACGCTCAAGGCCGACTTCCAATCCTCAGCAACACCCAAAGCGTTTACTATAGGGACGCTCAAGGTCGATCATACGGGTACGTTTGAGGTCGAGCTTAGCCTGCCAAAATTTAGGACTGCCGAGGAGGCCAGCTTCCACGCAGTGCGACTTGTACCTGAATTCATAAGTGAAACGTAAGCGTGGGCATACAGGGAAGCTCTGCATAGCCAGAGCTTCCCTGGCATCCGCTTTTAGATTTATCTGCCCATGCAATGAGTACAGCCGTGGAGCAGAAAGACTGCGCAAGGACAGCCCCAACCAGGAAACAGGGTTTCCTCGGAGCGCACTCTGCAAAAAACCGCTTTATCCCCTACAGGGTGTATCAGTCGCTAACGCGATAGCGCACGATTTCACCAAGAGCATGGTTGGCGGAGAGTATCGTATCGGATTCGATGACAACGATGTTGGCCGGGCCGACTCCGGTATCTAGAATTTCGGCCAGCATGTCCAATGACCCTTGCCGCTCTGGGCGCATGAGGACGAGCTCCTTCTCCCCTCCCCGGTTACCAACGACCAACGCCGGGCGATCGTTCAGCATGCCCGCCCAAACCACGTGCCCAAAGTTGATCGCGAGACGGCGCACCTCACGCCATACGCCCTTTTTGAAACGCTTATAGAAAACCAGACCATCCCCGTGAAACGGCTCAACCGTGACAAGCTCCGGCTCGCCATCTCCATCAATGTCGAAAACCGCCATGTCACTAACATCGTGGTTGAGCAATCGCTCGCAGGCCCATGCATCGGTATCGCCGTGAGGTGCCGTCAGCATAAAAAGACCGTCAATTCCCGACACAAATAGCCGCGGTTTCCCATCGACCGAGGCCATAGCCATACCATGGTTACGACGGATGCCCTGGCAGATAACCTTGGGACGCAAAGGTGTCCCCCACTCGGGTGAAAGCGGGGCCGCGATAACCGAGCCGGGCATGGACCAGTCCTCCTGCGCCGTCTTACCGCCAGCCATAGTTGCCCCAATGACCCAACCCTCGAAAAGCGCTAAACGGTGTGCAAATGGAAGTTCGAGAACATTAGTCGATTGCCAGGCTTGCGCCCCGCTATCGGTAGGGCGAACATCTACCACCCTGGCCTGCTCAAAATGATAGATAGGCCAAGCTTGTTGAATGGCCAGAAAGCGTCCACTTCCATCGTGTACCGGCACCAGACTCATGGTCCCGCCGGGACGGTCCCACACTTCCACGGGCTCGGAATCATCGGAGCTGAAGGCTAAGCAGGGACCATAAAGTTCTGTCGCCGCGAGAACGACCAGCCGCCCACCGACACGCTGGGCACTCACGGCATAGACCATCGGCAGGTGGCCGACTATGGTTTTCTCAACCGGCATCCGCCCACTCCTCCTGCATCACGCGTGCGCTGGCAGCGATCAGCATACTCTGCGCATGGCGCACGAATTCCCTACCCGGCGCCCTCGGCCAGTTGCGTTCTTCGATGGCAATGCTAACTGGGCTGGAATCGGTCCCCTTGAGTTTTTTCACGCGCTTAAGAATGGCCGTTAGCTCGTCCGCACCGACAACGCTACCCGGCTCCCCCACACACATATGTGTATCGCCAAACCACGGATGAAGGCGGGTAAGCACGGGGCTGGAGATGTGGAGCTGCGAAAGAACAGGCCAGCAAAGTTCCAATGAATCCAGCAGCTTCTCGCCATTGAGCAGCGCGTGCCCACTGTCCCAGCAAAGGGAAAAGCGGGGCGAGATAGCACGCACTCGACGCGCGAGTGCTACGGCATCCTGCGAACACCCAACGAGCATGCACTTGTGGGCGTTGCGGTCTAAAGGCTCCAGCAAAATGTCGAGTCTGCGCGCCTGCTCGGCCTCTGCGCACAATGCGATCAGGCTGGTTTCGAGAGCCCGAATCGCCTCTGGGCGGCGAGTCGGTTCCACGTCCGGACCACTGCGGACACAGACAGCGCTAGCGCCGCAGGCCAAGGCATCGCCAATCAGCCGTCGCATGGACTCAACGGCGGCCCTCCGCACGGATTCGTCCAGCGACGACAGGCTGAGCCCAGGTGAATCGATGTCAGGCCTGGCCCAGAGATACAGTTCGCAGCCGCTATCTTCAAACAGCTCACGCATGCATCGGTGCTGTTGCGAGGAAAGTTCTTCCGCCATCCACTCGATGCGCGAAAAAAACTGCCCCTCCAGGATGGACTCACAGGCTTCCCGCACGACCTCCCATCGCTCGTTCCACGGATAGAATGCCTCGGAAAGAAGCAGACTTGGCACAAACCATAAGGGCAGGTTTCCCTCATCAACAGGCGGCGTCATCGGAGCATGTCCCGCACATCCCAATGCCTATTCAGTGGCAGGAGCCCGATTGACGAGGTGGGGTGAGCCGGTACCCCGATGCACAAACTTGCCCGCTTTAATATCTTCTTCGGTAAAGCTGATGCAGTATATCTCGCGCTCATCCTTGCGTCGGTGGTCGTAGGCAATGACGACCATACCGTCGTCGAGCTGATCACCGTCAGGATAGGAAATCTGGGTGCGATCATCCAGCAGCAAGCCACCTTCCCAGGTCTTGCCATCGTCATACGAAAGGTATGCCGTGAGATGTGAACGGTCAGCAGAAGGACGCTTGCGCGCGACCCGATCCTTAATCTCCTTTTGTGATAGCCCGGTTTCGTCGGGTGTCTGGTGACGCACGAGCAGGAGCTCGCCCGAGTCCAGCCGTCGGATGTAGAAGCGCGAACGAATGTGCGGGATGCCTGCCAACTCCGGAGTGGTCCACGTCTTTCCACCGTCCGTAGAAGTCGTCTCGAGGATTCCCTTTAGTCCGCGGATAAGGAGCCAGAGGCTTCCGTCGTTGCGCTCGACAATCATGTGCTCATCGTAGCGAACGTCCTGAGTCGGTATCTGTGCAATCTGCTGGAAGCTCTTGCCATTATCGCTAGATTCTACGACGAGCGTGCCCGCCTTGCTGGGATCCCAATGGTTGTACTTGTCAGGCACGTGACGCTCCGGGGCCCCTTCCTTGTCTTTGGGCGCATGGCTCCACATTGCCACTGGCAGCAGCCAACGTCCGTCATTCAGCACGGTCGGCTTGTTCATCATGATGCCGTCAATCAGATAGCGAGGCTCTGACCAAGTCGGCATCTCCGAGTCGGGATTGGAACAGCTGATCGCCCAGACGCCGCCCCGACCATCCCACCAGCCGTATGCCTGTGCATAGAAAACCCATAAGGCCCCATCCGGAGCCGTCCAGATGACCGGATCGAATGTGCGGACGTGGGGATTCTCGTGGTCGATAACCAACTCGATGTCGGACCATGTTTCACCGCGGTCATCGCTGTGTGCCAGCATGACGTAATTAAGCGGACCTTCGTCGTGGCCACCGCCGTACCATAGCGCCCACAGCCGCCCGCTGGGCGTTGCCGCCAAGCCCGGGATACCCTGAAAATCACGGGGCGCAGAGAGATCAGATTCCGACTTTGGCTTGAATAGCTTGGCCGGAGTCAGGGCCGGATCATCGGCTTGCGCAGTAAGTGGCAAGGCCATTGTCAGGCAGCAAGCACCAGCGTAAAGAAATCGCCGAAGGAGTTTTGCTGCTGGGTAGAAAGAAACGCGAGAGATGCACTTCATGATGCTGAGCAAAATGGGGGTTAACGGATTGAGGGGGATGCGATCATCGTTCACGATCTCGTCACGCGAGCAAGTGCTTCGATGTGTTATTCTAACATCGAGAACATCCACGCCCTTGTTTTACTTAGGCCGTAGAGAAACTCACGCTAGGGTGTGTCTTCAAATTAAGAAACGAGGGAAAAAGAGGTAATTTTGAGGATTTTTTCGGCTTTCGAAGTGGTGTGAATCCAGATTCATGAACTGAGAAAACGGAAAAAGACGCGAAAAGACCCTTTTCTACCGACCTTGATGAATTTGAAGACACCGCCTAGTCAGGGAAGGGATTAAGAAGCAGACAGAGTCGTAAAAACCAGATCGGCCCAAGTTGCACCGGCCTATCGTGCGGGGAGTGTCCCGCTTACGGATTCAGCGGTGTCATCGGTCCCCAGATATCCTTCACCCCCGGAAGAGGCTCCTGGCAGGCGTCAGTTTTCTTCCACCAACGGTGATTGATCGCGTCGGTTTCGCTCATTTTGTTATCTGCCTGGGGCGCATCACCCACGTATTCGAGATAGAGAAACTCCACAAGTTTACCATCGAGTTCGGCAAGGTATATCGACAGGTTGCGGTTGTTACTGCGAGCTACCTGATCGACAACCCCAGGCCAAACGGTCTGATGCAGCGTCCGGTAATCCTCCTCTTTATCCGGTCGCACCGTCGTCACAAGCATGACCTGACTGTCTGCCGGACCAGGGACATTTTTACCACGGATATAAGTGATCCATTCCATCTGAAGCCAGTGCGTCTCCAGCCGTTCTGCCCGCGGGTGGGAGCGAGTCAATTCCGTCAAGGCTGCCGTTTCCTCACAGGCAGACTCGAACGCACTGGCCGCCTGGAGATAGTCCCGCTTTCCATCATAGAGAAAATGCAGCACAACCCATTCATGCTCTCCGATCTTGTACGTAAACGCGCGGACATTCTCAATGCCTGAAGCGGCAAGTGACCTGCGGGCACTGTCGGTACCGAGAGCTTCGATAGCCGTGCTCAAGTCTCCCGTTTTCCCAGGACCAATTTCTGCGATAAGGCCAACGACTGTGGTGCGGTCAGATAACAAATAGTTCTCGTAAGGCGAGAATGCCGAAGCCATGAGCGAGGTGATGAGGGCGATCGTTGTAACAAGCAAACATTTCATTTTTCAATACGGTTGAGGTTGTAGATGAGATGTCGAGCAGGGGTAGGTGCCGCATAAATAGCGTGCAATCTCGTCTCAAGCTGGGTTTAATCAAAGTGTCCTGGCAACGAAGTAAAAGCCCGACACGTGTTGCTTCGTTACGGTCCGCTTTTCAAGTAGTCAAGAGCTTTCATCACGATGCAGCCCGAAGACACTCCCACAAACCAAGCTCATAGCAGGCGTTTATTTCCAGCGGGATCACACGGGCAATGTGCCCGCAACCCCTGCCCCCCGATCACCCCCTCGAACGGTCTTTTGGTAACATAACACAGCAAGTGATTTGCTAGATTTTAAGGATGCCAATAGACCAACGACAAGATGAGTAGTTCATCTATCCCCTGCCCCCGATTCCCCATGATATATCGTTTCCCACGCTTACTTCTCTCATTACTCACAGCGACACTTCCACTGGCGATACACGCTGCGGAAAACTCAGAAGACCTTGTACGCCTAAAGTACAACGCAGATCACGCTATCGCCGACCTCGGCGTCGGCCTCTGGGGCTGGCCCTTCCCCGTGGACCGTAACGAAGACGGAAAAACTGACCTCATCGTTATCTCCGGTTCGTCGCCCTACCGAGGAACCTATTACTTTGAAAACACCGGACAGCGTGACGACAACGGTGCAGAAATCTTCAGACGTGCCGTCCGCCTCGGGGAAGGCCGCAACGACACCACGCCCTCCTACCTCCCAGATGGTACCATGCGTGTGCTTGGTCCCGGCTGGGAATATCCCGACTTTTTGCAGACGGGCACAGATAAGCGCGTTCGCATGCCGAACATAGACCCCAAGGCCATTCACCAAACAGCCAGTCGTGTCCGCGGCCAGCAGTACAGCCTTGTGGATTTCGACGGTGACGGACTGCTTGACCTCGTTGTCGGTCTTGGCGACTGGACCGACTACGGCTGGGACAACGCCTTCGACAAAAATGGGCGTTGGGTCAACGGCCCATTACACGGCTACATCTACATCCTTAAAAATACAGGTACGAACGAAGATCCCGTTTACCAAAAACCCATTCGCCTCCAAGCCGATGGACGTCCCATCGATGTCTACGGGATGCCCTCCCCGGTCTTCGGTGACTTCCGCAACACCGGCAAGCTCGACCTCATCTGCGGCGAATTCGTAGACGGGCTCACCTTCTTTGAAAACATTGGTACCCGCACCGAGCCGCGTTACGCACCCGGTCGGCGACTTACTTACGGTAGCGAGCCCATCACCCTCCCCTTGCAGATGATTGTCGTCACCGCCTATGACTGGAACAACAACGGTCTGCTTGACCTCGTCGTCGCTCAAGAAGACGGTCGCGTCGCCCTGCTCGAAAACACCGGACGCGTGCTCAGTACCGAGCAAAGAAACTCACCCAGTTCGCCCGCCTTCACCATCAACCTCCCGGAGTTCGCCCCACCCAGGTTCTTCCGCCAGGAAGCCGACGAGGTGAAGTTCGGTGTCCTGACTTCACCCTCCATTATCGACTGGGACAGTGACGGCCAGGCCGACATTGTCACGGGGAACGCCGCCGGAGAAGTTGCTTACATTAAAAACCTCGGCGGCACCCCCACCCAATGGGCCGAGCCCGAAGTACTCACAGCCGGTGATCCCCCCATGCCCATCCGTTTTATGGCGGGATACAACGGATCAATACAGGGTCCCGCCGAATCCAAATGGGGCTACACCAACCTTTCCACGGGAGACTTCGATGGAGACGGACTCCCCGATATCATCGTCAGCGACATCACTGGTCGCGTGTACTGGATAAAGAATCTCGGCGCTAACACCAAGGGCACGCCCCCCGCTCTCGCCCAAGCCGAGAAAATCCGTGTCTGGTGGGACGGCGCGCCCGCCCAGAAAACCGCCTGGAACTGGTGGAATCCCCAGGATGACGAGCTCGTCGTCCAATGGCGCTGCACACCTGCCCTCGTCACCCTACCCGGTCAATCGGACCCGGGCCTCATAACCGTCGACCCCGAAGGCTACCTCGCCCTCTATACTCTGGAAACCCGTGATGGCGAAACCCGAGTCCTGCCCGGCAAACGTATCTTCCACATGCGCGGCCCATCCTCCTTCGACGGTCACCACCGCCCAACGGGTGAGACAGACGGCTTGCTGCGGATGAATACGGCGGAAGCTGGCCGTAGTGGACGACGCACCTTTACCTTCACCGACTGGGATGGCGACGGTCGCATCGACCTTCTCGTCAACAGCCGCAACCTCAATTTTCTCAAGAATATTTCCGACCAACCGGGCGAGTTCATCTTCGAAGACCAGGGCCCCATTGCCGAGCGCAAGCTGGGAGGACACAGCACTTCGCCCGCCTTCGGCGATATCAATGGCGATGGCAAGGAAACCCTGCTTATTGGCGCGGAAGACGGCTTTTTCTACCAGTTTCGCACACCCGAAGAGCCTGCCCCTTAACAAGACTGCACCCTTAGCCCCACCCACATGCAACCCCCTTCACACTTCACCGTGCTCGATGGCATCGTGCTCGCAGTCTACTTCGCGATCACGATGGGCATCGGCTTCTTCTTCTGGCGTAAAAGCAAATCCGTAGACGGGTTTACTGCGGCCAATCGCAGCTTGCCCGGGTGGCTTACCGGCCTTTCCATCCTCGGCACATACGTCAGCAGCATCAGCTTCCTGGCAGTTCCCGGACGCGCCCTATCGGGAAACTGGAACGCATTTGTATTCAGTATTTCGATACCTTTCGCGGCGTGGATTGCGGTGCGATGGTTCATGCCGTTCTATCGTAGCGGTGGACACATTTCGGCCTATGAACATCTGGAGGAGCGCTTCGGCCCCTGGGCACGCATTTACACCAGTGCCTGCTACCTGCTTACGCAGCTTGCCCGGATCGGCACCGTTATGTATCTGATGGCCCTGCCGATGAATGTGCTGCTGGGCTGGAGCATTCACTGGATCATCCTTGTCACCGGAGTCGCCGTCACCCTCTACACCTTTGTCGGCGGCATCGTAGCAGTTATTTGGAACGATGCCATACAGACTGTGGTTCTCATCGTTGGCGCCCTGGTCTGTCTGGTTATAATGATCACCGCCCTCCCCGGTGGATTCGGCCAGTTTATGGAACTCGGCATCACACACGACAAGTTCAGCCTCGGTTCATATGGACTTGATCTAGCCGCCCCCACCTTCTGGGTAGTTCTGGCCTACGGTGTCGTAATCAATCTGCAAAACTTCGGCATCGATCAAAATTACATCCAGCGATACCATGCGGCGTCCTCGGATCGTGAGGCGGCCAAGAGCATATGGCTTGGCGCGCTCCTCTATGTCCCCGTCTCTGCGATTTTCTTCATTATCGGCACCGCCCTCTTTTCCTACTACACGGCGGGGGCAGCAGTCCTGCCAGAGGCGTATCAGGGCGAGGCTCAAGCGGACCGTGTCTTTCCTTATTTCATCGTCACCGCCCTGCCCGATGGGGTTACCGGTTTACTCATCGCAGCCATTTTTGCCGCCGCCATGAGTACCGTCTCAACCAGCCTAAACTCTTCGGCGACGATTATTTTAAGCGACTACTACAAGCGCTATTTCCGGAAAAACTCTGACGAGCGAAGCGACATGCGGGCACTCTACATCACCACGATTATCGTCGGCATTCTCGGCACTGGTATCGCGCTTGCCCTGACCAAAGTCTCCAGCGCCCTCGACGCCTGGTGGCTACTCGCAGGCATCTTTGGCGGTGGCACTCTGGGGCTCTTCTTACTCGGCTTTCTCTCTCGCCGCGCTACCAACCTGACCGCCATTATCGGCGTTACCTGCGGCGTCGTCCTCATCATCTGGATGACGCTCTCGCCCAAAGCCGGAGACTGGTTCAGCGACTCCCTGCGCAGCCCCTTCCACAGCTTCCTCATTATTGTCTTCGGCACCACCACGATCCTGATCGTTGGCTTGGTTGCAACGAGCATCCTCAAGCCGGGAAAAGCACACACCTCATGAGACTTGGCACTCCGCCTCATTCTAAGGAAGCACGCTTACACCCACCCAATTCTTCCGCATGTTAGCATAACCTGCATTAGGTTTTGTTCTACTGGATCATTCGTCCTATCTTAAGTACTCCCAAGTTAAAGCCCCCCTATGACCATATCTCTTGCCCACCCCTCAGCCATCCTTCTGGCAGTCTGCTCGCTTCTCATCAGCAGCGTGACCAGCGCCAACCCTGTTCGTCCGCTTGCTCAAGACCATGTTACGGTTTATGAGTCGCCCAATCCCAAAAACGTCCCACTTTATAACCCAAGTATTATCAGCCTTGATTCAGGCCGCCTCGTCGCCGCCTATTTGGTCAGCGGCAAGCGCGACCCCAAGCTACACTCCCGGACCGACATCGTGACCTCTGACGATGGCGGGCTAACTTGGCAAAAGCGCGCGGAAAGCAAGATCGGTCAATCTCGTCTCTTTCAGGTTGGTCATGACCTCTACCTGATCGGCACCTCCATGGGCCTGAACATACAACGTTCTACAGACGACGGACTCACCTGGTCTAAGCCCACCAAGATAGCCACGGGTCGCTGGCATCAATCGGCGACCAACTACTGGCTCGCCAATGGCAATGTTTACCTCGCCCTGGAAAAACGCGTCGGAGAAGAGATCAACGGCTGGTATGTCGGCGAACTCTCCCCCATTCTCCTGCGCGCCAAAGTCACGGACGATCTCACCAAGCCTGAGTCCTGGTCTTTCTCACCTGACTACACCTTTAAGGACATCATCCCCGGCTACACAGAGAACTACCCCATCATCGAATTTGTGGGTATCCCTTTTTACGCTCAGGACTTTCCAGAGCGCAATGTTTTCGAGAAGGGTTATAATATGCCTCCGATGGGCTGGCTGGAAGCGAACGTCGCTCAGATCACTGACCCCGACCACTACTGGTACGATCCCAAAGGCAAAACATTCCACCTGCTGATGCGCGCCCATACAGGGGGAACCGGCTATGCCGCAATGGCCAAGGTTGTAGAAAACGAAGACGGCATCATGACCACCTCTCTGGAAACTGTCCCCTCAGGGCAAAGCGTCCTCTACCTTCCCATGCCCGGCGGACAGATGCGCTTCCACATTCTTTACGACGAGGAAACCAAGCTGTACTGGCTGCTCTCCTCACAGGCTACCGACTCTATGACCCGCGCAGAGCGACTCCCCCCGGAGCGCTATAACCTCCCCAACAATGAGCGGCACCGCTTAGTCCTGTATTTTTCCAAAAATCTCGTCGATTGGTGCTTTGCAGGCGTCGTCGCTATCGGCAACTCGCCAAAGGAGGCACGCCACTACGCCAGTATGGCAATAGACGGTGAGGATATTGTCATACTCTCCCGCTCCGGGGACGAACGCGCACGCTCAGCCCACGACGGAAACCTCATCACATTCCACCGCGTGAAGGACTTCCGCGACTTAGTTTACTAAGGCCGATGCACCTCAGCAACAATACGACCTCAATCCCTTATTTAATATAAAATGATAATCAAACGACTGAAATCTGCTGCCATGCCCCTACGCCTACCACACATCCTGACCGCTCTCCTTGTCGCTACCTTCACTATACCCTCATATGCACAACAAACCGTGCCCGGTGAAACCGATGCAGAGCGTGACATACGCATGCAGTGGTGGCGCGACGCCAAGTATGGCATGTTTATCCACTGGGGAGCATCGACATACCTCGGCGGCGAGTGGAACGGAAAAATTTACGGGGATAGCCACGGACTCATTCGTGATGCCAAGATCCCACCCGAAGAGTATGCCGCCGCGCTTCAGCCATTCAACCCAATCGAGTTTGACGCAGAGCAGTGGGTGCGTGACGCCCAGCGCTTCGGCTTCAAGTACATCGTTTTCATTGCCAAGCACCATGACGGCTTTGCCATGTGGGATTCGCAGGCGTCCGACTTCAACATTATTGATGCTACCGAGTTTGATCGCGACATCCTGGCTGAACTATCCGCCGCCTGCCAGAAGTATGGCATGAAATTCGGTGTCTACTATTCACATGCGCGAGACTGGTATCACCCAGGTGGCGCAATGGGACTGCGAGACATGCCCAACTGGCATCCCTCCCAGGAAGGCGAATTCGCGGATTACATCCACGATGTCGCTGTGCCACAGGTACGCGAGTTAATGACCAACTATGGTCCCATTGCCGAGCTCTGGTGGGACACGCCCGACAAGATGACACCGGAGCTGGCCGCTGAGTTCACCGAACTCCTAAAGCTACAGCCCGGCATCGTGACGAACAGCCGACTGCTCAACCGCGACGGCACCGGTGGCGACTTTGATACGCCCGAGCGCTACATTCCAGCCAACCAGGAGCATGGACTCGACTTTGAAGTCTGCATGACAATCGGTCGTACCTGGATGTGGAGCAAGGAAGACGAACGCGAAAAGTCAGCTCAGGACATCCTCGACAACCTACTCAATATTGCCAGCAAGGGAGGCAACTACCTCCTTAACATCGGGCCCACCCCACAGGGTACCTTCGCACACTGGCAGGTCGAGCGACTCGAATACGTCGGCGACTGGCTGGCAGACTACGGTGAGGCCATCTATGGCACCAGCAAAGGACCCTTCCGCTATTGGGAAAACGGCTACGCCACCACAAAAGGCAATTCGCTCTACCTGCTCGTGACCGATTGGCCGACAGACGGCAAGCTGTACGTCCCCATTGCCAATGTCCCTACCTCAGCGCGCGCGTTGGGGACACCATCACAACCCTTTACCTTTAAATCCACCGACAAGGGATTATTCATCGACGTTCCACGGCAGCCGCTGGATGAGCGCGCGTCAGTCATCGTGCTCGACATGCCCCAGCCAGCCATACCGATTCGCCAGGGTCAACTAGCCGACGAGCGCGGTGCTTACGAACTCACTGCGGTGGACGGCGAACGCTACGGACTACGCCTGCGGCTAATCGGTGATGTGATCCCAAGCTGGCCGACCGGTCTGTACAGTGTGACCTGGCCGATCTATATCGAGCAACCCGGTACATACCGCGTACTCGCTACTTATGCCTGCGATCCCGATAAGGCAGGCGGCACCCTCGATTTGACATTCAATCAGCAGAAGCTAACCGCAATCACCCAGCCAACGGCTTCAACTACGGATTTCCAGACGGTCGATTTGGGCACCGTTACCTTCGACCACGAGCAATCTGTTGAAGTGGTGCTCAAGCAGCTAAAAAGAAAAGACCCCAAAGCAGTCAGCTTCAAGTCCCTGACCATCATACCTGATTAAATGGCAGACTGAAGCCTTGTTAACATAACACAAGACGACATTTGACCCTCACACCCATACTAACTTACACTCATTCCGTGCAGTGTTTTTAAAGCACTATTGCTAACCCTATAACTAATATACCTCATGAAGATC
This sequence comes from Verrucomicrobiia bacterium, assembly GCA_030425485.1. Taxonomy (GTDB): domain Bacteria; phylum Verrucomicrobiota; class Verrucomicrobiia; order Opitutales; family Cerasicoccaceae; genus Ruficoccus. The sequence goes on from JAUIAM010000004.1 coordinate 62,126, forward strand.
ACACGCCCATTCACTAAGCTCCTCACCCTAGCCGCTATCCTGCCTCTTTGCGCCCAGGCCAATACGGTCATACTGGATCAAGACTTTAATAACGGCAGTCGCTCGATTCAGGACCTGCCCAGCTCTGCGCAGTGGTTCCAGTCGTTCAACAACCTCGACATGGTCGAAACCTCACCTGGAGAGTACTCGCTCGAGAACGCTCCGAGCAGTGCTACGATTCGTCATGGAGTTGCTTATTACGCTCCCACAAGCACACCCATTTCGATAGCTGCTGGCCAAACCATTACAGCTTCACTCAGCATTACCCCGAGCTCAAAAACCCCCGATAATAGTGACAGGATATTGCGTATCGGCCTGCTTCATTCCGGTGCAAACCGACTGACCGAGGACGGCAACCCAAACATTGCCATGAGTGGGTACGGCTTTTTTGTTAACCCCGAAACCCTGAGAGTCAATACTTACGGACGCACGGAAGACGCCGGCCCTGTCTTCTCCTCCTTGACCAACGGCAATGGCTGGACTGGCGGTACCACTGGTGGACAAATATCCGACATCACCCCGGAGGACGCCTTCGCCATGGTGCAAAACACCGCTTATGACATCACGCTCAGCATCGAGCATCTCAGCAACGGCGACCTGAACATCTCCTACACGACCAGCAATGGCGTAGACTCGGTGACCACCAGCTTCGTGGAGAGCAACTATCTGGTTACGGATTTCGATACGATTGCCTTTGCCTGGGGGAATCATTTCGGCGACGGCCTTATCGACAATGTCGCAATCACGGTTGTCCCCGAACCTTCCCAGTTTGCTCTGCTCGCTGGTTTCGCCGGATTCATCGCACTCGGTATCAAGCGCCAAAGAAAAAACGCCTGAAAACTGAGCGCTCGGTCTTTAGGCGTTTCGTTCCCCATTACACCTAAGAACCCCAACCTATGCCCTTAACCTTCACCCGGTTCCGGTTCCAGTCCGAACGCGGATTCACGTTGATTGAGCTGTTAGCCGTTGTAGCAGTCATCGGTATTCTTGTTGCCGTCCTCATTCCGGTGATCAGCTCCATCCGTGAATCCGCGTACCAATCACAGTGTGCAAGTAACCTGCGCCAGATCATGAGCGCATTTCAGCTCTATGCATCGGAAAACAACGGCTACCTGCCTGCCGCCTCGCGCGCTACAGATCCCACTGTCCCTGCGAACCAGTCTCCTAACTCTCGATGGTCACGTGACCTCGAGGCTTACCTACCGCAGTCCCGCCGCGCCAATTCAGTCAACCAGATCTGGGACAATGAGGTTTTCGTCTGCCCCGCCGCCGTCACCCCCTCGGGAAAATCTGACCCGGGAGACATCAAAATGGCCTATAACGCCAGCCAGGCACTCTACGGCGAGAATGGAGACAGTGGCTTTGGCACCTCACGCTTTGAAAGGCGAAAACTCATGACCATCGAGGACCCCGCCAAAACCCCGCTGGTTTATGACGCACCACTGCTCGCAAATTTCGACGTCCAAAGCAACTACTACGCCACCTGGCCACAAGTCCGCTCTGACTTCACACGCAGCATAGAAGACATGAGATACCTTTCCTTCCGCCACAAGGATAACATGAATGTCCTCATGGCTGACGGTGCCGTCCACACTGTTGGACCTGAATACCTCCAAACCCTCGACGTGCGCCGATGGAGGGGGCTGGAGTAATTCCGGCCATCCAGCCGCATCACTGCTGTGGCCTGCTTTCTTTATCTGCTCCGAAATTTGAAAAGTCCGGAGCTGTAGCATCAGCTAAGCCAGCGTAGTAGTACGAATGCCAGGCCTAATAACGCAGAGCCTCTGCAGCCTAGGTCGTGTCTTCAAATTATGGAGCGAGTCCGCGCAGGTTGGTTTTGAGCATGTTTTTTGGCTTTCGAGGTGAGGCGAATCAAGATTCATGAACTGAGAAAACGGAAAAAGACGCGAAAAGACCCTTTTCTACCGACCTTGATGAATTTGAAAACACAGCCTAGGCGATGCCGAGCGAAGCAAAAGCTTCTCGACTGAGTCGATCATGCAGCGGGGCGGATTCTGGCAGAGTCAAGTCAACATCGTAGGAAGGAATCATAGCCTTCATACGCTCATGCCCAGCCTCTGTCTTGAGCACGTCACCGAAGCATTCACGCACGACTTGCAGTATAATATTCGAGGAGACTGATGCCCCGGGAGATGCCCCCAGCAAGGCAGAAAGCGATCTGTCCGCCGTAGTCAGCACCTCCGTGCCAAAGTGCACGATACCCGCATCGCCGTCTTGCTTTTTAATAGCCTGCACACGGATACCGGCATCGATCAACTTCCAGTCCGCCTCTGACGCGTCCGGATAAAACTTCTGCAACTCGCCCATGCGCGCCTTCATACTCTGCGTCCCCTGTTGGAAGAGGTAACGGACGAGCGGGATGTTGTGCAGCCCAACCTTAATGAGCGAAAAGAGGTTATCGGGGCGAATGGAAAAAGGCAGATCGGTAGGCTTACCTTTCTTGTGAAGAAACTTGGTTGTCCATTTTGCATAAGGGCCGAACAGCAGCGCCTTTCTGCCATCAATGATACGCGTGTCCAAATGCGGCACCGCCATGGTGGGTGCTGAGCCCGGCGACATCCCATAGACCTTGGCTGTATGCTGAGCTACGATCTCCGGCTTGTCGCACACGAGCCATTGCCCACCAATCGGGAAGCCTCCCAAGCCTTTGCCTTCGCTCACCCCGGCCTGCTGTAGCAGGGGAAGCGTTCCCCCACCCGCTCCGAGAAAAACGAATCTGGCTTGATTACAAAAGGTTTGGCCTGTCTTAGCATCATGCACCTTCAACTCCCAGGTATCCGCAACCTTTGTCAAACCAGTGACCCGGTGACCCGTCGCGTAGCCACAGCCTTCCTGCCGTCCGAGCCACTCGACCAACTGTCGAGCCAATGCGCCGAAATTGACATCGCTGCCATGCATCATCCGCGTAGCCGCGATCGGCGTTTCATGCCGACCGGCCACAAGGAGCGGAGCCCAGTCACGGATCGTGTTACGATCAATCGTGTATTCCATCTCCTTAAAGAAATGGTGAGCGCGCATTTGCTTATAACGCGAATGAAGAAAGTCCACCTGCTCCTGTCCGAAGACAAAACTCAAATGCGGAACCGGATTGATGAAGCTCGAGGCGTCCTTGATAATTCCGCTTCGCACTGCGTAGCCCCAAAATTGTTTAGAGTGCTCGAACTGATGAAATATCTCGATCGCCTTGCGGATGTCTACCTCCCCGTCAGGCCCGTAGTTTGGTGTGTAGCTAAGTTCGCATATCCCCGCATGCCCCGTTCCTGCATTGTGCCAGCCAAAAGAAGCTTCTTGCGCCAACTCATCGGTCATCTCGTACAGTTGCACACGAAGTTCGGGCTGAAGCGCCTTGAGCATAGCGCCAAGGGTAGCGGACATAATACCACTCCCCACCAGCACCACATCTGGATTCGAGATATGTGTAGATTCATTCATAGCAAAAGCATATAGCAAGCCGAGCTCACAGACTCAGCCTCACGCTATAACCTCTTGCCTGGATTGCCCCAAGCCGTCAATGCCTAGTTCAACGACATCCCCTGGCCGCAGGTATCGCGGGGGTGTCATTCCCAAGCCCACGCCAGGAGGCGTACCGGTGGTAATGACGTCACCGGGCAGAAGCGTCATATAGCGGCTGATGTAACTGACCAGGAAAGGAATGTTGAAAATCATGTCTGCGGTATTCCCGTCCTGTACTTGCTTCCCATTCAGGTTCAGCCAAAGCCGAAGTTCCCCCACCGGAGGAACTTCATCTGCCGTAGCGAGCCAAGGCCCCAGGGGAGCAAAGGTGTCGCATGATTTTCCTTTTACCCATTGCCCACCTTGCTCCAGTTGAAAAGCGCGCTCACTCACATCATTATGCAGGGCGTAGCCAGCAATGCCCCGCATGGCCTCCGCCTCACTGGCGTAGGATAGACGCGTCCCGATAACAATGGCCAACTCCACTTCCCAGTCGGTTTTCTCACTCCCGCGCGGAATTTTTATCGCGTCGTAGGGCCCCACTATGGCTGTCGTGGATTTAAAGAAGAGCACTGGCTCGCTCGGGATATCAGCCCCTGACTCACGGGCATGCTCACGATAGTTGAGGCCAACACAAATCATCTTGCTAGGTCGTGCCACGGGTGCGCCCCAGCGTACATCATCCGCAATAGCGGGCTGATCGACCGCTTCTGTCTTTGCCCACTGGGCCAGGCGCCCGAGTCCACCACCGGCGAAGAAAGCCTCGTCGTAATCACTGGTAACTGCGCCTGCATCGATTCTTTTCCCATCCTCCAGAAGAAGCCCTGGACGTTCATAGCCAATGTTTCCGTATCGTATAAGTTTCATGATCTTTTTTTTAAAATTGGATTCAGCGCAGTGAGATCACCCCGCCATCAATATCATAGGCCGCGCCAGTAATAAATGCGGCCTCATCCGAGCACAAAAACAAGGCCAGCGAGGCTATCTCCTCAGGCGTCCCCATCCGCCCCAGCGGTTGGTACTCAGATAGCTTCTTAAACATAGCTTCTTCTGCGCCGGGATAGTTTTTACTCAAAAACCGATCTACAAAGGGTGTATGCACCCGTGCCGGGCAAAGGCAGTTGCAGCGGATCCCCTTATCGGCGAAATCGCGAGCAACCGAGAGCGTCATCGACAGCACCGCCCCCTTGCTCATTGAGTAGGCAAAGCGGTCAGCAATGCCTATCTTGGAGGCTATCGATGCGAGATTCAGAATCGTACCCCCAGCCTTCAGTAATTTCGGCAGGGCATGGTGCATGCACAAGTAAACGCCTCGTACGTTAACTGAGTAGAGCTGGTCAACATCTTCCGCTGTGGTATCAGCAAGCGATCCGACGTGCGCGATGCCCGCACTATTGATAAGCATATGCACATGCTCGGTAACCTCGAAGGCACGCCGCACGGACTCCTCGCTCGATACATCGCAAACTACCGTTTCACCACTTCCCCCATTTTGCTGAATCATTTCAAGCGTTAGCGCCGCAGCGTCAGGCTGAAAATCCAGCAGAAGGACATAGGCTCCCTCAGAGGCAAGACGTCTGGAGATAGCCTGCCCAATACCCGATCCGGCACCGGTAACAGCCGCTACCTTGCCCTCAAAGCGCTTCATGGGAGTTGAGTTTCGCATTCTCTCTTAAGCGTAAAGTTTCAGGGTTGCTCCAAGCGATAGATGCGACGGGCATTACCTCCGAATAACGCATCGAGCTGCTCATCGGACGCATCGGAAGTCAGCTCCAGCGCGACATCCATCCATCGCTTCAACGAGCAGGTTAATGTACAGACTGGCCAGTCGCTCCCCCACAGCACGCGCTCCCAGCCAAAGGCTTCGATGACCGCACCAGCGTAAGGTCTCAGCGTGCGCGCAGACCAATCCCCAGCGTCCACATGGGCGACCAGACCGCTTAACTTGCAGACGAGATTATCCAGCTCTCCCAGCATCTTCATCTGAGTCAGCCAGGGCTCCAGGGCCCCCTGCTTCACAACGGGGTTTCCGCAATGGTCCAAGATAAACTGAATCCCGGGAAAGCGACGCACCAGGTCGATCACCAGTGGCAGTTGGTCCGCACGCGCGCAAATGTCGAACGACAGGCCCGGGGCTTCCAGAGCGGCCATATTTTCCAAAAATTGACCGTCCAGGAACAGGCTATTTTCCTGCGTATGCAGGACGCGTCGCACGCCTTTCAACAGAGGGCTTCCCCAATGCGGTTCAAGGTGCGCAAAGCAATCGCCCTGCTCCAGTCGAGCACTCGCAACGATGCCAAGAATACGATTGGCAGGCTCCTCGGCCAACTGGAACACCCAGGCAATTTCTCCAGACAAATCTTTTTCGTCTACGTCTGTATCGACATACACTGAGCCAGCATAGGCGAACCCCTGCATGGCATCCCGATATTCACCCATGCCATGGAGCACATTCAGCGAAGGCAACCCATCCATCCAACTGAATGAAAAGCGCTCCGGGTCCCAAAGGTGTTGGTGTGCATCGATAAAAGCCCTCATGCGAAATACCAATATAGTAATATGTACAGGAGCAGGAGTAGCGCACTCAGCACCCGGTAGTCAGCCAGCCCAGGCCAGCCAATATCCCTCAATGCCTGCATCGGACTAGACCAGGCGAAGCGCTCATCACAGGCCACAGCCCCCGTGCGCGCGAGAAGCGTCAAGCTAATCTGCAAAATGACACAAACCACCAATAGCAGGAATGCCATTAGCATGAAGGGGATTGCAGCCAGTGGATTTCCCGGGACCAGTTTGTTAAAGACAAACACACCCACCCCCAAAGCAGAGCCAATCCACAAGGTCCAGCGGGCGGAAAGTGCGGTCGCAGACGGGAGCAACACTCCGATTAGAAAAACACAAGTAACCGATGGAGCAAGATGGGCGATGATGTCGTTCAAGCCCACAAACAGGCTATCGTACATATCCAACAACGGCACCAAACAAATCGATATGAGCAGAGCAGCCCCAGCCGCTATCCGACCAACCGCCACAAGCTGACGATCCGTGCGCCCCGGCGCAAAGCGTGCATACAGGTCATAACTGACAAGGGTCGATATGGAGTTCAGCGCTCCGGCGACAGTGCTCATCAATGCCGCCAGGAGTGCAGCCATGACCAAGCCACGCAAGCCGCTTGGCAGCAACTGCTCTATCATCACGGCAAGCACATCCTTGGAGTCAGTCATCACCTTGCCGTCCTGAACCGTCTGCAAGGCACTGATATCCAGACCACCGCTCTTGTACAGTAGGTAGGCTACCAAACCGGGAAGCACAAAAATGAAAACTGGGAAAATTTTTAAAATCGCACAAAAGAGCGCACCGGTTCGCGCATGGTTGGCGTCTTTAGCTCCGAGCACACGCTGAACAATAGTCTGGTCCGCACACCAGTACCAGATGCCAAGAACCGGGTAACCCAGCAGCACGGCGTACCAGGACAGCCCAGAGGGGTCTCCCGCCGGGCGCAGCATCGACAGCCGCTCCATCTCGTTTAACTCAGAGAGCTTAGTCATCAGCACATCGACACCCCCAAGTTGATACAGCGCAACCAGTGTAATAATGGTCGAGCCGACCAGCAGTACCACCGTCTGCAAGGTCTCCGTTACCACGACGGCAATCAAACCACCCACAATCGTATACACCCCTGTCAGTGCCGCGATGAAGATAATCGCAACATAGATATTTCCCAGGTCCGGGATAAAATAGGTAATCATCCGCCCGCCGGTGAGAAAGGCAAAGCCGATATGAACGATGACAGCGGAGGCGATCGAGAGAATCGTCAGCCAGTCACGGCAGCAACGGTCATAGCGCTTCTCCAGGTAATCGGGGAGTGTTGTTACGCCGGACCGCAGGTATATCGGGGCAAAGAACAACGCCAATAGGATCAGCGTCAGCGCTGCCATCCATTCAAAGTTGCCGATCAGCAACCCGGAATCAAAACCCGCCTGAGCAAGGCTTACCAGATGGACACAGGATATATTCGTAGCGAACAACGCCATCCCGATTATTGGCCAGTTCAGGCTATGGCCTGCAAGGAAGTAGCCTTCCGCATCCTCTCCATGCTTAGCGGCTCGTTTCTTACCTCGGATGGAAACGGCCAGCCCAAGCGCAACTACGGTCACCAGATAGCCCGCGATCACAAACAAGTCCAAGTAAGAATGCATGAGAGATAGTGTAACAGATAGGGGGGAGCAAATTAGCGAGTTCACGCCATTCGATGATGAATAGAAAGCAATTTATAGACTTGTGCGTCAACCACAAAAGTGCATACACTTTTACATAATACAACATCTAAAAATCGCTTAGCCATCCGACTATTCCGGCATCAATACCTTGAAGCTCGCTCCTCTTAAGCTCGATTCAACGGAAGAAAAACCCTACCCTTAGTTCGCGCATGAAAAAACTATCTGACAAAGTCATCTTCATCACGGGTGGCTCTAAAGGCATTGGCCTGGGCTGTGTTCTTGCCTGCCTCAAGCATGGCGCACGCGTGGCCATCCTCTCGCTTGAGTCCCACCTCGCTGCCGCCGAAATCGAGCAGGCCGGCCTTGACCCCAAAGCAGACACGCTCATGGTCGATTGCGATGTGAGCAAACCAGCCATCTTCGACCGTGCGTTCACCCAGGCGCTGGACCACTTCGGCAGAATTGATGGCTTGATAAACAACGCGGGCTGGCACCCACCGGCTCTTACTATAGAAGAAACCTCAATCGAGGATTTTGAGAGCCTGATACGCCTGAACCTCACCAGTTCATTTCTAGGCTGCAAACTCGCCATACCCCACCTCAAGCAGAGCAAGGGCTCCATCGTGAACATGTCGAGCGAAGCCGGAATGATCGGCCAGCCCGCCGCTTCGTCTTACGCCGCCAGCAAGGCCGGACAACTCGGGCTGACCAAAGCGCTGGCCCTGGACATGGCCCCACATGGCGTGCGTGTCAATGCGGTGTGCCCGGCCGGCGTCATGACTCCCCTGATGCAAGACTGGGCTGGTACGCAGTACGATCCAGCAGCGGCGCTAAACGCTGTGGATGAGTGGCACCCCATTGGCCGCATGGCCCAGCCGGAAGAGATAGGTGAGGTATGCGCGTTCTTGCTCTCAACTGAAGCCTCGTTTATAACCGGGCAAAGCATCTGCCCGGACGGTGGCGCTACACTGGGCTATCGGCGATAATTTCACAGCGGCTATCGGGACGCGCTTTTTTTTCGCCTCGGGACTTTGGCCTGCTTCGCCTCCTCATGAAGAACAAAGAATTTGTAGATCATGTCTCTCGACCGTTGGATGTGTCGCTTGAGCAGCGACTTTGTCCGCTTCAAATCCCCCTCTTCCATCGCCTGAATAATCTCAGAGTGGTCGAGAAACGCCCTCTCAGGCACTTGGGGAAAGTGCGTTAACAAGTCAGTGAGATTCGGACGATAAATCAGCAAACGCTCCAGCGCAGAAATCAGCCAGGGGTTGTCACTTTTGCTGATCCATAAATCATGCAGCTCGCGATCTAGTTTAAACTGCGCATCCAGGCGCTTCTTCGCATCATCAATTGGGACAATCGTCTTTTGCAGTTTGCGCAAACGGGCAAAGTCAGCCTTTCGGAAATTGGGCCACGCAGCCTCCAAGGCATAACACTCCAAAAGCTCTCTCAGGCCATAGATCTGACGAATATCGTCCAGGGTAAACTGCCGCACCGTTGCCGAACGATTCGGCTTAAGCACGAGGTAGCCCGATTCGGCCGCCCTCTGAATGGCCTGACGCATGGGCGTCCGGCTTATCCCCCACTCTGCGGCCAGACGCTTTTCCCGTACCACCTCACCTTGCTTTAACTCGCCGCTGAGGATTGCACGCTGTAGCCGGCTGAAGGCGATGTCAGGTTTTATAGCAGTACGCTTGAGCTGTGTTTTTTTCTTCACGATCGTTACGGTTGGCCATTGAGCGCAACAAGCATGGCTGCACGAGCATTCCGGCAAACTGAATGCCGCTTATTGAGCTTGCACGAGTCATAGCCATGGATAGGCCTTTGACAACACAAACCCATTCATCGGCTCCAGTGACTATCGCTGCACGAGGGGCTCAATCCCGCAAGCACCAAGCAGCTCATTCAGCTCATCCATGGTCCGGACACCGATAGGTATCCCTGAGGCACGCCGCTCCCGCTCAGACTCGATTTCTGGCTGGCCGGGGAACATAACCCTGTCAAAACCAAGCGCAGGAGCCAGATTCATATAACGCTCAGCCAGGCCCTGCGCACGCGCCTTGAACTCCTCCAAATCCGAAAAGGGCTTCACATCAATTACCCCCACCAGTCCACCTAGCCGACGATGAGCGGACAAGTCACCATACATCTTTGGGATATCCGGACCATACGGGGAAGCGGACAGCATCGAGCATAGGATATCGATCATCAGGCCCAAGCCTGAGCCCTTGTAACCACCCACGGGATAGAGGGCATTAATTTGTTTGGGCTCGGTGGTATCGCAGCCCATAGCATCTACGCCCCAGCCCTTCGGGATCGCGATCTCTTCATTCGCGGCATTGGCCACCAGATTCCACGGCACAATACTCGTCGCCATATCCAGACACAGATGATCGCCCCCGGCTCCAGGAACGGTAATACAGATCGGATTCGTACCGCAAAAAGGCTCGCGGCTACCATGCGGCAAGACCATCGGGTCCACGTGCGTAAAAACAAAAGAAATGAATCCCCCAGATGCCAGATCCAAGCCAAAGGGTGCCAGCGCCCCACAATGGCTTGAATTGCAAATCGACACCCAGCCCGCACCACTCTTTCTGGCCAGCGCAGCAGCCTCGGCACAGGCGCGCTTCACCACCAGGTGCCCCAGCGCATGATCTCCATCCAGTACCCCAAGCGTGGAAGCTACTTGCTTAAAACTCATCGCATGCTCGGCCCGAATGCTGCCCGCCTTGATCCGCCGGAGATAGTGGGGCAACCGGGCAATACCGTGCGAATCCGTTCCCCGGAGGTTTGTCCGCACCAAGTGCGTAATGACTTCGCTAGCATCGCTCTCAGACAAGCCATGTGCGGATAGCAATCGTGTGCATTTGTCAGTCAATTCTACCGAATCAACACAGCTCGTTTCATGTGATATTTTGGCCATAGGATTAAGCGATATAATCAGCATATGTGTATACACTTTTTTGAAAAGCTTAAAATGCATCATCGCTAGATTACGGGTTTCCACACTCACCCAGGCGCTTAGTGACACCCCCACGCCGAACGTCATCACGCCGCGATTGCCCGAGCGCGCGAAGAGCGCAGTGGGGGTTTACTTCACAGCCCTGATGTCGGGCCTGCCCATATACTCACGGAGCCGGAGCAAGTCACCCGAATCGTGTATGATGGGCTTAGCCTCCTCAACGTAGCCAACTGGCCGGGTGTTGGCAGCAATGCTCTCGGCATGGGCATTGAGAAGCGCAACGAGCTCATCCACCATATCAGGGTACTGCGCGGCGAGGTCGTGCCGCTCCCCGATGTCTGCCGCCAGATTATAGAGCTCAAACTTCTTTTTCGACACCTTAACGAGTTTCCACTTTCCACGCCGGATGCCGTCTGTTTCGTAGTAGAGGATATCGTGCGGCGAGGCGGCGCCCGGCCGCGCGAGCAGGACATCGAGCGCGTCGCTTCCGTCGACCATGTGCCCACCGGGTACTTCCGCCCCGACGAGCTTTGCCAGCGAGGGAAGGATGTCGATCGTGGTAGCAATCTCGTCCGACTCGACACCCGCCGGGATAGTACCGGGCCACCAGGTCAAGGTGGGCTCACGCATATGCCCTTCGTACTTCGGGCCGCCTTTGCCACCACGCAGAGGCCCCATACTCATGCCACTGGCCCCTCCGTTATCTGAGGTGAAGATGACGAGCGTGTTTTCTGCGATTCCTAATTCTCTCAGCGTATCCAGTATGCGACCGACGCTCGCATCCACCTCCTCGACATTACTTCGATTCACATCACCCCCGGCTTTTTCGAAAATATCCGGGCGTGCGTAGCGCGGAAAATGGACGTAGACATGAGGCACATAAGCGAAAAAGGGCTGGTCGCGATGTTCGGTGATAAACGCTATCGCCTGGTCGGTGACGAATTCGCAAAGCAGCGATTGATCAGCCGCATCACTGACATAGGCCACGGGCATGTCTCCGTGCATGACAGGAAGCGGCGTGTAAGGCGCGTAATCCGCGACAGGATTACCCCGCTTGTTCCGCGGCCACATATCATTCGAATAAGGGATGCCATAAAACACGTCGAACCCCTGTGCCAGCGGCATGAACGGCGGTTGGTCGCCAAGATGCCATTTACCGAAACAGCCAGTGGCAAAGCCCTGCTCCCTGAGTACCTCGGCGATGGTGATCTCATCAGGGTTGAGCCCACGCCCCTCACCCGGGAAGCATACCTGACCGTCCATGCCGATGCGGTGGGCATAGGTCCCTGTCATCAGTGCGGCACGCGAGGGCGTGCAGGCGGTGTTCGACACATAGAACTGCCGCAGCACAAGCCCTTCCTGCGCCATGCGATCAAGACTGGGTGTATCGTTGACGGTGTTTCCGAACGGACCAATGTCGCCATAGCCCATGTCATCAATGAAGATAAGCACGATGTTGGGCGGTCGCGCATCAAGGGGCGTACTGGCAAGTAGCAGCAGCGAGCACACACCCGCAACCATCAAGGACCAGGCCGAAAAGCAGAATTGGAATCGCATAGACATGGCGAGCGCAGTAGCCCCCTAGAGAATACAACGGTCCGATTTTATTAGCAGTAGACCGTTAACAACACGCAGGCTCATTTTCTCTCGATGCCCTTCCAAACTTCTTCGGACAGCTGATCGAGCCACGACGGCTCGACGGAGCTTACCGCTCCGTCGGCCATCAGCAGATTCATCTTACCATTGTGACGAAAGATAAAATAAGCCATCTCGTCGGGAGACCTTGAGCGGTCACCATGCGCCTGCGGCCAATTCGCATAGTAGTTGGTCTGCATTTCAAGCTTCATCTGTCCGTCGTAGAGGAACGGTGTGCTGTCTGGAGAAACGATCGAGTTGTATTTGCGAGGCTTAAAACGATTTGCTCCGTCATCTCCGTACCAGGATGAAGCCCCATTGTATGCCATGCGAACATAGCCGGGGCCGCTTTTCCCGCTCAGACTCAGGGCCGACGGACAAACAAAGATTTCATTCTCCCATGGCAAGGTAGTCGAGACAGCCCGCCTGCTCTGGGGCAGATATTCTTCCATGTCCCTGGCCCAACGCGAAGTCCTGGATTGTGCAGGAGGAACCGTTGGGTCCGTAGGACGCGTGCCCGACGGCAGATAGCCCTTGTGATCATTTACGTATAGCTGAATGCATGTGAATATCTGCCGCAACTGACCTGCGCATGCGGTCTGCCGCGCATTTTCCTGTATGCCCCCAAAGGCGGAGGTTAGAATAAGGGCCAACACCCCGACTACAGCGATCGTCACCAAGATCTCAACCAGCGTGACACCGTGATGGCGTCCGTCGGGCTTACTATGAAAAAGCATCCTCATGCACATAGGATAACTGCTGCAACGAGCTATAGCCGTGCAAAACAAAGCACACTCAATACAGCCAAGGCCTAGGCTCAAGCCGCCCTGACAAGCAGAGTGATAACACTCATTTTATACACGATTTGGAGTTAAGTAGGGGTTAGGTAGACATTACTATTCAGCAATCTCACGCCTTTTCAACACCCCTTCCGTGTTATGTTAACGCAGCATCAGTTAAGGAATCCATGACCACATCATTACTTCTAACGTGCGCCCGACTCTGCTGCCCCCTCGCCACAATTCCTCTATCCGCCTGTGACCGATGACTCTGCCGTCTTATGGGCGTATAAACGGAAGCGCTGCCAACCGGGTAACCGTGCAGGCAGCGCTTCGCAGTATTATCGGCTCACAATCAACGAGACCAGTAGAAAGCAAGTAGTGGGTAAGTCTAATGCGTTGGGTGCATGTCCCAGATCCGCAAGTCTCGCACGGTCATGGGAGCGTCTTTGGACACCAGCGAAATACCGAGTGCATCCTCCCGCGTCGGGTAGATGCGCTGCGTCACGCACTGGCGCCCATTGACAAAAATTTCCACAATACTCTTATCAATGAAAATGTGCAGATCGACCGTCTCGCCCGGCTTCAGGGTAAAGGGAGCCTCCTGCCGCGTTACATAACGCTGGTCTTCCGGCAAGGCCTCAAAGGACTCCTTGTAGGTAAGCCGTCGGTATTTCACCTTTGGGTTCAGGGTGGCTTGGCTGATGTCTGTATAGACGATATTATCGTCCAGGCTAATCATAACGGGCAGTTGCTCCTCGCCTTGCGGAGACTGGCGTACAATTACACCAAACTCGCGCGCATCGCCGGGTTCGATCTCGGCCCGTATCTCGAGCAAGTCACCCCCACGGTCATCCAAATGCAGCTCACCGGAAACTACCATGTCCTGAAAGCTTCGCCCGTTATACCGCAGCGCTTCAAGCTCCGGGACAGGCTCGATCAGCAGGGTGTCATCTTCATCAAGGCTCAGGACGCGGGGAAGTGTCGACACCGTTTTCCACCCCGGTGAGGTACGAATCGCATCACGGGCAGCTCCCCAGTAAATGCGTCTCCCCTGATCGTCAGCAAGCGTCTCAGGCGCGCACACTTCGCCGCCCGCCCAGCTCATGCGCCCGTGCTGCTCGGGGATGAAGCGCTCGTTATCGCGATCCCAGACACCGATATAGTAGTGGGTATTTAACAGCGGTCGGTGCCCATGCATGAGCAGCATATGCTTGCCATTGCCAATAGGAAAGAAATCCGGACAGGCGGCATCCTCCAGTTCGTGGGTCCACTTGCGATCCGATTTATAGAACGGTCCTCGGTACTCCCAGTTGATGAGGTCTGTCGAACGATACAGGCTGGTTGAGTCGCCCTCCTCGTAGCCCGGCGCATAACTCTTATTCCCAATGAGCGCATAGTAGGTGCCATCGTCCTCCCTCCAGACAGTGGGGTCAAAAACCTTCACCTCTTCGGGCTCTCCGTCTTCGGGGATCACGGGGTTGTGCGGACTGGGCGTCCATTCGATAAGCTCGGGATCGCTCAGGTCGGCGGCTGTGGAGATACATGTTCCCTGCGAGGGAACGTGATAAATCAGCGTAGGCACGGGAGCTCCGTCGATGGCGTCTCCGCTATAAAGTCCCCGCGGCATGGAACCGTCGAAGACCGGCTTCATGGCCGGAGGATGTTGCACCCAGTGGACGAGGTCAGCACTGGAGGTATGCATCCACGTCTCACGCGCCCGCGAGGTATCAATGCCTGCCATCACGGTCTGCGCATCCGGGGCAGTGCGCCCGAGGAACATCACGTGGTAGCGGCCATTCCAGTAAAAGGTGCCATTAACATCATTCCAGTAACCCTCTGGCGGCATAATGTGATAGCGGGGGCGATGCGGGTCGGAAGCAATCTCCTCTCGTAATTCCAATGCAGCGCGCATCTTGTCCACTGTCGTCAAGCCATCCTTGCCTGTCACTTTCTCAATCTCTTCGCGCAATGCTCTCTTCTTGCTGGCTATCTGCTCAGGGTCTCCACCGAATTTTTCTATCTCATCATCGGAGAGCGCGCGCGACCATATCGCCGCGATATCGACCTCGCCATTCAAGGCTCGGCCCAGGATGAGGGGCTCATCGTTTACGCGCAGGTCACCAGAGGCCTTGGTTATCGCGACGGGGAGTCCGTTCAGAAAAAGGCTTATGCGATCGCCGTCGTATCGGGCGACAACAGTCTGCCAATGGTCTGCGGAGAGCATGTCCGCAGGAATACGGATGCTGCCAGCAAGCCTCTCGCTGTTTACTGTTCCGATCTCGAAGCCGACCTCCCCGCCATTTGCGTATAGGTTGAATGAGCAGGCTTCATGGCCACCATGCTTGGAAAAAAGTTCAGCCCCGGAGAGCCCCTTCTCTCCCATCTTGAAGCGCAACAGGAGCGTAAGCTTATCGCCCTTTACCTGAAATTGCCCCCTACTCCCTTCGCCAGCGTTCAAGTAGCCGCCGGAGAAAATTGCGACTGCTCCCCTGCCCCCCAGCTCCAGAGAGGCTTCCCGCTCAGCCCCGCGCAGGGCGTTTCCGACAGACACGTTTCCTACCGCCTTCAGGGGGCCCTGCCCGTTGGTAGAATTCAGCGTGTCCATATTCCATACCGCCACGGCATCCCAAAGGATATCCTGAGCGGTCTGGGCGTGGCCAACGGAGAGAAAGGCAAGCAGGCTTAGTAAGGTGCAGTATTTCATAAAGAGATAAGTGGGTTAGGGCTGAATTTTGGGCGATGAACCCTGAAGGCATACGTCGCTTGTGTCCTCTCAATTGATCCCCAGTCGACGGCGCATTTCCTCGAGCGTCCCCCCCTTGGTCTCAGGGAAATAGCGCCATACGATGAAGAACTGCAATACCATCATAAACGCAAAAAAGAAGAAGGGCGAGCCGGCCACGGGTTCACCTGCTCCGTGGGCAAAAACCGGAAACATCCACGACGCTAGATATAATACGAAATCTCCTGAGACCTGATTCGTGCCAAATACCTTTTGCAAAATAGATGCTTCTGCTCCACCGAATAGACCTGCCAGAAACACAGCGATCAGGGAAACTTCAGACTCCCGGCGTGCGTAAGCATCAGGGTAGTGTAAGCGATACCTGGTCTGCCCCGGTATAGAGAGGAGGTACCCGCATGGCAGCTGGGCCACCGATACAGGCAACCCGAAGACCTGTTGAAGACAGTTTGTCATTCTTGAGTTCGTAGAAACAGACGTCCTGATTCTCGTTACTGGCAACGGCCAGATAGCGTCCATCCGGGGTAAAAACCGCTGCTTGAGGGATGCCGCCGACGCGCATAACATCTACTGCAGAGAAAGTCTGACCTTCTCGCTTTAAAAGCATGACCATGCCGGTAGAGCGATGAGTAGGCGCCCCAGGCTTCTTGTGACTGTTCTCCAGACAATTCGCCACCAGCCATTGCCCATCCAGGCTGACATCGATACCTTCAACAACCACACCGACGGGGATTGTATCGATAATTTCGATACGATCTGGCTCAACCCCAATCACCGACACCGATCCCGCAGCCCCGTTGCCGACAACCGCGAGCTGCCCATCGGAGGTAAAGTCTACCGCGTAGGGACCAACCGGCGTATCCAGGCGTTGGATAGCAGTCACTTGGTCGTTTTCCACAGAGGCATAGAGCACGGCGTTGGTGTTATTCAGGGTAATAAGCGCGCGCTTGCCATCGGGGGAGAAAGCCGCATGCGACACGCTCTCATCAGCCTCAGCCACGGTAAAAGTTCCCAATAGCGTGACCGGCTCGCTGGATTCACCGAGCGCCAACAACGAAACTGTACCATCAGCACGGTTGGCGACGAGGGCACGCGTGCCTGCGGCATTGATATCCACACCTGAAGGTTGCGTCCCCAACTCAAGTGTTTGAATGATCTGCGGCGTTGCGGTGTCCAGCCGAACGACACTCAGGCGCGAATCAGGGATCTGACGCTGGCGGTCATCCGGGTCGACGCGCATGGCCGCCGAGATAAGGGCCAGGCGATTGTCCGGTGTTATGGCAACGGAGGTCGGAGGACCAATCAAGCTGGCCGGAACATTTTCCAGCTCCCTGACTTCAAGCGACGGCAAGGCTGAAGTATTGATGGCAACGAGCGAACCAGGACGGGCATCAGCGTAGATTCGTTCGTCCCCACCCACTTGTGTAAAGCGCTGATCGTTGACGCATACCATCCAGCAATCTCCTGGCGAAACGGCGACCTCATTCTCCGATGCCTGCAAGAGCCCGAGCAGGCCACGAAACGCAATATAAGATATGACGAGTGAAAAGACAAAGGCCACCGCCAGGCCGCTGTTGAGTACCCACCCGGCGCGGTGCTTCCCCATGAGGGAGGTCTTGTTAATCAGCGTTGCAAATACGCCGATGACAAGCGGCAGGATAAAGACCTGAGCTATCTGGGTCAGGATTTGCGCCATAATGGGGTTGGCCCCCAGGATGGGCACTGTTAAGCCCAACAGGCAGGCCACAGCACAAAGCCAGCGAAACAGTGAACTGTGGCTATCAAAGCGCCCATTGCGATAGTCACTCACTAAAAGTGGCGCCACCATACAGATAGGGAAGATGGAAGAAAGTCCCGCACTGAGCGTACCAAGCAAGAAAAGTGCGACAGCAAAGCGCCCTGCAATCGGCTCTAGCGTATGCACCATATCAAGCACCTTGTTAATCTCCATGCCACGGCTGTGTAAGGCACCTGCGGCGCAGGCCATAATGGCACCGCTGAGCACGAACATCAGTGTTGCCCCCATGATCGCATCCACGCGCTGGTGCTTCAGGTCTTTCTCCTGCCAGCCCTTGGCCTTTACCAGCAGCGGGCGCACGACAAACGTCGGAGCAGCCATTGTCGTTCCAACAAAAGCGGCGATCATCAGGGTCGCACCCGGTACATCCGGGATTGTCGGAATCAACCCTCCAACGATTTCTCCAGCAGGCGGCAGCACGATGAACATCGACAGCAGAAAAGACAGGCCCAGTAGCGCCACAAAGAACACCAGGACCTTTTCAAAAAATCCGTAGCCGCCATGCCACAACAGGGCGTACATGACCACCATGATAACAACGGCAATGCCAAGGACCGGCCAGTAATAGTCACCGTCCAGGCCCGGCACGAATAATCGCAACCCCTCATATACCGCGCTTGAGGAGAGTCCAACCAGCCCAGAGAGGCAGAACCACTGGCCCGTGACGACACCAATAATCATCAGCACAGCAAGCCACTTTCCTCCGGGTAAATGCTTCTTACAACCGTGAGCTGCGGTATCGCCTGTGACCAGGGCAAAGCGCCCTGCCGTCTCCATTAGAATGCCGGAAAAGATGCAGCTGAGTGCGAGTACCCAGAGCAGCTCCATGCCAAACTCACTGCCCGCTTTGGACATCGCGGTTACACTGCCTGTACCCAGTGTGTAGCCTATGGCAAAAATGCCGGGACCGATGGACAGAATGATGTGGCCGAGCTTGCGAAATGTTCCAGGCATAACTTCTCTATACGGGGGTGCGGGTGGGGTAATAGACAATGACTAATACGTGCAACGCAGACACGATAAGCATCAGCGCACAACGCGCCCTGATCCATTACCGTACATGAGTGCTTCGACTTCTTTGCGTGTGCTAAAATTAAAGTCGCCTTTGATCGAATGGGCGAGACAAGAAGCCGATACTGCAAAATTGATTGCGTCCTGATCCAAGGGGTAGTGACCAGAATGAAGGGCGTAGACTAGTCCGGCGGCGAATGAATCACCCCCGCCGACACGGTCCACGATATTGCGAATTTCATACGGCTGGTAGCTACCACCCTTTACAGGTGCGAAGCTCGCTTGCCTCGTCTGCGTGTCGTAGAGCATGGCCCCCCAGTTATTGTGGCTGGCGGACAGACTCTCTCGCAGCGTGATGGCGACTTTTTTGACATTACTGAATTGCTCAGCAATAGCTGCGGCCACCTGCGGATATTTCTCGATTGAGAGTTCACCGGAGTCGACATCTGTATCCGCTGCGTGGATACCCAGCACGTCGGCGGCATCCTCCTCGTTGCCGATCACGACATCAACCCACGGCAGGATCTCACGCATCGTATCTTCTGCGAGCTGGCGGGCCGGGCGATCCGGTGCCCACCTCCAGAGCTTCTTGCGGAAATTTAAATCGCACGAGACCGTCACTCCCGCTTGCTTTGCCTTTTCAACCGCCAAGCACACGGCCGCTGCGGCCACCTGGGAAAGCGCAGGCGTAATCCCCGAAACGTGCAACCAGCCAGCTTCACCGAAAATCTCATCCCAGGGGTACTCATCACCCGGCGTCATCGAGACCGAGGAGTAGTCGCGATCATAAATCACGTTGCTTGGTCGCTGGTTGGCACCGGTCTCGACAAAGTACAAGCCCAGACGCCCGGTATCCGTAGACAGGACGTGTCGTGTATCCACGCCCAGCCCTCGCATCGTACGCAAGCAGGCCTCAGCAATAGCATGCTTGGGCATCGCGGAAACAAACATACTGCTCCCCCCCAGCATACTCACTGAGGCGGCCACATTTGCCTCAGCGCCGGCAAAGGTCAGGTCGAGCTTGCCGGGGCAGGCCTGGCTAAAACGATAAAACTGCTCAGGGGCAAGGCGCCCCATTATTTCACCAAAGCAGACAACGGTTTTCATAAATACAAGGGATGGAGTGAAGGCGTTTTCCCGATGGCATGCATTGTTTCTCTAGCCCGATCTGTAATGCTCGCCCAATTCCCCTCTGCAATGAGAGCTCCCGGGGCAATCCACGAACCGCCCAAGGCCAGGATATTCGGATCCTCCGCATAGGGGGCGATATTATCGCAACGTAGTCCGCCCAAGGGTATAAACTGAATCCCCAAGTGCAGATAGGGAGCGATCATATTACGTAAATAAGCGAGTCCACCGGAAGGTTCAGCCGGAAAAAATTTCAGCACATTGCAACCAAACTCCAGGGCCGTTTCGATATCGCTCGGCGTCACGACTCCGGGGCCAAACGGCAACCCGGCAGCATCGGCGCAATCAAGCACACGACGGTTCGTGCCGGGCGCGACTGCAAAGTCCGCTCCCGCGTCCTGCACCTGGCGCACTTGCTCCGGAAGAATCACCGTACCCGCGCCGACTAACATCGCGGGAGCATGGCGCTTCATGGCCTTCAATACTTCGAGCGAACGCGGAGTACGCAGGGCCAGCTCGACTGCTGACACGCCTCCGGCCATGAGAGCATCGGCCAGCGGACCAGCCTGCTTTTCATCGTTGGAAACAACGACCGCGATCACGCCAACATCAGCCAGCTGTCGCTTTAATTTGGGGGTAAATGCCAGGCTCATAAATACAAATCCAGTTCAAGGCTTAAGCTATGCAGTAACCAAACCCAGCACTTGAAGTTTGACAAAACCTATTCCATGTTGCGATAACATCACGTCATGGATTCCGCCAATTCAGTCAGTCAAAAAGATGTGGCCAAGGCGGCGGGTGTATCCGTCATGACGGTCTCCCGTGTCCTGCGCAACTCGCCCCGTGTCAGCACCGAGACTAAAGAGCGCGTACTCGCAGAAGCCGAAAAGTTAGGCTATGCACCCGACCCTCTGGTCTCTCAACTTATGGAGCGCATCCGGCTGCGGCGGCAGCGTGGCGAGAGCGAAACGATCGCCTTGCTCAGTGAGCCAGATACTTCTGGCCACGATATCCATAACTACATTTCAGTGGATGATGTGCGCCAACGCGCCTCCAGTCATGGCTACCGGGTTGAAGTGTTTCAGATCGGCCAGGGAGGGCTGCCTCCCAATCGTATACGCAACATTCTCACGACACGAAATATCAGCGGTGTGCTCGTTTCCGTCAACTCACCCCAATGCGCCAGCAGCGAACTCGATTACACCGGGCTGGCCGCAGCGACTTTTGGCTTTGGCCTCCCCCGCCCCTCACTGCACAGGGCTAGCACAAACATCACCGAAGGGCTACTGGCCATTTTTCAGAGACTGGAGAAGCGTGGCTATAAGCGTATCGGTCTGGTCATTACACCCTGGGCAGACTTACGCGCGGGCCACACCTATTCGGGAGCACTCCTGCACTATCAGCAATCGCTTCCCGCCAAACGCCAGTTGCCGCTCCTTCTCTTTACTGAGCCAAAGTTGGCCGACAATCGCGTCCTGTTCGAGAAATGGCTGCATAAGCATAAGCCGGACGTGCTCATAAGCATGCATGAGCCGATTATCACATGGCTAGGCGAAATGGGCCTGAAGATTCCCGATGATATAGGCTTAGTCGTGCATGACTGGATATCCGCGATGAACGGGCTGGCCGGCATGGATCACCGCCGCAGACAAGTGGCCGCTGCCGCAGTTGACATGCTGGCCGCTCACCTGCACCACCATGAGTACGGGATTCCGAATGCACCCTGGCAAGTGCTAATCCCGCCACGCTTTGTTGATGGCAAGAGCATTCGCCCGGAAAAAGCATAGGCCACGGAGCCTTGGCTTCAGGGAGTCGTGTGCGCCACGGTAACGTTGTCCACCAGGCCATCGCCAAAGGCGTCACCCCAGGCAAAGGCGATGGTGTCGAAATCGTAGACCAAATAACCGCTCTCTACGAACTGGGTGCTCGCAGTGCTGGTGCCATCGGTCGTCGTGTAGGTAATATTCAGGTCGCCGTTGGTGAGGCGCTCAATCTCAACAGTGATATCATAATCCTCGCCCTGGACCATGGAAAAGCTGCCGGTCGGCGTCAGGTCGGAAAGCAGCCCTCCCGTTACCCCACCGACCCAGCCGTTGCCGCTGCCCAGCGAGGAAAAAACTGGACCCGCATCATCGGAGCGCCCGTAAGCACGGACGCGCTGGTTAGTGGGGTTGATGAAAAAGCCGTAGCCGCTCATGGTGAGATTCGGGTTCGTGCTATCAGCGGTTTGTCGCGAATCGCCTGAGCGGAGCAAGCCGACACGCAGCACAGTCAAGCCATCATCTGGCGTACGCGATGTCGGGGTTACACGGAGTGAAGCGGTCAGCGTTTCTTCAGCTCCAAGCGAAACAGGATGGTCGGCAGGGGTGAAGTACGCGACACCGTGCCGGATAACTGCGCTGGCCGGAGCATTCTCCAACGAGTAGACCCCCGGCGATGTCTCCACCATATCAAGATTGTTAAAGGACTGATACCACTGCGCGGATACGGGAAGATTCTGGTTTGTGCGACTGCCGTCGTCAAAGCCGTCATACAGTTTTACCGGCGAGGTGTGCGTGACGACAACGTTGTCGATCAAGCCGTCACCGAAAGCGTCACCCCAGGCGAAAGCGATGGTATCGAAATCATAAACCAAATAGTCCTCTTCGACAAAGCTGGTGCTCGCGGTGTTGATACCATCGGTCGTCGTATAGGTGACTTTCACATCACCATTGGCCAGGTGTTCAATCTCAAGTGTGATCTCGTAGGGCATGCCCTGAACCAGCGCAAAGCCATCCTCCGGGACAGTGTCGGATATAAGCCCCCCCGTGGTTCCACCAACCCAGCCATTTCCACTACCCAGCGAAGAAAAAATGGGGCCCGCATCTTCAGAGCGTCCGTAAGCACGCACCCCCTGGTTTGCAGGATCGACAAAAAGCCCATAGCCGCTCATCGTCAGGTCGGGGTTTGTATTATCCGCTGTTTGGCGCGAACTCCCGGAGTGGAGCAAGCCTACACGCAGCACAGTCAAGCCCTGATCGGGGGTGCGCGAGGTTGGGGTAAGTTGGAAAGAGGCCGTCAAGGTTTCCCCCACGGCCAGCGAGACAGGCGATGCGGCGGGCGCAAAGTAGCTGACACCATGTCGAATAACCGCACTGGTGGGGGCATTCTCCAGTGCGTAGGCATCAGGCGAAGTTTCCACAAGGCTGAGATTGTTAAAGGATTGAAACCACTGCGCAGAATCAGGGAGCTCCTGGTTAGCGCGGTCGTCATCTTCAAAATCATCCTTCAAGAGGATTAACCCCCGACTCTCATCCAATCGAAGCAGGCTTAAGCGAAAGAAGCACAGGGGGCCGAAGTCCATCGGCACGAGTACCCGCCAGAGATCCCTGCCACTGTCGCTCTCTACATAGGCTTCATGTATGCTGGCTGGCCGGTGCCAACCTTCAATTAGGCTGGAAGAAACTTCAACCTGCCAATCAATGTCAGCGACGGAAGGATCGCGCCAGTACTCGTAAGCATATGAGCCGCCCAATGTACCCGCAGTCGGCAGCAGGTGCGAATATGTCTCGGAGCGACCGACACCCAGGGCATAGCGTGTCAGGTTAGGCAATCCACTTGCCATAGCGCCAGCCCCGCTAACGTCAAGGTCCTCCAGCTCGGCTGCGGAGTATTCGCTGTAACGCCAGAAGTCAAAACTCGGCTCAATCGTAACCATGCGCGATACGGGTGTAGCCGGTGCGTATTGGTCATCTCCACTTTGCGTAGCCAGAAGACTAATCTCCCCAAGCCCGCTGAGCAGCAGCGTCTGCCATTGCACGGTACCGGGGCCCGAATCCACACTCAGCGATACGGGCAAGCCCGAATCCGAGCCCGCATAGAGCGGAATGCCTTCAGCGGAGAAGCGGACGACCGGCCGCGGCGAAAAGGCAATCGCCTGAGACATAAGCACGGCGACCGACGCGCTACTCGAACTCCCTCCACCGTTGGAGGCTGTCACCGAGTAGTCCCCAGCCATACCCAGACCAAAATCCGCCAGACTCAAGGTGGTACCGTTTTCGCCCGGAATCGGCTCTCCCTCAAAGTACCATTGCAGGTGCGGCTCAGGAAAACCCTCCACTTCGACTTCGAGCACAACCGCGCCTCCCCCATTCACCTCCTGAGGAGTCGGTGCAGAGACAATCGTCGGTGCAATAGGAGCCAGCGGCTGGATATGAGAAGCACCGTGAAAAGTCACCTTAATGTTGGTCGTCTTGCTGTTACTTATCTCAAGGCGATAAAGCCTGTCGGCTTCATAGTCGGTGAAGTAGTACTCATTGTTAAAACGGATAAATCCATTTACCGTGCCCAGGTCGTTGGTGTTGTAGTAGGTCTGTACCCCACCGGTATCCAGCAGAGCCCGGCCCAGGTTCGTATGGCCTCCTCCATGCCAGGAAAAGAACATCCGGTTGCTGGCCTCGTGGATACCAAGAGCATTCACGTCGTCGCGTCCTGTTAGCAGATTCCCGAGAAAGTCGCGGCTCACTGCGTCGAATTTGCTAATACGGCCATTACCACTGTCAGCCACATAAATGGTACCATCCGAGCCCGCCACGATGCCCTTGGGCTCATTAAGCCCGAAGCCACCCGTGACGAAGAAGCTCACGTCGTTGGTGAGTGTGTCCACGCGGTGCACGCGGTCAGACGTCCCCCATGAGGTAAAAAAGACATCATCGCCATAAGCGGTCAGTGCAACGGGCATACCATCGAAATCAACCCCCTCAGTGGCTACCGTCTCCACATAATCCCCCTCCGGCGTGAAGCGCAAAATACGTCCACCGGCCTTGTTTTCTCCGACGTAAACGTCACCATTCGTCGCCTGGGTAATACCAAAAGGTCGATCCATGGAGAAGTTTGTGAACTGGCCACTGGGGGCGAGGTTCGCGTTGAGGGTTGTCTCTACCCGGCGGACTTTATCGCTGTCGGTACAGGTAACGAGGACGAATTCCCGCTCAGGATTACGAAAGTTCTCCAGTTTGTGAAAGGAGAATATGTTGCCATCATGCGCTCGATCCGGCGTGTAACTGCCGTCCCGTAAGGCCGTACGCGCAACAAAGATAAGGTCGTCGCCGTCAATCGCCGAGCAGTAGTAGTGGAAGCCCTCGACGTCGAGATCAGCCGTGTAGAGTAACATCTTTTCCAGCTCCCAATCCCGCAAGTCGGCCGAGGAGTACAGCGCTCCGGCATTACGTATCAGGTCCTCGTTTTGGGAAGTGCCGTATCCCCCGTGCTCAGGCAGCACCGGATTCGTCAGAGCCCAGAAGCGCTTTGACACATCGTCGTAGAAGACGCAGAACTTTTTGTCTGCGCCCGGCAGGTTAACGAAGTCAGCGGTATTAAAGGTAAGCGTCGTGGCCGCTTCGTTACACTCGATCAAAGCCGAGTTGGGCATGTCCTCAACATTGGGCATCATGACAACACCCGTCTGAGGAGAGGCCACAACCTGGCTTTCGTGCCAACGCTTAAAGTCACCACCGAGCCATGAGCCCGAGCCCGAAGGAGTTGCGTCCAGTTCGTTCGTGGCGGTCCAATCCGCATCGAGCAAATTCGGCACGAGCGGAGCTGAGATCAGTCGCATGCCGTTGGCAAAGTATATGCGACCATTATAAATATGCGGGATACTGACCGCAGAGTCAAAGCCACCGCTGGGCATCGATACCGGGCTCGACCACGTCAGGCCCATATCGGTGGAGCGACGGATCTTGGGGTTGAAGCCACCCATAATGTAGAGATCACCATTGTAGCTGTATAGTATCTGCTTGGATTTATTCACCTCCGAGCGCAGCGTCCATGTCTGCCCGCCATCGGTAGAACGATAGATGCGTGTAGTGCGCGGCGACGGCGGATCATCGCCATGCCAGTTGTGACTCGCAATGTAGCTACCGTCGGGCATGATCGTAATCGATGGATCGGCGATGTAGCGCTCATGCTGGTTGTGCTTGTGGATAATGACGCCGCCCAACTGCTCAGGGTCAATCGCCCGCGCTGTACTGGCAACCAGGACAGCCATGACAATCGCCAGCGTTAACCAGCAAAAGTGCCCCCCCGACCGGCTCGGGTACGCCCAATATCTGCGTCGACAAACTCGGCTGAAAGCAAAACGAAAGGTGGAAAAGATCGCTGGAGTACGGGACTCCGCGAATACGCGTGCCAGGCTCATAGGGTAATATGATTAGGGTGAATAAGCACCGCCTCTTGGTGCAGATTTAACCAAGGCCCGATCAGGTAAATATTCTAAGCAGTTGTCTATGGATCTTTCGGTTTGGGGTAACTAATTCTCAGGTCGGTGAATCCGAAATACGCATCACCACTATTATTCAGTCTCGAATGATCCTTTAGTCTTCATCGTATCGATTTACCTGGGCGCGCCCTGGAAGAGAGCAAGTAGAATAGGCCAACAGGCTTGTGATACTTGGCAGGCTGTGTCAAAGCCGACGAGCTGTTATGTTAACACTAATTCGAACAAAAGACAGCCACCCCGAAAGCAGCATCAACAATCTGCGGGTGCGATAGAATCAGCTATGGCTGCGGGTTCTTTGGGAAGCGCTGTCTACCAGTTAGCCGTTCGCGGCGGGAGCGGATCAACCGTCCACGCCATGCGATGACAGAGCCGCTCAAAGAGCTCCAGCTTGATTGCCGCAGAGGCGGGATCATCCCACAGGTTGAATGATTCATCCGGGTCCGACGCTAGATCGTATAGCTCGCCCTTCCCCAGTGAATGGGCCACGGCCAGCTTGTAGCGCTCGGTGCGTAGCATCGTCGCGTGAGCAGGTGGGTTCTTGTGTCCGGGCAAAGCATTATAGAACTCGCAGTATACATCGTCACGCCAAGCCACATTCTCCTCTTGGCGAAGCAGCGGCCAGAGCGAACGTCCCTGCACCCCGAGCTCTGGCACGAGCCCTGCCGCCTCGATCAAGGTCGGCGTCAGATCAACTAACTCGACGAGCGAGTCGCAGGAGTGTGGGCAAAGATTACCGCCGGGAAAACTCAGGATGAGCGGCACACGCACTGAGGGCTCGTAGAAGAAGGGGCCCTTGAGATAGGCGCCATGATCCCCGAGCAGTTCACCGTGGTCGGACATAAAGATGACGATGGTATTCTCCCACTGCCCGGACTGCTTAAGCGCGTCGAGCATGCAACCGACCTGCACATCGATCAGATCACACATCGCCCAGCTTGCCGCCCGCACAAGACGGTGGTCACGCTCGCTCATCGACTCGAAGTCAAACCCGCTCAGCCCACCATAGGCACCGCGGTGATCAATGTTGAGCCAATCCGATTTTTCGGCCAACTCACCCTCGCGGTAGTTCGGCAGAGGAATCTCGCCGAGCTTCTCCAGGTAGGGCGCGAGGTACTCCTCGGGAGGATCAAAGGGGTGATGCGGATCAAACATGTTGACCGAGAACAACCAGGGTTGGCCCGAGCCCTTTTCCTTATCAATAAAATCAATTGCCTTCTGCGCACACCATGTCGTCTGGTGATGCTCGGCAGGCATCCCCTGCATAACATAGGGGCAGTCTTCGCGAGGCGTGGTGGCGTACGCTACCCCCTTCTCTTCAAGCCAATGGATGTACTCATTGCCGGACCAATCCGGAGCCGGATGGTGCGACCAGTGAAAGTCGCGGTAGCCATCATCAATACGCGGTTCAGACGCATACATGCGGTAATCGCAAGCAGAGATGTGGAGCTTACCGGACAAGCCGCAAGCATACCCGGCGTCGGCCAGCACCTTGGTCACGAGCTTTTCATCCGCGGGGATGGACTGGCCGTTTTGGCGGCAGCGCGTCGTGCGCGGGTAGCGACCCGTCAGGAAGCTCGAACGGCTCGGCGTGCAAACCGGGCTTTGGCAAAAGGCATGTTCGAAGCGCACCCCCTCCGCAGCCAGGCGGTCGATATTCGGCGTTTTAACGTGAGGATTTCCATAGCAGCCAAGCATATCGAAGCGCTGCTGGTCCGTGCAGATCCAAAGAATGTTCGGTGGCGACTTCATGCAAAAAGGTTGCTTACTGCTCTATGCGATCTGAACACTGGAGCCCGTCCGCAGTCTCGGCAATGCGGTAAAATACGGCCCGCTCGTCATAGCGTTGATTGGGTGTGTGGAAGACGAGACGCTTCTCGCCTTCAAAGGTTTCAAAAATCATACCATGACCGCCATCTTCTTTCCAGAGCGGCTGATCCATCTGCTCCCACGGCCCAAGAATAGTGCCTGTCGTTGAGCGTGCCAGCCCCATCGCGTAGCCTTTATCGCCAAAACTCGACCAGAGCATGAGCAGGGAGCCGTTGCTGTGCTCATACATCCAGGGCCCATCTGTGACGTAGATCGGAAAGGGGTGCTCGCCGCCTTTATCCGGCCAGGCCTGCTTCTTCTTCCAAGGCGCTTCGGCCGCATTAAAGAGGTGCTGAGGGCGGCCGACCGCACGCGTCAGATCTTCGGACAACCGGGTCGCCCACATCCCGCCGTTGTACACCTGCACCCACTCGTGACAGAAGATCATCCAGGGCGCGCCATCCGTATCGACGTAGAGCGTACCGTCGAGGCACTGCCAGTCATCCGGAGTAACAGGCCCCTCGGAGATGGGCAAGAATGGCCCCTCGGGGGAATCCGCACGGAGTACCTGTGTGCCACGGTAACGTTCGTGCGCCTTGAAGGTGGCCAGCATGTAATAGGCTCCGCGATACTTAAAAACCTCCGGAGCCCAAAACTGATGTTCTGCCCAGAAACCTTCCGGCGGACGAAAGGCATGCATGGGACCCTCCCAGTTTGTCAGATCGGTGCTCTTCCAGCAGTTAAAGCCTACCCCGGGTACGAGAACTTTCCCACCCGGCGGGTGGAGGTCTGTCGTGCCGTAGAGGTAGTAGCACTGTTGCTCATCATCTCGGTAGACAAAGGGGTCGCGAATGGTAATCTCTCGGGTATGCATGCTCTGCGATAAACTAAATAAAGGGACGGCGATCGAGCACGAGGTGCAGTGGACGATCCGAGCGTAGATATCCCGGTAGCGCCGCCTGGAGCTCCGCCAGTGCACAGAGCATTCCGAAAAGCGCGTGCAAGTCATCGAAGGGGACAGTCATCGTATCGATGCGCTTCATTAGAAAGGCGCACAACTCATGCGTAAATGCTCGCAACACAGACATGACATCACCATGACGGTGCCCACTCTGCCGCAGGGCCCGCGTCAGGCAATACACCCAGTCGATGTCAGCAAAGCCGACTCCGTTTCCAAGATACGGCCACTGCCCGCTCTCGCGGATGTGCAGGCAGGTATCGATCATGGCGACCGGGTACCGTAGCGGTTGCCGCATGTGCTCGTGGTTAAACAGGTAGTGGAAGCTGCCCGCCAGATGCGGAAACAGGGGCACGTCTTGATTAACCCCGATGCAGCCTTGTCGCCAGAAGCCCGTCTCCGCATCCTGCTGCTCCCACAGCCAGCGGAAGTAGCGCGCTGTCCACTCCGGCGAGGCCTCATCTGCCAACACGCGTGCGGCAAATAACCCGGCTCCCTGGTGCGAAGCATCCCACGGATCATTAACCCAGTCAAGTTGATCGAGAAAGGACTCTAAAGCCTGTGGCTCGTTTAGAAATGAAAGGGCTCGCAATGAATGCAGCGGCCCCGCATCAAAGAGCTGCAAGGCGGCCAGGCAGTGCGCCGTGACGTGATAGCTGTGGTGCGTTTCTTCGAGGAACAACCCACTGTCTGCATCCTGAAAATCCCGCAGCACTTGCACCCACTGCGTACGCTCATCCGTGTCGGTGGGAAACACCCCCAGCGTGTAGAGGATATTGGCTGCATCAGCGCAACCGTAGGGATTGAGCACCGTGCCGTCCGCACGCTCGCGCGCCGCCTCTCCCAGCCAACGCTGGTAGCGTCCCGCCCCGAGCTCGGCCTCCTTTACCGCTTTGAGGGCTGCGTTGAGAATCGGCTGTATATCGACAGGCTCGGGGGTCATCTTGCTGCTTGCAGGTTCGCATCCTTACGCCACCCATCGGAGTAGGCCAAACATCTCATGCACATAAGCGTACCGAGCATGTCACTGATCGGGTGAGGCTCGTGACAAAGCCGAATGCCGTGGTGGGCCAGCATAGCATGCTCCCCATGAAAAGCGAAAGCGCCATCGGACTTTAAATAGTCAGCCATCAAGACTGCGACCAGCCACGCGCCCGCGGCGGAGATATCGTCCCTCCGGTAACTTCCGCCGAGTTGGATGTCCAACTCGCGCAAGACCCAGACTGCGTCCCAGTTCAGGCACATGTTAGACTCATCGCCGAACTCGCCACTGCCTTGCTGTAGCGCCAGGGTTGAATCGATGGCCTTTTCGGCATTCGGGTACGGGCGCTTGGCATCAAGGTAGGCAAAAATCAACTTAAACGTACCAGCCATCGCCACGGATTGGTTATGGCAGCCCAGCAGCATCGGGTAGCCTGTTTCTGGATCGAGCAGCTCTGACTCGAGCGAACTGAACATGTCCTCAAGGATGCGCTCGTCTTTCGCGCGTGTCGCCGGAGTCGACGAGCGCAGCAGGGCTCGAATGGCACGCGCCCAGGTTTCACCATAAAGCCACGGGTTTGACCAGTCATGGGAAAGCGACCACGCACGGGCGTCCACCTCCCTCAAGTCGACAAACTGCGCCTTGGGAACCGGGTATTGTGGCTCTGCCCCGAGGGCATACAACGCCTCCAGGGCGGCCCCATTTCGCTGGCCCCAGACCTGATCCCAGTTGTGCGTTCCGGTCAGGTCAGACTCGGTCTCGAGAGGGTCGCGAAAGAGCCCGTCATCCGGACTTTGGCAACTCTGGAAGTAGGCGACAGCCTCGGCACGCTGCGCCTCAGAGATGGCATCAAGTTCGCCCAGCTCGTTGAGAATGCAGATGGCCAGGCCAGACGCATTGAGCGCGTACGGCCTGACCAACTGAGCGTGGTACTTCCAGCGCCCCCAACCCTCATCCGGGTAACGCACTGACTCCAGCCAGCCCAGTATTCCAGAACGGACCTTATCTACGCAGGAAGTTCCCATCATTCAATAACCCCATTTTGAAAAGAAGGATTTATGCCTTGCGACGACGAACGTACAGGGCACAAAGAACGCCACCGAGACCAAGCATCATGGCGCTATTGGAAGCCTCGGGAATCATCCCAGAGTAGGTCACATTGATGTTGTCAAAGCTGGCTTGGTTTCCGTCTGAGTTGTACAGACCTACCGTGTCAAAGGTCGTCGTGAACTGGCTGTCGGCACTGGTGATCGTACGCTGCCAGCCCAAGTTAGCCAGTGGGTCGTTAACATCACCGGTAATTTCGATCTTCAGGGTCAGCTCAGACGCGCTGACGAGCGTGTACTGATAGGTAACGGTGTTGACCGTATTGCTGAATAAGGTGTTCTGCAAGCCACCCGAAAACAGGTTCGTGCCCTGGAAGAACAGATCCGTTTTAACCTCACCGGTGGTAAAGTACTGACGCGAATTACCCACCGTGTTTCTCGGATTGATGCCAAGGTACATGCCGCTGTCATCCGTACGTAGCCCGACCGTTCCGTCCTGGCCGTCGGCAGTCGTACGGGTCATGTGGGAGTTGGTCATACCAAAGCGGAGGCTATTGGTAACGTTGTTAGCCGATGAGTAGCTGACATCGAAGGTCATGGTCAAGGTCTCGCCAACCTGCATGGTAACGGGCTGGAAGTAGGCCACTTCGAGGCCGTTGCCCGTGAACACGAGCGAGTTAGTGGCAGCCGAGGAGATGCCGTTTGCGCTCTCGTACCAACCGGACTGCGGGAGGACTTCGCCCGGGCCTGCGACACGCACGCCGTTGCGCTTTCCGTCGTCGAAGTTATCGTTGAGCAGCACAGTTTGCGCGCTCAAGCTGGCGGTGGTAGCTACGCCCAGCAGCATAGCAGCCAGGCCCTTACGGATGTTGTTCTTCTTCATCATTGCGGTAGTGTGGGTTAGGGTTAAGCAATTGAATTTCATCATGCGGATTTTTGAAGAGATTGGGTCGTTAGAGGGATAAAAGCTAGTAGGTGTCCTGCAGCTTGAAGGTATCGGGATTCAGGGCGTTTCCCGTCACGGTAAACCCGGCCATGCCGCCACGGTAAAAGCGCGAAAAGTTCAAGTGCTCCTGGTGATGGCAGCCAATCGTGGGGACGGAGTTGATCGCACGGATCGTAGCCGTCGTCGGGGCCTGGCCTGCCAGTTTTCCGTCGATATAAATCTCGATACTCTCACCGGTATAGACAGCGGCCACCGCGCTCCATTCGCCGATGGGCAGCTTTGCTTCGGAGATCACCTCCGTGCCATTCCTTACCGCAAAGAGCGAACCGTCGAAAATCCCCATATCGAGAGCGCGATTCTGATCGGACAGCAGGTAGGTCATCCCTTCGGTGCTCTCGGGGCAGACATAGGCCTCGACCGTCATCACATCATGCGGCAAGGAACGGGCAATGACCACGATACGGTCGTTCTCGCCGTCAAAGTCGTAGTACGAGGCTGCCCCGCCGGGGATGCCCTCCCCCTTTTTGACCGCAGGAACAGCGGTATCGTCAATGCCCCAACGCTTTCCACCGCCCTCGCTGACGATATTCCAACCGCCAACATCACGCGGATGCCGGGCCGAATCTTCATCCATAGGCAGAGAGAAACCGTATATCTCCTCACTCGCGACCTCATACTGTACCGGGACCTTCGCCCCGTGCGTGCCCACGCCCCATGTTTCATCAAAATTTCCTCCACGCGGTACAACCGGGAAGCTCACAAAATCAACGTCGTCCATATGGCGTACTTCCACGGGATTTGACCAGGCGTAGCGACCGTCAGCACGGGTGATACGTACGATGTAAACATCGATGGGTTGACGCTGCGGGCGCGGAGCCAGCTCGAAGTCCACTACGACGTCATGGCCGCCTTTTTTGGCAATCTCCTGCGTCGCCATGATCTGGCCATTGCAGAGGAGCTCTGCCGTACCGACCCAACTCCAGCTCTTGAAGCGTGAAGTAAACTTCAAGCTATCGCCGTCCTCCTTGACCGCGAGGGAGGGCGACGGCAGCAGTTCGTTGAGGTCTACACGCAAGGTCTGGTAATCGCGCATGATGCCGGGCCGAACGATGAGTGGGTAAAGTTCGCGCCAAGCCTTGTCGTCCGCAGCCGGGGCCTTGCCGTCAGTCGTAATGGCCGCCTCAACGCGATAGAAGCTCAGCCCATCCAAGCCCGGCGTTTCAAATCGATGATCCACGACCGTGTGGCCATCGGGCTTCAAGTCGACCGCAGGGTAAACCTTCTCGACGTTGCCGCTGATGTCGAGCAGGCGCACGTAGCACTGCGCGGGCTTCGTTGAGTAAGGAAAACTCTGCACCTCAACAGTCCACCCATCGCCCATGCGAACCTCGGGCTTGTATGCGACAAAGACCTGTGGCGGTCGCGGGTGAGCGGTCTCACCACGCCAGACACGCGCGTACTCGCGGTTGATTTTCAGCAGCGCGTCGCGCCCCCAGACAGAGGGCTCAAAGTGCGTATTTTCGATGTAGTCGTTCCACGTCGTCAGGCAAACCCAGTCGGCATCCACGGCCATAGCGGCCTCCCAGTTATCCCGCAAAGTGCCCGTACCGTGAAAGGGACGATAGTAGGCGTTATGCGTGCCGTTGTAGCCCTGCGTAATTCCCGCGACCAGCACACCGTCTGGACGCCCGGCCTTGGCCAAAGCCTCACGCCCGTTCTCCAGGCGCAGCGTCATGTCGGCCAGAGATAAACCGTTGCTACCAAAATCATAAAGCCCGTCAAAGACCTTCAGGGAACGCGCAAATAAGTCCGCATTATCCCAGAGGGTATTTTCTCGCTGCGGCTGCACGACCCAGTAGGCCTCATGCCCGCGAGCCTTGAGCTTGTTCACGATCTCCGCGGAGGACTCTGGCGAACGGCTCGTTTTATAGATGAAAATGACCGGCTTACCATCGATATAGAAATTGTTCGGATGATCGCCCCAGTTCTCAAAATACTCCGTCAGCCGATCGACAATCAAATCGACCGACAAGCTCTCAGGCCACCCATCCACACAAAGTGAAATATAGAACGGCAGCCCTTCGGCAGCAGTGTAGAGTCGGCCCAGCCCATTCGGATACGCCTCCGTAGGAATAATATCTACGGTAAAGCCATCGACGCCGTACTCCATCGCGCTGAGGATTTGCGGGCGTGTGGTGCTGGTCAGCCCGGTGTCCGCACTGACCCACTTGCTCTCCGGCAGCAGGGACCTGTCACCGAGTTTCCGGCGCACGTCATTGGTATCATCAAAATGCTGGGCGAAGTTAAACCCCCACCCCACATAGTGAGCCCAAACGAGCTTGGGTACATTTCCCTCTTCAGCACGGCCCGGGGTATCCGAGGCAGTTGCCAACTGAGTAAACCCCTTCGCTAACACCAATCCGATTAAAACTAGTTTTAAATACTTCATTACAAAAACGATTCTCACTTAGATATGCTCCAGAGGTCTTCCTTGCCCCTGTCGCGGTACTTAAATTCTCTCAATTCCGTCGTGTCCGAAAACCACTCCACGTGACCATCGGCAAAAACAATGTTCGCAGCCCCATCGGCGTGCTTGTCCACCTCCGGATGCCCTCCGGATCTGCGGTCACGCACAACACCCGGCAGGATATCAAACTGGATGTTATGAAAGGGGTGCCGCCCTGACTCGGACCACGCCGCGCAACCTGCCAAAATCGTACGCGAAGGAAAACTCACGTGCTGCGGACCCGTTGCAGTGGTATTTCTTGCCACCCCGATAAAGGCATTGTTCATCCCGTAAGTTGCCGACATCCGCGTCTCACCTGCATCGGGATACATCTCCAGCAAGGCCGGGCAGGTAAAAATGCTCCGTCCACTGCGCGTACCCCCACCAGGCAAATCCCGATCACTCGGAACATACTCCAGTAATCGCTTGGCCCAGTGCCCCGTCGGCTGCGAACCATCGCTCACATTGTAGTTGGGGTAAGCTCCATACTCCTGCGCAAAGAGCTGCAGGCAGGTGTTAATCTGCCGCAGGTTAGTCGCACACTTGGACTGGTTGGCCATCTCGCGCACCCGCCCCAAGGCCACGACCACGAGGGCAGACACGATCGCCAGAACCGAAACACAAACCAGTGCTTCTACGAGCGAAAATGCCGTGCGCGCACGACCAGGCTTCAACAAACGGTTAAAGTAGTTCATCAGAGGTATGCCGCTGAAAATCATAAAACAAACGCATTGAGTCAATCATTTATTTTACCTAACGAATCACTTATCAAAGAAAAACACCACCAATCACTCATAAAAACTAGCAACAAAGCCATACAGAGCCCGGCTAAACCCACGACCAACCGATTGATGCAAAAATAAATCTGCAATATTGCTTGATTGATTCATTCATTTGTGGTTTATCTGGATAGAAGCAATGAAAGAACCCCGCATAAACCGCAAGGCAGCCTACGAACAGGTCAAGGATGCCGTGTACCAGAAGTACATCGGCAAGGACGGCAAGCCAGGCACCAGACTCCCCTCAGATCGCGCACTAGCCGTGGAATTCGATGTGAATGTCGCGACCGTGGCCAAAGGCCTCACCGCCCTGTCCATGGAAGGCGTTGTCTCGCGGCGCGTTGGCTCCGGCACCTACATCCAGACGACGCGCACACACACACAAACCGTGGGAGTCTACCTCGCTGCCGCCGTCACCAGCTACGCCATTCCGGAAATGGTGTTCTTCGCCAAGCTGGACCAGCTCGTGCAGCAAACCCTGCACGGTCGTGGCAACGAATTCCAGCACTACGCCGACTCCCGTATTCGCGAGTTCTGGGCCACCCCCCACTCTCCGCTCGCGCGCGACATCCAGGAAGGCAAAATCTCGGACCTGATTGTCATTCGCGCCAACCCCTCCAACTACGCCTGGCTCGAAACCATGGACGTACACACCATTGGGTTCGGGGTTAACCTCGGCGGCTCCGTCGTGGAAATTGACCTCTCCGCGTTTTCCAGCCAGAGCGTAGAGCACCTGACCAATATCGGCTGCAAGTCCATCGGGCTCATCACCAAGCTGCCGCCAAAATCCAGCACTCGCAGCACTTCCGGCCAGGCACTCCATGAGGCCTTCTACAACTCGCTCGAGCAAAACGGACTCCCCATCCAGCAAGAGTGGATACGCACGGACGACTTTGACAATACCCTCTCCGACGCCGAACCCCAGGATTCGGAATTCTTCGGCTACACCTCCTTCCAATCCATCTGGAACTCCAATCGACGACCAGACGGCATTATCGTACACTCAGACATCGTCGGGCTTGGCGTTATCCGTGCCGCGCGCGACATGAATGTGGACCTCAACAAGGACATCAAAGCCGTTTTCTCGGTCAACCACGGCAGCGCCTGGACACCCCATAAGGCTTACACCCGAATGGCCTTCCCCATGACAGACATCGTGCGCGCGCTCCTCAACCAAGTCGGCAACACCGAGAACAAAATCTCCTGGGTCAAGCCGGTGCTAATCCTTCCCGACTAAGCCGGTTCCGTACAATACCACACCGGACGCAAGAGCCGCTCCTGATTCAAAGGTGCGAAGCGGGCCAAACAGGACTGGCGCCACATCCACATCGCGTCCGCTTGCCTAAGCTGCCCGGAACGGGGCGATCATATGCTTTAGGCGGCGTATGCAAACCTCCTCAAAGTCGCATACTCAGCCGAGGTGCAAAATCAACTTGTCCGCGCCACGGGATGCCTTTATAGCATTTCTTGTCGTATAACTCACGGCAACAACACCCGATGAAGCTGCACGCGCGATCTCGCGCTGCGCTCCTCAGACCCGGCATCGCTGCGGCCCGTACACATGATGGCTATCCTGTGCTGAGTGAAATCAGCCTGAGCCACACCTCCTATGGGCAGCACATGCCCCCCCCCTGTGCCAACCATCCCCATATGAACACATCCAGCTTGATTCACCGATTTGAAGCAATCGTCGGCCAGCGCAACGTCCTGACCAAGGACCGCAAGACCGCCTACTACCGCTCGGGCTTTCGCTCGGGCTTCGGAGGCGCGGTGGCAGTGGTCTTCCCCACGAGCCTGCTGGAACAGTGGAAAGTACTTCAGGCCAGCGTAGAGGCCAACTGCGCCATCATCATGCAGGCGACCAAAACCGGGCTAACCGAGGGCTCGTGCCCGAGCGGTTTCGACTACGACCGCCCGGTCGTCATCATCAATGTGACACGCCTGAAGGGACTGATCCTCCTGGATGGCGGCAAGCAGGTCATCGCCTTTCCCGGCACCACCCTACACGAGTTGGAACTGGAGCTTAAAAAGATCAACCGCGCCCCACACGCCGTTATCGGCTCCACCACGATCGGAGCCACCGTCATCGGCAGTGTGGCCAACAATGCCGGTGGCGCCCTGTGCAAGCGCGGCTCGTCCTACACGGAGCTGTCGCTCTTTGCCCAGGTGGACAAGGCCGGAAAACTCAATCTGGTCGACCACCTCGGCATCAAGAACTTGGGAGACACGCCGGAAGACATCTTTGCCAGCCTGGCCGCGGGTACAATTCGCACCGAAGACCTTGAGGATATGGACAAGCTCGCCTCGGATCGCGAGTACCAGCACCGTATCAGAAATCTCGATACAGACGTCCCCAATCGCTACAACGCCGACCCCAAGCGCCTGCACGACGTCAGCGGCAGCGCGGGCAAAGTGGCCGCCTTTGCCGTCCGCGTAGACACCTACCCCATCCCGGAGCGCAAGCAGGTCTTCATTCTCGGCACCAACGACCCGACCGACTTTACCAAGCTGCGCCAGCATATCTTGACCCAATTCAAGGAGCTACCGGACATGTGCGAGTACATGAACCGAGAGATTTTCAATACCGCCGAAAAGTACGGCAAAGACGTCTTCCTCTCGATCAAGCACCTGGGCACGGAACGCCTCCCCCGGGCATATGCGCTCAAATCCAGCGTCGAGTACTTGCTGAACAAAGTGCCCTTCCTGCCCAAGTTTCTGCCTGACCTCTTCCTCTACTACGTCAGCCAGCTCTTTCCCCAGCACCTGCCCAAGCGCCTATTGGAATACCGGGACAAGTTCCAGTACTACCTCATCCTCGTCATGAGCGATGAGGGCATCGACGAGGCGGAAACGTACCTCCGGGAAACGTGGAGCAAGCAC
This sequence comes from Verrucomicrobiia bacterium, assembly GCA_030425485.1. Lineage (GTDB taxonomy): Bacteria > Verrucomicrobiota > Verrucomicrobiia > Opitutales > Cerasicoccaceae > Ruficoccus. The sequence goes on from JAUIAM010000004.1 coordinate 100,074, forward strand.
GAGGGCACAGACTACTTTAGGTGCAACCAGAAGGAGCAAGAGGCGGCGCTGCTTCACCGCTTTGCCGCTGCGGGGGCAGCCATCCGCTACCAAAACCTCCACCAGAAAACGACTGAAGAGGTACTTGCGCTCGACATTGCGCTCCTGGGCAACGACCTCGAATGGGTGGAAGAGCTGCCGCCCGAAATAACGGAACACCTTGAGCTGGCCTTGTACTACGGCCACTTCATGTGCCACGTCTTCCACCAGGACTATATCTTTAAAAAGGGCACCGACCTGAAAGCCATCAAAGCCAAGATGCTGAAACGGCTCGATGAAAAGCGGGCCAAGTACCCCGCCGAGCACAACGTCGGCCACCTGTACGAAGCCGACGAAACCCTGAAGCAATTCTACGCCGTGCTCGACCCGACCAACACCTTCAACCCCGGCATTGGTAAGACGAGCAAGGCACGGATTGCTCCAGTATCCCCGGAGGCCTGAGCACAGGACCAACCGCGGCCAGCGAACCCGTTTCGCCTCAGACAAAGAGGCTCAGTTGCTCATGTATCGCCTGCGCCTTCATGCGTTTTCCGGGCAGAAGGTGGGGGTCTTCACTCGCGCTCTGAACAAAATCTGCGAAAGCTCGCAGGTCCCGATCAGTCGCGTCTGTCGCAAAGCTCAGGGCGAGCCAGATGTAGTCCAGTTGCTCGTGGTGCAGGTCCCGTACAAGGCTCAGAATGTTGTCTGCCGTTTGTTCGGAAAAATGGCACTGCTCCTGCAGGGCCCCCTTGAGGTCGGCGATTTCCTGCTCCGTGCTAAAATTCGAGCAGATGGCAACCATCGATGCGATTAAGATGAGCACCCGCGTCTGGCGGCAATTGCGGTTCTTGGGCCCCTTGCGCCAGTAGGCCTGAAAGGCGTCGCGGAAACCCGGCGTGGAGAGAAAGTCATTAAAGGCCAGCTCGCGCTCGATTTCCGGCAGCGAGCGCGATGCCTTCGTGGGCCCCAGGCCCATCGCATCCCGGTCCATCGCCGGCAGGTCTCGCCCACTGCGTCGGCTGATGCGTTCGAGCAGGCTTAACAGCGGATGCGAGCGGCTGCCCGTCAGCTTGGACTTAGGCAGGAGCTGGGTAAAGAGCGACCAGGTCAGGCGGGCCCGAGCCACCCCGTTGTCCTCAAAGAGCAAGTGGGCCAAGACCGCCCGGCCCTCCTCCAGACTGGTCCGGGATTCGCTGTAGAGCTCGACCAGCCACTGCAGGTAGGCCGGCAGCCGGGACTCCTGCTGCAACTGACGAATGGTCTGCTCAATCTCGGTGCGATTGAGATGAAGTTCCCACCCCAGACAGGCATACAGGCAGAGAAAACGGCAGCGATACCAGCTGTCAAACGGCACTGAGCTCCACCGCTCCTCCACGCGTTCATTCATGCAGCGGAGACTAGCCCATGCTTATCGCAAGCAGCAAGCGAAACCGATGCTATCTGGCCGATAAAACCTTACTTTCATAGGTTTTTACTTTCTCCAGCAAAGTGAGTTCCCCGGGCACTTCGTTGCGGCGGCAAAACTCCTCCCATACACTCGACCAGGGCAGCGCCTTGGACATCTCAAGCAGCGAGAGACGGCGGGTGTAGTCGCGCTCAGCTTCAGCCTCGAGAAGCTGAGCGCGCGGTTCAAGCAGGGCGAGCAGAAGCGACTTCTGGGCCGCGCGCGTGCCGATAGCCCAAGCCGCAATGCGGTTAATGGAGGCGTCGAAGAAGTCCAGGCCGATGTGCGTATTGCCGAGGGCGTCGCAGCGAACGAGTTCCTGCATGATCGCCTGGGTGGCGTCGTCAAAGAGCACAACGTGGTCGCTGTCCCAGCGTACGCCACGGGAAACGTGGAGCAGCAGGTGGGGCACATACATCAGGACGGAGGAAATTTTGTCCGCAATGCCCTCCGTGGGGTGAAAGTGCCCAGCATCCAGGCAGAGCGCGGTCTGGTTCTTGGCCGCGTAGCCAAGGTAGAACTCATGTGAGCCGACGACAAAGCTTTCCGAGCCGATGCCAAAGAGCTTGGACTCGACCGCGTCGATATTGTGCGCCTTGTTCAGCGACTGGGCGAAAACCGCGTCGAGGCTCTGCTCCAGACGCTGCCGGTAGCTCATGCGGTCCGCGGGCAGGTCCTTCATGCCATCGGGAATCCAGACATTGGTCACGCAGGCGGAGCCAAGCTGCTCCCCCGCTGCAGCACCGATACGGCGACTGGCCTGGCAGTGGCGCACCCAGAACTCGCGGATGCCCTTGTCCGGATGGCTGAGGGTCAGCCCGTCGTCCGCCTTCGGGTGGGAGAAGCAGGAGGGGTTGAAATCCATGCCAATACCCTCAGCCTTGCACCAGTCGATCCAGCTCTGGAAGTGGCCAACCTCGATTGCATCGCGCTCGACGCTCTTTCCGCCAAAATCACCATAAATAGCGTGGAGGTTCAGCCGGTGCGTACCGGGGAGGAGCCCCAGCACCAGTTCGAGGTCCTGCCTGAGCTCATCGATGGTGCGGGCGCGTCCGGGGTAGTTTCCCGTCACGGCCAGGCCACTGCCCAGCTCGGTAGCCCCTGCTTCAAAACCGCGCACATCATCGCCCTGCCAGCAATGCAGTGATATCGAGGTCGAGGCCATTACCTCGAGTGCGTTCTCTACGTCGACGCCGATCGAGGCGTACATTTCCTTGGCTTGCTCAAACATAGGGCTAGGGGTTGGGGTTAACACACAAATCCTAGTGCATTCAGGCCAAAAACGGAATGCACGGATGCGCATTTTATTTGCACTTTTTGACAAAAGAGATTCCTTCAACATAACTGTGCAACTCAAGCCCTCAAATAGTTTTACCCGCTACCTCCCACCCCCAGAAGATAGCGAAAGATGGGGATACAGGCTGATTGATGCCGGGCGACAACAGGTTTCTCCCGGGCAAGCCTACCCGCCTCCGGGACACCCCTTACCCTACCGATTTGACACGAAAAAGGGCCGCGCGCTACAGGAGTTTCAAGTCGTGTTCATCACCCGTGGCGGAGGGAGCTTCCAGTCCCAGTCCTGTCCCGCGTCTCGGGTGGAAAGCGGAGATGCGCTGGTGCTTTTTCCGGGCGAGTGGCACCGCTACGCTCCAGCACAGGACACCGGCTGGGACGAGTGCTGGCTGGGGTTTGACGGGCCGCAGGCCAGGCAACTCATGGAGGCCTTTTTCAGCCCCAAGGCACCCGTCCTGCGGGGGAGCTTCCGCAGCGAACTCATTCAAGCCTTTGACCAGCTCCTGGCCTGGATGCAGCGCCCCGTACCGGGCATTGAGCAGATCACGGCCAGCCACATCCCGCTCATCCTGGCCCTGCTTCGGGCGGGCTCGCAACAGGCACAGGCAAAGTCACGTACCGACGCGGAGCTTGTGCTCACGGCCAAGGCCAGGCTGCTCCAAAATTTGCAGGAACGAACCGACCTGGAAGGGATCGCCCGCGAGCTGGGCGTGAGCTACACGCGGCTGCGGACGCTCTTTCGCCAGCACACCGGCTATGCCCCAAGGGCCTTCGAAAACCTTATAAAACTCAACCGCGCCCGGGACATGCTAGCCTCGGGCGAGCGCAACGTAGGCGCTACCGCCGATGCGCTCGGCTTTACCTCGGTACACTATTTTTCGCGGGCTTTTAAGAAGCAGTTTGGTCTGGCGCCGATGGATTGGCTGCGGCAGGAGCGCGGTCGCGTTGAACATATTTCCCGCTAAGGAGTCTGTATGAATAACAAGGGCATGGAGAAAAAAATGGGCATGATGGAGCGCGCGCGGGAAGTTCGCGCATGGACGTTATTTGCGGTCTTTCTGGCCGGAGTGGGCGCTGTTGGCTACACTGGCATGGAGCTTGCGCGCTCGCAAATGGCGGAGGACATCTACCGCACGCGCTTGTCCGCCCTGTCCGAAGACTACGCCAAACTCCGGGATCAGTACGAGCGCGCCCTGCGCGAAACTGTGGTGACCGAGCTGGAGGTCAAGGGCGAGGCCCTGAACGTCCGCTACCTGCGCGGCGACGGCGAAGTCGTCACCATACCGACCAACCTGAACACCGAGAAGGAAATCTTTATCGACTTTTATGTGGCTGGCAACCGCGTGGGTATCCGACGACTTTTTGACAGCTCACTGCCCGCAGACAGCGCCCTCGTGCTGGACGAGCCGTGGGATACGATGGCCAAGGACGCGCCACCCGCCTCCTTCGGGCGCACGGTGTACCGCCGTCTCGATCAGGGGCGCTGGGTCGTCACCATGACCGGCAACGGCTCGCTCGGGCTGACGCGCTCCCCGCATGATGGGCGCGGGCACCTGGCCGCCCCGCCCACCCTGGTCAACCCGGAAGCCCCCCTGCGTGAAGGCGACGAGGCGGTGGAAGAAATCAGCCTCGGCGATGTCGTCGGCTGGCTGATGGGCAAGTACGACGAGCCCCAGAGCTGAAGCGGTTTACATAGAGTCGCAGCCAGAGATAGGGACGTCACTTCCCTCCTCTTTATCTAAAAAGGACACCCCTCCTGCAACCTTGGCCCTGTTTTGCGGTTAAACCCGACAATGACGCCTTGCGTATGGCACAATACGCTTTCCGTCAGGAAAACAACCAGGGAGTTATAAGAAAAGGCGGGGTGGATGCCCCGCCTTTTTGCATAAAGCTGTTACAATAAGCCCGGCTTAGTCACTCTCGGCAAAGCGGTTGAGAGCTTCGACAAAAGCCTTTCCAGCCGCAGGCATGGCCACGCTACCACCAAAGATGCTTTGGCGACCGAGGCCGTCCGTCTTGTAGTAGTTATTGTTGGATTCCACATCGTACTCCGAGTTGATGCCCTTGACCGCGGCGGAGGCTTCGAGCCCGGAAGAAGTCGAGTAGACGTAGATGTCGGCCGAGTTGGACTTGGACCAGTTCTGGGCGTCACCAGCAGAGCTGGGGCCACCCGTCGCGCGAGCCGTACCCGCCCAGTCGATGCCGTCCTTGGAGAGCACTTTGAGCCCCTCCTTGTTCATGAAAAAGAGCATCACGGTCTGCTCACTTCCGCCTACTTGGGCACCAAAGCTGCCGGAACTGAGCGAATAAAAGGCGGGCGGGCTCCAGCCGTCTCCATCGCGCACCATGGCAAAGCCTTCACCACTTTGCGCACCGATGATGAAGCTGCCGCCCACCATCTTATAATACATGACCCCCTCGGCGTTCTGGATAATCACGTCCGGGATGGCCTGTTGCGGGTCGGCCTGGTAGTTCTGCAACCAGCCCGTGGCCGCGTTGAGGAGCTCGTTGAGTTCGGCCACACTCTCCTCCGCGCGGGCGAAGGACAGGGTCAGGGAAAGCGCCACCAGGGCAGTGAGAAACGTGCGAAGCTTTTTCATGAGATGCGAATGAGTTAGAGGTTCGCCTATCCTCTTAGCTTGCAGCGCGTAAACTGTCAACGCCTACAATATGAGTCATGACGGCACGGCACTAGGTACGCCGACGCAGGACAAAGAGCATGGCAACCAGCCCGAGCCCCAAAGCGTAGGTGCCTGGCTCGGGCACGGCAGGGACAAACTCGGGCGAGCCCGCATCGATATAGGCCGCACTTTCATTAAAATGGTAGACGAGCCAGAAAGTGATGCTGGCCGGCATGACCGCGTCTGCCGATATATCCTGCGCATCGAGGTCGTCCATCGCCGTCAACTGGAGCCGGAACTGGTGGCGGATCGAGTCCATGTCATTCGAGCTAAAAGAGCCGCCATCGGGGAGCTGGACGTCCACGCCATCAAACACGGACGTATCCATCGTGCCGGAGACATTGCCAATCGGGTCCGCTGCGCCGGACAAACTCATGCTGGCCGATTGGAGCAGTTGAAAGGGCTCGTTGTTGTAGGAGGCAAACAGCCCAACCTCCGAGCCCACCGTGTAGAGCCCGATGTCTTCGCCAAAGGCGGCATTGGCCGAACCCGCCAACTGGGCCGAGGCACTTTCGTAGTGGATGTCCGTCTGCAGGAGCTCCCCCCACTCGGCAGGAAAAGCCGGGGATTGAAAGGCCTCCGACTGGAAGCTCTGGACGACAAAATCGGAGTCTTCGTTGAGAACGAAGCCGTAGGCCTCCAGCGTGACGGGGAGCGTTTTGACAAAGGTGGCTTGCACCGCGAACGGCAGGACGAGCAGGAGAAATACGGCGGCAGGAATCCTGATTCTCATGGTGATGAAACAGATACTCATATTTAATTGGGCAACAAGACCAAAAGCCAGCGGCCATCACCCCACCCCACTAACCTACTTGGCCGTTTCGACGAAGCGCTGCTCGCGGACAAGGGTGACCTTGATCGTACCCGGGTACTGAAGCTCGTCCTCAATGCGCTGGCGTATCTTCCGGGCTAGGCTGCGGGCCCCGAGATCGTCCACCGCCTCGGGGGAGACGATGACGCGGATTTCGCGCCCGGCCTGCACCGCGTAGGCCTCCGAGACCTCCTCGTAGTTGAGGGCGATGTCCTCCAGGCTGCGCACACGCTGCACGTAGCCGTCCATGGAGTCCGTGCGGGCCCCGGGACGCGTGGCCGAGAGCGAGTCGGCCACCTTGGTCAGCGCAGCGTACACGCTGGTGGCCTCGACTTCGTCGTGTGAGCAAGCCACAGCATTGACCACGATGGGGTCTTCACCGTGACGCTGGAGCAGGCGCGAGGCACTGGCGGCATGGCTGCCCTCGTACTCGTGGTCGATGGCCTTGCCCAGGTCGTGCAGGAGGCCGCAACGCTTGGCCAGCTCGGGGTCCAGCCCCAGCTCAGAAGCCAGCAGCGAAGCCAGAAAGGCCACCTCCACGGAGTGTTCGAGCGTATTCTGGTTATTGGAAAGCCGATAGTGGAGCATGCCCAGCAGGCGGATCACCTCGGGGTGCAGGCCGTGGAGGCGGAGCTTGAGCAGGGCACTTTCGCCGAGCTGGATAACGTGGTCCTCCATATCGCGCCGGACGCTGTCCACGGTCTCCTCAATGGAAACGGGGTGGATGCGCCCGTCCTTAATCAGGCGCTCCAGAGCGATACGGGCCACCTCGCGGCGAACAGGGTCGAAGGACGAGACAAGGATTGTACCGGGGGTCTCGTCGATCATGAGGGTGACGCCCGTGGCGCGCTCGAAGGACTTGATGTTGCGGCCCTCGCGGCCAATGATCCGCCCTTTCATGTCCTCGCTGGGCAAATCGACAATCGTTGCGCTTATCTGCTGGGAAACGCTGCTGCCGACCCGCTGCATGACGTCGATCAGGATGCGCTGGGCCTCGGACTTGGCCTCGTCCTCGGCATGGATGACCATCTCGCGCTGAATCTGCTGCAATTCGCCGGCGGTCTGCTCGCGGGCCTCCTCGCGCAGGAGCTGGCGAGCCTCCTCGTCGGAGATGTCGGCGATGCGCTTGAGAAGCGTCTCGTAGTGATCGACCAGATTCTCGTAGCGCGCCTGCTCAGCCAGGGTGTCAGTGCGGATCTTGTCGATCTCGGCCTCGCGGTGCGAGAGGCGCTGGCGAACACGATCGATGTCCTTGCGACGGGCTTGCAGGTCCTCCTCTTCGCGCTGGATTTTCTGGCGGCGTTCGTTCAGGAAGGCTTCGCGGTCGACCCGCTCCTTTTCAAATTCAATCGTGGCCTGACTGCGGATTTCACGGGCCTGAATTTCAGCATCCTTGCGGGCCAGCTCGACAATCTCGTCAGCCTGAATGCGGGCAAGCTTGATGCGTCTCGACAGCAACATCCACCCCATCAGCAAGGCCAGCCCTGCCCCACAGGCAAAGGCCAGTATCAACTCCCACGAGAACGTCATTTCACCATTAGTATCGCACAGCGCGTAAGCCAGAATGAAACCGCAGCGTAAATCTCCTGTCAATGTAGAACCAAGGGCAAGTGTGCCCAAGGAGCGGTATTTTAGTCACTTATAGGCTATTTCTGCTTTGCCAGTGTGGCAACTTACCCGTAACAGTGGCCCCCTTGCATGACATCCCTGAGCCAGACAATTAAGCGCCTCGGCCTGCAGCGGGTCATCACCCTGAGTGATGAGCACCGCAGCGACTGGCTGTCGCCTGTGAGTATGCTCCTGCTGGGCATGATCGGGGTGTTTTTCATCTACTCGGCCCAGAGCTACTCCGGGGGCAGCTCGTGGAAGATGCAGATCGTGTGGATGGTGCTCGGTTTCGGAGCCTACAGCGTCATCTCGCTCATCAACTACAAGTTTTTCCTGGAAAACGCCCACCTGTTTTACTGGTTTGGCATCATGCTGCTGCTGCCGCTGGCCATCCAGGCCAATGTGCCGGGACTAAAGCTGCCGTTTGTCGAGTCACGGTTCGGGGCCACGCGGTGGCTGGACTTCGGCCCATTTTCGCTCCAGCCATCCGAAGTGGCCAAGCTGACCACGCTCCTGATGGCCTCCAGCGTGCTGGCCCGCTCGGAGATCGGCACCCTCAAAGAGTCCATAAAGGTCTTGCTAAAAGTGGGTTTTACATTTTTTATTCCAGTGTTCCTGATTTTTCTGGAGCCCGATTTAGGCTCCTCGCTGGTCTTTGCTCCTATGGCCTTTGCGCTTCTTTATGTTTCTAATCTGTCCGAGAAGTTCTTCTTGAGTGTTTTCGGGCTTTTTCTGGTAGGCACGCTCATCATTGGCGTGGATATCTATCGCTACCAGACATTTATGGAAGAGCAGGGCCTGTCCTTTACCGAGGACAAAGGCGCCTATGAAGACCAGTCTCTCATCCCTCTCAAAGATTACCAGCGCAACCGCATCCTGGGATTCGTGGCCCCGCAAGTGGTCGATCCCGCCGGAAACGGTGTCGCCTGGAACCGCAACCAATCGCTCATCGCTGTTTCCAGCGGCGGGCTTTATGGCAAGGGACCGGGCGAAGGCACTCAAGCCCGCCTGGGCTACCTGCCGCCGACGGTTGCGCCCAACGACTTCATCTTTTCCGTACTGGCCGAGGAATCGGGCTTTATGGGCGGGATAATCGTTCTGTTTCTTTACGCCGTCCTCCTCATTAACGGGGTCCGCATCGCGGGCCTTGCGCGTGACAGGTTCGGTATGTTGCTGGCCATCGGGGTCAGCGTTATTTTCATGGTCCACATCTTCGTAAACATCGGTATGACTATCGGCCTGATGCCAATCACAGGCCTGCCTCTACCGTTTTTAAGTTACGGTGGCTCCTTTGTTTTAAGCTGTTGTGTATTACAAGGTTTCGTCCAAAGCGTTTACCGCTTTCGAAAGGATTTTTCATGACATTTCTCCCTGTAGCGGACGGTTGTAAGGACCACACCCCCGCGGCAGGACGACAGCCAGGACAAAGGGCGCCCCTCCAACCTCAGGGAAAATCGCCCAATAATGAAAACCTCCTCAACCCAAGAAAAAAGCAAACTCGACACTGAACTCCGCTCTGCCCCCAAGGAAGAAATCGTCGAGCCCATCCCCCGCGAACAACTCAACAAGGAATCCGCCAAACGGGCCAAAAAACGCCCCGTGCTCCAGAAAATTGCCCGCGTGCTCTCTGGCCAAAAGGATACCCCCTACCGCGAGCTCATCATCAACGCCGAGCCGCTGGAAACCCGTGTCGCCCTCCTCGTAGACGGCGTCCTGGAGAAGTTCGAAGTCGAGCGCGCCGGAGACAGCCGCATGGTCGGTGCCGTCTTTGCCGGTAAAATCCAGAACCTGGAGCCCGGCCTCAAGGCGGCCTTTGTCGACATCGGCCAGCCCAAGAATGCCTTTCTCCACTACTGGGACATCCTCCCGGCAGCCGACGACAAGACCGTCGAAATCGTCCGTAAGAACGAGTCTGCCGAGCAGAAAAAACGCCGCTCCCAGAAGCCGACCATCAAGGACATCCCCAAGCTCTACCCCATTGGCTCGGACATCGTCGTCCAGATCACCAAGGGGCAGATCGGCACCAAGGGCCCGCGCACCACGACCAACCTTTCCCTGCCGGGGCGCTTCCTCGTCCTCACGCCTTTCTCCGGCCAGTGCGGCATCTCACGCAAAATCGAGAGCAAGCAGGAGCGCGACCGCCTCAAAGCCATGCTTGAAAAGCTGACCCTCCCCGAGGGCATGGGCATCATCGTCCGCACCGCCGGCGAGGGCAAAAAGGAGCGCTACTTCGTGCGCGACCTGCACATGCTGCTCAAGAAGTGGGAGAAGATCGAGGCTGGCATGAAGGCCGGTAAGCCCGCCCTGCTCTATCAGGAGCCCGACATCATCGAGCGCACCATCCGCGACTTCCTCACCGAGGACATCGACCGCGTGCTCGTGGACAGCGAAGACCGCCACCAGTCCATCATCGAGAACATCTCCGAGGTCTCGCCCCGCTCCAAGAAGAAGATTTATCAGTTCAAGGAAGACATCCCGATCTTCGAGCGTTTCAACATCGAACGCCAGATAGAGCAGACCTTCCAGCGCACCGTCCCCCTGCCCAGCGGCGGCGAAATCGTCATCGACGAAACCGAGGCCCTCGTGGCCATCGACGTCAACACCGGCTCGCACAAGGGCAAGGACAAGGGCGGCAAGGACTTCATCGTCAACGCCAACCTGGAGGCGGCCAGCGAAGCCGCCCGTCAGATCCGCCTGCGCAACATCGGCGGCCTCATCATCCTGGACTTCATCGACATGAAGAACAAGAAGGACCGCCAGGCTGTCTTTAACCGCATGCGCCGCGAGATGGCCAAGGACAAGGCCAAGAGCCACGTCCTGCCCATCAGCCAGCTCGGCATCATGCAGATGACCCGCCAGCGCCACTCCGAGAGCAACGCCAGCGGCATTTACACTGGCTGCCCCTACTGCAACGGGCGTGGCATCGTGAAGAGCGACCGCACCATGAGCGTAGAAATCCAGCGCAAGCTGGTCAGCGTCATCCGCCACATGCGTAACACCACCCACAAGCAGGGCGAAAAAATCGAGCTGACCATCCTCCTCCACCCGACCAACCTCGAGCGCCTGCGCCACGAGGACGAGGAGCACCTCATCGACATCGAGCAAGCCTACAACGTTGGGCTTTCCTTCAAGTCCGACTACGGCTACCATGTGGAGAATTTCCGCATCGTAGACCCCAACGACGGGCACGAACTCCGCTAATCCATAGCCATGAAGCCGCTCCTCCTTTTCTCGCTTGCACTCCTCGCCACCATCACCGCGCGGGGAGAATGGAACATCGTCAAGCCCAGCACGGAGCTCGACCAGCCGCTGCAGGGTGAGATATGGGGGAAGGCATTCACGCTCAAGGAAGCTACCTGGAACGATCATGCCCTCACCTTGGACTCGGTCGGCACCGCCAATGGCTGGTCCGAGAGCCAGGTGATTATCTTCCTCAACGACACCTCTCCCGGCTCGACAGAGGCTCCGCACGAGTGGGTGTTTTATCCCTCCATGGACGGCTTTGACGTCAGCTTTCCGCACATCCACATGAAATTCGCCAAGCCGGGCCAGCAATTTCCCGGCACCATGATGTACATGGGCGAATACACCCTGCGCCTCGTGCTGGTGAAAAAAACGGACAAGCTGGCCCAATTCGAAATCCACCTTTCCCTGCCCGATTACCAGAAGTCGTACCTCATGGGGCAATTCGAAGCCAACATTCAAAACTAGCCACTGCTTTAACATGAAACCTCGTAACCTGCGCCACCGCCTGGAAAAAGCCGCCAAGCTCCTCGTCATCGTGCAAAAGCACATGCCCGAGGTGAAATGCCAGTTCGATGACAACAAGGGAGACTCAGGCCACCTGATCGTCCACCTGCCCTTGGGCAGTGACGCCAGCAAGCTGGGTAAGGACCTGGAGTCCAAGGGCTTTGCCTTTACCCGCACGCGCAACCCCTGGCTGGGCAACATGACCTACCGTGGCAAAAAAGAAGAGCAGCCCGACATCCTCATCGAAGTCGAGATCCATGCCGATCGCCTGAACCCTTCGCGCGAGATTGCCCCCTGCCCGCACACTTTCCGCGAAGAAAAGAGCTAATGCCCCGAAACGGGGGCAATCGGCCGAGGCTGAGTTATTTTGAGAACACGCCACGGGCATTGCGCTTGCCGCCAAACGGTTCTTGTGACAGATTACGCGGCTGAATCGAGTATGGCAAACCTACTCATAGTTGATGACATCGAGGGCGTCCACGAGATGCTCGACATCGTCTTTGTCGACGCCGGGCACCAGGTCGAGCACGCCCTGCTGGGCTCTCAGGCCCTGCACATTTACCGCGATACCGATATCGACCTCGTCATCACCGACATCCAGATGCCCGGCATGAGCGGGCTGGAACTGCTCAAGGAACTCCGCACGCTGGACGAAGACGTGGTTGTCATCGTGACTACGGCTGAAAATTCCAAGCAGTACGCCATTGAAGCCCTGCGACTGGGCGCCTTCGACTACGTGGAAAAGCCTTTCGACGAAGACGAACTGCTCGGTATGGTCGAGCGCGGCCTGGCTCAGCGCAGAAAGCTGCTCAAGGTTAACGGGATCGAAAATGCCTCGCCCGAAGTGCGCCAGGAGCTGAGTGAACTGCGCAAGGAGCTCGACGCACGCAACGAAGCCCTGGAAAAAGCCAGCCAGCGCACTGCCGAGCTTGAGCAAAGCCTGGAGGAGCGCGAAAACCAGATAAAGCAACAGAAGCAGTTGGAGAAAGACCTCCGCAAGCGCCAAAAAGAGCTCGAACTGCGTGAGGAGGCCTTTCGCGCCATGGACGCCACCCTCAAGGAGCGCATGGCCAGCCTGAAGCAGCTCAAAAAGCAGAAGCAGGGCGGACTTTCCGAGGAAGACAGCGCCGCACTGGCCCAGCTCAAAGCCGAACTGGCCAGCCGCGAGAGTGCCCTGGAGGCCATGGAATCGACCATTCTCGAACGCGAGCAATTTTTACAGGAGAGCGAGGAGTCACTTTTTGAAAAAGGCCAGCGCCTGACCGAGCTGGAAGCCGAGCTCGAACAAATGCGCGACGACCTCTCTGCCAGCGGAAAGGGTACAGGCGGAAGCCTCTCCGCCGAGGAGCAGGCCGAGATGACCCAACTCAAGGAAGCCCTGGCAGCCCGGGAAGCAGAGCAGAGCCAGCTTGAAGAAGACCTCAAGGCACGCGAGCAATCCCTCAAGCGGGCCGAGGCGTTAATTAAGGCCCGCGAGCAGTTTTTACGACAGAGCGAAAGCATTCTTTTCGGCGAAGATAATCCCTCTGAGAAAAAAGATGACTAAAGTCGACCTTTTGGCCTTTGCCTAGCTAGAGAGCTGTGTAAACTTCTATCATACCTGCTACCTAGTGAATCATCTGTCATGCACATCCTCGTCGCTTTTGATAAGTTCAAAGACTGCATGACCGCCCAGGAGGCCTGCCAAATTGCGCAGGAGGTCATCCTCAAACTCCACCCGAACTGGACGGTCAGTATCGCCCCCATCACCGATGGTGGGGAAGGTTTTTGTGAAATCCTAACGCGCTCTGCCTTTGGCAAAATGGAGCGCGTCCCCGTGCTCGGTCCCCAGTTGGACCCGCAAACCGCCCGGATCGGTTATGTGGAGATTGGTACCCTGGGGAAAAGTACCCGCGACATCCTCAAGCTGCCTACCGAGGGCAAGCTGGCCGTGATCGAAATGGCCCAGGCCAGCGGTCTCCAGTCGATCCCCGTCGGTAAGCGCGACCCCTGGATCGCCTCCAGCTACGGAACGGGGCAGCTCATCGCCGAAGCCGCGGACGCCGGAGCGATGGAGATCCTGCTAGGCATCGGCGGCAGTGCCACCAACGACCTCGGCATGGGTGCGCTGGAAGCCATCGGCCTTGAGCTGATGGACACCAAAATGGGCCTGATCGACCACGCCACCCCCCGGGACTGGTCACGCGTGGGGCGTATTGCCGGGGACATCTGGCCCCACATCCCCCGGATCAACATCGCCTGTGATGTCGAGACGACCTTGCTCGGCCCCAACGGCGCCACCGCGGTCTATGGCCCGCAAAAGGGGCTCAAAATGGACGACTACCCGCAGTTGGAAAAAGCTGTCGGCACGATGGCCAAGCAACTCTGCGATCACTTTGACAAGCCCCGCAGCACGATGGCTCAGCCCGGCACCGGAGCCGCCGGGGGCATCGGTTTTGGCCTGATGACGGCCTGCGACGCCCGCATGGTAAACGGTTTCTCCCTCGTGCAATCCTGGCTCCAGCTCAAGGAGAAGATCGCCGACGCGGACCTCGTCATCACTGGCGAAGGGAAGTTCGACCGCAGCTCGCTTCAGGGCAAAGGTCCGGGCTCCATCCTCCGCGAGGCCGCCCGGCAGCACAAGCATGCCAAGGTCTTTGCCGGCCTGGTGGAGAGTAAACTCGCCCTGCCGCACAAGACCACGGCAGAGGTCATGGCCCCCCCCGGCTACACGAAAGAGCGATCGATTGCCGATGGGAAGAAACTCTTGGCCAAAAAGCTGGTCGAAGTGTTCAAGTAAGGGCCCGGATGACCGCAGAAGAGTTACTCGAAAAATTTAGACAGAAAAGGCATGAGCGCATTCGCCGTGTCAAAAAGCTCATGCGCCCCCTTCCGAGGCGCAGCAACGTCCACCGCTACCCCTTCCTGAAGTGGTTTGCCCAGACCGCCCGGGCCCGCTCCTACCTGTGGTCCTTTCGCCGCCAGCACATCATTTCTGCCATCTACATCGGCTGCATCCTGAGCATGCTTCCGATCTATGGCATTCAGGTGCCACTAGCCTTCATCCTTTCGCTTTTCCTGCGCTGCAACCTCATGATTATGATTGCCACGCAGTTCATCACAAACCCGGTGACGGCCGTCCCGCTGTACACCGCCGCCTGCTTCCTCGGGCTGCAGATCCTGTATTTGCTGGGTTATGACATCCCCGGCGGGTCTGCCTGGGAGTTTGCCGGCATCATGGCCTCCAACCTCAAGGCCATCCTCTTCAGCGTCGTGGGCAACGCCAACGCGCAACAGAGCGTCAACGCGCTGGTCAGCGAAAGCGGCATGAGCCTGATGAAGCTCGGCTACCTCGCCTTCATCTCGACGGTCATCGGCGGAGCAATCATTGGTTACTTTATCGGATTCATTTTCAGTTGCGTCTACCAGGGGATGGCCAAGTACTATGCCAGCAGTCACCGACAGATGCAGCTACACTTCGAAAAATTGCACCCCAAGCTCAAGCTTGGCCGCCAGAACCGGACAAAACCGCCCCAGCAGCCAGATGATGCCCCATCGAGCTAAGGGTATCCTCGCCGGGCTGCTTCTGCTGGCCTGCCTCTGCCTGCCCGCTACCGCGCAGGCCCGCGTCCTACTGGGCATCGATGTCCTTGAGGCAAAACACTTCGACTCCCTCCGCGGCTTGCGCATCGGCCTGCTCACCCACGGGGCAGGCGTCAACGGCGAGGGCGTCCCCACCTGGAAAGTCCTCTACGATGCACCCGAGATAAACCTCGTCGCGCTCTACGGCCCCGAGCACGGCATCGACGGCAAGACCAAGGCGGAAAAGTACGTGCCCACCACGACGCACGCCGCCACCGGGCTCCCCGCCTACTCCCTTTACGGCCCCACGCGCAAGCCCACCCCGGAGATGCTCAGCGGCATCGACCTCATGATCATCGACCTGCAGGACATCGGCGTGCGCAGCTACACCTACGTCAGTGCCATGCGCCTGACGATGGAGGCCTGCTTCGAGGCCGGCATCCCCGTCATGGTGCTCGACCGTCCCAACCCTCTCGGTGGGCGCAAGGTAGACGGGCCCATGCTGGACAAGCACCTCATGTCCTACGTCGGTGCGTTTCGCGTGCCCTACGTGCACGGCCTGACCATTGGCGAACTCGCCCTCATGGCCAAGCACATCCCGGGCTGGATGGACGTCAGCGTAGAGGTCCAGCAGCAAGGTAAGCTCTACGTCATCCCCATGGAGGGCTGGGGCCGCGACATGCTCTGGACCGATACCGGGCTCAGATGGACCCCCACCTCCCCGGCTATACCGGACTTTGCCGCCGCCGTCGGCTATGCCATGACGGGCCTCGGCTGCCAGCTTGGCGGCTTCCGCCACGGCTACGGCGAAGGCTACCCCTTTCGCCTGCTCAACTTCACCAACAAGCCCCCCGAGCACCTTGCCCGCACCCTCAACTCGATCGGAATCAAGGGGCTGCAGTTTCACCCGCAACCGAGCTGGGAGAAAGTCCCCGGCGTATATGTTGTCGTAACCGACTGGGACGCGCTGCACCCGACCGAGTTGAGCTTTCACCTCATGCGTCTGGCCGCAGCGTGGAACGAGAGTAACCCCTTCGCCGATGCCAGCAAGAGCCGTGCCCTGCTCTTTAACAAGCACACCGGCTCTCAGGACTGGTGGAACGAACTCGTAACGCGCGGCGACCGGGCCCGCGTGGAAACCTTTCTCAAAGAGTGGGACGCCCGCGCCCGGGAATTCCAAAGCTCCAGCCAACGCTACTGGCTCTATCGCTAGGTCGTGTTACCATTTTGGGGGCTATGCGCCCCCAAACCCCGCAGCAGGCATAGCCTGCACTTTCGATGCTGCCGCATCGCGCCTGGGATTACGGCCTTCAGCATCGCTGATGACCGTAATCCCAGAGGAGCATCCAAACTGGGTTGCACCCCAAACTTATGCGAGGAACTTAGCTCACGGCACACTGACTTTATCATTCTGATGGGAAGACGGCATTAACCCGGCTGGCAGACCGGGCAATAGCAACTGGTGCGTCCGCCCACCTGCTCCCGGGCCAGAGCCTCCCCACAACGCGGGCAATCTCCGCCCGCTTTCCAACGGTGGTTAAAGAGCCAGTCATCCGGCGGCGTGCCCCAGTCCGTACCAATGACCTCCATGGCCTGACGGCACACGTCGCGCAGACAGCAGTAGAGTGCCTCGACCTGCGCGGGGGTTAAACTCCCGGCCAAGGCCGTGGGTGCCAACGAGACCCGCCAAAGTATTTCGTCCGCCATCCAGTTCCCGATGCCGGGAAAGCGGTCCTGCATCAGCAGCACGGCCTTGAGCGGGGAGCGCTTGCGCCGTTGCAGGAATGCAGCCAGTGCCTCCAGGGTAAAAGCGTCCGAGAGCACCTCCGGCGGCAGCTCCTTCCGCCAGGCCGGCGTTTCCTCGGAGCGAGCAAAGCGTACCCGCCCAAAGAGCCGCGGGTCGCGAAAAACCAGCACCTGATCGGCCAACTCCAGCGCAAGGTGCTCGTGCTTATCTGTGGCATAGGGTAGCGGCGCGCAGGCCAGCTTACCCGTCATCCCGAGGTGGATGCCGAGCCAACCGCCGCCACTGAAACGGAAGACCATCTGCTTGCCCCGAGCCTCGGAGTCGAGCAGCGTGCTCCCGGTCAGGGTTTCAGCGATTTCCTCCGTATCGCATTCGCAGAAAATACGCGCCTCGCGGTGCAAACGCACGGCGTGGATACGCTGCCCGATACCGGGCGACCAGCATTTGCGGTAGAATTCAACTTCGGCCAGCTCAGGCATAATCTTTTAGGAAATGAGTTTCATGCCGCATTGACGCGGCAGGGGTAAATTGCTTATATCAGTGACTTTCTCTCGCCAAATGGACCAGCAGACGATTCTGACGAAAGCCAGCCTTAGCCTTTCCGAGGATATTGAGGATAGCAAGCCGGAGAGCGGAATTCTCATCCTGAAGAACATCCCGCTCCGAACTTACCTTGTCGTCAGTTCGCGCCAATGGATGATTCTCAGTCGCTTCCGCGATGCCATGAGCCTGCAGGAGCTCATCCCCCGGCTGATCTCGGAGCGACGCAGCCCGCCGCTGCGCGAACTCTACGAACTCATATTGAAGGCTGTCGTCGCGGGAATCCTGCTCGTCGATGGCGAACTCATGGCCGACCACCCCCGGGTCAAAGCCGAGGAGTGGCAACACAAGCTGCGTCTACGTTTCGCCAACTGGCTCGGCGTCATCTGCGTGCTCTTTGGTTTTGGCACACTGGTCACGGGTGCTATCCAGTTACCCGAGTCCGTGTTCGAGATGCTCATCGCCTACCTGATCATTTGCGGCTGTCTAAGCGTGGGCTATTTTCTGTCCGCCTGCCTGCTGGCGGGGTTTGACCGCGAGGTCTACGATGTGCGCCTGAAATGGAAGCACCCCTTCCCCCACCTGTACTGCAATGTCGAAGACGCGCGCATGGCGGGCCGCCTCTGCGAGAATACCGTCGCCCTGACCCAGATGGCCCCGCTGTTCCTCTTTATCGGGCTGTCGGCCATCTGGTTTCCACAGTTGGAGTACATCCTGTTGCTGGGGATATTCTACCTGACTCTCCCCGACCAGCGCAGCGCCGGCACACTGCTCATCCGCAGCCTGTACCGCCACATCCCCCTCTCGACCAACAAGGACTTCCTCTTCGTGCAAAACCAGCTCTTCTGGACGATGCTGAACAAGCGCATCAAGTTTGCCGATAAGCGCTACCTCATCATTTATAGTGCCTACACGCTGCTCTGGCTGGGCACCGTCTGCCTGGTCAATGTCAGCGCGTTTAACATCAATGCGGTAAAGCTATTTCAACGCTTCATCGAGAGCGGCGGCGTCAAGTGGGTCGGCGTGTTCCTGCTCTTCCTCATGGGCTCGCTTGCCCTGCTCAGTCTGGCTTTCCTCATCTGGATCTTCCTGCGTAACCTGCTCGGTATCTTCGAGAAAGTACGCAGCACGAACGAACGCTCCGGCAGCATCACCTCTCTTGAATTGACGACGCACGACATTCTGGCGTTTTTCAAAGACTCCATGCTCTTTAAGGAGCTGGACGAGACCACCATGCATGCGCTGGCCGACCGCGTACAGGGCCTGATCGTCAACCCGCGCAAGTACGTCATCCACGAGGGAGACGAGGGCGACATGCTCTACATCGTATACCAGGGGTCGATGGAGGTGCTGATGAATCTCAAATCCGGACGCCCCCTGAAAATCGCGGACTTGCGGGCCGGGGACGTCTTTGGCGAAGTCGCCCTCATCCAGCATATTCCCCGCACGCGCTCCGTCCGCGCCACCAAGCGTTCGCTGCTGCTCACCCTCAGAAACGAGGACTTCGAGTCACTGGTCGTCGAGCACCTCGGTGCCCGCCGCATCCAGGACATAGTCGAGAAGCAGGCCTTCCTCAGCCGCATCGAACTCTGCCGCCACTGGCACCCGCAGGCGCTGGCCCGCTTCGCGCAGTTGACCCGCTTTGCGACCTTCCAGGCCAAGGACCGCGTCATCAACAAAGGCATGGCCAATCAGTTTTTCTACCTTATCTACGACGGTATGCTGGAGGTCAGCACCGGTGATAAAACCCTGGCCAAGCTTACCTCGGGGCAATTCTTTGGAGAAATCAGCCTGCTCCAAAACAGCGTTTCCACCGCAGACGTTACCGCCGTGGTCGAGAGCCGCTGCCTCGTCGTCACCCGCCGGGAATTCCTCAGCTTCATGGCGACCGATTTCCTCATCGGACTGCAATTCGAGGAGATCAGCTCCAAGCGACTCAAGCACGACATCTTCCCGCTGACCGGTGTCAGCTATGATGAATCCGCCATACGGGGCTAAGCATGCGGTTGACGCCCCCCTCCAAACCCTGTTTGCTATAGAGCTTCGCCATGGACCCACTTTCAGACCACGAGGTATCGCAGGACAAGCTCATCACGCTCGGTGAGCTCTCGCGCGGCATCGCCCACGACCTAAAAAACCTCCTCACCGGCATCCACGGCAACAGCGAGCTTGCCCTGCGCGGCTACAAAAATGAGAAAGCCACCAAAAAGGCCCTGACCAACATCATGCTGGCCGCACGCAGTGCCCAGGATCTTGTCGAGCAGATCAGCTCCTACAGCCGAAACGAAACCCTGCCCGACAAGGTCATCGACCTGCGTCAGCTCCTTTCCAAGACCGAAAAGCTGCTCGCAGACGCCGTCCCGCCCGGTGTCAACGTCGACTTTCAGCTCCCGGAGTCCGCCGTATGCGTACGCGCAAACCCCAGCCAGATGCACCAGCTCGCCAGCAACCTTTGCCTCAACAGTCTGCACTCACTGGCCCGGGACGGCGGCTTACTCTCCGTAAAGCTAAGCCCCAAGGCGGACAGCTCCGAAGTCGTGCTCACCGTGAGCGACGACGGCCCCGGCATTCCGGAGAAAATTCTGCCCCGTATTTTCGACCCCTACTTTACCACCAAGGAAATCGGCGTCGGCACCGGCCTCGGACTGGCCGTCGTCCACAAAATCGTCACCGACTACGGCGGCAGCATCACCGCGAGCAGCACCCCAGGCCAGAGTACGGACTTCGTCATCCACCTGCCCATGTGCGCAGAACAACCCGAGGAAGAAGAACCCGCACCCGAGCCCGAGGATTTCGTAGCCGAGAAAAAGGCCATCCTCCTCGTCGACGATGAGCCCATCATGCGCGGTCTGGGCATGGACATCCTGCATACGCTCGGCTACCGCGTCAGTGTGGCCGAAAACGGGCGCGAAGCCCTCGCCCTTGTCCAGAAAAACCCGGACTACTTCGACCTGGTCTTGTCCGATTCCAAAATGCCGGAAATGACCGGCCCCGAACTGGCCGAGCAGCTCCAGTCCATCAAGCCAGACCTGCCCTTTATCCTCGTCACGGCTTTCAACGACGCAGTCACCGAGGCAAAACTCAAACAACTCGGCGTACAGGAGATCGTGCACAAGCCATTCCTCATCGAGAACCTCTCGCGCGCCCTCAGCAACGCGCTAAGTAAAAAGAGCAGCGGGAACTAAGCTGCGGAACCACTCCCGCCCGCGCCTGTCGAGCATACCCATGAACGCTACACGTGCGCACTGGCTCTGGCCTCTGGCTCTGGCATCTTCCCTCGTCTTCTTCTCCGGGCAGGCCATGCCTCATATCCCCGCGCCCAAGATTGACCATTACGACAAGGTCATCCACCTACTCGTCTTCGGCCTGCTCGCCACAGCCATATACCGCGCGTTTCCCACTCACTACCCCGTCCGAGTGCGGCTGTACTGGGCCGTCGGCATAACCGTCCTTTTCGGCCTCAGCGACGAGCTTCATCAGGGCTTCACACCCGGCCGCACGATGGACCCGTGGGACTGGGTAGCCGACACCATGGGCGCGCTGCTCGCCACCACCCTCTATGCCTACGCCCCTCTTTACCGCCAGATTCTGGATTGGCGGCCGCTGGCCTGCTCGGCAGCACTCATTCGCTCCCTGTCCAAGTCAAGCCCGGCCATGAGCAAAAGCTGAGGGATGCGCTTGCCTGAGCACGTTCATGTGCCATGCTTACGAACCTCATGGACAAGGTTGCTGCCCGTCAACGAATCAACTCCCTGCGCGAATCGCTCACCCACCACGATGAGCTCTACTACCGCCAGGGCACCCTGGAGATTCCCGATCAGGAATATGACGCGCTCAAGCGCGAGCTGGCCGAGCTGGAATCCGAGTGGCCCGAGCTGACCAGCGAAGCCTCGCCCACCCAACACGTCGGGGACGACCGCACCGAGGGCTTTGCCAAGGTCAAACACCGCGAGCGCATGATGTCGCTCGACAATACCTACAACGAGGCCGAGCTGCGCGAGTTTGATGCCCGGCTGCGCAAACGCTTCCCGGATCGACCGCTGCCCTACGTCATCGAGCCCAAGATCGACGGCGTCGCTGTCTGCCTGACCTACGAACAGGGCAAGCTCGTGCGCGCCGTAACCCGTGGCAACGGCGTAGAGGGCGATGTCATCACGGCCAACGTCCGCGAAGGCATCCCGGACCTGCCCGACACCCTGGCCGGAGACAACTGGCCGGAGCTGATCGAAATCCGGGGCGAAATTTACATGACGCTGGAGGAATTTCGCCGCATCAACACCGAGCGTGAGGAAAAGCAGCTCCCCCTTTTTGCCAACCCCCGAAACCTGACCTCCGGCACGATCAAGCAGCTCGGTGGCGTCGGCGGTCGGCGACTGGAAATCGTCCTTTACGGCATGGGCTACTGCCAGCCCGCCAGCTTTTCGACTCAAAGCGATTTCCACCAGGCCGTGCGCCGGTGGAAGCTCCCCACCCTTGAGCAGTACTGGACTGCCAACAGTATTGACGAAGCATGGAAATGTATCGAAAAACTCGATACACTACGCCACGATTTCACCTACGACACCGACGGCGCCGTCATCAAGCTCGACAACATCGCCCTGCAAGCCGAGGCCGGAGCCACAGCCAAGGCCCCCCGCTGGGCCATCGCCTACAAGTTTGCCGCCGAGCAGGCTGAAACCACACTGGAGTCTATCGACGTGCAGATCGGCCGCACCGGGGCCGTCACCCCAGTGGCGCGCCTCAAGCCCGTTCTCCTCGCAGGCACCACCGTCTCCAATGCTACCCTGCACAATGAAGACGAGATCGCCCGCAAGGACATCCGCCCCGGCGACACCGTCGTCGTGCAAAAGGCGGGCGAGATCATCCCGCAGGTACTGCGCGTCATCACCGAGAAGCGCCCGGCAGACAGCGAGCCCTTTAACTTTTCTGCATTTTTAGAAGCACGCGGCATCGAGGCCGAGCGCGTCCCCGGCCAGGCAGCGTGGCGGCTCAAAGGCAAAGGCGACCCCACGCAAACGCGCCGACGCATCAAGCACTTTGCCAGCAAAGTCTGCCTCGACATCGAAAACCTGGGCGAGGCCGTAGTCGATCAACTTGTATCGAAAAATCTGATACACGACGCAGCCGACATCTACCGCCTGCGCGTCGAAGACCTCCTCCCGCTGGAGAAATTTGCCCAGAAATCATCCGAAAATCTCATCGCAGCCATCGAGGCCAGCAAAGACAAAGAGCTTTGGCGGCTGCTGCACGCGCTGGGCATTCCCAATGTCGGCGCACAATCCTCCAAGGACATCGTGGCTCACTTCCACAGCCTGCCCGCCATCATGCGGGCCAGCACTGAGGAGCTGGAGGCCGTGGAGGGCGTAGGCAAGATCGTAGCCGAGAGTATCCGTGACTTTTTTCAGGACGAGGCCAACCTCGACCTCGTCAACCGCCTGATCGACTACGGCCTGCGGATCGAGCAGGAAGCCCCCGCCGCAGCCGACCCGGGGAGCGCCCCCCTGGCCGGAAAAACCGTCGTCCTCACCGGTACCCTGCCAAGCCTCAAACGCGATGAAGCCACCGCCATGATCGAGGCTGCTGGCGGGCGCACCAGCTCCAGCGTCAGCAAGAAGACCGACTATGTGCTGGCGGGCGAAGAAGCCGGAAGCAAGCTGGCCAAGGCGGAAAAGCTCGGCGTGCAGGTACTGGACGAGGCCGCCTTTCGCGCGCTGCTCGGTGGTTAGGCATCGAGTTTACGCGTAGTCGTAGACGACGAATCGCTTGGCCACGCTGCCGATGTACTCGCTGATAAAGGCCTTGTGCGTCGGGTGTACCTGGTAGACTTCCAGCGCAGCGGCGTCGTCGAAGTCCATCGAAATGGCCACGGTAAAGCTGTCGTCAACCGCACCTCGCGGGCTACTGACCGGCCCGCCGCAGCGGAAATTTTTCACCCCCGGAATACTCTCCAGCATCTTCACCCCCTCAAGGAGCTTGGCGCGATTTTCTTCTACCGGGGCATCTGCCCAGAATACAACAACGTGTGTAAGCATGCCTGAAGGGAAAGCCCTCGCCGCCTGGGTGGCAAGTCAGGACTCGGGATCACGCAGTTCACTGCTGGGGTGCTCCGGCGGAAAAATGAAGGCAAAGGCCTTGCCTGCGAGGCGCTTGATATCCTCCACAATTAAGTAAACGGCGGGCACCAGCACCAGCGTAATCAAGGTGGCAAACACGATGCCGAAACTCAGCGATACCGCCATCGGGATGAGGAACTGCGCTTGCAGGCTTTTCTCGAGCAGGATGGGCAGCAGGCCGCAGAAGGTCGTGAGCGACGTCAGCATGATTGGGCGGAAGCGCGCAGCTCCGGCCTCCCACACGGCATCGACCAGCGACACGCCCCGCGCACGTTGCCGGTTCACATAGTCCACCAGCACGAGGCTATCATTTACCACCACCCCGGCCAGCGCCAGCATACCAAAGACAGAGAGCTGGCTGATCGGCATGCCGTCTTCGCGGAAGATGCCCATAATCACATGGCCCGCCACCGCACCGCAGAGCCCGTAGGGGATGACCAGCATGACGATAAAGGGCTGGGTGTAACTGCGAAACGGAATAGCCAGCAGCGCGTAGACAGTAAAGAGCACCAGCAACGCATTGGTCATCAGCACGGCATTGGACTCCTGCACCTCACGCTCTTCGCCTTCGTAAGTCACGCTGAGCATGGGGTACTTTTCCAGCAGTGCGGGAATGATCTCTTCGTCCAAGTCGAGCTTAACGGCCTCCAGGTCGATCCGGTCCTTGTCCGCATCGGCCCGGATGTTCACCACGCGCTCGCGGTTCACGCGGGTGATCGATGCGTAGCCGAGACCAAGCTCTGCCGTAGCCACCTCCGAGAAGGGCACCTCGCGCCCGTCCGGCGTGCGGATGCGCATGTCTTCGAGGTTACCGAGGGAGCGCCGCTCCTCCTCCGGGTAGCGCACCATGACGCGGATGTCGTCGCGCCCGCGCTGGATACGCTGGGCTTCCTCGCCAAAAAAGGCCTGCCGCACCTGCCGCCCAAGCTGGGCGATGTCGAGGCCGAGCATTTCTGCGCTGGGCAGGATGTCGAGTTGGATTTCCTTTTGGCTATCGGCCAGGTTATCCGTGATGTCGTAAATGCCGTCGTACCGAGCTAAGGCGAGCTTGAGCTCGTTGGCAAAACCGCGCAAGTCGGCCAGTTCACCACCGGATACCTGCACGTCGATCGGTGAGCCCTGGCCGCCCGCCGCCACCGCCATGAAGGACAACTCCTTGACGCCCGGAATCACCCCGACCTCCTCGCGCCAGCGATTGGCCATGATGATCGCGGAGTCTTCCTTGGCCCGGTCTTCGGACTTGCGCAGTTCGATCACGACTTCGCCGATATTGCTCTGATTGGAGCTGGAGACGCTCCCCCCCGGTCCACCGCTGAAAGCGGTTTGCCCGAGGGTGACTTTCAAGTTTTCAATCGGGTCATCCCGCCCGGCATCGAGACTGGTCTGCACCACGCGGTCCAGCGCATCGGTGATCTGGTCGAGTGCCTCCTGCGTGCTGGCCGCGGGTGCACCGTCCGGCAACTGCAACGTCACGCCAATGTAGTCCGAGGGCACACTGGGAAAAGGCACGCGCTTGACCCATCCGCCAGCCAGCAGCCCGCCCGTCAAGGCGAGCGTAGCCGTAAAAATGGCAAAGGTCAGGTAGCGGTTTTGCAGAAAAACACGCAGCGCGGGGCGGTACCACTTATCGATGAGACGCTCCAGCCCGTCCGAGACACCACGCTGAAAGCGCTGGAAGGCGTTCAGCTTTTCACGGTGGCGGTCCCCCACCTTGCACAGGGACAGGTGGTAGGGCAGCACGAGCTTTGACTCGATAAGCGAAAAGAGCAGTGTAGGGATGACCACCATCGGAATGGCCCCCACAAACTTGCCCAGAAAGCCGGGCAGGTTAAGCAGCGGGGTAAAGGCCACCGCCGTAGTGAGCACGGCAAAGGTCACCGGTACACTGACAGCCTTGGTCCCGCGGATACTGGACTCCACCCCGGGGCCTTCCCGCTGGAACGAGGTAAAGACGCTCTCGCCCACCACAATGGCATCGTCCACCACAATCCCCAGCACGAGGATAAAACCAAAGAGCGAGATGAGGTTTACCGACACCCCGATCCAGGGCATGATGAGAAAGGTGCCGAGAAAGGAAATCGGAATACCCAACGTAACCCACACCGCCAGCGAAGGCCGCAGAAAAAGAGCCAGCACGCAGAGCACAAGCGCAAGACCCGCGATGCCGTTATTGATGAGCATGTTCAGGCGGCCCCAGAGGTAGAACGAGCTGTCTCGCCAATAGCCGATCGTGATCCCCTCGGGCAACTCGTGCTGCTTTCGCTCGATGTACTCCTTGACCTTGGCCGAGATGTCCAGCGGGTTCTGAGAGCCGACTTCGGATACCATCAGGGTAACGGCCGGCTCACCGTTGAAGTAGGTAAAGAGCTCGCTGTCGGTAAAGCCATCCTTGACCGTGGCAATATCACCCAAAGTCAGGTGCGTGCCATCTGCCGCCGAGATCAGGACGAGGTCTTCGAACTCTGCGCCCACATAAGCCTGCCCCATTGTGCGCACGAGGATTTCGCCCCCGCCAGTCTTGATCGTTCCACCCGGCAGGTCGATGGAGGAGCTGCGCACGGCTCTGACCACCTCGTCCATCGTGAGACCGTAGCGACGCAGGTCGGCCTCGGAGACTTCGATCGCAATCTCGTAGTCGCGGATGCCGTTGACATCGACCTGAGTGATGCCGGGGATCGACACGAGGTCTTCGCGCACTTCTTCGGAGAGACGCTTCAGCGTGATCTCGTCCGTATCGCCATAGACCGCAATGGAGATGACCTGCCGCTTGATGAGCTGCTCTTCCACCACCGGCTTCTCCGTGTCCTCTGGAAAAGTATCGATCGCATCGACCCGGACTTTTATGTCGTCGAGCAGTTTGCGCGCATCGTAGCCCAGATCGACTTCCACCGTGACGACGCCGAGTCCCTCGATGGCGGTCGAGGTGATTTGCTTAATCCCGTCCAGGTCCTGGATGCGCTCTTCGATGCGCTTGATGACATTCGTCTCGACCTCCTCCGGTGCCGCGCCGCGAAATGGCACCTGCACGGTGATCATATCAAGCGAAAACTGCGGAAAGAGCTCGACCTTGATCGAGTACATCGAGAGCAGACCACCCACCACGAGGATGAGCATGAGCAGGTTCGAGGCGACCCCGTTTCTGGCAAACCAGCTAATCATCAGTCCTGAATATTTAGGCTCATGCCCTCGACCACGTACTGAAGCGGCGAGGTGATGACGCGGTCCCCCGTCTCCAACCCCTCTACCACCACGGCGACCTGGCGGTCACTCATGGCCACATCGACCTGACGCTTCTCCAGCTTGTTCTCCGGCGTAGCCACCAGCACGGTATTGTTGCCGACCAGTGCGGTGCGGGGGATACTGATGGCATCTGCGAGGGACTTGCCCTCCATGCTCGCGCTGACAAAGAGTCCCACCTTGAGCGGTGGACGGTTGGGGGCAGCCGGGTCGCGCGCAAAGGGGTCATCGACGCTGGCCACGACATAGAGCAGGCGGCTGCGCTCATCGACGGCGGCTTCGGAGCGGATGATGCGCCCCTGCCAGGTGTGAACCTCTCCACCAAACTCAGCCGAAATCTCAACCTCTGGCCCGAGTTCGTCCGACTCGTCGCGAAAAGCGAAGGGCAGGTCAAGGTAAGCCATCTCGTCATCGGTCACGGGCAAACGGATCTCAGCCGAATCCGTCGAATAGAGCGTGCCGACCACGGTGCCGGGATTCCCCGTAACATAGCTGCCCAAGTCAACGTTTTGCTCCAGCACGCGCCCATCGTAAGGTGCGCGAATACGGGTGCGCTCAAGGTCGCGACGGGCGCGCTCCACGGTGGCCTCCGCGCTTTTCACCTGAGCCTCGGCCCGCTTGACCTGGGGCAGGTTCAAGGCGAGCTCGGTCGGATCACCCCGCCCGAGGTCTTCCCAGTCGAGCTTGGCCTGCTCAGCCAGCGCCGCTTCCTGGGCAAGGTTTAAGACGGCTTGGGCAAGGCTGGCCTCGGCTTGGGCGAGGTTGGCCTCATAGTCTGCCCCATCGATAGTGACGAGGACTTCGCCCTCAGCAACAAAGCTTCCGGGCCGGAAATCTGGCGAAATAGACAGCACACGGCCAGAGACTTCCGCGGTGAGCCGGGTCTGGGTGCGGGCCCGCACCGTCCCCTGAGAGCGCACCGGCAGCGGCACCGTCGAACGCTCCACCGAGATCACCTTTACCGTAGGAATGACCGGCTCTGGCGGCGTGGTTTCCGGCTCTTCTTTGAGCGCGATCATCAGCTTCGTGCCGAGGGCCGCGACAAAAACAACGAGAACGACTAGGATGAATTGGCGCATGGTCAGTCTTTACTGGAGACAAAAGGTTCTTCTTCGATGGGCCAGGCGTGGGGGCCGAGCGGCGTGGTGACTTCCGCCTCGGGAGCGGTGTCGGTGCCAAAGTCTCCCCCCAGCGCGAGGTAGAGATTTACCCGGTTATTCAAAAGCTCGTTACGCGTTACCAGCAGCTCGGACTTCGAGGTAAAGGCGCGGCGCTGGGACTCCAGCACGGTAATGATATCCGTCAGCCCGCGCTCGTAGCGTGCCCAGGCGGCCTCCTCGGCCGCGCCGTTTTCGGTAGCGGCAACTTCAAGGGCCTCCATGCGGTTGACGAGGTAGGCCTCCGACTGGAGCGTGGTTTCGACTTCGGCGAAAGCGTCCAGCGCGGCCTGCCCGTACTCGGCCAAACGCTGCACAGCAATGGCCTTGTTGCGCTCGATGTTGGCTGAAATCTTGCGCCCCTGAAAAATCGGCTGCACGGCATTACCCGCCAACGACCAGACGGAAAAGCCACCCGTGAGCAACTCACCCACCTGTTGACTGGAGAAGCCGTAGTTACCCGTCAGGCTGATGCTGGGCAGCATCTGCTTACGCGCTTCGCTCACGCGCTTGCCCGAAGCCGCCAGTTGGCGCTCGGCCACGATGAGGTCGGGGCGGCGCTCCAGCAGCTCCGAAGGCAACCCGGCGGGTACAGGCGCGATGATTTTGGGCAAGTCCGTCTCCAGCGCAATCTCGTTGGAAGGATAGCGCCCGAGCAGGACTTCGAGATTACGCACGGCGGCATCGCGGGCCTGATAGCGCAGTTCCAGATTTGCCTTGGCCGAGGCCGCCTGGGCGCGGGCCAGACGCAAATCCAGCGCGGGGCTGACGCCTCGCTCGTAGCGCCGCTGGATGACATCCGCCGTGTGGGTGAAGCTCTCGTACGTTTCCAGCGCCAGACGCACCTGCAACTCCGCCTCGATGGCATCAAACCACGCCTTGGAGATATTCCCGGCCAGCGAGAAACGTGCGCCCTGCAAGGCGGCCGCGGCGGCCTGAGCATCTGCCAAAGCGGCGGAGGCCCCGTCTCGCACTTTACCCCAGATATCGAGTTCCCAGGACAGGTCGAACCCCAGCGTGTAGGTATTAAACGTTTGCGAAGGGACACCGACAAAGCCCCGCGAGCCGAAATTCTGCCGCTGGCGGGTGCCTCCGAGCCCTCCGCTGACCTGCGGCCAGGCGTCTGCCCCGGCCATAGCGGCATCGGCCTGGGCTACCTGTAAACGCGCAGCCGTCGCCTGGAGGTCAAAGTTATTCGTCACCCCCTCGGCCACAAGCGTGGTGAGCATGGGGTCGTCGATATCGGCCAACCAGCCATCGGGGAAGAGCTTCTTGCTGGCCGCTCCCGGGATGACGTTCGGCGTGCCCTCGCCTTCGTGCTCAGCCGTCCAGGTGGACGCAATGGGCGCGGGCATCTGATCCACCGTGCTCTTGGGCGGAGTCGCGCAGCCAGCCAGCACAAGCAAGGTCACCGTGCCGGTTACGCCCGACGGCCATCCTTTCATTGGCCAGCCTCCCCGCCCTCATACGGGGCGCGGAATCCAGCACAGACAAAGTCACGTAAACGCCGCAGCATGCCCTCAACGTCGTTGAGCTCCAGCTCGCTACACTTACTCGAGCCCATGCGGTGATGCTGGGCCAGCGCGCCAACCAAAGCCGATACGGCAAAGTGAAAGCGCCAGCGGACCTCAACGGGCGGTAGCCCCGGCGCGGTGCGCTCCAGCTCGCTCAAGAAGGCCTCCACCACCACCGGGAAAAACGCGGTCACCATCTCCTCGTAAAACTCATCGTTCTCGGAGATGAGTCGCCCAGCCATGCGTAGAAAGGTCAGGTTGGGCTTACCATCCTGCAGGGCCTGACGCCCCACCGGGAAGAAGAACGCCGCAAAAATATCTTCCAGCAAAATGGGCGCAGAACCCGCCTTCTGGCGGGCGGCCTCCAGCATCTCCATACGGTCCTGATTGATGGGCTCAATGCGGATGCGGCAAAGCTCCATCAGGAGGGCCTTCTTTGACCCAAAGTGGTAATTGACCGCGGCCAGGTTCGTCCCGGCGGCAGCGGTCAGCTCACGCATCGAGGTCCCCTCAAAGCCGTGCTCGGCATAAAACTGCTCGGCTGCCTGTAAAAGTCGCTCTTTGGTTTGCCCGGGTTCCATAGGTGTGCTGAATCAAACGTACGTTTAAAAAATACGCCCTTATGTCAAGCTTCGTTGCATGATAAAGCCCGGAACGATGCCGCATGAAAAGCTTTAAAGGAAGTTTGCAGCCGGGCAGAAGGGCGTTCAAGCTCGGGCTATGAAAACCCAATTTACGCTCTCTCTGGCCCTCGGGCTCCTGCTGTTAGTCTTCGGTGCCGGCTGCTCCGGACCACAAGTCGAGTACTACCCGCTGAACAACCCTACCGGTAAGGTGGGCAGCGAAACCGAGCTCTCAGTCAGCACGCCGACTGATCCGGCCAGCATCGACATCTTTGTGGCCAAGCGCCCCACCCAGCCCTTTACCGAAATGGGCATCCTGACCTTCACCACCAGTGCCTCCATACCGAACGAAGGCATGATCTACGAGGACTTTCGCCAAAAGGCAGCCGCCATCGGCGCCGACGCCGTCATCGTCCTCCCCTCTCGCGAGCAAAACGAAGCCTTCTGGCAAAGCACGGGCTACCCCTACAGCTGGTACACCGGGATTGGCTACGGTGGCGGCGGCTATAGCTCCGGCTACAGCGTGAACTATACCACCTTCCGCGCACTGGCCATCAAGTATAAATAGGTGAAACACCGGGCCGCCGTTGCGGTCGCAAGGTTATCGAACCCAAAAATTTAGCTGAAAGGCCGCAGGCCCTTCGGCGACACACCCTCTATGCCCAGATTTTTTACAGCCCTGCTCTTTCTCGTTGCCCTGCTCGGCCTCGCCCCCCTCAACGCTGCCGCACCCAAGCACACCCAGGCCCGCCTGATCGCCGAAAGCACCAGCTTCGCCCCCGGTGAAACGACCTGGCTCGCGCTGGAGCTCAAGATGGACCCAGGCTGGCACACCTACTGGCGCAACCCCGGCACCTTTGGCAAAGTGACCGAGATCATCTGGCGGGACCTTCCGCAGGGGGTCACTGTAGGCAGCTTTCGCTGGCCCGGCCCCATCCTCTACATCCAGAACAGTGACATCTTTAACTACGTGTACGAGGGCAAGGTCGTACTGATTTTTCCCGTCACCCTGCCCAAGGACTTTGCCGCAGACAGCCTGAGCCTGGGCGGCCTGGCCAAGTGGCTGGAGTGCGACGACACAGATTGCCTTCCGGGCAACAGCAAGGTTTCCATCACGCTCCCTGTGCAGCCGGGCACGCCCGCTCCGGGGCCTGACGCAGGGCTCTTTCAGGAGGCACGCGACAACTGGCCCAAGGACCTCTCCGCAAATTGGGAAATCGGGGCCTACGACCTGGGCAAAAGTTGGCTCCTGACCCTCAAGCCGCTCAAGAATACGAACACCGCCCCGGCTAATGTCTATTTCTACTCACGCCACGCCGTCGTCGCCCCCGAGGCTCCCCAGGAATGGGCAAAGCAAGCTGATGGCAGCTTTACGCTTAAACTGAAGAAGCCCGAGTACGCCCAGGAAACCGCCGAAGAGCTGCCCGGTGTCTTATACGCTGAAAACGGCTGGCTAAGCGACTACGAGGAAAGCCAGTACATGGCCATCGCCCCGGATGTGAGCGAAAGTCAGCCACCGACAGGCGTGGTTGCTTCCGAAGGGGCCAACAACCCGATTGCGGACGGTTCGCTGGTCAAGCTGCTGCTCTTCGCCTTCGTCGGCGGGCTCATCCTGAACCTCATGCCCTGCGTATTTCCCGTATTGGGGCTGAAGATCATGCACTTCGTCAATCAGGGCGGGCAAAGTCGCGGGCACGTCGTGCTACATGGTGTGGTCTACACCGCAGGCGTCTTAATCAGCTTCTGGGTGCTGGCTGGCGTGCTCATGGTACTGCGTAGCGGCGGCGAGCAGCTCGGCTGGGGCTTCCAGTTGCAATCCGTGGGGTTCGTGCTGGGCATGGCCGTCCTGTTGCTGGCTTTCGGGCTCAGCCTGAGCGGCGTCTTTGAGTTTGGCCTGTCCGCGGTGGGCGTTGGCAGCAATCTCACCGGTCGCAGCGGCCTGACGGGCTCATTCTTCTCCGGCATCCTCTCGACGCTGGTAGCCACCCCCTGCGCTGCCCCGCTACTGGCCCCTGCACTCGGCGCCGCCCTGGCCGTGCCCCCGATGCAGTCGTTGCTGCTCTTCACCTTTGTCGGCCTGGGCCTGGCTTTTCCCTACGCGCTGTTTAGTCTTTTCCCGAAGCTCGTTTCCTGCCTGCCCAAGCCCGGGCCGTGGATGGTCACGCTTAAGGTCTGGCTCTCGTTCCTGCTTTACGGCACGGTGGCCTACCTCCTGTACATCCTGGCCGGACAAGTCGACGGTGACCGCCTGCTCAACATCCTCCTTGCCCTGGTCGGCGTGGCACTGGCCTGCTGGATTTTTGGTCACTATGGGGCCATCTCCCAACAGCATCGCGGGCGGGGCATTATCGCCGCACTGCTCGTTCTGGCCGGATCGCTTTACCTGGGCTATCACGAGTCGAAGTCCGAGCTGACCTGGGAAAAATGGTCGCCGGAACGCGTGGTCGAACTCCAGGACGAAGGCCGCATCATCTACGTGGACTTCACCGCCCGCTGGTGCGCCACCTGCCAGACGAACAAGCGCATCGTCTTTGGCTCGGACGAGGTCGTGCAAACGATGCTCAAGGACGACGTCGTGCTGCTCAAGGCGGACTGGACCTCGGAAGACCCGACGATTACCGCCGCGCTGGAGTCCTTTGGCCGCTCAGCCATCCCCTTTAACCTGATTTACTCGCCCAAGCTGGAAAAACCTATCGAGCTCTCCGAAGTGCTCACCCCCGGCATCGTGCTCAACGCCCTGGAAAAGGCCAAAACCGGTCAGTAGGCCGCCCTCGTCACGATTTTGTAACACCCCAGAGCGATTCAGGGGGCATTTCGGTATGGTAATGCGCGGGCAAATCCCTTTAGTGAATTGCCCATGGCGAAACCGCAAAGCGCCGCCCACCGCGACTTGGCGGAGGAGACTGACCTGCTCAGACTGGTAGGCCACCGGAATGCCATTGCTGGCACGACACCCCTCGAGATCGTACAAAAGGAGTTTACCGCCCATCGACACCACTACCTCGCGGTCGAAGAAAACGGCAAGGCCATTGGCCTTTGCTCCCGCACGGCCATTAACGAAAAGCTTGGCTCACGCTTCGGATTCTCAATCTACTCCAAGCGCCCGGTGCGCGACCACATGCTCGCCCACCCCGAGATCGTAAAAGTCTCCAGCAAAATCCACGACGTGCTCAACCGCGTATTCTCCCGCCCCAGCGAACGCTTTTACGAGGACATTCTCATCATCGACGAGAGCAAACAACTGGTCGGGCTGGTCGCCGTGGACACGCTCATCCAACTGCAAAACCGCATGTTGGCCGAAAAAATCAAGCAACTCGAGGAGAACGAGAACGCCCTGCGCGAGCAAAAGGCCAAGCTCGAATCCCTGACCGACCAGCTCGAAGCCGCCAACGGTGAACTCGCCCGCGCCCGCGACGACGCCCTCGAAGGCACCCGCCTCAAGTCCGAATTTCTGGCCAACATGAGCCACGAGATCCGCACTCCCATGAACGGCATTGTCGGCATGATCAGCCTGATGCAAGAGACCGAACTCAGCGAGGAGCAGTTGCACTATGCCTCCACCGTTCAGAAAAGCGCCGACTCCCTGCTCAACATCATCAACGACATCCTCGACTTTTCAAAAATCGAAGCGGGCAAGCTGGAGATGAGCGCCGAGGAAACCCCCATCCGCGAGCTCATCGAGGAGACCGTGCAAATCCTGGCCGAAGCCGCCTCCAACAAACACCTTGAGTTTATCCTGGATATAGAAGCCGACGTGCCGGACTGGTTCAGCGTGGACCCCCTGCGCTACCGCCAGGTGCTGACCAACCTCCTCGGCAACGCTATCAAGTTTACCGAAGAGGGCGAGGTAACGGTCAAAATCCACGTCGTGCGGGAGCCCTCCCGCGGCCACATGCTGCGCACCGAGGTGCGCGACTCCGGCATTGGCATCCCGCGCGAGCAGCTCGCCCGCCTGTTTCAGGCCTTTATTCAGGGCGACGGCTCGACCAACCGCAAGTACGGCGGCACCGGGCTCGGCCTGGCTATCTCCCGCAAGCTCGTTACCCTGATGGACGGTAAGCTCCAATGCGAAAGCATTGAAAACGTCGGCTCAAACTTCTACTTCGACCTGCCCCTGGGCAAAACCGCGCCCGTAGACTTCCAGTCCCAGATCAAGCAACTGCCCGCCGGGCTGCGCGCACTCGTCGTCGATGACCACCCGCAGGTGCGCGACGTCATCTGCCGCAACATCGCCCTCATGGGCATCATGTGCCAGACGGCGGAATCCGGGGTAAAATGCATGCAGCTCATCCGCCAGGCCTACCAACGCGGCGAGCCTTACGACTACCTCTTTCTCGACCTGAACATGCCCGAAATGGACGGGCTCGAAGTCTGCCGCCAGATCGCACTCGACCCCGAGCTCGACCCCCTGCGCATCGTCCTGCTGACCGAGGTCGGCCAGGGCTCCAACCGAAAGCACATCAACGTGCAGGGCGTTAACAAATCCATCTATAAGCCGGTCTGCCCCTCGGACATCACCAACGCCCTGCGCAGCCTCAAGCCAGACAAGCCCGCGGCCGAGCTCTTTACCAGCAAGCTCCCCCCTGCGGAGACCCCAGAGGTGATCCCCGAGTTCGACACCCTGCGGGTGCTCCTGGCCGAGGACAGCGTGACCAATCAGGAGGTCGCCATACGCATTCTGGAGAAACTTGGCTGCGAGGTGTACCTGGCCGAAGACGGCCTGCAGGTGCTCGACCTCATGCGAGCGGCCGAGTACGACTGCATTTTCATGGACTGCCAGATGCCGCGCATGGACGGCTACGAAGCCACGAACGCCATCCGCGAAGGCTTTCACGGCATCCGCCAGAAGGACATCTACATCATCGCCATGACCGCACACGCCATGCAGGGCGATAAGCAAAAATGTCTCCGCGCCGGGATGAACGACTACTTAAGCAAGCCCGTCACGCTCAAGCGCGTGGCCGATGCCCTCTGCCAATACCAGAATGCTCGCTCTGCGATAGAAGAAGCCTGAGTCGAAGTCAGCCGGAAAGCTCAATAAACGGCGAATACTCAAAGCGGCTTGCGCATGCACAGGTGCTCGATGCCTGCCTCCATGAAGGGCTTACCCTCGGTGGTAAAGCCCAACCGCTGATAATAGCCCACGGCGTGCCGCTGCGCGTGCAGATACACTTCACTTAAATGGTTTTGCCGGGCACGGGCAATGAGGTAGTCCATGACCTTGCCCCCCACACCCTGACCACGGAACTCCCGCAACACGGCGATGCGCCCGAGACGGCCGTCCGGCAACATGCGCCCGGTGGCGATCCCCCGCCCCTCGCCCGTGCAAGCCAGGGCATGAAAACTGCCCACATCGTGCTGATCGACTTCCAGCCCGGCGGGGATCATCTGCTCACAGACAAAGACCGTGTAGCGCAGGGCCTCGATCATCAGGCGATCGGTCACCCAACACGCCGTCCTCACGTCAATATCGCTCATAGCGTGATTCCTCGGGGTAAACATTCAACCAGCACAGTAACTTAGCATTGAAACCACATCCAACTGGCAGTCAAACAGTAGCACTGAAAATACAGTATATTTTATTTAACCATGAAAGGCGATCCCGACACATCCTGGGCAGTAAGCCCTATTCGCATCCGCGGGGTGCAGGCAGGAAGGTAGACGATCTACTTCTCCGCTGCTTCGCTCTCCGGCTTATTGGCGGGAAGCTCGTGCGGGAGCATGGCAAAATAGAACATAATCACCCAGCCCAGGAGGCAGGGGTACATGGCTACGGTAAAGACAACCGTACCCACAATGCCCAGGCTGACGCCGACCCAGACCCCAAGCACATCCATGACGACGAGCGCGCAGACCGGGAGCAACACGAAGATGATAGCCAGCACGTAGCCGATGGAGGTCGTCCCGAGGTAGAAACCTTGTTCTTTTTCCAGTGTCATACCACAGCGCTGGCAGGACTTATGGAGCCGAAACCAGCTCTTGAACAAGCCGTAGCCCCCGCAGTTGGGGCAACGCAGGGTGGCTCCCCGCACGAGAATTTCCCACCTGCTGACTCTTTTCGCCATGAACTAATACCAATAGCCTTCGCAGTTGCTTCGACAAGGGTTTTTCCGCAACCTCGACTCAGATATGATTAAACGCGCACTCGGCATCTTCCTCATCGGCCTGCTGGCTTGGACCAGCTTGCCCGCTAGCGAAGAGGATCAGGTTACCAATCTCCTGTCCGACGCCCCCATCCAGAAGTTTCGCCTCCCCGGCTTTAATGACAGCGGCAAGCGCATCTGGCTCCTGCAGGGCGACGAGGCCCTCATCATCAGCGAAGAGGAGATCAAGGTCATCGCCATGATCCTCAAAACCTTTACCAAGGCCGACCCCCGCCACGCCCAAACCGTCATCCAGAGCCCCGACGCAACGATCTATCCCAACGAGAGCATGGCATGGGGGCACGACATCATCACCATCAACGACCGTTTTGACGCCTACTCCATCGTCGGAAAAGACTGGCTTTGGCAGGGACAGACCCAGAAAATCACCATCAACCAGAACGCCCGCGTCACCTTTAAGGAGTCCCTCGGCTCCATCCTGGAATAATCTATGAGACTCGCCCACCTGTTCACCACCCGCCTCTGTGCAGCTTCTACGCTGGCACTCCTCGCGTTCACCGCAACCCTCGTCGCCCAAGAAGCCGAGCCCGTCCAGGATACGGTCATCACCAGTGATCGGCTGGAAATGGTCGGGCTGGAGGATGAAAACCACTTCTTTTTTTACGACAACGTCGTCGTCACCGGCACCAACCT
Source organism: Verrucomicrobiia bacterium (assembly GCA_030425485.1). Lineage (GTDB taxonomy): Bacteria > Verrucomicrobiota > Verrucomicrobiia > Opitutales > Cerasicoccaceae > Ruficoccus. The sequence continues at coordinate 136,968 of JAUIAM010000004.1, forward strand.
CAAGGCCACCGCCAACGAGATGACCGTCATCGCCGCCCGCGCGGGCGAGAGCGATGGCAGCAGCATGGGCGAGCTCGGCACCATTGCCAAAATCCTCCTCGTGGGCAACGTCGTCATCACCCAGGCCGGACGCGAGGCCACCGCGGGCAAGGCCGAGATTTTCCCCCGCACGGGCAAGGTCGTACTGACCGAGAACCCCATCGTGCGCGACTCCGAAGGCACCGTGACCGGCGAACGCATCGAGCTTTACAAAAACGAAAAGAAGGCCCGCGTCTTTGGCGAAAAGGGCGGCGCCCGCCCCACGGTTATCCTGCCGGGCTTTCAGGACATCGGCTATCAGGAGGACCAATAATGGAGACCGAGACCCAGCCCAACCCCGCCTCAGAAGCCCCCGCCGTCACAGGCTCCATCCGCACGGAGAACCTGGTCAAAGTCTACGGCAAGCGCACCGTGGTCAAGAAGGTCAGCATCAAGGTAGACGCCGGGGAAGTCGTCGGCCTGCTCGGCCCCAACGGCGCGGGTAAGACCACCACCTTCTACATGGTCGTGGGCCTCGTCCCCTCCACCGACGGTAAAGTCTTTCTGGACGAGCACAACATCACCGACCTGCCGATGTACCGCCGCGCCCGCATGGGCATTGGCTACCTCCCGCAGGAGGCCTCCGTCTTTCGCAAGCTGAGTGTCTACCAGAACATCCTCGCTGTGGTGGAAACGCTACCCGTCCCGCGCAAGGAGCGGCACGACTTCGTCATGGCCCACCTCGAAGAGCTCGGTCTGGATCACCTGGTCAAGCAAAAGGCCTACACCCTCAGCGGAGGCGAACGCCGCCGGCTGGAGATCACCCGCGCGATGGTGGCCCGCCCCCGCTTTATGCTGCTGGACGAGCCCTTCAGCGGGGTGGACCCGATCAGCGTCGCAGAAGTGCAGGAGATCATCCTCGGGCTCAAGAGCAAGGGCATCGGCGTGCTTATCACCGACCACAACGTCCGCGAAACCCTTTCCATCGTCGACCGCGCCTACCTCATCCACCAGGGCGAAGTGCTCTCCGAGGGCACGAGCGACTTCCTCGTCAACGACCCCAAAAGCCGCGAGTTCTACCTCGGCGATAATTTCAACATGTAGCTGCTATGGCCCAAGTGAATCCGAAGATCATCGAGAGCATCTCCGTGCGGGAGTTTTTTGAATCCTACGCGGACAAGCTCCAGCTCGAGCTGGTCGCCGGGCAGGACGGGCTCAAGCGTTTTATCCGCGAAAAGAGCATCAACCGCCCCTCGCTCGCGCTGACCGGATACTTTAAGCACTTTGCCAACCGCCGCATGCAGCTCTTTGGCGCGGGCGAAATGGCCTACCTGCGCGACCTCAACGAAAGCGCACAATACAAGGTACTGCGGGAGATCGTGGCCAAGCACATCCCCTGCCTCATCGTTTCCCGCAACTTTGCCCCCACCAAGGCCATGTACTCCATCGCCGAGGAGACCAATACGGCCATGTTTCGCACGCCGATGAAGTCAAAGGACTTCGTGGCCGAAGGCACCGTGCTGCTGGAGGACAAGTTTGCCCCCCGCAGCACCATCTACGGTACGCTGCTCGACGTAAAAGGCATCGGCACCCTCCTGCGCGGGAAAAGCGGCGTGGGCAAAAGCGAATGCGCCCTGGCTCTCGTCGAGCGCGGGCACAGCCTCGTGGCCGACGACGTCACTTATATTAAGAAGGTGGGTGAACGCGAGATCGTCGGCACCAGCGCAGAGATTAACCGCGGCTACATGGAGTGCCGCGGCATCGGCATTATCTCCGTGGCTGACCTCTTTGGCATCCGCTGCGTGCGGGTGGAGAAGCGCATCGACCTCGTGGTCACCTTTGTCGAGTGGCAACCCGGCATGGAAGAAGAGCGCACCGGACTGGATCAAAGCACCTTTGACATGCTCGGCATCCAGATCCCCCACATCCAGATCCCCGTGCGCCCCGGTCGAGACATGGCGCGGCTGGTCGAAGTCGGCGCGCTGGTGCAGGCACTTCGCCTGACCGGACACGACTCCGCGGTCGAGTTCAACGAGCGCCTCATCGCGACCATGGCGGGAGACAAATAGGCTCGACCCGTCCTTCAAGTTCAAGCCCTTGCTTTCGCATTATTTCGTAAGCAAAAACAATAATTTTCATCTATAAAAGATGGGCGCATGGTTGAGCCAAAGAAGCGCTCTGGGGCAAAAACGAGCAAGCATCTTCAGGTAAATTTTCGTGCCAGAAAAAAAATATTTTGGAGTTTGTAGCTGAGCGTTACAAACGGGTGTCAAAAGTAACACAACGCGAGCCCCTTTTATAGAGCCGCTAAGCCCTTCGTTTTACAGGATTTCCGCGTATGTTAATTTCGTGTCAGGGGTGCAACTGGAGGGTGACAAAACCTTGGGAAAAACCCCTGTGAGTAACATGTGAAAAAGTAGGTCTTGCCAATGAGGGGCGCTCAAAATTTACTCCAACCCTATAACGCCTCCGGAAAAGTCTGCTCACGCTGCAGGGAAGTACCTGTTCCCCCAACCAAGCGCTCCCCGGTCCGCGATATTTTTATAAATATATAACTATTAACTTCTTATGAATTTCTACTTATCGCGCCCCCCGACCCCGGAACGCCATTGAACCGCGCAGAACATTGCGCGTCATCTTTATCTTTTACTACATTGTATTACTGTTTGCGAGCCCAGGTAGTTATCCACAGGCTTTGTGAATAAAATCTCTTCTTATCTGTAACATTCCATGACTCACAACAACACCCAGACGACAACGTGGGACCACGTCAAAGGCGACCTTCAGGGCCTTTTTCCTCACGATGTCTACCACACCTGGTTCGAACCCGTACAGTGTGTGGATGAAAGCGACGATTTTGTGACGCTGGAAGTGCCGAATGACTTCGCGGCCTTCTGGATTCAGGACAACTATCAGGACATCATCACCAAGCGCCTGCAGGACACCTCCGGCCGCGCCATGGGCATTCGTTTTCGCGTCTGCGAATCCGAGGAAACCGCCCAGGCGACTCCGGACGACGGCTCCCTGCCGGGTCGCGCTCCGGGCCGCATCGCTGCCGTCAGCCCGCCCCGGGCCGAAGTACGCGAAAAGCGCTCCCGTCAGCGCATCATCCTGAACCCGACCAACACCTTTGAAAACTTCGTCGTCGGGCCCGGCAACCAGCTCGCGCACGCCGCCTGCATCGCGGTGGCCAACGCCCCCGCACGCGCCTACAACCCGCTCTTTCTCTACGGTGACACCGGCCTCGGCAAGACCCACCTCATGCACGCGGTGGCCCAGCACGCCCTCCGCACGAACCCCGACGCCGAGATCGCCTATATCTCTACGGAAAACTTCACCAACGAGTTCATCGACGCCATTCAGAACAACACGGTGACGAAATTCCGCCAGCGCTACCGCCAGGTAGACGTCCTCCTGATCGACGACATCCACTTCCTCTCCGGCAAGGAGCGCATCCAGGAAGAGTTCTTCCACACCTTCAACGAGCTCTTCGAGCGCCAGAAGCAAATCTTCCTCTCCAGCGACCGCCCGGCGAGCGAGATTTCCAAACTGGAAAACCGCCTCGTATCCCGCTTCCAGTGGGGCCTCGTGGCCGACATCCAGGCACCGGACTTCGAGACCCGCGTAGCTATTTTAGGCAAAAAAGCCAAGTCCATGAACCTCGACCTCTCCGAGGGCATCCTCCAGTTTCTGGCCGAGCGCGTCTCCCGCAACGTCCGCCGTATGGAAGGCGCACTGACCCGCGTAGCCGGCTTTGCCGCCCTCATGAAGAGCTCGCTCGACATCCCAACCGTGGAGCGACTCCTGCACGACATCCTGCAGGAAGAGGCCCAGAACAAGGTCACCATCGAAAAGATCCAGCAGAAGGTCGCCGATTACCACAAGCTGCGCCTCGCCGACATGGTCAGCAAGCGCCGCCCGGCCAACATCGCCTTCCCGCGCCAGATCGCCATGTACCTCAGCCGCATGCTCACCAGCCACTCCCTGCAGGAGATCGGTGATGCCTTCGGTGGCCGCGACCACGGCACGGTTATCCACGCCTGCAAGACCGTGGAAAACATCATGGAGCAGGACGAATCGGTCGCCCGCACGGTGGACTACCTGCAAAAGCAGCTCTCCTCCCACCGTTTCTAGTCAGAGAATAGGACATACCTTTCAAGCGCGCGATGGGCCCCCGTCGCGCGTTTTGTTTTGCAGGGCCACGAGCGGTGCAGGCGTTTTGGCTTGCGAGACGGGCAGCCCCAGACAAGAACCAACGGTACATATGGATTTGACGGACGAACAAAAAGCCCAGGTCGCCACCTGGGTCAGCGAAGGTGCCACCCTGTCTGACGTGCAGAAACGTCTGGACGCAGAATTTCAGGTCAACATGACGTTCATGGAGGTACGCTTCCTCGTGGACGACCTCGACCTCGAACTCAAGGACCAGGCTCCCAAGCCAGACGCCGACATCACCAAGGCCCCGCCCCCGCCCGCCCCTAATGCCGCGGGCGTCCCCGAGGCAGACCAGCCGTCAGAGGCCAGCGCTTTCAGCAGCGTGCAGGTCTCCGTCGATGCCGTCCAGCGCCCCGGCGCACTGGTCAGCGGCACGGTCACCTTTAGCGATGGCGAGAGCATGGGCTGGCAGCTCGACCAGATGGGCCGCCTCGGCCTGCTCCCCGGCTCAAACCCGGACTACCGCCCGAGCGAGAACGACCTGACCGACTTCCAGCTCGCCCTCCAGAACGAGCTTAAGAAGAAGGGCTTCTAGGCTACCGTTAGCAGGGGGTTCTCTGACTGTCATAAGACAAAACTGGGTACCAGCCGCCCGTTGAAGAAGAACACGGTCATCATGATGTTGACCAGCATCCCCATGCGGACAGCCCCCTCGACCGTCATGATAACGAGTGTCCACTTGAGGCCCGTCTTTCGGCGTAGCCCTGCCGCAATGAGCGTGACAAAGAACATGAGGAAACCCTGCACACCCGCGCGCGGATCGAAGATCAAGAGCAGCATGTAAAGCCAGGTCAATGCCCTCCCCAAAACCCACAGGGCGGCACACCACTCCGGTAGCCGCTTAACCGCGTCCAGGGGGTGCTGCCCGGCCCGGATTTGCCGAATCCCGATATAGCGCTCCGCCACCAGGAGCTGCACCAGCTCAAAGGCGATAAAAAACGGGGCCAGGTAAATCAGGATCATCGCAGATGTAACCTATATACATAAGCTATCAGTTGCCAAGCTGAGTCGCTGGCATATTCCACGAAAACAGTCTAAATCGCTGGACCTTATGCACCTGGGAGGTATACAATATACCTATGCCTTATCTCCTCGCCCTTGACCAAGGAACTACCTCATCTCGCGCCATCCTCTTTGACAACGCCGGCCAAGTGGTCGGTATGGCCCAGCGAGAGTTTAAACAGCATTTCCCCCGCTCAGGCTGGGTCGAGCACGACCCGGCGGACATCTGGGAAAGCCAGCGCGATGCCGTCCTCGAACTCCTGAAAGACAAGCAGGTCACGGCCAAAGACATTGCCGCCATCGGCATCACTAATCAGCGCGAAACCACCCTCCTGTGGGATCGCAAAACCGGCAAACCCCTGCATAACGCCATCGTCTGGCAAGACCGCCGCACAGCCGACTACTGCCAGCAGTTGAAGAAAGACGGCCTTGAGGAAGAAGTGACTGCCCGCACCGGGTTGCTCCTCGACCCGTACTTTGCCGGGACCAAGCTGCGCTGGCTGCTCGATTACGTCGAGGGCGCACGCGAGCGCGCCAAACGAGGCGAGCTCGCCTTTGGCACCGTAGATACCTGGCTCATCTGGCAACTCACCGGAGGCAAGGAGCACCTGACCGACCCCAGCAACGCCAGCCGTACGCTGCTCTTTAACATCAATGAGGACGCGTGGGACGACGATCTCTTAAATAAGTTCGATATCCCCCGTGAAGTCCTCCCCGAGGTGCGCCCCTCCAGCGGCGACTTTGGCCAAGTCTCGACCCTCGACGAACTCTCGGGCGTGCCCATCGCAGGCGTGGCCGGAGACCAACAGGCCGCGCTGTTCGGGCAAGGGTGCTTCAAACCCGGCATGGCAAAAAATACCTACGGCACGGGCTGCTTCCTGCTCATGAATACCGGGGACGCCGTCGTCCGCTCCGAGAACAAGCTCCTGACCACCGTGGGCTGGCGCATCGAAGACTCGCTGCAATACGCACTGGAGGGCAGCGTCTTCGTCGGCGGCGCGCTGGTGCAGTTCCTGCGGGACAACCTCGGCATCATCAAAACCGCTGCCGAAACCGAGGAGCTGGCCCAGTCCGTCAAGGATAACGGCGGGCTGGTTTTTGTCCCTGCCTTTACCGGCTTGGGCGCGCCCTATTGGGACCCCCACGCCCGCGGTGCCCTCATGGGGCTTTCCCGCGGGAGCGAGCTTGGGCACATCGTCCGAGCCAGCCTGGAGGCCATCGCCTTTCAGGTCGCTGACCTCATCACCGCCATGAACGCAGACGCAGACACGCCTCTGACCGAGCTGCGGGTAGACGGCGGCGCCAGCGCCAACAACGTTTTGCTCCAGTTTCAGGCCGACATTCTCGGCGTGCCCGTTATCCGCCCCGAGGTGACGGAGACGACCGCCCTCGGCGCGGCCTACCTCGCCGGACTCAAAGTCGGCTACTGGAAAAATCAGGAGGACATCGCCCAGCAGTGGGCCGCAGAGCGTACCTTCGAGCCCTCCATGCCGGACGACCAGGTCAAGGCTCTGACCGACCGCTGGCACGAAGCCGTCTCCCGCTCACAGAACTGGCCAGAGTGACAATATTATAATCCCGTATCCAAAAAATCGATACACATTATTTAAAAGCAAAACACCCCTCATTACCCCTCTTCCATCATGAACAGAAAAGACGGACTCGAAGCCATCACGGAAAAGAACCTCCCCTACGACGTGCTTGTCGTCGGAGGCGGAGCCACCGGACTGGGCTGTGCGGTGGACGCCGCATCGCGCGGCTACCGCACGCTACTGGTCGAGCAGCACGACTTTGCCAAGGGTACCTCCTCGCGTAGCACAAAACTCGTCCACGGTGGCGTGCGCTACCTCAAGCAGGGTAACATTTCGCTCGTGCTCGAAGCGCTCAAGGAGCGCGGCCTGTTGGCCCAAAACGCACCGCACCTCGTCCGCGCACAGTCCTTTATCGTCCCGGCCTACAGTTGGTGGGAAGGCCCCTTTTACGGCATCGGGATGAAGGTCTATGACGCGATGGCGGGCAAGCTCGGGCTCAACCCCTCGAAGATGCTTTCCAAAAAGCAAACCCTTGAGCACATCCCCACCCTGGAGCCAGAGGGACTCGTGGGCGGTGTCATGTACTACGACGGCCAGTTCGACGACGCCCGACTCGCGGTCAACCTCGCGCAAACCGTAGTGGACCAAGGCGGCCACGTACTCAACTACGCCAAAGTCACCGGCCTGCTCAAGTCCAACGGCCTCATCCTCGGCGCGCAGATCGAGGACACCGAGACGGGCGAGTCCTACGACGTGCCCGCGCTGTGCGTCATCAACGCGACCGGGGTTTTCTCCGACGGTCTGCGCCACATGGACGACCCCAAGGCCCCTAAGGTCATCGCCGCCAGCCAGGGCGTACACCTCGTGCTGCCCAAGGAATTCCTGCCCGGCGACTCCGCCATCATGGTTCCCCACACCTCGGACGGGCGCGTGCTCTTTGCCGTACCGTGGCACGGCTACACCGTCGTCGGCACCACCGATACGCCCATCGAAAACATCTCACTTGAGCCCAAGGCTCTTGAGGAGGAGATCGGCTTTATCCTGAAAAATGCCGCCCAATACCTGCACCGCGACCCGACTCGCGAAGATGTCTTGAGCGTCTTTGCCGGGCAGCGTCCGCTGGTCAAGGCAGGCGACGGCTCCAACACCGCCGCACTTTCCCGCGACCACACGATCATGATCTCCGAGAGCGGTCTGCTGACCATCGCCGGGGGTAAGTGGACCACCTACCGCAAAATGGCCGAAGACGCTATCGACCAGGCCAGCGTATTGGCCGGGCTCGACCCCGTGCCCTGCCCCACCCAGGGACTGCACATCCACGGCTGGACGCACGAGGGCGACAGTACGCCGGACGACCTTATGGCCCTCTACGGCAGCGAGGCCAAGGCGGTTAAATTCCTGGGCGAGGAAAACCCCGAACTGGCCGTGCCCATCCACCCGGACCTGCCCTACCCCAAGGCAAGCGTGGTCTGGGCCGCCCGGCACGAAATGGCCCGCAGCGTGGAGGACGTACTCGCCCGCCGCACGCGCAGCCTCCTGCTCAACGCCCAGGCCAGCATCGAAGCCGCCGACACCGTTGCCGCGCTTCTGGCCAAAGAACTGTGCCAGGACGACGCCTGGGCCAAGGCCAACGCGGAGGCGTTCAGGGAAGTGGCTAAGGCGTATATTCTACAGTAAGGGCAATTTTAATTTAACAGGAAGGTCGGGAAGATAAAGTAAACCGCAGATTCACGCCGTATTTAAAAAATCAATTCAGCATTCTGCCTTCTAATCGCTCTCCGCTCTTCCCAGCCTTCCTGTTAAACTGCTTCCCCCAACTCCGGCTTGACCCGGGGGCGGTGGCATGTTCAATGGCAGGTTTAGCCAAAACCCAAAATTTAGCTAACCATGTCCGCACAAGCACCCGAAACCCACGAATTCCAAGCCGAGGTCAAGCAGGTCCTCGATATCGTCGTCCACTCGCTTTACACCGACAAGGACATCTTCATCCGCGAATTGGTCTCCAACGCCTCCGACGCGCTGGAAAAGCTGCGCCACACCCAGCTGACCGAGAAAAACATCTTTGACGATAACCTCGACCTCGAGATCAACCTCACGAGTGACGACGCCGCCGGCACGCTGGTCATCCAGGACTTTGGCATCGGCATGACGCGCGACGAGCTGGTGGAAAACCTCGGCACGATCGCCCACTCCGGCTCGAAGGCCTTTCTCACCGCCTTGAAAGAAAACGGCGGCATGAACGAAAACCTCATCGGCCAGTTCGGCGTCGGCTTCTACAGCGTGTTTATGGTCGCGGATAAGGTCGAGGTCTACACCCGCACCTGGCACCAGGACGGCGAGGCCTTCCTCTGGACTAGCGACGGCTCCGGCAAGTACACCATCGAGCCGACCGAGGGCCAGCGCCGCGGCACGAAGATCGTCATCACGCTCAAGGAAGAGTACAAGGACTTCGCTCAGGACAGCCGCATCAAAGGCGTGCTTGAGCGCTACTCCAGCTACATCGAGTTTCCGGTCAACCTCAACGGCGAGAAGGTTAACACCACGCAAGCCATCTGGCTCAAGGGCAAGAGCGAGGTCACCGAGGAGGAGTACAAGGAGTTTTACAAGTTTCAGGCCAAGGCCTACGACGAGCCGCTGGACTGGATGCACTTTACCGCAGACGCGCCGCTGACCATCAACGCGCTCATCTACACCCCCTCAACCAACCCCGAGCTGCTCGGCTTTGGCAAGACCGAGGCGGGCGTCGCCCTGCACTGCCGCAAGATCCTCATCGACCAGGACCCGCCCGAACTCCTCCCGGAGTGGATGCGCTTCATCAAGGGCGTGGTGGACTCGGCCGACTTGCCGCTCAACATTTCCCGCGAATCCATGCAGGACAGCTCGCTGGTCAAGAAGCTCGGTGAGGTCATTTCCAAGCGCTACCTCAAGCACCTCGCCGAAATCGACCGCAAGGACAGCGAGAAGTACGAAAAAATCTGGCGCACCTTTGGCGTCTTCCTCAAAGAAGGCGTAGCCACGGACTTTACCCATCGCGAAAAGCTCTCCGAGCTCCTGCGCTACGAGTCCTCCATGACCGAGCCGGGTAAGCTGACCAGCCTGCAGGGCTATGTGGACCGCATGAAGGACGGCCAAAAGGCCATCTACTTCCTCAGTGGCTCCAGCCGCGAGGTCATCGAGTCCGGCCCCTACCTGGAAGCCTTCAAGGCCCGCGGCCTCGAGGTCATTTACTGCTACGAGCCGATTGACGACTTCGTCATGTCGAACCTCCACCAGTTTAAGGAAAAGGACCTGACCAGCGCCGATCAGGACGAGCTCGACCTGGGCGAATCCAACGAAGCCCCGCAGGGCGAGGAACTGCCCAAGGAGCAGCTCGACGCCCTCTGCGCGTGGATGAAGGAAACGCTGGGCGAGGCCCGCGTGAAGGACGTCACCGCCGGCCAGCGTCTGGTTGAGAGCCCCGCGCTCGCACTCAACGCCGACAAGATGATGTCCTCGCATATGCGCCGCATGATGAAGGCCGTGGCCCAGAGCCGCGGCGAGGACCAGTCCGGCATGCCCGCCTCGGTCAATCTCCAGCTCAACCCGCGCCACGGCCTGATCAAGCGTCTGGCCGAACTGAAGGACTCCGACGCGGACACGGCCAAGCTCGTGGCCGAGCAGGTTATGGACAACGCGCTCATCTCCGCCGGGCTCCTCGAAGACCCCCGCACCATGATCGCACGCCTCCACCAACTGCTGGAAAAGGTTTAAGCAGGCAAGACGCAGCCCTGCACCCGTGATGCGCTCGCATCACTCATTTCTATGCCTCCGCATATGCGGGGGGCATTTTTTTGCTGCGTACCAAACTTCTTGGAAAGCCTTCACGCACCTTGCGTCCTTTGCATGAGGCATACACATCTCTCTCGCGCAAAGAGCGCAAAGCGGAAGCGGGTATCCACTAAAATATCGCATTTGTGGAAGCATCGGGTTCTTACGTATATGCAATAGGCTCAGGCGCAGAGGAAATTTCCGGTTGGCACGGCGGCATCGGTTGATAAACTCGCGTAGTATGAAAGCCGCTCTTGTTTTGTTCGCCCTTAGTCTTTCACTCCTCGCACCGCTGGCGAGCCACGCTCAGACGGAGGAGCCGCCGCGGCATGAGCTGAGCATGGCCATGCTGCCGGGCTTCCTCGATGCGGCAGCGAACAGCTACCTGCGCAGCGGACGCAACGCCTCCATCGCCATCATGCGGGAGGAGTATGTGCCCTTTAAAGACCGCGACGCATTCGTGAAGGACTTGGGCAAGGCCTTCAGCCTGGCCGAGAGCGACTTTAACCGCCTGGTCGTGATCGAGCCCGTACTGGTGCGCAAGGTCAGCCCCAGCTATACGCAGTATTTTCTCATGTACGGCTACGAGGACGGCGTGCTCTTCATCCGCTACGATATCTACGCCTCGCCCAACGGCCATAAAATCGTCAACTACGCCCTGACCCGCGACCCGGACGCCTTCCTGCCGCCGCTGCGCGAGGTCGTCGAGCTGGACTAAGCCTCGCCTAACTCCAGCAGGTAGCGGCTGGCGACTGCCGTGGTGGTGAACTTGGCCAAGTGGGCCGGAGCCAGCGAACGCAGCTCGTGGCATCGGGCTTCGTTACCGAGGAGGGCTTCGAGTTCGCGGCGTAGTTCAGCGGCGTTACCGTTCGTGAAAGTCGTGCCGCAGGGGCCGATGGCGTCGGGCAGACCACCGCCCGCAGATACGATGGGCACGCAGCCGCAGGCCAAGCCCTCCAGCGCGACGATGCCGAAGGGCTCCTGCCAGCGCGAGGGCACAACCATGGTGCGGTGCCGATTCAGTTCCTTCACCAGCGGCTGACCCGACATCGCTCCGGTAAAATGTACGTTCAGGCCCGCGGCCTGCGCTTCCAACGCCGCGCGCTCGGGCCCGTCCCCGATGATGGTGCAGCTCGCGTCGCTGCCCTTTAGCGCGGTGAGCAGCGTGTCCGCGCCCTTGTCCGAAACGAGCCGCCCCAGAAAAACCACGTCGCGGTCCTTTTCGATAGACTCGTCGCGGCGGAAAAGTTCGTCGCGGTAGGGATTGCCGATAATGGTGGGCTGACCCGGCAGGTGAGCCGCAATGGCCTGGCTGATAGCGACGTTACGCACGCGCCCGAGGGTAAGCTTCTTGAGCCAGTCGCGCAGGGCGATGCGTCCGTCCGTGCGCATAAGCCAGGTCTGCGTAGTGACGACGGTTGGCTTGCGGGCGAAGATCGCGGGCATGAGCAGCGGCAGGCTGACGTTGTTTTGCCAATACACCTCGGCCCACTGGAGGAGCTTGCGGTACTCCCCACTGCCGGGTTGGCGGATGATGGGATAGCCAAAGTCGGACTCGTCGCAGTCCCCGCGCGGCGTCTGCGTAACCAGTTTCACCTCGTGGCCAAGCGAGACGAAGGCCCCCGACAGCATGGCAGAGATGCTCTCGATACCACCGATGCTGGGGGCAAAAACATGAGAGGCGACGAGGATGCGCATTGCGCTAAAATTGCCTCACGCCCCCGGCGAGATGGCAAGTGAGAAGTTGGCTATTGAAGCGATACCGCACCGTCATGTATAAGCACTACGACTTCGAGTCCTTGCAAATAAACCGCCTTCATTTTCCGCACATGCCCTTACAGACGCTCAATCCCGCCACGGGAGAACTTTTACGCCAATACCCCGAAATGGAAATCGCCGAGGTGCTGTCCGTTATCGAAAAGGTGCAGGCAGATCAAGCCGAGTGGCGCAACCGCCCCGTCACAGAACGCGCCGCGCTCTTTCGCGAATTTGCCAAGCTCCTGCGCGAGAATGCCCGCCAGTACGCCGAAGCAATTACCAGGGAGATGGGCAAGCCGATCACCGAGGCCGTGTCCGAGGTCAACAAGTGCGCCGACTGCTGTGAGTATTACGCCGAGCACGGCCCGGCCATGCTGGCAGACAGGCCCATAGCAACGGAGGCGAGCAAGAGCTATGTCAGCTATCAACCGCTGGGCCTTGTGCTGGCCGTGATGCCGTGGAACTTCCCCTTCTGGCAAGTCTTTCGCGCTGCGGTGCCAGCACTCATGGCGGGCAACGGCATCGTACTCAAGCACGCCTCCAACGTGCCCGAGTGCGCCTTGACCATCGAAGCCCTTTTTCAGCGCGTGGGCTTTCCCATGAATATTTTTCGCACGCTGATGGTCAGCTCGAAGAACACCGCCATGGCCATCGCCCACCCCGCCGTGCAGGGCATTACCCTCACAGGCAGCTCTGATGCGGGGATGAAAGTCGCCGCCCAGGCTGGCACCCAACTCAAGAAGACCGTACTGGAGCTGGGCGGCAGCGACCCCTATCTCGTGCTGGATGACGCCGACCTCGACCTCGCGGCCAAGGCATGCGTCACCGGGCGCATGATCAACGCCGGGCAAAGCTGCATCGCGGCCAAGCGCTTTATCGTGGTCGAGTCGGTCAAGGCAGCCTTTGAGCAAAAAGTCGTAACCGAGATGAGGGCCTATGAGATGGGCGACCCGATGTGCGAGGCGACCAAGCTCGGTGCACTGGCCCGCGAGGACATCCGCGACGAATTGCACGAGCAAGTCACGGGCTCACTCGCAGCCGGGGCCAAGCTCCTGCTCGGAGGTGAAATACCGGACAAACCCGGCGCGTGGTACCCCGCCACAGTACTGACGGATGTCCGCCCCGGCATGCCCGCCTACGCGGAGGAAACTTTCGGTCCGGTGGCCGCGATCATTTCGGTCAAGGACGAGGCCGAGGGCATCGCCGTAGCCAACGACAGCCGCTACGGTCTGGGCGGAGCGGTCTTTACGCAAGACGTGGCCCGCGGTGAGCGCATTGCCCGCGAGGAAATTCTCAGCGGCACGGTGGCGGTCAACGACTTCGTGCGCAGCGACCCGCACCTGCCCTTTGGCGGCACGCGCCACAGCGGCTACGGCCGCGAGTTGGCCGACTACGGCATCCGCGAGTTTACCAATATCAAAACGGTGGTGGTACAGTAAGCCCGTGCAAAGCGACTCCCCCAAGCGCATGCTTTTTGCGTGTTTTCTGGGGACATTCGTGGCATACTGGTTGTCTTACACGATTTCTTTTTCAGAATAACGATTCATGGTCCCTCCGAGCAGTCCAACTCCCAAGAAAAACGCAAAAGCCAAGTTCCCCTACTTTAACCGCGAGCTGAGTTGGCTGGCGTTTAACCGCCGTGTGCTTGAACTAGCGACCAGCACCGACCAGCCCCTGCTCGAACGCCTGAAGTTCCTCTCCATCGTCAGCTCGAATCTGGACGAATTTTACGAGATCCGCGTCGCGGGTCTCGTGCAGCAGGTCGAGTCCGGCGTGATCGAAGTCGGCGTGGACGGCCTCGGCCCCAAGGAGCAACTGCGGCGCATCCACAGCATCGCGGGCAGCCTCGTGGCCGACCAGTACGCCTGCTGGCACAAGCAGCTCGTCCCCGCCATGAAGAAGGAAGGCATCGCCTTCAAAACGCCCGCCGAGCTGGACGCCAAAGAAAAGCGCTGGCTCAAGCAGTACTTCGAGGAACAGGTCTACCCGGTATTAACGCCCATGGCGATCGACCCGGCACACCCCTTTCCCCAGCTCGGCAACAAGACCCTGAACATCCTCGTCAGCCTGAAGCGCCCCCGCACGCGCAAGCAGCCTCCGATGATGGCCATCATCCCCGTACCGCGCATCCTGCCCCGCGTGGTCCACATCGACCTGGGCAAAAAAGATGCCCAGAGCTACATTTTCCTCAGCGACGTGGTCAACCTCTACGTCGAGCAGCTTTTCCCCGGCCACAAGGTGCAGGGCGCGTGGGCCTTCCGCATCACCCGCAACAGCGACCTCTACATCGACGAGGAAGAAGTCGAAAACCTGCTCAAGAAAATCGAGGAAGAACTCTACAAACTGCGCAAGGGCGACCCCGTGCGGCTGGAGATCGAGCACGACGTCGACGAGGGTATGCTAAACCAACTGACCAAGGCCATCGATCTACCGTCGGACTACGTCGTGCGCATCGACGGACCGCTCAACCCCACCCGCTTGATGGGAGCCTACGGCATGATCGAGCGCCCCGACCTCAAGGACAGCCCCTTCCAGCCCAACCTTCCCGCCGATCTCGCCGTGCCGAAAAAGCTCTTTGCCAACATCCGCGAAGACGACTTTCTCCTCCACCACCCCTACGACTCCTTCCAGCCCGTGGTCGACTTTATCCGCGAGGCCGGAAGCGATCCGCAGGTCTTTGCCATCAAGCAGACCCTTTACCGCACGAGCGGGGACTCCCCCATCATCGCTGCGCTCAAGGAAGCCTCGCTCAAGGGCAAGCAGGTTACCGCGCTGGTAGAACTCAAGGCCCGCTTTGACGAAGCCAACAACATCCAGTGGGCACGCGAGCTGGAGGAAGTCGGCGTACACGTGGTCTATGGCCTGGTGGGCTTGAAGACGCACTGCAAGTGCTGCCTGGTCGTACGCCGCGAGGCCGATGGGCTCCGCCGCTACGTCCACCTCGGCACCGGTAACTACAACCCGAAAACGGCCAAGCTCTACACCGACTTGAGCATTTTCACCGCCCGCGAAGCCATCACCAGCGAGGTGGCCGACCTCTTCAACACGCTGACCGGTTTCTCCCGCAGTCCGGAGTTTAGCTCGCTGCTGGTGGCTCCCTTTAACCTCCACTCCGGCATGCAGGCGCTCATCAAGCGGGAAGCCCGCAACGCCAAGGCGGGCAAGCCTGCGCGCATCATCGCCAAGACGAACAGCCTCATCGACAAGGAGACGATCGACAACCTCTATGCGGCCTCTCAGGCCGGGGTGAAAATCGACCTCATCGTGCGTGGCATTTGCGGCCTCGTGCCTGGTGTCAAGGGCCTGAGCGAAAACATCACCGTGCGGAGCATCCTTGGTCGCTACCTGGAGCACAGCCGCATCTACTATTTTGAAAACAGCGAGAAGCAGGCTGACATCTATATCGGCAGTGCGGACTGGATGCCGCGTAACTTCTTCCGCCGCATCGAGTGCGTCTTCCCCATTCAGGACGCCGAGCTGCACAAGGAAGTGACCGAAGAAATTCTCCCCTGCATCCTGACCGACACGACGGCAAAGTTCCTCCAGCCCAACGGCGCGTACAAGCTCAAGCCACGGCCAAAGGGCGATAGCATCGTCTCCTCACAGCAGAAATTTATGGAAAAAGCCGAGGCCGAGCGCACCCACAACCAGCACCTGCTCGACAGCGAGAGCGCAGAAAGCTAAGTCACGCAGAACCGGGAAGGCACATGCATGTTTGCCTCCCCCTTCTCGGAGACACCCTTGCCCGGCTCACTCCGCCGAGACGATTTGGCGGTCCGTGGGCTTCTCAAAGAAATAGCCCAGGATGCCAACATCGATGGAGACATCCTTCACCTTGGTGCTTGAGACGAGCTTGCCGTCAAAGTAGTTCTCCACCCGGTAGGGTATCTTGAAGCCCTGCACATCCCGGAAATCCGAGAAGTAGGTGACGAGGGGCTTGGCCTCAGCGGTGGGGCGGACTTCCCGGCTGACTTCGAGAAAGCTGTAGGCGTCCAGATAGACCTCCATCACGGCGGGACTATCGGTGTCGGTTAACTCGACCTGATAGACAGCGTTGTCGTGGCCGTGTATTTCGGTGCGGCCCTTATACACCATGCGGTAGCCTCTTTCCGCCGCGCTGATGAGCGGCCCGGCAAAGAACGCTTCCTGCTCCAGCAAGATCCGCTGCTCCCCACTGGCGAGAACGGCAGGCCGCTGTGGCTCGTCCAGGTACAGGTAGTAGCCGTTCTCACCGTCAAAAATGATCGCTACCTGGCGCGTTTTATAGTCGATCTCGTAGCGCAGGAGATTCGGGCTCTTTTTATAGAGCGTAAAGTTAAAGGTGGCGCCCTGCTGGCTCGTTTCTCCACTCAGTCGGAGTGTGTTTGCCTCCACCATACGGGAAACTTCTGCTTGCGCCGAACGATGCTGCCTCAACAGCGTTTGCAGAGTCATCTCTTGGGCAAACAGGCTAACGGGTACAAGCATGAGCGCAAAAATGCCTGGGGTAATGCGAATTTTGGCCATCTAATTCATCGCTATCAGAGTATGAGGCACAGGCCAAGCCCCATCACCACTTTTGCACGATATAAGACGAAGACACATTTTTGGCTTCTCACCGCCTCAGGCCCTACCTAATGTATGCCGCGTGATGTGCACGCGACGTTCTCTCCTGACTCTCACGCTGCCTGTGCTACTTCAGGCCATGCTCCTTTTCTCCGGAAGCGCCCAGGCTTTTCGCACGATTACCGTGCAGACGATCGACCCCTTGCCCAGTTGGAATGACTCTGCGACAAAGGCAAACATCCTTGCTTTTATCAAGAATGCCAGCGACCCTGCGCACCCGGGCTACATCCCCCGTAACGAGCGCGTGGCCGCAATTGACGTGGACGGCACGCTCATCGTGGAGAAGCCCTTGAGCGCGCAGGTGGAAGTCGCCCTGGATCTGCTTAAGCGAGAAGTCCGCGACGACCGCAGCCTGCGAGATCAACAGCCGTGGAAGGCCGCACGCGAAAACGACCAGGAGTACATCCGCGAAAATTTAAGCGAAGTCCTGCTCAAAGCCGTGGAGGGCATGAGCCTGGCAGAGTACCGCGAGCACGCCGCACTCGTGCTGCGCAACAACCGCCACCCGCGCCTCGATATGCCCTACAAAAGCACGGTCTACCAGCCCATGATCGAGCTTGTGCAAGCGCTGCAAGATGCCGGTTTTAGCGTGTACCTCGTGGGTGGTGCCCAGACAGAGTTTATCCGCGCTCTGGCCGCAGAAAAACTCTCCAACATTTCCCCCTATCAGGTTATCGGAAGCCGCGTCGCCATCGAGTTCAATCCCGCCGAAGGCAACCCGCACTTTAGGCAAAACGGCTACTTCCTGGAACCGGATAACTGGCTCAACGGTAAAGCGGAAAATATCCGTGAATTACTTGGCATGGGGCCAGTGCTGGTCGCTGGAAATTCCATGGGCGACCTGGAAATGCTGACCTTTGCCGACACGAACAAGCGCCCGCACCTGTGCCTCGTCATCAGCCACGATGACGCCGAACGCGAGTACAGCTACCCGGACAAAGAACTCCTGGCCCTGGCCAAGCAGCGGGGCTGGGTCGTCATCAGCATGCACAAGGACTGGTCGAAACTTTTTGAAAAATAGTCACGCGCAAGTTGCACGAACGTCACAGCCCCGCGACTTGCACCCTCCCAAATTACCACTCCAATAAGCATCGAGGCGACGGCAAGCTGCGGGTTTGCTCATTGCATCGCCGTATATCCAACCCAAACACCTTGCCATGATCAATCCCGAACGTATCGCCCATCCCGAGCACCCCGTGCTCCCCATCATTAAAGAGCGCTACAGCCCCTACGTCATGAACGGGCAAGCCGTCGAAAGCGAAAAGTTGCTGTCTTGCCTCGAAGCCGCCCGCTGGGCCGCCTCCAGCTTTAACGAGCAACCGTGGCGCTACATCTTGGCCACACGGGATGATACCGAGGCCTGGAACAAAGCGATGAACTGCCTCGTAGAAGCGAATCAAGACTGGGCCAAAAACGCCGGAGTCCTCTTGCTCGCCTGCACCAAAAAGACCTTTTCCTACAACGGTAAACCCAACCGCGTCCACGAACACGATCTCGGCATGGCGGGCTGCAGCTTGACCCTTCAGGCGCAGGCGATCGGATTGCATGTCCACATGATGGGCGGCATCAATCACGCCAGCATCCGCGCCACCTACCAGGTGCCGGATGACTTTGAGCCCCTCACCGCCATTGCCATCGGCTACGCAGACAAGCCTGAAAATGGTGACCCCGAGCTGGCCAAGCGGGACACCGGCACCCGGGAGCGCAAAGCGCTGTGCGAATTTGTTTTTGGCCATAGCTGGGGCCACAGCGCAAAGCAGGTGTTATAATAACCAGTCGATACTATCTCAAGGAACTTGACGATACTCAGGGTTTACCCTGATTCTATCGGCTATGCTGATCCCACGAATCCTAGCCATATCACTCTTCACCCTGGCCTCTGCCACCCTCGTGCAGGCAGACGTCACCGTTCCCAATATTTTCGGGAGCAAAATGGTGCTCCAGCGGGAGCAGCACAATCCAGTCTGGGGTAAGGCAGATCCCGGCGAGCAAGTCACCGTCAGCATCGGCACCCAGAAGAAAACCACAAAGGCCGACGATAACGGCGAATGGATGGTTGAGCTCGACCCGCTGAAGCTTGGCGACCCCCTGACCATGACCGTTGAGGGCAAGAGCAATACCCTCACCTTTGATGACGTGCTCGTGGGCGAAGTCTGGATGTGCTCCGGACAGTCCAATATGCAGTGGAGCGTTGCTCGCTCCAACTTCCCCAAACTGGAAATCGCCTCGGCCAACTATCCGGAGATCCGCCTCATCACGGTACCGCTCAAGGGCACTCAGGAGCCACAGGACAACTTCGACGGTCAGTGGGAAATCTGCTCCCCCGACACCATCCCGCATTTTTCCGCGGTGGGCTACTTCTTTGGCCGTAACCTCTACAACACCCTTCAGGTCCCGATCGGCCTGATCGACAACGCATGGGGTGGCTCTTCTGCCGAGGCATGGGTTCCGCGCGAAGTGCTGGAAAAATACCCCGAGTACACCGCCTACATCCAGCACAATGACAGCTTCGTCAATGCCTACAGCGACGAAGTTCACGCGGAGAAAGTCGCAAAGTACAAGGATGACGTTGCCGAATGGGAAGCCAATGGCATGAAGGGCCGCAAGCCACGCTACCCCAGTGATCCGCGTTCCAACCAGCACCGCCCCGGGAACATTTACAACGGCGTGCTCAACCCCACCATTGGCTACGGTATCCGCGGTGTCATCTGGTATCAGGGCGAATCGAATGCAGGCCGCGCGGAGAACTACCAGAAGCTTTTCCCCCTTATGATCTCCAATTGGCGCGATGCCTGGGGCCAGGGCGACTTCCCCTTCTACTGGGTTCAACTGGCTGACTACCGCGACGAAACGGACGACCCCAACGCCGCCGGCTGGGCCAGCCTGCGCGAAGCCCAAACCATGACACTCGACCTGCCCAACACCGGCCAGGCAGTCATCATCGACGCCGGGGAAGGGCGCGACATTCACCCGCGCGACAAGCAGACCGTGGCCAACCGCCTCGCTTCCATCGCGCTGGCCCGCGACTACGGCTACAAGATTCCCTACAAGAGTGGGCTCTACGAAAGCATGGAAGTGCAGGGTGACAAAATCGTCGTAACCCTCGACCTTGAAAAAGGTGCCAAGCTCTACACCTTCGACGTCAATGAGCCCATCGGCTTTGCCATTGCCGGAGAGGACCAGAACTTCGTCTGGGCTAAGGCCAAAGTAACCGGTGACAATCAAGTCACCGTCTGGAGCGAGAATATCTCGAACCCCGCCGCCGTCCGTTACGCCTGGTCGAACAACCCGGTCTCCAACCTCTACGACACCAACGGCTTGCCGGTAACGCCCTTCCGCACAGACGACTGGCAGAAGTAGCTCGCCCGACCAAAACTTTTCGAAGCGCCTTTCCTGAAACGGAAAGGCGTTTTTTATGTAAAACCTGCCCCCTTGGTCAGGTCCCCTTACAAACCACTCTGGTCGATCACACTCAGGGCGTAGAGCGCAGCTGTCTCTGCGCGCAAAACGTTGGTAGCCAGCCGTACCGGACGGTAGCCCGCCTCGGCCAGCAGGGTGTACTCCTCCGGCGTGAAATCACCCTCCGGCCCGATCAGTATTTCCACCGCCGAAGCCGCCCCCTGCCGATGCAGCACCTCACCCAGCGGCGCACTCGCCTCCTCCAGGCTCGCCACCAGACGCAGAGCGCCGGTATCCGCCTGGGCCGCCATGTCCTTTAAGGGTACGGGTTGAACGATCTGAGGCAGCCAACGGTTGCCCGATTGCTTACAAGCCTCGACCGCTACCGCACGCCAGTGCTCAAGCTTGTTTTCAGCCCGCTCAGCGGTCAATTTGACTTCGCATCGCTGCGTTAGGACGGGCTGGATCTCGCTCAGGCCAATCTCCGTGGCGTGGCGCAGGACTTCGTCGAAGGCTTTTCCTTTAATCAGGGCCATGGAGAGCTTTACCGCGCGTGGCGGGGGTGCTGGCTCGCACACAGTGGTAATCCTGACTACTACCTTGCGGGGCGCAGCTTCGGAAATTTCTGCCTCCCAGGCGTTTCCGTGGCCATCGATCAGCGTAACGGCATCGCCAATCCGGGCCCGCAGGACCCGCGTCAGGTGATGGGCCTCAGATGCGGGTAATTCCAGCTCGCCAGAAGCGGGGGCTCCCTCGGGAAGATAAACGCGAAAACCAGCCATTACGAACAGCTTACACCATTCAGCCTGAAATTCGACCAAAAAGAAACGCCACCCATAATCGGTGGCGTCTCTTTAACCTAAATGCAAACTACAAACTAGACTGAAACTATACGCTGCAACTTCAAATCTTGAGGGGTTGCTTAAAGATAGACGGGGCACAGGGCCGAACGTTCAAAAAAAATGGTGTTTTTTGAGATTTTCTTCAAAAAAGTTGTGTCAGTACTAGAAAAGCCCATTGGAAAGGGCCCCCGCAGCCGAACCCACACTGCCCCCGCTGAACTGCTCGACCGCGTCATCGACCTCCTCCAGCGTCTCCTGTGTCTGGATGTAAAGCGCATCGTCGGCCAAAATCCGCCCCAACGTGTTATCGGGCGAATTCAGCTTGGTGGTAAAGCTCTCGATATTATCAAAGCTGATCCGCACCTTGCCGCCGAGCGTATCATCGTAGACCAACGCACCCATCGCCGTATCCGTGGACTTGAGCTGCCCGAGGAAATCACTGGCCTGCGCGGTGACCAGGGTCAGGTTTTCCGTCGCGGCCAATATCTGGTTGTAGGCTGCGTCATCGTTGATGAGCCTGTTCAGGGTGCCATCGGCGTTGACCAGGTCGCTGCTCAGTTGCTCCAAATTGATCAAGGTGGTGTTGAGGCGCTCGCGGTTCTCGGTGATGAGGGCGTTGAGGTTGGTAAAAACAGACTCCTCGCCCTCGCCGCCAGCAAACACGCTCAAGGTACTGTCGAGTTTCTTAAAGGCGTTGTCCATCTGCTCGCCGATTTTACCGATTTCGGCCACCACCTCGGAAAAGCCCGGTGACTCTACGGTTAAAATATCGCTACCATCAGCGAGATACTCGTGCGAGTCCCCGTAGCTAATCGCCACGTAGTTCGTGCCGATCAAACCGCTGGTCAGGATGGTGGCCTCGGAATCCTGCGGTATCTGAAACTTCGATCGGATGAGCAGGACGGCGACGGCCTTGCCGTCCACGAGGTCCGTGTCGAGCACATTACCGATTTGCACCCCGGCCATACGCACCTCGTCAGAGCGCTTGAGCTCGCGCAAGTTTTTGAACGAAGCGACGACCGTGTAGCCGTCGTGACTGTTCACGCGCGGGTCGGACAGCGTCTCGTACATGAGCAGGAGCAAGCCGACACCCAAGAGAAAAAAGATGCCTACGCGAATGGATTGCGAGGTGTGGTTCATAGGTCTGAGTTAATCAAGAGCGGAGAGTGAACACAAGATTAGAGGCGGAGGCTAGCAAGCGAGGTTCTGCCGGAAGCGCGGGTTGTTGCAGTTGATTGAAGGCTTGAGGAAGGCCGTGACCTCCGGGTCCTCGCTCTCGGCCAGCTTTTGCGGCGTATCGAGCATGACGACCTTTCCGCTGCCCATCAGGGCCACGCGCTCGCCAATGCTGGCGGCCAGCTCGCGGTCGTGCGAGACCACGATACTCGTCATATCGTACTCCTCGCGCAAGGTGCCGATCACCTCAGTGATGTTAGCCGCCGAGACCGGGTCGAGCTCCGAGGTAGGCTCATCAAAGAGCAGCAGGCGCGGTTCGATAATCAGCGAACGCGCGATGGCCACGCGCTTGCGCATGCCGCCGGAGAGCTGGGACGGCATCTTGTCCGCACAGCCCTCCAGATTGAGGATGCGCAGGGTGTAGGCGACCTTTTCGTTGATCGTCTTACGGTCGTAGAGCCGATGCTCGCGCGGATAAAAGCCCAGGTTTTCCTCCACCGTGAGGGAGTTAAAGAGCCCGCCGGCCTGGAAAACAATCGCCGTGTGCATGAGCTTGTGTGTCTGCTGCTTAAAGGCATCCAACCCGTTGATGCGGATTTCGCCCTCATCGACTTTCTCCAGGTTGACAATGGCCCGCATCAGCGTGCTCTTGCCCGCGCCGCTGGGTCCCATGATGACAAAGATTTCGCCCGGCTCAATGGTGAAGCTCACGTCGTCCAGCACCCGCTGATTGTTATAGCTCTTGCTCACGCGGTCAATCTCCACACGCACCGCGCGCCGATCATCAACAGGGTTTTCCGGTGTATTGGCCATAGCTAAGGTTACATCAGTACGCGGGTTAAAACAAAGTCGAGGAACAGAATAATTACCATCGAGGCCACCACTGCCGAAGTAACCGACATGCCGATTTCGCGCGGTCCGCCCTTGGTGTTCAGCCCCTGCGTGCAGGCAATCAGGATCACGCTGACCCCGAAAATCATGCCCTTGATCTGGCCGTCGATGATGTCGTGAAAGCTGACCACGTGCTTGAGGTTGGCCCAGTAGACCTCCTCCGGCTGCGCGATGAAGGGCACGTGTGCTGCTGCCATCGCCCCACCGTACCAGCCGACGAATATCGCCACGCCAACCACAATTGGCATCATCAGGATGATGGCGACGAGGCGAGGCATGACCAGAATGCGCTCGGCGGGTACGTTCATGGTCTTGAGCGCGTCGATCTCGTGGTAGACCTTCATCGAAGCAATTTCCGCCGTGACCGACGAGCCCACACGCCCGGCCAGCAGCAACGCACTGATAAGCGGCGCCAGCTCGCGAGACATCCCCAGCCCGGAGATGCGCCCCAGGTAGAGGTTGGCCCCGGCAAAGTCCTCCAGGCTGTCCCCGGTCTGCATCACGAGCACGGCGCCCAGAAAGAAGGCCATAATCGAAACCATCGGCATAGTCTTGTAGCCGATGTTAAAGCAGTAGTCCATCAGGCGCGTAAACTGCCAGGGGAGGGTCGGCAGGTAGTAGAGCGACCGGAAAAACACCAGCACGCACTCGCCCGCAAAACCAAAGAAGTTCTTAATCGCCTGCATAAGTTACTGTCCGGAGCCTTTCCGGTTGAGCTTATAAATGTATGCCATCGGGTATCCTCGCTTAGTCAATCGTGAACCACAGGAGGCTGAAAGTCGTCACACCCGCGTTTCTCTCCACCCCAAAGAGCCCGTCGAGCAGGGAGAACTTGGCCCGCCCGGGGGCGACATCGTGCTCGATGATCGGCCCGAGGGTAAACCGGGTGGAGTCCTCCGTCTTCGTCTCGTGGATAAAGTCCCAGAAGTAGCCCTGCTCGGTCACCCCCGTCACCTCGTCGCGCTGCATGCGGTAAAAGGTGAACAACGGTGAGTAGAGTTTCTTCACCACCTCGGAGTTGGGAAAGAAGACCGCCAGCGGGCTGGGGAACTGCGCCTGCGTCAGGCCCTTGCCATTGGAATACTCCGAATAGAAAGGCCACATGTGCAGGAGGGTCGAAGGCACGGCCTCCGGGTTTTCCAGCGAGTAGACCTCCTTTTCCCAGTACATGATGTAGAGCACCTGCGTGCGCTCGAAGCGGTAGGCGTCATCCCGCGCCTGTGTCTGGTGGAAAAAAGGCCAGGCATACCAGCGGTCGTCCCGCTCAGGGGTGATTTCCTCTGAGTAAAAGGGAAGCCAGCGCTCAAAGGTTTGGTTTGGCCCCTCGCCCTGCACCCAGAGCGGCCAGAGCAGGCGCTGCTCGTAGTAGCCGGAGTCGAACTCTTCCCGCCAGCCGAAGAAGGGCCAGATAATCGAAACGTCTTCCACTGTGGCCGAACGCTCGATCGCGTATAGCGGCAGAAAACCCTGACGGATGCGCGGCTGGGGCTGGTCCATCTGATCAATGTCCCGATAAATAAACGGCCAGAAGGCAAACTGATGGTCGTACTTGTCCTTTTGGTAAAAATGTCCCCCCAGCGGCCAGAGCGCAAAGCCGCCCGCCTCGGGACCCTCCTGCCATTGGATGAGCGGCCAGGGCGCACCGTAGCGTTCGGCCTCCGGGCGGTGCATATTCAGGTAGGCCGGAAAAGCAACAAAGGAGAAGCTGCCCAGGAGCAGGCTGTTGTTGATCGTCCCATAAAGCGGGAACACGGCGAAGGTATTATCCTCGGCGTTCTGCGCGTTGCGGTCACGGAACACGAAAGGAAAGATCGAAAACGTGGTCTCCTCTATTTCGCCCTCAGCATCGCGCTCTTCCGTGCCCGAGATGACAAACATGATGCTCCAGCGGGTCTTATCCTCGGAATTGTGCCAGGAGAGAAAAGGCGGCAGCAGGTAGGCGCTCTCCGTCCCCGTGTCTTCGTTGTAGAACTTCACCGCTAAGGGGCGAAAGGCCTCCCAACGCACCGGCCCCACCGTTTCTTCCTCGAAAATCGGCCCCAGCACCTGCACATGGCGCCCGCCTTCGGCATTGGTGGTGTCGCGCCAAAGCGGAGCCCACTCCACCTCGGCCTGTACGCGCAAGCCGCCCAGCATCAGAAGAAAGAGAAATGTGCCGGACCAGATGCGCCATACGCCTCCGCCAAAGCAAGCCTGTCGAGCTGTAAACAAGCCCCCAAACTTGCCACTCGGGCTTCGCTTTGGCGAGGCTTTTTCCACCCCCAAAGAGGGCCTTTAGTACCCGAGACAGGCAGGCATAGCCTTCCCGCTTGCCACCGCCGCCGCGAACCGCCATCCCTACCCTATGCGCGTAACAGGAGGCAGGGCGCGGGGCATCCCGCTCAAAGCACCGAGCAAGGGCGAAGTCCGCCCGGCCACGGACTACCTGCGCGAAGCCGTCTTCTCCTCGCTCGGCCCCCGTATTCCCGAGGCCCGCGTGCTCGACCTCTTTGCCGGAAGTGGTGCCTATGGCCTCGAAGCCCTCAGCCGCGGGGCGGCCAGTGTCAGCTTTATCGAAAAAGATCGCCGCTGCCTGGCCTGCCTAAAGGAAAACCTTGCCGCCGTGCGCAAGGCCCTCGGCATCGATGCCCCCGCCGACATCGCCAGTGGCGATGCCCTGCGCTGGAAGCGCGACGAACCGCTCGACATCGTATTCTGCGACCCACCCTACCCACTATGGAAGTCCCAGTCCGCCCCTCTGGCCGAGCTTTTCGAACGAATCGCGAGCGAAAACGGTGCCCATACCTTTGTCCTCGAAGCTCCGGGCGGCTCCGCCCCAGCGATCGGCCCCAGCCTTTCCCTGCTCAAGCGCATCGGCAAGGGCAACACCCAGCCCGCTGCCTGGGTTTTTAGGGCGACTCATGCGTCAGACTAAAGCGGTACGCGGAGCTCATCTCCCCGGCACATACGGCTGGTCCAGTCCGCCAAGATGGGCCAGCAAAAGACTGGCCCCCGCCACAACGGCCGATTCCGTGCGCAATACACGCTCGCCAAGATGGACCAGCGCGAAGCCATTTGCCCGCAACACCTCGCGCTCAGCCGCAGACCACCCCCGCTCCGACCCGACGGCCAACATGGCGGCTTCGGGCTGTGGGTCTTCCCGCAGGACTTCGGCCAAAGCGTGGGGGGATTCGTAGATGTCCAATGCGTAGCGTGGAATGGAGCCCGTATCCAAGTTTTCGATACAGGCGGCTAGCGATTTGGCGTGGGTCACGGCGGGGATCGTCGTGCTGAAGGCCTGTGCGGCACCCTCCTCCAGCCGCCGCGCCCACTCATCACTACGCCAGAGTTTGCTCTCTGCATAGGAGGGCTCGCCCTTTTCAGCAGAAAACACATGTACGGCCCGCAGGCCCATACTGGCCGCATCGTGCAGCACCTTGCGCGCGGTTTGCGGGCGCGGTAATCCCAGAAGCAATTCCAGCGCCTGAGGCTTGAGCGGCTCCGGCTCCCAGTCGACCACGTAGCGAATTCCCTCGGCATCATCTGCCGTGAGCGTAGCCAGGCCGCGTGGGCCGTTAGGCTGGCCAACGTAAAACGTGTCACCTACCCGCAGGCGCAGCACTGACCGCACGTGCTGCGTACGGGCATCGACAGAGGGCAGAGCAGCATGCTCAGCGGGCGTTCGCACCACTAACAGATTCAAAACGCTCCTCCAGAATGCGGTAGCCAGGCACTTCGATCGTAATACTTGTCGGCGGTCCCTCCTGATAGGGGTAGATTTCACCGTCCTTCACAAACTCACGAATCGGAATTTGAATCGTCTCGTTGGGCGCAACCGTGCTGCTGATTTTATAATGGTAGCCGCCTGAATTGCCTTTGAGTTCGAGGCTTATCCATTCCCAGTCTTTTTTGGACTTGTTGACGACGTAGATCAAGCGCCCAGAAACCGCAATCGTCGCGGGTAACTTCGGCAGATAATCGGACGAAGAATAGTCTCCCTGGTCAAGTTTGGCGAAAACCTCATTCAGCGAATTGTTTTCCCCAGAATCATCTCGGGCGAAGAACTCCTGGCCCGTTCGAAACAAATAGAAACCACCCAGAACGGCGAGGATGCCCAGCACACAGAACAGTTGCAGGTAGGTGGAGCCCCCCATTTTGCGGATGCGCCGCGCCCGGACCGCCTCCCGCTCCTCCGGTGTGAGCACTGAGCTGGTATCAAAGGTAACCCAGGGGCGATTCTTGGTATGAAACTGGGAATCGTGCAGCAAATCGACCTGATAGCCCCTGAGATCGCGCACCCGATCCGCAGCTTCAGCCAGCGTCAAGGGCTCGTCCTCAAGCTTGTTGTCAATACTCAGCCACCACTTGTCAGAAGCAACTTCTTCGAGCATCCACTGGCGGATTTCTTTTTCCGTCATAGCTAGCAGGATGATTTAAAGCCGAGGCGGAGTCCACGCAATTGCGCAGCCCCGCCCCACGGCCTACCAATACTTTTCCTGATCGAGGGTTTCCTGGTCTGCCTTGACCATCAACTCGGCCAGTCCCTTCATGTCCGTGCCCGGCTCCCAGCCCAGATTTTCCTTGGCCTTGGAGTAATCACCGATCAACAGGTCCACCTCCGCCGGGCGAAGAAAACGCTCATCAAAGGCAACATAGTCCTGCCAGTCCAGGTCAACCGCACTAAAGGAAGCCTCAAGGAACTCCTTCACGCTGTGGGTCTTGTTCGTGGCCACAACATAGTCGTCGGGCTTGTCCTGCTGGAGCATCAGCCACATGGCCTCGACATACTCCTTGGCGTACCCCCAGTCGCGACGCGCATCGATGTTACCCAGGTAGAGCTTGTCCTGGCGCCCGGCCTTGATGCGAGCCACGGCACGGGTGATCTTGCGCGTGACGAAGTTTTCGCCCCGGCGCGGTGACTCGTGGTTAAAGAGAATGCCGCTGCAAGCATAGAGTCCGTAGGATTCGCGGTAGTTCACCGTCAGGAAGTGCGACATGACCTTGGCACAGGCGTAGGGCGAGCGCGGGTAGAAGGGCGTCAATTCCGTCTGCGGCACTTCGAGTACCTTGCCAAACATTTCCGAAGAAGATGCCTGGTAGAAGCGCACCTTTTTGGCCAGACCGGCCTCGCGGATGGCCTCCAGGATGCGCACGCAGCCCGTGCCGGTCACGTCGACCGTGTACTCGGGGATGTCGAAGCTGACGCGTACATGGCTCTGGGCGGCCAGGTTATAAATCTCGTCCGGCTGGAGCTCGTAGAGGAGCTTCACCATGGCCACGGCGTCAGCCAGATCGCCGTAGTGCAAAAAGAGGCGCTGGTTCTCGCCGTGTTCGTACTCGTGCAGGTGATCGATCCGCCCGCGATTCATCGAGCTGGAACGGCGCACAATGCCGTGTACTTCGTAGCCTTTCTCCAGGAGGAGCTCCGCCAGGTAGGAGCCGTCCTGGCCGGTAATGCCTGTGATGAGTGCTTTTTTCATGAAAAGATGCCAATCGGTCAGTTTTTAGATTCCTTGAGCTGCTGCGCACAATGCGCCACCAATCGCTGCATGATCTCATCCAACGAGACGGTGTTTTCCCAGCCCAAATTGCGCCGCGCCTTGGCCGCGCTGCCGCAGGGTGAGTGGGGCTCGACCGCCGTCACCAGCGCAGCGTCAAATTTCACGTAGTCGCGCCAGTTCAGGTCCACGCAACGGAAAGCCATGTCCACGAGTTGCTCGACGGTATGCGTCACCCCGGAGGCGAGGACGTAGTCGTCGATGGGGTCAGTCTGGAGCATCAGCCACATGCCGCGCACGTAGTCCGGCGCCCATCCCCAGTCGCGCTTACCTGCCAAACTGCCCAGCACGAGTTCGTTCTGGAGCCCCGCCTTGATCCGGGCAACGGCACGGGCCACCTTCATGGTAACGAAGTTGTTCCGGCGACGAGGGGACTCGTGGTTGTAGAGGATGGCCGCGCAAGTCGGCAGCCCGTAGGCCGAGCGGTAGATGCGGCACAGCTCCTGCGAAAGCGACTTGGCTGCGCCGTAGGGTGTGGTCGGGCGTAGTGGCGTGCTCTCGTCCTGCGGAGAGTGCGCGGGCGAACCAAACACCTCCGCGCTGGAGGCGTAGAGAAATTTGGGCGGGCGCTCCATGTCCCGGATAATCTCCAACAGGCGAAGCGTTGCCATGCCGATGCTTTCCATGGTCGTCTCCGGCAGCTCAAGGCTTAGCCGGGGGCTGGACTGCCCGGCCAGGTGGTAGAACTCATCCGGTCTGGCCTGGGTGATGATCCGGCGCAGGTGGGTAGCGTCTTCAAAGGCGCCGTTGTGCAGGACGAGACGCTTGCCCATGACGGAGGAGTCCTCGGTCAAGTAGCCGATGTTGCTGCCCGAGAGGGAATCCGGGCGGTGAACCAGCCCGTGTACCGTATAGCCCTTCTCCAAGAGAAGCTCACAGAGGTAGGAACCATCCTGTCCGGTAATTCCTGTGATGAAGGCAACGGGCATAACGCCCACCATCAACGGCATCCGCGGGGGCTTTTACAACCCTAAATCACCTTGTCATGCGTAGATGGTAACAGATGCGCCTCTACATGCGCAGCCCCTACGGGCAATGCCTTTGGGTAAATTTGGAGCGGGCGGACGGAATCGAACCGACATCATCAGTGTGGAAGACTGAGGTTTTACCACTAAACTACGCCCGCAGTAAGGTGTAGCGCACGAGACTTGACCCTAAAGTCCATCTGCGTCAAGCTAATCCCCATTACAAAAGTCCATAAACCGCAGCTAATGCGGGACGGGCGACAATTCTCCTAATCGACCTAGACACTTATGGCCATGCTTTCCCAAAGTGCCGCCGCTTCCAGTAGCAGCACGAAGAAAAAAAAGATGAGCTTTGCCGAGTCGCAACGACTGGCCAAGCAACGCGCCTACGAAAAGCAGGCCAAACGCAAAAAAATCAAGCTGGCTGACCTCACGGTGTTTACCCAGCAAATCTCCTCCATGCTGGAGGCTGGCCTACCGCTGGTCGCCGCACTTGAGGCCCTGCAAGAGCAGACCGAAAACCCCGTTTTCAGCATTATCATCCGCGATGTCCGCAACGACATTTCCAGCGGCACGGCCTTTTCCGACGCGGTGCGGAAGTTCCCCAAGGCCTTCCCCAACCTCTTCGTCAGCATGGTCGAGGCCGGCGAGGCCTCCGGCGCGCTGGCTGACATCATGGGCAAGGTGGCCATCTATTTCGAAGACTCGCTGGCCCTGCAAAAGAAGGTCAAGAGCGCCATGACCTATCCGGTAGCCGTGATCTGTCTCGCCGTCGGCCTGGTCGCCGTGCTCCTCATCAAGGTCATCCCGATCTTCGCCGAGATGTTTGCCAGCTTTGGCTCAGAACTCCCCAAGCCCACCCAGATGCTGATCGACATCAGTGAGTTCCTCCAGGCCTACATCATCTACATTATCATTGGAGGTATCGGTCTGTTTTTCCTCTACGGAAAAGTCACCGAAACCCCACGCGGAAGAGAGGTGCGAGACACCTTTTTTAGCAAGCTGCCCATCGTCGGCAACCTCACACGTAAGATTAACGTATCACGCTTTTGCCGTACCTACGCCATTCTCCTGCGCAGCGGCGTGCCCATCCTGCGTGCACTGGAAATCTGTGCCAGCGCCTCGAACAACACCTTTATTGAAAAGGCCGCGGCCAACATCAGCCGTAATATCAGCCAGGGGGGACAACTCTCGGACACCATCGCGCAAACACCCTACTTCCCCCCCATGGTCAAGCACATGGCCCGAGCCGGGGAACAGACCGGTAACGTCGACGGCATGATGAACAAAATTTCCGACTTTTACGACACGGAGGTCGACAATATCGTGGAATCTCTCACCTCCCTTATGGAGCCCATCCTCATCTGTGTACTCGGTATCGTGATCGGCTCCATCGTGATGGCCATGTTCATGCCCATCTTCCAACTCTCCCAAGTCGTCGGACAATAGCACCACCCACCCATGCCAGAACTCCTTATTGTCGACGACATCCCGGCCGTCCACGACATGCTCGAACCGCTCTTTGAGCACGAGGGCTACACCTGCTATCGCGCCCACAGTGCCGACGAGGCTGTGGCCTTCCTTCAGAAGCAGAGCTGCGACATCGCCCTCATCGACTACTACATGCCCGTCGAGGACGGGCTCATCCTGTCCAAGGACATCCTCCAGGGCTACCCCGGCATCAAGGTTGTCATGATGAGCGGTTACTTTGACGACAAGCTGCGCAATGAGGCCCGCGAAGCGGGTATTCACGGACTGATCGAAAAGCCCTTTAATATGCGCGAGCTCGTCAAAGCCATTGACCGCATCCGTAATGGCGAATCAGCCCCGAACGCAGAAGAAAACTCGGGCTAGCTCCGCGAGGACAGGGAACTGTCAGCTACGCTGCGACACCCTAATGGGATATTTCTGCCCTACGCGGCCTACCAGCCGATGGCGGCGCGCGACCCCTGCTTGGTGATCTCGACCTGATCCTCCCACACGGCAAGCCCGGTCGGAATCTCTGTCATGGACAACTGAAAAACATAGGTCACCTGCTTGGTGTCTCCGGCCTGGGCGTTCACCTCGATGATCTTACCCGAGAGGCTAAAGTAGGGCTTGGGCGGACGCTTGTCCGACACCTTGGCCGCGAGCGGATCTTCGGCCGGACCGAGCACGTCGATTGTTGTCGTCGTAATGGCCTTACCCGAGCGGTTCAGGGCGACACGGATTTGCTTCGTCAGCAGGTCCGTGTCCACGTGGCGGCGGGTGTCATTGACGATCACGCTGACGGCCATGATGGCGGGCTGCTCAGGCGAACGGTTCAGGATGCCGGACGAGAGCAACGAGTTAATCATCTGGTCAGCCGCACTGGACCAGTCCTGGATGTTAATCTCGTCCACGGAGACGATCGTACGCGGCCCCTGGGAATCGACGTAGCGGGCGTCGCCGCCGGTGTTACAACCGCCAAGTGCAAAGAGGCCAGCGGTGAGGAAAGAAAGCGTGATGGTGGAGTTTTTCATAATCATGGCAGGAGTGGAAATTACTTGTTGAGGGTGCGGGCCCTGGGGTTGGTCGATGTGCCCTTCTTGGAAGAACTGGCCAGCGAATCGAGCAGCTCCAGGCGGAAGTCCTGAGCATTCGGACTGGGCGAGACGGCAGAAATGTAGACCGTTTCCTGGCCCTCCACCTGACTCGTGCGCCAAGGCGAAGCGCCCTGCGTCACGACCATCCCGTCCTTGTCGAACCACGAGAAGCGGTAGTTAAAGCGGTGGTAGCTGTCGGTCTTGTTCTTAAGCTCGACCTGAATTTTCAGCAAGTCCCCGCTCACGGTGGAGCGTACGACCTTCTGCACGGATACGATGTCGTCCAGACCGGAGTCGGTAATCTCCTGCTTCACGGTGACGTA
The DNA here is from genome assembly GCA_030425485.1 of Verrucomicrobiia bacterium. Taxonomy (GTDB): domain Bacteria; phylum Verrucomicrobiota; class Verrucomicrobiia; order Opitutales; family Cerasicoccaceae; genus Ruficoccus. The sequence goes on from JAUIAM010000004.1 coordinate 169,602, forward strand.
GTCCGGCTGCATGACCGGGTCTGCGGGCTCGACCGTGTTCACAGTGCTGCACCCGGCGCAGGTCAGCAAGAGGAGAAGAGATAGGATGCTACGAATCATAAGGCCATGGCGGTTGTTCCGGCTGCCTTGTCCGCCTCCATGAGGATGAACTGGGACACGGACGGTGGGGCCCCGGGAGAGTTACTCTTGATGTAAATAACGTTAACGTGGGCATCGAGCAGGTCAACGGTAAGCGCGGGCCCACCCTGGAGCTTGAGCTGGACCTGCCCGTCCTCTGGCGTGGAAAAACGGCAGTAGGCAAACTGCTTGGGCAGCGTGACCCAGGTGCGCAGATCGGCACGGTTGGTCGCGGCAGAGTAAGCCGTGGTGATAATCATGGCGATGGCGTTGGCCGTGTCGTCGTTCTTGCTCGCCTGATGGATGCCATACTGGGCCGCAGCCTTGACCCCGGCTGTTATCAGCGTGCGCGTGATGATGATCGGCAGTTCGTTGTCAAAAGCCTGCGCGACCACGGCGTCCATGTTGGTCACAAGCTGGGTCGTGTAACTGCCCTCGCTGGTCTGGGCCGTGACACTGCGCACGTAATGGTTGTTAAAGCTGAGCTGCGGGAAAGCCACGCCGAAGTACGGCACTTCGCGTGTGACTAAAAAGAGCGGTATATCGATACGGATTTCCCGGCGGGTGGGAGCCATCCCCGTCTCAAAGATAACGTAGGTCATGCGGGGGAGCGGTTCCCCGTTCTGGCGTTTGACGGCGAGTGCGTAGTCCGCGCTGAGGTAGTTGTTCCCGGGCAGCATGCCCCGCACGCGTTCAAAGGCTTTGCGCGAACGCTCGATATCCGACAACCCCTGCGGATTGGTCAGAAAATAGAGCCCTTCGAGGAAAACCGTGAAAGGCACCACATAGTCGGCATAGGCGCTGTAGTCCTGCAGATAGCCGTAGTTGCGGCTGAGCAAATTCTGGAAATTGCGGTCGTTGTAGGCGCGGTTGACGTTGTAGTTGTCCTCGGGGTTGTAGCGCGCCTTTTGCGAAGCCCGGTCCGCATCTTCCTCCGCCGCTTCGATGGCTTCGGCGTTCTGGCGTACGGCCTCCCGCTGGCGCTGAAGGGCGCGGTTGATCTCCACCCGGGCCGCCGCGCGGTCCCCCAGCGTCAAGTAGTTGAGCGCCTTGTAGGTGTTGACCATGATGCGGTCGTAGGACGTCCCCTCGTAGGGCAGCATACTGAGGTTGACCACGGTGGCCAGGGCCTGATCGCTAACGCGTATGCGGGCGGCTTTGTCGTAGTAGTCGATGCGCGACTCCGCCTGCGAAAAGGCGGTGTTGCTATCCTGATAATAACTGGCCGCCCGATAAGCCGCGCCTTCTTCGGCCCGCCAGAGCAGCGCATCAATCCCCGTGGGAGAGTCATCCGCTTCGGCCTCGGCCTCCTGAGCCGCGGCAAGGTTATTCCCCGCGACCCACGCGCTGCGCAGCTCTGCCGTATCGTCCTGATAGGTTGCGCAGCCCCCCAACACCAGTGCCACCAGCAGAAGCGATGTTGTTGTGGCGTTGCGCGGGGACGGTCTCATGGGCATGTGGCTGAGTCGCCGTCAATCTTAGGGCTCTACGGTGACGGTAACCTCAAAGGTCTCACTGGGGTTTTGATCTTTTTCCCAGGATCTTACGTAAGAAAATTCAATTTTAGCTTCTCCGGGCTTCACCGCATGAAAGGTCCAGGTCATGACCTTGGGCGCACCCACCAGCCCCTGCACCTGGGACTCCTCGGCAGTCTGCGCCTTAAAGCTCTGCGAAGTCGGCCCGCCCGGCACCTTTAACGCGGGCTTGTAGGCATTGGAAAGGTGCCAACTGTAGCCGGTGGACGGATTCTGCGGGAGCGCGACGTTGAGCGTATCGCCAACCTTGATCGTGATCGAGTCGCCGTTACTGGCCATGCCGATGGTCTGGGATTCCCCACCGCCCGAGGACGAATCAAGCGAATCGCAGGCCGCGAATGAAAAAGCCAGGAGGAGAGCTGCAAGTGAGAGGGGGAGACGCTTCATAGGCAAGAGCTTGTAATTTAGTGCACCCATGGCGGCAAGGTCAAAGCATGGCACGCGCAAAATTGCTCCCCCGACTCACTGCGGAAAGTACTGCCGCAGGAAAGCCGTGACCGCCTGCCAGTAACCTTCGCTATCCGGCGCTTCCGGCCACAGGGCACGCGAGCCGTGCATGCCGGGTGTCTCCACCGGGCGGTAAGCGGCCTTCTGTGTCGAGTACATGCCGTTGTAAATCAAATCCCAACGGCGCTCTTCGTTGCGGGCCGAGGCGACAAAGACGGGCATCTCCAGCTTGCGGGTTTTTTGAGCCACCCAGCCGTAGGGCTTATCCAGATCGTTAAAATACTCCCCCGGGGAAAACGCCACCACCCCGCTGATGACCCGGGGACGCTCCGCCGCGATGATGAGCGAAAGCGAGGCCGAGAACGAGCTGCCCCAGAGGATGATCGGGCCCCGGGCATAGTGCTCACGAGCATAGAAAAGCGCGTCCAGGATGTCCGTCTCGGCATCGAGGTAGGTGATGTCCGGGCTCTTTCGCCGGGCCTCGCGGGCCGTTTCGTTCAGCACCCCGCGCACGCCGCTGCCCGAGCGCAGGTCCACCGCCATACAATTGTAGCCCAGCTTGTTCAGGCGCGGGGCGATTTCCCGGTACTCACCCCGGCTGTAGCCCGCCTGATGAAAGAGCAGGATAAAGGGCGTTTCCAGATCGTCACTCACCCGGTAGACGTCCGCGGTGATCTCGACCCCATCGTAGGCGGTAATGCTCACCGTCTGATAAGCGGAGAGTACCGACGCAGCCGAAGCGGCGCACACGATGGCGATGTTCTTAAACATGGACCAGGTCCAACCTTGGTTATCGTTCAACTCGCAGTTTAGTTAATGTATTCCAGTCTTGTCGAACCCTGAAGCCCGCAGCAAAGTTGCAGCATGGCCATTAAATCCACCCCCTACGGCACCCTGCCCTCCGGCGACGCCGCCACACTTTACACCCTGACCAATGCCAATGGCATGCGCATGCGCGTGACCAACTACGGCGGCATCATCGTCTCCCTCACCGCCCCCGACCGCGAGGGCAAGCAGGAGGACATCGTTCTGGGCAAGCGCTCGCTGGCCGACTACCTCGCCGGGCACCCCTACTTTGGAGCCATCACCGGGCGCGTGGCCGGACGCATCAAAGGGGCAGAGTTTGAGCTCGAAGGCCAAACCTACAAACTCGTGGCCAACAACGGCACGAACTGCCTCCACGGCGGCCTCGATGGCTTTGATAAATGCCTCTGGGAAGCCTCCGTCGTCAAAGACGGCGAGGCCGACGTCCTCCGCCTCCACCACCTCGACCCGGACGGCAACAACGGCTTTCCCGGTAACCTCGACTGCACCGTGGACTACCGCCTGAGCGATGACAACGAGCTCATCATCGACTACCGCTTTACCACCGACAAGCCCACCCCCGTGGCCGTGACCAACCACAGCTACTTTAACCTCAAGGGCGAGGGCAAAGGCGACATCCTCGGCCACGAGTTCACCATTTTGGCCGACAAGTACGCCGTGGCCGACGACGAAATGAGCCTCACGGGCGAGATCGCCTCCGTCGAGGGCCAGCAGAACGACTTCCGCAAGACCGGCGGCCTCGGTTGGCGCATCGAGGGCATCCACCAGCAGCACGGCGACAACTACTTCTTTCCCGAGGGACGCACCACCGAGCCGCGCCTCGTGGCCCGCGTACGCGAGCCCGAGACCGGGCGCATCATGGAGTGCCTCACCACCGAGCCCGGCCTCCAGTTTTACACCAGCTCTATGATGGAGCCCGGCGAGGAAGGTAAAACCGCCAACTACAAACGCCACAGTGCCTTCTGCCTGGAAACCCAGGGCTGTCCGCACGCCGTCCACGACCCGGCCTTTGGCGAGATCATCCTGCTCCCCGGAAAAACCTTCACCTCACGCACGATTTACAAGTTTTCCGCCGAGTAGCGGGGTGCCAGCGCGGAGTTAGCTTCGTTTCAATAGAATAGCCGCAAAAAGCACAAAATCTATGGCAGTTTTGAGGCGCTCTGCGTCTCTGCGGTTAAAACTATCTCACGCAAAGACGCTAAGGCGCAAAGAGGGTGAGCGGCTCCGCCCATCTTTTAAGTCCTTTTGCGCCTTATGTGCCTTTTTGTGGCCAAAGCTATTCAGCGGTTATCTTCTCCTTGTGCGTCAGCTTTTTACCTTAGCGGCTTTGCGGCTTTGCGTGAGGCAAAAAGCCCGCGACCACGGCCATCCCCCACATCACAGTATAGCCTTGACAATCTACTCGCAGGACAAAACACTTTACGGCATGTTGCCCGCCATCAAACCCACCCCACCCCTGCTCGTCGCCCTCACCCTGCTCCTCAGCTTCCAGTGGCTAAGTGCGGAGGAGAGCCCCGCCAGCAAGGAAGACGCCATACAGGACTGGGTCGGTGAGTACAGAGGCATTTTTGTCACTGCTCCTGAGAACGCAGAGAAGGCGGACATCGAAGTCAACGAACAGGCTACAGTACAAATAACTAGCAAGAGTACACCATTCAGGGGCACAGTCATTTTTAACTACAACGAGCCGACTGTAAGCATTAATTTTAGTCCCGAAGGCGCCAAACGCGATGCCATCGTAGCAACCCAAGACCGCCTCTACATCCCCGCTAGCTTTGCCGATCCCATCGAGTTCGAGGCTATACGAGTCAAGGGTGAGTTTGGCGAAGACGTGTTCGAAGGCACCATAACAATTTATCAACCACAATTCGAAGGCGATGCCGTCGTAGAGAAGGTCATATCATTCCGCTTAGGACGTTTTACGAAAGGTCGAGGGTAGCAAAGCCCTACGCGGGATATCTTGAACCGCCCAGACGCAGAGCGGCTCGGCACTCCGTCTATTTTTGCGCTTTTTGTGCCTTTTGGTGGCCATCTTCTCCTTGAGCGCGAGCTTTTTACCTTTGCGCCCTTGGCGGGCTTTGCGTGAGCCCAAAGGCGTAACCTCGGCCACGCCTACGCGGCAACTGACTCCTGCGGCCAAGCTACGCCTCTATATACAAAAAAGCGGCTGAGGTTGAACCACAGCCGCTTTTTGATGAAATTGAGTAGTCGCCTAGGCTGTGTATGCAAACCTCGAAGCGAGTAGACGAATGGCATTTTTCAGGCCGCAATCTAGCTTTCGAGCCGAGGCAAATCCAGATTTGTCGAGGTGAGGAAATAGGTTGAGGGCGAAAAAGGCCCGAGTATGCGACTTTGAGGAGGTTTGCATACACGGCCTAGCGCCTGCGACGGAAAAGACACAGGGCCATGATGCCGCATGATGCCCAAAGCGCATAAGATGAGGGCTCCGGGACTTGTGTTGCAGTCATGGTAAACCCGCCAGTACCAACAAAAGTACCAAGGGTTGTAGCAGTAAAAGGGAAGTTCTCATAGTAGTCGGGGTTTGATGCACCAGGGAAAAAGACTCCCATGTTGTAAGTAATCGTGCCGCCACCAACGGTAAAGAGTTCCTCTGCGCCACCATATGACCCAATACCCAAGGCGGTCAGGGGATTCTCATCATCAGCACCTTCATACTGGCGAATTATTTGATCAACACTGTCACTATTGACGGCGTCACCAAAACGATCAATCAGGTCATTTGAAACCAATAAGTCACCCGTGAATGCGCCAAAATCCGTTCCCATGGAAAGGTAGGTTTGGGTCGCATTTCCTCCACTTTGAAAATATTCACCGTCTCCCATGCCGGTGAAATCAAAGGTGATAAGCTGATTTTCCGTATCGAATACAACGTTAACAGTACTGGCGGCATGCACCGCAAAAGGTGAAAAAGCGAGTGTCGCGATGGCACAGAATAGACGTCTAAACATAGCTAATAATAGTAAAGGCAGTTAATATCTTCCCCAAGCTAAGCTAATGGACATTCCCCAGTCAAGCTAATCAAAAAAACGAACCAGATCAGGGGTAATTCCTTAGTGCCGACCTGAAGTAAAAAACGACATCCGTGTACCGTACCGCATCGAAAAGGCAGGTTTAAAGGTTGCACCGCGTAAGCTCTGGGGCACAATCTCGCCAAATTTGCTTAGATTTCAGAGATGCCCAAGCGTACCGATTTAGAAACCATCCTTATCATTGGCTCCGGCCCGATCGTTATTGGTCAGGCCTGCGAGTTTGACTACTCCGGCACTCAGGCCTGCAAGGCCCTGCGTGAGGAAGGCTACCGCGTGGTCCTGGTCAACTCCAACCCGGCCACGATCATGACCGACCCGGACTTCGCCGATGTGACCTACATTGAGCCGCTCGTCCCCGAAATTCTGGAAAAGATCATCGCCCGCGAAAAGCCCCAGGCCCTGCTCCCCACCCTTGGCGGGCAGACCGGCCTCAACCTTTCCCTCAAGCTGGCTGAGCTGGGTATTTTGGAAAAATACGGCGTCGAGCTCATCGGCGCGAAAAAGGAAGCCATCGAGCGCGGCGAGGACCGCGAGAAGTTCCGCCAGATCATGCTCCAGATCGGCCTGGACATCCCCGAGAGCTACACCGTCCACACCATGGACGCGGCCCGCGAAGCAGCCGAAAAGATCGGCCAGTACCCGCTCATCATCCGCCCGAGCTACACCCTCGGCGGCACCGGCGGTGGCATTGCCTATAATAAAGAAGAATTTGAAGACATCGTCGCCTTCGGCCTCGACGCCTCCCCGGTGACGGAAGTCCTCGTCGAGGAGTGCCTGCTCGGCTGGAAGGAGTACGAGATGGAGGTCATGCGTGACCACAAGGACCAGTGCGTCGTCATCTGCTCCATTGAAAACCTCGACCCCATGGGCGTCCACACGGGCGACTCCATCACCATCGCCCCGGCCATGACGCTCTCCGACAAGGAGTACCAGCTCATGCGCGACGCCTCCTTTGCCGTTATCCGCGCCATCGGGGTGGAGACCGGCGGCTCGAACATCCAGTTTGCGACCGATCCGGAGACGGGCCGCATGATCGTGATCGAGATGAACCCCCGCGTCTCGCGCTCCTCCGCCCTGGCCTCCAAGGCGACCGGCTTCCCCATCGCCAAGATCGCAGCCAAGCTGGCCGTCGGCTACTCTCTGGACGAACTGCGCAACGACATCACCCGCGAGACCCCGGCCTCCTTCGAGCCGACCATCGACTACGTCGTGACCAAGATCCCGCGCTTCACCTTTGAAAAATTCTCCGGCGCGGACAAGACCCTCACCTCCTCCATGAAGAGCGTGGGCGAGGCCATGGCCATCGGCCGCACCTTTAAGGAGTCCCTGCAAAAGGCGCTCCGTTCGCTCGAAATCGGCGCGCGCGGCCTGGGCGGCGGCGGCAAGTTCGGCGATCGCGACCTGAGCGACGACGGCGCCATCCGCGCCGGGCTGGCCCACCCCACCTCCGAACGGCTTTTCTACGTGCGCTACGCCTTCATCAACGGCATGTCGCTGGACGAAATCTTCCGCTACACCAAGATCGACCCGTGGTTCCTCCACCAAATTCGCGAGATCGTCGAGCTGGAGAACACCCTCGTCGAAACGGGCTTCAGCAAGCTGACCCCGGAGCTTCTGCGCGAAGCCAAGGAAGCCGGCTTTACCGACAAGCAACTGGGCGAACTCCTCGGCACCAAGATCCGCAACATCAAAAAGATGCGCGAGGACAACGGCATCAACACCGTTTACCGCCTGGTCGACACCTGCGCGGCGGAGTTCGAAGCCTTTACCCCGTACTTCTACTCCAGCTACGGGCTGGAAAACGAGATCACCTCCTCGGACAAGAAGAAGATCATGATCCTCGGCGGCGGACCCAACCGCATCGGCCAGGGCATCGAGTTTGACTACTGCTGTGTGCACGCCTCCTTCGCGCTCCGCGAGCAGGGCTACGAGACCGTCATGGTCAACTCCAACCCCGAGACCGTCTCCACCGACTACGACACCTCGGACCGCCTCTACTTCGAGCCGCTCACGCTGGAAGACGTGTTAGAAATTTACAAGCAGGAGAAGTGCGACGGCGTGATCGTGCAGTTTGGCGGGCAGACCCCGCTCAACCTCGCCACCGAGCTCCAGAACAACGGCGTCAACATCATCGGCACTTCGCCCGAAATGATTGATGCCGCGGAGGACCGTAAACTCTTCAAAGACATCCTGCACCGCGTCGGCCTCCAGCAGCCGATCAACGCCATCGCCCACACTCCAGAGCAGGCCTATGAGCTGGCCGGAGAAATCGGCTTCCCCATCCTCCTGCGCCCGAGCTTCGTCCTCGGTGGTCGCGGCATGTTTATCGTCTACGACATGGAGGAGATGAAACGCGTCGTGCGGGGTGCCTTTGACGCCGCCCCCGGCAAGCCCGTCCTGCTGGACAAGTTCCTCGAAGACGCCATCGAACTGGACGTGGACGCTATCAGCGACGGCGAGACCACCGTCGTCGGCGGTATGCTCGAACACATCGAATTCGCAGGCGTTCACAGTGGTGACGCCGCCATGGTGCTCCCGCCGCACACCCTCGACCGCGGCATCCTCGATACCGTGCGCGAGGCCACCTACGCCTTGGCCAAGGAGCTGGAAGTCATCGGCCTGATGAACGTCCAGTACGCGATCAAGGACGGCGAGCTCTACGTGCTCGAAGTCAACCCCCGCGCCTCCCGCACCGTGCCCTTCGTCTCGAAGGCCATCGGTGTGCCGCTGGCCAAGCTCGCCTCCCGTATCATGGCGGGCGAGAAGCTGGCCGACATGGGCTTTACCAAGGAGATCGTCCCCCACTACTGGGCGGTCAAGGAAGCCGTCTTCCCCTTTGCCCGCTTCCCGGGCGCACCGATCACCCTCTCGCCGGAAATGCGCAGCACGGGCGAAGTCATGGGCCTCGACTACGATCTGGGCACCGCCATGGCCAAGGCCCAGATGGCGGCCCAGCCCGCCCTCCCGCTGGAAGGCAACGTTTTCCTCTCCGTCAAAAAGGGTGACAAGGACCGTGCGGTCAACATCGCCCGCGAGCTGGTTCGCCTCGGCTACAATCTTTTCTCCACCGCTGGCACCGCCCGCGTGCTGGAGGAGAACAACGTTCCGGTTTCCCGCCTGTTCAAGCTCAGCGAGGGCGCCCGCCCCAACGTGCTGGACATGCTCAAGAACGACCAAATCGACCTCATCATCAACACGCCCTCAGGCCAGACCCCACGCGCGGACGAGAACATCATCCGCTCGGAGGCCGTTATGCGCCGCGTGTGTATCATGACGACGATTACCGGAGCAGAAGCCGCCCTGGAGGGCATCAAGGCCCTGAGGAACAGCCCGGTCGAAGTTCGCGCCATCCAGGAGTACTCCCGCGAGCTCTAGCGTGATGAGCTTAGTTCCTGTCTAAAATAGTTCACGCAAAGGCGCGAAGACGCAGAGCCGTTTGGCCATCCCATAGGCATCCTGTGTGGTTTTGCGCCTTTTTGTGGCCATAGCTATTCGGCGGTTATCTTCATCATTGCCCTTGCGCCCTTGGCGGGCTTTGCGTGAGTCATAAAAGCCTGTAACTACGGCCATGCTTGCACAGGATAAATAACCGCCTATCCATCCTGCTGGTGATGTCGGAGAGTCTGCCGAAGCGGGTCAACAGCACGCCACGCCCAGAAATAACGTCACAAAGAAGAGCGATTTGCCTAAAAAAGCCTCTTTCTAAAGAATGTGAGTAATTTTCCTTATAAAAAGAGCTACATAGAGTTGCACCATAGCGTGTATGTAGTTTTATTACAGTCCGGTTCTGTCCTAATAGGTATCCGTTCCCTCCCTCCTCTGCGATGGCAACAGCTCAAGAAGTCCAAGGCACGATTGCACAGCCGACTACTCGGCTAACTACATGTATTGGCTGCGGCATAACCATCGCAATAAGCGGGTTGGTCATTATTGGCTGGTGCACGGGAGAGCGCTTCATTGTGAGCATTCTGCCCGATGCCCCCACGATGAAGCTGAACACTGCCATTTCCTTTTTTACCTGCGGGCTGGCCATGATGATGCTACGCCAAAAAGCGAATACCCTGCATAAGATAGGGTATTGCCTGTGTGCCATTCCGCTCTTTCTCGGCTTGGCCAGCCTGGTCCAATACTACACCAAGACCAATCTGGGCATAGACTCGTTCCTCATCGTAGACCGATTATCCGATACGGACTACCCAGGGCGCATGTCCCCCGCAACCGCCTTAAGCTTCATGCTGGTTACCCTCGGGATACTGGGGGCCAGCAGCCGGCGCCCGTACCTCGTTATCGCCTCTCAGCACCTGGCGATTATGGTTCTCATTATAGCCGCAACCGCCATCGTCGCCTTCCTGCTCCAGTCTCCCGTAGAGCAAAAGCATTATTTTCTGCAGACCATGGCCCTGCATACCTCGGTACTGTTCATGCTCCTGGCAGGGTCCGTTCTCGTATGGCGACCTACCGTTGCCTTGGCCGGTATCCTCCTGGGTAAAGGGCCGGGCAGTCGTATGCTGCGGAACTTTCTAAAACTCTGCATCACAGCGTCCCTGGTCATCGGCGCACTGGAAGTCTACGGCGTGCAGTACGGCTATTTCGACTTCCAGTTTGGGATATCGCTCGGGATCATTGTTTTCATCTCCATCACGACGATTTACGTGCTCATCATCGCCGACCACAACAATCGGGCAGACGCCGAACTCGAACTCAAGCAACAAGAGCTTGAAGACCGCAACCGCGAGTTGAGCCAGTTCGTCTACATCGCATCCCACGACCTGCAGGAGCCGATGCGCACCGTCTACAACTACAGCTCCCTCATCGCTAATGAGCGCGACACCCTGAGCCCGGAAGAGTTTGACCACTGCATCAAGGGGCTAAAATCAGCCGGCCAGCGCATGAGCACCCTGCTCGAAGGGCTCATGAGCTATTCCCGCATCGGGCGCCAGAACCAGAAAGAAACCGTCGATATGCGCCTGCTCATCGACGAAATCATCCAGGACCTGGAGCTGCTCATCAACGAGACCCACGCACGCATCTACTTCGCGGACATGCCCACTGTAATCGGCCTCAGGCCCGAACTGCGCATCCTGATGCAAAACCTCATCGCCAACGCCATTCGCTACCGCAAGCCCGACATCTACCCGGAAATCACCATCCGCGCGCAAAAGCAAGAGGCCGCCTGGCTCTTTACCGTGCAAGACAACGGGCTTGGCATCTCACCCCAGCATCACGAGAAGATTTTTCAGCTCTTCCAGCAGTTGGACGCCCAAAGGGGCAAGACGGGCCTGGGCATCGGTTTGGCCTTCTGCCGCAAAGTCGTCCAGCTACACAACGGAAAAATCTGGGTAGACTCCTCCCCCGGCCAAGGCAGCACCTTCTACTTTACCCTCAAAGCCTAACTTATGCCCCAAAAACTCAAACGCATCCTGCTCATTGATGACAACGACGACGACAACTTCATCCACAGTCGGGTGATTCGGAAAGCCGACTGCGCGGAATCCATCATCGTCAAAAACAATGGCCAAGAGGCACTGGACTACCTGACCACGCTGGACGACGGCGAATACCCGGGCCCTGAGCTCATCTTCCTCGATATCAATATGCCCGCCATGAACGGCTGGGAATTCCTCGACGCCTACAAGGCACTCGACCGCGAGCAACAGGGAGAAATCATCCTCGTCATGCTAAGTACCAGCGTAAATCCGGACGATCACGCACGCGCAGAGCAAGACGAGGACATCGTCGAATTCCTGAGCAAGCCGCTTGATGCGAAAAGATTTCAAGCGATCTTGGAGCGCTTTTTCCCGCAAGCACTGGCAGACTAGAAACGCCCCTACCAGCGATTACTGCTGGTTATTCTGATCCTGAATGATGCTGCCCTGCGGCATATCCTGGATAATGTTATCCTTATCCATGTCGGGCAGGATATCGTCCTTCAAGCCGGGCGTAAGGTCACTCGGCATATCCTGAATGACGTTTTTCTGCATATCCGGCAGGATGTTCTTATGCATATCCGGCAGGATGCCTCCGAGGCCGTCGGCATCGTAGTGATTCGTGACAGATGAAATATCCTTCGGGTTGCTGGTCAGCGTCAGGCGAACGCTGCTCGTATTCGGGTTAAACTGGTAAATGTCGTTTTGCCCGTCTTCGATGCGGTAGCCCTCCTGCTCTATGCGGAGGATGAGCCAGCGGTTATCTGAGGGAATATCCGTCAGCAATTGGGTCAAATCCACAGCCTTGAGCCCGGGCTCAGCACTACGTTGCAAAAAGGTATTCACTCGGCCCAAAGGCTGCACCTGAAACTGCTGTTTCCGGCTCTGGCTGGAGTCCTTGTCATTGGTCGTACCGATGTACTCAACGCGCAGCGGACGCGGCTTACCCGTGACTTGCAGGAGCACCACGCTAAGCAGGGCATGGCGACCGTCCTTGGCCTGCAGGGCCTCGCGCAGGCCGTCCTGGCTCAGGTCAAAGTAGATAAAGCCCTTCTCTGTCCGGGAGCTTGCAGTGAAGCTGGAGGCAGAGCCCAATCCCGAACCTGCCTCAAAACTGCTGAAGTCAATGTGATCGAAGCGGTTAGCCGCATTCTTCTGCCCAACCATAGTGAGAACTTGTGTGGGCTCGAAAACTGAAGTCGAGGCGGAGGAATCATCGGCAACCGCAGCCGAAGCCAGCAGGCCAATCAGGGTCACAGACAGAAGGGTGCGTTTCATTAGCATGGGGATAAAGTATAACGTGTTTTGGGTTTTTGCCTATCGTTCTGTGCAAGAATACAGGATTAACGGCTTAAACCGCAAGCCGCAGTTTGTCCTTTACACAAAACCCTCTCTTGACAACTTAATCAGCACGTAGACAAGCTATAACGCTTCATGGATGCAATGAACCAAGCCAACGAAGACAGCGAACTGACGAAAGTCCTGAAGGTCCAGAACAAGATGGGCATTCATGCGCGTCCGGCTGCCATGATTGTACGCATTTCCAACAAATATAACGATGTGGAAGTGTGGGTCGAGAAAGATGATGACCAGATTAACGGCAAGAGCATCATGGGCTTGATGATGTTGGCCGCCGGGCAAGGCTCCGAGCTCAAGTTTACCGCCACGGGAAGCAAGGCTAACGAACTCCTCAAGGAACTCGAAGAGCTCTTCGCCCGTAAGTTCGAAGAAGCCTGAGCACCAGGCTCGGCAAGCATTTTCTGTTTCGACTAGAATCGGCTAGGTCGTGTCCGCAAGCCTCGAAACGGAAAGACGAATGGTTCTTTGGCCATCATCCCGATTTAGCGAGGTGAGAAAGCGGATGAGGGGCCCAAAAGGCCGTTTGCCCTTGTCATACGCATAAATTTACCTTTACATAGAGCCACTACCCTAGGCGTGACTCCGGGAAGCTTTCCGGGCACCCCACTATTGTTCTCAGCCTGTATCAGTTCAAGTAAGCGCCTCGACAGCCATGAATGCGGCCCGGCAACCCTCAGCACCTCGCACTACGAGCTCAGGTTTTACGCTCGTCGAGATCATGGTTGCCGTTATTATCGTCGGGCTACTGGCCGCCATCGCCATCCCCTCCTACAAGCGCATTGCCTACAACGCCAAAGCGGCCAATGTGACGAACAATTTCCGTACCTTCAAATCCAGCTTCCTCACCTTTGAGCTGGAGAATGGATTCTGGCCCGATGATTATGCGCCGGGTGAGCTGCCGGTCGAGCTTGCCGATTACATCAATGCCCACCAATTCGAAGCCAACACTGAGATCGGAGGAAACTGGGACTGGGACTATGGCACCAAAGGCATCACCGCCGGTATCAGCATAACGGGTAGCGGTTCCGACGATGAGCTCCTGACAGAAATCGATGGTGCCCTGGATGACGGAAATCTCGCTGAAGGCAACATGCGCAAGCTCGGCGAAGGTGGCCTTACCTATATCCTGGACGAATAGCCCCGGGCTGTTTCTTCAAACTTCGAGGTTAGCAGACGCGGCCTAGGCTGTGTTAGCTTAGTTCTTGTCTAAACGATTTCACCGCAAAGACGCAAAGTCGCAGAGAGCTTCAGATATGAGCTTTATCTTAGGCAATGCCTAATGCTCTTTTGTGTTTTTTGTGCCATTTTGCGGCTATTAACTTATTCAATGAACTTGGCTAACGGTACACTAGTCCCGAGGAAGGGGGTCGAGCGTCACCTCGCCGTAGACAACCGGAGACACCCCATAGACCAAACCAGCCTGCGCCTCTAAAAACCGTACAGCTTCATCGTAGGCCGGAAGACTTTGCGCACCAATACTGACCACGATGCCCGCTTCGTCGCGCTTTTCCAGCCGGTAGCCCTTGGGCCGGATCGCCTCCGCCAGTTCGCGCGTACTCTGCCCCTCAGCCAGGCTGACCAGCACACGGTCGGCCGAGGTGACCAGTACGTGGTCAACCAGCCCCACCCCAGCCTCTTCGTGAGAATACTCCAGCACGCGCAGGGACTGCCCTGGGTCCTTGCCCTGGAGCAGTAATACGCGCAGCAGGGTGCCGTCCTCCTGGCGGCGGTATTGCTCCGCCACGAGGAGCTTGAAGTCCGCGTCCATGATAACGCGCCGCTCCTGGTAGGCTTCGAGGATACCCGGCACGGCTTCACGCTGAATTTCCTCCACCGTTTCCGGAAAAGCCATCTCCGGTCGCTCCAGATCCCTGCGGCTCAGGATGAAATAGAGCAGAACGAGCCCAATCACAAAGCCCACGCCAAAAATTTTTAGTCTCTCCTTAAAACTCATGAAAAGTACCCTTGTTTATGGGCCCTGCGCGCGCACAGCACGATGCCCAGCCCACCGGCCCAGACCCCAAAGTACATGGCTCCATCGAGCACACCCTTGCTCGCGCGGTAGCTCAGTTCGAGCTCCGGGTGGGTAAAGGCGCCCACCACGACAAACAGAATGACTCCCGCCACGGCGCCGATCAGCACAAACCCGAAGGTATAAAGCACCCACCAGCCAAACCATTGCAACACGGCCAGCACGAAGTGCCCGCCACGCTTCAATGGGGAGCTTTCCTGCTTGCTTGGGCTTGTTTTTTCCATCGGGTAAACGTTACGGTGTATTGAACATACACGACACCGCAAGCTTAGGCGTGTCCTTAACCGGGAAATCCACATGATTACATCGCAGACTGACATCCGCGTGCGCTACGCAGAAACCGACGGCATGGGCTTCGTCTACCATGCCAACTACCTCCCCTGGTTTGAGCTCACCCGCGTCGAGATGCTGGACACACTCGGCTACCCCTACAAGCAGCTTGAAGCCGAGGGCTACCTGCTCCCCGTCCTTGAGGTGAAAATGAACTACAAGCGCCCGGCCAAGTTCGACGACCGCGTCACCGTGCAAGTCACCGTGCGCGAGAAGCCCATCGTCAAAATCCACTGCGAGTACGAGGTGCGCCGGGGCGATGAGCTCCTCGTGACGGGCTCAACCAAGCACGCCTTTATCAATCCGCAGGGCGAACCCGTACGCCCGCCCAAGGCTCTCATGGCGCTCATGGCCAAGTGCTTTGACTAGCGGCGGCGAAAAACCCGCGCCTCGCGACGGTAGAATCGCTCCAGGTGGTCCACGACATCCGACATGGGCCGCTTATCCGTATAGATGCACGCGCCCGAGCGCAGGTAGGTCGGCTCACGCTGGGCCAGCAAATCGCGTATCCGGCGCGCTGGGTCTTCCACGTTAAGCAGGGGGCGGTTCTTGTTCGCAGACGTGCGCTTAAGGATCGTCTCGGCGGAGGCAAACAGGCAGGCCACGATCCCACGCGTGCGCAGGGCCTCGATCATCCCCTCCTGCATGACAAGCCCCCCGCCACAGGCCACGACGCAGCCCTTCTCGGGGTGACCGCTCTCGACAAAGGCGCGCTCGAGCGAGCGAAAATGCGCCTCACCCTTGTCAGCAAAAATTTCCGGCACCTTGCGTCCCTGGGCCGCCTCGATCTCGTGGTCGGAGTCCAGAAAACGCATGGATAAACGCTTGGCCAGCACGCGCCCCACGGTCGACTTACCCGTGCCCATAAACCCTACCAGATACAGGTTGGGGCCGACGGCGGCGGGTCTTGTCTTGGACGTGTTCATGCAGGCTTTCCAGCGTTCAATGCAAAAGACATATCATGCAGGCAAGCAAACTGCTCATCAATCGAAAAGCACGAAACTCACGCTTAGTGTTGATTTGCCGTGTTTTTGCTTATGGTATCTAAAAAGCGAACTTCTAACCACGGCCCGACGGCCACCCACTCTCACGTGCAGGCATCCCCCAAGTCCAAGCGAATCCCTGGCAAGCTCGAAGCCTACAATGACTTTTTCTCCCTGGAGGAAAATCTCAATGCCTGCTTCACCATGTCGCTCAAGCAGTTGGAAGACCGCTTTGCCGAGCACCCCTCGCTCAGCGAACCCTGGCAGGAACTGAAAACCTACCTGCGCAAGCCCGGCAAGCGCGTGCGCCCCATGCTCTTTCTCTCCAGCTACTACCTGTTTAGCGGAAAGGCACACATCCCGCCCATGCCGGCCTTCCGCATCGCCTGCGCGCTGGAGATTTTTCACGCCTTCGCCCTCGTCCACGACGACATCATCGACGAGTCCCACTCGCGGCGCGGCGCCCCCGCCCTCCACGTACGCATGAGCTCTGGCGGCTCCATGAGCAGCGAGAACGCCACCCACCTGGCCATCGTCATCGGAGACATCCTCTTTGGCTACGCGATGGAGTGCTTCCTCGACCCCGGGCTGGACCCCGTACACACCCAACAGGCGGCCCGCTATTTTCTCCGCACAGCCCAGGATACCGGCATCGGCCAGGCCGTAGAAATCGCGCACCTGGCAAAATCACTCGAAGAGGTCCACGAGGATGAAATCCTCCACACCTACTACCTCAAGACCACACGCTACACCATCGAATGCCCGCTCGTACTCGGCGCCATGCTGGCCGGAGCCAGCAGTGCGACGACTACCCTGCTGAACGATTTTGCCCGCCCGCTCGGGTTGGCCTTCCAGATAGAAAACGACCTGCACGAAGTCGAGCTGCTGGCCAAGGGCGACAGCGAGCTCGCCTACGACCTGCAAAAAGGCGTAAAGACCCTTTACCTGAAGAAACTCTACAACGCCTTTAGCCCCGAAGACCGTCAGTTGCTCTGCGCCTTTCTCGCCGACAAGGCCACCGAGGCCCAAAAGCAACAACTCTGGCAGCAGCTCAACCAGCACAAAGTCCGCGAGCGCATGGCACTGGAGATCAGGGATGCCTTTCGCCGGGCAGACCAGATTCTGGCCGAGGCCCCCCTGAGCTCCACCCAGCGAAAAGGCCTCAGCCGCATGATCGCTTTTCTGCGCGGCAACAGCCACCACTCCGAAGCTCACCGCACCCAGAGCGAAGACATCGCCATGGCCGAGTAGCCACCAAGGCTATATCGGAAATGCACTTGCGGGCAGGGGCTTTATCTGCGACATTAAAGCGATGAGTACCGATGTGGTCGAAGTGACAATCAAAGGCGTAATGCCCACCTCCAATGGCTGCGCCATCTTTCTGGGCTGCCCGGAGAAAACCTTCGTCATCTACGTCGACCAGAGCATCGGTAACGCCATCTCCATGACCATTAACAAGGTCAAAAAGGAACGCCCCCTGACCCACGATCTCGTATCGAACGTCTTTGCCGGGCTCGGCGTCACCCTGCGACGTGTCATCATCAACGATGTGGATGACGGCACCTTCTTTGCCCGCCTTATCCTGAGCATGGAAAACGAGCTGGGCAAAAAAGTCCTCGAAGTCGACGCCCGTCCGAGCGACTCGATGGTCCTCGCCCTCCAGGCCAAGCAGCCCATCTACGCCGCCCGCAAGGTTCTGGACTCGGTCGAGGACATGACGGAAATCCTTGAGCGCATCCTCAAGCAGCAAAACTAGCTGCCATGTCCAACATGAGCAATGACAAGGGTTATCTGGCCAGTCTGGCCGTAGCGCATTACGTCGTGGGTGGCATCGGAGTGTGCTTTGCCTGCATTCCACTCCTGCACCTCGTCATGGGGATCGCCCTCGTAACAGGCAACCTGCAGAGTCATGCTGCACAATCCCCCCCTGATGCCTTTGGCTGGATCTTTGTCGCGGCAGGAGCCGTTTTTTTCCTCATCGGGCAGGCCATCGCCGTCACCATCATCGTCTCGGGCAGATTTCTGGCCAAACAGAAACACTACATGTTCAGCTTCATCATCGCCTGTATCATGTGCGCCTTTTTCCCCTTTGGCACCATCCTCGGGGTGTTCACGATCATCGTTCTCTCGCGCGATAACGTGAAGCGCATCTACGGGCGGCTGAATGAGGAACCCACCGACACCGCCACGCCGCCTCAAAACCCGTAAGATGAGCCTGCCCGAGACACGCATTCCAGGCCAGCGGCCCACCGCCCTGGCCCCCATGCAGGACGTCACCACCCTGCCCTTCATGACGGTCATCAGCGACTACGGGCCGCCGGACTACTTCTTTACCGAGTACTTTCGTGTCTATCCGCACTCGCGGCTGGAAAAGCACATCCTCGCCTCCATCACGGAAAACCCCTCCGACCGCCCCGTCTTTGCCCAGCTCATCGGCGAGGAACTCGAGCACATGGCCCGCTCGGCCCGCGAGCTACAAGCCTACCCCATTGCCGGGGTGGACCTCAACCTCGGCTGCCCCGCACCCAAGGTTTACAAAAAGAACGTCGGCGGCGGGCTCCTGCGCGACCCCGACCACGTTGACCGCCTGCTGGGCACACTCCGCGATGCCTGCCAGGGACGTTTTACCGTAAAAATGCGCATCGGCTTCGACGGCACGGAAAACTACGCCACGCTTCTGGAGTTGATGAACAAGCACGGGATCGATCTGCTCAGCGTCCACGGCCGCACAGTCAAGGAGATGTACCGCAGCGAGGTCCACTACGAGTTTATCCGGCAGGCCGTCGAAACGGTCAACTGCCCCGTCCTGGCCAACGGCAACGTCTCCTCCGTCACCAGTGGTCGAGAGATCATGGCGCTGACCGGTGCCCACGGGCTCATGGTGGGCCGGGCTGCTATCCGCAACCCCTGGCTTTTCCGCCAATTGCGCGAGGACGCCGCCGGGGAACCGATTTTCCGCCCCACGCTCGGGGATGTGCGCGAGTACATAGATAAGCTCTGGGACGCCACCTTGCCCTCTGGGCCCAAGTGCCACCGCTCCCGCCGCGGCAAGCCCGACCGCCACATTTCCTACCTCAAGAAGTTCCTCAACTTCGTCGGTCAGGGAGTCGACCCAGAGGCCGCGTTTCTCAAAGAGGCCCGCCGCGCCCGCAGCGAAGCCGAGCTTTTCAGCATCTGCGACCGCCACTTGGTTGATAACGGCGCCGCCGAACGCCCCTTTGCCGACGAACCCTACGCGGGCGTCATCGCCCGCCCCAACTGCGAAAGCCCGCAGCCCGAGCAGGGCTGCTCGCTATAGGCAAAGCTTATCTACGCAGACTTGCTTGCCGGTTGCGGCTTCTTGAAAACCTTGAAGATGCACAGGCAGAAAATCAGGGCAAAGCAGGCTATCCCACAAAATATTCCGGCAAGGAGCAACCCGACCGCTTTAAAAAAGCCCACGATGGTTTCAAAAAAGTCGTCCGGCCCGATGCCCAGGACGAAGGGGCTGCCCCTTTCCCCCGTCACCACCAGCGTGTAGTCGCCCGCTGCAGTCAGGGTAAACTCGCCCACCGCAGTAGAGGCACTCGAGGATGCAGTGCGCGTCATGGTCGAGCTCGGCCAATGGACCGACACCTCTCCCTCTGCACCCTTAACGGACAGCTCGACACCGCCTGGCAAACCGGACGTCGCGTACGATTTCCCCTCGTAGAGGGTCTGCGTATACAGCCAAACCAGATACTCACCCGGCTCCTCTACTGTAAAAGGGATCTCCCCCGGAACAACGCCACGGGCGTCATCGCTACCAATCGACTCGATAAAGGCGGTAAACTTCGGGATGCTCGACCAGATAGCGGCAAACAGAATCAGCCCCGAGGGCACGGCGGCGATTAAAGCTGAAATCAGGTAGCGCATGACAGGCCCTGATACCTAGACCAGCCCGAGCTTTTGTTTCCCCTCTTCGGAGATCATTTTCGGGCTCCAGGGCGGGTCCCAGACGATATTCACGCTGGCAAACTCCACCCCCGGCAGGCTCTCGATGCGGTCCTTGGCATCCGCGGCGATCGTCGGGCCCATGCCGCAGCCCTGTGCGGTCAGGGTCATCTGCACATCGACCTCGTGTTTACCATTCTCGGTCGGTTTGGTGCTCAAACTGTAAATTAATCCTAAATCTACGATGTTGACCGGGATTTCCGGGTCGAAACAGGACTTCAGCACATACCATACCTGCTCCTCGCTAAAGGGCCCGTCCATGGCTGGCTTGGCAGCCTCCTGCGCGGCCAGTTCCTTCTCCAGTTCGGCCTGGGCATCGGCCCCCAAGGCCGCCCAATGACTGCGATCGATACGAAACAGCCCCTTCGGCGTGGTCACGGTAACGCTGCCGCCCAGGGCCTGGTTTACCGAGACCGGGCTGTCCTTTTCCAGCGTAATCTGGTCCCCGGCGGGGATTAAGGTGGCAGGGCAATCATTTTCCAGATAAATGGTGTCTTCGAGCATGGGGACAGTCTTGGCAAGCAGCCCGACATGTCAATGCAAGCCATGTGAGCAAAAGAACTAGACAAGTGATATAATACCCTAACAATTTACCACTTGCTTCCATTACCCCAATTTGCTGCGACCCTTAATTGTTAAAGATGCTAACCTTGTGTTATCTATGTTTAATTCCAGATTCCTAGTGTTCCTCCTGCTGCCCCTCAGTGTGGCCAGCCTGTGGGCTCAACAAACCGCCGAAACCCCCTCTCCGCTCAGCGACGCTGAGGTCGTCCAACGCCTCAGCACGACCGACGTCCTGGCCTGGGAACGTGCCATGTCCCTCAAGAAAGAGGGCCAGTCCCTCGTGGACAGCGGCAATATCTTACAGGCGCGCAAAGTTTCCGCCTTTCGCACCGCTGCGGACATCGCCCAGGACAAGAAGGATGGCGCCGCCATGGTCGCGCTTGGTGAATCAAAAATCGCCGAGGCCGAGTCCAAGCTTCAGGCCCTGCGGGATATGGTTGTGCGCAAGCAGCAAAATACCACCGCCGTCACAGCTTCTCAGGAATACAAACTCAAGGTCCAGACCGAGAATTTTGACAAGGCACTAGCCGCCATGACCGAGCAGCTTCTCTTTACGCTGTGGGACCAGGGCTACCGCCGTATTTTCCTCGTGGACTCATGGGTGAACCGCAACGGCGAGCTCGAATCCACCCCCGACATCACGGAAGCCACCTTCGACCTCATGCGCCAGTACGACGGCACCCGCTACAGCGTCATCCCCAGCACGGACAAGAACTTCGCCTACCGCTCCTTTGGCAGCACCACCGAAGTCACCTTCGATGAGAAGGATCGCCTGCTCTCAGACTATAAAGTCGCCATCGTCTACCTTGAGATCATCCCCTCCCTCGACAATGGCGAAGCGCTCATCTCTTTGCGCGCCGTCGATGCCGAGACCCTCAAGATCATTGACGCCCAACTCCGCCTGAGCCCCGTCAATACCGCCCTTGCATCCGTACTGGGCAGCCCCACCGAACAGGCTACGACCAAGGTCGCCCCCATCTTTGTCACGCTGACGGATGACAACAACCTCGTTGAGCGCATTGCCGCCGTCGAACCCTCCTACAAGTTCGGCTATCGTTACATGGGGAACGCGAATTCGTACCGCAGCCAGCGGGCAAACCTCATTCTGAAATCCCTCATGCTCCCATCCGGAGTCGAACTCTACGACCACGATTTTCTCATGCTCGCCATCGGTAGCGAAGATCCCATTGAAGATAATGCTACCCCCAGCACGGCGATCTGGCAGCTCGAACCAAGCGAACCGGGCAACCCGCCCATCCAGAGCTTCAAGCTCGAAGCCGTCAGCATCAAGGACAACCAGGAAATTCCGGTCACCATCGGCCAGCTTGAGCTCATCACCCAGGGCGCGGAGAAAGAAGCCAGCTAGGCTGTGCGTCTATGACGAAATGAACCGCAGATTACGCTGATGCCCACGGCAGGCTCCGAAGAGTCTGTGTCCATCTGCGCAAAGCTGCGGACAGAGCATTGCGTTAATGCGCGACTCGTGGAGGTCGAAGACCACGACCTACTCAAATGAGAGCGTAAAGGGCATGCGGGCGTAGATGCCGTGTGGATCATTGAAGCCACGCAGTATCACCAGCTCGCTTTCCAGCATGCGTATGGCCTCGCTCAGGACATCTTGCCGGGACTGCACCACAGGCGGCTGTGTCGTGGGGCTGACGAGCAACTCGGCAATCGTCTCAGACATCGTCTTTTTTTCCGGCACCTGTATCACCGTAAAGTCCGTCACCACTCCGGCCTGCACTGCGGCAAAGTGGATGGCGTCACCCAGCCCGCCTAACTCGTCCACCAGGCCAAGCTCCAGCGCACTGACACCGGTCCAGACGCGCCCTTGGGCAATTTCCTCGACCTGCGCGCGATCCAGCTCCCGCCCCTCTACCACCCGCAGGAGAAACTCCTCATAGATGAGGTCGGTCAGTTGCTGCACTTTGGCCATTTCTTCCGGGGTCTTCGCCCGCGAAAGGCTAAAGAGGTCCGCGTAGCGCGAGGTCTTGACCGTGTCAAAGGTCACGCCGTGAGAGTTGGCCAGCTCCTTGACATCAAACAGCAGCCCCCACACCCCAATCGAACCCGTAATGGTCGTCGGCTCGGCAAAAATATGGTCTGCATAGGCAGATATCCAGTACCCACCACTGGCCGCCAGCGACCCCATCGAAACGATGACTGGCTTTTCCTCACGCAGCAGGCGCACCTCGCGCTGGATCACCTCGGAGGCCAGTGCGCTCCCGCCGGGGCTGTTCACCCGCAACACCACGGCGGCGACATCGATATCGTAGCGCAGGGTGCGCAGTTCACGCGCCAGCCGATCGCCACCGACCTGCCCCTTGAAGCCCTCGCCATCCACAATGTCCCCCTCGGCATACACCACAGCAATCTGGTTGGCACCGTAGCGCATCTCCTTGGCAAAGCCCTCACTCGTAGCGTAGTCACGGATGGAGATTTGCACAAAGGACTGGATGCCCTCGTCGTAACCATACTCAAAAGTCAGGTAGTCGATCATCTCGTCCATATACAGGGCCTCATCCGCCAGCCCGGCCTCGACGGCCATCTCCGCGGTAAAAAAGCCCTCCTCGTCCGTCTGGGCCAGGAGTTCATCCACCTCCAGCTCCCGGCTCTCCGCGATTTCCAGCAGCAGCTCTTCCCAGATAATACTGACAAGCTGGGTAATCTGCTCGCGATTGGCCGGGCTCATTTTGTTTTCGGTAAACATCTCGACCGCAGACTTGTACTTGCCCACGCGGGTCGTCTGCACCCCGACGCCATACTGCTTGAGCGCATCGCCCAGGAACATCATCTGGCTCGAAAGCCCGTTCAAGCTCAGCAGCCCGAAGGGGTTGAGGTACACCTCGTCCGCGGCAGACATCAGGTAAAAATCGCGGATGCTCGGGTCCACCGCGTAGGCATAGACGGGCTTGCCCGTGGCAGAGAAACGCTCGATGGCCTGGCGCACCTCGCGCAACGTGGCCATGCCAGAGCCGTAGTTACTCGGGATCAAGCTCCCGTACAGAAACAGGGCCTTCATGCGGTCGTCCTCCGCCGCGCGGTCAATGGCGTCTACCACCTCCAACAGGTACATCTCCGGCACCTTGGGGCCGACCACCACCGCATCAACCACATCCGACAAGGTCTCCGAAGAAGGCGTATCGGCGATATTCATCCACAGGTCGAGGACGAGCACAGCGTCTCCCGTCACCACCGACTCCGGCTCCGTGTCCGAAAGCGCAGCCAACGCCAATAAGAAAACAAACCCCACGCCAAACAGCAGAATCCCCGCGAGGATCATAGCCGTCAGATTGGCCGACACCATTTTAAGGAAAGACTTCACGACGCCGTATCATGTGCGTAAAACCAGCACACACAAGCGCGAAGCCCGACCAGATTTCACCCTGCTATCGTCGCCCCGAGCTCACAAACCAACATTGCCACACATACGTTACGCAGAATTCCACTTATGCCGTTGCTGTTCCGGCAGGATTTCTGCTGTAGTGGTGGCCCTCCTATGAAAAACCCTCAGCTCGAACCCAGCGAACTCACCGTCAATCGCAAGGCTCTCCTCGTCAACCTCGACCAGAACGTCTACGGCACCTTCGCCGAGATCGGGGCCGGGCAGGAAGTCGCACGCCACTTTTTCAAGGCCGGGGGCGCCGCCGGTACCATCGCCAAGAGCATGTCCGCCTACGACATGAAGTTCAGCGACGAAATTTACGGCAAGGCCAGCCGCTACGTCTCCCGCGACCGCCTCCAGCAGATGATGGACCACGAGTACGACCTGCTCATCAAGCGTCTGCACGAGAGTCGCGGCGACGACACCACCTTCTTCGTCTACGCCAACACCGTCGCTGCCGCCAGCTACAGCAACAACAAAAACTGCCACGGCTGGATGGGGTTCCGCTACCAGATCGCCCCCAACACACCGCCCAACGACATCATCATCCATGTGCGCATGCTGGACAAGACTCCCAGCGGGCAGCAGGAGGCACTCGGCATCGCGGGGGTCAATTTCATCTGGGCCGCGCTCGTCTACTACAACGACATGAGCGAGTTTGTCCCCTCGCTGCTCCATCACCTGGATAACTCCCGCATCGAGGTCGACATCCTCGAATTCCACGGCCCGGACTTCGGCGATGTCGAAAACCGCGTGGTCAGTCTCCAACTCGTCGAGCACGGCCTGACCAATGCCGTCATGTTTGGCCCGGACGGCGGCGTCCTCCAGCCCTCGGAAGTCCTTTATAAAAAGTCGCTCCTCGTCGAGCGCGGTTCCTTCCGCCCCATTACCCACGTCAACGTGGACATGCTCTCCAGCGCCGGAGCGCAATTTATGCAGGAAGATACCGTACAGGGTGAAGAGGTGCTCGCCCTGCTGGAGATTACCATGAAAAACCTCCTCGCCGGAGGCAAAGACATCGACTACGCCGACTTCCTCGCCCGCGTCGATGCTATCAACTGCATGGGCTACCACGTCCTTGTCTCCAACTACATGGAGTACTACCGCCTCAGTGCCTACTTCCGCCGCTACACCCAGAAGATGATCGGCATCGTACTCGGGATAAACCACCTGCAGGAAATCTTTAAGGAGGACTACTACGACGACCTCGATGGCGGCATCCTCGAATCCTTTGGCCGCTTGTTCAAAGCCAACGTCAAACTCTACGTCTACCCCATGAAGGGCAGCGGCTACAACAGCTACATCACGGGCAAGACCGACGCACCGCTCACTGCGATGAGCGCCGGCTTCTCCGACGATATGCTCATCACCGCCGACAACCTCAAGGTCAAGAGCACCCTGCGCCACCTCTACGCCTACCTGCTCGAAAACCACTACATCGAGCCCGTTGTCGGGGCCAACCAGCAGCACCTCAATATTTTCTCCCGCGACACGTTGCAAAAAATCATGGACGGGGACAAGACCTGGGAGGAAGCCGTCCCCAAGCAGGTTGTCGAGCTCATCAAATCTCGCGGCTTCTGGGGCTACGCCAAAAACGATACGCAGCCTCCCGAATCCGAATAAACTCCCGTCAACATTCCTCCCTGCATGAGCTCAGACGTCGTCATCGACCACATCCTTTTCTTCGGGCGAAGCTATGAGGAAGTGCTGACCATGTTTGCACTGAGCGAGGAAGAACTCGACGGGCAACGCGTGCTGGACTGTAACTCCGGGCCTGACGCTTTTGTCGGTGAGGCCCGTCGCCGCGGCTACGACGTCACCGGCGTCGATCCGCTCTATGCCGAAGGGATCGAGGATATCGTCGCCACCGGACGCAAAGACGTGGAGCACTTCCTCCAGCGCAGCCGCGGGCAGGACGAAGCCGTCCACCTCGACATGCAGGCCTTTGCCCAGAAGAAGCTCGATGCCCTTGAGCAGTTTACCCGGGACTTCGAGACAGGACACAAGGCCGGGCACCACGTCGCCGGCGCCCTCCCGGACTTACCCTTCGAGGACGACTGCTTCGACCTCACGATCAGCGGGCACTTCCTCTTTGTCTCCGCCCCACCCGAGGCCGGAGGCATGATCCGCGAGAACCCCTTTGATTTTGCCTTTCACCGCGCGGCCGTCCACGAGCTCCTCCGCGTCAGCCGCCGTGAAGTCCGCCTCTACCCCGTCACCTGCATCGGCTCCACCGCCGTACTCCACCCCTGGGCCGTGCAGCTCATGGGCGAGCTTTCCGCCACGGACCACGAGATTGCCCTGCTGGAAAACAGCTACGATCAGGGCGACTTCGCCGGACACTTTACCCTCCGCATTCGCAAACCCATGGCCTAATTCGCTTGCCAGCGAGGCCGCTTCCCACAAAAGCATTGCCCCATGAAAAAAGTCCTCATCGTTGGTGCCGGCGGCGTCGGTAAAGTCGTCGCCCATAAGTGCGCCCAAGCCACAGACGTTTTCTCTGAAGTCCTCCTGGCTTCCCGTACCAAGGAGAAGTGCGACGCCATCGCCCAAGAGGTAGAAGCCATGCGCGGGACGAAGATCCGCACCTTCGCGCTCGATGCCGACAACGTGGCCGAGACCACCGCGCTGCTCAAAGCCGAGAAGCCCGACCTCCTCCTCAATGTCGCCCTGCCCTATCAGGACCTCCCACTCATGGACGCCTGCCTGGCTGCGGGTATCGACTACATGGACACAGCCAACTACGAGCCGCCCGAGTATCCAAAATTTGAATACAAATGGCAATGGGCCTACCGCGAACGCTTTGAAAAGGCTGGCATCATGGCCCTCCTCGGCTCCGGCTTTGACCCCGGCGTGACGAATGTCTTCTGCGCCTACGCCCAGAAGCACCTCTTTGACGAAATCCACACCGTGGACATCGTGGACGTGAACGCCGGAAACCACGGCCTGCCCTTTGCCACGAACTTCAACCCCGAGATCAACATCCGCGAGATCACTCAGGAGGGTCGCTACTGGGAGGAGGGAGAATTCAAAGCCATCTCCCCCATGTCCGTGAAGTGCGACTACGACTTCCCCGGCGGCATCGGCTCCCAGCCCCTTTACCTGCTCTACCACGAGGAGCTCGAATCCCTCGCCCTCAACCTCAAGGGCCTCAAGCGCATCCGCTTCTGGATGGGCTTCTCCGAGAACTACCTCAACCACCTCAAGGTGCTCGAAAACGTCGGCATGACTTCCCACGAGCCCGTCAAGTTTGAGGGCAAGGAAATCTCTCCCGTCGCCTTCCTGCGCTCCGTCCTGCCCGACCCGGCCAGCCTGGCCGAGCGTTACACGGGTAAAATCTGCATCGGCTGCGACATCACCGGCATCAAGGACGGCCAGGTGAAGCGCGTCTTCATCCACTCCCTTATGGACCACGAGGAGACCTTCCGCGACACCAGGAGCCAGGCCATCAGCTTCTCCACCGGTGTTCCGGCAACCGTCGGCGCCATCATGATGGCAACCGAAAAGTGGAAGCGCGCTGGCGTCCACAACATCGAAGAATGCGACCCAGACCCCTTCCTCGAAACCATGCCCAAGTACGGCATACCGTGGGAAGTGCAAGAGCTCGACCCCAGCGGCGCCATTGCCTAGGCTCATTTACCGAGAGTGCGGACGCCACGGGTGGCTTCCGCGCTACTAGCCAAGGCCCAGCCCCCGACATTCTATTACTTAGAGAAACCGGCACCCCCCAGCGGAAAGACTTCCCCATGCGTCACTTCACCCACTTCGACCCCGCCCGCGTCCCCTCTCCGAGCTACGTGGTGGACCTCCGCGCGCTGGAAAAGAACTGCCATCTGCTGGCAGATGTGCAGGCCCGCACCGGCGCGAAAATCCTGCTCGCGCTCAAGGGCTACGCCATGCATGCCACCTTCCCGCTCATCCGCGAACACCTCTGCGGCATCACTGCCAGCGGCCTGCATGAAGCCCTGCTGGGCCAGGAGCACTTCGGCAAGGAAGTCCACGTCTACGCGCCCGCCTTTAAGGGCGACGAGATGCGCCACCTCGTGCGCTTCGCGGACAAGCTGTCCTTTAACTCCCTCGCGCAGTGGCGTCAGCACCGCCCCACGGTCGAGGCGGCCAAGCGTCCCCCCAGTTGCGGACTGCGCGTCAATCCCGAGTACGCCGAGGTCGAAGTCGAGCTCTACAACCCCTGCGCCAAAGGCTCCCGTCTGGGCATCACGGCGGACAAGCTCGAAGGCGAGGATCTCAGCGGGCTCGAAGGACTGCACTTTCACACCATGTGCGAGCAAAACTCCGACGTCCTTGCCCGCACCCTCCCCCACTTTGAGGAAAAGTTCGGTCACCTCATTCCGCAAATGAAGTGGATCAATTTCGGCGGCGGACACCACATCACCCGGGCTGACTACGATGTCGAGTTGCTCGTCGAAACCGTGTCGCGGTTTTCGGAAAAGTACGGCGTCCAGGTCTACCTTGAGCCGGGCGAGGCCATCGCCCTCGGCACAGGCGTGCTCGTTACCACGGTGCTCGACATCGTGGACAACGGCGGCCCCATCGCCATCCTCGACACTTCCGCCACGGCCCACATGCCCGACACCCTGGAGATGCCCTACCGGGCAGACATCCTCGGTGCGGGCCAGCCCGGCGAATTTGCCCACACGTACACCCTCGGCGGCATGACTTGCCTCGCGGGCGACGTCATCGGCCAGTACTCCTTTGCCGAGCCGCTCACCCCCGGCCAGCGGCTTGTCTTCCTCGACATGGCTCACTACACGATGGTGAAAAACACCACCTTCAACGGCGTCCCCCTACCCGCCTTGGCCACCTGGGATCCCAACGCGGACCAGATGCGCGTCGTGCGCAGCTTCGGCTACGCCGACTATGCCAACCGCCTGTCCTGAGCTCGTCAGATCGTCCTTGGCAGCAGAGTGCGCACGTGGCACACTGTCCCGCTAAAAGGAGGGGCCACATATGAAAGCAGCCATTATCGGACTCGTCATCGCACTGCTCGCGCTCGGTGCGGGACTCATCATCGTCATCAACAAGCGCAACGCCACAGCCGAAGAGCTGGCTCAATCAACCGCCAAGCAGGAGGCCGCCGCGCAAGCCGAGAAGGCAGCTCAGGAGAAAGCCGAGGCCCTCGCCCGCCAACTCGCCGAAGAGGAAGCCCGCGTCAAAGCTGCCGAGGAAGCCGCCCGCATGGCCGAGGCAAAATCCGCCCAGCAGGAAGCCGAGCGACAGGCACGCATTCAGGCCATGAACGCACAATTGGCCAAGGAGGAAGCCGCACGCGTTCAGGCCGAAAAACAAGCCGCACAAGTTGAGGCCCAAATGAAACAACTCGAAGCCGACCTTGCCGCTACCCGCAAGCAGCAGGAGGAGATCGCCCAGCGGCAGGCCGCACTTAGCGGTTCCACTGACAGCGGAAAACACGACGACATTTTAGCCGACATCGAACAGCGTGAGCAGGAGTTGGCCTCACTCAAGGCCGAAAACACTAAGCTCAAGCAGGAGCGCGAAGTCATCATTGAGCGACAGGTCACGCTGGAAGAGCAGATCATGCACGAAGGCGGTAGCGTCGACATCCCGGGCTATCGCGTGTGGTCGCCCAACTACCGCCCCGCTACGAAAAAGCAAAAGCAATAGGCGAACCTAGCCCTCCTCAGGCCCTTCCGGGAAACCCTCCGGGTGCCGGGCCCGATGCCAGAGCAACCCCAAGCCGATCAAGAGCAGCCCCGCCGTCCACGCCTTCCAATCCACCCAGAAGGCCAGAAACAAACAACTGGCCAAGCCCACGTAACCCAGCCCGTGCGAATACATCGCCTGCTTGGCGTTGAGCTGTAGCGCAGCCATGTTGCAGATAGCGTAGTAGATCAGCACCGTGAACGCGCTAAAGGACCAGGCAAGCTTGATGTCGCCCAACAAAATCAACAACCCTACCAGCACGCTCACACCGACCACGGCCCAACGCGGCTGATTTTTAGCCGACACGCGCCCAAATACCTCCGGCATGTCGTTACGCCGCCCCATAGCGAAAAGGATACGTGACAGGCCCTGGATGAGATTGAGCAGCACGCCCACGAGCGCCGTCACCATCCCGATCTGCCACACCTGTGGCGGCACCGTCTGCTTCAGCTCTGCCCAGGCCACCCCGGCATAAAGCAGCCCCGACACCAGCAGCGTAATGAACATCGCAATCGGGATATTGCGGCGTGGATGGCTGATCTCCTCGCCCATCGTGGCGATACGGCCATAGCCAGTAAAGCCCACGAAGATGAGCGCACACACTTCGAAGAAGTCCGCCCCCGTGCTCGGGACTTTGACCAGCGGCGTCTCAAGGTTAACCGATTCAGAAATATACGTCAGCAAAGCTCCCAGCGTAATCGTCACGATCACCGTGTTAACCAGATGCGTACGCCTCACCCCACCCAGGATAACCAGCATCATCACGACAATGATGCCGAGCGCCGCCGCGACCGGCACGAAGCCATCGCCACACATCCGCCCGAGCGCCAGCGCTGCCGCGGCCGCGGATGCGCTCTTGGCCAGAAGGAACATCCAGCCCGCAATAAAGCCATAGGCCGGACTCAGTAATCGGTAGCCGTACTCGTAGGTGCCACCCGACACGGGGAAATTAGCCGCCAGTTGCGCGCTGTTGAGACCGTTGCAGCTCGCCACGATACCGCCCACCAGAATAGCAACCAGCACGAGCGGGCCCACCATCTCCACGCAGTCCCCCACAATGACAAAGACACCCGTGCCCAAAATCGAGCCGAGCCCAATCAGCACGGCCCCGAAGATTCCCAGTTCACGTTTGAGTTTTTGCTTAGCCACAGGATTAAAATGTCGGATAAACGAGCGGAGTTGCCACAGTGGAATCGGTCCAACTACCTACTGCAACTCGACCCATGATAAAACATCTTAAGCTATTTATTCTTAGTGCAATATTTATACAAGGCACAACGCATGCGCTCTCGACCGAAGACAATCTGTACCATGCTAGTCCTCCAACTGCGGGCATCAAGCAAGAGCTTGAAAATGAGGGCTTTACCCCAAAACTTGAGGTCAACGCCGAAGTATGGGCGAACACCTCTGGCGGCGCGAACACCGGCAGCGTGGGCTTGTTCCAGTCCCAGTTTGGCTTTGAGCTCGACCTGAAAAAAACCTCTGGGCTGGACGGCTGGACCTATGTCATGGACTGGCATGCCTACTACGGAAACAGCCCCAGCATCACCCTGATCGGGATGGATGAGGCCTCGGCCCTCTCCGGCATGGAAGCAACCTCAAACGTCGTGCGCTTTAGCAACCTTTACCTGAAAAAAGAGTTCGACGATGGACGCTACCAGCTGCGTATTGGCCAGCTCGCTGCAGACGCCACCTTTATGCTGTCTCAGTACGGCGCGGTCTTTATCAACTCCAGCTTTGGCCCGCTCCCGGCAGAGCTTCTGGCCATGAACGCTCCCAACTACCCCCTCTGGGCTCCCGGTGTGTACGGCTATGCCGAGCCGCACGAGGATATCTTCATGCAGCTCGGTGTGTACACGGCTAACGCGGGCCAGGACGTAAGCTCCAACTGGGGTTTCGGCTGGTCGATCTCAGCCAACGACGGCGCGGGTATCTTCTATGAGATCGGCACTGAGCAGAGCCTGTGGGGCCTCCCGGGGACGTATGTACTCGGAGTTTTTGCCACCACAGGCGATGTCACTCTCTACTCCAGCGGTGCTCAGGACTGGGGGCTGGCCTACCCTTACCTCATGCTCAATCAGGCCCTCATCACCGATGCCGACGGCAACACCGTACTGGGCGGCTTCTTTCGCCTGGCGACAAATTTCCAGGCTGACCGCAGCGTGATTGATCTGGAAATCGACACCGGCCTGGCCTGGTTTGCCCCCATTCCAAGCCGCCCCAACGATGTGCTCGGCCTTGGCTTTGCCTACAACAGCTACGAATCGGACTACCTCGCCTGGCAACGGGCCAACGGCAATCTGGTCGGCCAGCAGCAGAGCATTCTCGAAGTCACCTACCAAGTCGCCATCACGGAGTGGTGCTACGTGCAGCCAGACTTCCAGCTCATTCTGGACCCGCATTATTCCCGGCGCGACGCCTGGGTCGTCGGCATGCGCGGCTACGTCAGCTTTTAACTTCCTCCACAGCAATCTCGCGAAAGCGCTTGCTTTCGTTCCGCCACGCTCAAACATTCCCCTGCTGACGTGATTGACTACGACTCGCTCTCTTATCTTCTACTCGGACTCCTCCTGCTCATCGGACTAGTCGGCCTCTGCCTCGGTGGTGATTGGCTCGCAAATGGCGCCGCCAGCCTCGCCCTGATCTGGAAGATCAACCCCGTCGTCGTCGGCCTGACCATCGTCTCCATCGCCACCTCGATGCCGGAGTTGATTACCGCGCTCATGGCCGCATCCAGCGGCAGCAGCGGCCTCGCCGTGGGGAACATCATCGGCAGCAACCTCGGTAACATCGGACTCATACTCGGGCTCACCGCCCTCTTGACGCCCATCACGGTGCAGTGGCGGTTAATCCGGCAGGAGGTTCCCATTCTTTTCATAGCCACGCTGATCTTCACCTTCTTGTGCCTGCAAGGCTATATGCTCGACGGTCGTCTGGGTAAATTGGGCGGAGGCAT
Source organism: Verrucomicrobiia bacterium (assembly GCA_030425485.1). Classification (GTDB taxonomy): domain Bacteria; phylum Verrucomicrobiota; class Verrucomicrobiia; order Opitutales; family Cerasicoccaceae; genus Ruficoccus. Next base: position 202,265 of record JAUIAM010000004.1, read on the forward strand.
TCTCCTGATCGGAGCCATTGCCTACCTGGTCTTTCTCACGCTTCAAGCCAAACGTACGCAAGGCGGGCTGCAGGAGGAAATCACTGACGAGCTGGGCGAGACTACCCAATCCCAGTGGAAGTGCTACGGGCTCATTCTCGCTGGCGGCGTCGGGCTATGGCTCGGGGCCGAGCTTCTGGTCAACAGCAGCGTGGTCATTGCCAGCCGCCTCAATATTAGCGACGAACTCATCGGCCTGACGATTGTCGCCATCGGCACAAGCCTGCCAGAACTGGCCGCCTCTATCGCCGCCGCCCGCCGCAAGCACAGCGACATCATTGCGGGCAACATCGTGGGCTCCAATATTTTCAATATGCTCCTCGTGGGCGGTGGCACCGCAGTTGCCTTCCCGCTGGAGCTCGACCCGCGCCTGTTCATTGTCGAGTTCCCCGCCATGCTCCTGCTCACTGTGCTGCTGTGGATAGCCTTTTTCTCGGAGCGCAAAGTCACGCGCATCGAGGGCGTTCTCTTTCTCCTCCTCTACGGCCTTATCATGACCCTGTCGGCACTTTCCCAACAGGGGATATTGACGCTCTAGCCCATTAAGCTGATAATACCCGGCGATGGCAGAGGACACCGCAAAGCAAGTGCTGGTTTTCAGGCACGGTCAAACCGAATGGAGCCTGAACGGCAAGCACACTTCCACGACTGATCTCCCCCTGACCGATGAAGGCCGCCGCGGAGCTGTTGCCCTTCGACCACTCGTTGCACAGTGGGATTTTTCCCTCGTCCTGAGTAGCCCCCTCCAGCGCGCAAGGCAGACATGCGAGCTGTCAGGTCTCGGCGATGCGATGGAGCTTTGCGACGATCTTATCGAGTGGAGATACGGCCAATACGAGGGCAAAACCACACCCGAAATCCGCCAACAGGTGCCCGACTGGACCATCTTCACGCACCCTGTTCCCGGTGGTGAGACCGCCGCCGCCGTTGCGGCCCGCTGCGACAGAGTGATCGACCGCATCCTGCAAGCGCCGGGCAACGTCGCTCTCTTTGCCCATGGCCACTTACTGCGCGTGTTCGTCTCACGCTGGCTCCAGCTCCCGCCGGAGAACGGGCGACACTTTGTCCTCGGCACCAGCACGCTCAACCGCCTTGGCTACGAGCATGAGACGCGCGCTGTCCTCACCTGGAACGCACCGATCTAGTTTGTATCCAAAACCTGGATACAAGCAACGACCTACTCGCCCGCCAGTGCGGCCAGGATAGACTTCTGCACGTGCAGGCGATTTTCCGCCTCGTCGAAAATGATCGAAGCCGGACTATCCAATACTTCTTGGGTAACTTCCATGCCAGGGTGCGCAGGCAGGCAGTGCATGAAGCACGCATCGCTTTTGGCCTGCGCCATCAGCTCAGACGTCACCGCATACGGGCGCATAATTTCCTCGCGCTTAGCCGCTTCTTCCTCATCACCCATGCTCACCCAGACATCCGTGTAGAGGACATCAGCGTCTTTAACAGCTGCATTCGCATCCGTGGTAAAAACGTAGTTCTTGGGCAGGCCGGCCTCATCCAGCAGCCTGTCCACCTCGGGTCCGGGCTCGAAGCCCGCGGGTCCGCCGAGGGAGAGCTCCATCCCAAAGTGCGCGGCTGAGAGTATCCACGAATTCGCCATGTTCGATGCTGTGTCACCGAGGAAGGCCACCTTGCGCCCTTTGAGTCGGTTCACCATCGGACCCTGGTCATCCCAGCGCTCCATCAGGGTAAACAAATCTGCATAGAGCTGGCAGGGGTGCAGAAAATCCGTCAGCGCATTCACCACTGGGATACTGCCAGCCTGTGCGAATTCCTCCACGATCGCATGGTCGTAGCAGCGAATGATGATGCCCGACAAGTACCGCGAGAGGACGCGTGCCGTATCGGCCACGCTCTCACCACGTCCGAGTTGGGTGTTTTGCGAGCTCAGAATAATCGCGTGCGCGCCGAGCTCGTACAGCCCGGCCTCAAACGAGACACGTGTGCGGGTACTGTTTTTATAAAACAGCATGCCCCAGGACTGGCGCTCCAGCGCAGCAGGCGTCTTGCGGCCAAGCTGCTTCATGGCCGCTGCGTTCTTGAAAATGTCTTCGGCCTCTTCGACCGAAAAATCCGTAACTTTGAGGAAGTGCTTCATGCGCAACCCGCTTCTTGATTGTATTCAGACAGTGCTACCTCGAGCATATCAGCCGCTTCGTCAAGCTGCTCGGCAGTAGCAATGAGTGGAGGTAAGAGCCGGATCACTTGCCCGGCAGTTGGAATGACAAGTAGGCCGCGCTGCCGCAACCGATTGATGATGGGGAGATGGTCAACCCGCAAAGCAATGCCGACCATGTAGCCCTGGCCGCGAACTTCTGCCACCAGGTTGGGAAATGTCTGCTTCAGCCCCTGCAACCGCTTCAGCCAAGACTGGGATTGCGTGGCGACTTTTTGCAAAAGCGTATCCTCCTCGATGACATCGAGCACGGCGTTTGCCGCCGCGCAAACGAGCGGATTTCCGCCAAAGGTTGTCCCGTGTGAACCGGGGTGAAAAAGCCCCGCATGCTCATCACGCAGCCAGACGGCTCCAATCGGCACACCGCCGCCGAGTCCCTTGGCCATGCCGATCGCGTCCGGATTTATCCCGCTTTGCTTGTAGGCAAAGAACGCGCCCGTCCGGCCAATGCCGCACTGCACCTCATCGATCAGCAGCAAGAGCTCGTGCTCGTCACACAGCTTCCGCAGCCCCTGAAGGAACTCCGGCGTGGCCGCGTGAATACCACCCTCACCCTGAATCGTCTCCACCATAATGGCGGCGACCGAATCGTCTACCAGCGCGGCGAAGCTCTCCACGTCGTTAAACTTACCGTACGCAAAGCCCTCCAGCATGGGCCTAAAACCACCCTGAATTTTCTCCTGCGGTGTCGCCGCCATAGAGCCAAAGGTCCGCCCGTGAAAAGCTTTCTCCGCGGTCAGCATCTTGTAGCACTTACCCTCGGCGCCCGACTTACGCTTACCATGCAGCCGCGCCAGTTTAATAAGCGCCTCGTTGGCCTCGGTCCCGCTGTTACACAGAAACACCTTACCTTTACCAGCATAGCCACAGAGCCGCTTGGCCAGCTTAGCCTGACCGCTGTGCTGGTAAAGATTACTGCAATGGACGAGCTTGCCCGCCTGCTGCTGCACCTGCGCCACCCAGTGCGGATGACTATGCCCGATCGACGTAACCGCGATCCCGGAACCGAAATCCATCAGGCGTCGCCCCTCAGCATCCCACACGTAGATGCCCTCGCCACGCACAAGCTGGCACGACTGCGGGCCGTAATTACCGAGCACATGCGATGCATAGCTGTCGGCTACGGTGTCCTGAGTAGGTGTATTCATTTTTTCGATACGTTACTGATTTACAATTTCAGTGCCAATACCCTTATCGGTAAAGATCTCCAGCAAGATGCTATGTGGTGCGCGTCCATCGACAAAGTGTACCCGGTGGACGCCATTGTGCAGCGCACCGACGGCGCTATTGACCTTGGGTAGCATGCCCTTGGAGATAGTGCCATCGCGCGTAAGTCCCTCGACCTCATCGATGTGAAGCGACGAGATAAGCGTGGACGGATCACTGGGGTCCCGGAGCAGCCCGGGGACGTCGGAAAGATAAACCAAACGCCGCGCGCGTAAAGCAGAGGCCACCGCAGCCGCCGCCACATCGGCATTGGTGTTGTGAGCCTGGCCATGCTCATCCAGCGCGATGGGGGAAATGATCGGGGTGTAGCCGTCGGCGATGGCTTTCTTTACCAGCTTGGACTTCACAAACTTGATCTGGCCCACGAAGCCGAGGTCGATCTCATTGCCATCGGCATCCTGCGAAAGCATCTTGTCGCACACGAGCACGTTGTTGCCCTGCATGCCGAGCGGCTTGCCGCCACGCGCCTGGACAAGCTCGCAGATGTCGAGGTTGACCTCCCCGTTGAGCGTCTTTTCCACGATGCGGATGGCGTCCTCATCGGTTACCCGGAGGCCGTTTTTGAAAACCGGCTCCAACCCGGCAGACTCCATCCCCCGCGAGATCGCCTTGCCCCCGCCGTGCACCACGACGACGTTGATCCCCACAGCAGCCAGAAAAACAATATCAGTCGCCACCCGGATACGTACCGCCGGGTCGGGGTCGTCCATAAAGCTGCCCCCGTACTTGATAACAAAGGTCGCACCGCGAAAGCGCAGGATGTACGGCAAGGCTTCCAGCAGCACCTGGGCCTTGGTCGTGATGTCAATATGGTCAGTAGTCATCGTGCTATTCGCTTTTGTTAAAGTCTACATAGCCCTCGGAGAGGTCGGCACTGTGCAGCATGAATGCGCCCGAACCGAGGTTAAGGTTCAAAGTGATGGAGAAGCGTTTCTTGGCCACGGCCAGTTTCCACTGCGGCAAGTTATCATGCAGTGGTGTGCCCGCGCTGATGACCGGGATGTCATCGTAGTGCATGTCGAGCTTCGCCTCGACCAGCCCCACACGCGCGTATCCGGCCGCATCGAGCACTCGGCCCCAGTTGGGGTCGTTACCATACCAGGAGGTTTTCACCAAGAGCGAGTTGCCCACGGCACGCGCGACTCGCTGGGCAGCGGCATCATCGGGGGCGCCCTCGACCTTGATGGTGACAAACTTGGTCACCCGCTCACCGTCGCCCACGATCTTCTCGGCCAGCTTTTGACAAACTGCCTTCAACGCTGAACGAAAGGCCTGCCCCGCCCCTGTTGCGGCATCCTCTACGTTTACGCCACTTTCGCCGTTAGCCAGCACCAGCACGGTGTCGTTCGTGCTCATGTCGCCATCGACCGTGATGGCGTTAAAGCTCTCGGCATTGGCATCGGAAAGCGCAGCCTGTAGTGATTTTTTCGATACAAGCGCATCCGTCGCAACAAAGGCGAGCATGGTCGCCATGTTGGGCTCGATCATACCTGCGCCCTTGCCGATGCCGGACACAGTGACCGCCTTACCGTCAACTTCGAAGGTCGCCGTCACCGCCTTGGGGCGCGTATCCGAAGTCAGGATGGCCCACGCGGCGTTGAGCGACTGCTCCTTCGTCGCAGCCAGAGCCTTGACCGCTCCATTGATGCCGTTGGAAATCTTGTCCATGGGCAGCGCCCGACCAATCCGCCCGGTAGAGCAGACAAAAACCTGAGCGGCCTCCACCCCCAGGAGCTGTGCAGCCTGAGCGGCCATCGCCTCGGTATCGCACATGCCCTGCTCGCCCGTGCAGGCGTTGGCGTTACCACTATTCGCCACGATGGCGTGGAAGTTCTCGCCTCCGTCCAGGATGCGCTGATCGAAGCGGACCGGAGCGGCCTTGACGTCATTTGTGGTGAAGACACCCGCAGCCACTGCCGGCTTTTCGGAGAAAATCAGGGCAAGGTCCAGCCGAGGGTTGCCTGTGCAACGCACATCGCAGTGCACCCCCGAAGCCCGAAAACCGGGCACTTCGCCAATACCGGGACCGTCGTCTGCTACCTTGATAGAGAGGCTCATCGCTTACAGGAGTCCGTCTGTTTCGTTGAAGCCCAGCCAGAGATTCATGATCTGCACGGCTTGACCGCTCGCACCCTTGACGAGGTTGTCCTCGGCACTGGTGATGATAAAGTTCCCCGTCCGTTCATCGTAGACCGCGGACATGTCGAGCCGATTCGTGCCGCTGACGTGCGCCGTATCCGGCGTGGTACCACTGGGCAAAATCCCAATGAAGGGCCGCTCAGCAAAGGCCGCATTCCAGGCCGCATAGAGCGCAGCAAGGTCGGGCTTGGCCGCCGGAACCGTGATGGTCGAAGCAATTCCCCGCTGCATCGGCGCAAGGTGTGGGTTAAACTGGATGACAACATCGCTGCCCGCGGCGGTACTGAGCTGCTCTTCGATCTCGGAAAGGTGCCGGTGCTTAGGCAGGCCGTATGCCTTGGCGCTCTCGTTGCGCTCACAATAAAGGTAGGCCTCAGCCAGTTTCTTGCCCGCTCCGCTAACGCCGCTCATCGCGTTGGCCACAATACCCTTAGTCGAAACGATGCCTGCCCGCAACAGAGGCACCAGCGGCGCGATAACACTCGTCGGGTAGCAGCCGGGGCTGGCAATGAGCGGGGCCGACTCCCAGCCCGCAGGCGTGATTTCCGGTATAACATAGGCGGCCTGGTCCAGCATGTCTGGCGCTGGGTGAGCCTTGCCATAAAACTCTTCGTAACGCACCGGGCAGCCGAGCCGGAAGTCCGCGCTCAGGTCAATGACCTTGTGCCCGGCCTTGACCAGCGGCAGAGCAAACTCAGCTGCGACTCCGTGCGGGAGGGCCAGAAAGAACACATCAATATCCGACCGGGCGGCCAAAGCCTCCGGATCGGAGTCGCTGAAAGTCAGCTCTGCCGGGACGAGACCCCGGAACTTTGGCATGACCTCGACGAGGGGTTTCCCCACCAGCGAACGCGATGAGACGAGAGCGAGCTCTACCTGCGGATGCCGGGAAAGCAGCCGTACAAGTTCCTCCCCGGAGTAACCCGAGGCACCGACAATCGCGGTTTTCATCATGGTGGTCAAAGCGTTAGGCGTGAAACAATTAGGTCAAATTTTTAGGTATAGAAACAAAAAGCCCCCCGGGCAAGCGCACACGGAGGGCAGGAAAGCCAAAGTCGGTACGCTTTTACCGCTTAGAGAACTGGAATCGCTTACGTGCGCCGGGCTGACCGGACTTCTTACGTTCCTTCATGCGCGGGTCACGAGTGATGAAGCCCATCTTCTTGAGGGCCGGGCGCAATTCAGGGTCGAGCTTTTCCAAAGCGCGGGCAAAGGCATGAGAAACGGCGCCAGCCTGGCCAACGATGCCGCCACCCTCTACGAGGAAGCGTGCGTCGATTTGACCAACGAGCTCAGCGGTTTCCAGCGGGCGTGTTGCGCGCTTGGCCAGCATCTCAGTCGGAAAATACTCGTTGAGTGCCCGGCCGTTTACGGTGATCTTGCCTTCGCCGCGGCTCAGGCGGATGCGGGCCACGGAGGTCTTCCGGCGGCCAACGGCGGTAAAGGTGTCGCTATCAGTTGCAGTGCTCATGTGGATTAACCTTCAAAGCTGATGGGTTGCTGTGCTTCATGCGGGTGCTCGGCACCTGCATAGACTTTGAGCTTCTTCATCATGGCGCGAGCAAGCTTGTTGCGCGGGAGCATGCCCTTGACGGAATGCTCGATGATGAAAGCCGGCTTCTTCTGTCGCATGGCTGCGACGCTGCGGTAGTACTCATTACCAAACCAGCCCGTGTGGAACATGTAGAGCTTCTGCTCTTCCTTCTTGCCCGTGAGCTTGATCTTGTCGGCGTTGATTACTACCACGAAGTCACCCGTATCAATGTGGGGTGTATAAATAGGCTTATGCCGGCCACGCAGGATGTTGGCGATCTTTACAGAAAGACGGCCCAGGTTCTGCCCCGTGGCGTCGACCACGTACCATTTACGTTCGAGGTCGGGTTTTGCGAGTGTCGTTTTCATTTCGGGAAAAGCGTGGAAAAATAGACTGCACACACCCCCTGTCAATGCCTTTTCGGCACTTAACGGGAAAAAAGATGAATTTGGAGTGTAGCTTTCGGAGGAAAGAAAAAGCCCGCAGCAGCGCTGCGGGCTTTGAAAGTTAGACTAACTCAAGCTTAGTAAGTGAAGCCAACCGTCGCACCGAACCAAACGTTGTTTTGGCTGTTGATGCGGCTGTAGCTTGCAGTCGGGCCTGCAGTGTTGTTGACACCGGAAGCTGAGTAGTTGGAGTAACGTACACCAACGGAGCTGCTTACGTTTTCGCTGAAAGCGTAAACGAGGTCAGCCGTAGCACCGCCATAGAAACCAGACTGCATACCAGCGTTAACGCTATTGTCCGGGATGACGTAACCAACGTAGGCACCAACGTCGAAGGAGATGCCTTCAGCACCAACGTACTCGCTCAGGTCGAAGCTGTAACCGATGGAGGCTTCGATGGTAAGTGCGCTGAAGCTGTTCGTGCCACCGTTTTGGTCAACCGCATAGTACAGGTACAGAGCAGGGCTCAGCAGTACGTCGAAGGAAGCACCAACGTAGGGCTCGATGTAAGCCGGTACGGTGTTACCCGTTGCGGCCTGGGAGTTCATGTACCAGTAGTAGATGAAACCAGCGTCAACGGTTACGATGTCGGTTACCGGGTATGCGTAACCTGCGTAAAGGTCAACTTCGTTAGCGGTGCCGGTAGCCGGAAGGTTGGTCCACACGCCAGTGTAGAGATCACCACCGAGTACGGGGAAGCCAAACTCAACGCTCGGCTGGAAGGAGGTCTGCGAGAACTGAATACCGCGGAATACGTATTCAGTTTCGAAGTCGAAGGTACCGGAGATCGAAAGGTCGCTAAGGGAGTCACCCGTCTGTGCAGACAGGCTGGAAACGCCCATAGCCCCAGCGATCGCCAGAGTTGCAATCAGTTTCTTCATTTTTATCGTTTGTTTTAGGTTAGGTTTAAGCTCTTTTCAGATGCTCAGGGACCAGTTTGTCCGAAAAACGTTCAACTAATCAAGATTATTTAATAGCTAAGTTTTTCACAATCTTCACAATGGCCAGATCAGCCATTAAAGACATTATCAACTCTAAACAAACAACTTACGAATCAACAAACTCTCAGAAGCATGTCTAAACACCCAGAATCAAATTCCTGCTGCGAAAAAAAATGTGCCATTTGGCTGCTGGTTGCCGCGCTGATTGGCCTGACGGGCGTCGCCCTCGGAGCCTTTGGCGCTCATGCACTTAAGCCGCTTCTGACCGAGCGCGATGCATTTGATTCCTGGGAGACGGGCGTGCGCTATCAGATGCTCCACGCGCTCGCCATCGCCTTCATCGCCCTCTGGACGAAGCTCGATCCCACCCACCACAGACTCACCTGCTGGATCAACCGCTGCTGGTGTATTGGCACTTTTTTCTTCAGTGGCTCGATCTACCTGCTGGCCACCACCGAGTTGAAGTGGCTCTGGCCCGTCACCCCGCTCGGCGGCTTATTGCTCCTCCTGGGCTGGCTACTCTTGGCGATTCTGGCCTTTAAAGAGTTGAAAAAGCCTGCCAAGACGTGAAGATTAGTCTTCTGCGCGACCCTTATATAAAACCAACTCACAAAACATCCTACCAAAAATGGACACTCAAACCGCTTCCAGCCAACTCGAGCAACTTAAGCAATTCACCAAGGTCGTGGCCGACACGGGCGACTTCGAATCCATGAAGGCCTACAAGCCGCAGGACGCCACCACAAACCCGTCCCTCATTTTCAAGGCCGTCCAGATGGACGAATACAAGCCCCTCCTGGAGCAGGCCATCGCCGAAACGGCCGAGCTCGGCCTCGAAGGTGACGCCCGCATCAAGGCCATCGTTGACCACCTCCTGGTCATCTTCGGCTGCAAGATTCTCGAAATCGTCCCCGGCCGCGTCTCGACCGAAGTCGACGCCCGCCTGTCCTTTGACACCGAGGCCACCATCGCCAAGGCCCGCGAAATCATCGCCCTCTACGACAAGAAGGGCATCAGCAAGGACCGCATCCTCATCAAGATAGCCTCCACCTGGGAAGGCATCAAGGCCGCCGAGGTCATTACCAAGGAAGGCATCCACTGCAACATGACGCTGCTCTTCTCCATGTGCCAGGCCATCGCCTGTGCCGAGGCAGACGCCCAGCTTATTTCCCCCTTCGTTGGCCGCATCATGGACTACTACAAGGCCAAGACCGGCAAGGACTACACCGGCGCAGAAGACCCCGGCGTGCAGTCCGTCCAGGCTATTTACACCTATTATAAGAAGTTCGGCTACAAGACCGAGGTCATGGGTGCCAGCTTCCGCAACACGGGCGAAATCACCGAGCTTGCAGGCTGCGACCTGCTGACCATCAGCCCGGACCTGCTCAAGCAACTGGCCGAAACCGAAGCTCCGCTCGAGCGCAAGCTCAGTGCCGAGGCTGCCGCCAGTGCCGACATCGAGAAAATCTCCGTCGACGAGAAGACCTTCCGCTGGATGCTCAATCAGGACGCCATGGCGACCGACAAGCTCTCCGACGGCATCAACCGCTTCGCCGCCGACATCGACAAGCTCGAGGAAATTATCGCAGAGAGCCTCTGAGGTAATGAGTGGCTCCGCCCCCTACGGCACTGCGTGCCTACCCCGAGAGCAGTCAAAAAATTGTCCTGTGCGGACATGCCCTTTACAAACCCGCAGTTTCGGCTGCGGGTTTTTTGTGCGTCATACCTTAACCACTCTGGCATACCTCAAAGGCAGAAAGCACTTTGCGAACATAGCGCTCTTTGCGTGAGATTAAGTCCTCTCGCAAAGCACGCAACGCCACTCAGGCTTTCCAGGAGCATTTTTCGAGATAGTCCGTCCGCAGATTGCGCAGATGCACACAGGTTTTCCCAGGCACACGATACGCATCAGCGTAAACTCGGACTACGACTATAAAATGATAAAGTAGCCTGAGATAGAGCCAGAGCACAGGAGAGACCAAAATCCCTCTGCGTCTCTGCGGTTCAAAAAATTAACTGCAAAGTACATCCATCAGTTCCGCGCCGACCTCGTCGGCCAGCAGGCGACCGCGAGTGGTCAGGCGCAGGGAGTCATCGGTATACTCCACCAGCCCCTCCTCGGCCATGCTATTGACCCAGGCACGCAGGGGGGAGAAATCAACGGCTGCGAAACGCTGCACCAGTTCACCCAGATCGACCCCAACGTTCATGCGCAAGCCGAAGATGAGTGCGTCGGTGGCGAGCAGTTCGTCGTCGAGCACCGTCACGTCTGCGCGAACGGGAATGCCCTTCTCGATGCCGGCCAACCATTGGTCTAGGTTGGCCACATTGCTGTAGCGTTCGCCGCGAAACTGCGAGGCCGCACTGGGCCCCACTCCGAGCCAACGGTGCATGCGCCACGTATTGAGATTATGGATACACGCGCGACCGGGCCGGGCAAAGTTCGACACCTCATACTGCGCATAACCGCCCGCGGCCAGCGCGTCCCACGTCATTTCATAAAAGTCGGCCTCCTGCTCCTCGTCGCGCTTCACCTTGCCCTGCGAGAGCTTTACCCACAGCGCGGTATCCTCCTCAAAGGTCAGGCAATAGGTGGAGATGTGCTCAGGGCCGAGGTCCATCGCCGTGTGCAGATCAGCCAGCCAATCCGCTTCGCTCTGACCGGGCAGGGCAAACATGAGGTCGAGGTTGATGTTTTCGAAGCCGGATTCACGAAAAGCGGCCCAGGCGCGGTAGATCTGCTTGCGGTTGTGCTGGCGACCGAGCTTGTCCAGCAGGTCGTCATTAAAGCTCTGCACGCCCATCGAGATGCGGGTTACACCGAGCTCGCGCAGGGCCTCTATCTTGTCCGGTTTGACTGCGGAGGGTGCCATCTCGACCGACCACTCCCGCGGAGGCCCGGGCAGGTGCGCGAGCAGGGTTTCGCCCAGACGCTTGAGGTCCTTGGCCGGAAGCAGGCCGGGCGTTCCCCCGCCCCAGAAGATCGTCTCCACCGGCTCGACCAAGCCGACGAGGTCGAGCTCCCGGGCCACGCCGTCGAGGTAGCGGTCGATGTCCCCCCGGCGGGGCGCCTCCTGATAAAAGGCGCAGAAATCGCAGGCGTGCGAGCAGAAGGGCACGTGGACGTAGAGGCCAAGTGCGTCTTTAGAGATCGTGGGCGAATTCATTTCAGAGGCTAAGAAAATGGATATTGCGATTTTAGCGAGACGCCGGTTTGGCAGTCTCCGGAGGCCGAGGGTTTTTCTTGCAGGCTCGCGAAAAGCCCTATTGGCTATCATTTTCGGTATGAGCAAGGCAAAGTTTCTCTTCCTCCCCCTTATCGCACTGGCAGGCTTTCTGACTGGCTGCGGCCCGAGCATCACGAACATGACGGGTAACCCGGTTCCTCAGAACCCCTCCGGCATCTACGAGATCAGCATGTCGGTGGAAAACATGGACAACACCGTCATGGACATGACGCCCTACGTCGTGATCGATGGCGAGCAGCGGCCCATGAGCCCGAGTGACCTTGGCAAGGGTATCTACAAGTACAACTACACCATGCCCGAGGGGCGCAACAGCGCACGCTACTTCTTTGTGCTGGATTTCAAAACCGACTTTAAGGGCGACCTGAAGGACAAGCGCACCCAGAGCGGCGAGGTCTACACCCTCGACCTGACCAACCGCTACGTCATCACGCTTGAGGCCTACCGCGGCCCCGTCGGCTCGACCATCCCGGTGGTCGGTCGCGGCTTCAGCAAGTTCGATAAGGTCGTCATCGGTGGCTTTGAGTCGGACACGACCTACTTTTCCCCCACCGCACTGAGTTTCCTCGTGCCACCGCTCCCGGCAGGTGACTCCTACCGCGTCGAACTGGCCACCGGCTCCGGCCTTCTGCCGATTGGCAACTTCCAGGTCGACCCGGCCAAGCTCTACGTCAGCCCGGACCGCATCCAACTCAACCCGAACGAGCGCTACGTGGTCGTATTTGGCATCGACTTTAACGCCCCCGTCGGCGGCCTGCCGATCGAGATCACCACGGACATTCCGCAGAGCGTAATCATGCCCGAGGTCGTCATCCCCGAGGGTGCAAAGACGGTCAGCGTCCCGCTCGAAGGCGGCCTGCCCGGCACGGGTAACCTCTTCGTGGCCGCACCGGGCTTCTCCGAAGTCCGCGTCCCGGTCACGGTGACGGGTGGCTTCGGCCCCGAGCCGACCCCGACCGAAGACGTCATCGTCCCCGGCGGCGAAACGGTCATCGTCGAAGAAGAGGAAGTCATCTTCATCGACGAGTAGGAGCGGCACAAAAGAACGCGTGCCAAGCGCAATCTGCGCCCCCGCGGCATAAGACCTTGCCACACGGGATGTATCACGCACACTGGGCGGCATGAAACTTGCCATCCTGACCTCTCTGCTGGCCGCATTGGCCATCGTGTTCACCGCCTGCGCCCCGAAAGAGGACGAAAAAACACTCAGCAAGGACAGCTTCCCGCTCCTGCCCAAAGACAAGCGCGCGGAGAGCTTTGACGCTGTCGCGGGCAAGCTCGACCTCGGCGGCGAAGTCTTCAGCTTCATGGACTTTGGCGATACCATGAAGCGGATGGGAGATATCATCAGCAGCTTCGTGCAGGACATGCAGCGGATGCAACCCAACGACCAGAGCCTGGCTATGGCGGCTCACGTCCCCTACGATGCGCTTTTTACCACGCTGGGGTTGGACAACTTTACCGCCATGGGCGTCAGCTCCTACCGCGAGGGCACCCTCTACCACAGTAAACAAGTCCTGTACCTTCCGGGCGGACCCGAAGGGTTCTTCCAACTCACCGGGAGCGAAAACCTGCCCTTTGAAAGCCTGGCCCTGGCCCCGAAAGACACCGACATCTTCCTCGCCCAGACCCTGCAGCTCTCTGTCATCGACCAGATCATCCGCCAGGGCGCAGAGGATATTTTCAAAGGCAAACAAGGTCGCGACATGGCCAACAAGCTCCTGGGCGAAGAGGTCAGCAACGGTGTCACCCTGAGCGAACTCCTGCAAAAGAGCGACACACGCCTGACGCTCGTTATCCGCCTGGACGAAGGCAGCAGCATGCCGGTTCCCGGCATGGCCACCCCCCTGTCTATCCCCGAGTTTAAAACCGTGATCTGCCTCGAAGGTATGGCCTGGCTCATCACAGATGACATCATCGAGATCAAGGAAAACACGAGAGAGGATGAGGTCGACGGGCTGCTCGTCTACACCCCACGCACACCGCCTCCCCCGGGAGGCCCGATGGGCGACCTCGACCCGGCCATCATCATAGACCCGAAGACCAACAACCTCTACCTCACCACGCACCTGGAGTTCTTGCACGAATGCACCAGCACCAAGACCTCTCTCAAGGACAAGCCCGGCTACAAAACCGCCACGGCAGACCTCCCCACAAGCGGTACCAGCCTGATCTACATCTCCAAGGATGCCTTTAACACCTTCGTTGACGTCCGAGATGAGGTCAAACAGAGCATGCCTATGGGCGGAGCCTTGGGTATGTATGAGCTCATGCTGCCTATCCTCGGTATTGGTGACCAGAGCGAAGACAGCGCATTCGTCACCACCGTCGGTCCAGACTTCATCTTCAGCGAAGGGCGACTCCCCGTCACGGCAGACGCCACCATGAATAGCAATAGTGCCGTCGTTGTGACTGGCCTGCTCGCTGCAATGGCCATCCCCGCCTTTAACAAGGTGCGCGAGGACTCCCGCGAAAAGGCCATCACCAACAACCTGCGCCAAATCGCTTCTGCCGGGCAGCAGTACATCCTCGAAACGGGCGACACTAAAGTCGGCTACAAGCAATTAGAAGGCGAATACTTTTATAACATCCAGCCTGTCGCCGGTGAATCCTACGAAGACCTCGTGGTGAGTGAAGACGGCGGCACCCTGACCGTAACCACTGCCAGCGGCGACGAAATCAGCTACACGTATTAGACAAAGTCTTTCACTTCTGAGGAAGCGAATTTGCTATCATCCTGAACGTGGAGATCCTTCGATGCGTCCGCTTAGCGGACGTACTCAGGATGACATTAGCTATTCACGTAACTGCTGAAAGCGTTCTCCCCGGGCAAACGTTTACAACCTCTGAAACCTGCGGGCACAACCCGTCCGCGCCTAGATCAGGCCGTGACTTATCATGGCCTGGGCCACACGCAGGAAGCCGCCGACATTGGCCCCGGCGATGTAGTCCTCCTTGGTCGAGTACTTGTTCGCGCAGTGGGTGCAGGTCTGGAAAATGTTCTGCATGATCTGCTTGAGCTGGGTATCCACCTGCTCAAAGGTCCAGCGCTCAAGTCCGGCGTTTTGCTGCATCTCCAGGGCTGAGACGGCGACACCGCCCGCGTTGGCGGCCTTGGCCGGGCCGATGAGCAGCCCCGCTTTTTTCAGCACTGCAATCGCCTCCGCCGTGCAGGGCATATTGGCCCCTTCGCAGACCATCTTGCAGCCGTTCTCGACCAGCTTGCGGGCGTCGTCAGCGTCGAGTTCGTTCTGGGTGGCACAAGGAAAGGCATAGTCGCAGGGGACTTCCCAGACCTTGGCCCCAGGCCGAAACTCCGCCCCCTTGGCCGCCTGAGCAAAGTAATCGACGTTGCGGCGCTCGTCCTCGCTGCACATGCGCAGGAGCTCCCAGTTGATGCCGCCCTGCTGGAGAACCGTTCCGGTAATGTCCGAGCAGGCCACGACCTCGGCCCCGAGCTGCTGGAGCTTCCGCATGGTGTAGAGCGCGACATTACCCGCGCCGGAGACGATGCAGCGCTTGCCCTTGAGCCCCTCGCCGCGGGCCTGAAGGAGATTTTCCGCAAAGTAAACCACGCCAAAGCCCGTGGCTTCCTTGCGCGCCAGAGAGCCCCCCCAGCCGACCTGCTTACCGGTGAGCACGCCCATCTCAAACTGGTTCGTCAGCTTCTTGTACTGGCCGAAAAGGTAGCCGATCTCCCGCGGGCCAACGCCCATGTCCCCCGCCGGGACGTCCCGCCGGGAGCCGATGTAGCGAAACAGCTCGTTCATGAAGGCCTGGCAAAAGCGCATGACCTCGTCGTCGCTCTTGCCCGCGGGGTCGAAGTCCGCTCCACCCTTGGCCCCGCCGATGTTGAGCCCGGTCAGGCTGTTTTTAAAAATCTGCTCAAAGCCGAGGAACTTGATCACGCCCATGTTGACCGTGGGGTGGAAGCGCAACCCACCCTTGTACGGGCCGAGTACGCTGTTAAACTGGGTGCGAAAGCCGCGGTTGACGTTGACCCGACCCGCGTCGTCCTTCCAGGCCACACGAAACATGATCTGCCGCTCGGGCTCGCAGAGCCGCTCCAGCAGGTTCAGTTCGTCAATGTCGGGGTGCTCCTCGATCACCGGCCCGAGCGTTTCCAGCACTTCCTTAACCGCTTGCAGAAAAACGGGTTCGCTGTGGTTGCGACGCTGGACGATATCAAGGGTACGAGTGATTGCGGGGTGCAGAGCGGAGGAAGATTTGGCCATAAGCTGTACTATCGTCATCTAAACGCGCAACGATCCCCCTGTCAACCTCGCCCGGGAGCCGCCCCGGCCTGCGCGATTGGGATTTGCATTCCGAGGGCCACGCACTATAAGGTTTCTTTTTTACAGCCTGCCATATTCGGCGGACTTAATTGAACATGCCAGCTACGGGCAGACTCTATTCCACTGTGCAAACATCGACCAAAGCGGACACCAAGGGCAAACTGGACCACGTCGCCATCATCATGGACGGCAATGGGCGGTGGGCGCGCGAACGCGGACTCCCCCGTATCGAAGGGCACCGACGCGGCGTCGAAAACGTCCGCCAGGCCTTGAAGATCGCCCGCGATCTGGACGTCCGCTACCTCACGCTTTTCGCCTTCTCTGTGGAAAACTGGCAGCGTCCACCCGAAGAAATTTCCGCCCTTATGGGCCTGCTGGAGTTTTTTCTGGAGCGAAACACCCGCGAGTTGGTCAAAAACAAGGTGCGCCTGCGCGTCATTGGCCGCCCCGAGGAGCTACCGGAAAAAGTCCGCAAGAAGCTGGACGAAGCCCTCGAAGCAACCAAGGACTTCAAGCACTACTCGCTCCAGGTCGCCCTCAACTACGGCTCACGCACCGAAGTGCTCGACGCCGTGCGGGCGTTTTCCGAAGACGCTGCCGCGGGTAAGGTCGACCCCAACCACCTGGACTGGCCCCTCTTTTCCAAGTACCTCTACACGGCGGATATCCCCGACCCCGACCTGCTCATCCGCACTTCCGGCGAAACCCGCATCAGCAATTTTCTCCTCATGCAGTGCGCCTACTCCGAGATGTACTTTAGCCCTGTGTACTGGCCGGACTTTGACCGCGAGCACTTTGTCGAAGCGGTGGAGAGCTTCCACCGTCGCCAGCGGCGCTTCGGCAAAACCGGAGAGCAGGTGACCGACGCCCCTAAAGCCGAAGCCATCGCAAACCGGTGACGAAACGTATCCTGAGCACCTTTGGCCTCTGGGCCACCATCGTCGCCGTCCTCTATTTTTTCGGTTCGGCCGGGGGCATCCTGCTCTTGGCCCTACTGGCCGCCGCCACCCAATACGAGCTCTACCAGCTGCTGGAAAAAATGGGCGACTACCGTCCGCTCAAGGCTTTCGGCATCGCGCTGGGGGTTGTCATTATCGCCGGGAGCTTTGCCATGCCTGAGGCAGGGGCGCTTGAGGTCTTTACCATAACACTGATCGCCCTGTCCGTCACCATGCTACGCTGGCCGGAAGTTAAGCGCATCTACCTGCCCACCCTCTTCGGGCTGGTTTACGTAGCCTTCATGCTGCAATTCTACGGGCTGCTCATCAGCCAGTACGGCAGCGTCATGGTACCGATTTTCCTCATCGCTGCGGCAAAGTTCTCCGACGTGGGCGGGCTGCTCTTCGGGATGAAATTCGGCAAGCACAAGCTCTGCCCCAGCATCAGCCCCGGCAAAACCGTCGAAGGCGGCATCGGGGCCGTATTCACCTCTGCCCTCGTCGGCGGCCTGCTGTGGTGGGGCTTCGGCGACTACCTGCCTGCGGGACTGAGCCTGCCCGTCGCCATCCTCATCGCCGCCATCACCGGTGCCTTGGCCCTGGTCAGCGATTTGATCGAATCCATCCTCAAGCGGCAGGCGGGCGTGAAGGACTCCGGCACGGCCATTCCGGGCATCGGTGGGGCCTTCGACCTGATGGACAGCCTGATCTTGACCGCCCCGGTGGGCTACCTTTTGTTTAAGTATTTCGTTTAAGGCTTTTAACCGCAGAGACGCAGAGCGCAACTAACCTCCACATGTCAAAGTACAAATTCTGTCATTAACGCGGTACATATTCTAAGATTTCCGACAACCCGTTTCGCTCTGCGTCTCTGCGGTTAAACAAAACACTTCCCTATGCCCAGTCCCAAGAAGATCGTCCTGCTCGGTGCCACCGGCTCCATCGGCGAAAATACCTGCCGCGTCGTGGCCAAGCACCCGGACAAGCTCGAGCTGCTGGCCATCGCCGGACGCTACCGCTGGCGCAAGCTGGTTGACATCGCCAGGCAGTTCAACGTCCCCCACGTGGCCATCTACGACGAAGCCTGTTGCGAAGAAGCCCAGCAGTCGGGTCTCTTCCCCGCCGAAACGCAATTTCACTGCGGCCTGCAGGGGCTGATCGACGTCTCCGTGCTGGCCGAAGCCAAGCTCGTCGTCCCGGCTATCGTGGGCACGCTCGCGCTCAAGCCCACCCTCGCCGCGCTCGAACACGGCAAGGACATCGCCCTGGCGAGCAAGGAAATCCTCGTTCTGGCCGGAAAGTTCGTCATGGCCACGGCCAAGAAGCACGGCTCGATGATGCTCCCGCTCGACAGCGAACACAACGCCATCTTCCAGTGCCTGCAGGGCGAACGCGAGATCGACGTGGACCGCCTGATCCTGACTGCGTCCGGTGGCCCGTTCCGCGACTTTACCCGCGAGCAAATGACGGGCATCACCAAGGAAATGGCCCTCAAGCACCCCAACTGGAGCATGGGGCCGAAAATCACCATCGACTCCTCCACCATGGCCAACAAGGGCCTGGAGCTGATCGAGGCCCGCTGGCTCTTTGACATGCCTGCCGAGCGTATCGACGTGACCATCCACCCCCAGAGCATCGTCCACTCGATGGTGCAATACGTGGACGGCTCGATCATCGCCCAGCTCTCCCCGCCCATCATGACCTTTGCCATCCAGCACACCCTGCTCTATCCCGAGCGTGGCGCTGGCACGGATGCCACCCTCGACTTCTCCCAGCTCATGAGCCTGGACTTCCGCCCGCCCTGTACGGAGCAGTTCCCCTGCCTCCGCCTGGCCCGCGAGGCCGCTGTGGCTGGAGGGATCGCCACGGGCGCGTTCAACGCCTCCAACGAGGTCGCAGTGGAAGCCTTTGTCGCGGACAAAATCGGCTACCTGGACATCCCCCGCGTGATCGAAAAAACCCTTGAGTCCATCGCCAATCGCGATCCGGACAACCTCGACGAACTCCTGGCCGCTGATGCCGAGGCCCGCAACATTGCCGCTGAGAAGGTCATCGCCTTGGGCGGTACAGTTGCGCAGTAACCCGTCAGGTGATATGCTTTATTTAACCGCAGAGACGCAGAGCACGACAGGCCTAAGGAAAGACAAAGAAAATGCTCAAGCAGTAGTGCTTGGACAGATGTAATTTATGCTCGATAAGTTCTATCCACTCAATGGGGTTAGAAGAATGGAAATACGATGACGGAGCTAACTGAAGACTATAACGCCCTGTCGGCTAAGATCATCGACTGTGCGTACAAAGTTCACAGCACGCTCGGCCCCGGATTACTCGAATCTGTATATGAATCCTGCCTGCTTCATGAACTACGCAAAGGAGGCATACGAGCGCTTTCTCAAGTAGAAGTACCGATCATTTACGATGGATTACCCCTACAAAACAGCTTTAAAATTGATATATTCGTTGAGGATAAAATTATACTGGAGCTAAAAGCTGTCGAAAAATGCCTTCCTCTATACAGAGCCCAACTCCAGACCTACATGAAGCTGAAGCGTTGCAAACTGGGACTGCTCATAAATTTCAATACACGGGTCATTAAAAATGGTATCGAGCGCATCATCCTTAGCCAATAAATCACTTAAATGTGAACTACATTCCCACTCTAGTGTCATTCAATACCTAAGCTAACGCCCACCCGCTGCGCTCTGCGTCTCTGCGGTTAAACCCCCTTTCCAATCATGCTTCAATCTCTCCTGACTAACGCCTGGGGCTGGGTCCTCATCCTGTTGTTCTTCAACGGCGCCATTGTCGTACACGAGTTGGGGCACTTTCTGGCCGCCAAGTGGCGCGGGCTCAAAGTCGAGCGCTTCTCCATCTTCGGGCTAGGGCCAAAGATCTTTGGTTGGCGGGGCAAGGACGGCGTGGAGTACTGCTTTTGCTGGATTCCGTTCGGGGCCTTTGTCGCCCTGCCGCAGTTGGCGGACATGAAGTCGGTCGAGGGCGACAGCGAGGACGCCGCCAAGCTGCCCCCCATTTCCTACGCCGACAAGATGATCGTGGCCTTCGCCGGGCCGTTTTTCAACCTCGTGCTGGCTACCGTCATCGCCATCGCGGTCTGGCTGGCAGGCACACCCAGCAGTAAAGCGCTCGAAGGCACCCAGATCGGCTATGTCCTGCCCATGCTCGACACCGACATAAACACTACCATCACTGGCCCCGCCCATAAGGCCGGGCTCCAGGCCGGGGATACCATTTTGCAGATCGACGGCGAGCCCGTAGACGACTGGACCGACGTCTCCATGCTCATCGCGACCGGCAGCGGAAGAGACGCCCACGGCAACCCCAAGGCCGAACTGACCATCCAGCGCGGCGAAGAAACCCAGACCATCGAAGTTTTCCCCGCCATGACGGTCTTTAACGAGGGTTCCGGCCGCGACCTGCGCCGTATCGGCATCGAGCCTGCCATGACCATCCGCCTCGGCATGCTCTTTCCCAACTCTCCCGGTGAGCGAGCCGGGCTCCTCGTGGACGACCAGTTACTCGCCGCCGACGGCGTACCGCTCTACTCCATCAGCCAGCTAAACGACTACCTCAATGCCCAGTCCCACGAGAGCGTGACGCTCAACATCCTGCGCGACGGCCAGCCCATGCAAGTCGTCGTACAGCCCGAAACCGTGGCCCGGACCAAGCCATTGGTGAAAATCTACCGCGAGGGACAAAACGAGAACGGCTTCGACATCATGCCCATGTACGCGCCAGACGCTACGGGCGATCCGGCCTCGCCTGACACCCCGGCCACCTTGGCCGTGTTTTTGGTCAGCGAGGAAGGCGAGTTTGCCGACAAGGTGAAATCCGGCGAGGTGCTGACCGCAGTCAACGGCGAGAAAGTTGCCAGCCTGAGCGAGCTGCTTGCAGCCTTGAAACAGGCCGGCCCCAACCCGCAACTGAGCTTTGTCAACGGCCAGGACGGGAGCGTTCTCAGCACAAGCGACCTCAAGGCGGAGCTCATCGAGCCCCTCACCCGGACCATGATCGGCTTTGCTCCCAAAAGCGACTTCACCATCATCCACCCGACGCCGGGTACGCAGTTTATCGACGCCGCCACCATGATCGGACGCGTCCTGGGCAGCCTGGCCAGCCCCAGCTCGGACATCGGCTTCAAAGACCTCAACGGCGCAGTCGGCATCGGTCGGCTGGTCCACCGCTTCTCCAGCCCGGATGTCTTCGAGACGAAGTGGGACGGCTTCCGCGCCGCTCTGGCCTTTGCTGTGATTTTAAACGTCAACCTCGCCCTGCTCAATCTGCTGCCCATCCCCGTACTGGACGGTGGGCACATGACGCTGGCCACCATCGCCCGCCTGCGTGGACGCCCGCTGCCGCGCGCCATGATCGAAGCCGCCACGGGGGTATTCGTCATCCTGCTCTTTGGGCTCATGGCCTACATCACGCTCTACGACTCGCTCGACTGGATTGGCGATGAGGAGGCCAAGGCGCGCCGACAACTCATGCAGCACTACTCACTCAGCCTCGAGTTTAAAGGGGATAAGTAAGCGCACCGGCCTGCGAAATGACCAGGCTCGACGCCAGCGGCCCTGAGGGATAGCCCCGACATCATGGAAATTGACAGCCCTATGCGCATCCATTAGGATGTGTACTTATGGCTATTCATTCCCTTACTCGAAAAACGGGTTTACTACTACTTACTGCCGCTCTGCTACCGCTCCAATCGTGGGCTGACAGCACGCGTATCGTCTTCGTCAACAACACCGGGGTGCCGGATGACGCGCTTTTCGTCAACCTCCAGGGCAACGGTATTAACACGGTCTTTAGCGGAGTCAACAAGGGCGACGGCTCCTCCATGAGCCTGAACAACGACTACAGCCTGGCCGATCTGTACGGCACCGTCAGCGGCTCCGGCGGCAGCGGCCCCACGGGCACAGTGCCCACCTTTACCGCCGAGCAGTTTTATAACGGCGGCGTAGTCAACATCACCCTCGGCAACAAAATCGGTTCCAGTCAGCCAGCCACCAATGTCGTCAGTGGGCGCTTCGAGATTTTTGCCAATAACAGCAGCTCAAGCAACAACGTCGACGCCTCGTATGTTTCCAGCGTAAGCATGCCCCTGAGCTACTCCATTAAACGCATCAATAACGGCTCGCTTGTCCCCCTGAGCGGACAGACTAACCAGATCAACACCACCGGGGGTTCTTCCCTTTTTAACGCGCTCACGGCCAGCACCACGACCACCCCGAACTCGGCCCGCATCAGCGCGAACTACAGCGCCGTAAACTCCAACAACAACACCGTCGGTACCGTTACCGGTATCGCCAGCATCCAGTCGCCTCAAAATAACACCGACTACCACGGCTGGACCGGTCCAACCACGGGTGTGCGTAGCACCAGCGGGCTCATCCCCTGGCTGACCAGCCAGGACAAAACCATCAAGGTCGCCAACTACGACGTGCCCAATGAGGATAAACTCGGCGGTACCAAATTTGGCTTCGTCGGCTCCGGTGGCACCTCGCCCTTCAACCAGGATGGAAACAACAACGACCCGAGCAACCTCTTCACCCAAGCCCAGAGCTACGACCTCGACGCGAAATTCGAAACCGATATCCGCTCAGACATCACTGAACTTTCCAGCACGGCCAACGACAATGTCCGCGACCAGTTGGAAACCCAGGGCATCGACGCAGCCACGGCGGGCGCACGCATGGTCGGAGAAGGTGGAGAAGTGGGTGACATCATCGTCTACTCCACCAACAGCGAACTCGACAGCAACACGGGCATCTACGGAGCCAATCCCCAGTACATCGTCGTGTGGAACAAAAACGGTGATGCCGACTGGAACGGGGCCATCTCCGTCACCACGCAAAACCTGAATAACCTGACGGACCGTATCGTGGGCGACCTGCTCACCGCCATCAACATGGGCATGGCCGACAGCCAGACCGTGATCGGAACCAACGCCACCAACACCGGCACGACTGGCACCCTCGACAATACCATTTTTGCCGCGGCCAAGAACAGCGACATCATTGGCGACCTGACCACGGGCGAGTTCATCTACCTGCTCTCGCTCCAGTTCAACCCCACCGGTAACACGATGTCGGACTGGTTTGGCGGAAGCATCGAGAGCAACGAGCTCTTTTACAACACCTACGCCAGCGTCCTCGCAGAGGATACAGATGCCTACACCCTCTCCTACTCCGACCGCCTCTCTGGCGACGGCAGCCCGGACCTCTTCTACACACCAGAAGACCTAACCGTCCCCCTGGATGAGCTCTACATCGAAATCATCCTTGAAGCGGGCGGCTTTACCTACACGCCAGTCCCCGAGCCTTCGCAGATTACCCTGCTGCTCGGCCTCGGCGGTCTCGGTCTGCTGGCATGGCGCCGACGCCGCACCTAGGCCCTGTTACCGAAATTCTTGTTATATTTTTTTGGGGCTATGCGCCCCCCGCAGCAGGCATAGCCTGCACTTTCGATGCTACCGCATCGCGTCTGGGATTACGGCCTTCTGCGATGCTGAAGACCGTAATCCCCAAGGAGCATCCAAACTGGGTTGCACCCCAAAACGTATACGAGAAACTTAGCTCACGGTACCCCAATACAAGGCACCAGCTTTGCCCACTACGGGCACGAAAAACCCGGACCATCTCGGTCCGGGTTTGTTGTTGCTAAAGTGCGGCAAGATGGAGGCTACCCTAGGTCGTGTCTTCAAATTCATCAAGGTCGGGAGAAAAGGGTCTTTTCGCGTCTTTTTCCGTTTTCTCAGTTCATGAATCTGGATTCACACCACTTCGAAAGCCGAAAAAATCCTCAAAATTACCTCTTTTTCCCTCGTTTCTTAATTTGAAGACACAG
>JAUIAM010000005.1 GCA_030425485.1 Verrucomicrobiia bacterium
TGAGGATTTTTTCGGCTTTCGAAGTGGTGTGAATCCAGATTCATGAACTGAGAAAACGGAAAAAGACGCGAAAAGACCCTTTTCTACCGACCTTGATGAATTTGAAAACACGGCCTAGAGCCGGCAGGTCTGCCGCACACGCGATTTATCCCGTGCGCGGCAGTGAATGCGGATCAGTCCTCTGCGCGCTCCTGCTCGGCAGCCGCTAACTGCTCCAGCCGTTTCCAGCGCTCATCGACATGGTTTTGGGCCATAGCCAGCAGCTCGCCAGCCCGCTCCGGGTCTGACCGCAGCAGCACGCGGAAGCGGTTCTCGCCCCGCATGTACTCCTCAACCGGGACCGAGGGCACCTTCGACTCCAGCTTTAGCGCTGGCTTTGACTTGAGGCGGTTGCGCGGGTCGAAACGGTACAGCGGCCAGTACCCGCTTTGCACCGCCACTTTCTGCCGCTCGGGCCCCATCGCGAGGTCGATTCCGTGGGCCACACAGGGCCCGTAGGCGATGACCAGCGACGGGCCATCGTACTCCTCCGCCTCACGCAAGACGTCCAGGGCTTGTCGCTCATTGGCCCCGAGGGCAATCTGGGCCACGTAGATGCCTCCGTAACTCATGGCAATTTGGCCCAAATCCTTCTTGGGCATAGACTTTCCAGCCGCGGCAAACTTGGCCTGCGCCCCGATGGGGGTGGACTTGCTGGCCTGCCCCCCGGTATTCGAGTACACCTCGGTGTCGAGCACGAGCACATTGACGTTGTGCCCGCTGGCCAACACGTGGTCGAGCCCGCCGTAGCCGATGTCGTAGGCCCAGCCGTCGCCGCCGACAATCCATGTCGTCTTGTCCACCAGGTACTCGATGTGCTGGAGCAAACGCTGGGCGTGCAGTTCGGTCGAACCCGCAAGCTGCTCACGCAACTCACCAACCATGTTTCGCCGGGTTTTAATATCTGTCTCGGTGCCAAGGATACCCTCGACCAGCTCCGTCCCCACCTGCTCACGCATTTGCCCCAGCATGCTCCGGGCAACTTCCGAGCGGCGCTTGGCCGCAAGGTGCAGCCCCAGGCCAAACTCCGCATTGTCCTCGAAGAGCGAATTGGCCCAGGCCGGGCCACGCCCCTCGGCGTCCTGGCAATAGGGCGTCGTGGGCAGATTGCCCCCGTAGATCGAGGAGCACCCGGTGGCATTAGCCATGAGCAGCCGGTCACCGTAGAGCTGGGTCAGGATGCGTACGTAGGGCGTTTGCGTGCAACCCGAGCAGGCACCAGAGAACTCAAAGAGCGGCTGGCGGAAGGACAGGCTGCGCACGTTGAGCTTCGCATCATCCTCGAAGGGCTTCAGCTCCTGAAAGAAACTCAGGTTTTCCTTTTCCTGCTCCAGCAAGGGTCCGATGGGAGCCATCTCCAGCGCGCGGTGGCCGTCCTCCTTGGAAACCGCCGGGCAGAGGTTCACACAAGCCTGACAGCCCGTGCAATCCTCCGGGTAAACCTGAATGGTAAGCGCCTTGCCCTCACGTTTGGGCCCCTTGTATTTAGCCGAATGGAAGGCCGTCGGCGCGTCCTCCAGTTGGTCCTCCGTGTAGACCTTGGGCCGAATGGCCGCGTGGGGGCAAAAGAGGCTGCACTTGTTACACTGGATGCAAAGCTCGGCGTCCCAGACCGGAATCTCGGCGGCGATGCGGCGTTTCTCGTACTGGGAGGTGCCTGTCGGCCAGACCCCATCGACCGGGAAGGCGCTGACCGGGAGCTGGTCGCCCTGCCCTGCGAGCAGGGCACGCGTCACCCGCTGCACGAAGTCCGGTGCGTCCTCCGGCACCCACTTTACCTCGTAAGGGGCAGCAGTCGGAGCCTCCGGTACAGGCACGGGCTTGAGGTACTCCAGCGCGGCGTCCACTGCGGCGCAGTTCATCTCGACGATCTTCGGGCCCTTGCGCCCGTAGGTTTTCTCGATGGCAGCCTTGATCCGGGTGATGGCGTCGTGGGTCTCCAGGATGTCAGTCAGGGCAAAGAAGCACACCTGCATGATGGTGTTGATCCGGCGGCCCATGCCTACCTCACCCGCCACCTTGTAGGCATCGATGGTGTAGAGCTTTAGCTGCTTCTCCAGAATGGTCTGCTGGGCCTCCAGCGGCATGCTGTTAAAGACCAGCTCCGGCGCGAGCGGGGAGTTAAGCAAAAAAACACCGCCGTCCTTGATCGAATCGAGCATCTCCACCCGACCAAGGAACTGCGGCTGATGGCACCCCACGAACTCGGCCTGGTCGATCAGGTAAGGGGCCTTGATTGGCTCGGGGCCAAAGCGCAGGTGCGAGGTGGTCAAGCCCCCCGATTTCTTGGAATCATAAACAAAGTAAGCCTGTGTGTGCAGCGGCGTGGCCTCACCGATGATCTTGATCGTGTTCTTGTTCGCCCCCACAGTGCCGTCCGAGCCCAGGCCGAAGAACATGGCCGCCTTGGTGCTGCCGACGTCGAGCTTGAAGCGCGAATCGTACTCAAGCGAATGCTGCGTTACATCGTCCTGAATGCCCACCGTGAAGTGGTCGATCGGCTCCGCATCGAGCAGGTTGTTAAACACCGCCTCGACCATCGCCGGGGTGAACTCCTTTGACCCGATACCGTAGCGCCCGCCCACCACCAGCGGTTCGAGGCGCCGCCCTTGGCGCAGGGCTGCCGACACATCCAGATAGAGCGGTTCCCCCAGAGAGCCCGGCTCCTTCGTACGGTCCAGCACTGCGACCTTTTTTACCGTCTCAGGCAGGCATTTTAGGAAATCACTGACCGAGAACGGCCGGTACAGGCGCACCGAAAGCACCCCCACGCGCTCACCGCGGTGTTTGTTCAGGTACTCCGCCGTTTCCAGCGCCGTCTCCACCCCGGAGCCCATCATGATAACCACCCGGTCGGCCTCCGCGTGACCGTAGTAGTCATAGAGGTGGTATTGACGCCCCGTTTTGGCCGCAAAGTCATCCATCACCGATTGTACGATGCCCGGCGCGCGATCGTAGTAGACATTGACCGCCTCACGGGCCTGGAAGTACGTGTCCGGGTTCTGCGCAGTACCGCGCACGGTGGGCTTGTCCGGCGTCAACGCGCGGTCATAAAAGGCCGCCAGGCAATCCGCATCCAACAGCGAAGCCAGCACGTCATCGGCAATAGGCTCGATCGAGTTGAGCTCGTGCGAGGTGCGGAAGCCGTCAAAAAAGTGCATGATCGGCAAGCGCGTCTTGAGCGAGGCCGCATGGGCGATCGCGGCCATATCCTGCGCCTCCTGGACGGAGTTTGAGGCCAACATGGCGAACCCGGTTTGACGACAGGCCATCACGTCGCTGTGGTCTCCAAAGATAGAAAGCGCGTTCGTGGCAATGGCCCGGGCCGAAACGTGCATCACCGTCGGAGTCAGCTCGCCAGCAAGCTTGTACATGACTGGGATCATCAGCAGCAGCCCCTGCGAGGCGGTGAATGTCGTGGACAGGCAACCTCCCATCAGGATGCCGTGGTAGGCCCCGGCCACCCCACCCTCACTCTGCATCTGGATGACCTGCGGCGACTCGCCCCAGAGGTTCGGTTTGCTGGCAGCGCTCCACTCGTCACAAAGCTCAGCCATCGGCGTCGAAGGCGTGATGGGATAGATGGAGATGATCTCGCTCAGGCGGTAGGCAACCGAGGCCACAGCCTCGTTGGCATCTACCGTTTTGCGCTTAGTGGTGGTGTCTTGGGACATAAGCTCTTTCAGGTTATAAATATATTATATATGATTTTGTGGGCGGGTAGCCCGAGAGAAGGCAAACAAGTGGGAGGTGCTTCGAGGTGTACCCCTACCGCATGCGCCAGACACCCGTACCTCACTGGCCAACGGGTATCCTTGGTGGAGAGAAGGTTTCATGGTCGCTTAGGCAGGCTTGAGTGATCGCTAAACGGGCGGATTGTCTACAGCCCAATCGTGTTCTGATAAGCAGACAATTACACTTATACAGCATTCGCGTCAATATAATGAACGCTTATGGGAAGCCAGATAGCCTGTTCCCGCCTAGTTTGTAGTCCGGCTAATAGCGGCTAGCGAATTTGCTTACGCCCCGAAGAGGGGGTTGCGGCCAACTCACGGGCGATCTGCTCACCCGCCTCATGGTCCAACTGCGCATCGGGCGACCAACCGCCACCGAGCGCCTTGTAGAGCGCGACCACGCTGCGGAGCGACTCCACATGCGAGGTAATGAGCTTGTGCTCTTGCAGGTAAAGCGTGCGCTGCATGTTCAGCACATTGTCAAAGTCCGTCAGGCCGTTTTCATACTGGATGGTGACCAGCTCAACCGAGGTTTCAGTCCCATCAATCGCCTGTACCAGGTAGCCCTGGCGCACACGGCTCTCGTGGTAAGAGACGAGGGCATTCTCTACCTCCTCCAGCGCATCGAGCACCGACTGGCGGTAGTTGAGGATGGCCTGATCGCGCTGGGCCTCCTTCACCTTCACGTCGTCGAGTACGCGCCCGCCCGTAAAGATGTTCCAGTGGATCGGCGCGGCAGCCGTCCAGACGATACTGGAGGAGTCAAAAAAACTGCTCACCGAGTGCGACTCCAGTCCGACCGAGCCCTTGAGGGCAAACTTGGGATATAGATTGGCCTTGGCCGCTCCGATCATAGCTGTGGCGGCAGCGGCTTCGCGCTCGGCCTGACGGATGTCTGGCCGCTGGCGCAGGAGTTCTGCCGGCACCCCGGCCTCGACCGACATGGTCGGCGTAGGCAGCGTGGGCGCATCCCCGATAATCGTACGGAGCGAGCCCGCATCCTGCCCGCAAAGCACCGCCATACGGTTCAGGGCTTCGTTCAGGTGGATGCGGTACTGGGGCACAGCGGCCTTCGTCTCGTAGAGGTTAGACTTGGCCTGCTCGACATCGAGCTGGGAGGTCAGTCCGTCCTTAAAGCGTTCTTCGGCCAACTCCAGCGACTGGGCCTGCACCTTGATGTTCTCCTCGGCATTGGCGATCTGGGCCTGAAAGCCGCGGATGTCGATGTAAGTCACCGCCACCTCCGCATAGAGCGACACCATGACATCGCGGTACTCCTCGACCGAGGCTTCAAAGCGCGCGCCTTCGGCCTCCACCTCGCGACGAATGCGTCCAAAGACATCGAACTCCCAGGCCGCATCGAGGCCAAAAACCATCATCCCCTGTGACTGAAAGCCCCCCGGCGGCGCCATCTGGTTAAACACACCGTTGTTGCTGAGCTTGGTCGCGGTAACCTGCCCCCCCGCGCCCACCGTAGGGAGATTCGCTCCCCCGGCGAAAGCCAGACGCGCCCGGGCCTCCCGCACGCTGGCCAGCGCCATTTGCAGGGTAAGGTTCGACTGCCGGGCGTCCTCGATCAGGGTGTTGAGCACCGGATCATTAAACAGCTCCCACCAGGTCTGGATTGGCGCAGCGGGCTCCTGCGGGTCTGTGCCCACGATGTTGGCGTACCACTCATCCGGGGTGTGAATTTCCGGCTTCTCGTAGTCCGGGCCCACGGTACACCCCCCTAGCAGCGCGGCCAGAAGCAGGCCCGAGAGACGGGCTCGGTACGAAGGCTGTTCGGCGGTGCGCATCCCTGATTAAAACGGGTTGAACAGGTAGTTGAGATAGCTCTCGGAGCGGATCTCAAGCTTGCGAATCAGCGCGAGCGCCTCAGGCGTTTCTTTGGTAAAGACCGCCACCAGCGCACTGGCCCCGAAGCGAATCGGATAGTCCGGGTCCGGGTTGGTGATCTTGAGGCGGATGGCAAAGGCCATGCTCGGGTGGTTTGTCCCCTCTTGCGGCAGGATACCGCTGGGCTGGCCCTGAGCCCCACCCGTTGCCCAGCCGATGCTGACCACCTCGGCCTCAAACACCTTGCCGGGGTACATCTCAAAGGCGATCTCGGCCTTATCCCCGACGGCGACGTGCTGCATCCCCCGCTGGTCAAAGCCGCCCAGAATCCACTGTTCCTCCTCGTTGACGAAGGGCATAACGGGCTGTTTCAGGCGAATGAACGAGCCCGGGTAAAGCTGCATGTTGGGCACGTACCCGTCCGCTGGGGCGCGAATCACGGTGTGCTCCAGGTTGTACTGCGCGGTGGCGAGCTTGGCCTCGATCTCGGCGATCTGCGCGTGCTGGCCATCGAGCATGGCGTCGTAGGCCAGCTCCGACGCCCGTAGATCGGCCTCATCCACTGCCAGTTGAGCCTCCGCATTCTTTACATTCTGCTCTTCTTGCTGGATGCGGATGACCGAAACGGCGTTCTTCTCCTTGGCCGCAGAAAACTCGTTCAACTTTTCCTTGTTCAGCGCAAGCTGGGCCTTGGACTGCTCGACCCGCGCTTTGTTGGCGTCGACCTGAGCCTTGAGCGTGGCCACGGAAGAACGCGTCAGCTCCAACTGTGCCTGCTGCTCCTGCACGCGGTGCTGCCAAGTCGAGGGGTCCATTTTAAAAAGCGGGTCGCCCTTCTTCACGCGCTGGTTGGCCGCAACGTAAACCTCTTCGACATAGCCGCCGTACTCCGGCGCCATCTGCACCACGTAGGACTGGGCAAAGGAGTACTTACTGTATGGCGTGTACTGCCCCAGCAGCAGCACCTCGGTCAGGGCCGCGCTGACGTAGAGCCCGCAGACGATGAACTTCCAAAACAGGTTAAACGGGAGCAGCTTGTAATCGATGAAGATCAAGCGCACGAAAAAGTAGTAGGCGATGGTGATGAGCAGTTCCATAGCAGGTGCTTACTTGTCCTTGGACTTGGTTTCAGCCGCTTTAGGCGCGTCTGCCTGGGGCTCTTGAGCCTGTTCCTTGGCGTGCTTGCGTCGCAAAAACTTGGGCAGAGGCTTGGCCGGCTTTTCCACCTCGGGGTCTTCCTCACGGTAGACTTTACCAATCACCGCGTTGGAGTATGCCCAGACCAGCGCAAACATCCACAACGGAAAAATCAACAGCCCCAGCAGGGACGTCACCTCGATCGCCTTGGCCTGCGGGTGATTGCGGTCCTTGGCCACCTTGCCCGGGTAGCAGTGTATCTTCACGATCCCCAGCGTGATAACAATCACGGACATGAGGATCAATCCGAGCGAAACATAATCCAGCGTAGACATGGTGCAGTGGGTGCAGAATACAGGCGGCCAGACTGGCGCGACCAGCCCGGAACCGGCATCCAGTACTGTTGCCCACGGGCAGGGACACAATGCAAAAGTGCAAAACTTTGCGGTAGTGTCCTACCGTACACTCCAGAATGTCGGAGAATATCTCACCCACACGGCGTTAGCCCAACATCGCCCAAGACTCATACCCCCAGGGCTAACCGCTATGCGCTCTGAACGCCGCGTTTGGCATGGTTGCGCCCGCGGATGTCCTCCAGGATAAGGTAGAAACAAGGTACAAGCACAAGGATGATAAGCGTGGCAAAGAGAATACCAAAGCCGAGCGAGATCGCCATCGGGATCATAAAGCGCGCCTGGCGCGAAGTCTCCATAATCATGGGGAACAGCCCGCCAAAGGTGGTCAAGGTCGTCAACACGATGGCCCGGAACCGCGACATGGCCGCCAAACGAATGGCCTCCGAGGCGACCATCCCCTCCTTGCGGAATTTATTGGTCCGGTCGATCAAGACGAGCGAGTCATTCACCACGACACCGCTTAGCGCGACAATGCCAAACAGGCTCATCAAGCTCAGGTTATACCCCATGATGATGTGCCCAATGACCGCCCCCACGATGCCGAAGGGAATCGCTGTCATGATGATGGCCGGCTGCCAATAGCTGTTAAAGGGAATGGCCAACAGTGCGTACACGGCCCCCATAGCAAAGAGCAGCCCCCAGATCATTGCCGACTGGCTCTCGTTCATATCAGCCTGCCTCCCCTCGAAACCGTAACTCAGCCCCGGGTATTCCCCCGCCAATTGCGGCAGCACCGTCTTGAGCAAGTCCTGCATGATGGGTCCGGCAGCGGCCTGGTTGCCCGTATCTGCCGTTACGTTAAGCACCCGTCGACCGTCGCGCCGCGAGATGCTGGTAAAGGCCCGGTCACGCTCGATATCGACCGCGTCCACCAGCGGCACCTCTCCCCCACTGGGCGTCATCAGGATGAGCGAGTCGATGTCTGCCTCCGAGGTGCGCTGTTCCTCCGGCAATCGTACCATGATCTTGATCTCGTGCCGTCCGCGAAGCTGGCGGATGGCCTCCGAACCGTAGAAGGATGCACGCACCTGCCGGGCTACCTCGCGCGAAGTCAGCCCAAGACTCTGGGCCTCCGGGCGCAGGGTAAAGTTAAACTGCTCCTTACCGGGCTGAAATCCATCGCTGACGTCCTTCGTCTCGGGGTAGTTCGCCAGCTCCTCGGCCAGACGCTCCGCCGCTGCCTCCAACGTCTCGATATTACGGTGGCTCAACTCGACATTGATGCTGTCGCCCGAGCCGGGACCGCCGCGGTCGGAGGCAAAGCTGCTCGTATCCACCCCGTAGAGCTCCCCGACTTCCTGTCGCCACAGTTGGGTAAACTTCATGGTCGAGATCGGCCTCACCCCGGCCTCGGTCAGGTATACGCGGAACTGCACATTGTGGCTGCCCCCGCGCCCCACCACGGTATAGATGCCTTTCGAGAGCTCATCGCCCCCGTTCTGCTCCACCACCCGCTGGGCGGCGCTCAGGACCTGCTGGCGGATTTTCTCCGTATCTTCGACCGGCGAGCCAAAGGGCAGACTCACCTGACCAAAGGCGTAATCTGCCTCCACCCGGGGCATGAAAATCGTCTGAATGCGTCCGCTGTCCACCCAGGAGAAAATCAGCGCCATGCAGGAAAGCCCGATCACCACGACGACGTAGCGCCAGCCGAGCACCTTCTCCAGCCACGGGCCATAGCGCTCGTTGACGAAGCGCATGAAGACCACGCTGAAACGCTGCTGCGCGTTGTGCAGCTTTCCACGAATCCCCTTCGGGTGAATATCCTTCTGGTGGGAGAGGTGGGCCGGCAGGATGAAAAGTGACTCGATCAGGGACACGGCGAAAACCGCGATAATCACCACCGGTATGACCTCGAAAATCTTCCCCATGAATCCCGGGATGAAAAACAGTGGCATGAAGGCCACGATGTTGGTCAACACACTGAAAGTCACCGGTACAGCCACCTCGCGTGCCCCATCGATCGCTGCGTGATAAAAGCTCTTTCCCCTCTGGTGGTGGCTGTAAATGTTCTCGCCCACCACGATGGCATCGTCCACCACGATCCCCAAGGTGATGATGAAGGCGAACATCGAGATCATGTTGATCGTCGCATCAAAAGGCGGAAAAAACAGGAAGCCGCCCAGGAAGGAAATCGGAATACCCAGCGTGACCCAAAAGGCCAGCCGCGCCTCCAGAAATACCCCCAGGACCAGCAGGACCAGGACCAACCCCATGAGCAGGTTTTTAATCAACAGCTCAGCACGTTGACGGTATACGTCGGAGCGGTCGTTGGTGATCTTGAGCGACAAGCCCGCCGGAAGCGTCTCCCGCAGATCGGCCACGACCTCCTTCACCGCGTTGGACACGCTGATCGGGGTCTGGTCACCGATGCGATAGATCTCCATCAGCACAGTGGGCTCGCCGTTGAAGTGCGCGTACAGGTCGGTGTCTTCGGTAAAGCCGTCGCTGATAGTCGCAATGTCTCCCAGTAGCACGCGCACCCCGTCCTCTCCGGTAATGATCGGGATATTGGCAAACTCCTGTGCGTAATCACGACGCTCCTTTACCCGGACAAGAATCTCGCCCGTAGCGGTCTTCACGCCACCACCAGCCAGGTCCAGCGAGGATGCCCCCACGATAGTCGAGATGTCGTTGAGCGTCAGCCCGTACAGCCGTAGCGTCTCCCGTGGAACCGTGATGGTGACCTCGTAATCGCGCGCGCCCTCCAGCTCTACCTGGGTAATCCCCTGATGCGCCAACAAGCTGTCGCGAACCGTTTCGGCCACGCTGCGCAGGGTCCACTCGTCAAAATTTCCGTGGAGCGCCAAGTCCACCACTTCTCTGCGACGGCTGGAGATATAAACCGTCGGCTCCTCGGCTTCATCGGGAAAGGTGGTTATCCGGTCTATCTCGTTCTTGATCTCGTTGGCCAGTTGCTGGATGTCCTCCCCCTCGACCAATTCCACCGAAACAGAGCCGCTCCCTTCGCTGGCCGACGAAGTCACTTCTTTCACCCCGTCCAGCCCCTCGACCGCCTCTTCCACCGGCAGCACGATGCTCTGCTCGACTTCCTCCGGGCTCGCCCCGGGATAGCTCACCCGGACATTGACAATGTCCATCGCGAACGACGGGAAGACCTCCTGCTTGACGTTCGACATGACCAGCGCACCACCGATCAGGAACATCAGCATGATGAGGTTTGCCGTCACCGAGTGACGCACCATCCAGGCGATGGGCCCCTTTTGCATATGAGAATCCGTTGGATGCATGAAAAATTAACTAAGCGGCTTGTTCGACCGGGGTGAATTGCAGGCGACGTTGCAGCAGCGGCCAGGCAAGCAGCACCACACCGGGCAGAAGGAAGGTTAACAGGGCCAGGACCAGCACGGGGCGGGACCAGCCCGCAGTCGTCAAGGCCATGCACAATGCACCCGCCATGAACTGCGTAAAAATCAGCAACGAGGACGCCGAGCCGATGTCGCGATCGACCTGCTCCAGGATAAGGTGGTTGGCCAGGGGACGACTCACCCCCGTGCAAAAGCCAAACATGCTCATGCCTGCGACGAAGGCGACAAGGTGCCCCCCGCCAAAGAGGGCCAGAACAACGCTGGCCACAAGGCAACCGCACAAGCTGCTAAAGATCAGTGCACGGTCGCTAAAGCGTGCCAACAAGCGCGTACACAGAAACGCCCCCGCCATCGAACTCAGGGGCACGAGGGCAAAGAACAGGGCAAAGGCGCGTTCACTCAAATGGAAGTGCTCCATGTAAATGATGCTCGATATCCCCACGTAGCCCAGGATGGGCGCGGCAATCAGACACATGCTGAAGTTGGCCATGAGGAAACGGCTGTTGCCCGCCAGCCGCAGATAGCGCTTGGTCGCATGGAGCACCCCGCCGCTTTCGCGCGTGGTCGAGCTCTCGTCAAAAAACTTCCAGGCCAGCACATAGAGCACCGCACTGATGACGCCCAACAGGACAAAGATCGTCTGCCACGGTGCGTAGGCCATCACGAACGCCCCGATTGAAGGTGCGATCATCGGGGCAATGGATACGATGATACCCATCCACGCCAGGATGCGCTGCCGCGTACGCCCGGTAAATTTATCCCGGCAATAGGCCAGCGACATGGAGGATGGCGCGGACGCGGCCACCCCCTGCAAGACACGAAACAGAATCAACTCCAGTGGGCTGGTGGCCAGCGCGCAGAGAACGGAGGCCAGGCTAAAGAGCGCCACTCCGCCGAGCAGAACCGGGCGCCTGCCCACCTTGTCCGAGAGCGAGCCAAAGATCAGCAGCCCGATGCTGAAGGCCACAAACCAGAGCACGAGCGAAAGGTTAATCGTGCTGGCGGGCGTTTGCCACAACTGAGACAAGTGCGGAATCGCCACCAGGTACATGTCCGTCGATAGGGGCGGTGTAGCACACAGCGCAGCCAAAAAGATCACACGCCAGCGACTGGGGATCTCCGCCTCACTCATCACGCGCTTTCCCCTCCTTCTTAACCACAGGTTTTAGCGGAGTCCCGTCTTCATCGGCCATCACGAGCATCAACCCCGGTGTGGGCATGGCCAGATTACTCAGCACGATGCGCTCGCCTTCCTTGAACCCCTCCTCCACCAGCACCATCTGGTCGCCCTGCCAGACCGGGTCAATCGCGCGGACTTCCAGTTTGTCTTCAGGATCAACCACCCAGACATAGGCCCCATCGCGAAATGCCCGACGCGGCAGCTTGAAAACCTCCTGCAGTTCGCGGCCCATGAGCTCGACGCGCACATAGTCCCCCAGCAGCAGCGGCGGTTGCCCGGCGTTCTCCTCAAGCAGGCAAAGCGGGTCATCCACCGCAATCAAGACACGCGCCATGCGCCCGGCCGGATCGAGGTCGCCCAGCAGCGCGATCACCCGCCCCTCACGAAACCCGTCACGGTTGGCGTTGGGATAAACGCGGGCTACGCTACCCTCCGTCTGGGAGGGGCCGGGTATCCTCAGCCATTTGAGCTGCGACTTGGGCACGGCAGCGCGCACCCAATAAGTATCTGTGCCAGCAAGGCTGGCCACGGCGCTCTGGGGCGAAAGGTAAGACCCCAGGTCAACCGATTTCTCCAGCACAATGGCATTGAAGGGTGCGGTAATGCGCGTACGGACCAGGTCCAACTCCGCTTGCTCCAGGGTAGCCTGAGCCATAACCACTTCCGCCTCGGCTGACTTTAGCTGCGGCTCGCGCAGGGCCAGCGAGGAGTTCACCCCGGCAATTTCGCTCGCTTCCTGAATCAGCTCCCACTCGCGCTTGGCAATGGTCTGGTTGCCCGATTCGATAGCCATATCGCTCATCTCCATCTCAAGCGATGCCTGGGCCGTGGCCAAGGCCGAGCGATAGTCGCGGTCGTCAATCTGCACCAGATAGTCTCCCGCTTCGAGGTGGCGGCCCTCGGCAAAGTCTGGCCCCAAGGCGATGACTTCTCCGCTGACCTGGGCACCGAGGTCAACTTGCCGTTGCGGCACCACACTGCCCATCGCGTCGACAACGACCTGCTCGTCGCTGCGCTCGAGCGTGCGCACAATGACATTGGCCTGCATCGGCGCGGGAGGGCGTCGCGACGCCTTCGGCCCGGTGTTGATGATGACCACGCACACGACCGCGCAGATCGCCGCAATCAGGAAAATGGCAAGGGTGCGCCTCCAGGGGAAGCGATTCGGGGAGTCAGTGGCAGGTTCGGACATGGTGGTCAATCGTCGTGCGAGGCAGCGGGCTCCTCAGCGTTGTCATCCAGAAGTTCAGCAAAAACGGGCACCAGCGGAATGGTGTCCTCGGGCGAAAGGACGGGCTCGGGCTGCGGGTTGGTCAGCGGGATGTCTCCGCCCAGGGCCAGATGGAGATCGACTCGCGCCTGCAGCAATGTCGAGACAAGAGAAATGCGCTCGCGCTGCAGCGACTGTAGCGAAGACAGCGAGGAGGTCACATCGAGGTAATCGGTCAGGCCATTGAAATAACGCGACTGCGCCTCCACAAATTCCTGCTGGGCAGCCTCCATCTCGCGGTCCATGGCCTCCAGCTCCTTGTACAGCCAGAACTCCCGCACCAGCGCGTCACGCACTTCCTTGTAGGCGGTCAGCACGGTGCTGCGATATTGCATGAGGGCTTGTCGGGCCAGAGCGAGCTGACGCTCGACTTCCGCCTGGCGACGCCCGGCGTCAAAAAGCGGCTGGGCCAGTCCGGCCACAAAGGTCGCCGACCAACTGTCGAAGGCATCGGCAAACGCGCCCGCCGTCGTGGTGGCATCCGCGCTCAAGGTTAAGCGGGGCAAGCGGTCCGCCCGGGCCTCGGCCACGTTCCACTGGGCAGCGTTGAGCGACTCGTAGGCCGCCCGCACATCGGGCCGCTGCAGCAGCAGGTCCGTCGGCAGGCCAAGCGTGGGTGCCGGTGGCATCTGCGGCATACCCAGCGTCCCCACCTCAAACGTCCAATCGGCCGCCTTGCCCAATAGCAGCGACAACTGGTGCTGATAGAGGCGAATCTGCCGCTCCACTTGCGGCACAATGGTCTCCGACCCGGCCAGCAACTGCTTCTGCTGGTAAACATCCAAGGCGCTGGCCTGCCCATTGCCAAAGCGGAGCAGGACAAGTTCCAGTTGGGTGCGGTTGGTTTCAATCTGGTTATTGAGCAGGCGAAGCCCATCGGCCAGAGCGAGGATGTTCAGCCAGGTGTAAGCGACATCTCCACTCAGCACCAGTGCCGTGGCCTGCAAATCAGCCTGCTGGTAGGCCAGTTGCGCCTCCGCGCTCTCGGACTGGGCCCGGATGCGGCCCCAGAGGTCCACTTCGTAGCCAATGCCGATCCCCAGCCCCCACTGCTCGGAGGAGTTGCCAAAGCGCGGCACTTGCTGGTAGGTCTTGCTCCAGTCACCCCCGGCCTCAAGCGAGGGATAAAGGTCTGCCCCGGCCACGACGGCCTGCGCCTCAGCCGCGCGCAGACGCGCCCAGGCCTCGGCCAAATCTAGATTTCCCGCCAGGGCCTCATCCTCAAGGCTATCGAGATCGGACCGCTCAAAGGCCGTCCACCAGCGGTCCCGACGAGCCGCCGCAGACACGTCTTCATCTGCCATACCGTACCCCGCCGGCAGCGACTGCGGTTCGGCCCGCTCCGGTGTATTGGCCGAGTACTGACAGCCCGCCAGCAAGGTGATGGCCAAGGCGGTTAGGCTAAGTCCAAACTTAGACACGGGCAGCAACCTCCCCTCGTTTGGCTTCGATGCCCGCCTGGGCAAAGCGCACCGTGTGGGCAATGACGGCCTCCACGTCCAGCGGCGCACGCTGCTTCTTTCGCACAATCAGTTGGCGGATGGAGCGGCTGAAATTAAAGAACTGAAATAACCCCACCACGGACAGGTGCGCGTGCAGGATGTCATCTTCGGTCGCCTCCGGGCCAAGGCTGGCGCGGATAATCGCCCGGAGCGTATCCCGCTGTTGGGCGATGAGCTCGACCATGATCGTTTCCAGGGCATCCGTCGGCTCGGCCATTTCCTTCACCATCATTTTAGGGAAAAGGCTCCCCTCCCCCTCATCAAAAATGCGCTGACACATGGCCCGCAGAAAGTGATCGAGACGCTCCTGTGCGGGCAGCTCCGCTTCGTCCACCAGCGGAAACTTCTGGCATGAGAGCTCAAGCGCGTGCCTCAACGCGCTGACGTACAGCTCGTACTTGCCGCCAAAATGGTAGCTCACGGCAGCCTGGTTGGCATCCGCCCGGGCACAGATCTCGTGCACACGCGCCTGCCCGAAGCCACGGGCCGCGAACTCCTCCGTCGAGGCGATCAACAGACGCTCACGGGTACACGTGGCCTTCTTCACCTTGGTTGCCATAGCCCCGTAGAACACGCAGTTTAAACAAAAGTTTCAAATGGATATTTAAAATTTAAGAACTTTATCCACCCGAGGCTATGGCAGCCTCCGGGCTCTTCCCACACGAGAGATTGTACCCTCACGCTAAGCAGGCGAATAAGCAGCGCAACTCAGTCAGCCAATAACCCTTCTGAGCTTTTTCGCCATCTGAGGACATGGGGCGTCATCCAATCGCCCTACCCATAAATGACATCGATGTCATTTATGAATTGACGCCCTGCCCTCATCCGAAAATAATAGCTCCAAGATGACGCAAAATCGACCGATACAGATAGAGAACTATCGCGAGAAGATCATGGGCTGCTGGCTGGGTAAGGCTGTCGGTGGCACACTGGGCATGCCCTACGAAGGCTACGCTGGCCCCTTGAATTTGAATTTCTACGATCCCGTCCCCGAGACCATGATCGCCAACGACGACCTCGACCTGCAAGTCCTCTGGGCCTGTCTGCTCGACGCCCAGGAGCAGCCCCGCATCAGCCCGGAGCTTTTCATTAAAGGCTGGAGGGAGCACATCGATTTTCCTTGGGACGAGTACGGGGCCTGTAAGCGGAACCTCGCCGATGGCATCATGCCGCCGCTCTCCGGTTCGCACGACAACTGGTTCCGTAACGGCATGGGAGCAGCCATCCGCAGTGAGCTGTGGGCCTGCCTCGCACCTGGCAACCCAGAGCTCGCCGCCGCCTACGCCCGCGAAGACGCCTGTCTCGACCACGCCGACGAGGGCCTGCTGGCCGAGGTCTGGCTGGCCGCCATGCAGAGCGCAGCCTTCATCGAACAAGACCTACGAAAAATCATCGAAATCGGACAAAGCTTTCTCCCCAAGGAGTCCGAGATTCACGCCGCGGCCCAGGACACCCTCACCTGGTGGGAGCAGAGCCATGACTGGAAGCAGGTCCGCGAGCAGATCCTGAGTAAGTACGGGCACGAGAACTTTACCAACGTCACGGAGAATCTCGCCTTTACCCTTCTGGCCCTGCTCGATGGCGCCGGCGACTTCAGCCGCAGCATCTGCACCGCCGCGAACTGCGGCAAGGACACCGACTGCACCGCCGCCACCGTAGGAGCCCTGCTCGGCATCATGCACCCGGAAGGCATTACGGAAAAATGGCTGCAACCCATTGGCCGCAGTCTGGTCATCAGCCGTGAAATCACGGGTATCCAGCCTCCCGCCACGCTGGACGGCTTTACCGACATGGTGATGAACCTGCGCAAAAGGCTGGCCGGGCAACCGCCCCAGATGGCCAAGCCCGACCCGACCACCGTCCTGCCGCCCGTCCCGGCCAGCATCGGCTTTGCCGACGTCCCCTACTTCGGCCACGGCTGGCAGTTTGCTCAGCCTGTGGAGCTAAAGCTCCCCACCATGCAGGCCATCGACTTCCCCGGAACGTGGGTGGAGTTCGATACCGCCGAGGTTGAACAGAACGCCATATTCGTACGCTACGACTTCACGCTCAAGGCCACCACCACCGCGCGCGTACTCTTTAATACGCACGAGAACTGCAAAGTCTTCCTCGACGGCAAGCTCGCCTTTGCCCGGGAAAGCGGACGCATGGCCCCCTCCCCGCACCGCGTCCCTCCGAACCAGGCCATCGACACCGAGCTGGCCGCCGGGCCGCACACGCTGGTCGCTATTATCAAGACACCCGAGCCCCGCAAGCAGATCGAGTGGGTGGTGGCAGTCAGCGACCGCAACGACAACGACCAGTGGATACCCCAAGTCTGGACAAAGCACTGACGCGGCCATCCAGCCTTGCGCCGGAAAATAGCTGCACCACACCGACAAAAGTAACGCCCCGGATTTACGCATGAAAAAAGCGTTTATCTAGAGCCATTCCTGCCTTTGGCTATCCACAGGCATGAGTAACATCTACAAGGTAGCCGAGCTGGCCCAGGTCTCCCCCAAGACTGCCGCCCGCATTCTGGCCGGCGAATCCCCCCGCTCCAAGAACCGGGACAAGGTGTTCGCCGCGGCCAAGCAGCTCGGCTACATCCGCAATCAGCAGGCCGCGAACCTGCGCAGCGGCACGACCTCCGTCATCGGCATCATCGTGCCAGACATCCAAAACCCGTTTTACAGCAAAGTTATTCAGTCCATGCACGATGCCTGCCTGGAGCGTGGCTTTTCCATCCTCCCAACGGCCAGCTTCGGCAACCCCGATGGGGAAACGCGCGCGCTGCGGACGCTCCAGTCCTACCAGGTGGACGGCCTCTTGTTCAACGCCTCCGAACTCCCCGCCGGGAAGTCCAGCCTCGCTATCTGCCGCCAGCTCATCGCCCAGGGAAAGCCCCTCATTCTCTCCGGCGAGTTGGCCAGGATACTCCCCGGCGCAGACAGCCTGCATATCCACAACGACCGCGCCGTGGCCAAGGCCGTACGCTATCTCATATCACGGGGGCACAAGCGCATCGGCTTTATCGGCGGGCTGAAGGAGAGCCGCGCCATGCAGCAACGCCATCAGGGCTTTCAACTGGCCATGGATGAAGCCGGGCTCGACCCCGATCCGGCCGCAACGATATTTACCGGGGGCGACCTCTCCACCGTCGTGCCGATGGTGACCGACCTCGCCATGGGCTTTTCCACCCGCAAGCGACCCACCGCTTTCATCTGCGGCAACGACATCATCGCCATTTCCGCCATGAAGGCCTTTCAACGCCTCTCCCTGAAGATTCCCGAAGATGTCGCCCTCATCGGTTTCGACGGCATTGATCTGGCCGAACTTGTCACCCCCTCGCTCACCACACTTCACCAGCCCCAGACGAAGATTGCGGACGACATCACCGATCTGCTTATTTCCCGCATCCGCAACCAGGCCCCCGCCAAAGGGCGATGCCTTAGCTACGAGCCCGAGCTCATCATCCGCGACTCGACCTGAGTTGTCATAATATCTGCCACCGTAAAAGCACGGGCCTCCCCTACCCGTGCTTGAAAGCCGAGGTGTTGCCGCCAAAGCTCCTACAAGTGTTGTGTTAGCTTAGGCTGTGTTAGCCAAGTTCATTGAATAAGTTAATAGCCGCAAAATGGCACAAAAAACACAAAAGAGCATTAGGCATTGCCTAAGATAAAGCTCATATCTGAAGCTCTTTGCGACTTTGCGTCTCTGCGGTGAAATAGTTTAGACAAGAACTAAGCTAACATGACACTAGGTTGCCCTGAGGCTCGCCCGGTAAGTGCTCGGCGTGCAGCCCGTGACCTCGCGAAAGCGCCGGTTGAAGTTCGACAGGCTGCTGTAGCCGGACTCAAAGGCGATCTCCGCCACAGTCTGCTCTCCCTCCTGAAGCCGGGCACAAACCCGGGCAATGCGCAACTCGTTCAAGTGCTGCTGAAAGGGCCGTCCGCTTTGCTGATGAAAAAAGCGGCTAAAAGATTGCGGCGACATATACAGCCAGCCCGCAACCTGAGCTTGCGTCAGTGACGCGTCACGAAAGCATCGCTCCAGGCGCTCCAGTACCACCCCGAGCCGGGGATCATTGCCCGGGCGCTTTCCACCGGAAACCGAGCTCGGGTTCAGGCGGTGACGCTTCCGCTCCAGCGCCAAATCGTACAGGAGCTGGAGCAGCACTGCGAGTGGCATCTGCCCCGCCTGCCGTGTCTCGATCCGCTTCATCCGCTCAGCACAAGCCTGCGCCGTGGTTCCACTAAAAACATAGCCGCACTCAGCCCGGGTAATGAAGCGCAAGATGCGCTTGTTCTCGGGGAGCTCCCAGAAGGCATCACCCCACAGGCTATGGCGAAAGTGTAGCACCGTCCATCGCGCCTTTGCGCCCTGGGTAGGCGTCGAGGCGTAGGCGTGGGGCAGATTGGCCCCCAGCACGACGAGTTGACCGGCCCGGTAGGGATACAGGGCACGCCCGGCATGCAGGATGCCCTCCCCTTCGTCCATCCACACGAGCTCAAACTCCGGGTGAAAGTGCCAGTGTGAATCGATGCGCTCCTTTTCAAAAGTGACAACCTTTACCCCGTACTGACTCGACGGAAGGGCTTCGATTTTGGGCGGTATCGTTCGCATGAAACGAGGTGATTAAAGCAACAATGAGGCCTTTATAACATTAAATAAACATTCGCCTATCAATTATTCGTTAACAAAGTGCCAGCATATTGCAAGCCAGAGGGAGCAACTACAGACCATTTCGGCTATAATAGGGTCGATATGGTAAACCCAAGTCCCCGCCCCGTTGTTCTCGCCGCAGCGGCTCACCCTGATGACATTGAGTTCTGCTTTGCCGGCACCCTGCTACAACTCAAGGAAGCCGGTTGCGACATCCATATGTGGGCACTGGCCAACGGATGCTGCGGCACAACCACCCACTCGCGTGAAGAGATAGCCCGCATACGCTGGGAGGAAGCGCGCGCCTCCGCTGCCATAGCCGGAGCCACGGCCCACGCCCCACTCTTCGACGACCTGGCTGTTTTTTACGATCGTGAGTCGATTGCCCGGGTCAGCGGCGTGGTCAGAAGCATCCGCCCCACCATCATCCTCACCCACGCCCTCCAGGACTACATGGAGGACCACCAGAATGTGGCCCGCCTCATTGTCAGCGCCGCTTTTAGCCGCGGCATGCCCAACCACCAGACCTCGCCCGAGTGCGCGCCTTACAACGATCCGGTGCGCCTTTATCACGCCGCACCGCACGGCCTCCA
This sequence comes from Verrucomicrobiia bacterium, assembly GCA_030425485.1. GTDB lineage: Bacteria > Verrucomicrobiota > Verrucomicrobiia > Opitutales > Cerasicoccaceae > Ruficoccus. Next base: position 19,681 of record JAUIAM010000005.1, read on the forward strand.
CGACGGCATGGGCACCCCCTTTGCGCCGGACTTCCTGGTCAACATTGACAGTACACTCGACACCAAGCGCGAGATGCTCGCCTGCCATCAAAGCCAATCGGCCTGGCTCCAGGACTCCCAAAAAATGAACGCCTATCTGGACGAAATGATCTCGATGGGCCAGACCATGGCCCAGCGCACGCCCTTCGGTGCGAAGCATGCTGAGGGCTGGCGCAGGCACTCCCACCTCGGGTTCTGCGATGCCACATTTGACCCCATCCAGCAACTTCTCAGCGACAAGTTCCACCCCGTCAGCAAACCTTCTCTTAACCACTAACACCTCCACAGCATGAGCCGACCCAAAAGCAAACTCGCAGAAGCATGGTGGGACTACACCACCCTTGACCCAGCAATCCTAGCCGACGCCGCGCGCCTCACGGCCAAAGACCTTGCGGAGCTTTCGCGTCCAGGTTTCAAGGTCACATTCTACGATACTCCACAGGAGTTCTACGCCGCTCAGGCACTGGAATACATCACCGCCTGGCAGCAATCCACGCCGGACAACCCAGTGGGTATCTGCGGCCCTATCGGCCCCACCGAGCAGCTCCCCATCGTCGCACAGATGGTCAACGCGCTCGGCCTCAATCTGCAAAAGAAGGAAGCCCACTTCTGGGGTATGGACGAGTGGCTCGACGAAAATGACGAGCCCGTTGACGTCTCCCACCCGCTTTCCTTTGCCCGCTGCGACAACGAACTTTGCTTCGACCGCATCCGCCCCGAGCTCCAGATGCCCACCGCCAACAAGCACTTTCCCTGCGGCGACCTCGAAGCGTACAGCAGCAGCTACGACTCCGTGCGCTGCGCGCTCATGCAGGGTGGCCAGGGCGAGATCAAGCACTGGGCTTTTAACGACCCGCTGCCTCGTACGGGCGAATTCGCAGACGCGCCGCCGTCTCCCGAGCAGTACCGCGAGCTGGGCACGCGCAAGGTGGACCTCCACCCCGTCACGCTCATCCAAAACGCCCGCACTTCTGGCGGAGGGAACATCGCCCTCGTCCCCGTGCGCGCTGCGACAGTCGGCCCACGCGAGACGTGGAAATCCGATACCGTCAGCATCTGGCACCCCGGCCACCACGACAACCCCTTCGGCATGCGCCTGACCGCCCTCATGATTTCCAAGGGTATTTCCGACTCATCGGTTCCCATGTCCCTGCTGGCCGATCACCCGGACGTTCGCTTCAGCTACCTGCGGCCAAATATCGGCAGCGTGGAAGTCGAGATGCACTAAGCCGCAACCACGCCCCCCCTGCGGGTGCCGTACTTTTTTCAAGCCCCGAAGCGAAGGTCACACCGCTTCGGGGTTTTTTATGCCTTGGAGCTACGCTTGCTGGCCAGGTAAAGGACATAAATGTGGCGTCGGACAAAATCTTCTGCTGACAAGCCTTGCACGACAGGTAGGCCGGAGGCAGACTCTACTCACCCCGCAGACCCCGACAAACATGCATTACATCGACTGGTTACTGGTAATCATTCCCATCTGCATTGTTGTCGTCATCGGGCTGAAGGCCCAGCGCTACGTCAAAAGTGTGTCGGACTTCCTCGCCGCCGGGCGGGTGGCAGGCAGGTATGTGCTGGCGGTCTCTGTGGGTGAGGCGTCCTTTGGCCTCATCAGCCTGGCCGCAGGGTTTGAGATGTTCTACAAGGTCGGCTTCGCCCTCTCCTTCTGGAACCTGCTCTACATCCCCGTCTCGATCTTCATCACGCTCTCCGGCTATTGCGTGTACCGCTTCCGGGAAACACGGGCCATGACGATGGGGCAATTCCTGGAGATGCGCTATAACCGCGCCTTCCGCATCTTCGCGGGCATCCTCCAGTCGCTCTCAGGCGTACTCAACTACGCCATTTTTCCCGCCGTTGGCGCCCGCTTCCTCATCTATTTCTGTGACCTCCCGCTCAGCGTAAACATCGCCGGTCTGCAATTCCCGACCTTCGCGCTGGTCATGATGGGCTTCCTCTCGCTGGCCGTGGTAATCGTCTGTCTGGGCGGGCAAATCACCATCATGGCCACGGACTGTATTCAGGGGATTTTGAGCTATCCCTTCTACATGATCGTGACTGCCTTCCTCGTCATCAAATTCAGCTACTTTGGTGAGATGGCCCCCGCGCTCATGGACAGGCCCGACGGCTACAGCATGATCAACCCCTTCGACATCGAGAAGCTGCGCGACTTCAACGTCCTCTACATCATCGTGGGCATCATGAGCAGCACCCTGAACCGCATGAGCTGGTCCGGCACGCAGGGGTACAATGCCGCCGCGGCCAACGCCCATGAGCAGAAAATGGGCGGCGTGCTCGGCACCTGGCGCGTGGGCTTCTCCACCATGATGTTTGCCCTGCTCGGCGTCGTAGCCTACACCTACCTGAATCACCCCAAGTACGAAGCCGAAGCCGCCCAGACCCGCACCCACTTAATCGAGAAAACGCTGGCCGACTCGACTCAGCACAGCTTTACCGAAGGCTCTACCCTCGCTGCGGAGATCCAGAGTTATTTGCACAGTGACGAGCTGTCGGCCCCGCTACAGGCGCGCATCGCCGAGGCTCCCATGCAGGTCGATGAGCAATCTCTCGAAGGCGAAACCAAGAAGGACCGCATACGCGCCGCCATCTCCAGCGAAGCCCCGGCCGACGCCCAGACCTTTGACACCATTTATAACCAGATGCGCGTCCCCTTCGCCCTGCGCGACATCATGCCCGTGGGCATAGCGGGGATTTTCTGTGCCCTGTGCGTATTTCTCCTCATCAGCACGGACACGACCTACATGCACTCCTGGGGCAGCATCATTATCCAGGACATCGTGCTCCCCCTGCGGGGCGACAAGCCTCTCTCGCCCAAGACCCACCTGCTTTACCTGAGACTGTCCATCATCGGTGTAGCCACCTTTGCCTTTTTCTTCTCCTTCTTCTTTGCCCAGGTGGACTACATCCTCATGTTCTTTGCCATCACCGGAGCCATATGGGGAGGCGGCGCCGGCCCCTGCATCGTGGGGGGCCTTTACTGGAAGCGCGCCACCACTGCCGCCGCCTTTACCACCCTGATCCTGGGCTCCGCCGTGGCCGTCAGCGGCATCATTTTGCAAAAAATCTGGGTGCCCGTCATCTACCCCTGGCTCGATGCAAATGACTGGGTCGCCACGGCCAACAGCTTGCTCATGGCCTGCTCGGCCCCCTTTGAGCCCTTTATCAAGTGGCGCGTCACCGCGGAGAAGTTTCCCATCACCTCACAGGAGCTCATGCTCTTTAGCATGCTGATCTCCAGTGGCTCGTTCATCTTCGTTTCGCTGCTCACCTGCAAGCAGCCCTTTAATATGGAGCGTCTGCTGCACCGCGGTGCCTACCGCCGCAAAGGCGATCCCGACCACAAAGGCGTGCCAGACGGCCCGATCCCGGTGCGCAAGCTCACCGTGGGAAAAATCATGCAGAAGATCGTGGGCATCAACAGCGAATACACCCGGGGGGACAAAGCGCTCGCCTGGTCGGTCTTTATCTACGGCGTGGTCTGGATGTTTGGCAGCACCCTTGTTATCACGGTCTGGAATCTCATCGCCCCCTGGCCGGACGCTTGGTGGGCCACCTGGTTTGCCATCCTCAAGATTTACTCCATGGGGCTGATCGGCCTGGTCTCGACCTTCTGGTTCCTCATCGGAGGCATCGTCGACCTGCGCAAGATGTTCCGCCGTCTGGCCGAAAAGGAAGTCGATCACGCCGACGACGGACGCGTCATTGGGCACATGAACGCGGACGACATCGAACAAAACAAACGCCAACCCTAGGTTGTGTATGCAACGGGATATTTGCTTGAACCCGGTACACCCCTCAGCGCATATAGCGATAGATACCACCACGACCACGAGCCAGAGCCTGCAAGAAAATGCGGGTCTGCGCTTTACTTTACGATATAGTCAACTATAGTTAATTTCTATGGGACGCACCAGTAACGCCAAGCAAAAGCTAATCGACTCGATTGTAGACCTTATGTGGGAACGCTCCTACGGCATGGTCACGATCGACCAGATTTGCCAGCATGCAGGCGTTAAGAAGGGCAGTTTCTATTACTTTTATAAATCCAAGTCCGAGCTCACGCTGGAAGCCCTCGACTATTTCTGGGAGGCAAACGTACGCGAGAAGCTCGACAGCCTCTTTTCCCCGACCAAGAGCGGCGTACAGCGTCTCATGGACCACGCCGACTTTAAATACGAGTGGACACGGGAGATGAAACAAAAGGAGGGCAAAATCCTCGCATGCTGCTTGTTTACCGTGGGCCAGGAGATGTGCAACGTCGACCAGGACCTGCGCAACAAGGTCAATGATTACCTGACCTGCCACCAGCGCTACTTTACCAGCGCCGTGCAGGACGCCGTGAGCGAAGGAGAAGTCAAAACCGACGATGCCCCCGCTCTGGCCACCTGCATCTACAGTTGCTACGAGGGCACCTTCGCCCGCGCCCGCATAGCCAACGACCCGGAGATCATGCGCGGCCTCAAGGACAGCTACCTGCGCATCCTCGGCATCTCCGCACAAGTCGCCTAGCCCGACTCCCGCTGCCCCGCGCAACGGCTCGGCAGAGACGTTTTTTCAAAAAAAGTAAGTCAAAGGCTTGATATCCTTTATTTCTTTACTAATTAGTCATCTATTAAAACAGATGTTTGAATCCTCTCACACACTCTCTCCGCTCCGTCTGGCGGGCCTTTCTGCGCTTCTATTTACAGCGGGCTGCACGGTGGGCCCCGACTACAAAGCGCCCGCATTTCCCGCGCCCGTAGCCTACTCTGACCTGCAGGATCAGGACGGCACGCCCCTCGCCATGCCCGAGAGCGGCGCGTGGTGGATGATTTTTAACGAGCCACAGCTCAACGAACTGATCGTCAAAGCCGAAGAGCAAAACCGCGACCTCCGGGCGGCCTACAAGCGCTGGCAGCGTGCCGAAACCCTCATCGCCCGCGAGGAAGCCGAGGCGCTCCCCCAGGTGGAAGCCGGAGCCGGCTACACCCGCGAACGCCTGAGTCAGGAAACCACGCAACTCTACGGCGGCACCCAGCAAAACGTTTACAACATGGGCGCTGCCGCCGCCTTGGAAATCGACGTCTTCGGGCGCGTACGCCGTCTGGTCGAAGCCGCTGCGGCCGATGCCGACGCCGAGCGCGAGGCCCTGGCCGACCTCCAGTTATTCATCAAAACCGAGGTCGCGGCCATTTACTTTGGCATCCGCTCACTCGAAGCCGAGTTGCTCTATGTCGAAGACAGCCTCTCCACCCGCGAGCAGTCCCTCGAAGTCGTCAAGCGCCGCTTCGAAGGCGGTGCGGTCAGTGAGCTGGACGTCGCCCAGGCCCAGTCACTTCTGGCCTCCACCCGCGCGGACTACGCCCGTCTTCGTGGCCAGCAGGCAGTGCTCATCAACGCCCTCGCGGTCCTCATCGGGGAACCCGCACCGACCTTTAGCCTGGAAGTAACGCCGCTGGCGGGTAAGCCGCCCCGCGTCCCGGCGGGTATCCCCTCCGAGCTACTCTTGCGCCGTGCGGACATCCGCCAGCGGGAGCGCAAGCTCGCCGCCGCCAATGCCCGCATCGGGGTGGCCACAGCGAATTTCTTCCCCCGCGTTACCATTGCCGGTAACATCGGGGTCTCTGCCCTCGACGCTGCCCAGTGGTTCCAGTCCAGCGCGGGCTTTTGGGCCATTAACCCGCAGGTCTCCATCCCGCTCTTTGAAGGTGGTCGCCTCATCGCCAACCTCGACGAGTCCGAGCTGGCCTACGCCCAGACCGTGGATGAATACGAGCAAACCGTCTTGACCGCCTTTGCCGAGGTGGAGGACGCCGTCGACTCCTGGCGCTGGCTCAGCGAGCAGCGCGCCGCCGAAGAAGTCTCCTCCCGCGCCGCTATCCGGGCCCAGGAAATCGCCAATGCCCAGTACAACGGCGGCCTCATCGACTTTATCACCGCACTGGACTCCGAGCGCACCGCGCTGGAGAGCCAACGCCGCCTGGCCAACGTTACGGGCGAAGAATACATCAACGCCGTACGCCTCATCCGCGCCATAGGCGGACGCTGGTAATCCCTAAAAATGCTTTTAAACATGAACAGTCGCACGATTCTCACCACCGCAAGCACACTCTCCCTTGCTCTGCTCTTCACCGCCTGCGGGCAGGAAGATGCCGCCGCCCCGGCGGAACACCCGCCGCTGGATATCGATGTCACCACGCCGGTCACGGAATCGCTCGTTGAGTGGTCCACCTTCACCGGACGCCTTGAGGCCGTGGAGAGCGTGGTCATCCGCGCCCGCGTCAGCGGCTACCTGAAGTCCGTCAATTTCAAAGAAGGACAACTCGTCGAAGCCGGGGACCTGCTCTTCGAGATCGACCCCCGCCCTTTCGAAGCGATTGTCAATCTGGCCAAGGCCCGTGTCGCTCAGGCAGAGGCTGCCCAGACGCTCGCTCTGGCCAACAAGACCCGCGCCGAAGACCTTATCCGCTCGAACGCCATTTCGCGCGAAGAACTGGACATCCGAAACAGTGAGGCCATGCAGGCCGAGGCAGACGTGCTCGCCGCGCAGGCAGAACTCGAAGCCGCCGAGCTCGACCTCCAGTTTACCCAGATCAAAGCCCCCATCACGGGCATTGCGGGCCGCTTTGGCATCACCCAGGGCAACCTTGTTGACGGTGGCAGCAGCGGCGGGACCCAGCTCACAACCATCGTCCCCCAGAACCCAATCTACGTTTACTTCGACGTGGACGAGCGCACCTACCTCAACACCCTGCGCCGCATCCAGGCAGGTCAGTTGCCCGGCCGCGCCGACAACGGCCACATGCCAGTGCAAATTCAGCTCACGGACGAATCGACCTTCAACCACGAGGGCGTGATTAACTTTAAGGACAATCAGCTTAACCCCGGCACCGCCACCATGCGCGTGCGCGGCCTGCTGCAAAATCCGGACGGCTTCCTCAGCCCGGGGATGTTTGCCCGCGTGCGCACGCCCGCCTCCAAGCAGGAAGAGCGTCTGCTCCTCCCAGACCATGTCGTGCTGACCGACCAAGAACTCAAGTATGTCTGGGTCGTTGGGCCGGACAACATGGTCGAACGGCGCACCGTCGAGGTAGGCCCGCTCCACGACCGACTCCGCATCATCCGCTCGGGCCTTGAGCCCGACGAGCGCGTGGCCTCGACCGGCCTGCAATTCCTCCAGCCCGGCATGCCCGTAACGCCGCGTCAGCCACAAGCCGAATAAGCCTCCCCGAGCAAGGGTCACCATGAACATTTCCCACTTCTTCATCGACCGGCCACGATTCGCTGTCGTGCTCTCGCTGGTCATCATCATCATCGGCGGGCTGTCCTTTTTCACCCTGCCCACCGCGCAGTTCCCCGAGGTCTCACCGCCCACGATCGTCGTGCGCGCCAGCCTGCCCGGCGCGACACCCGAGCTGTTGGCCGACACCGTCTCGGCTCCGCTGGAGCAGGAGATCAACGGCGTCGAGAACATGATGTACATGACCTCCTCCAGCACGGCGGACGGCACCGTACAGATTACCATCACCTTTAAACTCGGCACAAACCTGGACACCGCGCAGGTGCTGGTGCAGAACCGCGTGGCTGTGGCCGAACCGCGCCTGCCCGAGCAGACGCGCCAGATCGGCGTGACCGTAGAAAAAAGCGTGCCCGACCTCCTGCTCGTGGTGCAGATGTTTTCCCCGGACAACTCGCTCGACCAGGAGTACGTCAGCAACTACGCCATCCGCCAAATCCGTGAGTCCCTGCGCCGCATCGACGGTGTGGGCGCGGTCCGCACCTTTGGCTCCCGCGAGTACAGCATGCGCGTCTGGCTCGACCCCGAGCTCATGGCCAACCTGAACATCACCGCGGGCGACATCGTGAACGCACTGCGCGAGCAGAACGTGCAAGTCGCCGCGGGCCTCATCGGCCAGCCGCCGAAGAGCCAACCCGGAGCCTATCAGCTAAACGTCAGCACGCTCGGTCGCCTCAGCACGGTAGAGCAGTTTGAAAACGTCGTGGTCAAGCGCGGGGATGACGCCACCATTGTCTATCTGCGCGATGTTGCCCGCGTCGAGCTGGGCGCAGTCGACTACAACGTGACCAACTACAAGGGCACCACGCCTGCCGTGGCCATGCCCATCCAGCAACGCCCGGGCTCCAACGCGCTGGAGACATCCACTCAGATTCGGGCTGAGATGAAAGAGCTGGCCAAAGCCTTCCCACCCGGGCTGGCCTACGACATCATCTACGACCCCACGGTATTCATCAGCGAATCCATCGACGCGGTTTTCCACACCATCATCGAGGCCATCATCCTCGTGGTCGTCGTCATCATCGTTTTTCTCCAATCGTGGCGCGCTTCGATCATCCCGCTGCTGGCCATCCCGGTCTCGCTCATCGGCACCTTCTTTGCCATGGCGCTCTTTGATTTCTCCATCAACAACCTGACGCTCTTCGGCATGGTGCTGGCTATCGGTATCGTGGTGGACGACGCCATCGTAGTGGTGGAAAATATCGAGCGAAACCTGGACAAGGGCCTGTCCAACCGGGAAGCCTCCCGCCAGGCCATGACGGAGATCACCGGACCGCTCATCTCGGCCACGCTGGTCATGGCGGCTATCTTTATCCCCACCGCCTTCCTGCCCGGACTGACGGGGCAGTTCTACCGCCAATTCGCGCTGACCATCGCCTTTTCGGTCGCCATCTCCGGCTTCGTCTCGCTGACGCTCAGCCCCGCACTCGGGGTTGTCCTCCTGCGCAAGCACGGTGCCAAACCGGACTTCGTCCAGCGCATCATCGACTTCTTCTTCGGCTGGTTCTTCAAGGGCTTCAACTGGGTGTTTGGCAAGTTCACCGACGGCTACTCCGAGATCGTCAAGCGCTTCGTCCGCATGGGCTTGGTGGCAATCATTATCTTCGTCGGCCTGATCGCCCTTACCGGCTGGGGCTTCAATCTCGTGCCCAAGGGCTTCATCCCGCCCACCGACCAGGGCTACGGCATCGTCGTGCTGCAACTCCCCGACGGCGCATCGCTGGAGCGAACGGACGAACTCGTGCGCGAGGTCTCTCAGCGCGCGATGGACGTTGACGGCATCGCCAACGTCGTGGCCTTCGCCGGGTTTAACGGTGCGACTTTCGCCAACTCGCCCAACTCGGCCGCGATCTTTACGCCCTTCGATCCCTTTGACGAGCGCACCGATCCCTACCTCAGCGGCGATGCTATCATCGGCCGCCTTCAGGCCAGTCTGGCCGACATCCGCGAGGCCTTTGTCATCGTCATCCCGCCACCGCCCGTCCGAGGCATCGGTAACGGTGGCGGCTGGAAAATGATGGTGCAGGACCGCGCCGGACTCGGCTACGCCGCCCTGCAGGACGCCACCACCCAACTCATGATGGCTGCCAATCAGGAGCCAGGACTCCAACAGGTCTTCTCCCCCTTCCGGGCCAACGTGCCCCAGCTCTATGTCGATGTGGACCGTGAAAAAGCCAAGATGCTAGACGTGCCGCTGGATAGCGTGTTCGACACCCTGCAGGTTTTCCTCGGCTCGCTCTTCGTCAACGACGTCAACCTCTTTGGCCGTACCTACCGCCTGACCGCCCAGGCCGAGGCGGAATTCCGCGACGAGCCCGAGGACATCGCACGTCTGAAAACCCGTAACGCCGCCGGGGACATGGTACCGCTGGGCTCGGTGGCCGAGATCAAGACCATCGCCGGGCCAGACCGCGTCGTGCGCTACAACCTCTACCCCTCGGCAGAACTCCAGGGCAACAACTCACCCGGCTACAGCACCGGGCAGTCCCTGGCCACGATGGAGCGGCTGGCCGAGCAAATCCTGCCCCCGGGCATGGGCTTTGAGTGGACAGACATCGCCTACCAGGAGCAGCAGGTGGGTAACTCCGCGCTGTACATTTTCCCGCTCGCGGTGCTCTTCGTTTTCTTTGTCCTCGTCGCACAGTACGAGAACTGGTCCCTCCCGCTGGCCGTGATTATTATCGTCCCGCTGTGTCTGTTTGGTGCCATCTGGCTGCTGCACTGGCGCGGCATGGATAACAATATTCTCACCCAGATCGGCTTCGTGGTGCTCATCGGTCTGGCGGCCAAGAACGCCATCCTGATCGTGGAGTTTGCCAAGCAGCAAGAGGACGCGGGTGTGGAGATCCACGAGGCCGCCAGCGTAGCCGCACGCTTCCGCCTCCGCCCCATCCTGATGACCTCCTTTGCCTTCATCCTGGGTGTCATTCCGCTCATGGTTGCGACCGGAGCGGGTTGGGAAATGCGCCAGGCCCTCGGCACGCCCGTCTTTGGCGGCATGCTTTTCGTAACCATCGTGGGGATTTTCCTGACCCCGGTGTTTTACGTCATGATTCGTAAGCTCACCAAGCGTGAGCCCAAGAAGCAGTAGTAGTAATAGTAGTAGTAGCAGCGGGTGAGTTGCGGCGCGAGAGAGAGTGCGCCCGGCTCACCCGCATTTTTTTGTCCAGAGGCAAGCGCCCGCACAGCAACGATAATCTATGCGCAAGTGCTTAAGCACTCAGCACTTGCAAAGTCGCCCCAAACAGGTGTATCTTTGCAGAAAGTTCTCCAGCCTCAATCTACCCCACCTATGAGTGCTTACCTCGCTGAATTCATCGGAACCGCCCTCCTCATTCTCTTCGGCAACGGCGTCGTTGCCAACGTCCTGCTCAACAAATCCAAAGGCCAGAACGGCGGCTGGATCGTTATCGCCGTGGGCTGGGGCTTTGCCGTCACCTGTGCGGTCTATGCCGTAGGCCGCATCTCTGGCGCGCACATCAACCCTGCGGTCTCCGTTTCGCTGGCCAGCATCGGAGCGTTTGAATGGGCAAAAGTACCGGGCTATATCCTCGCGCAAATCGCGGGCGGCTTCACCGGGTCCGTGCTTGTATACCTGACCTACTACGCGCACTGGCGTGAAACGGAAGACCCGGCCCTGAAGCTGGCCTGTCACAGCACTTCGCCCGCCATTCGCAAGCTCGGCCCCGCCTTTATGACCGAAGTCATCGGCACTGCCGTCCTGATGTTTGGCATCCTCTCTTTTGGTAAAATCGGCCTAGGCAGCGACGAAAGCGTGGACGCCTGGACCGCTGCCGTGGGCACATGGTTCGGTCCCTGCCTGGTCGGCCTGCTCGTGCTCGGCATCGGCTTATCGCTGGGCGGCCCAACTGGCTATGCGATTAACCCGGCTCGTGACCTCGGCCCGCGCATCGCCCATGCTATCTTACCCATCCACGGCAAAGGCACGAGCGACTGGGCCTATGCCTGGGTACCGATTGTGGCCCCGCTCATCGGTGGCGTGCTCGGCTCACAGCTCTTTAATCACCTGGGGTTTTAGCGCATCTCAGCCACCCGACATGGGCGGCATGAAGGAAATTGTGTCGCCGTCGGAGACTGCGCACTCCCCCTGACAGAAGGCATCGTTCCGCGCGGCTTTGAGATTTTCCCACGGCATGGTTAAGCCCAGCACGGTACTCACCTCGCCATAGAGTTCCTTCACCGTAGCCGCCTCTGTCCTAAAGGCGATTTCGCCATCACCGGCCTGTTCCTTCAGTTGGGCGAAAAAGAGTAAGGTTACCTGCTTCATGATGCTGTCTGCTGCGTAATGCGGGCAAAATCTTCGGGTGTATTCGCGTTGTCCAGTGCCGATGGATTTCCAAGTTCGAGCAACTCCACCCGCTCGCTTTCCTCGATGAGAATTTTTCTCGGGCAAGCCCTGCCCGCCTCGTGATATGCCCTCAGCACGGGTAAGAACTCCGCTTCGTAAACTGCACACAGCGGCTCGGGTAATCCATCATGGCTGCTGCGGTAGGCAACCGCCTCTTTGGTTCCCCGCGCAGCAATCAGCTCCGTAATGGTATTCTCGCCCAGTAATGGCAAATCGCACGCAGCAGCCAAAACAGCATGCTCCGGATGACGCGTCATGGCCGTTAGTATACCCGAGAGCGGACCTGAGCTGGTACCCTCGTCGCGCAGCACACGGTGCGTACTCTGTTCGACACCAGGCAGCACCTGATCCTCTCGGATGGATACGTAAACGGCATCACAAAAGTCGGCCAACAGATCGGCCACGACTTCCCATTGCGGGCGAGCGTGCTGCGGATAAACCATGACCGCCTTATCGCGACCCATGCGCTTGCTGTGCCCTCCCGCGAGGACGACTCCGACGAGTTTATCCGGTGCGCTATTCATGCCTGATAATCCGATTTCCCGCCGCGCTTGCTCAGCAGCCGGACACCGGTGATTTCAATCTCATGGCTCAAGCTCTTGGTCATATCGTAAAGCGTCAATGCGGCCGTACTGGCACCGACCAGCGCCTCCATCTCGACCCCGGTGCGCCCGCGGGTCTTGACCGTACACTGCACCACGATCCGGCACTGCACCGAATCTGGCACGACCGAAAAAGATGAGCCTTCGATCGGGATCGTATGGCAAAACGGTATCATGTCCGCCGTGCGCTTGAGGCTGAACGTCCCGGCGACGATAGCCACATCGCGCAAGGCCCCTTTCTTCGTCACGAAATCGGTAGCCTCAAGTTCCGCCCACGCGCTCTGCGGGTAGAGGACCACGGCTTCCGCTGTGGCCACGCGCTCGCTTACGGGTTTGGCCGAGACATCCACCATGCGCGGCTGCCCCTCATTGTCCAAATGACTCAACTTATGATCTACGGGTTCCATGGTACAAATAACACCTTGGTGCCAGCCTCCACCATATCCTCACCTTTGTCGAGCACGACAAATCCCGTCGTGCCCAGCAGCCCGGCAAAGTCACCCGAATTACGGGTTGGCTTCGGCACCGCCTCACCTTGAGAATTTAAAGTGACAGGCAGGTAAAGCGTCTTGTCGCTCAAGGGCTGCCACGGCTCCGCCAGCGGCAACTGCCGCACGGCCAAATCATAAGCCACGCCTGACCTTGCCCGCAAATACGGCAGCACATAGCGGTAAACGCCCACCAGTGAAGAAACGGGATTTCCCGGCAGGGCAAAAACCATGCAGCCGCCATCGGTCGTCCAAGCTCCCATTGGCTTGCCCGGTCGCTGGGAAACACCGTGAAAGAGCCGCGTGCCAAGCCTGTCCAATGCCTCGGGTATCCAGTCCAGTGCCCCCATCGATACGCCGCCCGAGAGCACCACAACATCGCTCTGGCTAATCGCGGTATCGAGCAGCAAACGAGATTTTTCCACCTCGTCGCTCAAATGCCCCAGCTCGCTGCCACGATACCCCCATGCGGCCAACGCGGAAGTCATGGCCTGACCGTTGGAACGGCGCACCTGATGCGCCGCAGGCTGTGCCTCTATCGGCACCAGTTCGTCGCCGGTACTAAACACACTCACCCGCGGCGGCTGACTCACCCGCAAGCACGCGTAACCACAAGACGCCGCCATAGCGATCTCCACCGGCCCCAGACGTGCGCCCGGCTCGACCTGCACGCGCCCGGCGGCGCAGTCCAGTCCTTTACGGTGGATGTATTGGCCGGGCTGATACGCCTCGCCCGGCAGCATTTTAATATGCTCGCCCTCTCGCTGCGTTGCCTCGTAGGGCACAACGCAATCGGCCCCATGTGGCAGCATAGAGCCCGTCATAACCTCGATGGCATAACCCGGTTCCCCAGACAGCGTCAGGGGTGGCTCGCCAGCCAATTGCTTCGCCTGTACCTTTAGTGGATTCGTCCCATCAGTGTGGCGCAAGGCGTAGCCATCCATCATCACGCGATCATAGGGGGGTAAATCGCGGTCTGCTACGATAGGTTCGCGCAGCGTGAGCCCGTATGTTTCAGCCAAAGGGAAGTCAACTGCACGAGCAGGGCGCACTATCTTGCGCAGCAGCGCATCGGCTTCTTCGGGTGTTATGAGTGCAGACTTCATGATGCGATTAAAGTGAGTTCCTGCTCCCCCACCCCGAGCGTCCCCGAGCGGTGAATGCGGCAGCGTAAGCCACCTCGCCCCTTTAGCCACGGATAGGCTCCGGGCGCGATGGCCTCATCCATCCAGTAACAGGGAGCGCACTCCTCACTCCCGCTCAGGATAACCTCACCGAGAGAAAAGCGCTTTCCAATTAGCGCGTTAAGGTCCACACCACGGATCAGGGCGTTACGGCGAAATGCCGAACGATCAACCTGCGCTTTGCCCAACTCAGCTTCCAACTGCGCCGCTACCTCTGCGGAGAAAAAAGTGATCTGTCCCTTGTAGTCCGGCTTGTAGTCGAAGTAGCGATCGCCTTCGATCCCGCTCCCCGCGACGAGGTCAATCCGCTCACAGGGCAGCATGCCGTGGTTACAACGCTCCATGCCATGCCTGCCTTTAAAGTCATGACCGGGCGATATCCAAAGTTGTTCGATGCAAACCTGCATGAGTTTATGGTCGTAATAATCGCGGTGACGGGGCGAGCCTAAACCGTGGCTCCTCACATAGAATGAAAAGGCCTGCCTTCTCCATGAGCAGCGGATCGGGTAGGCCAAAGCAACTCAGTGCACCCATCGGGCGCAACTGGCCTAAAGTTTAAAATCGAGCTGGACCCAGGCCTTGAGCACGTCACTCTGGGTGGCAGGTGCGCTGGTATTGCTGGAGCCCCAGTAGCTGCCGAGCTTAACCAGTCCGGTCAGGTTTTCGTTAAACTGGTAGGACAAGCCCACATCAAACTCCGTCCCGTACTGGCTCCCCGTTTGCGTCTCGGTGAAGTAGTGGTACGCGCCCATGAGCTTGAAGTCGTAGGGCAGGCCGGCGCTGAAGGACACGTAGTAGTCGCGCAGCCCCGTCGCTGGCGTTGTCAGGAAGACGTCCGCCCAGCCGTTGAACTTATGCAGCGTGGCCAGTGGGGTCTGGAAAGCCCGCGTGCCATCTCCGCCAAGGCTCTCGAAGCCCAGGCCAACCTGATACTGCTTATACTTGGCTCCTGCGAAAAAGTGCCAGTAGCTCGCATTGAAGCTGGCGGGCACGGACTCGCCGTTACCAACCTGGTAGGCGAACTCCGCCCGAAACGGCACGCTCCAGTCATCATCGATTTTATACGCACCAGTATAAAAGAGGCCAAAGGTCGTCCCGGAATTAGGCGGGCCAAATGTGTTCGGCGGCTTCGACAGGTCGAGGTAGTACATGTACCCGCCCAGCTCGCCCACGGGCAGGCCCTTATAGTGAAGGTTGACCAAATGGCTCTGACTATTCAGGCTGCGCAATTGATTGTTGGGCACCTCCGATTCACCAAAAATACGATTCACCTGCCAGACGTAGGCATAAGATAGCCAGACGTCCGTAATCACTTCCGATGTCAGGCGAACGCCGTCAAAGGTTTGGTCATTCTGTCGCCAGGCCACCGCGCCAACGAAGCGCTGGTTATCTAAGTTAATCACCTGACGCCCGCCCTTGAAGTCCGAGTTAAAACCATTGTAGCCGATGAATAACTGGTTGAGCTGGTTGTTGTGCGGGTCCGGGATAATGACCGACCCCGGAGGGCTGGGGTCTGCCGGAGAGCTGCGGTAGTCGCCCGAGTTAATCGACCATGTGTTTTCAAACTCGGCCAGTCCATAGAAGCCGTAATACTTCGGTGTCTCGTAGCCGATGCGTGTACGCAGGGTGTAGGCATTGGCGGATGACAGGCCCGTGACGTTTGCATTCTCATAGCGCATGCGCATGTTCAGGATGATGCGCCCCTGAGAGAAGTAATCGTCGTTAAAGTACGACAGGGCTTCGCGGCCCAGCTCCGTATTTTTCGGCGTCGCCGCAACGATGCCCGTCGGGGCCTCGCCGAAGTCAAAGAGGTCTGTCGCATGCAGCGGCAAGACACACGTGAGCGCGATCAGGCCCAGAGCCTGTTGGTGTAGCAGTTTCATATATCGCATGAGTTTGATAGTGTATGATAAGGTGGGCAATTGCCCAGTTATTAGTATACGTCGCGCAAATAGCGTTTCTGGCTCTTGAGCCGGTCCATATAGGCTTCGGTCTCATCCTCGGTCAGCTTTCCCTGCTCACGAATGATGTCCCGCAGAGCGGCATCCACATCCTTTGCCATGCGCGAGGCATCGCCGCAAACGTAGAAGTATGCCCCCTCTTCGAGCCATTGATAAAGTTCAGCCGCTTTCTCGCGCATGCGGTTTTGCACGTAGACCTTCTCCTCGCCATCGCGCGAAAAGGCCGTATCGAGCGCGTGTAGCGTGCCAGCGGTCTGCATCGACTCCAACTGCTCGGCATAGAGGAAGTCGTACTCACTGCGCTGATCGCCAAAGATGAGCCAGTTTTTCCCCGGTGCTTCACTGGCATGACGTTCCTCAAGAAACGCACGAAAGGGCGCGATACCCGTGCCGGGCCCCACCATAATCATCGGGATCGAGGCATTCGCGGGAGGTTTAAAGTGTTTATTCGGCTGCACATAGACACTCAACTCCGTGCCCGGCTCCAGCTCGGCCAGAAAGTTCGAGCACACCCCCTTGCGCGGGCGCCCGTGGAGGTAGTAACGCACCACGCCGACGGTTAAGTGCACCTGCTCATCATAGGCCTTCGGGCTGGAAGAGATCGAGTACAAGCGTGGGGAAAGCTTTCGCAAGAGCCGGACAAAGTCGCTGGCGGAGCCTAGCTTTGCAGGATAGGCATGGAGGAGATCGATCAGGTGCCGGTCCTTCAGGTAAGCGTCGATGTGGCCGTTCTGGCTGGCGATCATCGCGTCGAGCTCGGGCAGGTGTACCAACGCCGCATAGGATTCAAGCAGGCCTTTATTAAGGGTGTTAATATCGTAGTGGGACAGCAGGGCATCGCGCAGACAGACCTCATCGTCAGCCGCCCCCGGCACGATCTCCTCACCGCTAAAGCCCGTCACCTGCAAGATGTCATCAACCAGCGCTTTGCAGTTTTGGGGGATAATTCCGAGCGCATCACCTGCCTCGTACTCCAGGCCGGAACCTTTCAGGCAAATCTCGACATGGCGGGTTTCCTTAGCCGAGCCTTCCTTGTTCAAGTTGGAGTTGGAAAGCAGCTTGGCCCGATAGGGATTGTTGCGGTTATAGGCGGACTTCGCTTCACTTGCTGGCGCGGATTCCGACATGGGCTCGGTTGAGGCAGGGGCGGCAGCTTCCCCGAGAAATCCCTCCAGGGCCGCATCACGCCAGGCGGCGTAATCATCGTCAAACTCCACATCGCACCAGACTCCTCCCGCCGCGCGCTGTGCACCGAGCGCGGCCAGCCTGCCATCAAACTCTTTAGCACACTTGTTAAAATCCGGGTAGTTCGAGTCGCCCAGCCCGAGTACGCTATAGCGCACCTGGTCCAGCTTGGGCACGCCATCGCCCAAAACAAACTGGTGAAAGGCCTCGGCATTGTCCGGTGGTTCACCATCACCGTAGGTCGAAGTGATGATGAGCAGGTTGCTTTCCTTGGGCAGTCTGTCCTTAGGGTACTCGTCCATGTCGAAGACCTCCACCCGATAGCCCTTGGCCTTGGCATCTTTGGCCGTCTTCTTGGCCAGGCTCTCAGCGTTACCAGTTTGCGATCCCCAGAGAATAGTCAGCGGGGTCTTCGACTGAGGCGTGTCGCCCAGGGCTTGCGGAGCGGAAGCCCTGGAGTAGAGTCCGGCCAGAAACCCATTTAGCCAGGAGCGCTGCTCCTCACTGAATGGTGCGTTCAGCGGTATAAACGGTACGAGTGGATTAGACTGTGACATGACTGAATTTGGCTTTGAGTTCTTCTTGATTATGGCGGCGCGTGTACTGGATGAATGACTCGTCGCCGTCGCGCTCGCTCAGGTACGTACGCAAAATGCTTTCGATCACCTCAGGTACTTTCATAAAGGGAACAGACTGGAGCACCTCTGCCGCGATGCCCTGCTCGTTATCAACTCCCCCACCCAGTACGATGTGGTAACCTTCGACGGTTTCCTCATCTACTTTAACCTTCACGCCCTGCAAGCCGATGTCACCCACGTAGTGTTGGGCGCAGGAGTTCGGACATCCCGTGAGGTGGATGTTAATCGGCTGGTCCAGCTCGATGCGCTCCTTGAGGTAAGCGCCCAGCTCCATGGCCTGAGCCTTCGTAGCCGAGGCGGCAAACTTACAACCCGCGTTACCCGTGCAGGCCACAAGGCCGTTGGTGATGTTGTGGTGTTCGGTGCTTAAGCCCACTTCGTTGAGTGCGGCGATGAGCGCAGGGAGCTTGTCATCCGACACATGCGGAATGATGACGTTCTGCCAGACGGTTAAGCGGAGCTCGCCCTTGCCAAACCTATCGGCTAACTCTGCCAGGGCAAACATCTGCTCGACGGTCAAATGGCCCACCGGCACAACGACCCCGACATAATTAAGGCCCGGTTGCGGCTGGGCATACGTACCGATGTAACCATGGCGCACGATCGCCCGGCGTTTCTCGCATGCATCCAGTGGCAGCCGACGCAGTTCGAAGGCTAACTCTTTCTCGGTCTCCTGTAGAAACTTTGTTTCGCCCCAGGCATCAACGAGGTACTTCAGGCGGGCCTTCTTACGGTTGGTGCGATCTCCGTTTTTGATGAAGACGCGGAGCATCGCCGCCGCCACCGAGACACACTCCTCCGCCTTCAACAACAAGCCGCAGTCCTTGGCAAATTGCTTATGCCCGGTAATGCCGCAGAGCTGTACGCGGAAGTATACGCCCGGCTCAACCCCGGCCCCGTCTCCCACGCGCACAGCGTAGAATCCGATGTCATTGGTATCCGCACAGACACTGACCGAGCCGCCATTGTCAAAGGAGATGTTGAACTTGCGCGGAAGGTCGTACATCTCGCGCGTATTCAGGATGTAGTGGTGCATGGCCTTGGCCAACGGGAGCACATCGGCGACTTCGTTCGGGTCAAATCCACTCGTGGGCGAAGCCGTGATGTTGCGCACATTATCCGCTCCACTGCCCTGAGCAGTCAGCCCCATGTCACGTAGTTTCATCAGAACAGAAACGCTGTCGCGGGGCATAATTTCGCGTATCTGCAAATTTCCACGTGTGGTCACATGCGCGTAGCCGCCGCCCCAGTCCTGAGCAATCTCTGCCAGACCTGCCATCTGATGCGAGCGCAGCACACACCCCGGAATGCGACAGCGGAGCATGAGTGACTCCTGCGCAGGTGAGACATAGAACAGGCCGTGAAATTTATAGCGAAATACATCGCCTCCTTCGGGGAATTGCTCTCTGGTCGCGTTATCCAGCATTGTGTCCCAGACATCCAAACCGTGCTGCTCGTGCTTGATTTTCTCCTCCTTGCACAAGTCCTCGATCAGCACCCCGTGGACTTTCTCCTCGGCCTGATTATCCGTCACGGACTGCCCGGCATCGTGGGTCAATTGCCCGTTGGGTGTCTGGCCGACGTAGGGTGAAAAGCCACGCTGATCTACACCGGAGAAAAACCCCTGAAGGTACTGCTTTTGTGATTCGCTAAAGTTCTGATTCATGCGTCGATTATCAAGTTGATGTGATGGCCACTGCACAGGCCTTGTAGGAGGGTTGGCGTGAGTACGGGTCAACCGTATCGAGGGTGAGTTCATTCACCTCGGCGTAGTGCATGGGCATAAAGACCTGCCCACGAGAAACCGTCCCGCTAAGGTAAGCCTTTGCCACAAGCTTGCCGCGACGCGAGCGCACCTCCACCTGACTGCCCGCAGCAATGCCGTAGACCTCGGCATCGGCAGGATTGATTTCCACGTAAAGGTTCTGTGGGGACAACTTGCGCAGCACAGCAGACTTGCTCGTACGCGTCTGCGTATGCCACTGGGACGAGGTGCCGCGGCCCGTCAGCAAGGTAAGCGGATAAGCCGGATCGGTCGGCTCGGGCAACTCGCGCGGAGCTTCGAAGATAAACCTTGCCTTGCCATTGGCGTGATAGAAACGCCCGTCCTCGAAAAGCCGACGCTCGGCCGCAAAGCCCGAGGACTGCCGCAGCGGCCATTGGATACCGCCATGCGCCTCGATCATGTTATAATTCTCAATCGCCGTAATGTCGCAGGGCTGTCCTGCCGTCAGTTGCTTGAGCAGCTTGAACACTGCCTCCGGCGAGGACCATTTTTCAAACATCTCACCGCAACCCCAGTAGTGTGATACGAGCTGGAAAATGTGAAAATCCGCCAGGGCCTGCCCGGGGGCACGGCTCACTTTGCGGATGCAGCCGATGCGGCGTTCGCTGTTTATAAAGGTGCCATCCTTCTCGCCCCAGCCTGCCGCCGGCAACACGATGTCGGCCATCTGCGCCGTCTCCGTACTGTGATACATGTCCTGCACCACAAGCAGCTCGAGCTTGTCACGCAGCTTGCGGAAGCGGCGCTGGTTTATCCATGAATGCGCCGTATTTGTCGCCACCACCCAGAGGCCCTTGATCTCTCCCCGCTCGATAGCCTCCATGATCTGGTCATAGGCATAGCTGCTCTGGTCGGGTATGCGCTCAAGCGGGATCTCCAGTATACGCGCCACCTTCTCCCGGTGGACGGGATTCTCAAACGCATGCCCACCAAGCAAATTTGTCGTATTACTGAACAGGCGCGAACCCATGGCATTGCATTGTCCGGTGATGGAGTTTGCACCCGTGCCGGGCTTACCGATGTTGCCCGTCAGCAGCGCGAGGTTAATCAGACTCTGGGCCACACGCGTGCCCTCGTAGGACTGGTTAACGCCCATTGTCCACCAGAGCGAAACCCGCTTGCCGCTACCGATTAGTGCGGCCATCTCCAGCAGCACATGCTCATCAATACCTGTTTCCTGACTGACACGGTAGGCGTCGTATGGACCATCGAGCAGGAAGTGCTTCAACTCCTCAAAGCCGCAAACGTGCTGCTCGATAAAGTCCGTGTCCAACCATCCGCTTTCGATTAAGAGTCGGGCCAATCCGTAAAAAAGCACGAGGTCTGACTTCGGTCTCAGGGCGAGGTGCTTCGTCGCCATCATGGCCGTCTCCGTGCGGCGCGGATCAACGACGAGGATCTCGGGCTTACGGCGGTTACGCATCACGCGCTGCCACATGATCGGATGCGTAATGCAGAGGTTTGAGCCGACAAAGACCAGCACGTCCGACTCCTCAAAATCCGCATAGGTATAGGGCGGCGCATCAAACCCGAACGACTCCTTGTAGGCCGCTACCGCCGTAGCCATGCACTGGCGGGTGTTTCCATCGCCATGAATCATGCCCATGCCAAACTTGCCCAACGCTCCAAGGAAGGCCAACTCCTCGCTCGGTATCTGGCCCGTACCGAGCCAGGCCAATGCCTGCGCACCGCTCGCCTCAGCAATTTGCTTAAATCCGGAGACAAACTGCTTCAGCGCATTGTCCCAACTGGTCTGCACAAGGCGGCCCGACCGATCCCGCACCAGGGGCGAAGTCGCCCGGTCCCTCGCCTTCAGCGGCTCCAGCGACTCCCACCCCTTGGGGCACGCCATGCCGAGGTTGACCGGATAACCCATCTGAGCCGAGAGGTTGACTGCCTGCTTGTCGCGCAAGTGCACCTTGAGCGAGCAACCCGTCGCGCAAAAACCGCAGACAGAATTCGTGGTGGCATCCGGCTGAACCTTGCTTGGCAAGTTACCCAAGCCGAACTCCGAGGGGCGCTGAACCAGCTCCTGCGTCAAGGGGCCGTTCCATGCCCGCAACGGGGTGGCCTTCTCCGGTCGTGTGTCAAAACGTGTCGTCATGCGTGGACCCCTCCCGGCATTTTAGGTGAATCCACCGCCACAAAGAACAGGTAACGCTCGGCGATCTCTCCACCCAATAAAAGCACGATCCCCGCAAGACTCACTACGGTGCTGCTGTTGATCATAGCCAGACCAAGGACAGGGCACAGCCAACGCAGTAAGGTGATGGGCAGAACGTACTCCAGTTGGATAAGCGCGCACTTAGCGTATACACTTCCACGCCCATCACGCGCGTGCAGCAGTACATGCAGCTCGCCCAGCATCTTGATGCAGAGCGCGAGCAAGAGCGTCGTCCAGCCCACGGTGGCATTGCCGAGCAGAACAAGGCCGAGACCAGCCGCCAGCATGCTAGTGCCATAAAACCGGATAGAGGATAGCGGAAGTGCCCATAGCTTTCGGTGGGTGTCATGGTAGATCATCACAGAAGTAAAAACCGCACCCAAGCCGGCCACTGTGCTCGCCCACCAGAGTTTTCCCGCATACTCCGGAGCGAGGAATGCCGCACCACATGCCAGGGTAAGTACGCCCGCAAATCCGCTGAAGGCGAAAATTTCCCGGCTCAGCCATGAATGCGTCAGGCCGAGAAAGGCACGCCATGCTTTTAGCGGACGCCCGAGGTGAAGCACACTTGCCCCCAGCCCGGCAAACCCGAACGCTGCCGCAGCCAGCACCAGTCCGAGGGATGACGTACCGCTGTAGGCGATGGCCAGACAAAGGCCGACCGATACTTGCGTAAAGACCAGCATCCAGATCAGCGGCCAGTGGGCATGCTGCGGTCGCAGCGCATCGGCATCGGCGGCCTGCATCGAGTCCGGCAGCTGGCGCGAGGTGACATAGCGCGTTGTCGGCACCGTTATTTTCTGGTGCGGTGCACCAGGTAAAAAGGAAGCCGCCTCCCCGCCACGCGCCGCCTGCACCACGCTGTCCTTCTTAACCGTGGTGATGCGGATGGCCTCCGTCGGGCAGGACTGAACACAGGCCGGCGCCTCCCCTACTGCGAGGCGGCCGTGGCACATGTCGCACTTACGCACGATGCCGAGGCGGTCGTTGTACTTCGGTACATCGTAGGGGCATTTCAGCACGCAGTACTGGCAGCCAATGCACTGATCATCGAGGTGGAGCACGACCCCGGTCAGTGGGTCCTTTTCGTAAGCATTGACGGGACAGCCGTTGAGACAACCGGGGTCCACGCAGTGATGGCAAGCCGAGGTCACGGTCTGCTGAAAATAGCCACTGCTGCCGTGACCGTGAATCAGGCCCACGTCCCGCCAGGCCTCTTGCTCGTCCAATCCGTTCAGGCTGTGGCAAGCCGTGACGCAGGCTTTGCACCCAGAGCAGCGGTCCAGGTCTACCTCGAAGGAGAACTGCTCCCCTTCGGCCGGATTTTCCAGTGGGATGAGTTGCCGATAGGCGGCTTTCGAGTGCTCATCGTAGAGGCGCGAGAAATCTGCCACGGGCGTCTGCAGGCGTGACTGCTCCCGCAGCAAACGCTCTACGGGAGTATCCTCATCAACAGCAAGGATATGATTTGGCGCCAGCATATTCAGTGTATCAGGATTATCGTGACAAGGACCTAGACCGTCGCGCTCTGCTTTTCTTCGCTTGCGCCTGGGTTAAAGCGAATGGGACCGCCGCCGTGCTTTTCCGCTTCACAGTCGTCGAGAAATTGGAGCAGGCGGCCACGGTAGGCGTAAAACTTGTCCGTCTCCAGGATGGCCTCGCGGTCCCGGGGACGGGGAAAATCAATCGTCATGACTTCGCCGACGCGCGCACGAGGTCCGTTCGTCATCATGCAAATCCGGTCGCACATGAAGACTGCCTCATCCGGGTCGTGCGTTATCATCATCGTGGTGATTTTCTCACGATCGAGGATCTTTAGAATCACGTCCTGCAGCTCCATACGAGTCAGGGAGTCAAGCCGTCCAAAGGGCTCGTCGAGCAGGAGCACCTTGGGCTTGAGCGCGATGGCCCGTGCAATGCCGACCCGCTGCTGCATGCCACCGGAGAGCTCGCGCGGGTGCTTGTGCATAGAGTCGGCCAAACCGACCGCGCTGAGCGAATACTCTGTAATGACGCGGCGCTGCTGCTTGCTGGCGTGCGGGTAGCACTTGCGCACCCCGAGCATGACATTCTGGTAGGCCGTCATCCACGGGAGCAGGCACGGCGACTGGAAGACGACCGCGCGGTCCGGCCCCGGACCATCTATCTCACGACGGTCAACAATGATCCCGCCATCGCTAATGTCGTTCAGCCCGGCCAGCATGGTCAGCACGGTGGACTTACCGCAGCCGGAGTGACCAATCACGCCAATGACTTCGCCTTTTTGTATGGTGAGATTGAAGCCATCGACAACCTTGACCGCCTCGCCAAAGGGGTTCGGGTAAGCCTTAACCAGATTGAAAATTTCGACGTATCGTTGATCTCTCATAAGTTCACTCCTTTAAGCGGCGCTGAAGTCGATGGGCTCGATGTCGGGCATCTCCAGCCCGTTGTCGACACGCAGCGCCTTGGACTCTTTATTCATCTGCGTCATGTAGTGGATGATCTCGTTACGTAGCGCCTTGTACCGGGGATTTGTGTTCAAGGTTGTCCGGTCGCGTGGGCGATCCAGCGTGACCTGAAACGGCTCAGAAAGCGTCGCCCCGGGGCCCGTGGTTAAGGGGACAATTTTATCCGCCAGCAAAACGGCCTCATCCACGTCGTTGGTGATGAGCACGACGGTGCGCTTGTCTTCCTCCCAGATGCGTACGAGTTCGTCTTGCAGGTTGGCCCGGGTGAGCGCATCCAGCGCACTCAGCGGCTCATCCATGAGCAGGATTTCTGGCTGCATGGCCAGCGTGCGGGCCAGCGACACCCGCTGACGCATGCCGCCGGAGAGTTCACCGGGCTTCTTTTCCCGCGCAGCAGTCAGGCTAACCATCTCGATGTAGCGCTCGATGTGCTCGCGGCGCTCACTGCTGCTCTGGTCCTTAAAAGCCTGCTTCACGGCAAGCTCGATGTTCCCATAGACGCTGAGCCAGGGCAGCAGGGAGTAGTTTTGGAAAACGATGCCGAGATTCGGGCCCGGCTTGGTCACCTCCGTCCCGTGTAGCAGGACAGAACCGCTGTCCGGTCGCTGCAGCCCCGCCATCAGCGAGACAAGCGTGCTCTTGCCACTGCCGGAAAACCCGATCACGGCAATGAACTCATTTTGCTCAACCTTCAGGTTTACGCCGCTGAGCACCTCAGTGCGATTACCTTCCGGCCCGAAGCCGATGCTTACGTCCTTGAGTTCAAGATGTGCCATACTCGCAGTTGGTCTGTTGAATGTGAGCGTATCTTCCGCAGTGTTCATGATTACAAGGCGGTGGGTGCACCGTCGAAGGAGACGAGGCGTTGAAAGACGATCATGATGCGGTCCAGCACCAGGCCCACAATGCCCACCACAAACACCACCACAAACATCTGGGCAAAGCTCTCAGACGAGCCGTTGTTAAACATGTCCCAGGTGAATTTACCGATGCCCTCGCTGGAAGAAAGCAGCTCCGCCGCGATCAGCACCATCCACCCCACTCCGAGCGAAATGCGCAGCCCGGCGAAAATCAGGGGCAAGGCCGAGGGCAACACGATTTTAAACAAACGGCTCACGAGGCCCAGACGCAGCACGCGCGCCACGTTGATGTGATCCTTATCAACCGAAGCAACTCCGAGCGCGGTATTGACCAGCGTGGGCCAGAGCGAGCAGAGCGCAACGGTGATAGCCGACGAGAGGAACGCCGGGTGAAACATGGAGACGTCCGGGTCGCTGATAAAGCCCCCCACAATGATAAATATGATCGGCAACCAGACAATGGGGGACACGGGCTTGAACAACGCGATGAAGGGTGTCAGTGCAGCCATGAAAACACGGCTGAGGCCGCAGAAGATGCCCAGCGGAATGGCAATCGCCGTGGCGATAAAGAAGCCCAGGAACACACAGGCCAGGCTCCGCCAGATCTGCCGTGGGAACGTCCAGGGACGTGAATACTCACTCGTGGCGATACGGTCGATGCTCTCCTGCTTTTTCAGCATGCGCTCCGCTGCTTTAAAGGTTTCCTTCCCCGTGGTGGCAGAGAGAAAACCCGTCTCCAACTCCTTAAGCTCGATCTGAGCACTCGCAATCTTCAGCTCCTGATTATCGGCGGTCAGGTAATCCCGGCGCTTGCTCAGGTACTGTAACTCGGCCTCGATCGTGTTGTATGTTGTCTGCGCGGCCTCCAGCACGGGAAATTTCTCGCTGTAGACGGCGTCGATCTTGTCCTTGAATGCGCGTAACGTTTCCTTGTTGGCTTCCTCCATCGCGTCGAACGCTGCCACCTTTTTTAGGTATGCCTGACGCGCAGCGACATCGTTTACACCAAGCGTATCGGCTTCGGCGATCAGGGCCTCCTCCTGGCTATCCTCCTTTGCTTTTAAGTCGTTGCGGAGTTGCTTATACTCGGCCTCCAGAGGCGTGGCGTACTTCTCACGGTAGGCCTGCTGTGTGGCCTTGGCCTCCTCCACGCTGGCGGCGGCGGCGACCGAAAGCGGCGTCAGCTCAGCGATACGAGTGTCAACGGCGGCCAGAGCATTCTGCCGGGCCTCCCCTGTGAGCAGAAAGTCGTCTGCCTTCTGGTTTTCCCATGTGTGGAACTGCTGAATGCCGCGGGCCGCATCCAACACCACGCCGGGCGTGGGCACCTCGCCAGCCTTGGTCGTATGGCGTGGCGCCAGGTAGCTCCAGAGTAGTACACTCAGGATGATGGTCAGCACCGGGATGACGATGAACAGAACGATTTTACGCAACTGTTCGCGCGGGGTTTCGCCATAGAACAGGCGAACGACCGGGTCGAGCATCTGAAGGCCCGCGACATCGATGGCTTTGAGGATTTTAAATTTCATGGCTAAAGGTTTGGTAGTAATGTGTAAACATGCATCCGGGCAAAACCGCTCCGGGGCCTTCCCGGAGCGGCCAATTGCACGACTTTATTTCTTGGCAAGACCTTCGGGGTCCTTGTTACCAATAGTGTGAGAATTCAGGTAGCCGATCGGGTCGCGGCCATCGTACGCGATGCCGTCGATAAACTCGGTCGTAGCGGGCTTATAGCCGTTGGTGTTCCAGGGCACATCGGACTCCTCGATCAGGCCGTCCTCCAGCAGCAACGTGGCGGCCTGGAGGTAGATGTCGGGCTGGTAGACTTCTTCCACCACCTCGAAGTACCAACTGGCGGGCTTGGACTCGGTGATCTGCCCCCAGCGGCGCATTTGCGTAAGGAACCAGACGCCGTCGCTGTACCAAGGATAGGTGCAGTAGTTGTCGAAGAAGACATTAAACTCGGGCATCTTGCGCTGATCGCTCTTCTGAAAGGTGAAGGTGCCCGTCATGGAGTTCTTGATAACGTCGTAGTCTGCCCCGACGTAATTGGGCTGCGAGAGGATGCGCACGGCCTCCTCGCGGTTGACGAAGTTACCGCTCGCGTCCTTTTCATCGAGCCACTTGCCCGCACGGATGAGCGCCTTGATTACGGCCACGTGCGTGTTGGGGTTTTCGTCCGACCACTCTTTGGTTACGCCGAAGACTTTCTCCGGGTTGTTTTTCCAGATGTCGTAGTTCGTCGTAACGGGCACGCCGATGTCCTTAAACACCGCCTGCTGGTTCCAGGGCTCGCCCACACAGTACCCCTGGATATTGCCTGCCTCCAGCACCTGCGGCATCATCGGCGGTGGAGTGACGGAAAGCTCGACGTCGGCATCAGTCCGGCCCCCGGTATCCGTCTCCGTGTACATGCCGGGATGGATGCCCGAGGCGGCCAACCAGTAACGCAGCTCGTAGTTATGCGTCGAAACGGGAAAAACCATGCCCATCTGGAGCTTTTCACCCTCATCGAGTTTCTCCTCCACAATCGGCTTGAGCGCGTCGGCACTGATGGGGTGCTTGGGCTGAGGTGTGTCCAGTGCAGGGTCGTTCTCCTGCATTTGCGCCCAGATGTTGTTCGATACGGTGATGCCGTTTCCGTTCAAATCGAGCGTGTAGGCGGTGACAATGTGCGCCTTGGTCCCGAAACCGATCGTAGCAGCAATCGGCTGCCCCGAGAGCATATGTGCGCCGTCCAGGTTACCACTGATGACGTTATCGAGGAGCGTCTTCCAGTTTGGCTGGGCGATTACCTCGACCTGCAAGCCCTCGTCTTCAAAGAAACCCTTTTCCTTGGCAATGACGATAGGCGCGCAGTCAGTCAGTTTGATGAACCCAACCTTCAGTTCATCTTTTTCCAGATCAAGATCACTTGCGTTGGCGGTAAAACTGGTGAGCACAACGAGTGCGTTGGCGAGAAATGCTTTTGCTTTCATGTGGATCAAATAAGTTAGCGTTCTGTGGACGCGGCTTATTTTTGCACTGTCCATGCCACTTGCCCTTCATGAGCATTTTTTCGCACTTCGAATTATTCATGGCTTTCATGAATCAGATTCATAATTCCATAACCCCATTGATTCACACGCATTAAATGGGCTAATGCCCGCATTCATCGGTGTCATGAGCGCCATTCATATAGCATTTTCCGGAAAATGCTAAAAATTGAGCATGCCAACTTTCAGGCCTAATGCGAAAAAGTGCGCTTGGCCAATTGCTCAGCTTCATCCGCAGGCAGCTTTAACCATCCACAGTCGAGGCTGCCCTTGACCAACCAGTCCAGGTCCGCACGACTGCAATGAGCCTGCTTTCCCGTGCAAAACTGCATCACGCTGAGGCCAGAACGCAGTTTCCCATCACCGTAGTCAAACTCACCGCGCAGGATTTTTTCCATGCCACGTGCTGCCGGCCCCAAGGCAACCGCACGACGCATTTTTCGCGAAATAGCGGCGGCGTTCTCGACCTCAGAGCAATAAGCACAGGCTTTCTGGATCGCTGACCGCAAGGCCTCGACCTCCTCAGGGTGGCTTTGGCAAAGGCGTTCGCGCGCCAGCAGCACTTTTTCCACATGCCCTGCTGACAGGCTCTGACTCAAGGCCAGCACCCAGCCCAGCCCATCCTTGACCGCGAGGCTGCTCCAGGGCTCCCCCACGCAGTAGCCGTCCAGCGTACCCGCACGGAGATTTCTCAGCGCCTGCCCCGGGGGCACCACCACGATGCGCACGTCGCGATCAGGATCAAGGCGCAAGCCCTGCAACCACTGCCGCAGCAGGATATGGTGGCAGGAGTCGAGCGAGACCACGCCCAGCGTATAGCGCGTCGTCCCCTTGGAAGAACGCACCTCCTGGCGAAAATCCTCGGCACTGCTCACCCCACGCCCACGGATATGCTGGGCAAGCGTTATCGCATTCCCCATGCGGCTCGTAACCATGAGCGCTCGGCAGGGTGTTGCCGCCACCTCGTAACCATGAACAATACTCAGTGCCATCGGAGCCAGAGCGTGTGCCGCCTCAAGCTGACCATAGGCGATCTTGTGTTTGATGGAAGACCAGCCCAGCTCCCAGCTCAATTGGACGCTCAACCCCGCTTCTTTATAGTACCCCAGTTCGCCCGCCATGATGTACGGCGTGGCATCAATCAGGCGTACTAGCCCGATACGGAAATGCTTCAGATTGTGTGATGCTTGCTTCAAGTTGGAATGGGTTCTGCTAAAACTATGAGCCAATTTCATAGCGCGAAGCATGCCAACTCCCACTTTCAATAGCCCACTGGACAGCCGTCAGCTCATGACGGTGGTCGCGCTGGCGCGTACCCGCAGCTTTACCGAGGCCGCCAAGCAACTTAACCTGACCCAGTCCGCCGTCAGCCATTCGCTCAAGGCGCTGGAGCGGCAGCTCGGCCACACCGTGTTCGAGCGCAAGGGCCGCTGGGTACTCCCCACTCAGGCCGGGGACATGCTCCTGCGGGAGGCCACGGAGATCCTCAATCGGATGCAGCGCATTCGCGATCGGCTGGACAACTTGGAGAACTGGGGCGCGGGGCGGCTGCGCGTCGGGGCCAGCCCCTCGCTGTGCCACTTGCTCCTGCCACCCGTACTGCGCGAATACCGCCTGAGCTTTCCCCGCTCGTCCATCCTCATCAAGCCCGACCGCGGCCAGGCCAACTTTGAGCGTCTGCGCAAAAATGAAGTGGACCTCATCATGACCGTTGCACCGGGCGATGAGCCAAGCGATTTCAAGTCCATCGAATGGTTTACCGACGAGCTCGTGGTTGCCCTGCCTCCCTTTCACCCCTTGGCAGAGCGATCCCACCTCACCGCCAGCGACTTCGAGAGCAGTAATATCCACCTCTTCGGCAACGACAGCCCGAGCGATATTCTAATCAAGGACTACTTCAACTCCTTTGGCCTGCGGGCAATCGAGTACCTGGAGGTCGGGAGCGTAGAGACGGTCAAAGAGATGGTAAAACTCGGGCAAGGCCTGGCCTTCCTGCCCCACTGGGTTGTTCAGGCCGAAGTCGAACTCGGCTCTCTGGTCACACTCCCGCTCAACGACCGCAAACTGGAGCGCCATTGGCGCATCTACTGGACCGGGCGTAAGCTAAATCTGCAGGAAGAAACTTTTCTTGGGTTGTGCATGGAGGCAAAGGAAGCTATTCTTGGCAACCGAGTACTTCACTACTAGTGATAGCTCAATCCCCCTCATGGACTTTACTCTCACGGACCATCCGATCTCACACCCTGAAATGCGGACAAGCATGCAGCGAATTGATGCAGGCGGCTTCTGCGTGTTCGAGGGTTGGGTGCGCAATCACCACTTGGGCCGCGACGTCATTCGGCTCGAGTACGAAGCCTACGCCCGGCTGGCACTTAAACAGGGAGAGGAAGTACTCAAGCTCGCCACCGAGCGTTTCGATGTGCTCGACATACGGGCCGTACACCGCACCGGGCCACTCGCCCCTGGAGACTTGGCCGTCTGGGTGGGCGTCTCGTCCGTTCATCGCAAGGACGCCTTCCAAGCCTGCCAGTACGTTATCGACCATATCAAGGACACCGTCCCGATCTGGAAGCATGAATTTTACACGGATGGTACAAGCGAGTGGGTTGACCCGACGGCCTGCCACTGCTCACACCACCCCGCCCCGACAGAGCCATGACGTCTGGAGCCAAAACGAAGCCTGTCCCGAATGGCAAGGTCAGCGCATCGGCCGACCAAAGAGAACGCTACTTGCGCGACCTGCGCCTTTCCCTGACCGACCGCTGCAACCTGCGCTGCCAGTACTGCATGCCGGAAGACATCTTCGGAGAGCGCTTTCGCTTTACTCAACGCAAAGACCTGCTCACGCCTGAGCAACTCGTGTTGCTCGCCCGGACTTTTGTCGAGCTAGGGGTGGAAAAAATTCGCCTGACCGGCGGCGAGCCACTGCTACGTCCCGAGTTGATCGAGATCATTGCGGCCATCCGCAACGTGTCCGCAGAGCTCGACCTGGCCCTGACCACGAACGGCCTCCAACTGCCCCCCCGAGCGTCTGCGCTGTACCGCGCTGGTCTCGACCGGGTGAACATCAGCCTTGATGGCATCAATGCCGACGTAGCCAGCAAGATGGCCGGACGCAAGATAAACCCCGGGCAAATACTGGAGGCAGCAGAGGCCGCCCGGTCCGCCGGACTCGGCGTTAAGCTCAACGCCGTCATAAAAAAAGGGGTCAACGACTCGGAGATCATTCCGCTGGCTCATGCCTGCCGCGAACGTGGGTTCGTGTTGCGCTTTATCGAATACATGGACGTCGGCTCCGTCAATGGATGGTCCCCAAGCGATGTTGTATCGGGAAAACAAATACGCGAGACACTGAATGTCTTCAGCGATCTTACCGCCCTTTCGCCGATCAACCCCAGCGATGTCGCGCGGAGCTACCGATACGAAGACAATGGCCTTGAGGTCGGGTTTATTGAGTCGGTAAGTCGTCCCTTTTGCGGCGGCTGCACGCGCGCACGCATCTCTGCCACGGGCGAACTTTTCACCTGTCTTTTTTCGCAAAGCGGCACCCCGCTTAAGCCTCTGCTCTCACAACCTGAGAGGCTACGCGCCCATCTGGCCCAGCGCTGGCAAGCCCGCGATGACCACTACTCCGAGTTGCGAGGCACAAGCGCTGGGTCAATGATCCGCCACGAAGAGATGTGGCGACTGGGCGGGTAAGCCGTATCCGTTTTCTCGATACAGCTTCCACGTCGTGCAAAAAATCATCGTCCCGCAGCGACCGCCTCAAAGAAGGTGCCCAGAACGGCTCCGCTACTTCCATCCGATGACCACGGGGAATTCCCGACCCACCAGAACCACGGGCCATCCCGGAGCAAAGCAGGCATGGCGCGCCCACTGCCCCCCTCCTTTTCAATCGTAGCCATGACCTCTACCTCACCGGATAGCGCGCCCGGGTCAACCCAGCTCGTATAGGTGGACAGCTCAAGAGGATAGGTGGCATTACCAGAGGACCACTTTACGCTGGCTCCTGCCGCACTGGTGATGCGTACCGGACCTTTATAGATACCGCCATCGTCATTGGTATTGCGCACGCAGATTTCGAGCGTGTTCTCCTGCCCCCAGCGTATGTGCTCTGCCGGGATGGTGTAGCTGCGAGGCGAGGTCCACCAGTTAGCACGATCCTGTGTCGTTTTTCCGATGAGTTTCCCGTTGAGGTAAACCCAGTCAAAATCGTCGATAGCTCCGATCTCAAGCGTCAGGTCGCGCCCTTTCCAGGTGGACGGAATCGTCATGCGTTTACGGTACCAGACATCTCCCATGTGATAGAGCGATGAGCCGAGAATCTCCATCTCCCCCCAAAAGGCGGGCACATGCAGCCGTGACCACTCGGCAGCCTGGAGGGCGTCACGGGTCGGTTCACCCTTGGTAGAATCGACAAAAGCCGCATCCCACTCGCCCTGAAGATCGATAAAATCCAGCGCGACACCATCAGTTATCAGCGGGTTCTTTCGCTTAAAAAAACGGCCCGAGTCGGCCAGGCGATTGCCCATGGAGTATGCTCCCTTGCGCGCCAGAGCGTCGTAGTCGAGCGTACCGTAAAGCAAAACAAGGCCCGCGTAGTCTTCATCCAGGATACGGAGTAAATCAGGGTCGAGCCAGCCGCTGTCGAGAATGACACCGTCGTACCCCTCCAAGAGCTCGGGGTTTCGTACGATGCGCAGGCCTTCGAAGACACCAAGCTCGACGCCGTAAGCAGCGGCCAATGCATCGAGGTCGCCAAAGGTCTTGTCCCCCGCGGCTACGCGCTGCGTATTCTCAATAAAGGCGATGCGGGGCGTATCGGCAACCTCTTCATCCGGCCAGTAGGTACGTATCCACTCGGACATCTTTGGCAGGTAGGCCACGCTTTCCTTCAGGTACCAATCGTCATCGGAGAATAGCATACCTCCGCCGCCACGGGCGTGGAAGGCAAAGGGACAAAAGCCCAAACCGAGCTCGACATGGCGCATAACCTGAGGCTGACGCCCCTCCATCTGCTGCTCCGAATCGTAGCTCTTGAGTGTAAGTGAGGCCGCCTTGCGAGCGGCAACGCCGCCCATACCGTAGTGCGTGCCCGGGAGCGTGTCTTCCCCGTAGAACGTTGCAATGGACTGGTAGTTAACGGGGATCGGACTCTTGTCCCAGACGTCACCAATGGTGTACTGAAACATGCCCTCGGCACCGGGTATCCAGCTGCGGATCGACTCCATGACCGCGGTTGATGTCTGCTCCTGCATCCAGGCAGTCCAGCGCACATGATCCCAGAAACGGGGGTTGTGCGCGTAGGCTTCCTCCGGTGACGTGTCTCCCTGAAACCCCAAAGGCTGGATGCTGTTGTCGTTCCAACTTTCAGAAGGCTGCAGTTCGTAGGTACGCCCAGGTACATCACTTTGCCAAGCCCGCTCGAGTGCTTCGCGCGTCCCGTATGTTTCCCGCAGCCAGGCGTTCCATGACTGAATAAGCACGGGGTATGCCTTGATGCCCAGCTTGCCGCGTCCAATCGGGGTCTCGTTAGCGGGGACTTCGAAGGCAACGATATTGGGCACGCCCTGCATGGCCTCGGCAAAGCGTCCCCAGGATTCGGCCAAGGCTTCCGGCCAGTGGTAGGCATTATGGTGATCGATGTTCTCCGGCAGCGGCGGGATATCGTCCGGGCCATTCATGAACCACTGGGGAAAGGGCCAGTGCAAATCGATGGAGACGCCGAGCCCGTACTTTTCAGCTTCGACCATGATGTCCTGCAGCATGGCTACATAAGCCGGGTCGAGCTGGCCCCGCTCGGGTTCGAGCCATTTCCAGGTAACGGTCAGGCGAATGCCATTAAACCCGAGAGCTGAAATGTAGCGCATATCCCACGCCTTCCAGAGATTATCGCGCCCGTTGCCGGGCCGATAGATACTGCGAAAGAAGAAAGGGCCAAACATGCGGTAGGGCTCACCGTTTGCGCGGATGAAGCGATCCCCCACCTCATCCGTTCCCCAGCGGCGGTCTTCTACCGGAATCTGTGCCTGCACCTGGGCCACCCAGGCATCAAGCTCTCGCTGCAGGGCGTCGAGCTCAGGCTGTGACGGGGCAGCTTCCAGCGAAGTAAAAGCCGGGATGAGCGTGTCCAGCTCGTCCTGAAAGGCATCGCCCCCCTCGCATACGCTGTCCGCGAGCAGGTGGTACTCCGCCATGCTCAGCCAGTAGTTTACCTGCTCGCGCATGCTGAGCAGTTGGGCAGCGCGCCAGATGATGCGCTCGTCCTCAGCGGATTGAATCGCCTCGGGTTCCACCTCCAGCGGCACCCCGCGAACCTGCACCCAGGACAACATCGTTTCCAGCTTTTGGCGTTTGCTATTGAGCATGCGACGGGCGAAGTCCTGCGCCCGCGTCTCGTTGGGGAAGACGAGCGAAAGCGACTCTATAGACAGCGTGCAAGGCACCTCTCGCGTCAGTAGGCCAAAGCTATTTACCCGACTGCCCCACTTACCCAACTCGTCCTTGGAAACGTGAAAGGTGAGTTCATTCAAGCCCGCCTGATAGGGCTGCGCGGTTTCGCTGACGAGCTTGGCCGTCCAGAAGCCCTTGCCCTTCGGCTCGGCACCACGGAAAAACTGCCCCCAAATCTCGCCCGGCTCAGAGGCATAGAAGCGTACCCTCACGCCAACGACTTGGCCCCAGCCCGCATCGGGAAACACCCCTCGACACAAAGCCCACTGCTTCGACAACTGCGCGTCGCTCAAGTCCTGTTTTGGCGTGGCTGACCAAGTCAAGACCTCGCTACCCCCAGGCCCAGACTCGATAACAAACTGGTTGCTCGTGCCGGAGGACTGATCCGTGCCCCGCGGCGTGACCATAAAGGTATCATACATGCGGGCCACAGGCGAGCCCACTGTCTCCGGGGAAATCCACGCTTCGACGAACTCTTCCGCGGCTGCGCTCGATACGCAAGCCAGGACAAGCAGGCTTAGGGTAATCAGAATCGGGTTAGGCATTCTCTCGATATAATGAATAAAAGCATTTGCGTTGGGTTGTCCACCCAAGCACTTACCGCCACGGCCCGGCACCATACGGACACAGTACACCCTGCAGGACTGCATCGACGGAGTCCGGGCGGTGGCTAAAAGCGCACTCGACAAAACAATGCCCCCCCCCCGTCCTCACGGAGATGGGTCATTGCGTACACGGTTCCTATCTGCGGCGGCGCAGGTAGAACAGACCGAGCAGAGCCATGACTGGGAGCACGGCGCTGGACGCCTCGGGAATCGACGAAGTACCGTTGAGGATAACGTTATCAATACGCGGTGTGCGCAAGGAGCTGCCGGATGTATCCCAGATGTAAATACGGAAGGTCGTGGCTTCAGTAAGGTCTTGATAGGGAGCACCGCTGAGGGTCACCGTGCGGCTGTCCACTTCATCAAAGCTGAAGCTGTTCACATACTCCTGATTAAAGGAATCAATCGTGGTGGCGTAGTTATCAATGCTGGAGCGGACAAAGAAGGTCACATTGGCCGAACCGCTCAATCCCTGGGTCGCGTTGGCAATGGTGTC
The DNA here is from genome assembly GCA_030425485.1 of Verrucomicrobiia bacterium. Taxonomy (GTDB): domain Bacteria; phylum Verrucomicrobiota; class Verrucomicrobiia; order Opitutales; family Cerasicoccaceae; genus Ruficoccus. The sequence continues at coordinate 55,290 of JAUIAM010000005.1, forward strand.
AAAGGTCAAGCTGGTCAAGCTGACTTCATTTTCGCCGAGCGGCGTCATGGTAAAGCCAAAGTAGCTGCCTTCGGTCACGGCGAGCGCCTCGCTGCTCGGAGCTCCATTAGCATAGCCGAGGGCCATTTCGGTGCCTCCGCTGATGATCCACTCGGGGTCGTTCCCAGAGCCTGCCGGACCGATATCGAAGACGGAGCCATCGATGCCGACGCCGGTAGAAGTCGGGAGAGCAGAGCCTTCTGTAAATTGGTAGTTGATGAGCACATCTGCCATAACTGCAGATGAGAGGCCAAGCGCGAGGAGGGTCAGTGTCAGGGTATTTTTCATAACGATAGGGTTAGTTTCCTTGGATGTTTGCTAGAACGCCCCAAGTCGTTCAACCGGGGCATAGTTGATGTCGAGATAGCTAATAATAGACGAAAATGGGCCAAAATTGAGAAGTGTAAAAAAACCAAATAAGTGTTAATTATGTAGCATCATCAGTCTTCCCACGAGTCTCCAACAATCCAATCTATTTTGCCATATAAATCTAAAAATGAGCACTTTATGGATTAGGTCGCCGCGAATAAGACAAGGAGTCATGTAAGCACACAGTTGTTAGTTAATTCACTTGATCTGCCACCTAGATCCAAGTACGTCCCCAGTAGCCCATGAACCAGTCGAAGGAGAAAACAACCATCCTGAAGACTCTCAACGCTTGCCTCAAAGGCAGCGATGAGCATCCGATCGTCCGCATTCTTCAGGGCAAGCGACCGCTGGGCAAGCAGTCCTCGTTTTTTATGGAAACGGCCCGCGTCATCGTCGTACTGGAGGGCGTAGGTTCGTTTCGCACCATTGAGGAGGAAAAAGAAACGACGCTCGACATTGCCCCGGGGCAAATGCTCTTTCTCTCGGAAGGCACCTGGATCTGCCCCGTACCGCAGACTTCCTACACCTCACTGGGAGTGATTTTTCGGGATAGTTCGACCCGCATCACCATCCACTCACGCAAGGTCATCAAGGGAGCCAAACCACGCGTTATCCCGGACTACATTGCTCAGTGGCAAACCCGAGAGACGCTGGGCAACTACGGGAAACACCTCCTGGCCCTACTGCGTGAACCCAGTCAGGATGAAATCGCTGCAACGGCAGACACGCATTTGGCCAAACTCCTGTACGCCCATTTGATCCCGCTGATGGAGAACGCCCCCGAGTCCGCCAGCCAGCCCCAGTCGATTCTCTGGCAAAGCGTGTGCGACTACCTCTCTGAACACTGGTCCGACAACGACCTGAGCCGCGAATCCGTGGCCCGGTTTTTCAATCGCCACCCCAACCACTTTTCACGCTTCTTCCATAAGCACGCGAAGAAGAACTTTCGTGCATACGTGAACGAACTGCGCCTACAGCGCAGCCTGATCCTGCTCAAAGACCTGCGCCATAACGTGACCGATGTAGCCGCTATGTGCGGCTTCACTGACCTGCAGTACTTCATCCGTTGCTTTCGCGAGCGCTTTGGCCTGACACCAGGCCAGTACCGGAATCGCAAAGAACTCTAAGTAGCGGGAAGTTGCTACTTATTTTAATGCCTCCCTATGCAGGAGGTATAGCTTGCAAGCGGCATGCTTAAGCCATCGTTCTAAGAAACAGGTAAATCAAGCCTCTGGGCGACCAGCCTCACTTTGCTACATTTTTCACAAAATAGCTCGATATTTACTCACGGTCCGACGCGGGTATTTCTCTAGGATAGGAGGCAGTTAATATCCCCGCCAGGCACGCAGCAAAGCACCTCGGCGCCCTATCCCACCCCGCAGATATTCATGAGTAAAACCGAGCATGCCGTGCGCGTTGACGACACTTTACCCAATGCAGAAGCGGAGCAAATCGCTTCCCCGATAACGAACAACTTCGCGCAGTCTATGGCACAGGGTCGCCCGCCTCTACCCATCGAGCGTAGTTGGGTTTACCTGCCCGAAGCGGAATGGGCCTACTCGCACCATCCGCACCTGTGTGCCTTTAATGGCAGCTTGTATGCCATGTGGTCCAACGGCCACCACGACGAGGACGCCCCCAACCAGCGCGTGCTGTTGGCCAAATCGGATAACTTCGTCGACTGGTCTGAGCCCACGGTGCTCTTTGACGCCGGACTTCCAAGCGACACCCCTGTTGCGCAGGGAAGTGTGATGACAGCGGGTGGCTTTCACCAGCATGAAGGCGAGCTCGTAGCCTACGCGGGCTGCTATGAGTATGCCAGCACAAGCCTGAGCGAAGGACGGCGCCCCGTAGCCGACACCGGACACATCAACACCCGTCTGCTGGCTCGTACATGTCGCGAGGCCAGCCAATGGGAGCCGTTCCAAGACCTCGGCCTGCCCTTCGTCCCCAACCACGGGCCACAGGCAACAGCATCGGGACGGCTCATCCTCAGCGGAGGCATCACCTTTCCCTACACGGATGATCCGCGCGGGCTCAGTGGTTGGGTAACGACAGGCATCGTGCCCGGCGATAGTGTTGTGGACGACTCTGGCAACTTCCAACCCCTCCAGGCCAAGATGGGCTGGGCAGGCATGCCCTGCGAAGGTTCCTTCTATCAAACAGACGACGGCACTCTGCACATGCTGCTGCGGACGGGAACCGGGCAACTCTGGGTAACCGAGAGCGGCGACGATGGCCACACCTGGAGTCCGCCGGCCAAGACGACCTTTACCGACAACAGCACAAAATTCCACTTCGGGCGTTTGCCTGACGGACGCTTTTACTGCGTAGGCAACCCGGACCCGAAACCGGAGTTCCACCGCTGCCCGCTGGTGCTTTCGCTCTCCAGGGACGGGATGGTATTCGACCAGGCTTACACCTTGGCAGAAACGCACTACACCCAGCGCTATGATGGCCTGCACAAGGTCGGCCAATACGGCTACCCCCACAGCCTGATCCACGAGGGCCACCTGTACGTCATTTTTTCACGCAAGAAAGAAGCTATCGAACTCCTGCGCCTCCCCTTGAACTCCCTGACCTGATTTTCTTATGGAATTCATCCAATACCATGCATCCATCCCCCTGAGCTACGAGGTCGATGTCGCTGTCATCGGCGGTGGCATGGCCGGTGTATCCGCCGCCTGCGCCGCTGCTCGCGAAGGCGCGCGTGTGCTCCTGGTGGAGTACTTCGCCACGACGGGTGGTAACGCCACCATTGGCGGGGTCGCCAACTGGAGCGGAGAAACCCGTGGCCAGGGGGCTATCTTTGACGAAATCATCGCCATGCAGGAAGCCTGGGGCGCCATCGACCCCTACCTCGGCGAGTACGAGCACTTTGCGCTCAGCAGCAACCGCATCTTTGAGCACTCCGTGCTGGAAATCATCCTGCAGGAGCTCCTGCGACGACACAACGTCCACACCCTGCTGCACACTTGCTATGTCGGTGCGCGCATGGACGGAAACCGCATCGAAGAGGTCATTATCCGGGGAAGCTCCGGCCCGGAAGCCGTTCGCGCAAAGGTCTTCATCGATTGCACAGGCGAGGCCCATGTCGCCCGCTCGGCAGGCTTTGCCACCAGTCGTGGGCGAGACGGCGACGGCATGCCGCTGCCCGCTTCGCTCATGTTCTTCGTCCGCGAAATGATGGATGGCAAGCCCGTGCCGCAGCTCCCGGAGGGCTGGTTTAACCCCGTGCGTAAGGAAGACGACCTGCCCATGACAAGCATCTGGCCACACGGAGCACAGGCCAAAGCACTCAAGGTAAAAATCCCCGGATATGACAGCACCGATACCGAGGAGTTGACTAAAATGGAGATACGTGCCCGCGAGCGCATGTACGAGGTACTCGACTATTACCAGCGCGTCGAGAAAAAGCCCTGGCGCTTTGACCACTGCTCACCCCGTATCGGGCTGCGCGAGGGGCGACGCATCATCGGCGACTACGTATTGACCCTGGATGACATCCGCGCCGGCTGCGCCTTCGACGATGGCGTGGCCCGAGGCGTTTTTTATCTCGATGGCATGACACCCGATTGCGAGAAGCGCACCTACATCATTCCCAAGGAGGAGCAAGGCGTCCCCCCTTACCACATCCCCCTGCGTAGCCTGATTGCCCGCGACGGGGAAAACCTGCTCATGGCCGGACGTTGCTTTTCCGCTGACCAGCTTACGCTGTCCTCGGCCCGCGTCATGCCCACCTGCTCCATGATGGGGCAAGCCGTGGGTATTTGGGCGGCCAGAAGTGCTGATCTCCGTTGCGCTCCGCGCCAAGTTGAGTCAGCATATGTAACCCAGAAAGTGCTTCAGTACGGGGCTAATCTGGAAGTTGGCACGCCCGCCGTTTAACTATGAATTGACGCAATACACCCCACCCCACCCAAGACACCCCCATCTAGCGGGATTTATCTCGATGCACCCCGTCCAAAGAATTCCCAGCCACATACGAACCCCCGAAGCAGCCCACCAGACCAAAGTGGGCAGGGGCTTTGCCTTGATTATAAGCCTCGTGCTCATGGCCTTCATGGTGTTGCTCATCGTATCGCTGACCTCGCTGGTCAGAATGGAGGTGACCGTATCCACCCAGTCCGAATCCGTCCAACGGGCACGTCAGAATGCGCTCTTTGGGCTAAAGGCAGCACTCGGCACGCTGCAGGAAGAGCTCGGGCCGGACAGACGCATCAGCGCGATCGCCACCCGACTTGACAACGACCCCTACGACACGGACGACTTCGATGTTGCCACCGGAACCCTGCAAATTGACGGCGTGAAGCAGGATCGCCAACTCTGGACCGGCGTCTGGGAAACATCCGTTGATACCGAGGGCTTCGTGGACACGACCTTCCGCCGCTGGCTGATTTCAGGCTACCCGGAAACACACAACGCTGCCGAAGGCGATGCCCTGGCCAACGCCACGGATTTCCCCGAGCGCGTGGAGCTCGTCTCCGGCCCCAACCCGATTGAGGCGGGCCTTGTGGAGCTCACCACAGAGGGGGATACGACCGGGGGCTACGCCTTCTGGATCGGCGACGAGGGCGTCAAAGCCAAGGCAAACCTGACTGCCGGCAGCAGCCCCATCAGCGCGCAGCGACTTGGCATCGAGACCATGCGCGACCTCGACTGGTTTGCCAACTCCAGCGACAGCATACGCAGCCGCCTGAGCGACTACGCCAGCTTTGAGGCCCTTACCCGGCAGGCCACGGGCTCAAACACCATCGCCCCGGAGCACTTTCACGATCTCACCTTCAGCAGCTACGGCGTACTGGCCAACACCCGCGATGCCGGGCTGCGCAAAGACCTTACCACGGGTCTCTACGACAGCACGACAGAGCCCGCCGGGTTGATCTTTGGCACGGCGGATGGCTCCGCACCGAGCGTAAATGACCCCGGCGGCCCGGCCTGGAACCAACTCCGCTCATGGCTCGCCCTCCAGCCCGACCCCGTCAGCGGAGACCTTCCCATCCAGCCCTCGACTGCCGAGCAGGCCGGCGCCTACCCCGTCATCACGGTTTTTCAGTGCTACGTACTGCCGTCGATCGATGCCAGCGGCAGGATCTACCTCCACATGATGCCTGCCGTGGTACTATGGAACCCCTATACCGTTCCCCTGGAAGACACGGAACTGATCCTCAGCTTTCTGCGTCCCGGTGACGGAGGCTCCAGCATGAACAATGAAACCAATATCTGGTACCGTTGGCACAAGATGGAGCTGAAAGACAGGGACGGAAATAAACTCACCTTTAACGGAAATGACTTTGCCTCCCTGAACTTCTCCGAGAGCCTCACGCTATACCTGAACAGCGGACGAATCGAGCCCGGGCAAGCCATCGTCTACAGTCCACCCGCGGAGCAACGCCCCTACGACCCGAGCGCACTCAGCCCCACCACGCACGTGCTTGAGCGTGGCTACCGCATGGGTTACGGCTACTACGTCGACACCGGCTTTGAGGTCAATCCCATGCTAGGCCCCTACACCTACAAGTTGTATGGCGATGGCAAACGGGCCAACACCTTCCGCCTCTTCAAAGCAGCAACCTCCGGCCCGGAACTGCTCCAGACCACCCTTTACCAGCATGACTTTCCCCTCATGCGGCACTACGACTCTAATGTATTTACCACGCTACCCAGTCTGCCCTCTGGACCGTTTCAGGATACAACGTATGCGGTCGGGTTTAAATCGATGCGCAATTTTGTCGGCAATGAGAAATTCTGGGACGACACGAAAATCACCCTCCCCCCCAGCTCGCACAAATGGCTCAGTCAACTGAACCCACGCGCTCAGATAAACGGCCCTACCCCACTGGTCTACGGCGGCAACATCAACACCGTCCTGAGCCCTAACCCAAGTTTTTCCTCGAATGGGCAGTTTGGTGGAGATGACATGCACATCGGCGTTACACCGTGGTCCGGGGACATCGTATCGGTCGGTTCTGTTAACGGCAACCTCATCGACAATGTATCGCTCTTTCAGCCCGCGCCGGTGAGAGAAGAGCTCTTCTCGATTGGCCAGCTCACGCACGCCCCGCTGTATAACGAATACGACAACGGCGCGACCTACAAGCAGCGCGTCCTCCACAGCCGCTTTGGCAACCTGATCCCCGCCTACGCCATCGGTAACAGTCAGGCCAGCCGCTCCATCGAGCTGGACGAAACCGAACGCTACTGGGACGGTTCCTACACCCCGGAGGAAAGCGACTTCGACTTCAAGGGCGTGCTGCACGACTACTCGTACAAGCTCAACGACGCGCTCTGGGACGGCTACTTTTTCTCCACCCTACCCAACACAGCGGCCCACAACACCCCCGAGAACTCACGCTTGATCGCAGTGACCGACGCAGGTGCAGAGCCACGCTCGGACTACGATGCCGCGGCGGCAGACTTGATGCTAGATGGCGCGTTTAATGTCAACAGCACTTCGGTCGAGGCTTGGCGCGCACTGCTGGCCTCGTTCTACGGCACGGATGTCACCCGCCAAAGCGGTGCAGTCGATACTGCCGATCCGGCTAACCCTACATCCCCCATCCTTCGCTACGATAAGCCCGTCGGCCCCGCGATTGACTCCGTCGACAACCTCCTTTCGGACTCCCAGTACAACGGCTATCGCCAACTTTCTCCGCAGGAGATTGAGCTGCTAGCGCAAGCCATTGTTGAAGAAATCAAAGTACGCGGCCCCTTCGGCAGCTTGTCCCAGTTTATCAACCGCATGCCCAACCGGCAGGACAACACGTTCTCGGAGCCGACAGACGCCTTTCGCCTGCAGGGTACCCTGAGCGCCGCCATTGAAAAAGCTGACCTCAATGATCGTTTGCAGACTGCAAATGTAGCCGCCCATACCAGCGGCATGGTGAATACAGAAGCCAAGGCAGAGGCAGGATGGACCACCGAGGGCTTACCCGGATGGCTCACGCAAGCCGACCTCCTCGCCCGGCTGGGTGGCACCCTGAGCGCGCGCTCGGACACCTTCCGCATTCGCGCCTACGGTGAAAATATCAACGCTATGACGGGTGAAAAAACCATCGCTCGCTGCGAGGCTATCGTCCAGCGGCTGCCGGAGTTTGTCGAAGCCAGCGCAAATGTAGCGGAAGCTGACTTCGACGACCTTACAACCACCAACCGCCAGCTTGGCCGCCGCTTTGTGGTCGTAAGCTTCCGCTGGCTGGAAAACGATGAGCTATGATGAAATGCCTGCATGCACTCGCCTGTTTCACCCTTCTGGCGACCTCAGCATTCGCCCTCTCCACGGAGGAGGAAGCGGTCTCGATCGACTTCCGCATCTTCTACTGGCCAGAACAATCGCGCATCGCCTTCCCCGGGCAACCGGTACCGGAAGCAGCCCCGAGATCGCAACAGCAGAGCCACGAGAACATCTCCGCAGAAATCCCGCCCGATGAGCAATTTGTAGCCCCGAAGCTCTACTTTGCCAACGGCCCAGAAGCCGAGGCAACCCTGCTTGACCTGAAGGAAGGCTTACTCTCGCCCACCTACCAATACCGCGGCGCGCCCCAACTTATCTTCTTCAAGGAAAGCCTGGCCGCGGACAGCACCGTCCTGCGTACCCCGATGGCGACAACGATGTTACCACGCACAGGCGGCCCGTACGTCCTGATCCTTTACCCGAAGGGTGAGAGCCAGTTCGCTATTTTTGCCCTCAACACCCAATCGCTCCTGAACCCACGTAACAACGTGATGGCACTCAACCTGACATCATCGCCACTGGAGTGTGCCTTAGGTGAAACCCGCTTCAGCCTCCCGGTTAAGGGAAGCAAGCTGCTCAGCATCGTGCCCGAAGCGCAATCTTATCATCAGGCCCTGCTGGTTGCCTCCCCCGACATGAACGGTCAACTCAAGAAGCGCATGGCGCAGATGATCACCTTGACTGACAGGCAGAAATGGATTCTTCTGCTCTATAATAGAGCGGGCAACGGTGACGGCATCAGCCTACAGAAGATTGACATCGCTCAACAGTCAGCCAAGCCCGTCACTCCTGACGAGCAGGGCTAGACGAACCGCTCTCTGCATGTATTTCTCCTTTAAACGCTATGTCTCATACAATCTCATCGGCTCTGCTGAGTCTCGATCTCGGCGCAGGCTGGGAGTTTTTTCACGCCAAGGGCAATGCCTGGTACGGGGCGATTGTGCCCGGCTGCGTACACAGCGACCTCCGTCGACATGGGCTCATCCCGGATCCGTTTTATGGGCGCAATGAGCGCAACTTGCTGTGGATTGAGCAGACAGACTGGACTTATCGCAACCGTTTCGAAGTCAGCGCGGAGCTACTCGATGCAGGCAACATCGAGTTGGTGGCCGAGGGGCTAGACACGATCGCTACGATCAAACTCAATGGCGAACTGCTTGCCCAGACCGACAACATGTTTGTCGCATACCGCCTGCCGGTTAAGTCTCTGCTCAAGCCCGGCACAAACCTGCTGGAGATCACTTTTGCCAATCCCTGGGACGCCATCCGCCAGCGCGACCCGAACCCCGAACCGACCGCCTGCGACTGGGTAGGTGGGCGCACGCAACTGCGCAAGCAGCAGTGTTCCTTTGGCTGGGACTGGGGCCCGCGACTGGCCACGAGCGGCATCTGGCGCCCGATTCGCCTGGAGGCATGGTCAATGAATCGCATCGAGGGCTACCGCGTCAATCAGGTGCATAACACGGGTGCGTGCACGCTCGAAGTCGATATTGAAACCGCCCGCCGGAGCAAGCAGGATCGCGTCGAGGCGGTGCTTTCGCACGAGGGAGAAGTCGTTGCTCGCGTAGAGCAAAGCGTTGGGCAGCCGCTTTCGATTGAGGTGGAAAAACCGCAGCTTTGGTTCCCCAACGGACAAGGGGAACAGCCAGTTTACGAGCTTGAGCTCACGCTCTATCGTGGCGACGATGCACTCGACCGCAAGACCCACCTGCTCGGCCTGTGCGAGATTAAACACGAGATGAAGCCCGACCAGTGGGGCGAGTGCTTTCAGTTCACGGTCAACGGACGTGCGGTTTTTGCCAAAGGCGCGAACTGGGTGCCGGCGCACAGCTTTGTCAACGAGGGTGAGGCGATGATCCCCGACCTGCTGGACTCTGCGGTTGAAGCCAACATGAACATGCTGCGCGTGTGGGGCGGCGGCATCTACGAAGTGGACAGCTTTTACGAGGGTTGCCTGCGCCGCGGGCTCATGGTCTGGCAGGACTTCATGTTCGCCTGCGTGACTTATCCCGGCGATGAGGGCTTCCTGCGCTCGGTCAAGGCCGAGGCCGAGCACCAGGTGCGCCGCCTGCGCAATCATGCGCACATCGCCCTGTGGTGCGGCAACAACGAGATTGTTCAGCTCGCGCGCAAGGAGATGCTGGACGATGCCAAGAAGCGTCGTGACTACGAGAAGCTTTTCATGGGCGTATTGGAAAAAGCACTACAGAAGCACTGCCCCGGCGCGGACTATATTCACACCTCCGAGTACAACCCGGACGAGTTCCTGGCCAAGACCAGCAATATGAACTCCGGCGACGCGCACTTCTGGGGCGTGTGGCACTCGCGCGAGCCCATCACCTCCTACGAGGCTCAGCAGCACCGCTTCTTTTCCGAATTCGGCATGCAGGCCTACCCGCATGTCGAGACCGCCCGCACCTTTACCGAGAGCGAAAATATCTTTAGCCCGGAGATGGACAACCACCAGCGCAACGGCGGCGGTAATCAGATCATCTTCCACTACGTTTCCGAGCTGTACCGCTTCCCCAAGGATTACCGCTCCACGGTCTATCTTTCGCAGATCATGCAGGCCTTTACCCTGCGCTTTGGCATCGAGCACATGCGCCGCAGCATGCCGCGCACGATGGGCGCCATTTATTGGCAGCTGAACGACTGCTGGCCGGTGGCTTCGTGGTCGAGCATCGACTTCGGCGGTCGCTGGAAGGCCCTCCAATACGCGGCCAAGCGGTTCTTCTCCCCGGCTCTGGTCTCAGTCAAATGGCTGGGCGAGGAAAACCTGCACATCTCGACCAACACCGTCATCAAGCATATTCACGGGCTGGAGATCTATACCGTTTACGACGGCCCCGAAGCCACCGCAGGCACGCTAAGCTGGCAGCTATGGGACGTATCCAAAAACCGGATACAGGACGAAGGATCGCAGCGGGTAAAACTTTCGAGCAACGACTCAAAGCTGCGCAAAACCCTGAAGCTACAGAAAGCGATCGCAGCCCACGGGCAGCACAACCTCGTCCTGCGCACGCACTTAAGCACAGACAATGGCCATGCCAGCGAGAACACGACCTTCCTCACCGCGCCCAAGCGCATCGAGTTCCCCCAAGTCGCAATCAAGCTCACGGTAAAGAAAAGCAGCAAAGGCAGCTACGCCATCACGGCCAGCGCGGACCGCATCGCCTATCAGGTTTACCTGAATTTGGACGAAGCCATCCCGCACCGCCTGAGCGACAACTTCTTCGACCTCTTCCCGGGCGAAACCAAGATGCTCACCCTGCGCACAGAGCAAGACCTGCCCGTAAGCGAAATCCGCAAACTCCTCAGCGCACGCTCCTACGTAGATGCGTACTTGGCGTAAAAGCAGGTGCTGAAACAGCAGACCAGCGAAACGGGGGCCTTTACTTAGCCCACAGTTCCGCGTTGGGCAGGTGACGGAGAGTCTCGATGACCTCGCGTACCCGCTCGATGTCAGCATCGTTAAAGGCACGGAAGGGCTGGGCCAGGTGACGTTCACACAGGCCGGAAACCTCCAGCGCACCCTTGATGCCCTTGATGATGCTTGAGCCGTGTTTACCGATGGTGAAGAGGCGGCAGGATAACTCCAGCACCTCGCGCTGGAGCTCGACAGCGCGCGCTTGCTCGCCCGCGCGCATCGCCTCGTAGATGGAAACGTATAGTTTGGGGAAGACGTTGGCCCCGCCGTTGATACCACCAGAGCCGCCCGCCAGCAGGGACTCAGCCAGCAGCTCCTCGGGCCCGATCAGGAGCGTGAGGTCACGCTCAGCAATCAGGCGATGCACTTTCTTGAAGTACAGGAGATCACCGGAACTGTCCTTGAGTCCGAGGCAGTTTTCATACTGGAAAGCCTCCTCGACCACATCGAGCGGGATGGGCAACTTGGTCAGCGCGGGCATGTTGTAGAGGAAGAAAGGCAGCGCGACGCGCTCGGCCATGTCCTTGACAAAGTCCCGGAGTTCCGGAGCTCCGGGGATAAAGTAGTAAGGCGGCGTAAAGGCTACGCTGTGTGCCCCGGCCTTGCGGGCATGCTCGGCCAGCGAAAGCGACTCGGCATAGGCGGTATCGCTGATGCTGACGATCACGGGAATGCGGCCATTGACGGTCTCGGTCACATGGTCAATGTATCGACGCCGCAGCTCGTAGCTCAGGTTGGGCCCTTCGCCGGTTGTTCCGAGGATGAAGAGGCCATGCACGCCGCCCGCGATGATGTGTTCGATCAAGCGTGAGCTGCCCTCAAAATCAAGCGTCTCGTCGGCCTTGAGAGGAGTTACTAGCGGAGGGATAATACCGTGAATCTTCATGAAAAAAGGAGGGTTGTAGGCAGCGCTGTTGTCCGCCTGATTTACAAGTAAATACACTACCTCATTTCGCCGCCATCCGATAGGCCACTTTACGACGAATAGCAGTCAATACACGCCAAACATGCCAACATTTCCACTGAGACCCTCAGAGCCGCACTCTATTTCGCGATCGAAGGAGGGGGAGATCACAGAACTCCGCGACAGAGCAGACAGCAACGCCGCAGAAGCGCTATGACTACTCCCTCAGGTCTTTTCTGCCTCGGCGGCTTGGATTTCTGCTTCAAAGGAGTAGATGAACCTTTTGTAGAGAGGCGGACAGATCAGCGTAAACACGACCGCGGGCCCCAGAGAAAAGGCCGGGGCGAGATTGCCCAGATACTTGGGGAGGTTGGGGTTTTGCGACAGGCAGTAGGCCAGCATGGCACCCCCGAGAAAAGCAATACACCAGAAGCCCGAAATGAGGTAGTTGATGATGTAAAAGTGCGGGTGCTCCCAGACTGCGGGCGGTGCACTGCGGCGCGCATAGCGCACGGTAAAGGGCTGCCGACGCAGGATTGATACCAGTACGAAGCTCATCATGGTGAGGTTGGCCAGAATGCCCAGGTAAGGCTCTACACGCGCCCCGCCCCAGGCTAGACCCAATAGCCCGGAGATGAGAAAAAACGTACTCGCGCCCAGATCGATGATGCCCGGGGTGTTTCTGGCCAGCATAAGCGTTGTCAACATGACCACACCTGCGGACAGGCATGCTGCCGTGGTGTAGCCCAGGGCTTGCAGCACTCCAAAGGCTACCCAAGGTAAAATTCCCGAGAGCGCATCGGCCTTCATGCTGCTCACCGTGCAGCCTCCTTCGCGTCGTAGCGCAGGCGAGCCCAGTAGACACCACGCCAACGAACGCCTATGGGCAACCAAACGGCCAACCATACCAACAGCCGCACGGGCGGCACCAGCGGTAGGGCCAGCAGCGAGGCGGCGCCCTTCATCCCGGCTATACGAAACGCACGGCTCAGGTAGAGGCACTCCAACCAGAGCATGACCAACAGCAGTGGAAGTGCCGTTGACAGGGGTAGTATAGCAAATCCCAGCAGAGTGAAAGCTAATGGCTGGACCAGCAATTGACAAAAATAGCCCAGCGGCTCCGTCCAGCGAATCGTTTTCTCCCAACGGTAGTAATGCGACAGGGCGGCACGGGGGCCAGTTGCCCCGGTACGGGTGGTCAGCGTGACGGTGCCGAGTCGCGACGGACTGAGTGTACGCCCGAGGAAGTTATCATCGGTGAGCTGGCGTCCGAGTTCGCCCCAGTCTACCCTTTTCTGAAAATCCTCCGCCCGGAAAAGCATGCCTGCGCCAAGGGCAAAACAGAGCTCGGGCTTGTTTCGCATCAGGGCCAAACCGGGCAACATGGTGGCATTGACAAAGGCGGCGTCGAGCAGGCTCCACACGCTCCCGGGCTGGTCGATGCGGTAGGCATAGGTCATCATGCCGCCGGGGGCAAGCCGGGCTGCATCCGCCGCGAGCGCATCCCCAAACGAAGCCGGTACCTCGATGTCCGCATCGCTCCAGAACCACAAGGGCTTGGTCGCCTCCTTAGCCAGGCAGTGCATCCAGTCCACCTTCTGGTTGATATGCAGGCCGGGCGGCGTGGCGTAGATAACCCGCAGGCACTGCTGGCTATCCGTAGCCTGGAGCGCATCGACCCAGGGCGCAAAGCGGGCCTGATCGCAAGCATGGATGCCGACAAGAAGCTCGTCCCCCGCCGCCAGATGCGGCAAGAGGCTTTCCACAGAATGCTGCCACATGGCGGCTTCGTCGTCGGATCGACAAGCGGGAAAGGCTTTAAAAAACGTGATTTCGGGACGCGGCACCGAGGTCCCGCCCACACTGCGTTTGAGCAACGCGCGTATCTGCACCAGCGCGACCACCCACCAACAAATCGCCAACAGGCAACCCACCCCGACGAGACTTGTCAGAAGCGCCATCATCGGGTCTTGCGCACGAACAAAGGGGCGCGGTTACTGGAGTGGAAAACAAGTGGTAGCATGCAGTAAAAAGCGTGGGTGGTTGGCAGCATGTCAGGTCTAGGTACTCGCCCTCGAACTGACGAGGACTTTTTGCAGTCTTGCCACCGCCGGGTGCCGGGTAGTAGCTGTGAAAGTGGATGATGACGCGCAAGATAGTGTTTACGGCAGATGATTTCGGGCTCTCGGCAGCCACGAACGACGCGATCATGGCCACACATCTGGAAGGCGCACTCAACGCCGCCGTGCTGATGACGCATCAGCCCGGCACCGAAGAAGCAGCCGAGTTGACACGCCAGACCCCCAGCCTGTCCGTCGGCATCCATTTTCACCTGACCGATTCCCAGCCCGCCACGCGGGAAGCCTGGCCCTGGGGCACCTCCCCCGCCGCTGCCGGCTGGGCCATCGGCCTGTCTCGCCAGGCGCGCAAGCTCATGGTCGACGAGCTCTGGACGCAATGGGTGGCCTACAAGGCCCTGAATATCCGTTGCGACTTCATTACCTTCCACCACCACCTCCACCTGCACCCCTTCATCTGGCGTGAATTGGTCCGCTTGATTGGCCCGGACTTTCCGGGCTGGGTGCGCATGCCCGTCGTCCACCACTTTGACCCCGGCCCGCAAGCCTGGTTGGCACGCACCATCACGCGGCCCGTTCGCCACGGGCGGGCCCGCCGCAGCGGACTGCATCTCTCCGACACACTCTGGGGCGTCGACCGGACCTTTTCCATGCAGGCGGGAGAGGTCTCCCGCGCTATCAAGAGCCTGCCCGCGCACGGCATCCACGAATTCGTTTTTCACCCGCGGGAAAAAGACGATGCCGACAGCCGCTGTTTGCTTGAACTTAAACGCACCTTGACGGAAACTGAACGATTCCCCTCAGCAAAATGATCAAAGCAGCCACAGTACAGAGCGCGGTGAAGTCGGCAAAGACGACCGCACCCGGCTTTTGCATGGGGCGCGACAGCTTTGCCTTTGCCAACGAGACCATCTGGCACCACCCCGACCATCAGGAGAAGCGTCAGCGCAAACGCTTTAGCCGCTACTGCTTTGTCATGACACGGACTGCGCTCCAGTTTTACCGCTTCGCCCACTTCGACCCGGCGTTAGCGTGGGATGCCTTCCCCCGCAAAGAGCTGGCCCGCCGCGTGCGAACCATCGCCCGCCTCCCTCTTTACGGGTCTGAGCGTGAGCGCATCGCACTGCCGGGAGGGAATCTCTACGAAGCCAGCGAACACGACCCCCTCCTCTTTCAGCAGAACATCGGCCGCCCCTGGACGACCTACATCCGGCTGGGCAACTGGCGGATCCTCCTGCCGGTGAGCAAGGCGCACCAGATACAAGCCTACGAAACGCTCATGGAGAGCCTCCGCGCAGGCATCCCGCGCCCGCTTTGGCTGATCAATTTCCCCAGCCTGGATATTAACCACGCCGTAGTCGCCTTTGCCATTGCCCGGGAGACCCCCGAGGATACCGTTATCCAAGTCTATGACCCCAACTACAGCGGCTCCGCCCGCGAGCTTCACTACAACTCACTCACCCGCAGCTTCAGCTACTGCAGCACCTTTTACTTTGACGGCGGCCCGGTCAAAGTGAGGATACTGTATAGGCACCTCTGTGCCTGAGTTAAACTGACTACTACCCGCTCATGAATTTCTCCCAAACACCTCCGCCCAAGGTCGTCGTGACCGGTATGGGGGCGGTCAGTGCCTTTGGTGTCGGCCTGCAAGCGCTGATCGACGGCCTCCAACGCGGCGAGAGCGCAGTAAAGGACATTACGCTCTTTGACACCAGCGGATGTCTTTCCCACCGAGCAGCTCAGCTAGCCGAAATCGAGCACGGCCCCATCGCACGCTCGGCCAAGATGGCGCTGCTGGCCATTGACGAAGCCATGACCGGAGCGGACCTGAAGCATCTTGAAGACGGCCTGGGAGCAAATCGGGCCGCGGTCTCGCTCAGCACCACGGGCGGGAGCATGCATTTTTTTGAGAATTATATCCGGGAAAAAATCCAGGGACAGCCCCTGATCGGCAAGGAGGTGGCCCACTACCACCCGCAGCGGCAAACGCACGACATCCTGAGCTACCTGAACTATCAGGGGCCCTCCTCTCTCGTGGCAAACGCCTGCGCCAGTGGCGGCAACGCCATCGGGCACGGGCGAGACCTCATCCTGGCCGGACTGGCAGACCGCGTGCTCGTGGGCGCGTTCGAGGAATTGTCCGAGTTGATTTTTGTGGGCTTTGACCGCCTGCAATCCGTCACCCAAACAAGCTGCCGCTCGTTCGACAAAGAGCGGGACGGGCTCATTCTGGGCGAAGGCGCTGCCTTTCTCGTGTTGGAGTCGGAGTCCCTCGCCCGCCAGCGTGGAGCAAGCGTGATCGCCGAGATCTGCGGCTACGGACACACCACCGACACGCACCACGTGACTCAGCCTCACCCGCAGGGAACGGCCCTCGTCGGGGCCATTACCACGGCCACCCGGCAGAGTGAATCGCTCGGCTACCGCCCGTCTGAAATCGGCTATGTCAATGCCCACGGCACGGCGACGCCGGCCAACGACCAGATCGAAGCCAGTGTCTTGGACACCTTCCTAAAGACCGTCCACTCGAACGCATCCGTGTCCTCCACCAAGCCCGCCATCGGGCACACTCTCGGGGCGGCCGGAGCCATCGAGGCGTGCATTTGCCTGGCAACGATGCAGGGGCGTTGCCTGCCACCGCAGATCAATACCACGCAGCCGATTGAGGTCATCGCCGAACGCCTTGTCGCCGTCGGGACTACACCCAAGCCCCTGCAACAAGTGCTGAATGTTAACCTGGGGTTTGGCGGGTCAAACTGCGCCCTGCTCTTTCGTCGCTATGAAGGTTGATACCCAGATGGAAATCCTGGCGGCTGGCGCCGTCTCTCCCGGTGGCCTTGGCCCGGAGCCGCTGTGTACGGATCAGCCCTGGCCCGTCGAGGAGGTAGCCTTTCCCTACACAGAAGGACAGAGCATGACTTGCGCCCGCATCGGGGCAGAGGTCCCCATGCCGCGCCACCGCCGCCTGCGGCGCACCGGACGCATCTCCCGCTACATGGTAGCCGCGACCGAAAACGCCATTGAACGACTCGGCGCACCGCTGAATACCCAGCGCATGGGTATGGTTTGCGCACTCTCGCTGGGGGGCATCGAGTATTGCCACCGTTTTTTCCAGCAGGTCGTCAAAGAAGGACAGCACTACGCCAGCCCGATCCTTTTTCCCGACACGGTTTTTAACTCTCCCGCCAGCCATCTGGCCGCGTGTCTGGAGTTCGACGGGCCCTCGTACAGCTTGATCGGCGACGAAAGCGCCTGGGTACAGGCCATGCTCACGGCCCACACCTGGCTCAGTATTGGCACCGTGGACCAGGTGCTCCTCGTTGCCGCCACCGAGCTTGAGCCCCTGATTTTTGAAGGCCTCACCACGATGGGTTGGTGGCGACACGCCAAGCCGAAATTCCGCCCAACAGAGGGCGCCGTCGCGATGGTGCTCCAGCGTGGGAACGGCACTGGGACACACATTGAGACGCTCCAGCTCGGCTTCGACTACGGCTCGCCCCAGGCCCTGCGCAAGCTCCTGCCCAGCATCCGCGCGGAACTGCCAGACGATGCCCGCTACCTGCAAACGGCCCGAGATTGCTGGACACAATCCTTTGAGCAAAAATGCCTGGCTGAACTTCCACGTCATGGAGCCAGTGGACTTCCCTCGCTCAGCGGGGCGTGGTCGGCCTCCAGTGCCTGGCACACCCTGCGTTTGCTCGAAACGATGGAGTCCGGCCAGAGCTATTTTCAACCGGTTTGGGGCACGCTAAGCTCCTATGCCGGGCTCTCCCTGCGCAAAGATTAAGCAAGGTCAAAGGCCTGTAAGACCGCCTCGCGGGTGACTTTTCCGCGGGCATCACGGGGAAGCGCGGCGCAGAGGTTGAGGTGGCGCGGCACCTGCCATGCAGGCACATGCGCGCTGAGATACGCCAGCACAGACGCGCGGTCAAGCGCTGTAGCCACCGCGGCACACAAGCGCGGGCGCGACTCGTCTCCCAGCAGGTAAACAAAAGCATCGTCAATGTCCGGATGTTGACACAGGAGTGACTCCAGCTCATCGGGTTTGAGCTTCTTGCCATTCAGGTTGAGCAAGCGGTCCAGGCGTCCGCGCAGACACAGGCCCGCGTCGGTCAGCTCTCCCCGGTCCGGCAGCACCCACCGCTGCCCGGGCTTGGCCACTGCGGGGCTGCTCACGGTGATCTTCCCGTCCGGCCCAATCTCGACATCAACGCCCTCAAGCGGAGTGCCCACGGCTCGCCCGGTCAGGCTCAACGCACCATCGCGGTCGTAGCATATGCCCCCCGTTTCAGACGAACCATAGAAGTTGTGGATACGTCGCCCAAAACGTTGCTCAAAGGCCTGCGCGACCTCTGGCGAGAGCGGCGCACCGGCTGATATGCAAAGCCTGAGGGCATCCGGCAGCGCATCGACGGCCTTGGTCAGCAGACGAAAAATACCGGGTACGCTGGGCAAAACTGTAACGCCATGCTGCTCAATCCATACGGGTACTTGCCCGAGAAGGAAGCTGTCGGCATAGACGACTGCACTCCCCTGCAAGAGCAGCGGCAGCACAAGATTCCCCAAACCATAGGAAAAGCCAAAGGGGATGAGCGCGAGGTTACGGTCGCTGGGCCGTATGCCCATCGTCGCGATGATCTGCCGGCCGTCCGCGATCAAATGACTGTCTCGGCAAGGAACGAGCTTCGGCGCCTGCGTCGAGCCAGAAGTCACCTTGCCCACGGCCCAGCCTGTGCCGAGCGAATCCTGCGGGTCGATTTTTTCCGCCCCATCCTCCGTCACCAACAGCCCCGCACCGAGGCGCGCCGCAGTCGAAGCCGCGTGCTCGCGGTTGGCCGGATCGAGCGGGATAAAAGGCCGCGGCTCTCGCGCGCAGGCCAGCAACCAGGCCAACCACAACGGGCCATTGGGCAGAGTACAGGCAACCGCCCCCTGACCGGGCTGTGCGGCAAGGGTCAAAGCCACCTGATCGATGATTTCGCTGATCTCTGCGTGATTGTGGGCGAGGCCATCTTCGGCCCGGATGAGCAGCGGCTGCCCCGCATCGCCTAGCGATGGCAGGCGCTCCCACAGGCTCCACAGGGTGTGGGTTTCGTGCACGGGGGCCTCACTCATGGCGCTGGCGAAAAGGCTCCAAATAGGCCGCATCCGGCACAACGGATTTATCGTAGGCGCGAAACTCAAAACGCATGCCATAGCCTTGCGGGAAAGTCAGCGCAACGTGGCGCACATCGAGGCTATCCGTGGCCAGTTCCACTTCGATCATGGTGGGCAGGTGCGGGTCTTCGCCGGGCTCAAGCGTCAGCACGACACGGTAGGCATCGGGCAGCCCGTAGATACGCTCGTCGTAGCCACCCGGCAGTTGATCGATGCGGCCGTTGAACAACTCGCGCAGCATGGTTTCCATCGCGGGTTGATCGGGATCGAGCGAGGAGACTTCGACCTCGTCCTCACCGGGGATCAATTGCGTGAGGCGGGTGCGCTCGATCAAGACAAAGGCCTCGCCCTCGTAGTCGATCAGGAGGGTATCGGGAGCCAGGTAGGCGACTTCCGCCTCGGAGACGACGGGCTGGTCTCGCGACGGGCTAATAACCGCCTGCCGCATCTGGCAGGTCAGCCCTTCGATGGCGGCCCGATTCTGCCGGAACGCAGCTTTTAACGCTGTAACCTCACGCGCGTCGAGAGCCGTGTCTTCGCGCAGTTCGCTGGCATGAAGCACGGCACTGATCCAACATAGAGTAAGGAGTAATAAAAAAACTGGCAGTCGGTGGTTCATGCGGATGGGGTCGATTTTTGGCGGGCACGCTGGTAAAGCAAGCCCGCTCCTGCGGTGAAACAACTGGCCGTAAAGAAGGCGGCAAAGATACCCGAAGCCAGGGTGAGACCAAAGTTTTGCAAAAGCGGAAATGAACTGAAGCCCAACGCGCCGAAGGCGATGATCGAAGTCGCTGCGGCCAGACTGAGCGGTGGCAGTACCCAGGCCAGCGCCCCCTCCTCGGTCTGCCCCATGCATACGGGCAAAGCCACGTGGATCGCGTAGTCGAGCGCCAACCCGAAGAGAAGCGGCAGGGCCAGCACGGCAAACAGCGTGATGCCACCCCCGAGCCAACTGGCCAGCGCCGCCGTGATAGGCGCACCCACCACGAGCGTGAGCAGGATAAGCCCCGTCACGGCCACCGAGCGCGAAGCGATGAGCAAGGCGAGCGTGACCGCGCCAAGTGTCAGGCACGCGATCTGCACCAGTTCATGCGTGGCCGCAGCGGAGAGCTCAACGGGCAGTTTTTCCCACGCCTCGGCGATACTGAAGCGGTCGTAATCCAGGCCCGTTGCATGCCAGGTATCGAGTTCGCGCAAAAGCATAACCGAGCTCAGGCTGTCCGGACGTGTAAAGCCATTCTCGCGCAGCAGCTCGAGCGCGCGCACAGTCAACGCGGGGTCCCATGACTGGCGATTCTCGGCCCGGATCGGGTCGGAAAGTTTTGCCCGCAGCATCGACTCACTTTGCCCGGCCCGAAACTGCTCCGCAAACCATTGGTCCACCTGAGCCGCCTCCAGCTCACGCGGGATTAAGTGCTCCGGGCTGAAGTCAAACACCGTACGCCCGAGCAGGCTGAGCCCAAGCCCGCCGGCAATCAGCAAAGCTCCGCCCATGAACAGCGCGGGCTTACGTGAGAGGGCATTGACCAGTCTCGGGCTACGACCGCCGCGCAATGTTTTTTTGCCAAAGCTCCACCACTCAGGCGGGAGCAGGATAAACAGGACGGCTGCTGCGGCCAAGCCCGCCCCGACCAGCACACTGAGTTGACGGATGCCGGGAAAGGCGGAGAGCTGCAGGGTCAGCACCGCGGCAATCGTCGTCACCGCGCTCATGGCAATACTTCGCCGTATGCTGCGGCGTTCGTGCGCGGGGCAGTTTCCCACTGCGGCGTGATAACTGAGCAGCCCGAAGTCGATCCCCACGCCCAGGATGACACAGCCAAAACTGATCGAGATAATGCTCAATGAGTTGTAGCAGAGCAGGCCGACCAGCAAAGCCACCGCTACGGCAATGAGTTGCACGATAAAGATAACCAGCATCCCGCTGAGGCTGCGATAAGCCAACAGAAACAGCGCACTCACGGCCAGGAGCACAAAGCCGCTGCTCAGCACGAGGTCTTGCTTGAGCACCGTCGCGATCTGATAGTGGTAGGCCGTGCGTCCGCCCATGAGCCAACCGGATTCGCCCCGCAGGCTCTCGATGGCCTGCCCTGTGGCAAGGATGTCGCTATCGGTACGGGTCTCGGGCTTGAGCTGCACGCGCACATAGGCCGCACCGGGCATGCTCCGGCCACCACCGGTTTCGCGCAGAAGAAAGTCACGCATCCCGAGGGGGTCGTCCATGACCAGTGCGCTTGATCCGCTCCACATGGGGCCACGCATCTTGCGCAGGTTATCGTCCAGCGTTGCCTGTAGCGAGTCGGGCTGAAAACGCTCAACCATTTCGGCAAAAATCTCCGGCGACAGACGCTTGAGGATGGCCGCTCCGAGGAGGTGCTTTGGCACGGGCGGGTCCGTCGTGACTTCCACCGCCGCCACGGTATCAAGCGCGCGCACCTGCGCCGCCAGTTCAGCGATGGGCAACTGCACTACCTCGCCCGGTTGAGTGCTAACCAGGAAAAAATCCCAGTCCTCCTCCGCGCCCTCGGACGTGGCTGTCTTGAGATGGCGCACGGACTCAAGCTCTTCGGGGAAAATGGTCAGGATGTCCGTCTCGAACGTCGCCCCCCGCAACAGCAGAAGTACGAGCGCCACCGATAGGACGCTGAGCGAGAGTACGATGGCCAGCCTGCGTGTCATGAAATTTTGGATACAACCGGGATTTTGACCATTATTGCAGCGGGATGCGGGGTGCGACTTTAGTGTATCGCTGGAGCCAGGTCGCGAGGTAAAAGCCCTGGATGCGCATGCGGTCCGGGAAGGTCGGGTCGAGCTTGCCCGCCAGCAGACGCCCCATGGCGGCAAAAATTTTGGGCGCGGAGTGCGGATTCATAAAGACCTCGAACCCACGCTGATCGTAGAAGGCTTTAATCATGGGCAACAGGGTATCCGCATCGCGAAAAATACTCTGCTGATAGGTCCGCTGCTCGGATGGCGTAAGCGGTGCCGTGAAGGCTTTCTTACCGTTGAGCAAGTCTGCCGCCAGGGCTGCGCTTTTGAAAGCCAGCATCACGCCAGAGGAAAAGATGGGGTCAATGAAGTTGGCCGCGTCCCCCACGATAAAATGACGCCGACCCGCTACGGTCTTGTAGCGCGTGGTGTAGTCGGACACCTTGCGCAACTCCCCGACCTGCTCTGCCCGTTTCATGCGAAAGCGTATCTCGGGCAGTTCGATCAGCGCCTGCGCGAAGAGCTCCTCCATGCTGGAGGCATTGGCTTTGGCCTCAGAAAGATGGCGCACCATGCCGACCGAGGTCAGCTCGTCGGAGATGGGGATAAACCAGAACCAGCCATGGTCAAAGCGCACGATGCCAACGTGGCCAGACTCCCGGCCCTCACTACGGTAGACCCCCTTAAAATAACCGAAGCAAACGATCTTGGGCGAAACGCCAAGCTCGACGCGGGGAAGCTTGAGTGCCTTTCCGACGAAGTGCCCCAGCCCGCTGGCATCGATGAGCCACGGGGCCGTCACCCGGTGCGTGGTCTCGCCCTCGGTAATCTCGACTTCCACATGGTCCTCGTGTTCGCGAAACGTTTTGGCCGATGCCCCGGTGACGACCGTTGCTCCGCGGGAACGTGCGTTCTCCAGCAGCAGGTCATCGAAGCGGGAGCGCTCGACGTTGAAAGCCGGCCCGGGTTGCTCCGCTTCGGGGAAGAACTCGGCGAAGTTCACCCGCACCATGCCTACGGAGCTGCTGGGCATAAAGTCCACTCCGAATTTTCGCACGAAGCCCTCGGCCTCAAGCCTGTCGTAGATACCCAGGCGGCGCAGTACGGCATTACCACAGGGCAGGAGCGACTCGCCTATATGAAAGCGCGGGAAGTGCTCGCGATCAATGACGAGGACTTTTCGACCAACATCCGCCAGCAGCGCCGCAGCCGTACTGCCCCCAGGGCCACCGCCGACGACGACTGCGTCCCACTTGCGATCACCTAGCTTCATAGACGGCTAATCGTCCAGCTTACGCAGGAGCCATTCCTTGAGCGCACTCAGATTCTTCAGAGCGTGCGTCGCCTCTTCGGCCCCGGAAAATTTGACCCCATAGGCTTTTTCCACGCCAACGGTCATTTGCAGAACATCGAGCGAATCCAGCCCGACGCCGCGTGGGCCCAGCAGTTCGGTCTGGGGACCGATCTCATCCTCGGAGACCTCAAGCATACAGTTTTCGATAAGTATTTCTTTAAGTTTATCGATAGAAACCTCAGTCATAATCGTGCAAAAATGTAGTGTAGAGTAAGGTGTGAACAAACACCCGGCGTTGTTTTCGAAGGAAACGATGTCGGCCTATAAGGCCCTTCACGACTTCTTTCCTTTTTCTCGGCACGTGAATCTAGATTCACAGCACCTCGAAGCCGTAAGAAGACCGCTTTCAAACTCATTTCAGATATTGAAAACACCACCTGATGTTCAGCAAAAGAGTAAATTGAATCAGTATAGTTGGTTCAAGCCATTACTTTCGGCAACAAAACGGGATAATGCTTAGCCTTCAAAGGGATACGCACCCCATGCCAACCATGGACAATCGTACGACGCCCCCTTTTACATGAATGGACTAGTCGAGGTAGTTTCTAGGCCGTGTCTTCAAATTCATCAAGGTCGGTAGAAAAGGGTCTTTTCGCGTCTTTTTCCGTTTCCTCAGTTCATGAATCTGGATTCACACCACTTCGAAAGCCGAAAAAATCCTCAAAATTACCTCTTTTTCCCTCGTTTCTTAATTTGAAGACACTGCCTAGCCTCTGGGGGCGATCAGCATGCTGACCAAGCCGTCGGGGTGGACATACTTGGTCGCGCGGACTTCAAAGACATCGCTCACGCGCTCCTCCGTCAGCACTTCCAGGGTGGGCCCGCTGGCATTGACCTGATTCTGGTGGAGCAGGACAGTCTCATCGGCGTAGGCCAGGGCCAGGTTGAGCTCGTGCAGCACGGTGAGCACGCCAACGCCTTCGTTGGCCAGTTGACGGGCAATCTGTAGTGTGCTGTGCTGGTGGGCTAGGTCGAGACCAGCCACGGGCTCATCCATGAGCAGGTAGCGGGGCTCGTCACTGGGCTCGCCAATCTGGGCCAACACACGGGCCAGGTGGACGCGTTGGCGCTCGCCGCCGGAGAGCTGCAGGTAGCTACGGTCGACAAAGTCCCCCAAGTCAACCTGCTCAAGCGCGCGCTGGCAGATCTCGCGATCGTGGGTCGTCTCGGCCCCTTTGACATGCGGGCTGCGGCCCATCATGACGACATCGCGCACGGAAAAATTAAAGGCCAGGGTCGGGGTCTGCGGGAGAACGGCACGCTTGCGAGCCAGAGCCAGCGGTTGCCAGTCAGCCACGGGCTTGCCGTCAAAGGCCACTTGGCCACTGCTGGGGTGAAGTTCACCGGAAATGGTTTTCAGGAGGGTGGACTTGCCCGCGCCATTGGTGCCCAGCAAGGCTACGACCTTGCCCGGTTCGACCGAAAAGCGAATCGAGTCGAGGACTTTTCGCGTCGGGTAGGAGAAAGATACATCGTTGATTTCGAGCATGACTAGAGGGCGAAACGACGTTTCTGGGCCATTAAGAGAAAGAGGAAGAACGGACCGCCAATGAGCGCCGTGAGAATGCCGATCTGCAACTCCGCCGGTGCCACCAGCGTGCGTGCCCCAAAGTCGGCCAGGAGGAGGGTGGCCGCCCCCAACACACACGAACCGGGCAGCAGCCAGCGGTGGTCCGGCCCCAGCGTCAAGCGCACCATATGGGGAACAACGAGACCGATAAAGCCGATGATGCCGCACCCAGCCACCGTTATTCCGACCATCGCGGCGCTGATAAAGATCAGGATACGCTTAACCGTCTGCACGGAGACGCCGAGCTGGAAGGCCTCGCTCTCACCCAGAAGGAAGGCGTTCAGCGCCCGCCCCTGTCGCAAAATGTAGAGAGAACCGGCAACGGCCACCCCTGTCACGGTCAGCGCGCTTTGCCAGGTAGCGCCCATCAGGCTGCCCAACGTCCAAAACGTAATGCTGCGGATCTGCGCATCATCGGCAAAGCGCGTCACAGCAAAGCCAATCAAAGCCGCTGCCAGCGCATTGACCGCAATCCCCGTCAACAGCATCGTAGCAATGTGGGTGCGCCCGCCGATACTTGACAGTCGGTAGATGAGAAAAGTCACCCCTACCCCGCCCGCAATGGCAAAGGTGGGTAAGGCATACTGCACAAAGTCCGGCAAAGTCTGCGCAATGACCCCTCCAAGCAGGATGGCCAGCACACCACCCGCAGCCGCGCCGCTGGATACCCCGATGATGCCCGGGTCGGCCAGCGGATTGCGAAATAACCCCTGCATGACCGCACCGGACAGCGACAGACTTGCCCCCACTGCTGCGGCCATAATGACCCGCGGCATGCGCAAATCCCAGATCACGGTTCGCGAGAGCGCATCGGGCTCTGTCGAACTGAGCGAGAGCTTGTAGGCCAGTACCTCAAAAAGCTTGGCCAGCGGGATTTCTGCCGTGCCAAAGACGAGGTTTGCCCCCGCCGCCAGGAGGGCAAGAACGCCGAAAAAAATCAATAGCGCGGTGCGCGCAGGTGTGCTTCGTAACGGAGACATAATCTCAATAAGCCACTATGAGGTGGCCTCGGCTGGGCTGGCAAGTGACAAAGTTAGCCTGCCTGCGGTTCGTAGCGATAACCGTAGCCGTGCACGGTGAGCAGGACGGTCGGCCTGGCCGGATCGGTCTCGATCTTGCGCCGCAGTTGGGAAACATGCTGGTCGAGCGTGCGCGTGGTTCCGGCATAATCCACGCCCCAGGCGTGGTTGAGCAAAAAGTCCCGACTGAGCGCGCGATCCGCGTTTTCATGAAAGACCATAAGCAGCCGGTACTCCAATTGGGTCAGAGGAATGGTCTCGCCTTCACGGGTAAGCTGCCGCCGCGTGGTGTCCAGCTCGGCCTGCCCGAAGCGCAAGTGAGCGGGGACCTCGGGCCGCTCGGCTCGGGTATGCTGGCTGCGGCGCAGGATCGCTGCCACACGGGCCAGCAGCTCATGCACGCCAAAGGGCTTTGTCAGGTAATCGTCGGCCCCGAGTTTGAGCCCGAGCACCTTGTCAATCTCTTCGCTTTTGGCCGAAAGCATGAGCACTGGTACGCCGAGGTCGCAACGGCGGATCTCCTGCAGGACATCGTAGCCACTGAGCTTGGGCATCATGATGTCAAGCAGCACAAGGTCCGGCCCATGCTGATCGTAACGTTCCAGAGCCTCGCGCCCGTGCGCGGCTTCGACTACGCGGTAGCCCTCGCCTTCGAGGGTATCGACCAGCCCGAGGCGGATGCTGGGGTCGTCTTCGGCCACGAGGATGCAGGTTGGTTTATCCATGAGAGTCTTGTGAGGAAACGTTCAGGGTGAAGCAGCAGCCACTAGGGGAAACCGGGCTCAGGGTGAGCTCGCCACCCATGCCACGGGCCAGGCGAGTAGCAATACTCAGGCCCAGGCCGCTGCCGGGCCGCTCGGCGGTCAGGCGATCGTCCACCCGGTGAAAGGCTTCGAAGACGCGCTTACGCTCTGCCGCAGCGATGCCCGGACCAAAGTCCCGCACGGACAAGGCCCATCGCTCAGAGCTGCCCGTGAGCGCAACGATGGCCCGTTCGCCCTCGGAAGCGTACTTGGCCGCGTTGTCGAGGAGGTTGAGAAGAATCTGCTCCAGCGCGTCGCGGTCGACCTCAGCGTGAAGCGGCTCCGTGGGCAACTCCAGCTCGACCGTGAGCCCCTCGCCTGCCAGACGCTCCTGCTGGGCTGTGACGAGCTCCTGCACAGTATCGACGAGCTCGATCCGCTCGTGCTGGTAGTCGCGCTTACCGCGCTCAAGGCGGCTAAAGTCGAGGACGTTGTTGACGAGGCGAGTTAAGCGCTGGGTCTCGTTGAGCATGGTGCGCAGGTAGCGCTGTTGCTTGGCGGGGTCCTTGGCCCGGCCGTCGTGCAACATCTCGGCAAAGAGCCGGATACTGGTCAGCGGTGTTTTCAACTCGTGAGAAACGTTGGCCACAAAGGTCGTCTTACGCTGGGCCTCGGTGGCGTCCTTGTGGGCCTGCCAAAGCAAGAGCGAACCGCCCAGGAGCATGGCTAGGCACAAGCCCGCCACCACCACACCGCCAAAGAGCACGAAGCTCCGCCCGAAGGGATTGCTCCCGCTCAGGGACCATGCCTCGATACGCCAGCCCGGCAGGGAGGTGCCCACTTCGAGCGAGAGCTCGGGCGAAGAGGCATAGCTGCGATGGGAATTCATGGGCCGCTCGCCAATCACGCCCTTTCCTTCGCCGTCGATGAGGACAAAGCGAAGCTCCTTGCTTTGGTTAAAAGACAAGGTCTTGGCCAGCTCGGACAGGACCGCCTCGCGGCTGAGAAAGGCGCCGATGTGGTCGTCTCCCGACCCCGGCAGGTTGACCCATGCCAGCCACTGCGGCACGCCCGCCTCCTCGACCATCGTCCAGCCCTGACGGAGAGGTGTTCTGGCCAGAGACGGTTCAATGCGTCCCCGCTGTGCGCTTTGGGACATGGCTTCGTCGACGGCCAGGAGCGGCTCCATCTCGCTGAGGTAAGGGCCCGACCGAGCCTCGTAAATTTCAGAAAAGTCCAGTCTATCCGCCGCACTGCGCCTCTCGCTTTTGGATTTTTCCTCATTCTGATCAAAGAGTCCTTTAGCGATCTCGGGCGCATTAACCACGAGTGGCTCGAAGTCGGAGAAGCCAAGGAGTTCAGGTTCCGCTTGTGCGGCTGCTTCACCTTCCTGGGCAACTGACGTCGTGGGCTCGGCAGGGGCAAGCCCAAGTGAAGGAAGGGGCGCGGAGAACTCTGGGACGCCCGCATCGCTTTCCTCCATCGCGGTGTCGAGCTCGGCCTGCTGCTCTGCCACGGCAAGCTGGTTCTGGGTGTTAACCTTGCGCACGGCGGCGCGCTGCTGCTTGAGGGCGACGTTCGACTGCACGGCCAGATTACCCTGAAACGACGAGGAGTGACCGTCTGCTTGCACCTCTGAACGCTGAGGATTAGCCACCAACTCGATAGCATCGCTGGGAGCGGCCAAGTCATTCTGAACAGGCATAGCAGCAGCGGTTTCCTCCACTGATTTTTCTTCTATCATGGGCTGGACAGACCAAGGGTAGCCGTACTCCACATCCCCCGTGCGGCAGGCAATATCCAACATACTGGGCAAATCACCCTTTCGGCCAAACCAGAGCGTGACCTTGTCCGTGCCGCGAAAGAACAAACCCGCGCGCACATAGGGATTCCCCGAGACAAAGGTCTGCAGGGCGCTGTTAGTGTCTGGTGCCTCTCGAACGGAGAG
This sequence comes from Verrucomicrobiia bacterium, assembly GCA_030425485.1. Classification (GTDB taxonomy): domain Bacteria; phylum Verrucomicrobiota; class Verrucomicrobiia; order Opitutales; family Cerasicoccaceae; genus Ruficoccus. Next base: position 83,841 of record JAUIAM010000005.1, read on the forward strand.
CAGCCCATCACTGACCCCGGTACGGATTTCCTCCATGAGCAGGTCGACGTTTTCCGCCACGGTGGCGGTGCGGTTAGCCAGGGTGTTGCTGGCCAGCGCCTCGATGCGATTCGCCTCGCGCCCAAGCAGCCACCAGGCAACGCCGCCCATGGCGAGCGTGGCCCCGATAAGCAGCAGGCAAGCGAGAAGGAGGAGTCGGGAGCGCATCGGGATTGAGTGTGTCAGGCTGGGGGGCTGAGAAAAGCCCGAAATGCACACGGCATTCCGGGCTCCCATCAATACCAGGAAGATTTACTTATACGAAGATTGCTGGTTCGTGCTCTGGTAGCTATCGGCCCGGTAGGCCTTGCGGGTTTCGTTGCTCATACCATCTTGCTCAAGCTTCTTGGCCTCTTCCTCCAGCTCTGCCGTGGGCGCACTCGGAGGAGCAAGGCCGAGGCTCAGGTAGTTGCTCTGGATGTAAAGGTTTCCCGAAAGCATGCGCTGAGCGGCGCCCTTGTTATCCCCCTGGTCAGCCAGTATAATGGCTTCCTGCTTCGACTCGGCCACGATGTTGACGGCCACGTTTTCGACGATGTCCATGCGGGCGGCCTGCACGACTTCCTCCTCGCGCTCGGTGTAGCTGATGGGCACACTGACGGCTTGCTGGCGCGGCTGAGTCGAGCCCACAGGCAGGTAGTTCACCTCGACCTCGACCAGTTCACGGGCGTCCCCCGCCACCCCGGCCGGAGCTTGAATTTCCAGCAGGGCGAGCTTGTCCGCACCCCCATAAACCTGGGGCAGGCGGAAGCGGGCCGTATCGCCCTCGATCTCGGCTTCGCGGCCTACGCCGCGGATGACCTTAGCCCCGCCCTTGGTGCGAATGATGATCTCGACATCAGTCGCGGCCACGTTGACGGCATCGCCCAGCTCACCGGCAAAAATCTGCGGCAACTCGCGGGCCGTCTCGACGAAGTAGGTGTTGCCCTGTCCGGCTTGGGCGAGCGTGGCCATGATGTCCTCGTTGTAGCCCATGCCGAGCCCAACCGTGCTGACCACAATGTCCTCACCGGCAAAGGCGCGTCCGAGCGCGGCAAAGTCTGCCACCGTGCTGGGGCCCTCGTTGGCCTTGCCATCGGAGAGCAGTACGATGCGGTTGATCGAGGTCTCGCTCTGGTGGCGTCGCAGCTCCGCCGCGGATTGGTTCAGCCCGGCGTAGATAGCCGTGCCGCCCCCGGCCTGCACCTCACGCAGCGCACTGCGGATGCGGGAGATATTCGCCCGGGTGGCGTACTGCGCCGGAGCCAGGGTATGAACCGAACTGTTATACACCACGACCGAGACGATGTCCTGTGGACTAAGGCGGGCCAGGGCTTCCTCGGCGGCAAGGAGGGCCTGTTCGATTTTTTCGCCCTGCATGGAGCCAGAGCGGTCGAGCACGATAGAGAGATTGACGGGAGGCCGATCGGTGGCGGTAGCAACGACCTCGGGTGTGAGCTTGATCTGGACGACGACGTTCTGGTCGCGCTCGGCCGGGATGACCGGGCGGTCCAGCGCGGCATCCACTTGAACGGTGGCCTCGGCGGGTTTGGCCTGCCCGATAAGCGGCAGGAAAAATGCCAGCATGGCCAGCAGGGTTAGGGAAGTACGACGAATTTTCATGACAGAATCGGGTTAAGGTTTTGCTTCACTTGACCCGTCCATCATAGCAGGCCGCCCGCGAAATGTCGTCAGGACGGCGTAAAACCCTTGTCAGGAATTTGTCATGAAATGCATGCCTTCACCACCGGATCTAATCGTCCGTGAAGTCACTGATCTGGTACTTGGCAAATACCTCGTCGCCGTAGTCTTGCGTCATCTTGTAGTACTGGCTCCACACATCCCAGGCGTTTTTATCCTCGCCCAGCCTGCGGTGCAGCTCGCCCTTCCAGTAGTAGACATAGGGCGGAATGGCCTCTTGCCGGAGCATCATCTCGGTCGTGCGCAGTGCCTCCTGAATCTTGTCGGCGTTGATCTGACGGCGCAGGAGCTCCGAACCGCGCAGGACATCTGTCGGCGTACTGATAAACATGCGGCGATGCTCCTCCAGCGATACGCTGGCGTACTGATTTGCCACTGGAATAGGCAGCGGCTTGATCCGCGGGGAAAGCGTCTCTACCGCCAATGCGTATTCTTCGTTTTGCGCGTAAGCGATGGCGCGGAAGAACCAGTCGTCCTCAATGGTCTGCGGGTGCTTGTCCAGGTGTTGGATGAGTGCCTTGGCGTTACCCTCGCGAGCCCAACGCTCAAGGATGTCAAACTTCTGGTCCTCAGTGTAGCCCTCTAGGGTAGGCGACTCCATCACATCGATCTCGACCGCTTTCTTAAACGTGTCGGTGTTACACCGGGCGAGGAAGTAGTGGCGGAACTCCTTATCAAAGCGGGTCAGGTCTGCCAGACGCTCCTGAAACAGCGGGTATGGAACGCTCTTCTCCATCATTTTCCGGTAGAGATCCTGCTTGTTGGGGTCCTGCCGATTGAGTGCATCCCTCCACGCCGAATAGGCATGAGGGAAGCTGTAATTCAACCACGCGGTCCCCTCGAAAAAGGAAACTTCAGAGGAGGTTTTTTCCAAAAAGCGCGCCCGACGGAAGTCGTCCAAGGCGGACTTGTCATCGCGCTGCATGAGGTGTGCGTCTGCCCGTACACTGTAGAGCCACCACCAGAGCGTATCGAAGGCGATAGCGTCGTCGATCTTCTCCAGCATGACCTCCGGATCGGGCCGCTTGGCTTCGGCTTGTCGCGTGGCCTCGGCCACGATCAGATCCCGGGCAACCCGAGACTGAATGGGGAGTTCCAACAACGCAGCAGCCAGCCAGGTCGCCCCCCCAAGAAACGTAATCAAACCCACAGGGCGCCACCACTTGGGGCCGAAGACGGGGAGCTTCTGGCGTTTACGCTCGGGCGCAGAGAGGCGGTAGGCCAGCATGGCCAGCAGCACCGTGCCAAAGCGGTGCCCCGAGACATCGAAGAGGGTGTGGACTAAAAAGACGATAAAGGCCACAGCGGCAGCAGCCCGAAAAGGTGCAGTGCGGTCCTCACCAAAGGGAACGTAGCGCGCGAGCAGGAAGAGCACTCCGGCAAGCAGGAAAAAGAGCCCGAAAATCCCCATTTCCGCCAGTACCCACACCCAGTCACTTTCCGCGTGGATGATAGATTGAAACACCGCAGAGTCATCGCGGAACTGCGGAAATACACCGGAGAAATTCCCCAGCCCTACCCCGCCAATGGCATGCTTGGAGGCCATGAGGGAGGCGTCGTGATAAACCCCAAGGCGCAGGTCGATCATCTCGGCCGGCGAGTTCGTATTCCAGAGCTTGAAACGCTCCAGCACGCGCTGACCGAAAATGGACAAGAGCGCCAGGCAGATAATAAAGATCGGCACACCGACCTTGAAGAAGAGGTTTACCCGGGATACGCGCAGACGAAAGAAGAACCAGAGCACACAGCCAAAGGTAAAGAGCAGGATGCCCGCACGGGACTCGCAAAAGACCAACCCAACGAAGATGACCAGAGTATTCATCAGGGCCAGAATACCCGCCAGGCGCGCCTTGCGCATGCCCTGCATGGCCAGTGCAAAGGAAATCAGCCCGCCCATCACCAGCACGGTCGCCATCTGGTTACGGTTCTGGAAAAAACTGAATACATCCGAAGTCTCAGCCAGCGGATATGTCATGCCGTAGTAGGTACCGATCGAGACGGCGAGCGCCATCAGCCCGATCATGCAGGACAGGAACCAGAGCACGCGGCGGTAGTCCTCTCCCTCGATACGCCACTGCCAGATAAGGTAGGCCCAGAGCGTACCCCCGAGCAGCAAGAGCATGCCCTCCAGGGTCTTGAGCGGCTGCGGCGTGTAGGTAAAGGGCAGGTCGATGCCCAGCTCTTTGGCACTCCCCCACCAATTTGGGTGCCCCAGGATGAAACCCGGCAGAAACGCCAGGCAGCCTGCAACCAGTAAACCGATAACAGCCCAATCAAAGTTGCGGTCCGGGCTGCTCCTTGGTGGCTTGAGCAAACCGGTGAGCCCACCCACGATGAGCACCACAGCCTGCGCCCAAACGGGCATCCCCCCACCCGCCAGAATGACGAGCACGACGAAGCACGGGATAAGCATCAGGCGCAGCTGAGCCCGGTAGAACTGAGCACCGCGATAGGTGATCTGCTCTTCACGAATGCGGCCGCGAGAACTACGCTTGCGACGGCGTTTTCTGTGATGGGAATCAGGCATGTAAGCCGTGCAATTTGGCTAAGTTACCCGGGCAGGGCAACGTCGAAAAGCGCACTGCCTTATGCCGTCGAGGAGGGCTTGTCTGGCTTGTTAGGGCCCGACTTCATGTCCTGCGGGGAAAGCTTTTTGAGGTCCATTTCCTTGAGCAAGTCCCTCTCCAGCTTGTCCTGATTTTGCTTCTTCTCCTCTTCCCGCTCACGGTTACCCGCCTTGGGGGCGTAGGAGCGGTATGAGTAGTAGTCGTAGTACTTGTAGTAGTAGTGGTTCGGCTCGCGGTTATCCACGAAGTTCAGGACGAAACCACGCACCTTGGTGCCACGCAGTTCGAGCGCATCAACCGACGACTTGATCTGTCGCGTACGCGTGTAGGTGGAACGCACCATGAAGATGACCGCATCGGCCTTGGTGGCGAGCGAGGGGGTGTCGTCCGTGGCCAGCACCGGCGGGCAGTCAAAGATGATGTAGTCGTAACGCTGCTTGAACTGGGCAACAATCTGGTCGAAGCGGCTGCTCATGAGCAACTCACCCGGGCGGTCCGGGTACTCCCCGGTTGCCAGCAGGTCGAGCCCTTCGTAAGAGGTGGACTGGATAAGGGGTTCGGCCTCCAGGCTCTCGTCCATGAGCAGCTCGGACAGGCCGATCTCGGCACTGAGGCCAAAGGCACGGTGCGCCTTACCACGGCGGAGGTCACAGTCGATGAGCAGCGTGCGTGACGAGGCAAATGCCAACGTAATGGCGAGGTTGGCCGACAAGGTGGACTTCCCCTCCGCCGGAATGGAGCTCGTGACCAGAATGGTCTGCGGGCGCGGCCCCTGCCGGTCCATAAAGAGCAGCGAGGAGCGAATGTTTCGGCAGGACTCGGCGAACATCAGGCGGTCGTCATTAGGCTGCAAGAGCATGACTTCGCCGTTGCGCTGCTTTTGCAACGGGATGATACCGAGTACGGGTGTGTTAAAGCGCTGGGTGAGGTCCTCGACCGAGACCAGTCGGTTATCCATCATGGCAAAGATGAACAAGAGACCAACACCGAATGCCAGGCCGACGAGACCACCGGTGCCGATCTGCTTCACCATGTTGATCGGGATAGAGGTCGCCTTGGTGGCTTGCTCGAGGATGGTTACCGGCTCCTGATGGATGTTCTTGTTCTGGTCGAGCGACTCCATCATCTTGAGGTAAGAGTCGTGCCGGTTAGAATAGCTGTCCAGGCGGGAATTGATGCGCTCGAACTCGGCCATCATCGTGCTGTACTTGAGGGCCTTTTGCTCGGTTTCCTCGATCACGACTTCCAGATTGGCCAACTCGCCGCTGAGAATCTTCTTGCGGTTAACGACCTGATTGAGCGTTTGACGACGGATGATCTTGAGTGCGTTTTCCTGACGCTCGATCTCGCGCTGAAGCTCGATAATCTTCGGGTGCTTGGGCTTCATGTAGATGGAGAACTCCTCCAACTCGGCCCGCAGGCGATCCAGCGCGCGACGCGCCTGCCCGTATTCGCTATCGGTCATTGAAAGCACGTTTTCGATCAGAGCCTGCTCGTCGCCCGGAGGCAGCCCTTCGTCCACAAAGCGATCCAGATCGATCTCCTCCAACAGGCGCAGCTTGGTCTTCAGTACGGACTGCTGGTCCTTGAGGGAGGCGAGTTGGGCGCCCGCGGTGTTGCCCTGCTCCTGGATAAAGATGATGTTGTTCTGCTTCTGAAACTCGAGCTTTTGCTGCTCAAGCTCATCGATCTGGCGCTGGTATTCGAGCAGGTTTTCCCGCAGGGAGTAGAAGGTGTCCTTGGCCTTGCTCTCGCGGCGGTTACGCTTGAAGTTCAGGTACTCGTCCATGACCGCGTCAAGGTAGGCGCGGGTGTAGTTGGGCTCCGTGCCCCAGGCGGTCAGGTTAAAGATATTGGCATTCTGCGACTGCGAAACGCTCAACGTAACATGGCAGGGCTTGTACTCGGGGTTAAAGGACTGCACACGCTTGGCGGCATCGCGCTTGACCGCACTGCTGGTCATGAGCTGCACCTGCGTACCGTAGAAGTTGGCGTAAACCTCGCTGTACTGAGCCGAGGCGTTGTCTGCCAGCACGATCTGGCCGTCGACGATCATCTTGGCTCGGGACTCGAAGATTTCCTGGCGGTTGATCTGCTTGTACGCCTGAAAGGCAATCCCACCGGCGATGGTGATCAGAAAAATCCACCACATGCGCTGGAACACAATGCGCCCCTTGAAAAACCAGGAGTGCATCATCTCTGACCAGTCAAAATCGCCCTCGGTCTCTTTTGTGCCAAACTCTGCCATGATATTACCTTATCAAAAAATCCTTGCTGCGCGATACCTTAGAATTGAATCCAGTTTTCGGAAACGATGATGCGGTCATCGGGCTGGAGCAGCAGGTCGTCGTCGCGCAGGCCTTCCTCCAAGATGTTGCCCACGGCGATTTCAAACTCCTTGCGCACGCCATTCTCGTCATAGCGGATGACTTTGACGCCGTTCTTGGCCGCAAACTCGTTGAAGCCACCCGCCTTCAGAATAGCCTCGCTCAAGGTGATCTGTGTGCCCATGGGCAACGGATAGATACCGGGACCGCGGACGGCACCCGTTACGGTGTACTCGCCGCTGGAATCACCGGCCTGGGCGATAAAAATAAAGTCGTCGGGCTGGATGACGAGGTCGTCCTCAAGCTGTCCGGTTTCCAGGATACGGGCCACGTTGACCTCGGTCTTGATCTCCTTCTGCCCCGGGCCGCCACGGCGGATCAGGGTCACGCGGGTCGGGTCCGCATTTTGGGTAAAACCACCGGCACGGAGGATAGCCTTGCTCACGGTGAGCACCTCACCCGGAGGGATCGTCAGGGTGCCCTGACGCACGACTTGGCCAAGGAGGAATATCTGACCACGGTTGCTCATATCCTTGTATTCGGAGACGTGGACGGTGGCTTGATAGTAGTAATCCACCTCCAGCTTGTCGCTGACGCGCTCGGCCAGCTTGCGCGCGGTCAAGCCCGCGGCATCGACCTTGCCCGCCAGCGGCACGTCAATCCTGCCCCCTTCATCCACCATGACGACGATGGCCGGGGTGCGGTCTTCTGCGACCATATACGCGAGCTTATCCCCCACCTGAATGACTTCGGTGTCGTCGAGCAAGGACATGCTGTCGACGCTTTCTTCCACATCAAATGGCGCCAGCCCGGTCATACCGACCAGGGCCTGAACAGTCATGAGGAAAAGGATAAATAGGGTGCGGGTCATGGGTTGAATGTATGCTAAGACCCTTAAAACTCGGGTGCTACAGTAAAAAATTAAGTGTTTTTACCTTATTTTTTAAAAATCGTATCGGAAATCGAGGATGACCTGATTGCGCGTAAACGTACGCTCCTGCAGGTTGGAGTTACGGTGCGTCCAGGCGTAGGCGATGTTTGTGCTTAGGCGGCGGGACAGGCGGTAGTCGAAGCCAAACAAAAAGCGGAAGGCATCGAAACGCTCGGGGTCCGGGCCTCCCGAGTCAAAGCCATGCTCATAGGTAAAGGAGAAGTTGGGCACGAAACGGCGCGAAAGCTGGTAGGAGGCGGCATAGCCAATGGACTCAATCGTGGTGGCATTACTCAGGTAACCTGCCGAGATAACACGCGAGTAGTTCAGCGAATGCTGGTAGCGGTTGCTCAGGCGGTGCGTGATCGAAACATTGGCCTGGATGCCGTTGGGATTTGAGAAGTCCCCAATCGTACCGGTCTGCTCCACAGCATACCAGGTGTAGTTCATACTTGCCTGCACATTAACCAGCGTAGAAACCTGCCAGACCATCATCGGCCCGAGGAAGTAGGTCATGCGGTTGTTGTTCAGGTTTTCCGCGTACTCGGTCCAGGAGAAGCCTCCGGTCAGCCCCAGCGTGAGCTGCGGCGAGATGAGCATGCGCGGGCCACCGGAAAAGGTGTAGCTGGTCCGTTGGGTAAAGGCAAAGTCCTGCTGGGTCGGTAAAATGTCTAACCGTGAGAACGAACCAAAGAGGACGACATCGTTAAAATCCGCCTCGACATTGATCCCGGCGATGTTGGTAAAGCGTCCGTAACGGTCGGTATTGGGCACGAGGTTGCCCGCAGCGTCGAGCCGGAGGGCGTCGGTGGCGTCAATTTCGTAGCTGATGCGGTCGAAGACCTCAATTTCGACGTTCTCGATGAAAAAGGTGAAGGCCAGCTTCGTGTCCGGAGAAATGTTTACGAAGTTGTTAATCGAGCTCATTTCCGGGTGGTTAATGTACCACTCGTAGTAAAGACCGAGGTTAATGCTGACCGCGTTGTAGTCCGAAATACGGTAGCGGGTCCCGATCGACACCCCGGGACTGATGATGAAGTCCGAGAGCGCATTGGTGGTCGAGCCGTTGATGTTATCATTGTACTCAAACCCCAGATGCGCAGCGACATCGAAGTACACCGGTCCGGCCCGCAAATTCTCTCCCTGAGCCCTCGCAACCGAAGGCAACAGGCAGGCCAGCAGGGTGAAAAAGGCACCAAAAAGACCCGTCACGCGCATTCGCGTGGCATTCATGGGGAATAAAGCTACCCGCCCGGGTATCTTGGCAAAAGCCATAAGGGATTCAGTGTGTATCGTTTGCAATTAGGTCAAACCACTGTTGCCAGTGATTTACACTATTTCGGTACATAGGGAATTATCTTAATTGTTTTGCTAAAATGACGAGTAGAAACTAGTAATTAACACGACTTTCGATGGATAAGCGCTCGACAACCATCGCAGGACACAGCCTGCGCTCCCTCTGCCTTGCAGCCTTCTCGCTGGCAACACCGCTGGTTTTTGCCCAGACTCAGCCTGCAAGTCCCGATACCACCGCCCTGCCCTCACCGGAGCAACCGGCAGCCATACCGGCCACCAAGGACGCCACCGGCCCCTTCGCCGCGGGCAAGAACGCCAAGGGTGAAGACGTGGACTTTAACAACCACGGCCCCAAGGAAGAATACGAGGGTGAAACCTACGAGATGATCCAGGTGGAGGAGATCGACCACGAGGAATTCCTCGACAAGCCCATGAACCTCGCACGCTGGGTCATGGGGGCAAAACTCTACACCTATGAAACCGGTCACCTCGAAATGGCCCGGGAAAACGACCTCGAAGAAGGCAGCCCCTCCGTCCTGTTGACCAAGGACCCCGCGGCTCGCTATCCCATGTACGTCGATTCGTACAAGTTCGTTATCGATCTGGGCGACTACTGGATGATTAACATGTTCGAGTTCATGAACTACGGTGCCCAAGGGCGCGCCCAGGTCTTTTACTCCGACGTCCTGCAGGACCCCAACTCCAGCCAGTGGAAGCCCGCTTCCCCCATCGTGCCCTTCTCGCGCGACGGCAAGATCCCCCTCTATCTCGGGCAGCTCGACACCCGCTTCGTCATGATTGTCATCGACAACATGGCCCGGGGCGAAATCGGCTCCTTCTCCGTCTACGGTGACCTGAAGATGTCCCAGATGCGCCTCGCTGGCGGCGGACTTTCCCAAAAGGAGCTCGAAGGCTTGTCCATGAAGGAACGGGAAAAATACCGTCCCGTCCGCTACGACTGGGCCACGCTGCACAGTGGTTGCCGCATCAGCCACGTCTCCTCGGGCGATCCGCGCTACAGCAACGCCATGATCGACGATGACCCGGACACGATTCACCAGTTCAAGCAGGAGCCCGAAACGCTCATCATCATGGACTTGATGGAGGAGCGCGAGTGCAACCGCATGTCCATGCTCTTCAGCTCCGACCCGGGCCTGTTCGAAATCTATTTCGTCCACAAGCTGCCCGACGGGATGCGGACCAAGGTCCCTACTGTCGAGGAAGAAGCCGCTGAGAATGCGGCCGAAGAAACGGCCTCCCTCGGACTGCCCCTGCCAGACAGCCGTTACCTGGCCAGCGGGAAGGGTTCGCTCGGCGAATTCCTGGCCCTCTCGCAGTTTGCCCAGCAGAGCAAAAGCACCTCGGACGAGTTGCCCATCCACATTACCTATATGCCCCGTGAATTCTTCAAGAAGACCAAACCGCACCTGACCTATGTCTCAGACGGCGGCCAGGTCTCCTTCCGCATCGAATTCCAGGACATTTCGGGACGCTGGGCCATCATCCGTTACCGACGTAACTTTAACAGCCCGGAACGCCACGGCATGCTCGATACCATTCCTGATATCCGGGACGGTGCCATGCCGCTGAGAGTTTCCCCCCTGGGTATCGCACCCTCCCCGCTCACCCTGCTCGGGCAAACGGGTGCCGATGACAGCGAAACCTCCAACGGCCTGCGTGTCTCCGAAATCAGCATCTTTGGCGACATCTTCGTGGTCGGCGATACGCTTTCGCCCGTCCAGGGCGTCCAAGGCGGCGGCGGTGAAGGTGGCGGCGCTCCCGGCGGTGGTGGTGGCGGCCCGGCTCCTGCTCCCACACCTCCCGGCGGTGGCGGTGGTGGCGGCGGCGGCTACCCGCCTCGTCCCCCAGACCCCGTCAGCCAATAGGCGCAGGGCGGCGCTAAACTCAGTCTTGAGTGACTGGATAAGAGCGTAGCCAGAGACGGCTATAAACTTTGATCACCTCGTGGGGATCTGCGGACAACCTCGTGCTTAAGCATGAGCACGGGTCGCAGCGATGTCCTGCACCGTGCATTTAGCTCGGCTGAAAAGACGCCCCCCCTACTCCGCTCGCGATAGCTCCAGGTATTTTTTAACCGTACGGCGGTCCAGCCCGAGCCTGCGTCCCAGCTCCTCGTAGTTCGGTATTTTGGTGTACTGGTCGGCCACGTAGCGGGCCAGAAGGGACTCCGCGGTATAACTGCCCGCATCCCAGGCATGCAGGAGACTGGCCTCTTTACCCTGCCCCGCACTCCGGCTCTCCGGCTCGTACTTTCCGTGTACGGTGATGTTGCGCACGCACTGCTCCAGCTCGCGAAAATTACCGGGCCAGGGGTAGTCCGTCGGCAGGTGCTTGTGTATCCAGGCGCAGACTTCATCCGTCAGGCGCGGTCCCTCCTCGGGTCCGGCCAGCTTGGTGGCAATGTGCGCGACCAGCGTCTCAAGTTCGCCGGGGGATTCCCGCAGGATTTCGCGCAAAGCCGGCGTCTGCACACGGTCTGCGTTGAGCCGGAAATAGAAGTCCTCCCGGAAGCGTCCGGCAGCAATCTCTTCAACCAGATCGCGATTGGTCGCCGCCATGAGCTTGCCCTCGAAACGGCGCGGCGCGGTCTCACCGATCGGCACAAAGAGGCGCGACTGAAGCACACGCAGGAGCTTTACCTGAATCTCCGGCGCGGTCTCGCCAATCTCGTCCAGAAAGACCGTGCCGTAACGACCACAGGTTTCGAAGTAGCCGCGCCGGTCCTGCATGGCCCCGGTAAAGGCTCCCTTGCGGTGCCCGAAGAGCTCGGACTCGATCAAGGTGGGCGATAGCGCCGTGAGATTGATCGGGTAGAAAGCTTTGACGAAATCCTCGGCAAACTCCCGCCGATTTGGGTCGAAAACGATGAAGCGCGAAAGCCCGATGCCCTGCGCCACCAGTTCCTTGCCCGTGCCAGACGGCCCCGTAATCAGCGTAATCACGTCCCCCATCCTGTCTGCCAATACCCGCTGATAGCGGTTCATGTTGTGGGTAAAAATGGACTGCCAGATGCGCTCGCGCAGGCGGTTGGCCGCCTCGGATTTTCCGATGAAATAGCGGTGGATGTGCAGGTAGGCGCGCCGCACCTGGAAGTAGACCGCAAAGAGCCAGTCGAAACCGATCCCGGCAAACTCGCCCTCCAGCCCGTCCGGCAGCCAGTGCTCCGCCTCCTCGATAAAGGTGTCGTAAAAGGCCATCCGCTGCCCGGCGTGCCCGCGAGCATGGGCTTGCTCAATCACGCGGTCGAAGTCCTCAATCAGCAGGTGAAAGAGGCGAAAGAAGACCATATCCTGGTATAGCCTGCGGTCTTCAACCGAGCCGCTGCCCTTAACGTAGGCCCCACGCACCCCGTTCAGCAACTGCTCCAACAGGGCCAACACCGCCTCCAAATCACCAGAAGCCGCACCCGCCTGCAGTTGCGCATCTAGCTCGGCCCGGCGGGCAGAAAACGGGTTCAACCAGGTCAGCTCAGCGAACAACTTCGCCTGCGCGCCATGACTCCCAAACAACGAAGCACTTGCCATGCATTAGATGCATAGACGATGGACATTTTTTGTCAACCAAAGACACCATCGTTCGACCCCGCACGCCCTAATAAACCCACATCAAGCTGACTGACAACAGCTTGACATTTCAAGCACCCAGATTGGCACGCACGCTGTTAATGCCATCGGCATGAAGCCGAAAACCTCACTCAAATCAAACCACTCCACCCAGCAACAGGACAGCAGACTACCGCGTCGCTGGTTCCTGCTTCCGCTGGCCATCGCGCTTTTCGCTGCCTTTGTGGCCCTCCTCGATTGGGGGCTGCATTACTAAGACCAACCTCCCGCCAACTGATAAACCCAAGGGCACCCGCTACCGGGTGCCCTTTTTCTCTATTCGTCTCTAAGCCTGAACTAAGAGGACGCTGCTGACGCGTAAATAATTGGCCTTAATGCGCCTCTGGCTCGAAAATGCTTTTGACAAGTGCACGCGTTAAGGTGTTTCTATCAACGTGCTAGGATTTCTATCCAACGACATCGGTATCGACCTCGGCACGGCGAATTCGCTGGTTTTTGTGCGCGACAAAGGCATTGTCCTGCGCGAGCCCAGCGTTGTTGCCGTGTATAACAACACCAAAAAAGTCCGCGCTGTCGGTCTGGAAGCGAAGCGCATGCTTGGCCGTACACCAGGCAACATCACCGCCCTGCGCCCGATGAAGGACGGCGTCATCGCCGACTTCGAGATCACCGAGGCCATGCTGCGCCACTTCATCAAAAAGGTCGCGCACAACACAAAATTTGTCCCGCCGCGCGTGGTCGTGGCCGTTCCCTCGGGCATCACCGAGGTCGAGCGACGCGCCGTAAAGGAATCCGCTATCCATGCCGGAGCCCGCGACGTTGTCCTGCTCGAAGAGCCAATGGCCGCTGCTATCGGCGTCGGTCTCCCCATTGACGAACCCGCTGCCAACATGATCGTGGATATCGGCGGCGGTACGACCGAGGTGGCCATCATCTCACTGGCTGGGGTCGTCTTTACCCGCAGCCTCCGCGTGGGCGGAGACGAGATGGACAACGCCATCATGGCCTACATGAAGCGTGCCTACAACCTCATGGTGGGTGAGCGCACGGCGGAAGAGATCAAGATGCGCATCGGCTCGGCCTACCCGCTGGAGGAAGAGCTTACGCTGGAAGTCAAGGGCCGCGACTCCGTGGCCGGGCTCCCCAAGACCCTGCACATCACCTCGCAGGAAATCCGCGAAGCCCTGGCTGACGTGTTCAACTCGATTATCGAGGTGGTGCGTTCCGCACTGGAGCGTTGCCCGCCCGAACTTTCCGCTGACCTCGTCGACCGTGGCATCGTTATGGCCGGAGGCGGCTCCATGGTTCGCAACCTGGACAAGCTTTTGAGCGAAGCCACCGGGCTGCCGGTCATCATTGCCGAGGACCCACTCAGCGCCGTGGCCAACGGCACCGGCATGGTCTTGCAGGACCTGAGCTGGTGGATCGAAAACTCCAAGTAGGGACGGAACGTCTCGCGTAGTCAGCGTGGGCAAGGTTTACGAAACGATCGACGACAAGCTTCGACAGTGGGTCGAAGCACAGAAGATGTTTATCGTGGCCACCGCCCCCCTCAGCGGCGACGGGCTTATCAACTGCTCGCCCAAGGGCATGGATACCTTCCGCATTCTGGGCCCGACCACCGTCGCCTACCTGGACCTGACCGGAAGCGGCATCGAGACCATTGCCCACCTCAAGGAGAATGGCCGCATCATCATCATGTTTATGGCCTTCGAAGGTGGCCCGAAAATCGTCCGCTTTCATGGTAAAGGAGTTGTCTATGAAAAAGGCTCGGACGACTTCGCACGTCAGGCGCAGCACTTCCCAGACCTGCCGGGCGCACGAGCTGTTATCCAGATCGAGGTCAACCGTATCGCTGACTCCTGCGGCTTCAGCGTTCCGCTCTACGACTACGTTTCCGATCGGGACATCCTCGTGGATTTTTCGAGAAACCTGGGCGAAGAAAAGCTGCAGTACTACCGTGAGAATAAAAACAGCCGCAGCCTGGACGGGCTACGCGGCTATGAAGGGAAATGAGTTTCCGGATATGGGCGCTTGTCAATCCCTGCAGGCTGGTAAATGCTGAGACTTCCGTGCAATCCCTTCGTCTCACCACATGGCCTTAAAACGACTGAGCCAACTCAAGCCCGTTGCTGTCCTGATGGCGTTCCTTATCGCCTGGTGGGTGCTGCCTGTCGTCCTGAAGCGTTGGGTTAAGACCGGCTTTTACGAATTCCAAGCCCCCATCTTTTACCTCGAATCCCAGGCAGAAGATTTGCAGAGCTACTGGACCCTCCGCGGGCAGTCGAAGCGCGAGATGATCGCCGCTGGCCGCGACCTGGCCCGTGAAAACGCCCGCCAAAGCGTCCAACTGCAGGAAGCCCGCAACCTCGCGCGTGAAGTCGAACGCCTGGAGTCGATCCTGGACCTGCCCTCACGCCCAGACTACCATTACGAAGTCGCCCGCGTGGCCCAGCGGGATCTCTCCGCCTGGTGGCAGCAGATCACCATCCGCAAGGGAGCCAATTATAACATCCCCGTCGGTGCAGCCGTAGTCTACCGGGGCGGCGTGGTCGGGCGCGTGCGCGAAGTCCACGCCTACACCTCCACGGTCGAGCTGGTTTCGAGCAGTGGCTTTCGCATGGCGGCGACCGTTTTGGGTGAAGACCGTCCCGTCACTTATCAGGGCCTCATCAACCCACCCTTCAGCAACCCGCTGGGCGAGGTGCTCAATGTTCCGGCAGACATCAAGCACACTGGCGGACAACCGCTGCTGCTCGTTTCTTCCCCGCTGGGCGGCATCTTTCCCGCCGGGCTGACCATCGGGGAGATTGTCAGCCTCGCACCTGGTTCGGACGGTTTTTTCCAGCGGGGCAGCGTGCGGCTCAACCCCGACCTGGGCAGCCTGCGCGAAGTCGCCGTCGTCATCCCCCTTTACGAGGAAGAGGAGGCTCGCACCGATGGAGATTAACCTCCGCTGGTGGATACTGGCCCTGTGCAACCTGCTGTTGTTCTGGCTGCAAGGCATGGTGGGCGACGCCACCGGAGCACTCGGCCTGACCCTGAGCGTCAACGCCCTGTACGTCATCATGCCCGCGGTCTGCCTCAGTCAGGGCTGGGGCCTGGTGCTCATGTTCCTGGCCGGGCTATCGGTCGATGCGGGCTTGCCCATCGGCTTTGGTTTCCACGCCGTCATGTTCGCCGTCGCCCTGACGGTTCTCCACGCCTACCAGCGCAGTTTGCAAAAAGCGGGCCTCGGGCAACTCATCGCACTGACCATCGGCCTGAACATCATTTTCCAACTGGTGGAGGCCGTGCTGCTGGCCGGCCCGCTCTCCTCTTACGGTGAATACTGGCTGCGCATCGGCAGCGACCTCGTCGCCTCCACCCTCGCCACCGGACTCGTCGGCTGGTGGTTCCTCAGCCTGGAGCACTGGCTGCTGACCATCACCGGGCAGGAGATGGCCGAGCCGGAAAACGTGTAGCGCATAATTGCATTGCCCAACTGCCGGGATGCTCCAAGGCTTCATCCTATGAAGTACGCCGCTATCCTATCGCTGTTTACCCTGAGTTGCCTCTTTACGGGCGGATGTAGTGAAAACAAGGACCAGCAGTCCGCTCCCGCGAAAGCAGATGTCCCCAAGCCACCTCCCTCTCCCAATCAATTTTCGGGCCTGCAAGAGATCGGCAACGAGCTCAATGAGCTGATCGTGGCAGGCGATTACGCCCCGGTGACCGCGCAACTGCTGGAGCTGCGCGACAACATCGTTAAAACCAACGACGGGTTTAATGCCTACTTTGCCATTACCAGCAGCATGACGGAAAACGCTGAAATGGGCGATGCCTACCTCCAGTGGCTGAAGCAGGAACCCGACAACCCAATCCCGCATGTGCTCTATGGGCTCTGGTGTGTTAACGAGGCCTGGAATCATCGCGGTGGCGGCTGGGCCTACCTCGTCTCCGAAATCGGCTGGGAAAACTTTGAACGCTACTTGCTCGAAGCCAAAGGCCACCTGGTTAAAGCCTACGAACTGGACCCGAAGGAGTACGCAGCTTGCGCTCAAATGATAACCGTGTCCATGGGAGACAGCGACAAGGGAGATGTCATGATGTGGCTTGAGCGTGCCACTGAACACAATCCAACCTTTTACATGGCATATGACAAAGTGGCCTACGCGCTCTACCCGCGCTGGCAGGGGGAAGACGGCGAATCCCTCGCCTTTATTAAAGAGCATATCGACATCGACCCCACCTTCCAGTGGATGCTCGTTGATTGGATCGAGTCCGAGAGCGACGACGCTGATAAGCTAGAAGACAAAGACTCGCAAACCGCCCTTCGCATTGCCCACGAGATGGTCGAGCGCTACCCGGACTCCGGCTTTGCCGAGCGTCGCCTGGCCGTTTTGCTCCGCTGTTACGGTATGGACGAAGAAGCTATGGTCCACTACCAGAAGGCCGTAGAGAAAGACCCATCGGTTAAGAACCTGCGTGCCTACGCCTATCGGCTCTACAAGCTCAACCGCGCTGTGGAAGCACTGGAATTGTACGAGCAAGCACTCGAACTTGAGCCCAACAATATTGAGACGCTGGAGGCAATCGCCAGATGCTATCACTACGGCGACGGGGTCTACAATCTCGATAAGGCCATCGAGCTCTACCAGCTCCTGATGAAACTCCAGCCCGGAGATCGCTGGACGCCCATCAACTTGGGGGACTGCTACCTCTGGCTCCATCAATACGAAAAGGCCCTGAATGAATACCAGTATACCGTAAAAACCTGGCCCAGGTTTGGCGCAGCTTATTACCGGCTGGGCAAAGCCTACTACCTCATGGATGATAAGACAAAAGCCGAACTGGCATTTACCAAGGCCATCGATCTTGATCCGGACTATGAGGACAACATCGCCCGATTCCTGAAAGAACAGGGCGAATAGCCCGTGCGCGCGTATTACCGCTGCATGCGCGCTTGAAAAGTGAACGTCGGGGCAACTATGTTGTCTGTCTTCTTAGTGACAACGCGCCTCCGATGAAAGTCCACCACTTCAGTAACTGGAACCCCCGCCTCAACCTGTTCTTTTACGTGTTCGGGCTGATGATCCTGACCCTCGTCTGTGGGCTGGCCTGGCGACAGCTCCTCTTGCAAGGCGAATGGAAGGAAAAGGAAGAACGGCAGAACCATCGACGTATCATCCAGCCCGGACCGCGGGGCAATATCTTCGACCGCCACGGGCGCATCCTCGTCGGCAACCGTCCGAACTTCTCCGCCGTGGTTTACCTGCGCGAGTTGCGCAACGAGTTTGACAAGGAATACGCCGACCTGCTCAACACCCGCCGTGAGGAACACTACGCCGCCCACCCGGACGAAACCTTTCGCTTCGACTGGGAAGAACTCATCTGGGAGTCACGCCAGCGCGTGCTCCAGCGTTACCTCGACCAGATAAACGGCATCCTCGGCACGGACGAAAAGATCAGTATTCGCGACCTCCAGCGTCACTACTGGAGCCGCCTGCTCATGCCCTTCCCCCTCATGAGCGACCTCAAGCCACAGCAGTACGCTGAGCTCATCGAGCAGCTCCCGCTCGGCTCCCCCATCGATATTTACACCGACACCGCCCGCGACTACCCCTACGAGAACGTGGCCAGCCACACCCTCGGCTACGTCGTGGCCAACCCTACCGCGCTCGATGAGTCCACCATCCCCGGCGAGGAGTTGAAGACCTTTCACAACAAAACCGAGGTGGGCAAAAACGGCGTCGAGTATGCCTTTGACGAAACCCTCCAGGGCGTCAGCGGGGGCGAAATCTGGGTCGTGGACCGCTTCCAGTTTCAGTACGACAAGCCCTTGGTCGAGATACCAGCCAAGCCGGGCAAGGACGTCATCACCAGCCTCGACATCGACCTCCAGCTTGCCGCCGAAGAGGTCATCGGGGACAAAACCGGGGCCGCCGTCGCCATCGAAATCAAGACAGGTGAAGTTCTCGTCATGGCGAGCAAGCCAGGCTACAACCTGAACGACTTTTCCCCCTTCATCCGCCAGGAGGCTTGGGACAAGGCGATGGAGGAAGGTGCACTCTACAACCGCGCCTCGCAGGGGCTCTACGCCCCAGGCTCGACCTTTAAAATGATCACGGCCATTGCCGCCATGCGCCATAACGATCTCGACCCCACTGCTGTTCTCGAATGCGGCAGCCACTACCGCGTGGGCAACCGCCTCTTTCCAGAGCACAGCCGGGCTAGTTTTGGCGAAGTCGACCTGCGCAAGGCCCTCCAGAAAAGCAGCAACGTCTACTTTTATCAGGTCGGGCTGGCGACCGGCATTGACAACATCAGCGCCGAGGCCATGCGATTCGGTCTCCACGAGCCCACCGGCATCGAAGTCCCCTACGAAGCCACCCGCATGATTGTTCCGACCAAGGAGTGGAAGAAAGAGCGTGATGGCCGCGGCTGGGTGCCCGGAGATACAGCAAACGTCTCCATTGGCCAGGGCGATCTCTTTGTCACTCCGCTCCAGATGGCGGCCTACATCGCCTCACTCGCGCGAGGCGAGACCCGTACCCGCGTCACCATCGTGCACGACCCTGAGGGCAAGCCCGTCGACCACGGCGGCGAGCCCATCGGGCTCAGCGATGAGCAATACGCCGAGCTGATTGGCGGAATGGAGCAGGCCGTCAGCCGTCAGGGCACAGCCCGTTTTGCGATGGTGGACGGCATCCGCATTGCGGGAAAAACCGGCACCGCCCAGGTCAAGCGCCCGAGCGGCAAGATCACCCTGGCATGGTTCGTCGGCTTTGCGCCGGTGGAGGACCCGCAGATCGCCGTCGCTGTCGTCATGGAGGGGCTCGTCCCCGGTGACCACTACGCCGGTGGCAAGACCGCTGCTCCCGTTGCCCAGGCTATTTTCGAAGCCTACTTCGCCGACCGCACGATGGACGACCTGCTCTCGATGGGACGGTAGAGCAGACGTACACCACTCGTTTGCTCAGGATGACAACCGACGAGCCTTCAGCTCAGTCTTGTTCAGGCACGGCCAGCGCGTCGCGTATCGTATCGGCCACGGTGCCCACTTCCAGCGCGGCCAGATTTCCCTCCGGCGCAGGCAACACGTGGTGGTGCGGGTTATCCAGCGGCCAGGGGCCGAATCGCTCGGGCGGCGTGGGTCCAAATATCGCCACCAGTTCCGTCCCCATGGCCGCAGCCAGATGCATCGGTCCGCTGTCGTTGCACACACATAGCCGGGCATTGCGGATCAAGGGCACGAGCTGTTGCAGCTCGGTAACTCCGGTCAGGTTGAGAAAGCGCTCCTTCGGCCACTTTCCAGCAGGCTCGACCTCCTGGTCTCCGGCCCAGACAATGCGGGTATCGGGCAACTCATCGAGCAAACGCGCCGTCAACTCCTGAAATCCCGGCCACTCTTTCTCTGCCCGTCGACTGCCAGGAAACAGGACGACCGCCCCCTTCGTCCGCTCAGGCAAACGGGCAGTCAAGCCACTGGGTTCGCGAAAGGCCAGCGGTCCGACCAACTCTGGTTTCAGCCCTAGCAAGGGCAAGAATTGGAGTAAAATTTCCAGCGCGTGCGCCTGCTTCCCCTTGGTAGGGAGCTTGGGCTTAATGAAATAGGCTAACTGGGCACCCTCGCGGCCATCGCGTCGCCCGGCCTTCTTTTTTGCCTTGGCGTGCCAGGCCATGTACGCGCTGCGAGCCAGCCCCTGCATGTCCAGCACCCAGTCGTACTCGCGCTGTTTGATCTCACGGATGCACTCGCGCATGCCGCGCAGCCCGCGATTGCGGGGAAAAACAATCACCTCGTCCACACAGGCACAGACTTTCACCAGCGGGGCGAACAGCTCGCGCACCACCCAGGTGATGCGTGCCGAGGGCAGCTGTGCCTTGAGCGACTGCACGACCTGGAGCCCGTGGATGATGTCTCCCAGCGAAGACGGTTTGATGATGAGAATTTGCAAGCGCGTATTCAAAGCCGGACTGCCCCGCTTCGTCCACCTGTTTTTTTACTTGGGCAAAACGTTGGATATGACATTGCTTGTGGGGTGACTGGATTTTTCCTCGACTGCCTCGGACGCCTCTTCGCCGCCATGCCCACCGCACTGGCGGAAGCCTTCTGCAAGGTGATCGGCGACCTCATCTACTTCGGGCTGAAAAAGAAACGCCGCGCCCTGCTCTCCAACCTCCACCACGCCTTTCCCGACAAACCCCGCCAGTGGCACCAGAAGATCGCGCGCACCAGTTGCCGTCGCACGGTCGAGCTCGGGCTCTTCGCCCTGGTCAGCCCGGCCTTTTCCCAAAAGCGTCTGCGCCGCCACTTCACTCTGGGCGAGGGGCTAAAAAAGGAACTCGCTTTCGCGCTGGAGACGAAGGAGTCGGGCGTCATTCTCGTGCCACACTTCTCGCTCATGGAGGCGCTGACCACCCTGCCCGCCCACTTCGACGAGCCCATCATGCCCGTCGGCGTGCTCTACCGCCCGCTCAAGCAGGCATCGCTCGACCGCTACGTCAAGCGCACCCGCGAACGCTTTGGCATCAAACTCATCTCCCGACGCGACGGTTTTGACGCGCCCATGCAGATGCTCCGCGAGGGCGGACTCGTCGCCGTGCTCTTTGACCAAAACGCCGGGACCAGCGGCGTGCTCACCACCTTCTTTGGCCGCGCCGCCTCCACCACCGACCTGCCCGGGCTCATCGCCCAGCGCTTCAAGACCCGCGTCGGCGTGCTCTACACCGAGCGCACGGGCTTCTGGCAAGGCACCATCCACCTCGACATCCTGGCCAACAAAGCCCGCGCCACCCAAGTCGTGCTCAAGGGCAACCAATGGCTGGAAAACCGCCTCAAGACCTCGGATGACATTTGCGCGGACTGGCTCTGGCTTCACAGCCGCTGGCGTTGCCAGGACATCCCCGAAAAGCGACTCCGCCTAGCGGCCAAGCGCGACGCCATCGTGGACACCTGCGAGTTCCACGGCTGGGATGCCCTCCCCCGCACGACGCGCTTCTGGGTGCGCATGCCTAACTGGCTCGGGGACGTCGTCATGGCCCTGCCCCTCCTGCGCGCCCTGCGCCTTTCCCGGCCCGACGCCGAGCTCACCCTGCTGGCTCAGCCGCATTTTCTGCCCCTGCTGGAGAAGCTGCAGGTAGCCGACCGCCTCCTACCCCTGCCCAAGAAGGGCACCAGTGGCTACTTCAAACCCTTTCGCGCATGGGCTCACCAATACCCCGACGTGCAGCTGCTCTTCACCAATTCCACCCGGGGAGACCTGGAGGCCAAGTGCATCGGCGCGCCCCAGCGCTTCGGCATCGCCCGCCCGGGTAAGCCCCGCCGCAACCTGACTCACACCTGGACACTGCCCGATGGGCTGAATGAGGCCGAGTTGCACCAGACTCGCCTCTGGGAGCAGTTTTTCCAGCACTTTGGCCTGCGCGGCGAGCTCGACCTCTCTCCCATCCCTTGGCCAAATGCCAACACCCGCGCCAAGTCCGCCCCCCGCATCGGGCTCATCCCCGGCACGGAAAACGACCCCTCCAAGCGCTGGCCCGTCAGCCACTGGCACGCCCTGATCGAGCAGCTTCTAGCGGAAAAGCCCGAGGCTCAGCTCACCACCTACGGCACGGCCCGCGACGTGGACATCACCACGCTGGTCGTCGAAGGCTATCCCACCGATCGCGTGACCGACATGGCCGGCAAGACTGGGCTGGTCGAGTTTATGGACGAGCTGTCAGGCCTCGACCTGCTGATTTGCAACGACACCGGCGGCATGCACCTGGCCAACGCCATCGGCACCCCCGTGCTGGTTATCTTTGGCCCGACCAATCCCATCCGCACCGGGCCGATCTTCGACGCGCCCGCCGTCCTCCTCCAACCCGAAGGCTGCCCCCCCACCGGCGGTATGCCTATCGATCAGGTCGCGCCCGGACGCGTCGCGGCTGAAGCCGTGAAGCTGCTGGGATAGTTTTTCATCTGCGGGAATCTGTGTAATTTGCGGACAAATCACCGTTTGTCAGCTCACGGTTTAAAAGCCTCTAGCGTCTCTACGAGCCGAAGAAACTCCGGATGCTGGTGATGACGTGGGCCTGTTGCTCCTCGCTCATGCTGGGGAAGATGGGCAGGTTGATAACCTCGCGGGCGGCGCGCTCGGACTCCGGCAGGCTGCCTTCCTTGTAGCCGAGATCGGCGTAGCAGGGTTGCAGGTGCAGGGCGCGCGGATAGTGGTTTGATGTCCCGATGCCTTTTTCGCGCAGGTAGGCGATGAGCTCGTCGCGCTTGGGCATGCGCAGGGTATAAAGGTGGTAAACGCTCTCCGCGCCGGGAGCCTCCTGCGGGAGCTCGACCGGGAGCCCGGCCAGGGCCTCGGTGTAACGCTTGGCCTGTGCGCGGCGGGCATGCGTCCACGCCTCAATGTGTGGCAGGAGGATGTTCAGCACCGCGCCCTGGATGGCCTCCATGCGGTAGTTAAAGCCGACCTCGTTGTGGTAGTATCGCTCGAAGGAACCATGATTGCGCAGACCGCGCAGACGGTTGTCCAGCTCAGCGCTGTTGGTCACGACCGCTCCGCCCTCGCCACAGGCCGGGAGGTTTTTTGTCGGATAAAAGCTAAAGCAGGTCAGGTCGCCCACGTTCCCTACGCGGGTGCCGTTGAGCCGAGCCCCGTGAGCCTGAGCGGCGTCCTCGATCAGCCCAAGGCCGTGCTTGTCGCATATGGCGCGCAGCTCATCCATGGCCGCCGGGTGCCCATAGAGGTGGACGGCTACGACGGCCTTGGTCTTGGGTGTGATGGCCGCCTCGACCGCCTTCGGGTCGAGACAGAAGGTGGCCGGGTCGATGTCGACAAAGACCGGAGTCGCCTTCTCGTAGGAGGCGCACCAGGCCGTCGAGGCAAAGGTATAGGCTGGGACGATGACCTCGTCGCCCGGCTCCACCCCGAGCACGCGCGTAGCCAGGTGCAGAGCCGAGGTGCCGCTGTTAACCCCGACGCAATGCGCGGCCTCGCAGTAGGCGGAAAAGGCCGCCTCGAAAGCTTCGACCTTGGGCCCGAGCACGAAGTAACACGAGTCGATGACCTCGTTGATTTCGGCAGCGATTTTCTCGCGGTGCGGAGCTAGCAGGCTCTTTAAATCCAAAGGCGGTACGGATATGTCACTCATCAACCATGAAGCGTGCGCCAAGCCCGCCCCGCGGTCAATACAGGAGAATCGAGGAGCTATTTAACAGGAAGCACGGGAAGGTCAGGAAGAAAATTGCCTCACGCCCGCTACGCTCAAGCCGCAAAGCTGCAATCTGTCCGCAGATTATACAGATGCTATTCTAACTATCCTGAATAGCTGTAATATCCGTGGTTAAAAATCTTTGCGGCTCTGCGGCTTTGCGTGAGATAATTTAATCTCCTTAATCTGCCTGCTCTTTCCGACCTTACAGTTGAAAAAATCAGTGCTCGGGGGCGTCATCCACGTTGATTGCCGGGCTCAGGCCTTCGGGCTCGCGCACCGCATCGACCATCTCGCAGACGGCCTCCGTCGGCGGCTTGGTGAAGGGCGTCAGGATGATGGTGACAGCAAAGTTGACCAGCATACCAAAGGCACCGATGCCCTGCGGGCTGATGCCGACATCGCTGATGCCAAGCGTCCACTTATCCATGCCCATGAAGACCGTGCCGATGATGTAGTACAGGGTAAAGCCCATGCCCGCGATCATGCCGCAGATGGCGGGCACCGTCCCCACGCGCTTGCTGAAGACACCCAGCACGATAACGGGGAAGAAGCTCGCCGCACCCATGCCAAAGGCAAAGGCCACGACTTGCCCGACAAATCCCGGCGGGAAAATCCCAAAGAGTCCGGCCACAATGACCGCGATACCGATCACGCCACGCCCAACCAGCAGACGCTTTTTTTCCGAAGCCTCGGGGTCGATCACCCGGTAGTATAAGTCGTGGGCTACACTGGAGGAAATGACCAGCAACAAGCCACTGGCAGTGGAGAGCGCGGCCGCCAAGCCCCCGGCAGCAACAAAGGCGATGATCCAGTTCGACAGCTCGGCCATCTCGGGCGAAGCCAGCACAATGATGTCCCGGTCCGGCCCGGTCAGGCCCAGTTCGCGCAGGGTCACGCGGGCGTCTTCGCCCTTGGCACCGTTCGTATCCAGCCACTGCTGGTGAAGCTTATTCAGGGTGACGAACTCCGCCTCGCCCATGCTCCCGCGACGGAAGACCTCGTTCTCGGCATTGTTGGTGTACTCGAGCTTTTCGTCGCCGTCGTCAAACCACAGCACGAGCCCGGTTTGCTCCCAGCTTTTAAACCAAGAGGGCAGCTCTTGCTGCGTCGCGCCGTTGAGCGACATGAGCATGTAGTAGCGGGCAAACCCCGAGAGCGCGGGCGCCGTCAGGTACAGCCCCGCGATAAAGAACAGGGCCCAAAATCCACTCCAACGCGCCGCGCTGGGGGACTTTACGGTGTAGAAGCGCACGATAACGTGCGGCAAGCCCGCCGTGCCACACATCAAGGCCAGGGCCACGAGGAAGACGTTGGCCATATCCCAACTGCCCTGGAAAGCCTGCGTGTAACTGCCAAAGCCGAAGTCCTTTTGAATCTGGTCGAGCTTGTCGAGGAGGAAAACGCCCTCGCCCACCACCTCGGCACCGAGCCCGGCCTGGGGCAGAAAGCTGCCCGTCAGCTTAATCGAAATGGCAATCGTGGGCACGAGGAAGGCCGTAATCAGCACCCAGTACTGCGCCACCTGCGTCCAGGTGATGCCCTTCATCCCGCCGAGGGTGGCGTAGACAAAGACGATGGCCATGCCGATGACGACCCCGATGTTGATGTCCACCTCAAGGAAGCGGCTAAAGACCACGCCCACGCCGCGCATCTGCCCGGCCACATAGGTAAAGCTGACAAAGAGCGCGCAGATCACGGCCACCAGACGCGCGGGATTCCCCTGGATGCGCTGCGCGAGCGTCGGGTTTTGAATCCCGGCCAGAGTACGCGTGCCAAAACGGTCGCCCACGAAGTCCGGCACCGTAAAGTGCCCGAACTTACGCAGGTAGGGCGCGATGAGCAGCGAGAGCAGCACAAAGCCGCCTGTCCAGCCCATCAGGTACACCCCGCCGGCATAGCCCATCGTGGTGATGAGCCCGGCCATCGAGATAAACGAGGCCGCGCTCATCCAGTCCGCCGCCGTTGCCATACCGTTAGCCGCCGCAGGCACGCCGCGCCCGGCCACATAAAAGCCCTTGGTATCCGCTACCCGACTCCACCAGGCAATGCCCAGGTAGATCGAAAACGTGATGCCGACAAAAATCCAGGTCCAGGTAAGGATGCTCACAAGAGGCCTCCCTTCCGCTTGATCGCGTCAATCTCCTCGTGGTGGTGGCGGTCGATGCGGTTCATGCTCAGCGCGTAAATCAAGATAAGCACGACAAAGATGATGATCGACCCCTGCTGGGCAAACCAGAACCCGAGCGGGTAACCCGTACCCGGCAAGCGGTAGGCGTTGAGCACGTCCGCCAGCAAGATGCCACAGACCAGGCTGACTAAGGCCCAGACGATAAGCAGTGCGCCCATCAAGAGCAGGTTTTTGCGCCAGTAGCGCTTCAGTGATTGCCGCATCTCTTCGCGGCACCGTTCAGGAGAATCCGAATCAGGCATAGGGGAATTGTTGAGATAAAGGGGTGCACTAACCATTGCCACTCAGCCACAAGCGTCAAGCGTAAGTATGGGTGAAGCTTCTCAAGCAGAATCCCAAAACTGTACCAACCTTGGTACATAAAGCGTAACGCGCAGCATCACAGCACCGGACCTTTCCCCGCTGCACGCTTGCAGGTCAAACATCACCCCAGCCTCGTGCGACTACTTAAAACGAAAGCGTGCAAAAAGTGTGCTGTGCCGCGAGCAGCCCCACGTAAACATCCAGCCCCCAAAGGATGATGCTCCCGCATGGCGAATGCACAGGGAGCGTAGGGGCAGAGCCCCTCAAATCAGGTCAAGCGCTGCGCGCTTGCTACTTGAGGAAGTAGTCCCAACCGTCTTCGCGCTCCTCCTCCGGGACGGCATGCACGAAGGGACGCCAGCGCGGGCGATCCGGCTTGCAGCGCAGGTGCATCCCGGCCTGGTGGGGCAGACGGTTGGCCTTGCGCGTGTTGCACTTGATGCACGAGGTGACGATGTTCTCCCACGTGGTCTTGCCGCCCATATCGCGCGGAATGATGTGGTCGAGGTTCAGGTCGCGCTCGTGAAAGGCGTTTCCGCAGTACTGGCAGGTATGCCCGTCGCGCTCGAAAACGGTGTGGCGGTTGAACTTCACCTCCTTGGTCGGCACGCGGTCGTAGTGACGCAGCAGGAGCACGTGAGGCACGCGCAGCTTGAGGCGTACGGTATGGACCGAGTCGGCGTCGTTCTGCGGAGGGTTGGCCACCGAGTAGTCGATCCACTGCTCGGCGTTGAGGATGTTAAAATTCCCGTCGCTCGTATCGATGGCCTGCGCGTGTTCCTGCATGAGCAGGGCGAAGGCGCGCCGCACGCCCACGATATTGACAGCCTGCCAGAGGCGGTTCAAAACCAAGACCCTTCTGGATAGCGCGTCATTCATACGATGACGCATGAGATAGCCAGCGGTTGTGAATAAGTCAAAGAAAAAGTTGACCGCCATGCGTTTGTCACAGCCCCTAAACACGCGCGGGCAACCCCATCAGCCGTCCGCGGCTGCCTGGGGCAGGCAGCCCTACCCGGCCACTGACTTCATTTTTTATGTACAGACGGTATAAGATGGCAGAACGACTTGGCGGCTTTGCGCCTTGGCGTGAAATATATAGGCAAAATGGCTGCCTAGAACTCGACCGACTCACTGCTACCGAGGACGTGGACCTCGCAGACCAGGGGCGAGTCGTCGATCTTGGCCGCGAAGTCCTTCGGGTCGCACTCGATGGGCGGGAAGGTGTTGTAGTGGCAGGGCACGACGCGCTTGGGCTTGAGATACTCGACCGCCTTGACGGCATCGTCCGCGCCCATGGTAAAGTTGTCCCCAATGGGCAGCATGGCCAGGTCGATGTCGTTCATCTCGCCGATGAGCTGCATGTCCAGAAAGAGCCCCGTGTCCCCGGCGTGGAGAAAGGTGCGGTTGTCCGCCTTGACCAGGATGCCCGCGGGCTCCCCGAGGTAGATGGGTAGGCCGTCCGGCCCGGGGTAGCTGCTGCCGTGGTGGGCGATGGTCAGCTTGACGCGCCCAAAGTCAAAGTCGTGCCCCCCGCCGATGTGCATAGGGTGAGTCTTCAGTCCCTTGCTGCCGCAGAAGGACGAGAGCTCGTAGTTACAGATCACGGTGGCATCGTTGGCCTTGGCGATGACCTCAGTGTCGCCAAAGTGGTCAGCGTGCCCGTGGGTGAGCAGGATGTAGTCACACTGGATGTCCTCGGGCTTGACGTCGCACAGGGGGTTGTCCGAGAGAAAGGGGTCGAAAAGGAGCTTGTGGCTCGCAGTTTCCAGCAGGCAGGCGGAGTGTCCGAAATAAGTCAGTTTCATACGGAGCAGTTTACGATGCGGGCGATTGCTTGAACAGAAAGAAATCCCGCGGGCCTGAGATTAGCGCAGCTTCGCCCCAGCATTAGCCTGCACTAAAAACTATCGGCAGGCATTTGCACTCGGCCCGCTTTCGGCAACCTTTACCGCATGTGGCACAGCTTCCGTACCGAGCTCGAACTCCCACTGCCCGTCGAGGACGTTTTCAGCTTTTTCTCCAAAGCCGATAACCTTGAGCGCATCACGCCGCCCAATCTCGGGTTTCAAATCCTGACCCCGCGGCCAATCGAGATGCGGCAGGACGCCGTCATCGACTACCGCATCAAGCTCTCGGGCATCCCCATGCGCTGGCGATCGCTCATCCCGGTGTGGAACCCACCGCACGAATTCGTGGACGAGCAAGTCCACGGTCCCTACAAAACCTGGATACACCGCCACAGCTTTACCAACCTTGGCGGGCGCACGCGCATGACGGACTACGTGCGCTACGAGCTTCCTTTTACCCCGCTGGGCGACCTCGCCTACCCGCTGATCAAAAAACAGGTCCGCGACATCTTCGCCTTCCGCAACAAGCGCATCCCCGAGTTGCTGCTGGAGGGGCTGGAGTGACGGGACCCAACTCGAACAGAGGCACGGGGCACACGGAGTCTTTTTAAACCGCAGAGGCGCAGAGCGCAGTGGGTTTACGAAGACCAAAGTGATTGGTGTAAATTACCTGTACTTTTTGAATAAGATAAAGGCATCTTCCGAGATGTACACTGTCTAACTGCGCTCTGCGCCTCTGCGGTTAAAAATTACGCGACTGGCGTAACGCCTTTTTTCAAGATGATGTTGCCGTACTTGGCCAGCTCGCCCGTCATCACACAGGCATAGGCTGCCTTGGCCCGGTCATAAAAGGCAAAGCGATCGATGCGGCTCGGAGCTTTAACCTCCGGGGCAGACAGGTGAATCGCTGCCAGGTAGCGCTCCTCGACCGTGGGGTCGAGCGTATCGCCCTCCACCGCCGCCATCATAACCAACGGCTCGGCGTAGCTATCCAGCTCAAAGAGCGGCAGGATGCCCTCCAGTAACGTCGGGATGCCCAGCCCGTCGGCCCGCAGTACCCTCTGGCAAAAGGTGTGCCCCGGAAAGTGCGCATCGGCCAGCACGATCTCGTCACCGTGCCCCATCTCAGCCAGCACTTTTAGTAACTCCGGACTAATCGCAGGGTGAATACCTTTCAGCATGGGGACAAGATAGATAGGCGACAGTACGGTGGGCAATGTGTTTCGCCAGTGAGGGTAGAGATATTTTGAACCGCAAAGCACGCCAAGAGCGCCAAGTTATAAATACATTTTAACAGGAAGGCCGGGAAGAGCGGAAAGTTTTATCCGGCCTTCCTGCTCAAGCATTCTCATAACAACCGACTTTGCGTCTTGGTGTCTCTGCGGTTACATCACAAAAACGAGCCCTCCTTGGTGGTCTTGGTGTCTTGGTGGTTAATAAATCGCATTCTCCATCCTCCTGTCCGCACATCCGCCCCCCCTGAAAATCCCCCTTGCCACTGGCGCGTGTTTCTGCCTGAGTTTTTGGCTTTTCCTCTCATGAAACGCACGCACCACTGCAACCAGCTTACCGCTGCCGACGTCGACAGCAACGTGACCCTCATCGGTTGGGTCGAATCCGTCCGTGACCACGGCGGGGTTCTCTTCGTCGACCTGCGCGACCGCGAGGGCATGACCCAGGTGGTTTTCCACCCGGATTACCCCGAGATCCACGACGCCGCGGGCAAGCTCAAGGACGAGTCCGTTATCCTCATCAGCGGGATCGTGAAGCCCCGCGAGGCCAACACCGTCAACCCGAAGATGGCCACCGGCGAGATCGAAGTCTCCGCCCGTAGCCTGACAGTGGAAAACATGGCCGACACCCTGCCCTTTCCGCTGGAGGACGCCAAGGCCGACAAGGTCAACGAAGACCTCCGCCTGCAGTACCGCTACCTCGACCTGCGCCGCAACCGCATGCGCAAGCTCCTCAAGCTCCGCAGTGACGCCAACAAGTCCATCCGCGACAGCCTGGCCGACGAGGGCTTTCTCGAAGTCGAGACCCCCATGCTCTTCAAGAGCACCCCGGAAGGTGCCCGCGAGTTTCTCGTGCCCAGCCGCCTGAACCCGGGCGACTTCTACGCCCTTTCCCAGTCCCCCCAACAGTACAAGCAAATGCTCATGGTGGCCGGGGTCGAGCGTTACTACTCCATGGCCCGTTGCTTCCGCGACGAGGACCTCCGCGCCGACCGTCAGCCGGAGTTCACCCAGGTAGACCTGGAGATGTCCTTCATCGACCGCGAGGACATGTACACACTGATCGAGAAAGTCCTCTCCCGCCTGTGGAAGGACGTCATGAACATCGAAGTGCCCACGCCCTTCCCGCGCCTGACCTACCACGACGCCATGAACCGCTACGGCGTCGACAAGCCCGACACGCGCTTTGACATCGAGCTGGCCGACCTGTCCGAGATTTTCCAAAACACCGGCTTTAAGGTCTTCAAGTCCGTCCTCGAAAGCGGCGGCGTCATCAAGGCCATCAACGCCAAGGGCCTCGGCGACATCTCCCAGGGCGAAGTCAAGGCGATGGAAGACGTGGCCAAGACCATGGGGGCCAAGGGCTTGGCCTACATCGTCGTCCGCGGAGACGACCCGGCAGGCTGGCGCTCCCCGCTGCTCAAGTTTTTCTCCCCGGAGGAGCTCGCCGCCATGCGCGAGCAAATGGGCATCGAAGACGGCGACCTCATCCTCTTCGCCGCGGCGGATTGGGAAAAGGCCTGCACCATCCTGGGCCGCATCCGCCTGGAGTGCGCTCAGCTCCTCGTCAAGCGCGAGAAGCTCAGCATCTCCGGCGACCAGTACAACTTCCTCTGGGTCGTGGACTTCCCGCTCATGCTCTTTGATGAGGACGAAGGCCGCTACGTGGCTGCTCACCACCCCTTTACCGCGCCGCACCCGGACGACCTCGACAAGCTCGACGCGGACACGCGCAACTGCCGCTCGCAGGCCTACGACATCGTGCTCAACGGCTCCGAAATCGGCGGCGGCTCCATCCGTATTCACCAGCCCGAGCTGCAAGACCGCGTGTTTAAAAACGTCCTCGGCCTCGACCCGGCCAAGGTGGACGAGCTCTTCGGCTACATGCTCAAGGCCTTCAAGTTCGGTGCTCCGCCCCACGGCGGCATCGCGCTCGGCTTCGACCGCCTCTGCGCGATCATGGGCAAGGCCAAGTCCATCCGCGACGTCATCGCCTTCCCCAAGACCCAAAAGGGTCAGGACATGATGACCAGCGCGCCCGGACCGGCCACCCCGAAGCAACTCCGCGATCTCCACATCGCCACGGTTGACCTGGCCCAAGCACCCGACGCGTAACCCGCTCCGGCTGGAGCAGCACTCAAGGACTGCGCTCCAACGGCGCTGAATGCGTCTACCCCAGACGCGATAGACCATTTCTTACCAAAGCATGCCTACATTGTGGGCATGCTTTTTTATTGGCCGGAGGTGCCTGCCTCCGGTGCGAGGACTTCGATCCAGAACCAGTCGTCGACTTTAACTCCGCTCGGAGGGCCAGCATTGGCTTGGCCTCGGGGGAAGGTGGCCGCATTGCCGTAGTAGGCCTTGGTTTTGCCCGGCGCGATGGCGGTCAGGATCGTGCCTTCAAAATAGGAGTCCAGCGGCTCGGCCCGAGCCACGCTGGTATCCTCCACCCAAATCGCCTTCCAGTAGCCCGTCGGCCCGATGCCCTGTGCAGGCTCGACGGCGACGAAGGACTCGCCCTGCACCATGGTCAGGGTCGGAAACTGGCGCATCGGCAAGGGCCCCTCGTGCTCAGGCTGGGCGTCCAGAAAGGCCTCGTGGCTTTCGATGTGGTAGGTCGGCGTACTAGAGCAGCCGATCAGGCCAAAACAAATGGCCAATAGCAGGCAGGTATTTGAGAGGTGATTCATCATCATGACGGGTTTGCCTGCCTATGTCATAACGGGAGTGCGCATCCACTGGCAAGCTCAGGCCTTGCGATGGGCACATACGGGTTTACGCAAATTTATCATTCATCTCAAAAAGGCCGAATGGAATTACGCATCACACTGTTAAATAGCAACTTACCCCAAAACGACCCATATAGAAAGGCTGTGCAAAAACGCGCACGGGATAAGTTTTTCCACCCTCAGGGAGAGCGTGAAATCAGGTTGGCATGCTCATTGCTAAATGTACCTGCCTAAACTCTAAAAACCTGAAAACAGAAACACACGCTCTGATTTCAATTCTGAACCCTGAACAATATCATGATTAAGAAACTCAGTCTCCTGAAGTTCCTCGTCCTTTCACTCGGCTTGATGCTAGCGTCCGCTGGCTTTAGCCCGGTAATGGCGCAGGACGCACCGACTGCTGACGATGCGGCTGCCGCAGAGGAAGCAGCTCCCGAACCGATTCTCCCGGGCTATACCGATGCTATCATCGACAGTATCTCCGTAGACGAAGCGTTGTCTGACGAAGAGAAAGAAGAAGCAATCGTAGGCTACAAGGAGTTGATTGTCGAATTTAACGACCTGCACGAACCTTACGGTCCTACCTTCGACTTCTTCACCGTCAGTAACCTCTGGATCCTCATCGCGGCTGCTCTGGTCTTCCTGATGCACCTCGGCTTTGCCACGCTTGAGTCCGGCCTGACCCAGTCCAAGAACACGGTGAACATTCTCTTTAAGAATGTGTTCATCATCTGCATGGGTCTGCTGACTTATGCACTGTGGGGCTTCAACGCCATGTACCCGGGCGACTTCAACGGCTTCTTTGCCACCGGCTCGATGCTCTCCTCCGCTGACTACGGTGGCACTAACTTCACCTATGGTGGTGTTGGCCTGGCCATGACCGGCTGGACGGACTTCATCTTCCAGGCCATGTTTGCTGCTACTGCCGCGACCATCGTTTCCGGTGCTGTGGCAGAGCGTATCAAGCTCCCGAGCTTCATGATTATCGCCACGTTGCTGGTCTGCTTCGCCTACCCGATCAGCGGTTCCTGGAAGTGGGGCGGCGGCTGGCTCGACGGTATGGGCTTCTACGACTTTGCTGGTAGCTCACTCGTTCACGCCTTCGGTGGCTTTGCCGCTTTGGCCGCAGTACTCTTGCTCGGACCCCGCAAGGGCAAGTACGTTGGCGGCAAGATTAAGCCGATCCTCGGTCACTCCATGCCGCTTGCAACGATGGGTGTCTTCCTCCTGTTCCTCGGTTGGTTCGGGTTCAACGGTGGTTCCGTCCTGAGCGCTGCCCCGGAAGGCGTTTCCTTCGTCTTTGTAACGACTGCCCTCGCAGCCGCAGCCGGTGGCCTCGCCTCCATCGCGGTTTCCTGGGGTGTAATCAAGAAGCCTGACCTCTCCATGGCCCTCAACGGCAT
The DNA here is from genome assembly GCA_030425485.1 of Verrucomicrobiia bacterium. Taxonomy (GTDB): domain Bacteria; phylum Verrucomicrobiota; class Verrucomicrobiia; order Opitutales; family Cerasicoccaceae; genus Ruficoccus. Next base: position 117,163 of record JAUIAM010000005.1, read on the forward strand.
CCTGGCCGGTCTGGTTGGCATCACTGCCGGTGCTGACTCTGTCACACTGTGGAGCTCCGTTATCATCGGCGCAATCGCGGGTGCCATCGTAGTCTTCGCCATCCTGTTCTTCGACAAGATCAAGATCGACGACCCGGTAGGTGCTATCTCCGTCCACGGTATCTGTGGTATCTGGGGCACGATTGCAGTTGGCCTGCCGTTCTTCAACGGTGGGAACGAAGACCTGAGCTTCGTCACACAGGTAATCGGTACCCTCTCGGTATCCGCCTTCGCATTCATCGTCTGCTTCATCATCACCGCCATCGTGAAGGCCGTCATGGGCATCCGCGTAAGCGAGGAAGAAGAAGTCGAAGGTCTCGACATCGGCGAGCACGGTCAGGAAGCCTACCCGGACTTTGCACCGTCCATTAAGGGCTAATCGTCAGGAATTAACCTTGATTCCCAGTCACCAAACCTGAAAAATCACCTAAAAGGTAAATTCACATGAAATTAGTAAAAGCGATTATCAAGCCCTTCAAACTGGAGGAAGTGAAGGAAGCTCTCTCCGAACTCGGCATCGAAGGCATGACCGTCACGGAAGTTAAGGGTTTCGGCCGCCAAAAGGGCCACACCGAAATCTATCGTGGTAGCGAGTACACCGTGGACTTCCTCCCGAAGGTCATGGTCGACATCGCCATCGCCGACGACCTGGTTGCCAAGACCGTCGAGGCCGTCTCCAAGGCTGCCAAGACCGGCAAGATCGGCGACGGTAAGATCTTCGTCCTCCCGCTGGACGAGGTCATCCGCATCCGCACGGACGAGACCGGCGACGGCGCCATCTAAGGCACCAAGCGACCACAACAGTCATTTCCGCAAGCCGGAGTCCACTACGGACTCCGGCTTTTTGTTTGGGGCCAAACAGGCCATTGAGGGGCTAAAGCCCCTACGCTCCCGATGGTCGCTACCCCTAGAAGGCAGGAGTAGTCCAGTATCATTTACCTAGGCTATTCACACCTGTACGGGTACAGACAGTCCCTTAGGCAGTTTAAATAAAAATGTAGCCGGAGATGTCTCTATATTTTAACCACGGATCACACAGATGTTCACGGATAACCCCGGAATCATCTGTGTGAATCTGCGAAATCTGCGGACACAATATTTCTTAAAATGCTCTAGTATTTGAGATATCACCGACCATGCCTCCGCATAAAGCGGGGGCATAAGTGATCCACAGGATAACGGGTGAAGGGCATGCCCTTCATCACGGGTGCAGGACTATGTCCTGCTGGGCGTTTGGGGTAGGCGCAACGCGCCGTAGGGGGCAGAGCCCCTCAATCAGATCAAACGCTGCGCGTTTGGATGCGGAGGGATTGGCCGCTTTGCTCGACGGTGAGGCCGAGGATGTAGTCCGCCGCGTAGCTGGCCCAGGTCTGGGGGTCGTCGTGCTGGCTGGAGCGCTCCTCGCCCCAGTGGCGCTGTAGCAGCTCCGTGTCGATCGCGCCCGGAGCCAGCGGGATGCAGGCCAGCCCGGGCGGGAGGTCTTTGGCCACGGCCTTGCTCAGCCCCTCGATAGCGTGTTTAGAGGCCACATAGCCGGAAAAGTTCTCCACTGCACGCTGCCCTACGCCCGAGCTCATATTGACGATGATGCCGCTGCCGCGCTCGATCATGGCAGGCAGAAAAGCACGCATGACGTGGGCCACGCCCTTGATGTTGGTGTCGATAACGGCGTCAAACTCCTCCATGGGCACCTCCCAGAAGGGCAGGCTGGCATGCCCCACTCCGGCATTGTTGATAACCAGATCGGGCGCACCGAAGCGGTCGAGCACATCGAGCGCCCACTCCTGCACAGCGGTGGCGTCGCTCACGTCAGCGACGGAAAAGTAGGGCTCGGGGTCCAGCGCACGTCGCACGGCTTCCACGGCCTCGAAGCGGCGCCCGCAGCCAATGACGGTGTGGCCCATGCCGACCAGCTTCTCCGTCAAAGCCCGGCCCAGACCGCGCGTTATCCCGGTGATGACAATTTTACGCACCTCATCAGTCATAGAAGGAGTATGCCTCGGGTGCGTTGGAATTGCCAGTCGGAGCGCTGATTTTCTGACGATTCGGTCACGGCGCGCTTTTTGCTTTCGTCACCCGGGACTTCTCTATTCGCTACGCAAGAGGCTATGGACATCACATTTCTAGGAACGGGCACATCGCAGGGCGTCCCCATGATCGCCCACGACAACGCAGGTTGCGACCTGAGCAATCCGAAGAACTGGCGGACTCGCTGCTCCATGCACATCGTGATGGACGGCTGGCACATCCAGGTGGACGCCGGCCCGGAGTTTCGCCTGCAATGCCTGCGCAATAATATCACCAAGATCGATACCTTTCTGCTCACACACGGGCACGCCGATCACGTCATGGGCATGGATGACCTGCGCCGCTTCTGCGACTTGAAGGACTTTGGTGCGATTGACGTGTACGGCTCAGAGGAGGGCCTGCTCCGCGTGCGTTCGGTCTTTCCCTATGCCATTTCCGACCGTCCCAAGATCAAGGGCTACCCCGCCTTTATCCTCCATGACATGCCGCCCGCCCTGGAGCTGCCCGGTGGCACAGTCTACGCGACCATGCTCCCACACGGACGCTTTGAAACCATCGGCATGGTCTTTGTGGAAAAATCCAGCGGCAAAAAGTGCGTCTATTATAACGACTGCAAATCGCTCACCGAAGAGGCCTACCGACTGGCCCAGGGGGCAGACGTCGTCATCCTCGACGGCCTGCGCCCCCATGCCCACCCCAGCCACATGACGGTAGATGAGGCCGTAGCTGCCGCCCAGCGCATCGGCGCACCGCAGTCCTGGCTGACGCACATGACCTTCCTCGTCGACCACGACACCTGGACGGTCAAGCTGCCCGAAGGGGTTCATCTTGCCTACGACGGACTGCAGCTTAGCCTGTAGATACGATAAGACCAACCCCGACCTCTCGACCTCATGTCCAAGCCCTCGCTTCCTTCTGGAAAAATCACTTTTGCCAAGCCCGTTAAAACGCGTGTCGCCGTGTGCCGCCTTCTGGGTTACGTGCTGCTGATTCTGGGCGCAGCCACCTTCTTTGGGCTGACCAGTGAGCTGCTCGACGGGAAACAAATGAAGCTAAACGCCATTGTCTTTAGCCTCCTCTTTACCGTAGCCATGCTCTACCTGGGCTACTGCCTCGTCACTGCCATGCCTGGCTGGAAGGTCATCCTCACACCAGAGGGCAGCGACAACGGCACCGAGCATTTCCTGCCGAGCGATCAGTACGTCGCCCTGCGCAAGACCCGCGGCGGGCTGGCCGAGACGGACGAAAGCCTGATCCAACGTCAAAAGCAAGCCATCGGCATGCACCGCATCGCCGCAGGGAGCATCATGGTGGCGTTTTTCGTCATTATGGTCTCCGGCGGGTTCAACGTGGACAAGACCACCGTCGTCATAACCATCGAGGATTACCAGGAGGCCTACCGCTACACGGGGCTGGAAGAGGATGACTACGCCTTGCAGCGTGTGAGCGGATCGGCCAGGCTGGTCATGACCGAGGGCGATAAACAGCTACTGAGCCGGGAAATCAACGCAGCTGATCTGGAACATCCCGCAATCAGGCTCCAGACAGCCCAGCAAGGGACGCAGGCGACGCTGACTTTTACCGAAAACCCCGCTGAGGGCGACGATGTCACCTACGACTGGTTTATCGCCACTGACAAGGACAGCTACGACCGTATGATAACCGGTAAGGCCGTCCAGCAACCAACTGAGGAATCCTTTAAAAAGGCCCTACGCAAGCAGCACGAAGACAGCGTCATCACGATGGCTTACGTCCTCGGCGTCCAGCCCTCGCAGGTAGAGCTCATGGACTATAGTTTTCCCCTGCCACATATCACGGGCAACTTTGTAGAAAAGCCAGACGGCAGCTTTGATCTGAGCCTGATTATCAGCTACAGCGGGGAAAGTCGCTGGCGATTCGAAGTCCTCTCCGAGGCGCTGCAAAAAAAGCAGTAGGGCCTGAACTAGCTCTGGACTACTTCGAAGACCCCCATCTTGCGGAACTTCTCGTAACGGCCATCGAGCATCTTCTTTTCCGTAAGCTTGCTCACCGCGCTGAGTTGCTTGCTCAGGACTTCACGGAAACTATCTGCCGTCACCTCCGGGTCGGTATGGGCACCACCGAGGGGCTCCTCGATGACCTCGTCCACGATCCCCAGCTCGATGAGCTTGTCCGCCGTGATCTTGAGCGACTCGGCTGCGCGGGGTGCGTGCGAGCGGTCCTTCCACAGAATCGCAGCGCAGCCCTCGGGCGAAATGACCGAGTAGTAGGCATTTTGTAAAATCAGGACGCGGTCTGCCACGGCAATGCCCAGCGCTCCGCCGGAGCCCCCTTCGCCGATGACGGTGGCAATGATCGGTACGCGCAGGTTGCTCATCTCGCGGATGTTGACCGCGATGGCCTCCGCCACATGACGCTCCTCTGCCCCCACGCCGGGATAAGCCCCGGGAGTGTCAATCAGGCAAATAACGGGCAGTTTGAACTTTTCGGCCATTTTCATCAGGCGCAGGGCCTTGCGGTAGCCCTCCGGGTTGGGGCAGCCGAAGTTGCGAGCCAGATTTTCCTTGGTCGAACGTCCCTTCTGCTGGCCGATGACCATGACGGGCTTCCCCTCAAAGAGAGCAGTGCCGCCGACGATGGCCTGGTCGTCACGGAACTGGCGGTCACCGTGCAGTTGCTGAAAATCCTCAAACAGCGCCGCGATGTAATCCAGCGCGTAGGGACGCTGTGGATGGCGGGCGAGCTGCACCTTCTGCCAGGGCGTCAGCTCGGCGTGAATGCGCTTCTTCGTCTCGATGATTTTCTCCTCGATGGCTTGAATCTCCTTGGAGACGTCGAGGTTATTTTCCTCTGAACTACGCTGCAGCTCGGCGAGCTGGTCGCGCAGGACCTTGATCGGCTTTTCGAATTCGAGGGTAAAAGTGGCTTTTTCCATAATGTAACAGGTGCCGTAGACTGTGCGGTTTAATCAGAGTCTTTCAACTCTTCTTTCCAGCCAAGGGTACGCGCCTTGGCTCCAAAATGTTCTGCCATCTGCTTGTCCCCCTTGCGCATCCAGATGCGGGACAGGCTGGTGTTGATGTGGGCATCGGCCGGGCGCAGCTCAAAGGCTTTGCTGGCGGCCTCCAGGGCATCGTCGTATTTTTCCAGCGCGTAGTAGACTTCGGTCATGGCGTGCCAGGCTTCGAAGCAATCGGGCGCCTGCTCGGTGGCAAGCCGGAGCTTGCGCAGGGCATCGTCGTTATCCCCCATCGTGAAGTCGAAAGTGGCATCCTCGACCAGGGTGATGGGATCGCGGGCGGGCTCGTTCTGATATTGCGGCATGAGAGAATCTGTCAAATGATGCATCTTGAAGCATGAATTCGCGTTTTACAAACGCTTTTCCCGATCCATATGAAGCCCCCGCCGACGCCCCCCTGGCCTTCGGCGGTGACCTCAGCGTGCCCCGGCTGCTGGAAGCCTACCGCAGCGGTATTTTCCCCTGGTTCAGCGAGGGAGAGCCCATCCTGTGGTGGTCACCCGACCCGCGCTTTGTCCTGCGCCCGCAGGAGTTAAAGGTCTCCCACAGTCTCAAGCGCAGCCTGAAACAGCCGCACTGGAAAATCACCTACGACACGGCCTTTGAGCAGGTCATCCGGGCCTGTGCCGCGGCCAAACGCCCCGGGCAGCACGGCACATGGATCGTGGACGACATGATCGAGGCCTACACTAAGCTCCACCGCGAGGGCTTTTCCCACAGCGTGGAATGCTGGCGCGACGGCGAACTCGTGGGCGGTCTCTACGGGGTTTCCCTCGGAGCCGCTTTCTTTGGCGAAAGCATGTTCCACCGCTGCGATGACGCTTCCAAGGTGGCCTTTGTCCACCTCGTCCAGCGCCTCATCCGCTGGAAGTTCCAGTTTATCGACTGCCAGCAGCCCACCCGCTACCTGGAAAGTTTTGGTGCCACCTGCTGGCCGCGCACGACCTTTCTGCACGCGCTGGAGGATGCCCTGGACGAGCCCACCCGGCGCGGCAAGTGGACCCAGGCCCTGTAAACACACCTCAAGCTCACAGCCTGGGCTTTTCTGCGGCCACTTCCGGGCTCAATCAATCTTGGGGCATCGACTTGTGCATACCAATGTATTTTTAGCTTTTTGCATTTAAAAAGTCTGTTTGATGGCCCAATCTAAGGCTATGCATAAGAATGCACCAGGCGCTAAGGTCAATATGACCTACGTGGCCAAAGTGGCTAACGTCCATCAGGGTACCGTTTCACGAGCCCTGAGAAATGACCCCCGTATCGCCAAGAAAACCCGCGAACACATCAAAAAAATCGCGGAAGAGCTGGGATATCGCCCCAATCCCCTTGTTTCCGCGCTGATTGCGGAGAAGAAAAAAGGCCGCCCCAGCGGTTACGGCTCGACCCTCGCCTTTTTAACCTCGGGAGAAACGCGCGAGTTCTGGCGTGAGTCCTCGCCCAAGTACGCAGCCATGCGGGAGCACCTCCGCGAGCACGCCTACAAGCGCGGCTACAACCTCGAAGATTTCTGGATAAACGAATCGGACATGTCACCGCAGCGCATGCGCCAGATTCTGCAATACCGGAGCATCCTCGGCATCATTGTTTGTCCGCTGCCGGGAGACCACTCCACCATCAATTTCGACTTCTCGGATTTCGCCTCTGTCGCCATCGGCTACACCCTGCGCGACCCAGTCCTCGACCACGTCTCGGTCGACTACTACATCGTCATGAAGCGCATCCTCAAGCGCATGCACAGACGCTACGGATTCAAGCGCATTGGCTTCACCACTTCGCGCCAGATCAGCATTCGTGTTCACGATCTGTCCCTGAGCGCTTATCTCAGCGAACACTTTGAGAATAAAAGCGTCATTCGCGCGCCACTGGTCTATGATGAGCGCCTGCAAAAGGAAGATTTCATCCCCTGGTTTGAGGCCGAGCAACCCGAGGTCATCATCTGCCCGACGCATGCCGTCTGCATCCAAATCACGCGCATGTTGAAATTACTCGGGAAAAGCGTGCCGGACGATGTCTCCATCGTCTCGGCCGATTGCCACACGGACAACGAAACCAGCGGCATCCTGCAAGACCTCGACGCCGAGGCATCCGCCGTCATCGAGCTTTTGACCAACCGCGTCGAACACGGCATTTTTGGCATCCCCACGCAACCGCAGACTATCCTCGTCAGCGGCACCTGGCGCGACGGCAACACCGTAAAGCCCAAACGCGAAGCCGTGCAGGCCAGCAACTAAGCGCTGCCATTAGCGCATCCTTGTCCACCATGCACACCGCATCGGAGGCAACGCCACGTTCATCCATGTCACTTTCATCAGCCCGGACGCATGCCCATGCCACACCCGGACGCAACTCACTTCACGAAACTAGACCGCACACACATGTCTCCCTTCCGCATTATCCTCCGCTACTTCATCGATCCGGACTCCCAGTCGACGGACGATGCCATCAAGGAGTTGGCCGCGTTTTGCCTCTCCTCCAAGATCGAGGAAGTCATGCTCCTGCTCGCTGCCGAGGAGCTGAGCAACGGACACATGACCGACGAGGAGGTGGTCAAATACTGCGCGTTGGGCAAGCGGCTTAAAGCTGAGCTCGACCGCAACGGCATCGGCCTCAGCCTCAACCCCTGGACCACCCTTTATCAGGTCCCCCGGGGCAGAAAGCTGCACACCGGACAAGATTACCGTACGATGGTGGGTGAAAGCGGACAAACCAGCCCCCTCGTCGCCTGCCCCCTGTGCCCGACCTGGCAGAGCCAGCTTGCCACCACCTTTGCCGCTCTGGCCAAAGAAATTCAACCGCTGGCCATTTGGATCGAGGACGACTGGCGCCTGCACAACCACGGCCCGGAACAGGGTTGGGGCGGGTGCTTCTGCGAAGAGCACTTGGCGCGCTTTTCGCAGGCGGTCGGCACCCGCGTCACCCGCGAGGAGCTGTTGGATAAAGTCCTCCAGCCCGGCAAGCCCCACCCCTGGCGCGAAGTATGGTTCGAGCTCTCCCGCCAAACACTGCTGGAGCCGCTGGCAGTCGTCCGCTCGGCCATTAAAGCGGCTAACCCGGCCACCCGCCTCGCCCTCATGAGCTCCCGTCCCGACCAGCACTCCATCGAAGGGCGTGATTGGCAGGCGATTCAGGATGGCTTCGGCTACGAGCCCGGCTTTTTGATCCGCCCGCACATGGAGCCCTACACCGAGGAGCGTGCCATGCGCACCACGCTTTCCGTCACCCGCCAGACCATTGCCTGCCTCACGGGCAAGCTGGAGGTCTACCCCGAGCTGGAGAACTCCCCCCGCTGCGGTGTCTACTCCAAGAGCGCCCGACACATCGTTTGGCAGATGCTGGAATCCGCCGTCATCGGCAGCGACGGGATTGCCATCAACCACTTTGACAACATGGGCAACGGCATCGACCTCGACCCCGGCATTGGCCAGCACCTCGCCGCGATCAAGCCCCAGCTCAACGCCCTGGTCGAACTCCAGATGGATGACCGACAGGCCGACGGCGTACAGGTGCTCTTTTCACCCAAGGTAGCCAGCCATCTCGAACTCCCCGACTTTGGCAAAAAAGCGCAGATCGACCTCGAAGCCCTTTCCCTCCAGATGCAGCAAAATCCCTCCGGTGGCAGTGCGGAGGGCTTTGCCGGGAGCATGCAGAGTCTGGTCAACCCCTCACCCATCTGGGCGGAAACCTGCGCCATACTCGGCATCGCCCACCGCCTCACTGCAAACATCGAGCCCGAGCGCGGCCCCATCCTGGTCAATGCACAGACCTTGAACGCCTTTGACGATGCGCAGATCGAAAAGCTCCTCCGCGGCTTCGTCGTGCTCGACGCCGTGGCCGCAGAGACCCTCTGCCGGCGTGGCTTTGGCTCTGCTATTGGTATCGCTGCACACCAGTGGGTCGCGCTCGCCGACAGTGCCTACAGCTACGAATCCATCGATCAGGAGCGACTCGGCGGCAACTACCGGATGGACCCCCGCGTCACTGCCCAGCTCAACGCCAGCAAAACCCTAAAAATCCAGCCCGAGGCCCGGGTCAACACCCTCTCCAGTCTTTACACCCCGGACCACGTCAAACTCTGGCCCGGCGCCATCCTCTGCCCCACGCCGCAGGGCGGCAGCGTCCTGACCGTTACCTATCCGCTGGACGGTGGCAGCGCGTATTTCATGGCCTTCTTTAACAAGTACCGGCGCCTCTTTTTCCAAAACCTTTTCCTGCGCCAGCCTGGCGGGGCCAAGCTCCTCATGGGGCCAGACGGCACCCGTTGCTACCGGAGCGAAACGCCGCAGGGCACCCTGCTCTCTGTGCTCAACAGCTCACTCGACACCATGCAGGGCTTCGAGCTCCGGCACGACAAAGCCAGCACCTTCGCCCACGAGTGGCTCGCACTCTCTGCCGAGGGCCAGTGGCAACCCGTCACCGCCAAAGCCGAAGGCAACAAGCTGCACTTCGACCTCACACTTGAGCCGCTGCGCGGCCAGTTCCTTTTATCTCCCAACGCCTGACACGAAGGCACACCGCAGCGCCCCCATCACAGGGGCACACACCCAATACGCATGAGCCAGCTAGACAAATTCCTTCCCTGTGACGAGAACGCGCGCATCATGATGCGCTGGTGGTGGTTTGGCCCCACCATCACGCACGATGAGATCGAGCGCGAACTCCGGCTCATGCACGAGGCCGGGATCGGCGGGGTAGAAGTCGCCTACCTTTACCCGGTCACGACGCCCGGCGAGCACCCCACCACCTACCCCTTTCTCTCGCAAACATTCCTCGACGCCCTTCAACATGCGGGCGAAACGGCCAAGCGGCTTGGGATGACATTCGACATCACCCTGGGCAGCGGCTGGCCCTATGGCGGACCACACATCACCCCCGCACTCAAGGCCCGCAAGCTCAAGCTGATTGAAATTCCGCTGGAGGCCGGAGCCACCCGATACGATGTCGATCCCCAATACGCTGAGGCCGAGACCGTGTACGCGCTTTGCGAAGGTGAAACGCTTGAGTGCAAAGGCACTACGATCACTTTAGCCGCCCCGCTGGACACGCCCGCCACCCTGCGCGCCCTGATCTCCATGCCGACCGGGCAGGCCGTCAAGCGTGCCGCCCGCGGAGCAGAAGGCCACGCGCTCGACCACTACAGCGAAGCTGCGCTCAAGGCCCACTTCGAAGCCCTGGGCAAGCCCCTGCTTAAGGCTGCCGGGCAGACGGTGCGCGCAATTTTTTGCGATAGTCTTGAAGCCTACGAAAGCAACTGGACGCCCGCACTTTTCGAGGAATTCATCCGCCTGCGCGGCTACGATCTGCGCCCCCACATGCCCGCCATCCTGGCGGCGTTGGAGCTGAATCCCGAGGGCAACATGCGCCTGCGGGAAGACGCGCCAGAGAATATTGGCGACCTCCTCCATGACTACTCACAAACCCTGCAGGACTTACTCGAAGAACGCTTCCTGCAACCCCTAACGGACTTTGCCAACGCCCACCAGACCGCCTGTCGCGTACAGGTCTACGGTGTCCCGCCGACCACCTTGTCCACCTACCGCTACGTCGACATCCCCGAGGGCGAAACCACCCTGGGCGACTCCGACATCTGCCTCCCGGCGGACTGGACCGAGCTCACGCCCATTCGCTTCGCCGCCGCGGCCAGCAAGCACTACGGCAAACCCCTCGTCTCCTCGGAGACTTGGACCCGCCTGCACTCTCCCCCCTACGCCGCCACACCGCTGGACATGAAAGCCGAGGCCGATCAGTTCTTTCTTCAGGGCACAAACCAGATCATCGGCCACGGCTGGTGCCAGCACCCCCAGGACGGCGATCCCTCCCAATGGGTCTTCTACGCCGCGGCCAACTTTAACGAAACTAACCCCTGGCACAACGTCATGCCCGAGCTGACTGGCTACATGCAGCGCATCTGCTCCCTCATGCGCCAGGGCGAGCCCGTGGCCGACGTCGCCCTTTACCTGCCCGATCGCGACATCATGTCCCGCCGCACCTTCTCTCCGGAAAAGGTCAACCTCAACCACGTCAAGTCGCTGCGCGATTACATCGGCACCGCACTCGGACGCAAGCTCCTTGCCGCAGGCTTGAACTTCCACCTCATCGACGACCGCGCCCTGCTTGAGCTCACCCAGAACAACTGCTTTGACTACGGCGCCATCATCCTGCCCAAGGTCACGCAAGTTCCGCTCAGCACCATGCGCGCCCTCACCCAACTCGCGGAGAGCGGCGTCAGCGTTATCGCTCTGGAAAGCATCCCCACCCGTGCGCCCGGTCTCGCCGCACAGGCCCAGGACAGCGCCGAAGTGGCAACACTCGCAAACGCACTCTTTGAAAAGGACGCCGCCAGCGCCCGATGCTACGATTCCGTCGATGCGCTCGCGCTGTCCGCACTCCCCCAGCCCGATGTCGCACTGGCCCAGGATAAGCCCCGGATCGGCTACGTCCACCGCAAGCAAGACGGAGCCGACACCTATTTCTTTGCCAACACCAGCAACGAACGCATCACCTTCAGCCCACGCTTCCGCGACAGCAGCGGACGCTTTACCTGGGTAAAGCCGCTCAGCGGCCAAACCGCACAGACGGGCCTGGGCGAAATAACCCTGGAGGCCTTCGAAAGCATTATCGCCGTCCAGCAATACGAGACAGCAGCCGCCCCACCAAGCAACCACAGCCCGGCCCCGGCGACAGACATCCCGCTCGACGGCCCATGGACGCTCCACGTCCCGGACCGTGACTTTACCCGCCAGCTCGACCAGCTCCAGCCCTGGACGGACTTTGCCGAGCTGGAGGACTTTTCCGGGCAGGGTGTTTATCGCTGCGTCTTTACCGTGCCGAACGCACTCCCCGACGACGCCACGACCAAGCTGCAACTCCACGACTCCGCGCCGCTCCCCGCCCAACGCTACCGCCCCGAACGCCGCAACTTCGGTTTTTCGGTTTTCATCGACTCCCCCGTCATGGACGCCGCCGAGGTCTGGCTCAACGGCACGCTCATCGGCCGCCTCTTCGCTCCCCCCTTCGAGCTCGACCTGACTCCGGCCCTGCGCCAGGGCGAAAACCAACTGGAAATCAAGGTGACCAATCGCCTCGTCAATCAGTTGGCCCACACCATGCTCTACGATTTTTCCGCCGTCCATCAGGCCTACGGCAAGCGCATGGAGAACCTCCACGACATTGACAACCTCTGTACCGAGCCCGCCGGACTCAAGGGCCACGCATGGGTCAACATCCAGACTTGAGTGATAAAACCCAAAACCGTTACAGTTTTGGTTAACGTTTTTTAATTTGTTAATTCAAGATTGACTCGCACGCGTCCTGTCCTTGTAGATAAGGGCATGGTTACGACGAACGCGGAGGAAAGCATATGCGAAGCGGTTCAGGAACTGCTCAAGGAGCACGCGGACCCCTCCGTCCCCCTGCCTTCGACGCGTAAGCTCGGCAAACTGCTCAACCACTCCCACGTCACCGTCTCCAAGGCCCTGCTCCAGATGAGCGACGCCGGGGAGCTCTGGCGCAGCGAAACCGGACGCTACTACCCGCAAGCGGCACGCCTGATCTTTGACAGCCCCAAGCCCGTGGCCTGCTTTGTCCGCAGCATCAGCGCATGGGCCAGTTGGTACTCGCAGCTCATGACCGGCATCGGCACTGCTTGCGAGAGAGCCGAGCGCGCACTGCTCGTCCAATCCGCCAGCAACCTCATCCTGCAAGACGCCTCAGACTCGATACCCACCATTTTATCGGTTGCACAGCAGCGCGAATTGCTGGACCAGTTTCTCACCATCACCCAGGCCAACCGCGGGCTGCTCATCCTTGATGACCTCTGGGACGACGAGGCCCTCGCCCCGCTGGCCCCACGCCTGAAGGGGGCCCGCATGCTCCTGCGCCAAAGCACGGTACCCGGTATCGAGAGCATCGTGCCCGACTACGCGCAGGCCGCCCTGCTGGGAATCTCCCACCTGCTGGCTCAGGGTTATGACAAAGTCCGCGTGCTCTACCCCTTTCAGGTAAAAGCCATCGACGCCATGGTCGACGCCTTCTCGCAGGCGGCGAACCAGATCGGGCTGAATAAATCCAACTTCGAGATCATCCACCCCGGGCCAGATGGCGATACCTCCGAGCTTGCTGCCCAGCTCAAAGCCGGCCCTGAGCGCGTCGGTGTTTTTTGCGCAGAGGAAAACTTTGCTGTCTCGCTCTACCACAGCCTTTGCCAGGCGGGTGTTTCTATGCCCGAGCAGGTCGGACTCATCGCCGGTTGGGGCACGGGCGAAGCCGAGCGACTCGGCCTGAGCTCCCTGCGCATCGACCTCCAGCAGCTTGGCGTGCTCGCCGTAGAGCTCGACAGCGCGGCGGCGCGCACCTTCCGCCCCGCCTCGGGCTTTACCCTGCACAAGGGCATATCGACCTGAGCTAACACCTTTTTCCTTCTAAACAAAACCAACCCTCGTTTTAATATCATGCAAAATGTCATCCTCGTCGGCATGGGCTTCATGGGCGCCATGCACACTCAAGCCTACACGCAACTCCCCAACGCCAAACTCGTAGGCGTGGTGGACGCAGAAACCGAAGCCACCACGAAGAAGCTCCAAGAGCTGAATCTGGGCGATGTGCCCGTCTTCGCTACGCTGGAAGAAGCCCTGAAGGTCGACTGCGACGTCATCGACATCTGCCTGCCCACCGACCTGCACACGCGCTTCGCCCTCAAGGCCATCGAAGCCGGCAAGGCGCTTTTCATCGAAAAGCCCCTCGCCCTGACCAGCGAAGAAGCCGAGCAAATCCTCTCCGCAGCAGAAAAGGCCGGCGTACCCGTGCAGGTCGGCCACTGCATCCGCTTCTGGCCTGAGTACATGGCCTTCCGCGACTTTCACCAGAGCGGTAAGGGCGGCAAGCTGCTCAGCCTGACCCTCCAGCGCCGCTCCGGCCGCCCCGGCTACCCCGTCGAGAACTGGCTTAACGTCGGCGAGCGCAGCGGCGGTGCGGCTCTGGACCTGCACATCCACGACACCGACTTCATCGTCTCCCTGCTGGGCACCCCGCAGTCCGTCTGCAGCCGCACTACGGTCGACTCCACCGGGCCGAGCCACATCTTTACCCACTACAACTACGGCGACACCATCGTCAGCGCCGAAGGGGGCTGGAACTATCCGCCGCAGTGGGGCTTCCAGATGGCCTTCCAGGCCATTTACGAAAACGCCACCATCGAGTACGACAGCGGCAGCAGCCCAAGCCTCTCCATCACCACGGGCACAGAGCCCAAGGAGGCCATGCCGTTTAAAAGCACGGGCGGAGAACAGTCGCAACTCAGCGGCGGAAACATCTCTGACCTCGGCGGCTACTTCAACGAACTGGCCTACTTTATCGAACAACTCGAAAGCGGCTCGCCCATCGAAGAAGCCACCCTCCAACAGGCTGCCCTCTCCCTCAAGGTCAACCTGGCCGAGCTCGCATCGGCCAAGAGCCAGCAGCCCGTCGAACTCGCCTAACACCACAGCCAACCGCAAACCTCGCAACGCATCATGAAAAAGAGCATCAATATCTGGTCATTTGACTCCGCCCTGAGCATCGAGCAAAAATTTGCCCTGGCCGCAGAAGCCGGCTTCGAGGGCATCGAAGTGGAACTGGCCGAGACCGGCCCCGTCTCCATGGCCTCTACTGAGGACGACCTCAAGCAGGTCAAGACCCTGGCAGACAAGCACGGGCTTACCCTCAGCGGTCTGGCCACCGGACTCTACTGGGGAGCCAACCCCGCCTCTGGCGACGCCGCCATCCGCGAGCAGGCCGCAAAGATTCTCAGCAAGCAAATCGCCGTGGCAAAGGGCCTCGGCATCGACGCCATCCTCGTCGTTCCCGGCACGGTCGGGGCAGACTTCATCCCCGACTGCGAGATCGTCCCCTACGATCTCGCCTGGGAGCGCGCCACGGCGCTGATTCGCAACGCCCTCCCCGAAGCCGAAGCCGCGGGCGTCACCCTGTGCGTGGAAAACGTCTGGAACAAATTCCTCCTCTCGCCTCGTGAGATGAAGCAGTTTGTCGAGCAGTTCGACAGCCCCCGCGTACGCGTCTACTTCGACGTCGGTAACGCCCTCCTCACCGGCTATCCCGAGGACTGGATCCGCACGCTGGGCGAGAGCATCTACCGCATCCACTTCAAGGACTTCAAGCGCAACGTGGGCACCGTAGACGGCTTCTGCGACCTCCTCGCGGGCGATGTCGAGTGGCCGCTCGTCGTGGCCGCTATCAAGGAAGCAGGCTACACGGGCTGGGTTGCCGGTGAGATGATTCCTCCCCTGCCCATGTACAAGCACGCACCCAACACCCTGATTTTCAATACCTCCAGGGCCATGGACGCGATCTTCGCGCTCGCCTAGGGGCGAATGCTTGCTCGGCAGCGACTCACCATGCACAAGCTGGTGAGTCGCTGACACGATCGAAGCCTTTTATATTTTTCACTGCCCGATGGTGGCCATTGCATAATACCCAAGACTTAGCCAGGCTCCGTCTATGGAGAGGATTAACCAGCTGCTGGTCACAGGTGTCCCCGGGTGTGAGCTGGATGCGCAAACCGCATCGCTTTTTCGCAAGCTACAGCCCGGCGGATATATTCTTTTTGGGCGCAATATCCAGTCGCCGCAGCAGTTGCGAAAGTTGATCGACGACTTGCGCGACCTCAGCGCCCACGAACCATTCATCATGATCGATGAAGAAGGGGGCCGGGTATCGCGCTTAAAACTGCTCGGCAACGAATCGCCGGGAGCGCAGCAATACCGCGAGCACGGAGACCTAGAGCGGGTCAAGCGCCACGGCACCTTGACCGGGCAACTCATGCGGCTCTTCGGCATGAACGTTAACCTCGGCCCCGTCGTGGAAGTAGCCCTCGACGATGATGCCGACAACGCCCTGCGCGGTCGATGCTTCGGCACCACCCCTGAGCAGGTGATCTCGTTTGCCCGCGCTTACAATCAGGCGTTGCGCGCACAGGGCATTCTCAGTTGCGGCAAGCACTTTCCCGGTTATGCAGGGGTAAAGGTAGACCCGCACCACGAGTTTGGTCTTACGCATCGCACGAGGAAGCAGCTTGAGCAGGTGGAACTCCTGCCCTACCGTAAACTGTCTGCCGAGCTCGACGCCGTCATGACAAGCCATACCTGGTACGCCAGCATTGACCCCGAGGCACTGCCCGCCACCCTCTCGCACAACCTGATCCAAAAACTCCTGCGCGAAGACATCGGCTACGGTGGACTCGTTATCACCGACGACCTCGACATGGGGGCACTCCTCAACCGCTACAGCCTGGAAGAATGCGTCAGGCTCGCCGTCGAGGCTGGCAACGACCAAGTCCTCATCTGCCACCGCATCGATGCCCTCCCGCTCGCAGCCACAGCCCTCAATCGCATTTCAACGAGCGCTGTGGACCGCGCCCTCGCGCACATCGAAACCGCCCGGACCCGACTCTCGCCTCCCCGGCAATTCAGTGACACGGCTTACAACGCTCTCGATGCGGCCGTCTGGGACCTGCGTGTGGACACGCTCGGCCATGAACGCGCTAAAGAGCGCAGCTCCGATAAGTCCAAACGCTCACCGGTAGAGAAGTACTAGTATGCCGTTAGGCAAATTCATTATAAAATGCAGATGGCCACAAAAAGGCACAAAATACACAAAATGACTATGAGGTGGCCGAGTAGCTCTGCGCCTTTGCGTCTTTGCGTGAAATAGTTTAGGCAAGAACTAAGCTAACACGACACTAGAGCAAATCTACGACAGTGCCTTTACCCACAGGCGCGCAGCCACGAGCAGAATCACTCCGGCGGTAAGCATTCTCACGCGGGCACGTGGCAACTTTTCTACCAGCAAATAAGACCCGACCCGACCGCCAATCAACACCGCCACCGGACACGCAATCAGCACCCACAACGGTGCCGCCTCAAGCAACGCCACCCCCTTGGTAAACTGACCGAGCAAACCTGCCACACTATTGAGCGCGATGAATAGCGACGTACACGCGGCGATGGTATGCGCCCGCCCCCAACCGAGCAGGTGCATCACGGGGGCCAGATAGATGCCGCCCCCAATACCCGTCACCCCCGCCAACAAGCCCAGTACGATACCCGCACCGAACAACACCTCTGCCCGGGCCGGTCGTTCTTCTTCAACGACTTTCTCCTGAAAAAAATGCTGCGCCAGCATGGAGGCTCCAGCCACCGTCAGGGCTACAGCAAGAATCAGGATAAACGCCGCCTCGGGCAAGCGCCAGGCACCCCCAAGAAATGCGCACGGCACCGACCCCAGCAACAGGGGCCTCAAGATGGCACCGCGGGCATACCCCCGACGCGCCAGCAGCAGGCTCCCCTGTGAGGTAACGATGAGATTGCACGTAAGCGAAATGATCGGGACCACGGCAAGCGGCAAGCCGCTCACCGCCAGTAGTGCAATGTAGGTTGAGCCACCGCCAAAGCCGGCCATGGCATACAAACATGCAACCGCGACGAACAGGAATGGGAGAACAATAAGCATCCTTGGCATCTACTCTGTGACGCCGTGCGACGGAAGGCAAAACGTTTACCCATGATAGACTCAAGAGTATGCACTCCTTCTTTCTGGGTCTGTATACGCCCGAGGCATGGCGAGAACAGAAACAGTTAATGAGATCAAACTGTAAGGCTTAACCTAAGCATACAGGAGAGCGTATAAATTTTTAATGCAAAATTATTGCATTACCCGCCCCGGGTCTTATTATTGCAAATTTGATGCATTAACTTCCTGCGTAATATGATCTCTAAGCTACGAAAAAACAATAAGAGCAGAATTGGGTACAGCCTCTATGAGAGCACGCGCACAACTTTATAGACACGGGTTTACTCTCATGGAAATGCTGGCCTGCATTGCGATAGTCGCCATCATCACATCTTTAGTGATTGCTGCTCTTGGGCGCGCTAAGATGGCCGCTCATCGTACTACCTGCGCATCTAATCTCCGTCAAATCGGTACCGCTGTTTTTGGCTATGCCAACGACCATAAAGGTGCACTGCCTCCGACAACGCATGTCACTGGCTCCCAAGGGTACGAAATCGCATGGATTTATGCACTGGCCCCTTACCTTGCTGACGTAGACGAAGTCCGTATCTGCCCAGCTGACCCCCACGGAGCAGAACGACTCAAGGGAGGCGGGACAAGCTACCTCCTGAACAATATCGCTTTTGATGCCCGCTACGATCCGTTCGGCAACCTTCTAGAATCCTATAATAATCTGTTTCGCTTGGCCAACCCCTCCCGAACGTTCTGGGCGGGTAGCATCTCTGACTCACGGACTGGAGCGAGCGTGCTCAACGACCACACGCATGCAGAAAGCTGGGATGCTGGATGGGGAGCGTTTATCCGCGACATAGAACCCAACCGTCATCGGGTGGGCGACTCCAACCGTACCCACACCAACGGCTCATCCAATTATCTCTTTGCCGACGGACACGTGGAAAACATCCCTGCCAGCGAAATGAAACGCCGCTTTGACAGCGGAGAGAATTTTGCCCGTCCACCACAATAAAACCTAGTATGAAAACAATGATTAATTCCCTACAACTCATCCACACTCAGCGTAGATTCTTCTTCGTATCCGCCCTTGCACTCGTTGCCTGCATGCAGAGTCTGAGCGCTGTAATCATCTTGGATCAGGGGCATGTCGACCTCGACTTCAATTACACCGGAGGGACTTGGAATGTGGATATTCATCATGACATTACAGGCCACATCGATCCATCAAGCACTATCTTTTATGCCAGAGATGAGCCATGGTCTGCTGGTTCGAGGATAAACCGCCCGGCAGGCAGCCAATGGGACTTCATCGGGACCAATGCTGGAGAGCCGATATGGATTCTACCTCAAACACAGGAAACTGCGATTGTCTGGCCTGGATTCGCATCGGAAGAAACCCCAAGCGGTACCTTTGCGGCCTACGAAAGCCTGGACCCGAGGGTCACATCTACCCCCTCGCGCTGGATCACCATCCAACTGAAAAGTATTGAATATATCGGGGATGGTGTCGGCAATTTTTCACTTTGGAGCACCGGAGCGCTTGGTTCACGCACGGTCTGGATGTCCACGGCTGACGGCATAAACGAAGAAGACTCATTCTTGTTTCTCGAAGGCGGACACGTCCACCTGAATTGGGGATTTACAGATATTGGCCTGTACAAAATTACGCTGGAGGGAAGCGCCTACCTGAACGATGGTTTAATGACACCCACCAATAGCGGTGAATGGACCTTTAATTATGGCATAGGTGTTGTACCAGAGCCCCAAACATTCGGGTTTCTCGTGCTTGCCGGAGTAGCACTTCTGATTATGAGGACACGCACTAACCGGGTCTAGTCCAGCATCGCGCCTGTCACACAATCATTACTATAGCATGCTTGTGTGACAGGCGGATAAAGGGATCGTCAAGAGCGGCGGCGCACAATCAGCAAGGCCATGAGCCCACCCAGCAGGGCGATGTTCGAAGGCTCGGGTACCATGGAGACGCTATCGAGTTGCAGTCCGATGCGGGTGCCCCCGTTCAGTCCATAGATAACACTAAAGGTGTACAACTGGCCGTCCTGGACAACCTCGATCAGGCTGTCCTCAAACGTGCCGATGAAGCCACCCACAGCATTGAAGAACTGATAGACCGAACCGACCACGGACTGATCGCCAAAGCTGCCAGCGAGCGATACGTTAAGTATAGCACCGTCAATCAGAGCCGCACCACCCCCGACATTGAAGTAGTCGAAGTTCGTGCTACCCGCCGTACCGCCATCGAGCAGCAGGTGCATGTGCGCGCCGGGCTCAAAGTTTAGCGTCTGGTAAAAGCCCATAACCTGTGGTCCGGTGTCACTCAGCTTGAGGTGGGACCCCGCCAGCATGTAAACATCGCTGCCGACGTTACCGCTACCGCCGAGTATCGCATCCTCGTAGACAATGGTATCTCCCTGCGCACTCCACTGGCTGCTGGCGATCAGGAGGCGCCCCTCCTTCACGTGGGTTTCACCCTTGTACCTGTTGTTGTTATTCGTGAGCTCCAGGGTACCCTGACCTGTTTTGATCAGACCATACTGGCCGTTCTGGTCAAAAATCTCCCCCGTGATACGGGCATCCACATCAGCCGAACCATTGGCGACTTTTATCGTCCGGAAGGGCTCAGCCCCCCCGGTCATGTTTAAACTGGTGGCAAAGATAAGCGTCGCATCCGCAGAGGGAGAGGAAAAGAGCAAGGTGTAGTTCGCGCCAAGCGGCTCCTTCTCACCCCAGGTAAGGGTCGTGCTTTGCTGATTCTGCCCGATGATGGTCACCGTACGGTCTTCACCTACTGCACTGAAGCCACCGCTACCATAATTGTAGTCGAAGAAGATATTACGGGCATATCCGATATAGCCTGTATAATCGCTGTGAGCGAGCTCAAGCACACCACCACGGAGGGTAATATTCTGGTGGAAGAAGGTGGCGGTTTGCCCCGGGTTTCTGGGGTCGGGTCCCTCTATCGAAATGTCGGGAATGGCGTTTTCCGAGCCAAGACGTAGCGCCCCACCCTCAATATAGATCCGGGCCATAAAGTTTTCGTTGGACCCCGTCAGTTCGAGCGTCCCCGCACCTGCTTTGACAATGTTCGCCGCCGTCCCGGTGATGTTACCCGACAGGCGCGCATCGACGGCGGCTGAACCGTCCGCTACATTGATACGTCGACCGGCACCCGCATCGGACCCAAGGCTCAGGTTGTTGTCGATGGTCACGGTCGCATCAGAGCCGACCGATGAGAGCAACAGGTCACCCCAGCCGGTGCGAAAATCATTCTGACCCCAGACGAGGTCGGCTCCGTTGTCCAGCGTCAGCGTGCGGTCGGCACCGCTGGCACTGAAACCACCGGCACCTCCATTGATAAAGCTCACCTCTCCAGCCCCCGTGCCAAGGTTTACATTCACATTGGGACCGCCAGCACCGTACTCCAGCACGCCGCCGGTGAGAAGCGTGTTTCCGCTCGAAGGCAAAGCGGTTTCCGAGCCAAGGCGCAGCGCACCGCCCTCGATACGCGTCCCCCCCGTATAGGTATTTGTTCCCGTGAGCTCAAGCGTGCCGCTACCGGCTTTAGTTAAACCTCTGGTAGCCCCCGACTCCTGGGTAATATTACCGCTCATGCGGGCATCGGCCCCGGCCGTTCCGTTCTCCACATAGACAATCCGGTTTCCCGAACCCGAACCGAGGCTGACGTTATTGGTCAGCGTAACGGTGGAGTCCGAGGCTTTAGTGGAAAACTTCAGTGGATTGTTTCCTTCTTTCACGAAGTGGCCGACTCCCCAGGTGAGGTCAGCGCCACTGTCCAGTGTGACGGAACGGTCCGCCCCCGCCGCACTAAAGCCACCGCCCGTTCCAAACTGCACCTGCCCGGCGCCCGTACCGAGCTGGAGTTGAATGTCGTCCGTGCCGTGGGCAAACTCTACCACACCACCACGCAGGTTAAGATTGGTATTGGCTGAAAGCGCACCGGCAGAGCCCAGGCGGATGGCACCCGAATGTATCGTAGTGTCGCCACTGTAGCTATTGTTGCCTGTCAGCTCCAGAACACCGCCATTGTAGAGTTGCAAGCCAGCGGAGTAACCCTGCGCTTCGGTAAGGTCACCCGAGAGACGTGCATCGATGGCGGCCGCGCCATCGTTGGCCAGGAAAGTCCGCGTGCCCGTGCTGCCAGTAAAGGCGTTCCCCAGACGAATGTCGTTCGTAAGTTCTACGGTGCCATCCGAAGTAACAGACCCCAGAGCGAGGCCCTTGAAATGCGTGCTGCGCATGTCGAGCGTATCGCCATGGTTCAAGCTGACGCGGACATCCCCGTCGTAGGCGCCGAAGCCACCGTTGCCCTGGATGCTGAATTCGCCCACGCCACTGCCGAGCGTCAAGTCGTGGTCACCTGCGGCCAGCTCAAGCACGCCATTGGACCCGCCAGTACCCGTAAAGCGGATGTTAGAGTGCTCAGAAAGGGCGCTCTCCGAAAGCAAACGAACGGCTCCGCGCTCGATAATCAAATCGCCAACGTTGCTGTTGTCACCTGAAAGGATGAGTTGGCCATAGCCTTTTTTGATCAAACTACCTTCCCCGGTAATACTGCCGGCAAAGTTATTGCTCCCAGCGAAATCAACCGTCAAATCACCACCGCCGAGTTCCACAAGTCCCGTACCACCGTGCGAGGAATCCAGCCCTCCAATCGTCTGATTCCGCTCGTCAAGCGCGAGGCGGGCCGTGGGATCATTGCTGGTAAAGACCACTCCGGATTGCGCGGAGAGCAAGCCACTCTCACCTACTTGCACGGTCCCATTATGGATAAAGGTATTGCCGGTGTTGGTGTTGACGCCATTTATCGTCAGGTCGCCTGTGCCGCTTTTGGCCAGCCCACCGTCACCGGAGACTGCTCCGTTAATCAGCGTATCACCCGTACCGTCGACAACAGCGATATGGCCGTCTGCCGTATCAATGCCGCCGTTGAAGACAAAGCCGCCGTTGGCTGCCTCCCAGTTCTGGGATTCGCCCAGGATAAGGTCCGCGTTAAAGGTCTGGTCGGCCGAGGCTTCGTTTCGCAGGCCCACGCGTTCGATCGTCAGCGCGTAGTCGCCATTGATGGTAAAGCCTTCCGTAGACTCGGAGTCCTTGAAGAGCATGCCGCGTAGAACACGGTCGGCTTGGTTTACATTGAGCGTGGTCACGCCGTTGGCTTCCGAGGCGTCGAGGAGGACAGATTCAGTGTGCGGGCTTTCCCCCGTGCTCCAGTTACCCGAAGCAAAGATATTCCCCGATGCGAAGCTTCCCGTCCACTGCGCCGCCGTGTTCACGGTATTGCTCGGATCGTCAAAAATGGTGTACTTGAGCGCGTAGCCGTCCTCGCGCATGATGGCGTTGATGTCCGCGCCCGGATCGTAGTAGTAAGTCACTCCATTATAGGTCAACCCCTCCGGACCGCCGTCGCTGTAAAGGCTGCCCATGGAGCGCCCGGTGGATGCCGTGCCAAGAATATGCAGTTCTTTGGTGCCATCCGGGTGCGTAAATTCCACAAAACCGGGGCTACCAGAGTCGCCCAGTGTCAGGGCCGTCGCCGTGTCCTGAGCGCTACTTGCCAGAAAACGCGATCTCCAGGGAGCATCCGAAACACCGCCCCCCCAGGTTCGCGCTTCGCCAATAATCGGGCCGGTATTTAAGTCTCCCTTACTACCATAAACATAAATATCGAAGTCATCGAGCTCCTGCGGACGGACATCCAGAATGCGGTAGGTGGAGACTTGCTCGCCTGGCAGAAACGCCCGATCAAACGTGCCGATGGTCGTGTCACCGATGGAACCGGTGGGATGGCCAGGGGCATACTGTACGGTCGATTGGTTTTTGATGAGTTTATTTGAAGTCAGGACATTATTGGCACCGACGAAGTAAAAGGTACTGCCGGGTTCAGAGGGATAGTGAGCGGCCTGTATCGCGTGAAGTGGGGACAGGAGCGAGAGGTTGCGCACGGGAAGCCCGTTGCCCATGCCAGAACCCCAGCTCCAGCCTACGCCGGAAAAGTCGAAGCCCGCACCGATAAAATTGGGGGCGTTGCTGCGAACGAACGTCGTCCCTTCCGGGTCAGAAAAGTCTCCGGAAGAAAAAACATTGTGACGCTCCGCGTTGTAGCTGTTCAGATTGATGGCAAATGCCGACTGCGCAACCACACTGAGAGCCAGCGTGACGAGAGGTAAGGTTTTCTTCATAGGGTAAGGGAGGGGGTAGTGAATGAAACAGGTTCAGTAGTCTAACGTCGCGAATACACGGAGATGACAGCTCTGTCTCTGGCACCGAAGGCAAAGGGCAGTTGCATTACACCGGAGGCCAATAGACGGAACTTATGCGTAAAGTATTCGCTAAATGAAGATAACCTGCAATTCGCCTGTCACTCGTTTAGTTGAGTCCATCGCTCATGCTGACTCATTTACTCTCCCCAAGGTCCGTAGCGCACACATGCGAACCAGCGGAATATCCGCCAAACACATTCCGCGCAAAGTCCCATCAACTCTCCGTGCGAAGCACGCAGGAAAGCCTCACAAGACTTCGTTATAAAGCACGGTGCCGTCCGAATCGGTCTGCTGGATACTGACCCCTATTTCGCCATCGCGATTAAAGAGAATCTTCCACTCTGCTCCCCACCCATCGGTAAAGATCAAACCATCCTGAGTGGCGGTGCGCACAGACTGCGGACTGATCGGCTCGTCGATGGCCATGTCCGACACCTCGATAAAGTTTAAGAAGTGGCTCTGCGCCTGCATCTCGCTATCGCTGATCTCCAACCTCCAGCCTCCGGCCAGTTGATAGGTATCCTCCCAGTTCTCCCCCCCGTCCAGCGGCCAATTTCGCCCGGATGCCCAGAACTCACGCCCCGGTCCACCCTCCAGGTGAATGTTCGCATTTTCCGGCAGCAGGGTCGTCAGCAGGAGCTCTCCCCCATTCTCGGCTCGGTAGGTATTCGCACCCACTTGCTCGGGTTCGTTTACGAAGTGAAGCAGAAACTCTTTCTTCTGGTCGGGCAGCTTCGAACGCACACGATCATAGATAATGAAATAGTCGGGCATGACGTAGATGAACTGCCGCACAACCTCGTCGGACTTGCTTTCAGCATAGCTCAAGGTCGCATCCCCCGCGGCATAGATAAAGTCCTGCTCCGCCACCATGGCAACGGCCCGCGCACGGGTCTTGTCATCCTGGCCGCCGTGATTGGGATAGGTTTTCCCGTCAGGCTGATCCCGCCAGGACCTCCAGAAATACGGCATCGGCTCGCCCTCCTGATGAATCAGGATCGTGTTGTGCGCAACGCTCTGCGGAGCAAACGCGTGGTGGTGGTCAACCTCGGTGCGACTGCCCGCATCCAGAGCCAGAAAGCCACCCTTATAAATGATGAAGCTGAGCTCGTCGTAGTGCTGGTGCGTATCCTCACTGGAGCCAAAACGGAAGCTCGCGTAGGTATCGAAGGCATTCTTCCCTGAGCGCATGAGCAGCAGACCATAGGATTTATTATAAAAATAGCCCGGTTCATCGACGACCTCAGCACCGGCAGCATCGACAAGTTGCGGAGAAAATCCGGAGACGATAAAAGGCACAAACGGATAGCGTCCGTTGAATTGTTTTTCAGACTCAGGCAAGGAGGACATCACGCGGTAAGCCCGCTCGGCCTCTTCGGGATACTCGGCTCCATAATAGTGAATGACCTGCGCCAGATGGGTATACATCGGCCATGTGTACATGACATTATCCTGGTGCCCCATGTCGCCCAGCCCAAAGGTGAGCAGCCGCTCGCCCTCGCCCTGATTGATCGTGACGTAGTCAAACCATTCGGAGAAGTAGACCATCTGATCCCAGAGCGGAGAGACATCTTCCTCAAATGCCGCCAGCCACGCCTGTAGAAAAAGAAACGACGCATAGGGGTAGTTTCCCATCGAGTAGCCAACAGTCGTGGTGGACAGCAAGCCGGAGCCGTCAGATACTTTGTCGCGGTGGTTCATCATATCGACAAAGAGCCGCGCCCCGTCGGCCAGAAATTGTTCCGCCTTTGCGTCATCGATACCATCGTAGCTGGCGGCAATCCCCGCAAAGAATCGCAGGGCCGACTCTCCGTAATTCCCATCCTCGGCATTGCCAATCGTACGGCGAAAGGTAAACGATCCGGACTCCTGCGAGTTGGTAATGTACTCAAGCATGGGCCGCATGAATGCCTCACGCTCTTCCGGGGTGAGCTCGTGGTAGATCCAGTCATAGGCCGCCAGGGCATTGATGCGTACATGCCCGGTCAGGTCCATCCAGACCTGATTGTCCGCCGACCACCGCAGCACTTGGGTCGAGAGCACGAGGTAGTTCTTGGCCTTCTGCAGGTAGATGTCCTCACCGGTTATGAGATACAGCAGTGCGGCCCGCGATGCCTGGGTACCGCCATCATAGAGAAAATATTGCCGCGCCTCTTTCTTCGTTTCCAGCTTCAGGCTGCCGTCGGGGTTCGTCGGCGGTGCCCCTGAAGCATAAACCAGGGGGGCCTCCAGGGGCAGTGCATCGACCTCCTCTTTGAGCTGAATAAAATCCTTTCTGGCCGCTCCCTGTGCACGCTCGCGAATGGCCGGAAGCATGCTCTCATTGATAAACAAGCGCGGATGATCGGGCAGGATGTAAGCGAGGTATTCTTCACTGAGCAATCTCTCTGTCTGCTCAGTGGCCGCTGCAATGCGTGGTAACAGAAGCCCCGCCAGGGCCATAAAAAGCAATGTCGAGAGGGGAAGTTTCATCATATCAGTATCAGCTCCAGGCGGACGAGGTTTCAAAAGACTAAATGCCACTTCGCTCGCGCGACAGCCATTAAGCGGCAGTCGCATAGTCGCATATGTAATGCGCTTTGCAAATGGGCGCAAGCTAGTCCAGTTGAGTAAGGTTCACGCATGAAGGGCTACCGCAGGCTGGCGACCCGCTGAATCGCCCCTACTTTGCTTCAACACGCAGGTATTTATCGAGATATTGATAAGCCATCTCGCGGATCGGTGGCGGAAAATCATGCCCGCCATCACTCATCAGGGCCACGAAGTTTTCCGGCTCCCCCAGCAAAGCGTACAGATCATGCACATCCTGAAAAGCCAGGCCAACGTACTGCCAATGCGGAAAGATATGGTCGCTCTGCCCGGCGTAATAAAACTGCGGCGTCGGCGCGGCCAGAGCCATGATTTCATTGAACTCAAAGGGCACGATTCCCCGCTTCATGTCTTCGGTGTAGCGGGGCAAATGGGTGTAGGGCCAGTCACGCTTGCCCCAATGGTCGAGCAACATCTCCGGTGCACCGGTAAAGGGCGAAACCCCGCAACTGGAGACCAGCACCTTGACCCGGTCATCGACCGAAGCGAGAAAGTAGGCATTGTACGCGCCAAAGGAATGCCCGATAGCCCCGATGCTCTCGCCGTCCACCAGCGGATGCTGCGCCAGCAGGTTCATGGCCTGGATGTGATCGATCAGGTTCTTAGCCACCGTGCTCCACTCCGGGTGCTGCTCTTCAAACGGACCGCTATTAAAGTACTGCAGCCCGGGAAAAATCCGCTCCCCCGAGGTCATGGCATCCGGGGCCAGCACGATGTAGCCACGTTGGGCCAACTCGATCCCGTAGGTGCGATTTTTGCGCCCTTCAGGCGTCGCCACCGAGTCCTTTCCCTCGGCGTTCGTCGGGTGCAAGGCCAGCACGGCCGGATACCGCCGCGAGGGCGCGTCTCCATTCGCGAGCGCATCTGCTTCGGCCTCAAGTATCGCCGTTGGGATGAGCAGGTAGGCAGGAACTGTGTCCCCATAGGCTGTTTCGTAAACGACCTTCTGGCGCACGTGGTCAGCAAGCCGCACTTCGCTTACCACCTCGTACTTCACGGGCGGAAGCTCGGGCAGCCCCCCGATATAGTCCAGCCACACTTGCAGGATCTCATCGCGCTTGGCGTACCACTGCTCCGGTGTCTTTACCCCCGCCAGGACCGAGGGGAGACCGTGCTCATTCAGCTCGGCAAGCTCATAGGGACGTGACTGCGGCTCGTGGTTGATAGCGGGAGTAGATGCTGACACCATGGGTATAAAGGTTAGGCTACCCATGCATGCTATCGCACATACGAGCAGTCGGGAGAGATTGAAAAACTTACTTTGCATCTCGCCTGCTGTGCATAGCCCTACTACCATAAGCGCGTCAACCTCAACCAAGCCCCTACCCCTGGCAAAACTGATACACCTCAAGCCGCAGGTTTAAATCAGTGTGAGCACGCCCGTCACTCAATTGAACGAGTAGTGGGGTATTTGCGATAAACTCAAAATACGACTTACTTTACTAGAAGAGTTAGCCCCATTCACCAGTCTCTCAATTTAGAAAATCCTCCCCTCATGACAACGCGCTCTTTAATTCGTAATAGTAGTTCCTCATTCGGTCGACCTGGTTTTGCGCTGATCGTGGCGTTAATGTTAATGGGCTTCATTGTGCTCTTGATGATTAGTCTGACGTCACTGGTTAATATGAACCTTTCGCTCGTCACAAACCAGAGCAACATGTTTGTCGCACGTCAGAATGCGCTGCTGGGGATGAACCTTGCGCTTGGGGAGTTGCAGCGCACGGCAGGGCCAGACCAGCGTGTCACGGCCCGCTCAGACATCAGCTCCGCCAACCCGGTCCCCAATGCCTACTGGACGGGGGTTTGGAAAAGCACACTGCCCAATAATGCGGACGCCACCAATCCAGATGCTCCCAACAGCCCCTACCCGGTAGCACCCAGCGATGCGAATATAGCCCCCTCGCAGTCCGAGTTAATGACCTGGCTGATCAGTGGAAACGAGGGCAAGGACGCATCCGACGGTGACACCCTCGACTACCTTCCCGACACAAACCTGGCCTTGAGTGCTGATTTTGGCAGCGACGTGGATAACGACGCCGTCTACCTCGTGGGAGCTTCGACCCTGGTGCAGAGGGGCAGTGACGAGGCTGCTTCTGTCGGGCTCGAAGGGGCGGTCATCGCACCCAAGGTACCGCTGCGCGACAGCGATGCCAACACCACCGGACACTATGCCTGGTGGGTCGGCGACGAGGGCATTAAAGCCCGCATTGCCCCGCACGGCGTCCCCACCGTGCTCAACGCCACCGATACGGAAAATGAACATCGGGCCTTCCAACTGCCCAGCGGCAGCGACCCGTCTGTCAACACGGCACTGGCCACCATCTACGACCGGGACGAAGCACTCCTGAGCAACGTCAAGGAGTATGATTCGCTGAACGTCCTTTGGGGGGCCAATGACGCAGGCAACCGGCAGGTGCTCAACCAGCACTGGCACGACCTCACCCCCTACGCCAACGGGCTGCTCACGGACACACGCTGGGGCGGCTTCCGCGGAGACCTTACCCTGGCCTTCGAGAACAACGCTGTTTTTGAGAAGTACTTCGGCACCTGGAACACGGACCCCGACCGCTTTTACTTTGTCGATGTCGTAGACCACGGCTACCAAGCGGGCGGCTTCCCCAACTGGTCCATCCTCCGCTCCTATTATCAACTCAAGGACAGAGACGGCGTCGCCGCCGGACGCACCCGAGCCAACAATGCCGCCCCGCTTGACTCTAATCGCGCTGTACTTTCCCGCTTCTATGACTGGAGCACAAACCCCTCCGTCCCCTATAAGCCTGGGCCGAATTCGACCAAGGAAGGCTATCACAGCAACAGCCCGCTGCACGCGCTGGTTGCGCGCCTCCAGGTCACGATCGGCATCCGCTTCATACCCACGAATGACTATCTGGTTCCCGGTGATAGCTCCACCCCTCCGACCTACACCGCTCAGCTACTGGTCAAACCCCTCATTGGATTCTACAACCCGTATAATGTTCGCATTGACCCACCAGCAAACAGCGTGTCCGTACTCATGAACAACCTGCGGTGGTCATTTATCCCCAAAATCACAATCAGCGTTTCAGGCGGCACCCCGGTTGAGTTTTATTTCCGTGAAGTGCTCTCATCCGACCTCCTGCACCAATACGCCGCCGGTGAGCTGGAAATGATCGCGCCGACCTTCGATCTGTACCCGGGAGAAACCCGGCTTTTCGGCCTGTGGGGGGATGTCACGCGCAGCCAGTACTATGCTGGCGGTGGCCACTATACACTGAAACTCACCACGGCAGAGCACGAAGGTTCATCTTATGACCCTGAGAGCGGATACCTCATCCTTGATCTACAAACGGCCTACCACGCATCTGTCACTGCCGCAGTTGAAGGTGAACAAGGCTATCAAACAGTACCATCAAACGACTTTGGGCTTAGCACTGACGAAAAGAAAGAGCTCACCGTAATCGCCACAGATACCATTACCATTTCAATCGATACAACCGATACCGCCAACGTCATCTACAGACACCAGGCCATGCCAGATAACGTTACCGCAGCTAACCCCCATACGCAGTACTTTGGGCCGATCGTAGATAACTCGAATTTTGATCCAGCCGACACGCAGCGCACCTATGCCAACATCCCAGTCTCGGCGCTCATCGGCATCCCCGGACCACTGGACAACCTCATCACCTGGGGCTTCTGGATGCGCGGGGCCAATGATAACCTCATGCAAAGCCGTCTGCTGGTCGACCACA
Source organism: Verrucomicrobiia bacterium (assembly GCA_030425485.1). Classification (GTDB taxonomy): domain Bacteria; phylum Verrucomicrobiota; class Verrucomicrobiia; order Opitutales; family Cerasicoccaceae; genus Ruficoccus. The sequence continues at coordinate 147,366 of JAUIAM010000005.1, forward strand.
ATATCCGCGCCATGACCGGCTCACCCCAATGGGACCAGATGAATAATAACTACTACGCCAGCAGCATCTTCACTGGCGAGTTTGAGGGCAGCCAGCTCCATGGTTACATCAGTGATCCCCTGGCCAACATCACAGCTGATGAGCAAGCCGGTGGGCGTTTCAGCGGATTCTCTGGTGGCAGCGCCTCATCCAACTACGGCGGCTCCGCCCGCACCGTCCTCTTCGATGTACCGCGTGAACCGCTCCTCTCCCTCGGCTCGCTCCAGCACGCCAATGTCGGCCGCTACACCACCGATCCGACCTACATCATCGGCAACAGCTTCGCCCCGGCCCGTATCAGTGACCTCAGCGACATTCACTCCACGGGGTACAGTCTGAACAACTTCGAAGCTTGGGACCTCAGCTACCTGATCAACCAGCAGCTCTGGGACAGCTACTTCTTCTCCACCATCCCCAGCAACCTGACGCCTGCGAACATTGATGCTCTCCGAAAGGGTGAGATTAGCCTGCCCAACCACCGCCTGGGCCTTTTTCACGCATGGGAAGAAGAAATCCTACCGGAGGACCTGACCAACAACCTCGGAACGGACGAAAGCGAAACCTTTTACGAGGTGGCCACCAACTTCATGATAGAAGGTGCCTTCAACATCAACTCCACCTCCGAAGAGGCCTGGGCCGCCTTCCTGGCCTCATCGCGTGACTTGGAAATCCCCAGCTACGACCCCAACACCGCTGCGCTGATCCCGGGTACAACGACCAGCGAAGCTGGAGCCGCCTTTTCCCGCCTGATGCACCCGGTAGACGGCCAATTCGGCGGTGCCGATGACGCGGCCTTCTGGCGTGGATACCGAGCCCTGGACGATGCTCAAACCCGCGCTCTGGCCACCGAAATCGTACGCCTGATCCGTCAACGCGGCCAGCCATTTTCCTCCTTGGCCGAGTTTGTCAACCGCCCACTGGAAGACGCCCCAACCAATGGTCCAGCACGCACTGGCATACTCCAGCAGGCCATTAACAATGCAGGTCTTAACGACATCGCTCTCGGGACAACCTATGGTGCCGCTCCAAGACCCAGCGGTATTAGCCACAACCAGTTCAATGAAAACAAAGCCACCAGCGCTTTCCCCGGCTACCTCACTCAGGCCGACGTCCTGCAAACGCTCGGACCAGTCATGAGTGCGCGCTCGGATACCTTTACCATCCGCAGCTACGGCGACAGCATCAACCCGCTGACTGGCGAGATCGATGCCCGCGCCTGGTGCGAAGCCGTCGTTCAGCGTGTGCCGGATGAAACCCTCCACGGGCAAAACCTCCTCGATCGGGACGCCAATCGCCGGTACCGCATTGTTTCCTTCCGCTGGCTGAACAAGGAAGAGATTTAATCGTGCAATCACGCGCTTGAACACCAGGCACAAGCTGACAATACTCAGCCACCGAACCCCACTGCCCAACCCCATTCATGTTTCTCTCTAATAAATTCTTCCTGCCCCTCATCACCTTTTGCCTGCTCATGGGAGCCACACAGCTCAGCGCCCAAGAGCAGCAGCCTATGGTTAATGTCCGCTTCACCGCGCTCAGCCTGGACAGCCCCATTAGCAACATAAAGTTCGACAGCGATGGTACGGCAAAATCGCTTTTCACCTCCACGGTCACCCGCTCGCTTGAGCAAAAATACAGCGGACCCCCGCAACTGGTGTTCTACATCCCAGAGACCGGCCCCGAAGGCCAGACCATCAAGCGCCCTGTCGCCGTGGTCAACCTCTCCGGCTTCTCCGGCAAACAAGTGCTTCTGCTCTTTAGCCAACACCCATCGGAACCCGGACGCTACACCGTACACGCTCTGGACGACAGCACGGCGCGCACACCCGGCAATTCATGGCGCATGTTCAACCTCACCCCGACCACGGTTGCCATCAAGGTCGGCGAGCAAGAGCCCGTCACCATCAAGACCCGCTCCGACTATCTCTTCCGTTTTAACTCTGATGCGCAAACCAGCGTCGTCATCCAAATCGCCGCATCCACCGAAGACGGATGGGAGTTGGCACGACGCTCGATCTGGAGCCACAACCCGAACCTGCGCACCCTCGTCTTCCTCATACCCGGCGGCCAGGGGAACTCCGTTCAGGTCAAACGCATTAACCAGTCTCTCAACACCATCCCCCAGCCCGCACAGCCCAGGTAGCGAAAAACTCGCCACTTGACCCCTCCTGCTGCGTAGGATTATGCTCACATACTGTCTGGAATCGAGCGGATTAACCCACCCGGACAGCGTTCTCATCAGCGGATCATGAAAGCGAATCGAGTGACCCAAAAGGACATCGCGACTGCGGCAAATGTCCACCCGGCTACGGTTTCTCTGGCATTGAAAAACGACCGCAGCATCCCGCCATCGACCCGCGAGCGCATCCACGATATTGCCCGTAAAATGGGCTACGTCCCCGACCCCATGCTCTCCGCCCTGGCTAAATACAGGATGCAGGGAAATAACAGGGCCTACCGCGGGGTACTTGCATGGGTAGTTAATACCTCCTCCCCGGACTACGACTGGAAGAACTCCCAGCACTACTACAACTGGTACCTCGGGGCGCAGTCACAAGCCGTCAGGCATGGCTTCGAGCTTCAGGTCGTGGAGTACTCGACCCTTAAGATGAAAGCCGACCGCATGGCTTCCATCCTCAAGGCACGAAACATTCAGGGTGTCTTGCTCTGCCCGCAGCCCACCCCCTACGCTCACCTCGAATTTCCCTGGAGCGACTTCTCAGCCGTCACTTTTGGCTACACCCTCGTGGCGCCGCGCCTGCATGCCGTCTCCACCGCGCACTATCAGTCTATCCGGCTAGCATTCGATGTGTTGCACGAGCGCGGCTACAAACGCATCGGACTCGCGCTCTCAGAACTTACCGACGAACGCTGCGGTGGCACCCTCCTGTCCGCCTACCTTGGTAAATGCCATAAGCTATCTGCCGGGGATATGATTCCGCCATTCTATGGAGATATTGGCTGGATGAGTAACCCTCAATTACTCAAAGACTGGTACGAAGAACACCGGCCCGACGCCATCATCAGCACACACCAGATCCTCGATTCGCTCGAAGAGGTTGGCATCAGGGCCCCCGAGGATATCGGCGTCGCCGCAGCAAGCTTGCCCGACACGGATTCACGCCTCAGCGGCGTGCTCGAAAGCTCGGTTCAGATCGGTAAAGTCGCGATCGATTTCCTGGTCGACATGGTCTACCGCGGAGAATGCGGCATCCCCAAACATCCCCAGATCATCGCCGTCGAGGGCATCTGGCATGAGGGCAAAACACTCAGACCACCCGAGGCGAAAACCAAGGCTACGGCTAAAGGTAAAGCAAAGGCGGCAGCAGCTAGTTAAGCCCATCGGGCTCGATACCCAACTGCTCCAGCATACGGTAGAAAATATCCGTGTTCTCGTAGATACCGGAAAACGCATCAGCCCCGGCACCATAGGCGTAGACCGGAACCATCTCTCCACTATGCCCACCCGTGGACCAGTGTACTTCGATCGTCTTCTCCTCAAGGTCGCCAGCGGGAAGCGTCAGGCCACCGGTTTCATGGTCAGCGGTGATAACGACCAGCGTGCCGGGGTGCTTATCGGCAAAATCCATGGCGACCTTGACCGCTGCGTCGAAGTCCAACAACTCGGACAAGGCATAATCCCAGCTATTGCCATGGCCTCCCCAGTCAATCTGCGAGCCCTCAACCATGAGAAAGAAGCCATCGCCATTGCTTGAAAGTAAGCGCAAAGCTTCCGCGGTCATTTCGGCAAGAATCGGCCCCCCTTCGGCTACCCGGGGTATGCTTCCGTTGGACAGCAAGCCTGCCACCGGTTTCGATGACACCGCGCGCAGTTCCTCCAGATTTTCTGCGACCGCATAGCCCTTGCCGCGCAAGTCTTCAGTCAAGACCTGGCCATCCTCGCGCTCGTCAAAGTGCGTGCGCCCGCCACCGATAATGACGTCTGGGCCATCGTTGACAAAATCAAGGGCAATGCCCGGCTGGTCCTTGCGGCTTTTATTGTGCGCCACAAAAGCGGCCGGAGTCGCATGGGTCACCGTAGACGTGCAAACCACACCAGTACCCATGCCCGCCTCCTGCGCATACTTGAGGCTCGACTTGCGGGGCTTCTGGTCGGGGTCAATCCCCACAAAGCTATTCGTCGTCTTGGTGCCCGTGGCCAAGGCCGTCCCGGCAGCCGCCGAGTCCGTTACATAATGGCTCGCGGAAGAAGTCTTTGATAAACCAATGACTTCCGCCCGCTCGATAGCCAGCGGCTCATCACTCACCACCATCGCTCCACTGACATAGGCGAGTCCCATCCCATCTCCAATCAGGAAAATGATGTTGCGCACCTCCTGTCTTTTAGAAGCCCCCTCTGCCGCCTCAGCAGGGACCATACACATGGCAGACAACAGCGCAACAAGACAAAATCTGCCCAGCCCCGTAAGACTTAAGCCGCTGAAAACAAAAGCATTGAGAACTCCGTAACCTTTTCGTAACATAACAAACAGCATACACATCAACACGCACCAGGCGTCAAAAGGAATCCCGCTCGTCCAATTGAATACTCTCCAAGTTTAAACTTAGTGCCCGAACAAAGTCACTGAAGCGGTGTCACTTCCGCAGCTTTTACTGTCCCCCCTACCCCACCAACTCAACTGGACTAGTATAGGTAGATTTGTTATAGATACCCATGCCCAATAGAAAATCATCTCACTAGTTCAGCCCAAACCATATGAGAAGATTGATCACCGTCATAGCAACCCTCTCCCTTCTAGCAAGTGGAGCCTGCGCTAAATCTCCCAACGTCATCTTCCTCATTGTCGATGACCTCAAACCCGAGATAAGTGCATACGATGGCCAAGTCCACACACCGGCCATCGACACTCTTGCCGCCAGCGGCACCACCTTTCTCAATGCACATTGCCAGCAAGCGGTATGCGGCCCGTCTCGGGCGAGCGTGCTGACAGGTCTAAGTCCTGACCATACACAGGTATGGGATCAAAAAACGAAGATACGCGATAAGCTTCCAAATGTCGTTACCTTACCTGAGTACTTTAAAGAAAACGGGTATACTTCCATTGGTGTGGGCAAGGTTTACTCCTCGGGCAGCGTTGACAAAGGCCGAGATACAGCCTCCTGGAGCAGGCCCTACTTGAGAAACTGGGAGCTGGAATACGACGCAGAGTACGGAATGCCTAAGTCGCAATATCAGGGTGAAGATATCCGCGAGTTGGAGAATGAGGCCGCGGCTCAGGGCATCACCCACTGGCGGGACTTAGCCAAGTATATGGCGGAACACGACGCCAAGCCACCGTTCGAGGCAGCAGAGGTTCCCGATGATGCTTACGCTGATGGAGCGATTGCTAATTTCGCCCTGAGCAGCCTCGATCAGCTTGCGAAAGAGGAGCAACCCTTCTTTCTCGCAATCGGCTTCGGGAAACCCCATCTACCGTTCGTCGCCCCGAAAAAATATTGGGACATGATCGATGCGGAACAAATTGCAGTCGCACCGTTTCAGGAGCACGCGCTTGGCAGCCCCTCCTATGCCTGGGATCATTGGCCAGAGCTCCGCGCCTATTCCAGCATTCCGTCCGAGGGCCCGCTACCACTCGAATTACAGCGCAAACTGATCCACGGCTACTACGCATGTGTAGCCTATATCGATGCACAAATTGCTAAGATACTCGATAAGATCAAAGAGCTCCGCCTGGAAAACGATACCATCATCGTCCTGTGGGGAGATCATGGCTGGCACCTAGGCGATCATGGGCAGTGGTCCAAGCATACGAACTATGAGCAAGCCACCCGTGTGCCGCTCATTATCGTAGCACCTGGTATTCCCGGGGGCCGGGAGACGGCTCAGCCCGTAGCATTGCTAGATATCTATCCCTCCCTGTGTCAACTTGCAGGCTTACCCATCCCAGGTGATCTTGACGGTTTCAGCCTAATGCCATTGCTGAAAGACCCTGACAATACGACGCGCAAATTCGTTATGAGCCAGTACCCGAAAGGTAATAAAATGGGGTACTCGATGCGTTCGGTACGCTACCGCTACACCGGTTGGTACGATACCGGAGCCAGCCGTATCGCCGATGGGACTCAGACACCAACTGACATCGAGCTGTACGACTACGCAGTTGACCCGCTCGAAAAGCGCAATCTGGTCAACGACCCCGCTTATCAAGAAATTTTAAAGAAGCTACAGGCAGAGATGGCCAACTACCTCAAACATCAGAACGGCATTTGAATTATGAAAACGCTTAAACACACCCAATACACTCTTCTGCTCACGCTCCTATGCTCCACCGCCCTTACCTTCGCACAGGACACCAAAGACTGGCCCATCATCAACGACGAATCCGTTGACGCGATTCTCGCGGAAAACCAAGCCGAGTGGGACGAAAACATCCCCGACTTTGGCATGCGTATGTTCTACACGGACGAGCAATGGGATGACGTCGCCGTTAAGCTCGCTAACAACGAAGGGCTCAGGCCCCAGATTCGCGAAGCCCTGTTCTCCAGGACGAGCGAGCTGCTCACACACAGCCCCAAGGAGTATCGCACGGTAGAGGAATTCGCCGCAGAAAGAGGAATAACGATCTTTGCCGCAGAAGAGGAACTCTGGCAGCGCCGCGTAGGCGACGATATCTTTGCCCTGGCGATTGCCGCCAAGTTAAGCGATCACCCGGCTTATCAGGACAAGCTAAAGGAATACGTCCTCAAAGCCTGTGAATACCCCACCTGGGGACGCCGCGACCGCAACAAGGGACTTGCCGCCTCCCACATGGTAAGGGGCATCTCGCTGAGCTATGATTGGCACCGGGACATGTTCAGCCTCGAAGAGCAGAAGCTGATCGAGGAAACCATCGAGCAGCGAGCCAATGACATCATGAAGGGGCTCTACGGTGAGATATACTGGGCAAACGTCTACGTACAAAACCACAACCACATTCCCGTGTCAGCGCTTGGCATGGCTGGCCTGGCCTTTTACCACGAGATTCCCGATGCCCCCCGATGGCTGGCTGCCGCAGAAGCCAACTTCGACAACGTCGTCAAATACAGCCCCACAGACGGCAGCTCCGTCGAAGGCATCCCCTACTGGAGCTATGGCCATACCTTTATCCTCGAATACATCGAGGCGACACGCCAATACACCAACAGCGGTGAGCTCTACGAGGAGCCTTTCCTGAAAAATACCAGTGCCTACCGCATCGGCAGCTCGACTCCGGGCTATGACGGCGTCGTGCCATGGGGAGACTCCGTCGAGCGCGATTTTGTCGGTCCCCACCACCTCCTCGCCCACACGGCCACCGAGTATAATGACACGGCGGCTCAGTACCTGGTGGAAAACCTCCCCTATGACCCGCGCGGAGCCAGAGATATCGCCGCCATTTACCTGCTTTGGTACGACCCCAGCATCGACACGACCCCGCCTGAAAGCCTCGACTATCACGCAACCGATTGGGACATGGTCACTACGCGCGACACCTGGGACGCAGAGGGCTACATGCTCTCCATCAAATCCGGTTTCAACAACCGTCCCCACACTCACCTCGATGCCGGGGCACTCGTGCTCGCTGTCGGTAGCGACTGGCTCTTGCAAGCTTCCGGCTATGGCAGCGGCACGGGAAATCCCTCCTTCTGGATTACCAACGGCCCACGCTGGACCTTTTTTTCCAACTCGACGGAGTCTCACTCCACCCTGCTCATTAACGACAAGAACCAGTCCTATGACTTCGATGCCAGGGCGACAATCGACGCCTATTTTTCCACCGATCGCTACAACTGGACGAGCATTGACCTGACCGACGCCTACCGCAACGGCTACGACATCCGCCGCAGTGTCTTTCACCGTCGCGGCGACTATATTCTGGTCTTCGACTCGGTACAAGGTCCGGACGCAGCAAAAGTCGAGTGGCTGGCTCAGGTACCGGGCGGTAATCTGGCCACAGCACCCCGCTCCGTTACCAGCAATGGCACCACCGGGCAGCTCCACATCAACCTCGTCAACGACGAAGCAGGCGACTTTCAACGCCGCGAGCCCACCAGCGAGCATGTTGACGAGCCTTACGACAAAACCATGCAGACCTGGAGTTCGGTCCAAAACGGCAGCTCCGTCGGTTTTCTCACTCTCCTCCAGCCCGTCATTTTTAGCGCCCCGTATCAACAGGTGCTTAGCTTCGAGGGCGACTACGACGGCGACGGCAATGGCTACGCCAGTGTCAGCACCGAAGACTGGACGGACAGCATTTATGTTTCCGCCACTCCCCAGCGCATCCAGTGGGCCCAAGACGAAACCTCTGCCAATCAAATCACGCTGACCGCTCCTTTCGCCGTGATTCGGAGCCAGTATGACATGTTCAACGAGCTCTTCACCACCGCGGCATTACAACTGAACATCAGCGGCCTTACCCTGCAAAGCAATACCCCCTTCACGCTGGAAATAGGCGAGGATGAGGACACGCTTGCGTGGGTCATCGAGCTGGCAACCCCCTTTGAGGGCTCACTCAGCATCCCCAAGGAGATGGCACTGACTGACGCTTCGGGCAAACCGATTTCCTCAGCCCAAACCACGACCCTGCCCGCCGGGGTCTATACACTCAATCGATAAAAAACCATGCCTAACACACCAAGAACCTACTCAACTGCACTAGTTACGGTCCGGTTGCAGTCTAAGCGTTTTTAGAAATAATTTAACCCACACAAACCCCGCTTCATTTCACCCCACAACTATCTAACACAAAGCTATGAAGACATTACTCTCTTATAAGGCTATGATACCATCCGCAGCGATAACCGGTCTGGTCGCTGCCGGCATGCTCCTGACCTCCCAGGCCAGCGCACAAGTCGTTAACTACGAATGGTCTGGACCGGCTGACTTCGAGTCTTGGCAAAATAACGCAAATTGGACCCCCGACCCCACAGATGCTGTGGCTGGAGGTTATCTCGCCAATTCTGCGTATAATAATATGACGCGTTATGACACCGCTACGATAAACGGAGCCACTGTGAATAGTGGTAGCGGCACAGACGCTAGCTTTTACGCCGCGAATCGTTGGGCCCTCAATGGTCTTCCAGATAAGCGTGGTTCCTATACCGCGATCACTGTACAGAGCAATGCACACCTTACCCTGCGGAACCTGCGCGTCAGCAGTGTTGAATTGGCTGGTGGCCAAACCTATGCAGATGGAACATACGTACGAAATGGCTCCATCGACAGCACCAGTAGCCTGACCCTGACCAGTTCACTTCGTACTGGCTCTCAGGCTTCCGACCCAGGTAATGGCGTCACCGCGGGTGTTACCCACGATTCCAGCACATGGATTATCGCGGGCTCGCTTACGACTCCTTCGTTTCTGGGTGAACAAGCTCCTGAGCATGCAGAATCCACTGGTGGCTATATCCTGAACATCACGGGTGGCAGCATGAACGTCACCGGTACGTTTAACTGGAACTACTACGGCGCTGCGGTACTGAGCACCACAACCACAGCTCACGTGAACCTTTCCGAAGGCGGTACGTTTACCACTGGCACCATGGACAGCAACTGGACTGACTCCGACAACGCCTACATCAACTTCCTCGACACCGCCAGCACGGCTACCTTTGGCAAGACCAACTTCGAAAACATTGCCGATGTCGAAGCCCTGATCACCGAAGGTCATATCCGCGCTGGTGATGCTATCGCAGGGACTGGCGACTTCAATATCGTCGACAACGGTACCACCTGGACGGTCAATGCCATCAGCATCCCGGAAGCCTCCACCACGGCCTTCTCCATGATGGCTGCTGTCGTGCTTCTCACGGTACTGCGCAAGCGAAACAGCCGTCGCTAATCGCCCACGCATACCTGGCATAACGTATTCTTGTTTCAGCCGGCCGGGATTACCCCCCTGGCCGGCTTTTTTATCGCCTCGCATCTGCTACATCAGCCCAAAAGTTACTTTCCTCCAACCACTCAGGCAGCAACCAACATTTACTTTTAGCGATCATGACACGCAGCAAACGCAAGCAGGGCTTCTACCTCGCGGACAAAGTCGCCACCGCCTTACTGGTTGAGATGTCTAATGGCAACTGGACGGCGGGCATGCGGTTTCTCTCGCATCGGCAGATCCGCCGCTACTGGCGTGTGTCCACCCCCATCACCGCACAAAGCCTGAGCAAGCTCGTCGCAATGGGCCTCCTCGAAAGCCGTGACCGCAGCGGACATTATCTGTGCCGGGGCTTCCGCCAGCGCGCACTGCGGCTGCTCAATGAATCCGCCTGCGAACCCCAGCCGCGGCAGGCCGGATGGAAGACAAAGCTTTGGTCCTCCACGGAAGACGCGGACAGGCCCAAGCGTATCGCCGTCATCCTCACCCACACCTCCAACAACTATTCCGGCGAATTATCCCACTCAGAGAGCGCCTCCGTGATGGGCGTGGAACTGTGTATCGCCTCCGCCGCGAGCATCCGCGGCCTGCTTCAGGCCGCCAGCGAAAGCAACTGCAATGTCAGCCTCTATGCCGACAACGGCAACCTGGATGTCCGCGAAAAGATTATCACCCAGATCGCCTCCAGCTCTGTGCAGGGCGTCATCATTGTCAGGCGAACCCTGGAGTCTGGGGTCGCCTCGCTGGCCAAGACATTTTTGCGCAAAGGCATTCCCGTCGTCACCGCTTACGACGACAGCGAGAAAACCGACATGTTGTCCGTTAACTTTAACAACATCGGCATCGGCCACGCCGCCGCTCAGGTGTTTATTCAGAATGGGCACGATGAGATCGGTGTCTTGTTGCGCGAAAACCAAGGCGCTTATTTTGATGACCGCCTCAGCGGGTGCCAGCTCGCCATGCAGGAGCAGGGAAAAAGCACAGACAAGGTCAGCAGCTTCCTGCTCAACCCCGACTGTCCCAAGAGCGCAGCCCGCGTGGCTAAGGCTCTCAGCGCGGCAGACGCTCCGACGGCACTGCTGGTTACCTCTGCCGATCTTCTCACTGCCCTGGCTCCCAACTTGAAAAAATTGCAGCGCAACGTTCTCACTGAGCTATCGGTTATCGTCTGCTCCAGCCTGCATTGCATCGATGGCTATAAAACTCCTTTCGACATCATGATGCTGGATTTCGAGCAGGTCGGTGCCACCTCTTTCTCGACCCTGCTCAACCTTATCAATGGCGAGAACGTCCCCTTTCCGCTGATCGGTGCCCCATTCATGCCGCATGATACGTCGATCGCCGAAGCCCCGGCCCAGAGTGCCTAGGCGCAGATGCTAATATGGCTTTAGTCGCCGCGCAGGTGAACTTCCTCTTCGAGCCATCCTGCCAGCGCATCACGTTCATCGCAAAGACCGCTTTGGTCTGTTTTATTCTCACGACTTCTGTCGTCAGCTTACACCAGCTCAAGGACCAAACCATCTCACCCGTATAGATTCCTTGCCAACACCGACTGGCCTTTTCCTATTATTATGCCAATGAATCCATCCTCCTACCATCCCGACGCATTCCCGGCAAACTTTACCTGGGGCGTATCTACCGCTGCATTTCAAATCGAGGGCGGCGCAAGTGCCGACGGCAAAGGCCCGTCAACCTGGGACACTTTTTGTCAAGAGCCCGGACGCATTCAGAATGATGCCACTGGTAAGGTCGCCTGCGACCACTACCACCGCTACCAGGAAGACATCGACATCATCCAGAACCTCGGCGTGGGTGCCTACCGTTTCTCGCTCTCCTGGTCACGCATGTTTCCGGAAGGTCGAGGCGCTCCCAATCAAGCCGGCTTTGATTTCTACGACCGCCTCATCGACGGCCTCTTGGCCAAGGGCATTACCCCCTGGGTTACCCTCTTCCACTGGGACACACCAGATGCGCTGCAAAAAACCTTCGGCGGCTGGGCCAGCCGGGAGATTGCCGATTGCTTCGCCGACTATGCCACCGCCGTAGGCAAGCACTTCGGCGACCGGGTGAAAAACTTCTTCACCACAAACGAATTTAATAACATTACCGACCGTGGCTATTACCTGGGACAGTTTGCTCCGGGCCTTAACTGCGACATCGCAACGCGCAATCAAACCCGCCACAACGCCCTGCTCGCGCACGGCAAAGGCGTACAAGCCCTTCGCGCAACCGTCCCCGATGCCCGTATCGGCCTGGCAGAAGACCCTGTTAGCTGCGTCCCTATCATGGATACACCCGAGCATGTTGAGGCGGCGCGTAAAGCCTATCGACTAGTCAACGCCCGCTTCCTGACCGCGGTCCTCGAAGGTGGATACCCCGAGGAGTACCTCGAAGATGAGGGCGCAAATGCCCCCGAAATCAGAGAGGGAGATTTTGACATCATCTCCTCGCCCATCGACCTGCTGGGAATCAATGCCTATACGCCCACGCACATCCGTGCAGCGGATAACGAGCGCGGTTTCGAGCAGCTTCCAAAGCCTGCAGCCTACCCGCGCATGGACATTGATTGGCTCTACCTTGAGCCGGATATCCTCTACTGGGGATGTCGTTTTCTGAAAGAGCTCTGGAACGTGCCCGAACTCTACGTCAGCGAAAACGGCTGTCCCTGCGCCGACAGCTTAAACGCCCAGGGTGAAGTGCTCGATACGGACCGCATCATGTACCTGCGCCACCACCTGCGTAGCGCCACGCGCGCCATCAGCGAAGGCTACCCGCTCAAAGGTTACTTCCAGTGGAGCCTCATGGATAACTTCGAATGGGCTAATGGATACAACGCCCGATTCGGCCTCTATTACGTAAACTACGAAACACTCGAGCGCATAGAGAAGCTCAGCGCAAAGTACTACCGCCAGGTCATTCAGGCTAATCGCGTACTGTAGGGCCAAGGTAGCCCGACCTGCCCACTGACTTTATCATCTTTATGGGAAGACGGTATCACTACCCTATCCCCCATAGGCGGTCGTCGGCCTTGGGCACTGCGATTAACCCCTATCATAAGCAAGGCAAGAGAGCAGTCGCCATCGCGTTAAGACCGACTTCGGCAAAGCCCTCAGGTCATCCGATTATACGCCTCAAGCGAAATGACATCCGCTAGCGGCTTCTCCGAGAGGTAATCATCCAGAAAGTCCAGAATGAGAGCCAGAATATCGCCGTATTGGTCCACGGTCGGACCAGCGACATGCGGCAGGAGCATAACATGGGAAAGGCCTCTAAGCGAGCTGTCCCTGGCCAAAGGTTCTTTCCGGTAAACATCCAACCCCATGCTGACATCACCCCGGGCCGCGAGTGCCTCGACCGCCCCCTCTTCGAGTACCGCCCCGCGCCCGACATTGACAAAGATTGCCCCGGGTCTCATCTGCAGAAGCATCTCTGCGGTCACGCTACTGTTGGTGCTTGGCGTGAGTGCTTCCACCTCAATAACGATGTCGTTCTCCTTGAACAAGGCAGCAAGGCTTCTGGCTTTCTTTACGCCCGCCTTGTCATAAACAGACTGCGGCACATCACGCGACCAGCACTGGATCGTATTGCTAAAGGGCTTGAACAGGCGGATGCACTCATGCGCAATCACACCCAAACCGTGTATTCCGATCGTGCGCCCAGAAATGGAAATGGGAAACGGAGGAGTAAAATCCGCATGCAACTTGGCGGCATGCATATCCAGACTATAGCGGTTAAAACGCTTGGCACAGGCTAAAACTAAGGCCAGCGCGCACTCTGCCACTGCACTTGCAGCTGAGTTTCCCCAATTCGTAACCAGGCCGCCATTAGCAATAAAGCTTGCCGGAATCTTATCTCTAACTGAGCCGCAGAAATAGCAAAAATACTTAAGCTCAGGAAGTTCTTTAATTATCTCTTCAGTGATGGAAGGAAGACTCCATGCACCTATAATTATTTCAGGCTTATGTTTAAGTAAGAAGGCCTTCCAGCCATTTCCATCACGCGAAGGATCAAATCGCAGAACATCTACGTTGTGCCTCGATCCCAGTTGATCGAATACGTCCAGTTCCCCGAGGAAGCGATTCGATTCCTCATCGGTCAAACAAAGGATAATCGAGCACTTTCGAGGGGAGTTGATCCCGCTTTTAGATGCCGATTTCACGTCTAATATTGGAGAGCCCATGAACATATATATTTCGCATTACGGAGCAAGTTCCGGCAAGGAATAACTAGATTCACACCGCCCAAATCTGTAACACTTTAGTGCGCCATAAGCGTCCCCACCCATTAGCGTTAACCAATGGTATTAGATGTCTTAACTAAAACATATAATCCTCCTCAAGGAACCTGCCATGTGTGACAGTTTCAGGAAGATTCACCCTACTTTGAGATTGGAGACGACTCTTGCTGAAGTTCTACTCAACCCTACCATTGCGTCATTACTTTGAGGCGACGGTACCAATGCAGCCTCCCCTTCCTTTTGCACGTTCCCCGTGCCGCATGCAGCTATCCTTGGTCAGAATCAGCATACCCCCTATTCAAGGATACAGAACACTTATCATCCATCCCCGATAAGCAGCCCCATATGCAATCACACACGCATACCGGTCTCCCGTGCTTGAGGCCGCCCAAAACAGACACGAATACACCATGTCCATAGAGTACATAACGCTGACGATCTATCTGGGCGTCCTCCTCACCCTGGGCGTACTGTTCTCACGCTTTAATAAAAACCTCAGTGACTTCGTGCGCGGCGGCGCGCAGGGGACTTGGTGGATGGTCGGGACGAGTATCCTCATGGCGGGCATCAGCGCATACACCTTTACGGGAAATGCGTCCGCGGCCTACGAAGCCGGGCCTAGCCTGCTCGTTGTCTATCTGGCTAATTGCGCCGGCTTTGCTGCCGGGGGCTTATTCCTCGGCAAATGGTTTCGCCAAACCCGTGCCTACACTTCGGCCGACGTTGTCCGCACGCGCTTCGGCGTCCCCGTCGAGCAGTTCTCTGCCTGCTCCGGTTTGCTGCTTGGCCCGGTCAATGCAGCCATCCAACTCTACGCACTCTCCCTCTTTACCAGCACAGCCCTGGGACTGGACTTGGTTCCCATCCTGATCACCATCGGAGTGATTGTGGTGTTCTATTCCACGACAGGTGGACGCTGGGCCGTTATGGCGACTGACTTTGTGCAATCGCTCATTCTGTTTTCCATCACCA
Source organism: Verrucomicrobiia bacterium (assembly GCA_030425485.1). Taxonomy (GTDB): domain Bacteria; phylum Verrucomicrobiota; class Verrucomicrobiia; order Opitutales; family Cerasicoccaceae; genus Ruficoccus. The sequence goes on from JAUIAM010000005.1 coordinate 162,471, forward strand.
TTCTGGTTCTGGTCATGACGTTTAGGGAAATCGGCGGCATCGGCGCGTTCTTCAGCCATTTCAACGACCCCAAAATCGCAGAAGACTACAGACTTATCAATGAGCCCGGCCACTTCTCCGGGGACCGCTTTACCCTCAAGTGGGCCATTATCGTTTTCTTCATGCAGCTCTACTCGCAGATAAGCCTCTCCGACGCCGGGCGCTACCTCTCGACCAAGGATGGCCACGAAGCCTCCCGCTCAGCTTGGTGGGCATGCATCCTCATGGCCATTGGCAGTGCCATCTGGTTTCTGCCCGCCATGGCCACCCGCTTCATGTACGAAAACGAGCTTATGACCTCCGGCCTCGATAAGCCTGCGGAGCACGCCTATGCATTCATCGCAATGAAGCTCCTGCCCAACGGCATGCTTGGCATGCTCATTGCCGCGATGTTTGCCGCCACCATGAGCAGTATGGACAGCGGACTCAACGGCCAGGTCGGCACACTGGTACGCAACATCATCCCGCGCTTGCGCGGCGCACTCGGACACCACAACCCCCTGCCTGCCAAAACGGAAATCCGTATCTGCCATATTTCGACCCTCGTCCTCGGCGCGATCATCATCACCTACGCCCTGCTCTTCGCCGTGCAGGACAAGATCACACTCTTCGATGCTTACCTGACCATCGGTTCGATCATCGGCGTACCGATGGGGTTTCCCATGCTGGCGGGTCTGTGGATGAAGAAGCTGCCCAAGTGGTCCTACTTCCCCATCTTTGGTGCCTGCGTCATTCCCTCCATCTGGTCCTTCATTGACGAAGCCTGGTACGACAGTGCATGGACCTATCAGGACCGCACGCTCTGGATCCTCGTCTTTGGTGTCGTGGCAACGCTCATCTGCCGCCTCCTCGCCCCGCTTTCCAGTAAGCGCCAGCAAGAGGAAATCGCTGAGTTCTTCAAACGCATGCACACACCAATCGACTACGATAAGGAAGTCGGTCGCTCCGCCATCGATTACCAGCAGTACTTTGTGCTGGGCCGCGCCATCCTGTTCATCGGTTGCTTGCTCATGTTCATTCTCATTGTGCCAAACTCGCTGTATAACAGACTGTGCATCGTCGGCGTTTCCCTCTTTGTGCTAGCTGTCGGCGGCATTCTCTGTTGGTGCGGCACACGCACGCGACGCCTGACAAATGAGCACCTGGCGCAAAAGCAGAACGACGAGTCCGGCCCAGACGCCGAGCAAGGCACCACCGATGCGTAGCACGAACTCCCTGTCCGCAGAGGCTGCCCAGACTTACCGGATGATACCGTTGAGCAAGATCGCGCGAGCCGTCTTCATCGACTCCTCCATCACGTCCGCATCCAGAAAATCCAGACCGATGCTGTGCTTGAGGCTGTACTTGTTGGCGTGATGCACGAAGCACAGGCCAATCAAAGAGACCAAAAGATGCCGGGCTTCGACGCCCTCAACGATCTCGCCCCGCTCCACTCCGATTGCCAACACTTCCTCCAAACGTTCAATCACCGGGTTCTTGCTCAGTAAGGACGGATGACGGCTCAGGAAGCGCCCTTGATTCAGGTTTTCCCACATCAGCAGATTCACAAACTCGGGGTTACTCTGCAGGAAGGCCGAATACGAAATCAAGATACTCTCGATAGCATGCGGGGCCGAGTGGGGGCTTTTCAGCGTTTCCATTTCCATCTTTTCCACACGGCCGAAAATCTCCTGCAGCACCGCGACATAAAGCCCCTCCTTATTCTCGTAGTAGTGGTAGAGCATGCGCTTGTTCACCCCGGCACGGGCGACAATCTCATCCACAGAGGCGCCATCGTATCCGCGCCGGGAAAACAGGCGTGTCCCCGCTTGCAGTAAACGACGACGCGTCTTATCCGGGTCGCGACTTCTCTTTTTTGCCTTGCCTGTGTCCATAATTTCGGTAACCATTCAGTTACTTAACATGTCTGTACCTTATCCAAATGCACTACCTGTCGAGCCCGCGCAAGCGGATACTTTTCTCTCAGAGCCCAGCGAGGGCCTGGTAAAGAGCCTGGAATCGTTTGACGAACCCGTTCTGGTCCTTGGTGCCGGAGGCAAGATGGGGCTTCACCTGTGCCGCATGCTGCGACGCGTCGGCGAACTCCGCGGGAAAGAACTCTCGGTCACCGCTGTGTCTCGCTTCCGCACCGTACATGGCCGCGAGTCCTTCGAGGAAGCTGGCGTCAAAACGCTGCCCTGTGAACTTGAGGACGAGGCCGCGCTGAAAGCACTGCCCGAGGCCTCCCATGTTGTCTTCATGGCGGGAGCCAAGTTTGGCACCACCGGCCAACCGGACATCCTGCAGCGCATGAATGTCGAGCTTCCGAAGAAAGTTGCCCAGCGCTACTCCAAGTCTCGCATCCTCGCCTTTTCCACCGGCTGTGTTTACTCCATGGTCGATCCCCAGAGCGGCGGCTCCACTGAGAAGGACCCCACTGATCCCCCCGGAGAATACGCGCTCTCCTGCCTCGGGCGCGAGCAGGCCTTTGCCACGGAAGCACGCGAGCATGGCACCGAAGTCTGCCTCATCCGCCTGAACTACTCGACGGAATTTCGCTACGGAGTACTGGTCGATATCTGCCAAAAGATCATGAGCGGCCAAGAGGTAAATCTGGACATGGGCTGGGTCAATCTCATCTGGCAGCGCGACGCAGTCGACCACATTCTCCGCACCTTCCCGCTGGCCAACAGCGAAGCCAGGCCGATCAACATCACCGGAACAGGCATCCACGCCGTACGCGACCTCGCCCTGAAACTCGGCCAACGCTTGGACATGCCCGTCACGTTTAGCGGCCGTGAAGGACAGACCGCCTGGCTCAATGACGCCAGCGAGGCGCACAAGCTTTTCGGACCGCCCCAGACTTCACTCGATACCATGCTCGACTGGACCGCCGCATGGGCACAGCAAGTCGGACAAACCTTTGGTAAACCCACCGGCTTTGAAAAGCGAAGCGGAAAATTCTAAACTCATCGATATGGACATTCGCAAATACTTGCTCGAAGGGCAGGCCATCCCGGCCCTCCCTCTGGCCCTTAATGCTCAGCGCCGCTGGTGCCAGCGCCACCAGCGGGCACTCCTCCGCTACTACATCGAATCCGGCGCAGGTGGCATTGCCGTTGGCGTGCACTCCACCCAGTTCGAGATTCGCGAGCCCCAGCACGCTCTCTTTGAGCCCCTCCTCTCCTTCGCCTCCGAGAATATCGACCGCGACGCCAAGGGTCACGACTTTATCAAAATTGCCGGTCTGTGCGGCAATACCGAGCAAGCCGTGAGCGAGGCAAAGCTGGCCGCCGGCCTGGGCTATCATGCCGGATTGCTCAGTCTTGCCGCCATGAAAGGCGTCAGCGAAGACGAGCTCATTGCCCACTGCACCAGCGTTTCCAAGCACATCCCGATCATCGGATTCTACCTCCAGCCTGCCGTGGGGGGCTCAAAACTGCCCTACTCCTTCTGGAAGCGATTTGCGGAAATCGAGAATGTCGTCGCCATCAAGATGGCACCGTTCAATCGCTACCAGACCATAGATGTCGTCCGCGCCATCTGTGAAAGCGGCCGCGAGGACATCGCGCTGTACACGGGTAACGATGACAACATCATCGCCGACCTGATTACCCGCTGGGACTTTGCCGGCACGAGCCGATTCATCGTCGGCGGCCTTCTGGGCCAGTTCGGCGTCTGGACGAGCAAGGCAGTTACCATGCTGGAAGAAATCAAAGCGATCCGCACCCAGCCCGACATTCCCGCTGTATGGGCTCAGCGTAACGTCGCCCTGACCGACGCGAATGCAGCCGTGTTTGACGCGCCAAACGACTTCCGTGGCGTACTCTGCGGCATACACGAAGTCCTGCGCCGCCAGGGGCTGCTGGAGACGAACTACTGCCTCGATCCCGAGGAGACGCTCTCTCCCGGCCAGGCCGAAGAGCTCGACCGCATCTACCGGGATTACCCCTGGCTGACGGACGACGACTTTGTGAACGAGAACCTCAAACGCTGGCTTGCCGATTGAGATGAGCCAGTCAGCCTTCGGCATCATCGGTCCGGTCATGATTGGTCCCTCCAGCAGCCACACTGCCGGAGCCGTACGTCTGGGGCTGGCCGCTCGGGCACTGCTCGGCTCCGGTCAGCCGGTACGCGCCACCCTCGGGCTCCACGGTTCATTTGCCGCCACCGGTCATGGCCACGGCACACGCCTGGCGCTGGTGGCAGGGCTGCTCGGATTTCCACCCGACGACGACAGGCTGGTCGGCAGCTTCGCTATCGCTGAAGCCAAAGGCCTGCAGTTCACCTTTGCTGACATTGACCTGGGAGAAGACTTTCACCCCAACGGTGTCAGCATCGATCTGGAGTCTGCCAATGCCGAGCGGCATCTCCTCCTGGGCGCATCCATCGGCGGGGGTGAAATCCGCATCGTCGCCATCGATCGGTTTGAAACACACTTGCATGGCAGCGTGCCCACTATCATTATCTGGCATCAAGACCGCTTGGGGTTCCTCTCTGCAGTCACTACGATCCTGGCCCATGCCGGAGTCAACATAGCTACTATTCATACCTGTCGCCATGTGCGCGGCCAGCAGACGCTGACTTCGGTCGAGCTCGACAGTCCGCTACCAAATGGAGTCATTGCCCAACTCAATGCCATCGCCCAAGCCCAGTTAGTACGTCACATAGAAGTCTTTTAACTATGCCAGAGCAAACCGAGCATTACTCCTTTGACGACGCGGCCGCACTCCTCTCCCTGTGCCAACAAGAGGGACTGAGCATCGCCGAGGTAACCCTGCGCCGCGAAGCCTATGCCAGCGGAAAAACGATCCCCGAAATACTCGCTGTCATGACCGACCGCTACCGCAAGATGAAGGAAAGCATCAAGCGCGGGCTCGAGATCAACCAGCTTTCCCCCAGTAAGCTCTCCGGCGGAGATGCCGCACGACTGCTAAAATACGCGCAATCCGAAAATCCCCTGGGGGATGCGGGCTTCGCACGCACCATCGCCTACGGTTTTGCGGTGCTTGAGAGCAACGCCCAGTTTGGCCGCATCGTGGCCACACCCACGGCGGGCTCGGCCGGAGTTGTCCCCGCCTGCCTCTTGAAGCTCGAAGAAGACGGACTGAGCGAGGAAAATGCCGTGCGCGCGCTGTTTACCGCTGCGGGCATTGGCATTATCATCGGAAAGAATGCCTGCTTCTCCGGCGCAAAGGGCGGGTGCCAGGCAGAGATCGGCAGTGCTTCCTGCATGGCGGCCGCCGCTATCGTAGAAGCGCGTAAGGGCCCGGTAGAGCAAGCACTCAATGCCGCCGCCTTTGCCCTCATGAACACGCTCGGGCTCGTTTGCGACCCCATCGGCGGCTACGTGGAAGTCCCCTGCGTGAGCCGCAACGGCATGTTTGCCGTGCATAGTTTTCAAGCAGCCGTCATGGCCGAAGCAGGCTGCCGATGCGTCGTCCCGCTTGATGATGTCATCATCGCCATGCGCGACATCGGGCGCCGCATGCCACGTGCCCTCAAGGAAACCTCGCAAGGCGGACTGGCTATCACGCCTGCCGCCAAAAAACACTGCGAATCATGACGCTATCCACCCACGCCGTTCCGACCACGACCGAGTTGCTCTCCTCGCTCGTAGCGTGCCCAAGTATCAACCCGGGAGCTCGTGGGCAATTTGAAGCCCCCTATGGCGAACTCGCCATGGCTAGACTTTTGCAGGATATCCTTGAGCCCTGGGCAGATGCATTTCGGACTGAAGAAGTCCTCCCCGGGCGACCCAACGTCATCGCGACTTTTCGTGGCAAAGCAGGCGGTCCCAAGCGCGCGCTTGAGGCCCACATGGACACCGTGGATGTCGATGGCATGCACATCGAGCCCTTTGTACCGACCGTAAAGGACGGCCAGCTCTACGGTCGAGGCTCCGCCGATACCAAGGGGCCAATGACAGCCATGCTGCTCGCTCTCATCCGGGCGCGAGCCGCCGGGCGCCAGCTCAACGGCGACTGGTACTTTATCTCGACTTGCGACGAGGAGCTCGGGGGAAAAGGCGCCCAACACCTCGTTGAGAGCGGTTTTCGCTGCGACGGTATCATCGTAGCTGAGCCAACCGAGCTCAGCCTAATCGATGCCCACAAGGGCGTCGAGCGCTACGCAATTAGCATAGACGGCAGAGCCTCCCACAGCGCCTACCCCGAACGTGGAGCCAACGCCATCCACGCCATGAGCGAGTTTATCTGCAACCTCGAACTTACCTGCCAGAAGAAGGCTCAAGCTTATAGCGGTGACGACGCCATCGGCCCGCTTACCATGAGTGTAGGCGTCATCTCCGGGGGCGATCAGGTTAACCGCGTCCCCCAGCATGCCACCATTGAGGTAGACTTTCGCATCCCTCCGGGGTCCACCCTTGATTTAGTCCTGAACTGCATGGAGCGCGCAGCCGAGGCGACCTGCCGCCGTCGCAACGGTATCAAGATTCACTGGGAGCGCACCCAGCACTACTCGCCCCTGCAGCCTGCGCCAGACAGCCCATTTTCTCAGGCACTTACTGAGCACGCACGCCAGCACCTCGGCAACGCCACCCCCCAGAGCGTACGCTATGCGACTAACGCCGGTTTTTTCAGCGAGGCGGGTATCCCCTGCATGGTCTTTGGTCCCGGCTCTATCGCCGAAGCCCACACCGCCAGCGAGTCCATACCATTGGAGCAGATAGAGCGTGCAGCCCGCTTTCTCGAAGCATTTATCACCGCCTGATTTCATGAAAATCGGCATCATCGGCCTGGATAATTCCCATGCCTTACATTACCCGCGCTTGATTGCCCTGGCCGCCCAAAGCATGGGCGAAGAGATTACCTTTCCCATCGCCAGTAAAGCCGGAAGCCTCAACATTCCCCAAAGCTGCGAACGGGTGGACGACATTGCCATACAGGTATCACAGGATACAGGCTGCGTACTGAGCGAACATATCGAGAGCGTAGCCGAGTCTAGCGACGGCCTGCTGATCCTTGCGCTCGACCCTCAAATCAAGCAAGCAGCCGTGGAGCGTACACTCCCCTACGGGAAGCCACTGTTCATCGATAAATACCTGGCCGCAAACACCACGCAAGCCAAGTTGCTCGTGCAACAGGCACGCGCCCAGGGCACTCCGCTCTTCAGTGCCTCGGCCCTGCCTTTTCACCCCGCTTTACTCGCCTTTGCCCAGAGCGGCGAGCCACACAAACCACATGACATCCAGATGCGCGGCCCCCTGTATAAAATCGCGGGGCTAAGCCCGAGGCTCTTCTATGGCTTTCACTACACTGGCATGGCCGCCGCCTTATTCCACACAGATTGCCGCGCCATCCGGGTGCGTGAGCACGAGAACGGGCTAAGCATCTCTGGAGAATGGCGAGACGGAGGCAAGCTTCTGGTCGATGCCCGCGCGGACGACTACGGTCCCTTTCGCCTGGCCAACGAGGTTGCTGGCATCCGCGCAGAGATTGCCGGAGACAATCCCACCGCGCTCTACTCGGGCGTAGCCGAGGCCATTGCCTCGTTCTTTTTCAACGGTCCGCCTTCAAATGCAGTGGAGCAAGCCATGCGTGCGCTCGCCTGGCTGGAAGGTCGCCCCACGCCGGAGGAGTAGTCTATTCCGTACGGAATGGATCGATCCACTGATTCGCGGCCTCGCGAATACCATCGTGGGAGTTCAGCTCCGAGTGCCCATGGGTAATGTGCGGCACAATCATGAGTTCGACCGGTCCTTCGACCTCGTTGGCCACGGTCAAAATACCCGATGGCGGGCAAGTCGTATCCCCCAACCCCAGGGATATGAACGTAGGGCAGAGGATATCCGGTGCGAAGTTTACCACGTCGAAATACTCGGCTGCTTTACGCACGGCTGCGGGGTCTTTTCCATCTGTAGCACCATACCAGTTTGGCCAGCCTGCGCCACGACCGTACGCTGGGCCATTTAAGTCGCAACCCGCCGGTACTCCGGCAGCAACTGCGGTGACCACATCGTTGCACATGGCCGCCGTCACGAGGGCCTGCATCCCGCCCTGGCTTCCTCCCTGAAGGACCATGATGCGCCCGTCCCAGTCCGGGCGGCTTCTCATATAGCGCACGGCCTGGTAGCACCCGAGATACATGCGCAGGAAGTAGCTCGTTTCGCGGTCATCATTTCCGATGTAGGCGTAGCCTTCGAGTTCTCCCGCAGCCTTTTCCTTATAATACGCCTCCGACTCATAGATCGGCAGGTCATGGGCCAGAATATTCAGCACCAAAAACCCGTCCGAGGCCTGATGGTAAACCCATCCTTTATTCAGGCCATAAACGCCGGCCCATTGGAAAATAATCAATGCGGGCAGCTTTCCTTTCGCTTCCTTGGGACGTGCTAACTGACCCCGTACGTGCGTGTCGTTGATGTTGTCCAGCGTAACATCCCAGTACTCCACATGGTCATGCTCGGTTTCCACACGCTTGAGTTGCGGGTTCAGGTCAATGCCCTTTACTCGACTGATCTGCTTGTCCCAGAATGCATAGAAGTCATCAGGCCTGGACTGAGCAGGCTGAATCTCATCAATGTCAAAAGCCGCCCCGGCATACCCCTTTACATCGCCAGACCGGGCAATGAACAGCAAGGTGCCGGCATCACCCCGCGCAGCGGAGTAAACAGCCTCATCACCGTCGTAATCCAGCGTGCCCTGATCGCGCATCACTTCCCCATTTGAAAGGAGTTCGAAGTCAATCTCATCCGGGGCCACCTCGCCAGGCTCAAGGTTAACGACCTCAATCGTCCAGGTCGCATCTTCACCCGCATCGTAAATACCGTCTTCACGGTCTGCGCGCACCTTGAGATCATATGCGCAGAGGCTACTGCCCAGGATAAGTACACCAGCAAAGATTCCTATTACAGCTCTATTCATAATCATGTCCATCTGAGGTAGAGTACGCATACTCCAAGCGGTTATTGGGGCCGGATTGCGCAGCGAAGCGGGAGCTCAAGCTTGCTCGGACAAGATATTGGGCCATGCCGACTAAAACACAGGAATCACGGCTCGCGTTACCTATGCCTGCTTTACGCGCCACTTGCATCATTGACCATTAGTCTATGTGCAAAGGCAGGCGTCAAATAGGATTCAACCTGATTCTACTCAATCAGTTGAGCAAAATCAGGCAAGATACCTGCGCAGGCTTGTCGGTCAACTTACACCCCTGCCAGGAATGCCAAGTTATCGCCGCAGGCAGGACTCAGTTGGGAGCCCACCAGTCGGTGCGTGCGACCTTGACCGCCTTGACGTAGCCAGCGCGGATGGTGAAGTCGCCAAAACGCTCACCCTCCTCGCGCTCCTTGGCGTAGCGCTGAATGATGGGCCCGAGCAGGTCCACGATGTCCTCCTCCTTCACGTTCTCCTGGTAGAGCTTGTTCAGGCGTGAGCCATCGAAACCCGCCCCGAGGTACACGTTGTACTTACCAGGGGAGCGGCCCACGAAGCCGATCTCGCCCAGGTAGGGACGAGCGCAGCCGTTGGGGCAACCGGTCATGCGGATGACGATGGCGTCGTCGCGTAGACCAGCCTCTTCGATCACCGTTTCGAGACGACCGACGAGGTCCGGCAAGTAGCGCTCACTCTCCGCCAGGGCAAGGCCGCAAGTGGGCAACGCGACACAGGCCATCGAGTTCAAGCGCAGGCCCGTCTTGGCACGGGACTCGTTGTCGAGGCCGTATTCAGCGATAAGCTTTTCAATCTCCGGCTTCTTTTCGTCAGAAATGCTGCCAATGATGATGTTCTGGTTCGCGGTCAGGCGGAAGTCGCCATCGTGCACCTTGGCGATCTCGCGCAACCCCGTCATCATCTTGAAATCAGGCGTATCCTTTACGCGGCCATTGGGGATGTAGAGCGTGAGGTGGTGCTTACCGTCCACGCCTTCGGTCCAGCCAAAGCGGTCACCGGTGTCCTCAAACTTAAAGGGGCGGGCAGGCTCGATCTTGAAGCCGACATACTCCTCGACGCGCTCGCGGAACCAGTCCACGCCGTGGTCGTCCACGGTGTACTTGAGGCGGGCGTGCTTGCGGTCGGAGCGGTCGCCGTAATCGCGCTGGATAACGACAACGCCTTCGGCCACCTTGAGCGCCTGCTCCGGTGTGCAAAAGCCCATGACGTCGGCCAACCGGGGAAACGTTTTCTCGTTGTTGTGGTGCATGCCCATGCCACCGCCTACGGTGACGTTGTAGCCGACGAGCTTGCCGTCCTCTACGATAGCGATGAAGCCCAGGCAATGGGCGAAGATGTCCACGTCGTTGCTGGGCGGCACGGCGACCACGGTCTTGAACTTACGCGGCAGGTAGGTTTTGCCGTAGATAGGTTCCTCGTCCTGCTCCGTGCTCTGGACCTTCTCGCCGTCGAGCCAGATCTCGTGGTAGGCGCTGGTCTGCGGGGAAAGGCTGTCGCTGATGTCCTGGGAAAACTTGAGTACCTCGGCGTGTACCTCGGAGAGGTAGGGGTTCGGGTTGCACATGACGTTGCGGTTGACGTCACCACAGGCGGCGAGGGTGTCGAGCAACGCGTCATTGATCTCCTTGATGGAGGTCTTGAGGTTGCTCTTGATAATGCCGTGAAACTGGAAGGCCTGGCGGGTGGTCAGCTTGAGCGTGTGGTTAGCGTAGGTGTTGCTCAGGCGGTCCATTTCGAGCCACTGCTGCGGTGTGCAGACGCCACCGGGCACGCGGACACGAACCATGAAGGAGAAGGCCTTTTCGAGCTTCTTCTTGCGACGCTCGGCGCGGATGTCGCGGTCGTCCTGCTGGTAGATACCGTGAAACTTCGTCAGCTGGGTATCGTCGTCGGACAGGGCGCCTGTGGACAAGTCCGCAAGGCCCTCGAGGATGGTACCGCGAAGGAAATTGCTTTCGGTCTTCAGGCCTTCGTTTTTGGCCAGTTTTTTCGGACTGTCAGTCGATGCGCTCATAAATATAAGTAAACTAGGTAAGATACTAAACTTAAAAAATCCCCAAACACAAGTCCAGAAACTTAATTCTGGAGAATCTGCCACCATAAAGGGCTTTACCGCACGAAATCAAGGCGTTTGCCACATCTATTAGCCCACCGCATCAAGGGTCAGCGAGGGCTGGAAGCCCAGGTCGAAGTCCTCGCACGGCAGGCAACCCGCCGGGTTAGCCCAGGCGGCGAAGGCGATCATGGCGGCATTATCCCCGGTGTGCTTCTTCTGGGCTGTGAAGAGCGGGAGTCCCTCACCGTCAGCGAGTTGCTGCATCGACTCGCGCAGGACACCGTTGTTGGCCACACCGCCGGAAAGCCCGAGGCTGGCGTACTCTCCTCCCCGAAGCACATGGCGGGTCTTGCGCACGAGCTGCTTGACCACTGCCTGCTGGTAGCTGGCGCAGAGGTCGGGCATGACGCGCCGCAGTTCGAGGTCGCCCATCTTCTCCAAACGGTAGCGGAGCGAGGTTTTTAACCCGGAAAAGCTAAATCGCCAGTCGACTGCCTCGGCAATACCAACGGGAAAGTCGTAGCGCGTAGGGTCACCGCCCACCGCTGCCTTCTCCAGCAGGGGTCCGCCGGGATAGTCCATACCGAGGAGCTTGGCCCCCTTGTCCAGCGCCTCGCCCGCGGCGTCATCCACCGTCTGGGCCAGTACGGTGATGCGGCGGTCCTTGTCGATGGAGAACAGGAGCGAATTACCCCCCGAGGCAAGTAAGCCCAGGTGCGGCAGGCAGGCCTCGAAGGCAGCTTCAAAGCCCGCCGGGGCAGCTTCATGCAGGGCGATAAAGGGAGAAAAGGCATGCCCACGCAGGTGGTTGATGCCCACCAGCGGCAGCCCCCTGGCCAGTGCGAGCGACTTGCCCAGGGCAATACCGATAGCCAGGCACCCGGCCAGCCCGGGGCCAGCAGTCACGGCCAATTTTTCCACCCGGGAAAACGCCTCCGTCCGAGCAGCCTCAGCCAATAAGCAAGCAAAGTTCCCCAAGTGCTCGCGACTGGCCAGATCGGGCACGACGCCCCCGTAGTTTTGGTGGAGCTTTATCTGGCTGTGGACCCACTCACCGTCGAGCCCGCGTGCGGGATCAAACAGCGCGAGTGCGGACTCATCGCAGGAACTTTCTATCGCGAGAATCATAGTTGGCGTACCCGGACGGCTTAATCAACCTTGATGCTGATGGCCTTTGACTTGCCATCGTAGGCGAACGACGCGTCCTCGAAATCTGCCGGGCCAAAGGTGCCCGTGGCATCGTTGGAAAAGCCGTATCGCTCCACCGGGATGCCGAAAAAGTTCGTGTCGAGCTCGCCGTTGCCGTTCTCGTCTTCGAATACCGACACAGCATAGGTGCCTGCGGGAAGATTAGCAAAATTCGCCACGGCCTGATGCCCCCCGGACTGCACGGTCAAGCCCATGAGCGGCGTCTCAAGCCAGGTTTTTTCCGCGTTATAAACCGCGACCCGCACCTGTCCGCTGGCGAGCGCGAGGTGCGTTACGGTCACCGTCAAGCCGGGCTGCGCCGGGGCAGCGGGCTGGTTTTTGCCGGGTGCTACGACCAGAGGCGCGCACTCGGCCTGCCCCGCCCAGAGGGCCAGCGGGGAAAGCAGGCAAAAAAACAAAAGCCCGATACGGGCACGGTAAAGCTTAGTCATGGTCATTCGCTTCATAGAAAAGGATGCCGTGGAGCATTTCACGCGCACGGGCCAGTTGGCGATCCGGAATTGGCTCAAAGCCGTAACGCGCGGTAAAGGAGTCCTCCTCCAGCACTCGCAACTGCGAACGTTGAAGCGCGAGATTCATCTGCTCCGGGGTGGACAAGGCGACGCGGATGTCGGGCTCGACCCCTGATTCGTGAATGGTGCGCCCGCTGGGCAGAAAGTACATGGCTGAGGTCAGGCGCATGCCGTTGCCATTGGAAAAAGCGTAGACACTTTGCACCGAGCCCTTGCCCACCGAAGTCTCACCCACGAGCACAGCGCGGCCATGATCCTGCAAGGCGCCCGCCACAATCTCCGCAGCACTGGCACTGCCATGGTCAATCAACACCACCACCGGAGGCACGTCCAAGGGCGCTTCTTCGGCATAGGCGTGATCGCGCACCTGGCCGCTGCGGTCCTTCGTCGTGACGATCAATTTCCCTCGCTCCAGAAAGAGGTCAGCCACCTCAATGGCCTGGTTGAGCAGGCCGCCGGGGTTACCGCGCAGGTCAAAAATGAGCCCGCGCATGCCTTGTCCATTGAGCATCACGATGGCTTCCTCGATTTCGTTCCTGCTCTCCCGGCCAAACGAATCGAGCCGGAGATAGCCAATGCCCTCCTCGTCGAGGTAGACCTCGCGCAGGCTCGGATAGTCTATATCTCGGCGATTGAGGGTAAAGCTCATGTCGCGGTCATCCATCGGTCGGTGGACGGTGAGCGTGACCGCGCTGTCGGGCTCGCCACGCAGCAAGTCCACAGTCTGCGAAACGGTGAAGTCCCGCGTGTCGGTCTCGCCCACGGCGATAATCTCGTCGCCCACGAGCAGGCCCGCCTCCTCGGCAGGGCTGCCGGGAAAGAGTCCCAACAGGGTCACGCGAGAGTCCAGCAGCCCGACCTCTGCCCCGATCCCGGCATAGTGCTGCTCGGTCTGAATTTCAAAATCCTCGTAGTCCTCCCTGTCCATGTAGCTGGAATACGGGTCCAGCGTTCCGACCATTTGCTTGAGCGCGTTGCGGGTCAGGGTGTCGTAGTCCGTATGCCCGGCATCGACATGGTGCTCATTGACCAACTGCATGACCTCGCCCGCATGCATGAGATTACGCCAAAACGCAGGCGAAAAAAGATCGCGGCGGTGTGGGTAGAAAACCAGCATGACGAAAAACCCCACCAGAAAAAAGGTGGCGATGGCCATGAAAGCTATTTTCAGAAACGACTTCATCAAAAAAAGTTCTCAGATAGGCCTAAGCAGTCAGCCACCGCACCGCGATAGTAAATGTCCGCCCCGATATACCAGATTTTGCAGCAAGTCGCTGACCGCAGCGGTACGCTCTCCTTTTGTCAGTACAGCCAGATCGCGCTCTACGACCCAGAGCACGGCTACTATTGCCGCCAGCGCCAGCGCGTTGGCCGCAGCGCAGAGGCAGACTTCTACACCGCAGCCAGCCTGGGGGGCGTCTTTGGTGAGCTCCTGCTCGGCGCCATCGAGCACCTGCTGCCCGGACCCTGTGCAGAGTATGCCCTGGTCGAGCTCGGTGTCGAGCCGGGCAGAGGCACCCTGTCCGGTGCGGCGGAGCGCTTCGCCAGCTACCACGAACTCGGCAATGCCGACAAGCTGAAGCTGCCGTCCAAGGCGGTTGTTTTCGCAAACGAACTCCTGGACGCCCAGCCCTTTCACCGCTTCATCGTCCGCGACGGCCAATGGCGCGAAAGCGGAGTCCGCGTGGGCAACGGCACACTCGAGACTTGTCTGCTCGACGAGCCCAGCCCGGAGGCTTCAGCATTCCTCGCCACCTTGCCCGTTCGCCACGAGGGCTATCGACTCGACATTTCCCTGTGGGCAGAACGCCTGCTGGCCGACATATCCGCCCAAGTCAGCGCTGGCCTGCTGGTCTTTTTCGACTACGGCAAGAGCTGGCACGAACTCATCGACACCACCCCGGCGGGCACGGCACGCGCCTACCGCAAGCACGAGGCGAGCCGCGAGCTCCTCGACGCTCCCGGTGAGATTGACCTGACCTGCCACGTCTGCTGGGACCGACTCAGCAATGCCCTGGCAACAACCAACTGGACCCCGACACTGGAGAGTCAGGAGGCGTTCTTCGTCAAACGCGCTACGGCTGCGATGGAGCGCATTGTCATGGAGCCCGGCACGGGTATCGACCCGCGCAAGCAGACCCTGAAGGAACTGGTCTACCCCGGACACATGGGGCGCTCGTTTCAGGTGCTTTGGGCTCGACGCTAACCTTGCGACTCGGGCTCCGGCTCGGACTGTCCGTCGACGTAAGCCTCTTCCAGCAGGTTGAGGATCTGCTGCTGCCCCCGGGCAAAATCCGCAGGAGAAGCCTCTAACTGAACCCCGAAGACAAAGCCTTTGAGAAAAACAAACAGCAGCACACCTTGACGGTCCCGCCCCTCACGCAGACAAGTATACTGCACCTCGTAAAAATGCTCCCCCATAATCCGCGGCAACACGCCCTGCGGCTCGGTTGCGTTCGGGTTGTAAAGCAAGCTCCGTTTGTTGACGATGCGTTCGGGCTCAATGCGGATGTCCCCCGCCTCGTTTCTTACAAAGGCCACATCTGCCGTTTTGTCCTCGGATGCGTCCTTGGCAATGGACTCGATGTAGGCAGTGAATTGCTCAGGCTCGTTGGACTGCGCGTAGGCGGTGCCCGGGTAACAATAGACGCGGCAGTCGATGCCCGCACCGTAACGGTAGGCCAGCCGGAAAGAGGCCTCTTTTGTTTCCCGAAACAACCAATCTGTCGCTAGCGGCAAGCCGATGGTAATCCCCTGGCCCAACCAAAGTTGTGTGCGGGCATCATAGCCATCGATCGTTTCCTTGGACACCTCCGAGGTCATAGGCAGGTACCCTTTTGGCCAGGGGAACTGCCAGTCGTCGTTCGTTTCTTCGGCCAACGCAGCGGAGCTGGCCAGCATCAAGAGTAACAGGCGGAATAGATACGGCATGGGAGTCAGGTCGGACTACTTGCTGAGGCTGACGATCGCGCTATTGTAAGTCGTCTTGTCGATTTCCTCAAACATCAGGCGACGGTACGTGCGGATGAGCGGGGTGCCGGGAGGATAGTTACCCGTGGCAAAAAGTTCGCTGAAGCCCCAGTCACGGATGGGCGGCAGGTAAAAGTCATTGAAGTTCGTCGGAGCACCACGCGGACGGATTTCACTCTCGTAGAGCGAGACCAGAGAGCCGCGAATGGTAACCCTGCGGTTCGTCCAACTCTCAAGGAAGCGAGGCAGATTTACCACGCCGAGGCTGAGCGGGCGCGAGGAATCACCGTAAGAGGCCCCCACCGGGACGGTGTTGGGAGTACCCGAAACCAGGGCTGCCGAGATCTCGACAAAGGAACTGGCCGGACGGTAGCTCTGCACATTGGAGCGACCATCCTTATAGCTGTGTTCACGGTTGTAGCGCCAGTTATCCGACAACACCGTGATCGTATCGGCCATGAGCGATGCGGGTTTCTCATCGGCATCGTCCGGGAAGCGGGCATCAGTCGAGTGGGTGTGGCCATCAGCATTAAAGGACCCCACGGTGTACATGGGTGCGTTGGTGGCCAGGGTGAAGCCCTTCTCCTTCATGCCCGAGGGGTCGGGAATTTCTTTGGCGTCTATCACCATGAGGGCCGCATCGTTGAAAGCTCCCGGCACAATACCGTACTTGTTTTGGCCAGAAGATGAGCCATGCGAAAAGACGCCGCTCCCCCCTGCAACACCAGAAGTAGGGAACTCGACGTAAACAATGCCGTTCCAGTCATCATCCACGTCATAGGTGCCATCGAAACCGCTGGAGGAGTTGTCCTTGTTGTCGATATATTTTTTTAGCTGCCCAATATCGATGGCCAGGGTGTTGATTCCGAGATTTTCGCGATGATCGTACAGGCCGCCCCTTACCTCATAGCTGGAGTGCCAGCTTCCGTAGTAGTAAGTCCTCTCCTCGTGCAGATCGTAGTACTCGATGCCCTCGTCCTCAATCGAAGTGAAGCTGTCATTGGGGTTGCCAATGATGTCGTCGGGCAGGTCGACCTCGACCAGGGTCGGATCACCGTTGGCATCCAGGTCAAGCTCGCTGAGCGGATCGGAGGCATTCACGCGCTTGTACTTGTACCCCTTAACGACGAGATAGTCATCATCACCGGGTGAACTGCCGGGGGTGGTTTCCACCCGTAGCAGGAGACCGGCTTTTGCGGCCATTTTCTGCGGACGCAGGTCAAGGCCTTTGCGGTCGGCATGTCCGTGTGGCAGAAGCGGCTCTATAATCGCGTAACCACTGTTATTTGTTTCCACCCCGGAGGTATAGAAATTATCCTGCTCGTAGTCATCAAAGGCGACCACGTTCTGCTTCCCCACACCCATGTCTCCATTCTGCACATAGCCGTTCCAACGCTCGGAGGCGTCCTCGGCCCAATCTTTGTCTGAGGAGTCAAGCACGCCCCCACTCGGACGCATCGTACGTAGTGTTTCAGGGTTTTTGCTGCTGGGGAAAAAGACGTTGCTGCCATCGCCGAGGTGGATGCTGCGGATTTCCCCGTGAATGAATTCATCGCACGAGGTCACCTTGTCGTGAAACTTCAAATCGGCGGTGGAGTTCGCCCCGACATAGAGGGTACCATTGGTGTGGACGGGGCCGTAGATGTCCATGTCGACACCGGGGTTTACCTCGAGATCGGAATTGTAGAAAATCGCGTTGGCAAAGAGCGGCGCATCGCGCACCTGAAACGTCTCCATCGCGTAAGCGGTGATCTCATCGCCCCTTCCGGTATTGGCCACGCCCTTGCCAAAGAGCTCAATTTCGCGCACAAAGGCAAGACGCCCGCGCATGGGGTCAAATTCATTGGACGGGTCGTTCGGATCAAAGTACTTCCACTCTCCCGGGGGTACCGTACCGCCGTTGATAGACATCTTGGCCGAGTTAATATCGCTGCTGGCAAAGAAGCTCGTGACCGATGCCGGGAGGCTCAGGGGATTGTTACCCGGCTTTAACTCATTGGCACCGACCGAGGTCTGGTTTTCAAAGCGGTAGGAAAGCTCGGACGCACCGTACTCGATAGCGGATTCCGCCGCTGCCTTGGCCTTGATACGCGCCATATAGTGATCGTTCACGTTCACCTCTGTCAGTGTGCTCTTGAGCAGCGACGCGGCGATCAGGCCGACTGCAGCCGTAAGAATCAACACGACGGCAAGCGCCGACCCAGTGCGCCGGATGCGGGAAATGGGGAGTGTAATCATCGCTTTATCCTTTTATTTAACCTCTCGGTGAGATGGTAAAGTTATAGGTGCCGGTTATCTGCTTGGCGTCGTTACCGTGAATGATCTTTCCGTTTACCAGTACGCTGCGGTCCTCGATATTATAAAACAGATCGCCGTTCGCCAGTCCGGTCACGAGACTGATCACATTCGGGTAGTCCTGGGCCTTATACTCTTCCGGGATGAGTGACTCCACGCCGTCGTGCTGCTTGTCCTCAGGCACCTCGACCTCAAACCGACGTACGGGAGCCTGCTCATCATCTCCGGAGCCACCCGCCCGAAAGTACCCCACCAGCCGTTCAATCGGCGCCGGCTTACCGTCCCGGGGGTTTTCATCGATACCGGTGTAGACAAAGAGCACAAAGTCACCGGACGACCCCTTGCGCTGGCGGTAATCTTCCACCGTATAGCCTTCAGCGGGTTTGCGGAAACTGCCCGGCGGATTACTGCCCGCCTCACTGTAAAAGCTGGAATACATCATGAAGTAATTGGCTTCTCGCGCCTCGTCCGCCATGATGTTAGTCACGTCGCGGATATCGCCATTGATCTCCAGCTTCTGCGTGGTGATGAAGCTCAACTTCGCGCTATCGAAGACAAAGGTCATCACCCCCGCCATCAGCATGCCAAAGACCACCGTGACGATGAGGACCTCAACCAGGGTAAACCCCGTACGCAAACGAGGGAGGCGTCTATTGTGCTGTTTCATCACTTAATAAATGGGGACGGCGGATTTAACAAAATGGATACTGTCGTTAACCGTAACGGACTGGTTCCCGACTGGCTTTTCGAAACTGTATTCGAGGGTGATTTCGATGGCCTCACGGGGATCCACCCCCGTATCCAGCCGATTCGCCGTAATGCGGATGCGCATGGGCATGATGACGCTGCGCTCACCTGCCCCTTCATCGCGCACGTCGAGCACGATCTCCTTGTCTGACCACTGGTTGAGAAAAAGAAAGTCTTCAATGTCCACCGAGCCAGCCTTGCTGGAGGGCGAAATAGCCCGCATTACGATGGGGAGCGTGGGGTCCTCCATGCTGAGGATAAAATCCATAAAGTCCATGGCCATGATTTGCTCGGAGTAGCCGTAGACCACCCCGTAGGCTGTCGTCTGGTAAATCGAACCCTCAGACATGCGTCGCGACTGCATGATAGCACTGGCGAGCCCTAACGCGATGAATGCGAAAATCGACATCGCGACGATGACTTCGACCAAACTAAAGGCCTGACGCGTCTTAGGTATAACTGTCATGGCTGGCATTTAATGATAGCTTAAGAATGCCCTAAAAGCACGCCACTTGTCAAGGTGAAGCCCGCTGCAATTACGTAAAAAAAGGACAAAAATACATGCCGCAACTACATGTTTTTCAGTATTTTAGGCATCATCAACCCCTGAAGTCTGCCCAAAAGCTTACGCCCCACCTCACCGCCTTTTCAAGAGCAACTCCGCCGCCAGTCGGCCACTGGTCAGCACCAGCGGGATGCCCCCTCCGGGGTGTACGCTGCCCCCGGCAAAGGCAACCTGTGGCGTGGGCCCGAGGTTATCCATACGCGTCAAGGTCGAGAATAAGCCGTTCGAGCTGGGACCGTAAATCGATCCGTGCCAGGCATGATAACGCTGTTTCAAGTAGCTTGGCGGCAGTGCCTTCTGCCACTTCACCAGACTACGATCAAAGCCCGGCACCACGCGCTGCATTTTATCCAGAATAAACTCCGTGTAGCCCCCCTGCCAGTTGTCATAGCGGTCCAGGCTCGGCGCATTGACCAGGACAAACCAGGCCTCCTTGCCCGCCGGAGCCTGCGAGGGGTCCACCTTGCCCGGGATGGAGATGTAAATCGTCGGGTCTTGCAGTGGTCGGGGCTGCGCAAAGAGATCGCGAAACTCGTCCCGGTAGTCCGCGTTGAAAAAGATGTTATGGCAGGCCAACCCGTCCACTGGACGATCCATCGCCAGCAAGAGCACGTATCCGCTACAGGAGGCCTCGACCTTTCCCCAGCGCTTCACCCAAGCCGGCTGCTTCGGATGCGTGGCAAAGAGCGGTCCCGTGAGCGCCGTCACCGCGTCGGCGTTGATGACCAACTGCCGGGAGGCAACGCGCTCACCCGAGTGCAAGTTAACCGCCTCGACCTCTCCGCCAGAGGTAAACGCGATGTCCCGCACCTCGGCCTCAGCACGCAGCTCCACCCCCATCTCCCGCGCAAGCCGCTCCAACGCTCGCACCATGGCCACCATGCCACCCATGACATGCCAACTGCCGTAGGCCATCTCGGCGTGAGCAATGACGTTAAACGTAGCCGGACAACGCGCCGGATCGGAGCCGTTGTAGGTCGCGTAGCGACTGAAAAGCTGAATCAGACGCGGGTCGCGAAAGCGTTTACGCAGGGCAGAGTCCATGCTCTGGGGCCAGAGCGCACTCAAGCCGCGCAGTGCCTTCAGCGGTCCGACCTTGAACACATTACTCAAGGCGAAGCGGTTAAACAGGTACATGGGCGCACTGATGTCCCACAGCGTCTTGCCCTCTTTTAGAAATTTATCCAGCGCGTCAACCTCGTCCAGAAACGTCTCGGCCACGGCGGCGCGGAAGCCCTCGATGTCGCCAGGCGCATCGAAGCGCGTCCCATCGGCAAAGGTGTAGCGGCAGGCAGGAGTGAGCCGCACCAGCTCAAGGTAATCACTGAGCTTACGGCCAGCAGCGGTAAAAACCTCCTCCAGGACGAAGGGCAGCGTGAGCAGCGACGGCCCGGTGTCAAACTGGTAGCCCTCCCACTCCAAGTGATTACACTTGCCGCCAAAGGTTTCGTTTTTCTCCAGCAGGAGCACCTCGCGCCCGGCAGCACGCAGGTGAATCGCCGCGCTCAGGCCGCCAAGTCCACCGCCGATGACGACAACAGGCGCGCTCATTCCACGTTTTGGGCCTGCTCCCGGATGCGCTCCAGCTCGTTCTTGCACTCGAGCACGAGGCGCGTCAGCTCCAAATGATTCGCCTTGCTGCCAACGGTGTTGATCTCGCGGTTGATTTCCTGGCAAAGGAAGTCCATCTTGCGGCCAATCGCGCCGTCTTCACGCATTGTCGCTGTGAATTGCTCCAGATGGCTGGCCAGGCGGGTAAGCTCCTCGGTCACGTCGGAGCGGTCGGCAAAGAGGGCAATTTCCTTGAGCACGCGCTCGTCGTCGAGGTCCAGCTCCAGCCCGGCCTTTTGCAGGCGTTGAAAGAGAATTTCCCGGTACTTGGGAACAGTGCCACCGGCCTGCTGCCGCATCTGCTCGACGTGCCCGGCCAACAGCCCGATGCGCTGGGAAAAGTCCTGAGCCAGCGCGGCGCCCTCCTCCGCCCGCATGGCCGTAAAGCCCTCCAGCGCGCCCTTGAGCGCAGACTCGACCAGTGCCTTGGCCGCGTCGGCCTCGGGCAAGCCAGAGCCGGAATCGAGGCTCATGATGATGCGCACGAGAGCTTCCGCGCTGATCTCCTCGGACAACTCGTGCGCACGGGCAAAGGCCCGCAGACGCTTGACCGTGGCCGCGAGTTGCTCGTCGTCCCAGTCAAGCGCACCGCCCTGCCCCACCTTGGTGGCATTGACGTAGACGGAGACCTTGCCCCGCAGGGCACTGGCCCGCACCATGTCGGTCAGGTCGCGCTCCAGCGATTGCCACTCACGCGGCAGCGAGCACATGACCTCGAGCGACTTGCGGTTGACCGAAGAGACTTCGACCGAAATCTCCAAATGCTCGTCCCGCGCTTCGCCGCGCCCAAATCCCGTCATCGATTGCATGCCGGGAGCGTAGCGGAGTTAAGGCCCCGAGCGAAAGCGAAAAGTGACTATCAATTGGCACCGAGCGGAGTTAGAAGCCACCCTATGCCGCTATCGGTCCCGAGCCCGCCGTTTTACTCCACGCCCATGACGCGCATGACTTCCTGCACATCCTTGTCGCCGCGACCGGAGAGGTTGACCACAAGAATCTCGTCGGAGGACATCTGCGGGGCCCGCTTAAGGGCATAGGCAATGGCGTGGGTACTTTCCAGCGCAGGAATGATGCCCTCCAGGCGGCAAAGAAGCTGGAAGGCGTCGATGACTTCCTTGTCCGTGGCGTAGCCGTAGCTGATGCGCCCCAAGTCGTGGTAGTAGGCGTGCTCGGGGCCGATGGCGGCATAGTCCAGCCCTGCAGAGACGCTGTGGGTCAGCTCGATCTGGCCGTCCGGGTCTTGCAGGATGTAGGTCTTGCAGCCCTGCAGGACGCCCACCTTGCCGCCTTCGAAACGCGCCGCATGCTTGCCCGGCTCGATACCGTGGCCGCCCGCCTCGACGCCCACGAGGCGCACATTGGTTTCCTCCAGAAAATCGTAAAACAGCCCGATGCAGTTACTGCCGCCGCCCACGCAGGCGATCAGTTCGTCCGGCAAGCGCCCCTCCATCTCCAAAATCTGGCGACGGACTTCCTCGCCAATCACCTTGTGGAAGTCCCGCACCATCATGGGGTACGGATGCGACCCGAGGGCCGAACCGAGGATGTAGTGCGTCTCGCGCACATTGGCCACCCAGTCGCGCATGGCTTCGTTGACGGCGTCCTTAAGCGTCTTTTGGCCCGACTCGACCGAGCGGACTTCGGCCCCCATCAGGCGCATGCGGAAGACATTCAGAGCCTGGCGACGCATGTCCTCCGCCCCCATATAAATCACGCACTCCAGGCCAAAGCGCGCGCAAACGGCCGCCGTGGCCACGCCGTGCTGCCCGGCTCCGGTCTCGGCGATGATGCGTTTTTTGCCCATACGGCGGGCGAGCAGGACCTGGCCCATGCAGTTGTTGATCTTGTGAGCGCCGGTGTGAAGGCTGTCCTCGCGCTTGAGGTAAATTTTGGCCCCGCCGCAGTGCTCGGTCAGGCGCTCGGCAAAGGTGAGTTCTGTCGGGCGGCCCACGTACTCGTTGAGAAAGCTGTCCAGTTCCATGCGGAAACCCGGGTCATTACTGGCCTCGCGGTAGGCGTGCTCGAGCTCGTAGAGTGCAGTCATGAGCGTTTCGGGCACGTACATGCCGCCGAACTGGCCGAAGTGCCCGCGGGCATCCGGCAGCGCGCTCTTGTCGATGGGGGAAGGATCGGCTTGCTGGGACATGAAAAGCTAGCAACCTAGCCCAAGAGTTCGGCCCCGTCTAGTCATTAGTCAGGGATAAAAGCGCGGCCCGCCTACTTGCGCTTGACGGAAATCAGCGTGAGGTCGTCGGCAAACTTGGCCTGCCCGGTAAAACGCTCCACCGTCGTCACGAGGTTTTCGTTGATGGACTTGGCGGATTGGTTGCGCAGGACCTTGACTGTCTCGGCCAGCCGCTCGGCGGAAAACTCGTCTTCGTCGGCGTTGACTGCCTCGGTGATGCCATCGGTGTAAAAGAGTGCCACATCGCCCGGCGCAAAGGGAATCGACGTATCGGTGATAACCAGATCGAAAATCTCGGAAGGAACCATGCCGAGCGCCATCCCCTCAAGCCCGACAAACTGCGTCGTGGGCTCGGTGCCATTGTTACCCGCGGTGCAAACCAGCGGCAGTTCGTGCCCGGCGCGGGCGAGCGTCATGGTGTCGTTGGCCGTGTCGATGATGGCATAGACCAGCGTAATAAACATGTCGCGGTGGATTTCGGGCGTCATCTCGCGGTTCATCGCGATGAGCACTTCCGAAGGCTCACGGAAGGCGCGGGCAAAGTGCCGGAGGTTTGTCTGGCAGATCGTCATCAACAGCGAGGCCGGGACGCCCTTACCCGAAACGTCGGCGATGGCCACGCCGATACGACTTTCGTCCAGCTTGATGACGTCGTAAAGGTCACCGCCGATCTTTTGCGCCGGGCGGTAGAACGCGCTGATGTCCAAGCGGGCATTATCCGGAAAGGTCTGGGGCAAAATCATGCCCTGAATCGAGCTGGCCATCGAGATGTCGAGGTCGAGCTTGCTCTTCTCGATCTGCACCTTCATCAGGTCCGAGTTATGAATGGCCATGGCGGCCTGCTCAGCCAGCGACTGCACGAGCGAAAAGTCCATGGCGTTAAAGGCCATGCCGTCGGCGGGGTTGGCCACCGCCAGCACCCCGAGTATTTTGTCCCGGAAGGCAATCGGCGCCACAATCAGCGAGTGGAGCTTGAGCGAAGGGTCCTCGTGCTGGACGACGCGCGGGTCGTTGGCCGCATCTTCGACGTGGACTGCCTTGCGGGTGCGGGCCACGGAACCGATCAGCCCCTCGCCCATGTCGAACACCTCCGACTTGAGAATCTGCTCGATAAAGCGCGCACGCGTAGAGAGACGACCGCTGGCCGCCTTGGGCAACGAGCGCTGCGGCGGGAACAAGCCCTCGACCGCCACCCCTCGCAATTTATTCTGTGGGGTACGCTCAAAAATGCAGGCGCTGAGGGCTCCCGTGCTCAGGATGGAAGCGTGAACGATGCGCTGAAACAACTCGTCGCGCTCGACCCCGTCGCCGATTGCCTCGACGAGGTTGTGCATAAAATCGACGACAATTTGCTGCTCTTGCTGTAGAAGTTGCTTTTCTTCATCTAGTTGCACGTACCTTCTGCGCAAGCGGATGTAGACGTACCAGCCAACGCCAACGCCTAGCAGCGCACCTAGAAGAAACTGCCACATTATCGAGGAGCTTGAGGAAGTTTATCCGGCGCTGCAATCTCTTCTGCCGAAAATCGCGCCCTGCTCAGGCGTTGTTGGCAGCCTTGTCCTTTTCCACCTGCAGGCGCAGGAAAGAGATAACGTCCTGGAATTTCTTCAAGTTGCCCTTGTCCGCTTCGACCAGGTTCTCATGGGCCTTGAGCATCCCCTCGGCCGAAGCATGGTGGTTCTCCGCATCGGATTCGATCTCCCGCAGCTTGCCATCAGCAAAGCACAGGCCGCTGCTCTCGCAGTCCACATCGAGGATGCGGTGCAGGCCGAGGTTGCGCACCAGCTCCAGATTCCGCTTCCCCAGGCGCACCAGCGTGATGCTGCCTTCGGACGAATGCTTGCGAAACTGCATGGCCGCACCGGCCAGGATACCCAGAAAGGTGCTGTCCATCGCAGTGCAGTTGGCGAAGTCTACCACAACGTCACGTTTTCCGGCCTCGAGCATTTGCTTGAAAAACTCCGTGACCGGGGCCGCATTCAAGTAGCTCGCCCTTCCGTTTATGCGGAGAAGGGCGGGGTCGGAATAACCATCAACTAGGAAAACTGGTGAGTCGCTTTCTGCCATAACGGGGATGTTACGCAGCAGTAGTATAGTCCATATCGGTCTTAAATCAGGTTTCTTAAGACGTAGGGCAGGATGCCGCCGTGGCGGTAGTACTCGACCTCAATCGCCGTGTCGATGCGCAGCGTGAGCGCGAGGCTCTCGGTACTGCCGTCTGCACGGGTGATCTCCAGGGTCACATCCTGACCCGGCTTGAGGTCGTCGCCAATACCGACGAGAGAGAAGGTTTCTGTGCCCTCGAGCTTGAGGGAATCCACGTCCTGCCCGTCCTTGAAGTTCAGGGGCATTACGCCCATACCGATAAGGTTGCTGCGGTGGATGCGTTCAAAAGATTTGGTCACCACGGCCTTTACGCCGAGGAGTGCGGTGCCCTTGGCCGCCCAGTCGCGGGAGCTGCCCATGCCGTAGTCCACCCCACCGAAGACAATCAGCGGCGTATTGCGCTTTTTGTATTCCTGGGCGGCGTCGTACATGGTCGTGATCTCGCCATCGGGCTGGAGCTTGGTAAAGCCACCTTCCTTGCCGTCAGCCATGCGGTTCTTGATCCGGACGTTGGCAAAGGTGCCGCGCGTCATGATGCGGTCATTACCACGGCGTGAACCGTAGGAGTTGAAGTCCTTGGGCTCGACGCCCTTGGAAGTCAGGAACTTGCCTGCGGGCGTCTCGGGCTTAAAGGCACCTGCGGGTGAAATGTGGTCCGTCGTGACGGAGTCGCCGAGGATGGCCAGCGGACGCATGTCCTTCAACTCGGTGATGCTGCCCGGCTCGGTGGTAAAGCCCTCGAAGAAAGGAGGCAACTGGATGTAGGTCGAAGCGTCGTCCCAAGCGTACACTTCGCCATCGGTCGAGGGGATCGCGTTCCACTCGGGGTTGGCTTCGTTGATGGTGGAGTACTTCTCGCGGAACATCTCGGGCTTGAGGCCCTTGAGGATGTTAGCCTGGATTTCCTCGCGGGTCGGCCAGATGTCCTTGAGGTAAACCTCCTTCCCGTCCTTGCCTGTGCCGAGCGGTTCCTCGTCGAGGTTGATGTTCACACGGCCCGCGAGCGCGTAGGCGACCACCAGCGGGGGTGACATGAGGAAGTTGGCCTTGATCGAACCGTGGACGCGGGCCTCAAAGTTACGGTTACCGGAAAGCACGCTGGCCGCGACGAGGTCACCCTCAGCGATGGCGGCTTCGATAGCCGGGTCGAGCGGTCCGCTGTTACCGATACAGGTCGTGCAGCCGTAGCCGACGAGGTTGAAACCAAGCTGGTCCAGGTACTTCTGGAGGTCGGTTTCGTTCAGGTAATCCGTGACCACGCGCGAACCGGGAGCCAAGCTGCACTTGACCGTCGGGTCAACGCTCAGGCCTGCCTCGACAGCCTTCTTGGCCAGGAGACCAGCGGCAAGCATCACGGAGGGGTTCGAAGTGTTGGTGCAGCTGGTAATGGCCGCGATCAGGACCGAACCGTGACCGATTTCCGGCAAGGTCTCGGTTGCGACGAGCGCCCCACCCTCGTTCTTCCACTCGGAAGCGTCCGGGTCGTACTTCACGCCGCAACGGGTATCGAAGCTGGACGGATCGACGCCGTAGCCGCCTTCGGAGGCCGGGGATTCGAGAAGCTGTTGGAAAGTATTCTTCAGCGCGGGCACGTCGATGCGTTCCTGCGGCTTGCGCGGGCCAGCCACAGAGGGGACGATGGTGCCGAGGTCGAGGTCGATGCACTTGGTGTACTCGATGTCGCCTGCCTTGGGCATGCCATAGAGGCCCTGTGCCTCGTAGTACGCCTTGACCACGGCGATTTGCTCCTCGGTGCGGCCGGTGGCACGCAGGTAGTCCAGCGATTTGTCGTCGATGGGGAAGAAGCCCATGGTGGCACCGTACTCGGGGGCCATGTTGGCAATCGTGGCGCGGTCGGCCAGGGTCAGCGCAGCAGCGCCTTCGCCGTGGAACTCGACGAACTTGCCCACCACCTTTTCAGCGCGAAGCAGCTCGGTGATACGCAGCGTGAGGTCCGTCGCGGTCACGCCCTCGGTGAGCTCACCGGTGAGGTTCACGCCGATGACTTCCGGGGTCTGGAAAGCGATGGGCTGGCCGAGCATGCCGGCTTCGGCCTCGATACCGCCAACACCCCAGCCCACGATACCGATGCCGTTAATCATGGTGGTGTGCGAGTCGGTGCCGACGAGGGTATCCGGGTAAAGCAGGGTCTCGCTGGAGCCGTCCTTTTGGAAGACCACGCGGGCCAGGTACTCAAGGTTGACCTGGTGAACGATGCCGATGGCCGGGGGAACGACGGAGAAAGTTTCGAAAGCCTGCTGCCCCCACTTGAGGAACTCGTAACGCTCGCGGTTGCGCTCAAACTCGATCTTGAGGTTATCGACGAAGGAGCTGGCCGTACCGGCGCGGTCTAC
This sequence comes from Verrucomicrobiia bacterium, assembly GCA_030425485.1. Classification (GTDB taxonomy): domain Bacteria; phylum Verrucomicrobiota; class Verrucomicrobiia; order Opitutales; family Cerasicoccaceae; genus Ruficoccus. The sequence goes on from JAUIAM010000005.1 coordinate 190,014, forward strand.
CTGCACGGAGTGGTCCACCACGAGGTCCACGGGCACGAGCGGCTCGATCAGGCCGGGGTCCTTGCCCAAGGCGGCGACAGCGTCACGCATAGCGGCGAGGTCAACCAGAAGCGGCACCCCGGTAAAGTCCTGCAGGACGATACGCGACACAACGAAGGGGATTTCGTTGCTGGAGGGAGCCTTGGCGTTCCAGCCGACGAGGCGCTTGACGTCGTCTTCGGCGACGCCGGCTTGTCCACAGTTACGCAGCACGGACTCCAGCACGATACGGATGCTGACGGGCAGCTTGCTGATGTCTCCCAGACTGGAGAGCGCATCGAGCGCGTAATAGGTGCCGACAGCCTTGCCGTCGACCGTAAGTTCCTTGCGAGCGTTAAACGGGTCGTTGGATACAGTCATGATCGAAATTGAGATTGGAAAGCATAGCCCGTGCCGGGCAGAAGGCAATCTCCCGTCCTCATCGGGAGACGGTGCCTACTTGAGTGTGACCTTGAGTTCGTCAAACGGCGGCAAATCGTGCGGGTCTTCACTGAACCAGCTAAAGACAATCTCGCCAGACTTGTTGATGACGAAGGCGGAGCGCTTGGCCACGCCCTGCATGCCGAGCAGATCTTCGTAGAGGACGCCGTAGGCAGAGGCGACTTCCTTGTTAAAGTCACTCAGAAGCGTGACAGAAATAGCGTTCGCCTTGGCCCAGGCTTCTTGGGCAAAGGGGCTGTCCACGCTGATGCCGAGCACCTTGGCGTCGAGCTTCTCGTATTCTTCGTAGCCAGCGGAGATGCTGCACATCTCGTTTTGGCAAACGCTGGTGAAAGCGAAGGGGAAGAAAAGCAGGACTACGTTCTGTTCGCCCAGTGTTTCCTTGAGCGAGACATCGACGAGACCGTCGGCAGTCTTGGTTTTCAGCGTGAAATCAGGGGCTTGGGTGCCGGTTGAGAGAGCCATAATAAGAGAGTCTAGAGGTCGTTAGCGGAAAGTTCGAAGCACTATTGTTAGGACTGCGCCGTTCACAGTGCAAGCCCAAGAAGAAAGTTTCCCTGCCTTCGGGCGCAAAAAACCTACACCTGTGGGCTCAAGCGTCGTTGGGGGTTATCTGCGTACAGGGAGGCCACCAGCAGGACAAGGCACACGAACATAAATCCCCAGAGCGCGGGCGAGTAGTCGCCCAGGGCGGTCTTGGTCAGACTCCAGATCAGCGGTGCGACCGCGCTGCCGATGACCAGACACAGCATCGACCACCCACTGACCGCCCCAAGATGCTTGCGCCCAAAGAAGCGCGGATAGGCCACCGCCATCAGGTTGCCGAAAAAGGCCATGGCTACTCCACCCGACACGATGTACAACCCCACGCCCCACGACTCGCTCAGGTGGAGCATCCCATAGGCATGCAAGCCCATAGAAACCGCCATCGCGCTGAGCAGCTTTTTCAGGCGCATTCTGCCCGTCAGCCAGCCGATGAGAAAGCCGACCGGGACGTTCACGCAGGCCATCCAGAAGAAGAGGCTGAAGTAGTACCTGGAGGTCACACCGAGTTCGCGCGCGATGTCCTCGGCGTGAAACCCGATTGCGGTGGAGAAAATCCCCATCAGGGCAAAGGCCGCCGTGAAGGCCCAGAAGGCAAAGGTCCGCACCGCCTCGGGTCCAGTGAACTCCCGGTAGATGGTAAACTCGGGGTCGGTCGGCCCCACGGCCTGAACCGGTGCGGGCTCACCGTCCATCTCCAGGCCGCACTCTTCGGGGTTATCCCGATAAACGAGCCAGCACGCCCCGGAGGCAATGAAGATCATGAACAGTCCGCAGGCCAGCCACGCGCCTTGCCAGCCGAACCACTCCACCAACTTGTAGAGCACCACAGGCGAGACAGAAAAGAACATGGCCCCAAAGCAGCCGCTGATCGCACTGGCCATGCCACGCTTGCGATTAAACCACTTGCCGACCATCGCGCGGGAGACCAGCGCGATCACCCCCTGCCCCAAAAAGCGAATAAGAAAAAAGCCCAGCGTAATGATGACCATGGCCAGAATCGGGGCCGGCGCATCCGTGGGCCGGAGCCCATCGTATATCCAGGCCGTGCTGGCCATGTAAATCAGTGCCAGTCCAAAGGCCACCTCGACCAGCGTCCCGGTCAGGCGGGCACCAAAGCGGTCGAAATATCGCCCCATGCGGGGCAGCGTGAGCCCGCTGATCGTCGTCCCGATGCCATAGGCCAGGCTGAGCTGGATGCGGGACAGGTCGAGGTTGGTCAGCAGGCTTTCATTAAAGGGCCCCACCCCGATCGTTTGCCCCGGCATGCTGCTGGCCATGCCCAGGACCGACGCCCCCAAAATGGCCCATCCGTAGAAGAAAGGCACCCCCGCCGGACGAAAGGGCACGTTGGGGTCGAGCAGGCGCGCAGATTTTCCCATACCGACCATGAGCTTGCCCGGGCTATGCCCGGTAGCCAAGCGTTTTCCCCTTGTCGAATGCGCCCGTCCCGGCCTTAATCGCAATAAAATTTAAAGACCCCCATGAGCAGACTCGATATTCTTAGCACCAACGTAGAGACCATCATCGGCGCTGAAGAGATGCAGGACCGCATCCGCAGCGGCAAGAAACTGAAGGTAAAACTCGGCGTCGACCCAACGCGCCCCGACCTGACCTTTGGCCACATGGTCGTCTTTAACAAGATGAAGCAGTTTCAGGACATGGGCCACGAGTGCATCCTGCTCATCGGGGACTACACCGCCACCATCGGCGATCCCAGTGGCCGCTCCGAGACGCGCCCCGTGCTGACTGAGCAGGAGGTCAAGGACAACGCCGAGACCTACCTCGACCAGTGTTTCCGCATCCTGGACGAAGAGCGCACCCTCGTGCGCTACAACAGCCAGTGGTTCCGTGAAATGAAGTTCGACGACGCCCTGAGCCTGACCCGCCAGATGACCGTCGCCCGCATGCTTGAGCGCGACGACTTCGCCAAGCGCTACGCCTCCAACACGCCCATTTCTATCGTCGAGTTCCTCTACCCGCTCATTCAGGGGCACGACTCCGTCATGCTCGAAGCCGATGTCGAACTCGGTGGCAGCGACCAGCTCTTTAATATGCTCGTGGGCCGCGCCCTTCAGAAGCAGGCCGGACAGCCCGAGCAGGCCGTCATCACCATGCCGCTCCTCGTCGGCCTCGACGGCACGAAAAAGATGTCCAAGAGCGCGGATAACTACATCTCTTTCAACGACTCGCCCAAGGAGATGTTTGGCAAGATCATGTCCATCAGCGACGAGACCATGTGGGACTACTACCAGCTGCTGCTGGAGATCGAAGGCGAAGCCCTCGAACGCCACAAGCAGGAGCATCCCATGGACGCCAAGAAGCACCTCGCCATTTCCCTCGTCGCCCTCTTCCACTCGCTGGAGATCGCTCAGCGCGAGAAGGAGCAGTTCGAGAAGGTCTTTTCCGCCAACAAAGTGCCCGACGATATGCCCACCTTTACCTGGGGTGAAATCGCGGGTGACGAGGACGACATGCCGCTGGTCGAAATCCTCAGCCGCTCCGAACTCTTCCCCAGCAAGAAGGAGATTCGCCGCCTGATCGAGCAAGGCGCGGTCAAGGTCAACGACGAGCGCGCCGACGACCCCTTCCAGCCCCTCAGCCGCCCGCAGGTCGAGCACATCCTCCAGGCCGGCAAACGGAAATTTGTCAAAGTCGTGGCCTAGCAAACGCAGTGTTCGACCTGATTCTTTTTTTTCATTTCACAATCAATACGCATGATCTTCGACACCCTCGACAAACAAGCCCTCTACCGTAATTGCCACCCCGGCCTCGACCTGGCCTTTGACTACCTGCTGGGGCTCGACCCGAAGGCAGAGGACGGCAAGGTCGAGCTCGACGGCGAGCGCGTCTTTGCCATCGTGCAGAGCTACGAGACCAAGCCCGCCGAGGGCCGCGAGTTCGAGTCGCACCTCAAGTACATCGACGTCCAGTACATCATCAGCGGCGAGGAGATCATCTACCACAGCCCGCTCGACGTGCTCAAGGCCTCCATGTCTTACGACGCCGAGCGCGACCTCATCTTTTACACCGGGCAAGCCAGCCAGGCCCTCATCATGAAGCCCGGCACCTTCAGCGTGCTCTTTCCCCAGGATGGCCACCTGCCCTGCTGCACCCATCAAAACACCTGCCACGTGAAGAAAGTCGTGGTCAAGGTGCGGGTGTAGGAAGAGGTTTATCTCACGCAAAAAGCGCCAAGAGACTATATCTAGGCGGTGTACGCAAAATATGAAGGTGACAGCGAGTTCGTTGTCATCCTGAGCGAGTGGAGCGAGTCGAAGGATCTCCTCATTCGGGTCTCAAAGGCGTATCCTTTGCTCTTTTTAGATATGTCAGCGGAGATCCTTCGATGCGTCCGCCAGGCGGACTTACTCAGGATGACACCACGTAGTGTTCGAAAGCATTCCTACGCAGCATCCTGTTATGAGAATATCGACGCCCAATAAACGGTTTCTTTTACTAAAAGGAACCAAACAAAGGACTCCACGCCAATGGCTGCGGCGGGTCTGGGCTGCATAAGCCCAGGCTACCTCTACAGCAGGGCGGCGGCGGGTTCGTCGACGAGCCAGACGGTTTTGTCGGCGTGGTCACGGACGAGTTGCACCGGCATATGGAATGGGTCGTGCTCGCCGCGGATGGCCTTCTTGAGCGCCTCGGCCTTGCCCTCGCCTGTGGTTGAGACGATGATCTGCCTGCAACGGGCGAGCCCGGCCACGGTGAGCGTCACGCGCCAGCCGCGTGAGGGCCAGAGCGTGGAGGCAAAGTTCTGCTGCGGGTCTTCCTCGATCAGCGGACACTCCGGAAAGAGCGAAAGCGTGTGGTTGTCCCCACCCATGCCGACGAAGCACACGTCGTAGCCTGCATCGGGCCCGAAGCGGGCGTCCCAGTCCTGCTGGTACTTGGCCGCGCAGGCGGCGGGTTCGAGCTCGGTGGGCCAGGCAAACTTGTTCTCCGCCGGGACACCCAGCGGGCTGAGCATGCCGCGGTCGGCATGGCCAAAATTGTTGTCGTCATCGTCCAGCGGCACGCAGCGCTCGTCGCTGGTGGTCCAGAGAATTTTCCTGGCCACTTCGAGCGGAAGGGCGTCGTGCTCGGCCACCCACTGGTAAAAGGCCTTGGGCGTGGAGCCCCCGGTCAAGCCGATGGGGGCGAGCCTGTCCACGGCTGCCTCGGCGGCAGCCTTGATGAACGCCAGCGTGTGCTGGTAGATTTCTTCGTGGGTCAGGATGCGAACTTCGCCGTAGTCGGTAGAGAGGGTTTTCATGGGAATGAATTTTGTTTTGAACAGGAGCACACAGAGAAAGCAGAGGAAAAGCCATAACGCGCCTTTTCTGCTATCTCCGCTTCCTCCTGTTCAATTTAGTTGCTAAAGAAAAGGGCTTCAGCCAGGGCGGCGGGGGCGTCGAGCAGGCCGACCTGCATGGGCGTCTTGATCTCTCCCGTGCCAAAGTCAGCCGTGACGCAGGCGTCGAGCCCCTTCTTCTCGTGGGTCCACAGGAAGCGGCGGCTGTCCTCATAAGTCCACTCGATTTCCAGGCTGTGCGCGTCGCCGCACTCCTCGCTTGTAAACTCGGCCTTGAGCTCGACCTTGGCGTCCTTGGCGCAGGCCTCCAGACACTCCTGCGTCCACTTGAGCAAGTTGACGGCCTCGCCTTCGCGGCCCTTGGAGTAGCGCGTCTTGACGGTCTTCAGGCCGCCGGCGAGCTTGTCCGTATCGAAGCGGCTAAAGAACTGCCCCAGCGACTGGCGGATGGGCAGGATGCGGGCGTAGGCGAGATCGACCGCTACTCCCGGACGCGGCCACTCGATGTCGGCAAAGTTCTCCTGCTCGACGTCGGAGTCGAAGAGCACCCGGCGGCAGCGCTTGATGAAGTTCATGTGCATGCCGGTCACGCGCTCGCTCGGGATGCGGTTAAACCAGTGGTAGGTCGGCAGGTCATTCTCCAGCCAGATAGAGACCTGATTTGAGAGGAAGCCCGCCACCCGTGTCGGGTAGCCGAGGATGAGCGCCTCGCAGCAGCACATCTGCCGGATAGACGTCCCGACGTAGCACTGGGCAAAGAGCTTGCCCTCCAGCAGGCGGTCGCTGTGCTCGCGTCCCATCGGGCAGAGCACGATGATGCGGCATGGGTAGCGCTGGGCAAAGGAGATGGCCGTGTTGAAGCGTTCCTTGGCTTCGTCCAGACTGGTTTTCAGGCCGAAGTGCAGGATGAGGTTCATCTGCGAAGCGCGAAACTCCGAAGGTGCCTCATGGGCCGGGCCGGGCGAGACCGACCACATTTTGGAGAGCTCTTTGGTCACATCCGAGACGCTCATGAGCTGCCCGGGCATGACATCGAAAATGGTGGTTTCCTCACTCATAATGACAAGTTTGTCCGTAAAGGATTAGCGGGAAAATACGGCGAACGGCTAGGGGCCTGCGCGGCGCCACTCGTGCTTATTCTCCCAGAGGAGACGGTCGGCTGAGAGCGGGCCCCAGGAGCCACACTGATAGCTGTCCAGCCCCTTGCGTCCACAGGATTCCCAGTACTCAAGCAGCGGCGTGTAGAGTTTCCAGGAGGTCTCGGTCTCGTCCCCGCGGATGAAGAGCGTGGAGTCGCCCACCATCGCATCGAGGATGAGTCGCTCGTAGGCCTCGGGGGTGTTCGAGCCAAAGGTCGTCGAATAGCGGAAGTGCATCTTGACCGGCTGCGTGCGCGTCTCCAGACCGGGGATCTTGGAGTTCATGAGCAGCGTGGTGCCCTCGTCCGGCTGAATCTGGATAACGAGCGTGTTGGCCGCCATGTCGAAACGCGACGGGTCCGTAAAGAGGCTGCCCGAGGGCTGCTTGAACTGGATGGCGATCTCGGAAACGCGGCGCGCGAGGCGCTTACCCGAGCGCAGGTAGAAGGGAACGCCCTGCCAGCGCCAGTTGTTGATGTGGAAACGCAGCGCGGCAAAGGTCTCCGTGGCGGACTCCTGCGGGATGTCCTGCTCTTCGAGATAGCCCGGTGCCTTCTCGCCATTGATAATGCCCTCGGAGTACTGGGCGCGCACGGCGTCGCCACCGTGCGGATCGAGCTTGAGCGGCTGGATGGACTTGAGGAGCTTGACCTTCTCATTCCGAATGTCCTCCGCACTGAGCGAAACGGGCGCCTCCATCGCAGTCAGCGCGAGTAGCTGCATGGTATGGTTTTGCAGCATGTCGCGGGTCGCGCCGGAGTGGTCGTAGTATCCACCACGCGTGCCCACTCCGAGGTCTTCCGCTACCGTGATCTGCACGCAGTCCACGTAGTTGCGGTTCCAGATGGGTTCGAAAATGGAGTTGGCAAAGCGCAGCACCATGAGGTCCTGCACGGTCTCCTTACCGAGGTAGTGGTCGATGCGGTAGACCTGCTTTTCGTCAAACTGGTTCGTGATGATCTGGTTGAGCTCCATCGCGGTGGCGAGGTCGCGACCAAAGGGCTTTTCGATAATCACCTTGGAGGCGAGGTTCGTGCCCTTACCGTGTGCGGCCAGCCCGGAGGAACCGAGGTTCTCCAGGATAGGCTTGAAGACGCTCGGCGGCGTGGAGATGTAGAAAAGGAACTGCAGGTCGCGCCCGGCTTCCTTCTCGATGGCGAGGCACTTCTCGCGCAGCTCTTCGAAAGCCTTGGGGTCATCGTACCCCCCGGCGTGGTAGGAGATGTTCTTCTTGATATGGGGCCAGATGTCGCTGTTGAGCGGGCGGCGGGAGAACTGGCCGATGTCCTTCTCTGACTTGTCCTGAAACTCCGCATCGGGGATCGGCTTGCGGCCGTAACCGATGAGGTGGAAGTCGCCCGGCAGGAGGTTGTCCAGGCCCAGATTATAAAGTGCGGGGATGAGCTTACGGGCCGTCAAGTCGCCCGATGCGCCAAAAATGACGATGACCGTGGGCGGCGCGCCGCGGTGCTTGCTTAGTCCCTGGAGGAAAGGATGACGTTCTTCGCTCATAGTGAGAGTATTCGCTTAGTGGTGAAACAGACTGACGTTCGGGTGATGATATAGAGCTATTTCCTGACCGGGGCCAAGCTTAACTTCGACAATATCGAAGCGCGTGTGCCGCGGGGGCGTCCGAAGCGCCTTAATATAGGCTTTGCAGGCGCGGCGGAGTTTTACCTTTTTTGCCTCGGTCACGCTGTGGTAGCCCCCCACCAGCGCCGAAGCGTCACGCGTGCGCACCTCGACAAAGACCAGCACCTCGCCCTCGGAACAAACAAGGTCGATCTCGTCCCGCCCGGCCCGCCAGTTACGCGCCAACACGCGTAAGCCCTGCTTCTTTAGGTAGCGGGCCGCTTTCTGCTCCCCAAGACGCCCCCGCTCGGCCCGATCCGTCGGGATGTCACGGGAAAAACGCTGGAGCAGACGGCTTAACATGAGCGTTTATCCACCACGGCATTAACAGAAGCTGGCCAGCACGCGATGAGCATCAAAGCCAGGGCAAATGAAAATCCGGACATAGCAGGCGCTTGCATAAATACCCCGGCCATCATCCAGTTTTGCCCCTGCACCACAACCCGAAATTTTCCCTTCCACCTCGAAGGCAATTGCTTATAGTGAGCGAAACTACTGCCCGACTATACTCCGCTATGGCTAGTGACATGCAACTCTCCTCCAGCCTTCGGCGCACGCTGCTGCTCAAGGTTATCACCAAAGCCCAGCCCAAGCCCGAGGACGTGGACTCGGTCATCGAGCTGACTTCGACCAAGATCGTTGACCTGCTCCAGGCCCAGTCGATGACCTTCTACCTCATCCAGGGGAGCAACATCTGCTTTAAGTACGTCTACTACTCCCCCAGCCTCATGGGGCCCAATCAGGAGCGCGAGCAGGAGTTTGCCAAGAAGCGCCAAGACCTGCTCAAACTCCAGCTCCCCGTCGGCACTGGCATCGTGGGCAAGGTCATCGAGCAGGAGCAGCCGACCTTTTTCTCCCTCTCGCGCGAGAATACCCGCCCCATGTTCAACATGTTTAAGGACACGGGGTTTGAGGTCACGAGCATGCTCACCGTCCCCCTCATCGGCAGCAAGTGCATCGGCGCCATTCAGGTGCTGAACAAAGAGCCCGACGCCCCGACCAAGGAATTTCGACGCGAAGACCTCAAGGTGCTCGAAGAGGTGGCCGAGTATGCCGCTCCCCTCATCCAACGCCTGACCGACCCCAAATACGAGATGCGGGACGACGTCACGGCCAAGTATATTTCCAAGTTTACCGGGGCGCCCCTCATCACCAGCCTGGACGAAATCAACTTCGACGAAAAGATCCTCGAAGTCGTGGGCGAGAGCATCATCAAGCGTACCGGAGTCGTGCCCTACAAGCAGCTCACGCCCACCAGCGTGGCCGCACTCATGGTCAACCCCTACGACTACCAGAATCGCGAGGAGTTTGCCCGGCAGTCGGAGATGAGCGTTGAGGACGTGGCCGTAGCCCCCGAATCACTCATCAAGGAAATCCTGCACAAGTATTTCAAATCCCAGCCCGAGGGCGAAACCGTACTGGAAGAAGGTTCGGACCTGGCCGGGCTGGTCGACGTCATCGGGGCCGAGTACGAAGTCGACCCCACCAAGGGCCAGCAATCCCTCGAAGACGAGGAATCCGCCCCCATCATCACGCTGGCCAACCGTATCGTGGAGGACGCCTACATCGCGGGCGCATCGGACATCCACGTCGAGCCGCAGGAGCACGATCTCATCGTGCGCTACCGCGTGGATGGCGTTTGCGCCGAAAAGCTACGCCTGCCCAAGACCGTCGCGGGCGCGCTCGTTGCTCGCTACAAGGTGATGAGCGAGCTGGACATCGCCGAAAAACGCCTGCCCCAGGACGGGCGCATCGTCTTTAAAAAGTTTACCAAGCGCAACATCGACATCGACTTGCGCGTGGCCACCGCCCCGATGAATTTCGGCGAAAAGGTCGTCATGCGTATCCTCGACAAGACCAAGTCCGCCCTGCCCATCACCGCGCTGGGCTTCTCCGAGGAAAACCTTTCCAAGTACCGCGAGTGCATCCGCCAGCCCTACGGCATGATCCTGCACTGCGGCCCCACCGGCTCCGGCAAGTCCATGACGCTCTTCTCCGCCCTGCGCGAAGTCGCCACACCGGACATCAACATCCAAACCGCCGAAGACCCCATCGAGTACACCATCCCGGGCATCAACCAGATGCAGATGCACAAGATGATCGGGCTGGACTTCGCCCGCGCCCTGCGCTCCTACCTGCGCATGGACCCGGACGTCATCCTCGTGGGGGAAATCCGTGACCAGGAAACGGCGGAAATCTCCGTCGAAGCCGCCCTCACCGGACACCTCCTGCTCTCCACCCTCCACACCAATGACGCGCCCTCGACCATCGCCCGTTTCACCGACATGGGCATCGAGCCCTTTATGATTTCCGCCTCCCTGCTGGTGGTTTGCGCCCAGCGCCTCATGCGACGAGTCTGCAAAAACTGCCGCATCGAGTACATGCCCGAAGGGCGCGAGTTAGATATTATGTTAAAAGCACTCCCCGGCTGGGAGCCCCATCCGATCTTTAAAGCCAGTGATGGCGGCTGTGCCCAGTGCGGCGGCCTCGGCATGAAAGGCCGCATCGGCATCCACGAGCTCATGACTAACAGCGAGGACCTCACCCGCGCCATCAATGAGGAAGCCGAAACGGCCACCATCAAGCGCATCGCCATGCAGACAGGCATGAAGACGCTGCACCAGGACTCGATGCTCAAAGTCACCCAGCACTCCAGCACAGTGATTGAATCGGTCTCCACCGTGCCGCCGGACATGATACAAATCGAAAAACCAAGCGACGCTACCGAGGCAGCGGAGCCTGCTCAGGCTACCGAAGAAAATGCCTAAGCCGTTCCCACCATGTCCCTCAAACGCGCCGTCCTTGAAGGCCTGACCTGCGCCTACGCGCGGCTCCGCGGACAGTGGCCGAGTGAGCCGGACACCGCCCGCATCTTTGTCCTGCGTAACAACGATCTGGGCGACGTCATGCTCGTGACCCCGCTCCTGCACACCCTGCGCCAAGCCTTCCCCCAGAGCTACATCGCGGTCGGCGTCGGCTCGTGGGCAACGTCTCTGTTGACCAACAACCCGGACGTGGACGAGATCATCGCCCTCGACGCCCCCTGGCACAACAAAGCCATCTGCGACGTCCCCTGGAGCTCGCCCGCGGGCTTGAAGCGCGCAATTAACTTTATCCGCTGCTCCCCGCAGGTCGAGGCCCTGCGCACGGGCAAGTTCACGGTCGGCATCGACGTACTGGGCAGCCCCTATGGCAGCATGCTCATGGTGGCCGCGGGCATTCCGTTCCGGCTCGGCGTCAAGGGTTATGCCGGGGGGCACAGCGCCTGCCAGCTCGCGCAGCCCTTTGACCCCGACGCGCAGGTCGGTCGCTTCGCGCTGGGCTTTGCCGAAAAACTCGGCGCAACCCTCCCCGATGGCCCCACGCGCCCGCGCCTGTATCTCTCCAGCGAAGAAAAAGCCCGCGCCACACAGCGCTGGGCCAAGGCTGAAGAGGCCGCAAAGGCAGGTCGGAACGACACGCAACCGGGTAAGCCCCTGCGCATCCTCGTTGCCCCCGGCGCGGGCTTGGTGGAAAAACGCTGGCCCACAGAGCATTTCGCAGCGCTGTGTAAACTGATTTCAGATAAAACGAAGGCTAGTATTATCGTGGTCGGTAGCGAAGCGGACAAGCCGATGGGCGAACAAATCGCTACTGCCGTCCCCAGTGCACACAACCTCTGCGGTGCGGTTTCCCTGCGCGATTCCTTTGCCCTGACGGAGCAAGCCGACCTCGCCTTGACCAACTCAAGCCTCATGATGCACGTGGCGGGCGCATTCTCTACCCACAACGCCGTCCTGCTCGGCCCGGCCTACGACTCAGCCAAGGCCCACGCCAAACAATGGGGCTACCCGGAAAGCTGTATCGTCCTCGGCCCGGAACAGGAGCACCCGACCATCACCACACCGGAGGAAGCACTGGACGCGATTGAGTCCGCGGGCTGGCTGTAGGCGGCTAGCCTTTTTAACCGCAGAGACACAGAGCTAGGACTTCTTTAACCAAATATCCTTGTCCTTCGTTACACGCAGAAGTCGCCCGATCAGAAAAGTAAAACCGCACAGCGCACTAAATACGTAGATCAGGAAGTTTACCGTCGGCCCCAGGTCTTGGTGTCTGAGGATCGCCAAGGCAATCATCACCACAACCAGCGCGAACAACTGAAAGGCGTCCTGCGCCTCGCCACGGCGGTCAATCAGGCGTATGGACAAGCCACCGAATATGCCAAAACGAAAACGCACATCGCGTGAGGATTGCTTGACTCGATAGGCACCCCATCGGAGCAATTTTCGGGCGACTAAATCGACATCAAGCTCCACCTCATGCTCAACCTGCAAGCGCGCAATCCAAGGAGCCAACTCGAAAGATAGCGCATCAATGTCTTCGTTCTTCAGTTTACCGAATAACTTCACTCGGGTATTATATCAATGAAAAGTCATTAACACACACGAGTCAAATTCCGCGCTCACACCTCCAGATCGACAGCGTCTTTCCAGAGGGATTCCAGGCGGTAGAGGTCGCGCGTTTCCTGGGTAAAGAGGTGGACCATGATGTCGTAGGCGTCCACCACGAGCCAGCCGCTTTCCGGGACGTTGTCCACCCCGTGGATGGAGTCCGATTCTTCCTTGAGCGCCTTCTCTGCTGCTACGCGGAGCGCGCGCAGGTGCGGGGCAGAGTTACCCGTGGCCAAGACGAGAAAATCCGTTACCGAGGACTGCCCACGCACGTCGAGCACGCGCAGGTTTTCAGCTTTGCGGTCATCGAGCGCTTCGAGGCATTCCTTGAGGCGGCGGAGATCATTGGGATCGACAGGAGGGAGTTCTGGTACGGATTCAGTCACGATAAAGTCTGTTTTTAGCGATATAGTCTGCCACGACGGGCGGCAAGAAAAAGTGCACGGGCAGTCCGGCATCCATGCGCTGGCGGACCTCGGTTGAGCTGACCTCAAACGGGTGGGCCCGCACGAGATGGAAACGCTCGGGCGGGAAACCCGCAGGCACGGTCAGCTCGTAACCCGGACGCGCCAGGACGATGAGCTCCATCAGTTCCAGCAAACGCTCGGGCTCGCGCCACTGGGCCAGCTTCTCCAAGTGGTCGCTGCCGACAATCCAGAAAAGCATGTCATCGGGATATTTTTTTCGTAATCGGGCCGCCGTATCCACCGTATAGGCGGTTTGGCCGGACTCGACCTCAAGCGTATCGACGCTCAGTTGCGGGTTCCCCTCGACAGCCGCGCGCAGCATGCCGACGCGGTGCGCGGGACTGGCCCCGGGGGCGCGATCACGCAGGGGCGCATGTGGCGAAGGGATGAGCGAGACCGTGTCGAGCTGGCACTGCTCCAAGGCATCCTGCGCAATGAGCAGGTGCCCGGTGTGTACCGGGTCAAAGCTGCCTCCCAAAAATCCGCGCCGAACTTGCGCGCTGCGCTCAGTCATAAATCTCTTCGTAGACCGGCTTGAGGGCAGACTCAAGCTTCTGCAGCGCACGTTTTTCACGCATGCTAACCTGCTGGTGGGAGATACCGACTTCCTCGGCAATGCTGGCCAAGGTACGCGGGTCGGTGCCTGGCTCGAGGCCAAAACGCAGGGCGAGCACCTCGCGCTGCTTATCGGTCAGACCGCTGAGTACGCCAATAAGCGCGCTGTGGAGGTCTTTTTCGGAAAGGGATTCGGAGGGGGCCACGGCGCCCTCGTCACTGAGCAGGCGGGGCGCATTGCCGTCGGAGTCGTCCGCCATGTCGTCAATCGAAAGTCTCGGCTTGAGCAAGCCCTCGTACTTGGACGGCTCGCGCTCCTTGTTGTCCTTGGCCGGCTCACCTGCCTCCTTGCTCGATTCCGTAAGGATTTTCGAAGCGAGATTGATCGGCACGTGGACGGGGAAATGTTCCTCCATCAGGTAGTTACGAATGTGCCGCGTAATCCACGTGCGAGCGTAGCTACCGAAAGATGCCTTGTTGTCCTCGACCTTGTCGATGGCATGGAGCAGCCCCATGCTGGCCTCCTGGAAGGCGTCTGCGCGCAGATTCGGGTCAAATACCTGGCGGTTGACAAGCTTGTGCGTCAGGGACTGGTAGCGGCGAAAAAGTACCGTCTGTGCGCGCTTGTAACGGCGATGCTGGGTGGTTAGCGCGTATTTCACCTTGGTCCGGAACTCGTTGAACTGCACTGAGCTGAGGGACAAATCCACCTTACGGCGATTCCACAGCTCCAGCCCAAATTTATCCCCGAAGCTGAGGGCGTCCTTGGACGGGAACTGCCCACTGAAGTGCTCCAGGAGCCAACAAACTAACTCGTGTTTGTTTTCCAGCAAAAGTGAATCGATGACCGCACGGAGGTTTATACCGCGGCGCGGTTGCGGCAGGTTGAGCTCTACCAGGGCCTCAGCGTATAATGGCTCCCAGTGCTCAAGGTGCAGAATCCAGTCCATATGGCGGCGATACACAGCAATGATCGACCGGCAGCTTCTTTCGCTAAGCGGCCTGTCATTACCTGAAACCATGCCTATAGAGGACTTTTCAGGCGCTGTATTGCTGTTGATGCTACGCGCCATAAGGGAGTAAGTGATATGGAGCTCTTGGTAGAAAAGCTAAACTAAATAATCCAGAAGAAAATACTCTATTGCAAATTAAATATCACCTTTAACACCCTAATTCATCAGAGTAAACCCTTGTATAGCGCTGTCAACGCTAGATGCAATGGGTGGTAAATCTGCCAGCCGGAGGCACTGCGGTGTTGCCGTCGGCCCGAAATACGGCTTCATCCAGAGCATGCCACACCCTGCCGACCGCAAGCCGCTATCTGAAAACCTCTTGAGCCTCGTCGCCGGACAAAGCGAAAAGGTCCGGCTCGGCGAGATCGTTGAAGCAATCAACGACAAGCAATTCGGCATGCTGCTTGTGGTGCTCTCCATCCCGAGCGCCCTGCCCGTCCCGGCAGCTGGCTACAGCACACCCTTTGGCATCGCCATCCTCATCTTGGGCCTGCAGATGCTGGCCGGACGCCGCACCCCGTGGTTTCCGCAAAGAATGCGCGACAAACAGCTCACCCGTAGCAGGCTCGAGGGCATGTTTCGCAAAGCGAGCGTTCTTTTTAGCCGTATCGAATCGCTGGTTCGCCCGCGCATGCACTGGATAAATGGCCGCACCGGCTACCGCATCATATCGCTTCTGGTCGTCTTCATGAGCCTGCTCATGTGCCTCCCCATCCCCACGACAAACACTTTTCCGGCCATGGTGATTTTTCTCATCGGCGTGGGCCTGTGCGAGGACGACGGGCTTTTCGCGCTCGGTGCCTGCGCCCTGGGCGTCGTCGCCGCCCTCGTCTATCTCGTGGTCATCTATTTCGCCATCGTGCTTTTTATGGAGCACGGCTGGGACGGCCTGCAGCAGCTCAAGGAGTACATCAAAGAGCAACTCGGCATGGCCGTCATTTTCTAGGCAAGCCCCGCAATACACTTCCCAGCAGGATGTATGGCTCACTCGGTCATCCCTCTTAGCCTCTGCTTTTTGCCATCAGTTGCCTGGGATTTAGGATTGCCTTGCCCGCTGGGCGAACTAGTTTTCCCTCCTTTCGCACAATGCCCGGGTGGCGGAATTGGCAGACGCGACGGACTCAAAATCCGTTTCCTTCGGGAGTGTGGGTTCGACCCCCACCCCGGGTACCATTTGATGATGAGCAATTTAGAGAAAACAAAAATGCGCAATCGAATACGCCTTGACTACCAAATTGACAACCTGTGCGAGCAGTGACACACGTCGGGAATGAGCGAGTGGGAGAAGGTTAATGCTGAGAACATCGTCAGGCATAAAGGCGGCACCTACTACCTGAGAGCTAAGATTGGCGGCAGGTCTGTCCGTAAAAGCTTACAAACCAAATCGCTCAGAACCGCAAAAACTAAGCGAGATACCCTTATGGCAGAAATCCGGCTGAAGTCCGGCGTCATCAAGGTGGGAGAAAGCTGGACACTCCAGGAGGCCGTTGAAATGACCAGACGGCACTATGCGGCGATTCCATCCTACCAGCTCAAGCCTAAAACCATGACGTACCGCAATGACATCCTCAGTGTCTTGCTGAAAACGCTCCCGGATCGAGCATTAAGCACTTGGACTGAAGGCGACATGCAACGTTGGTGGGCATCACATGGGATATGTCGATACTCTTCAAATCGAAGAAATAATTTCCTTGGAACACTCCGAAAAATGATAGCCCTGGCAATCAGGGCAGGTGTATTACTTAGCGATCCATCATCGGACCTAAAACGCGTTCCGGTGCGAGGAAAGAAGCTCACGCTCCCCCCAAAGAACATACTGCTAAGGATCATTGAATCCATTCGCGGCCAAAACCAACCCTACTCACTAGAGTCAGCTTGTTTCGTTGAGTTTCTAGCTTATTCCGGGTGCCGCGTATCTGAGGCCCGCGGAATCAAGTGGTCAGACATATCAGAAAACTCCATATCGGTAGTAGGAGACAGCGATGGAACAAAGAATTACGAAATAAGGAGTGTGCCCATTGTGCCAGATATGCGCGACCTTCTTGACCGTATGAAGCTGTTTTCGGCGAGAGATTATCTCTTCACAATGAAATCTCCCTGGAACGCCCTAAATAATGCCTGTAAGCGCCTGAAGTTGCCGCACATGCGAGTACATGACCTCCGCCATCTCTTCGCAACTCAGTGCATCGAGGCCGGTGTAGACATACCCACAGTTTCCCGTTGGCTCGGACACAAGGATGGCGGTGTACTGGCAATGAAAACGTACGGCCATCTCCGGGACGAACACTCACTAAGGGCGGCCCAGATGGTCAGCTTCAAGTAATCAGCCAAGTCGATATTGCATCGTCTAAACAGTAACCAACGGCTTGACCTCCTTGTTGATCTTGCTGCCGATCTCAAGCTTTGTGTTATACAAGTCGGATGCCAACTGGAGCCGAAGCCAGTATCCCTCACTTAGTCCGAAATAGCGAGCAAGGCGAATGTCATATTCAGCGGTAATGCGACGATTGCCATGCTTCATGGCGCTGAGATGGGGCTCAGGAATGCCAGTAGCCTTGGCGATCTCGACCTGGCTGACATCGCTTTCATCGAGTACGTCCTTCAGCGTCTCTGCGAAGGAGTTTACGGGTTTTGGTTTTGTGGTCATGTTAATGGTAATCGGTGATTTCTACATCGTAAGCGTGTCCATCTTTCCAGATGAAGCAAACACGCCACTGTTGGTTAATGCGAATGCTGTGCTGGCCTTCGCGGTCGCCCTTCAATGATTCGAGACGGTTGCTTGGGGGAAGGCGAAGGTCGCTTAAAAGGCTTGCAGAGTCAATTTGATGAAGCTTCACGACAGAGCGGGAAATCAAGTCGGCAGGAAAGCGCTGTGGCACTTGGCCATTGAATACTTTTTCGGTGCGCTTGTCTTTGAAGTTCTGAATTATGATTAGAAAATTACCGAAATTGGTAATTTAGCCAAGTGATTATTTTCCAAATTTGGTAATTTTTTTAGGATTCAAATTCACCTAGCTTGCTCATATTGAGCAACTGCGCGGCGCGATCGGGCCACTTCCAACCCTCGGGCAGCGGCGCAGGAAATGCGATTTCTTTGACGCCCGTCACCCGCACGTTCTCGCCGAGCCACATGAAGCGACCCTCTTTTTTTCATAGCCGGGGCATGGCTGTGAGGGTTGTTCATGACAAACTGGACAAAGGCGAAAACGTAGTTCCACTCCCGGTTTCCCTCTACCCAGCTCATGGTATCGGTAATGCGGCCATTGAGGTGGAAGCGTGCGATGTCCCAGTGCTCGGTCAACACGTTGCTCAGGTTCAGGTAGGCGTATTGGGTAAAAATGCCCGTGCGCTGCATAGCGAACTCATCATCGATCGCTTCCAGTCCCAGCACTTCTGATTGGCCATATGCACCGGGAGCAGTGGATTGTGCGCCCAACTCACTCAATCCTCCCCAAAGCATTAACCCGGTCACGAGAACGGATAAAAAACAAGCCCACGGATTCGATAACTTTGCTTCCATTTCAAACAAACACTGCTCCTGAACCCCCAATACATTCAAGATTTTAATTGCGCAATTAAGTGTGTTGTTTTACGCAAGGCCAAAAATTTATAAGTAGATGCCGATGAACTTCAGGCTAGCTTATCGCTAAGGTTAGCCCAGAGCAAAACCAGGCTTTGAGCACGGTCTATGCCCAGCCCGCAGGCTCACCAATATAGCCTGATTCTCTTATCCATCAAAGCCGCACTTACAGATTGCCGTGGATAAAAGCCACGCGTGGCACCTCACGATACACGGGCATAGCTTCGCCGTGTTCTTTCCCCGGCAGAGCACGGCGGTTGCACACGGCCTTCCGGCCCTGTTATGCACCGCATTTAAGGTGTCCCATTGAATCGCCAGAAGGCCGTCGCGTAGGGGTCAGAATAGTCCCGCTCCATCTCATCCTGAGTGAATTGCTGCACGTTGCCGTCGATAAACACGACGTTGATTGCCCCGCCGTGGGCATACAGGATCGGTGCGCTGCCACCGGCAATCTGCGTACTGTTCGCGTTTGACCAGTAAGTGCCGTTACCCGCTGGATTGACGGCGCCATCCATGAACAGGGCCATTTTCGAGGGGTGCTCGATCTGCATCATCTGCCTGGGGTACCAAAGCTCACTCAAGGCAGCACCGTCGCTGGTTGAACAAGCGTGGGTATTGATACTGTAGGTGCGACGCCAAGCTTGAGTAGATGGCACGATCAGATGGGCACTGGTGCAGGTCATTACCGTAGGCTCCGTGTATAGGTCGGAATCGGATTTAGCCTCGTCCAACCCCAAATACGAAGCCAGTTGGTACGCGTATGCCGAACTCGACGGGGCCTTGTCATACGACCAATAACGCCTGTCCGGCATTTGGTAGTTTGAGTCGAGTATCATCAACTGCGTAGCCGCGTGCAACTGGCGTAAATTGGAGACGCACTGCGACGACCTTGCCGACGCATTGATTCGACTGACCACAGGGATAACAATGCATGCCAGCACTGCCAGAATCCCGATCACGGCAAGCAATTCCACGAGGGAAAAGCCTGCGCGAGAAACTCCTCTGGAGTATTTGTCGTTCATTGTGAAGAGAATTGCCGAAATTGGCAGAGCGGGAGGAAGTCCCTGCTCAAGCGCGCAGCTTGCGTCGCATCAGCAGAGCCGTAGCGAACAGGGCCATGATCAGCATGGATGAACTATTTGCCTCGGGGATGGCCTGGATAGCCAGATCATCGACACCAAAGCCCCCACCACTTGCCGGCTGGGTATTTGACCAGCGCAGCCATAGTGCCTCTCCGGCTTCCCAGGAAAGCCCGCTGATAGTCAAGTCGAAGTCAGTCTGGTTACCGTGCCAGTCTCCGTTTGAGCCCGCAGCGCTACCAGTGGCTGACTGGATCGTGCTGCCCGAAACAGTCGTATAGCCCGAGGCATCAATCTGACTGTCTGTTTCGGCAGTGACAAGGTATTGCAAACTCCAGGTCGTGGCATTGGTGTTGCGGCGCCACTGCTCTATCACATAGCTGACGTTGACGTCGGAAATCGTCGCGCCCGTATTGTTCAAGAGTTGCACACCGAAATACTCGGTTTCACCACCATAACCATCTGCGTTAAAAATGCCCAAGGCACGATCTGCCGTACGCCCCCAGTTGTAGAGGTATCCGCTGGCCGATGCGGCACCACCGCTGGAGCGTCCCTCGTTTAACCCCGCACCGCTGGTGCTATACCAACCGGGTAAATTGATGTTGTTCGTGAAGTTGAAAACCTGTGTTCCGCTTCCAGAGTTAATGTACTCGGGCAGCGAATCAAAATCCTGCGTATAGCTTCCTTCAAAGTTTACCTGAGCGGACAAAGCCGACGCGGTAAGCATGAAAAGCGCTGCGGAGAGGGGGCATGTAATGGTCCATTTCATAATGTCGTATTTCTTTCGGGGTTAATTATTCAACAAGATCGTCTACGATGTAGATTTCTAGCTGGCTACTGCCGCCAAGCCAAGGCCAATAAAGGGGTTGGCCGCTTCCGGCCACGAATGCATCCGCTCCGAAGGGCATGGCGCCTGCGTCCGGAAGGACTCCGGGAGCCGAGGTATAAGTGTCCGGCCAGGCAAGATCAACAGGCCGTGTGCTAGCCGCTCCGATCGCATCACTGTCAAAGGTCAGGGAAAAGTCCGGATAAGGCCCATTCGGCGCCGTGAGGTACGGATTTCCCAGCTCCCCTGCCGCGGCAAAAGCGGGATTATGCGCAGTGAGCTTTGAGATTTCTACCGAGCGGTTGAAGAGGTTACCTTCCCAATGGATGCCTTGCGCCGGTGTGCCCATTCCCTCGATACCTACCGGCCCCTGATCCGTCCGGGCAAAGATGTTGTTTACCCATTCGATATTCTCCCACGAGCCTGCGTTCGATGTAGACGAAACATACATACTACGGCCACCGCCCATGAAGGTATTGTGGTAGATGAAAATGTTTTCAGCGCCCGGGCCCCAGTCGTTGCCAAACTTCAAAGGATAGCCGTAGTAATACACATCATCGTACATGCGTGAGTGTAAACTCGAACGCACAAAATTGCGGAAAATATAGATCGGGCCATGCTTGTTCGATACCAGGCTGAAACCCACAAACACATCGAAGCCGATATTCTCAAAGACCTGGATGTCTTTGGAATTGTTTGATTCCAGCTCCATCATGTCATCCTTAATGTGGTGGATGACATTGCGGTAGATATTCAGGTTTCTACCCTGTACCTGCAGCCCATCCCACTGCCCGGCAACTTCACAGTACGCCACGGTCCCATCGTGCACACGCAGATGCATCCCCGAACCGCGCATGGGAGCCACTTCATCATTACTGGATGAATCACTGTCCCGGTACCCCTCCTTCCAGGCCCAGTCAAAGTTCCAGTTGTTCAGTATTCGGCATTGCAGGATATTGATGCGGTGGGACGGCCCACCACCGCCGTAATTCTCCGTCGTTATGCCCCGAAATGTATCCTCGATGACCAGCCCCTGC
This sequence comes from Verrucomicrobiia bacterium, assembly GCA_030425485.1. Lineage (GTDB taxonomy): Bacteria > Verrucomicrobiota > Verrucomicrobiia > Opitutales > Cerasicoccaceae > Ruficoccus. The sequence continues at coordinate 211,098 of JAUIAM010000005.1, forward strand.
AGGGTCACATCACTGACGCCAGATCCATTGAGATGCACGCCCGCATAGCCCCCATGGCGGAGGTTCAGATTCCGGACGATCCAGCCACTGCTATTTTCAAACTGTATCATGGCTTCTCGCGTACCTACATTAAGGGCAAGCGTGTTGGGGTCCGTCCCGTCTTCGAGCCGCAGATGCACAGTTTCGTCCGTGCGCCAGAGCGCATCGCCACGCGGCGCACTCAGAAAGAAGCTCTGGTCGTGGTGAGTGGCGATCAAACGCCCATCCATGTAACTGGCCCATGTCAGCAAACTGCGCGAAGTGCGCCCGGTCCACGGAACAGTCGCAATCCATGCCGACAACTCCTCATCCCAAGTCCACCGACCGTTATCCGGATGCTGCAACTCTGGATCAGCCCCGTCCAGCACAGCCGTCTCCCCCGGTATGGACTCCAGCACAATCGGGTTGTCTGCTGGCGCGTGCTTACCAGAAATGAGCACGTTTTCATAGTGAATGCCCGCCAAGACCTGTATGCGATCCCCGGGAAGGGCGTCATTGACCGCTGTCTGTATCTGCTCGTATTCAGCGACAACCAAGCCATTACGCAGCAGCCTCGCTGCGACGGATGTTGCATAGGTGGACGATGCGCTGACCAATAACAGCAAGCTGCACAAGCAAGAGAGTATCAATAATTTCATGGGTAGGTATTTAGCTGAGAAAACGGGGACATTTTACTCGGCATGGCCTTTCTTGTCCATTAATAGTAATGCATAAAATAACGAATTTGATACGTTAACTCAGAGCGCTATCTTCCCCCACAATCCCATGCCAGCTGTACATAATCGCAGTGAGCTGTGTTCGCTGCTGCACCCCAAGCGTATTTACGCGCAGTGGTTCAACCTGAATCATCAGAACGGGCGGCTCCGACTGCCTCGTCGAGAGGGGGGCGAAAGACTGCTCGTTACACGGGACAGCACCGTGCAGATCGAAGAAGGCGGCAGCACCCACCTGCTTGCTCCAGACTCAGTTTTCCATTGCCACCCGGAGCTAGACTTATGGGTAAGAGCGACGCAAACCGGCTCGTGCCGATTGCTTGACCTGGGGCTAAAGGGAGAGCTGCCCCGTGATTACCTGAATGAGCTGCAAAAGAAGTACAGGCGACCGCTTGGCCTCCCCAGTAGCGAGAATGACAAACAAACGCTCATTGCCCTTGGCGGAGACCTTGAGCCGACATCAGAACAGGTTTTTAATTGGCTCACCGGCCTCCACCAATGTGCCCACGAGCGCAGTGCCAACCTGGCCAAGTTGATTGCAGGCGGCCCCGAACACCTGCGCGCCATCGCCGAGCGTAATCAATTTTCCATCAAGGCGATTGCCCAGGAACTCGGCTGCCACACAACCTATTTGAGTAAGAGCTGGAAAAACGGCAGGCACCCCTCTCTGGCCACTCTCCTGAGGGAGCAGCGGCTGGAACTTGCCCGCTACCTGCTCAGTAACACCGACATGACGATCCGCGCCGTTGCCGGACGATGCGGTTACTCCGGCTCCCCCGCCTTTTGCACCGCCTTTCGACAGGCCCACAAAGTCTCTCCAAGTGACTGGCGCGCCTGTCAGCAACCTAGCGGCACTGCCCACAGCAAGCACCCCACTCGGCCAACTCGCGAAGCTGCTCACAGTAAGCACCCCACCTCACTGAAGACCTCAAGCCCGCCCCGCAAGCTGGAATCAGTCAGCCAGGACGAGCGTCCTGTGACTGTCTGGGGAAAGCCCTACTTTCAGTTCGCTGGCGGGGAAGTTAATTTCCCGTATCTTCGCACCTACAATCTCACCCTCAACACCATCACAAATGCTGTCACCTGGGTTTGTACGATAGAAGGGCACGCACGCATGGAGGTGGAGGGGCATTGCCTGGAAGTTGGCCCTGGCACAGTTGTGGTCCACCCCAAACCGATGTACGCGAAGTGGTCAACGCCCGGTGGCCGCCCCTGGCAGCGTATCTGGATTCACCAGCGTGACCAATGGTCGCAAAAAGCCATGTACGCCCTGTGCAACTCCTTTGGCTGGGTGTACGAAATTCCACTCAGCAGCCCTATTATCGAGTATTCCCGGCGCTGGGTGTCGCATTGGAATGCCTACCGTGGTACGCCCTTAATAGAGTCCTCAAAGGCGGCCTACAACTGGCTGCTGAGCTGGGAGGCACTACTCGCGTCTGAACACGCCAAACCTGTCGAGGGCCCAGACATGAGCCGCTACCAGTCACTTGCCTTCTTCCGTCGCATCGGCAGCATAAATGGGTACGCGAAATCCGTTGGCTACTCCCGGTCGTATCTCTCCCGTTGCCTGAAACGCCAGTGGCAGGGCGGGACACCGGCCCAGATTGTCCGGCGCCATCGTCTGGCTCAGGCAGCGCACGACCTGGTGCATAGCCACGACTCCGTGAACGTCATCGCTGAACGTGCACTCTACGCGAATACCAGCGCTTTCATCTATGCATTCAAGCGCGAGTATAGCGTCACGCCCCTCGCCTACCGACACAGAGGCCAACAAACGCCGACAACGCCCATTCGCAAGAAGCGGATATAGCCTTGGCGTGCGCCTCTAGAGCATTTTAAGAAATATTGTGTCCGCAGATTTCGCAGATTCACACAGATGATTCCGGGGTTATCCGTGAACATCTGTGTGATCCGTGGTTAAAATATAGAGACATCTCCGGCTACATTTTTATTTAAACTGCCCTAGTTGTCGTGTTAGCTTAGTTCTTGTCTAAACTATTTCACCGCAGAGACGCAAAGTCGCAGAGAGCTTCAGATATGAGCTTTGTCTTAGGCAATGCCTAATGCTCTTTTGTGTGTTTTATGCCTTTTTGCGGCTGTTAACTTATTCAATGAACTTGGCTAACGGTACACTAGTTGTCGGGGTTCCAAAAGCCGTTGTTTTCATCCGGGCCGAACCAACCCAGTTGCTGGTCCGAGGCATTGCCACCGTGCGGGTTGTAACCGACTTCTCGCGTATCCATCTGCTCAAAGCTGACATGACCGTCGGCCCATGCCACGATCGCTTGGCCGTCAAAACGAAAGTGCGTACTGGGCGAAGGACGCATCCCCGAAGGCCCTCTGCCAAAATCCCAGTAAGGCGCATGGCTGTAGGGATACTCCTGCACCGAACTGCCGCTGGCGTAGGCGCTGGTGGTAAACATGACCGTTCTCGTGGGATCGTGAATCTGGGCAGTCGTGGCAGCGATTCGATCGCCATTGGCAGCCCAGGCACGGCGCCCGCCAGCCTGCCCTTCGGGCCGACCTCCGATGTAATTGTCATTATAGCCATAGCCTCCGGTACCCAACTCAAAGCTGGCCGCGCCCCTGAGCATATCGACGAATAACGGGCAGGGCGTCACCTTACGGCTTTTCCCAAGATAATCGGCAAGATAGCCCCGCGTCGGGTCAAAGCTGCCATCGCCCCGCTTGCTCCCGCACCAGCGCTTTGTATTGTTGCGGTTGGCCACGGGGGCGAAGTGCCCCTTATCGCTGGCATAGGTTATATTCGCGGTTGCCAGTTGGCGTATGTTACTTGTGCTCTGGCTGACCCAGGCCATCTCTTTGGCCTTGATCAGACCAGCGACGACGCATGTTGACAGAAGCGCCAGCACAGCGATGCAGACTAATAGCTCCGGGAGGGTGATGCCGCAACGGCGGTATTGTCTCGAACGTTTCATCATGGAGCCTGGATGACGACAACCCGATAGAAGCGTTTGGTGGATGGCGGGAGGCTTTCGCGCAGGCGAACTTTACGCAGCACGCCGACGCTCGCAATGTGGCTGGCGCTGGCTTCACTCAGGTCTGGTGTGTGTGCATCCACCCCCGAAAAAGGTAGTCCGCCGACGGAGCGCGCGATGGTCACCCAGCCGGTATCCAGATCCGAGGTGACTTGGATTTCGTAAGTCAAGTCTGCCAGGCGCTCGTCCCGGATGAAGGAGAAAACAAGATCGCCGTTGGCCTCTGTCTGGATATTCCACGGGTGCTCCGACGGTTGGTTCAACCAAGGCACTGTGGCAAAGGCGTACTCCTGAAGGTTGCTCAGGCCGTCGCCATCGGGGTCGTCCTCAGGATCGCGTTGCGTGAGGTCGGCGATGTAGGCAAGTTGCGGCCATTCGTAGTAGCTCATGCGCTGCGAGATCGCGCCAAAAGCTTCGATGTCGGCGCCGCCGGAGCCCCAAGTGTACCAGCCGTCGTGGATGGGATCGCCGGAGCTATCGGTAAAATCCCCCGAACCGGGAATATCCACGATCCGGATGTAGGAAATGGAATCCAGCCCCACATCAGCGAGATCAAACGGTGTGCCCCAGGAGTAGCCGTAGGCATTGGCGTGCTTGCCGGCCAGGTTATGCACGAGCGTAACATCCAGCGTGCCGTAGGGACCCACTTGCTCAGGCGTTAGCGCATCGGTGGGAAAGCGCACGAAATCGATGCCATTGGAAGACACTTCGACGTAGGCGAGCTCCGCCCAGAACTCCCCGCGAACCGTGCCATTGGGCGTCGTGTAATTCGAAACGAAGCCGTTCTCGAATACGGTAAAATCCGCCCCGCTCAGGTCGTAGATCGGCCTGGAAAAGGCAATGGTCAACGTGCCGGGGCCAGGTTCCGCTTCGTTATCGACGACCCAGGCGTCGATTTCCTCCTGAAGCAAGTCGCCCAGCGAAACGACATCGAAAACATCACCCGTAACTGGCCCCAAGGCATTGTTGGGATTCACGAAGTCAGGCTCATAGTCGTACATAAAATCGTAATCCGTCGGCGTGTACTCTACCCATGAGTCCGCCCAACCAAAGAACAGTGGATTGACATAGTTATTCGGGTTGGCCACGTACCCCGCGCCGTCGTTGATGTTCGCCTTGCCCTCTCCATGGGTACCCACGAAGCCCGGGATCGGCGCGTCATAGGTGTTGTTCGGATCAGACAGGGGCAGGGAGTACGGGCCCGCGCCCGGGTTGGGATCGATCGGAGTCTCAGACTGGGCAAAAACCGCGAGGGGCAATGCCCCCGCGGCCATGATGCTCAGGTACACTTTTTGAAGAAACGCGCTTCGCGTATTCATTTGCAATCCGTTCGAGCGTAGACCCGACGCCTGCCCGAGAGGTAGACGAGTGCGAGTAGCCCTGTCCAGAGAGCCGCCATAGACGGTTCGGGTACCACATTAAAGCCGTAGTCGCCACCATCTTGCCAATAGGTGATGTTGAGCGGCGAAACGAGGTTTCCGTTGAGCCACACTTCCCAGTTTTCCATGGAGCCTATGATGGATTCGAAACCGCTAAAGAGTGTCCAGTCAGTGTGGTACGGGCTCGAGTGGTCAAGCGTTGCGATGTTGAGGATGCCCTCTTCTTCAAGTGTCAGGATATCCATCGTGCCCACGCCCTCAACTAAGTCGGAACCGCTGGAGTCGATCTCGAAGTCATAGGTGGAGCCATCCTGCAAGGTCAGCTCGGCATCCTCGATGTAAAGCGTGCCGACACTGTGCCCCGGCGCAATGGTACTACCGCTTCGGAAGCTCGCATCCGTAGCAAGCGTTCCACTACCGCCAACGGTACCACCATAGAGGTACATGTTACCCGAGATAACGGAGCCGTCCTGAAGGTCTACCTTCGCATCGTTGTACATGTAGAAACGGTTGGTGATGGTCGCACCATCTTGCATGACGAGGGTGGAATCCTCGCGCAGGTAGACATAGCCACCAATGCCTACATGATCACGCAGGATGGTGGTGGAGGTGCCGTAGGTGTACAGACGCCCGGATGCAGCCGAAGAAGACTGGATATCCAGCGTGCCCGCGTATGCATAGTTATAACCTGTGCGCGTGGACGATGAGGTCAGGACCATCGTACCGTCACCATACTTGCGCAGCGTACCCGAACCGTCGAACTCCGTCCCAACCGAATAGGTGTGCCCGCTGTCGGCAATATCCAGGTTAAACTGACTGCCGCTGACAGGAACCGACAAGTTGACAAACCCTCCTCCTGAGATCTTGAGCGTGCCCCCGTTGAATTGCAGCGTCCCGCTACCGAGCTGGCTCTGGCTATCAATTTCCACCGTACCGCTGGCGATGTTGACACCACCGGTGTGGGTATTCGCCCCCAAGAGCCTGAGCGTACCGCTCCCGTGCGAACCGATCGCGCGGTCACCACTCAGTCCGCCACCGAGCTCGAAGGTATGGCCTGCATCAGCGACGGCGATTTTCAGTTCACCGGCCGGATCAACACTCAGCGTACGTGAGGTGCTCGACATGCTTGTGCCTTCGATGCGCAATGTGCCACCGGAGAACTGGATGGCATTAGCCGCATCACCGAGGTTGTTCTCGGAGCTGACTGCAAGCTGGCCGCCATCGAGCTGGACCGTACCGACAAAGGTATTGTTACCAGAAAGGGTTTGGATGGACGACCCGGCATTGATGACATCACCCGTCCCGGCAATGACCCCGCCGAAGTCGCTGGCTGCCGTCGCGCCAAGGGTCAAAGCACCAGAGCTTTCACCCAGTGAAATGCTCCCCTGGCCGGATAAACCGCGCACTTGATGCGCGTAACCATCGAGATCAAAGCTCGCGCCCTCATTCACGTAAAGATGAGAATCAGACGAGATGGATTGCGCGACTCCGGCACGCAGCGTGCCACCGCTAACCTCGGTATCGCCGGTGTAAGTTTGCTGCGCGGTTAAGGTAAGTACGGAACCGACGCCACCCTCGCTAATAAAATCCCCCGTCCCCGAGATGACGTTGTCAAAGGATTGTTCTCCCGACACAAGCATTTCGACACGAGAGTGGTTTGTGATGTCTCGCCCGAGCGAATCAGCACTGCCACGCAGCGCACCCGCACTGATGACGGTCTCCCCCGTATAGCTCTTTGCCCCGTCAAAAACAAGTGTGCCAGCTCCCGTTTTGACCAAGCCATCGCTACCTTGAAGATCGCTGGAGATCGTTGCCATGTACTCCGGGTCGCTGATGATTACCCCGCGGTTTCCTGCACCGAGGGTGATAGACTCGCCATCGATTTGATAGCTGCCCGCGAACTGCAAGGCGCCCACGGTTTCCCCTTCGATCAAGGTAACATTTGACTCCACGAAGGCGCGCGTATCGCCGTCGGCTTCACTGTCCCAACCGGCAAGCAGCGTTTCACCGGCGTAATTCATGACGCCCAGTGCCTCAAAATCCAGACCGCCCGATCCCCAGGTTACCCAGGCATCGTAAATACCGTTACCGTTGGCATCCTCAAAGGTGCCGTCACCCGGGATGTCCACGATTTTCACGTAGTTGATGTTATTCAGGTCAACCTTCCCGGCGATGACATCCGCATGGCTTTCCAGATCCGAAAGATCAAATGGCGTCCCCCAGCTTTCACCGTAAGCGTTGGCGTGCTTGCCGACGAGGTTGTAGATATTGCTGACGTCCTGCGTGAGATAGGCGGTGCTCCCGGTAGGAGTGTCGTTGAGGTACGAACTCGGAAAACGCACGTAGTCCACGCCATTGGTTGAGACTTCTACATAGCCCAGCTCGGCAAACATCATCCCGGCCACACTGCCCGCCCCGGTATTGTAGTTGGAGACGAACCCGTTTTCAAACGCGGCGAAATCGGCCCCTGCTCCATTACTGATGGGGTCGTCAAAGGTCAGGATAAGTGTGCCCAATGGGTGGGTTGATGGGTCGGCGACGTGGTCGGCAATTTCGGTCGAATCCATATCGCCCATTGAGACGGTATCCATGTTGTTCCCGGTCACGGGCCCCAGCGCCAGCGTGGGATCAGCAAACTGAGAACCGATCCCGTTTTGCCCATAGGTGCCGACGTTGTCCGACGGATCGTAAAGGGTGTAACCCGAAGCCCACCCCTGAAAGACCGGGTTGACGTAGTTATCGTTGCTGTCACTTGCAGCGACACCCTCGCCTGCCGTACCGACGAAACCAGCGACACCGGCATCGGTGAACCCAGCTTCGGTCGCCCCGCCTTTACCGGGTGAATAGGGCCCCGCTTCCAGGGCAACGGGCAGGCAAAGCGCAGTCACCGTAGCAAGCAAGCCCTTGTTCCTGTAGAGAAAATTGAGACGTATGTGTTTCATTTTGAAGATGGCAATGGGTAGTAAACAAATCGTTATGCGCTCTTACGTCGCCGATGATAGAGTGCGAACAGCAGGACGAGCGTCCCCAGCGTATGGGCGTAAACGGATGGCTCAGGCACAAGGCTGATTCCCCAGATGCTGCCACCAAAGCCGGAGGAGAAGTAAAGCGGGTCACCTGCCATGAAATCGCCTTCGATAGACATGGCGCCGTACCAGTCCATGAAATCAGTGGACGACAAAATCGTGATGTACTCGCCCGTCTCCGGATCGAGCATGGCCAGGATGTGTTCGCTACCGTTAACTGCAAAGAAGATGTTTCCCGCATCGTCTACAGCCAGACCGTTACCGCCCCCGGGTACAGCCCAGGCATCGTCAGCATCTCCCAGCGTCAAAAAGTTATCCACCGCGCCCGGTTCGTAGAGGTCATCCGTCACCGATGCCACCTGCTCGGCAGACCAGCGGTAGAGCATGGAAGTCGAATATGTGGCGTAATAGAAATCGCCATTAGGGGCGACGGCGAGGTAGGCCGAGTTACCCGCCGTTTCGATCAGCGTATCGTGACGCGCAGGGTCTCCGCCGGGTGTGGCCAGATGATCAAAGGCAAAAATATAATTATCCTGGCCATAGCCACCGTTCCAGGGTTGGGCTAAGCCGGATACATACAACTGGCTATTGTGGACCTGCCCCCCGTAGGCGTTGATCATGCTCACGCCGGAAACACCTGGCGTCTGCCATTCGCCCGCGTTGGTGTCATAAACGTAAACGTCACTATCGGACATCCCGTAAACCGTGGCCGCGTAGAAGAGTCCATTCGTGGAATCATAAACGCCAAAGGCGTCCCCGTAGCCGTTCGTGCGCGTACCATTGGGCGGTAGTCCGATGTCGCTAGTTTCGCCCGTGGAAACATCGTATATTGAGTAGCCGCTGTCGGCCGTCCAAGAGTGTATATAGCCGTCGGCGTAGGTGAATTGCCCTTCCGGATATACCCCCGTATCGACGACATGGTACTGGGCCAAGGCCAGGCTGCCAGCGATGAGCGGAGTAATCAGAGCGCATGAGTATGAAAGCCCTCGGCGGGTAAGCCCCCGAAAGCGTGAAGTTGTAAGTAGGTTTTTCATCTGGACCGATTATTGACACTTAAGTGCCAATAAAGGGCCAACCAAACGAAGATGGCAGTCTACTGTCAATAAGAAACAGACGCACGCACATCGCAATTACGCAAATACATCCCAGGATAAGATACTCTAATCGATGCCACTGATGCTCCAACTGCCCTCGACCCTCTTCAGAAGGCCAATCGGGGTGCGCTTATTACCGCAAAGAGGACCCGTTGAGACTGCGGGCCAAGCACATGGACATCGCCGAGAAGCCTGTGCGAAAGACGTTCGAAGACTCGGATACGATACATTCCCACATGCTATCCCATTTCGGCGCTAACGAGCATCCAGCAGTTCGGGGAGGATTTTCGATGCCGCACGCTCTCCAATCATGACGTAACCTTCGGCCGACGGGTGAAGATTGTCGGGCAGAAGGTGGGCTTCTTGTGGGTTGAGAAGTTCGAAGCCTTCAAAAAGAAAGACCTTATCATCGCCATAGCTGCGCAAGGCATCCCATGCTCGCCGAAGCTCCTGCCGATAATCTTCCAAGGTCATTCCCACGGCGTTCTTATTGGTTTCCCGCTCACAGGCATAGATAGGGGTAATAAGCCCAATCGGAGTCCGAGGGTGCTTTTCTCTAATAACCTGAATCATACCAATAACCGCAGGGCAAAATGTTCGAGAGTTTAGGGATGAGTTTGCATAGACATTAATCCCTAGCTTCATCGTTATAATGTCCGCATCACAGTCGCGCATCGCTCGTCCGATATTCGAGTCCAAGTGACACTCACCGCCATAACCCATTGACGTCAAATTAAGGTCATGCTTACGCGCTGCCACCGAAGGCCAAGTCAGGCATGGGTTTTCGCTGGAACGGCAATGCGTTATGGAACTTCCGTATGTCAGCCACTTCAAGCGGGCATCCTCGGTGGGCATGAGGCTGAACCCCTCCTCGACACCAAGTGAACGCAGCTTGGCCGTTGCGAAGACAGGCAACCATATCTCATAAGCACACATGCCCGATTCCGGTAACGCGAACCGCCAGATTGATTCATTTGAGTTCACCTTTTGCTGCGTGAGTATTTCGTTATTGCAACTGAGACAAAGGTAGCTGTTCGGCTCTTCCGAGACATCGAAGTCGGCCTCCAGCTCCACCATCTGACTATTCGTTTCAAAACGGATTCTCACACCGGAAGGCTTCTCTGCTTTTGCGGTGATGTCGCCAAATGTCGCATATAGCGCGTGCTCGGAATGCGGCAATCGCCAGGGTTGAATGCCATCCCGATGTGCCTGAAGGCTGATGGCCCCGTACACATAATCTCCGTCAATGGGTATTCGTTTCATGCGTAATCGTGTGCATCCTCTTGAGGTAATGCGTATGGTTGAAAACTATCATCGCATTATCAAGCGATCAGGCTCTCCAGGTCAGCCATAAAAACACGCCGGGTATTGTCATGCCGGGCGACACCATTAAAAACCACATACCTCCAGCTCCTATCCCATGCCGGATGAGGGTCTACACGCAGCACATTTGTAGGCTGTGGTTCTGTTCGTACACCAACATGCAACAAATGGGTCTCTGAACCGCCCGACAGCGAAATCCATCTCAATGGGACACGCTTATCCGCATCTGCCATGGGTTCATTCTCGTAAGCATCAGTCAAAATGTGTGAACCATTCGGATGCACGGTTGGGTGGCCTGAACCGACAACATCTAAAAGTAAGGGCGAGAGCTTATGTCCCTGATAATCCGTTTGGACAAATTTCAATCCATCTCCAAACCCTCCAAGGTTCATGGAGATTCGCTTACTGTCAGGAAACCAATTAACATGGTGACCACCATTCGCCCATGCCACCGCTGGCACCGCATTATGGATGTCGCTACCGTCTGGCTTGACCGTCAGGACATCGTAGCGGATCTGCTGGTCAGGGTCATGCGAGGCAATCAGGTTGTGCCGCAATCCTCCGGCCACCGGGAAACGCCTAACCGTGAAGATTAAGCGCTCGCCACTGGGGCTCCATTTGGAGTGAAAGCCGTAGACCTCCCACTGTGTCAAAACCGAATCATCCAGCTCAGGAATTTTATGTACAACCTCGGATAGTGATAGGGCTAAACGGCGCTCGCCTGTCTCCAAGTTTGTAATAAACAAACCATCATCATCGGGTGCCCCAATATTTCTTCCCACGCGATCCTGCGGAAGCAGTACTCCATAGCCGAACTGCGTCCGCATCATTTTTTCCAATGAACATGACGCCGCGTACCTGCCATCCGGTGACACATGGTAGACCCCTCCATAGATGCAATCACGCTTACCGGTTAGTGGATTCAAGCGGACAAGCATGGGCTTCCAGGTTTGAGTATCCACATCATTATAGACGAGCACATCATCGCTAGCCCCCCAATTGATATTGGCCCCTAGCTGAAATTCCCACCCCCGCGTCTTGGCGACCACTCTCTCCTCACCAGTAAGTAAGTCTACCAGTACGATGTGTCCGACTTCCCCCGGTTTGTTCAGACGCTGCTCATGCGGAAAACGGAACAATGCGATATAGCGCCCAGAGGGACTTATCGGGCATGTATCAAAAAAGCGATGGATGCAGCGGCCTTCATGCGGGGTCAAGCACCATACGGGGACGCGGGCGTCAAAGTCCTGTACAGCAGGAAATGCTAGCGGGTTAAACTTCATCGTATGTACCAGCCATGCTCAGCGTGTTGGTTTCGCATCCGTATCGTTCCATAATTGACGCAAGGTGTGCGCAGCCAGCTTGGGTTGGCGGTCACGCGTGAAAACGCCCTTTTTATTTCCACCTACCCGATTGATGGTTTGAGCAGTTTTGAAGTCGGCAAAGTTCCAGACATGGGTCCCGATCAACCATGGCAAGTTGCGGACATGCTGGTATTGTTTGCAAATGGTATCGGCCTGATACTCTTCCGAAAATAGCACCGGCGGGTCACTATGCAGCCCTGCAACAGCGTCGGCCCCGAACTCCGCCAGCAGAACCGGCCCATTTACCTGGAGATGAAAGGCCGTCAGTATATCGGTCAGCTTGTGCAGTGATCCGTCAATATCCCCTGTCTCGTGGTACCACCCGAAATACTTGTTAACGCCGATTAGGTCAAAGCACTCGGCACCACGGTTCTGCTGGGGAGACTCGTGGGCAACGTACATGACCGGACGGCTTGGGTCGGCCTCTCGGGCACAGGCGGCCATCTCTCTAAAGAATCGCTCCCCCGCATCCGATTCGATATAAGGCTCGTTGGCCAGCGACCACAGGATTACCGAAGGATGATTGCGGTCGCGTTCAATCAACTCGCGTATTACCGCGCACGCTTGTTCGCGGCAGGCATCGGTATAGACGCGTTCACTGAGCGAAACAAAGGGAGTCTCGTCGATCACGAGAAAACCAAGTCGGTCTGCCATATCCAGCATTTCCTCCGCATACGGATAATGAGATGTCCTGAAGGAGTTTGCTCCAATCCAGCGCATCAGGTCGTAATCACGGATCGCAACCGCCGGCGCCCATGCTTTACCCAGTATGGGAAAATCCTCATGTTTGCCAAAACCGTGGAGGAAAATCGGCTCACCGTTGAGCAAGAGCTCGTTGCCTCTAACTTCTACGGTACGGACACCGATCTGGAGCACATACTCGTCCGCGACAGTTCCTGATTCGTCAACGAGTGTACACACACATTTGTACAGATGAGGGTCGGCAGGACACCACGGACGAACGGACGGGATGGTCAGTTTTGCTTCTACAGTCCCACCCTCAACGGAGGATTCCACGCCATAGGCCCCGGCTTCGACTCGCATGCGCAAACCGGTTTCCCGTGTGCGAATTTTGCCCGCAATCTCTATATGACCGCTACCAGCGTCGAGGCTGGTTCTCACCGAGAGGTCGCTAATGTGATCCCGATTAACCGCATAAAGCTGTACAGATCGGTGGATTCCGCCATAGGGGAAAAAATCGTAAGGCACATCCGGGCACCCAAGGCCAAAACCCGCACGGTCTTCATCCCGTCTGGCCTGCCCCGGAGGCAGGGACATCCAACGCAATGTATTATCCACCGCAATCGTGAGGCGATGCGCTCCCGGCGACTTCAAGCCGCCTTTAAGTTCAAACTCAAACGGCAAATGTGGCCCGATATGTTCTCCCAGGAGACACCCATCCACCCAGACCCGTGCATTGCCCGCTGTGCTACCAATGCGTAGGAAGACACAGCGCTCACCCCAAGAAGCAGGCACGTAAAAATCGCGCTCGTACCACCCCTCGCCGTGGAATTCATGCAGATCGCGTAGCTGCTCATTCCAGCTTCCGGGCACAGCTAATTCCAGGGCATTGACAGGCAGTCCATCGGGCCAGCAATCCCCGCTCGCACGGTCTTCACGATTGGGAGCAAAGCGGTAGATACCGTCCAGGCCAACCAGCTCCCTATATGCATTTAATTTTGGATACAGCATTTCAGTCACCTTATCGCCAGAGAGATCAAAGCCGTACTCGCCTATCGCTGGAATACCGTGTTTCGGTATTTGAGCTCGCCCATGTTAATCACCTCCACATGCCCATCGACGAACAGAAACTTAGCCGCAGTATTGTTTTTCATTCGATAGCGAACATTTCCGGCATAGGCGTTTCCGTCCTTATTATCTTCCAAGGGTACGGTGTCACCCAAGTCTCCTCCGAAGCCGGCAGATGTGAGTTTAAAATAGCTCGGGCGTAAGCCAGCCGGTGACATTCCACTATCCTTTTGTGCGCTATCGGCGACAATGACCAATTCCGATGGATTCTGGATGGAGGCAATCTTGACTTGGTCATTGTAATTATTTGTGGAATAAGTCGGCATCAGCAACTGGTGTGCGCTGTAATGCAGTGTCCCCCCATCAATGGTGGCACTTGGGTCTGTGAAGACTTCGCTTCGATAGGCATTGCTATTTGAATAGCGTGTCCCCGATTCCTGAATATACCCCGAAACCTCTAACCCCCAGTCTGAGACGTTCTGCTTCCAAGAGTATGGCAATTTGCCATCGTTATCAACGGCGTACAAGTGCAGCGCATTGCCAATCTGCTTTAGATTTGCTACCCCCCTGGACAGACGAGCTTGTTCGCGGATAGCTCCGAGCGTAGCAATTACAACCGCTGCCAAAACCGCGGTTATAGCCACAACCACCAATAACTCGATCAAGGAAAAAGCTCGCTGGCCCTTATGGGCAACTGTCTGGGGCATCGTATACATCTGGATATCTATTTGAGTTATTCAGTTTCTGTAACGAGAAATGGAATATTCTGGACCGCTCCACCCCCCTGGCCATCTCGCACATACACGAACAGACGATAGGCTCCGGGCTCATCAGGGGTACGCACCTTAATAAGATCTGCATCCGTATCGCCGATGTCATCGTCAGGGAAAATGCACCCTTCTACCACAGGTAATGCCTGCTGCTTG
>JAUIAM010000028.1 GCA_030425485.1 Verrucomicrobiia bacterium
AGGGCATCGACGCCGCCGTCCACGAGACCACGGACTTGCTCCGTGTAGGCCTCGACGAGCTCGTCAAAGGTGACGTTGCGGTACTCGGGGCGCTCGACATCGGGCGAGAGCGAGCAGGTGCGGTTGGTAGGTCCGATAGCACCAGCCACGAAGCAGGGGCGTCCGTGCTCGGCGGCGAAGTCATCGGCGGTCTTGCGGGCGAGCTCTGAGGCGACCTTGTTCAAGTCGTAAACGATGTCCTCCAGACCGTAGTCGGCCTGGGCGATGCTGGTGCCAGAGAAGGTGTTGGTCTCGATGATGTCACTGCCCGCTGTGAGAAAAGCACGGTGGATGTCAGCGATAATCTCGGGACGGGTGAAGACGAGGAGGTCGTTATTGCCCTTGAGGGCTTTTTCGGCGTCTTTAAATTTGTCCCCGCGAAAGTCTTCTTCTTCGAGCTTGTGCTGCTGGATCATGGTGCCCATTGCGCCGTCCAGAAAGACGATGCGCTGCTCAATCAGGCGGAGGAGCTCCTGGCCACGTGCGGAAAGAGGTTTTTCTGTTATTTGCATAGGAATGTCAGTTACGTATCATAATATCAGGATGCGTTGATGCGTTACAAGGGAAAAGTGGAAATTTGTGGGTGAACTTTGTCCTGTGCTTGATGTGGGGCGGGATTACTTGCAGATTGTAAGTTTATGGTAATTCGGGTCGTAGCGATCATCATTTTTCTGCTCGGGCTGGCTGTAGGCGGTTATGTGATCTGGCAGGATCGTCAGGACCAAAAGCAGCCCCGATTGCTTGAGCGCGCCCAGCAGGCCTATCAGGAGGGCGAAAATGACCTCATGGTCATGTTGATCGAAGAGGCAGTCGCGCTCGACTCCGATAATGTCGAAGCGCACATCGCTGCGGCGAAGCTGCTGGAGGCCGTCGGTGATCCGCGTGTGGTGATGAACTATGGATCGATTGCTTTTCTAAGCCCGGAGGATTACCAGGCCTTTATGGACTGGATGCTTGCGGTGGAAAAATACGAGTCCCCGCGCAGCGCTTACAACGCGTACCTGAACTATGAGCAGCAAGGCTTTGGCAAATTAGAGCAGGGAGCGACGTTGGCCAGATTTGGGGCAACGCTCGCGTTAAAAGTCGAGGACTTTCCCGCGGCTTTGGCCTACCTGCGACGAGCAGTCGAGCTGGAGCCGGAGAATCAACGCTACGCGCTCGACTTGGCGGAGTTGGAAGCCGAGGTGCTCCCGGTGGCAGAGCTGGCCCCGACGGTGACTCGCCTGCAGGAGCTTATCGAAGACGAGCAACTGCGCAGCGAGGCTGCCATCGCTTTACTCGGTCTGTACGAGCGTACGGGGAACGAGTCCGGATTGCGCGAGACAGCGGTGCAGCTCTGGAAGTACGGCGAATACGATCTGAGTTCGCGCCTGCATGCTCTGGATGCGCTTTACGAGGTGGACAGGGAGGCCTATGCGGCCAAACTCGCCCTTTTACTGGAGGAGCAGGAGCGGCGTCCGGTTGCCCTTGCTCGCATCCTGAGCTGGCTCAATGAGCACGGGGAGTACGATGCCGTGGTTGCCGCGGCGACTGCCCCGGACGCCCGCTTGCACTTTAAACGCCCCCCGCTTTCTCCATTGGTGGCGGAGGCCATGGTGCATGCCAATGAGCTCAATGCCTTGGCCGAGTACTATCCGCAGGCGGATTGGACCGGAGAGGAAGGTTTTGGCTTCTTGCTCTACCCGCTGACGGAGACACGCAACCGCGAGCGGCAGGCGACATTTCCCAACCCGCGGCTAAACCGGTGGCTGCGCTCGGCCCGTCCGGATGATTTGCGGGAGCTACTGGAGGCGGCGCGACGGATGGATTTTGTGCAGGAACAGGAGTGGATACTGGAAAATATTATCGAGCGTGAGCCTTGGGAGCGGGAAGCCTACGATGAGCTGATTGCGCTTCTGTCAGCGAAGAAAGCCTCCGTAGCCGAGTACAAGGTGCTGGCCCGGGCGCGGCAGAACTTTCCCCGCGACCGCGAACTGGCCAATGAGTACGCCTACCTCTCGCTGGTGCTCGATATGGGGCGACTGGAGGCGGTGGAGATCAGCGAAGATAATTTTAACCACGATCCGGATAACCGCGACTACCGGGACACGCAGGCCATGGCGTTGTGCATGCTGCGCCGTCCGGCCAAAGCGATCGATCTCCTCTACGGCTATGAGCCGCTCTCGCCGCGCGGGATGGTGACAAAGGCACTGGCGCATCGCATGCTGGCCGAGTCGGAGGCGCAGAAAGAGCTTATCATGCAGCTTGATCCGGAGGTCATGTTGCCTGAAGAATGGAAGTTGGTCCTGGGCTCGCAGCAGTATGTGCCCACGATGGCCATCGAGCGGAAACTGGCCAAGCCGGCTGAAAACAAAGCCAGAATCCAGGACCGTATGCAAAGAAGTACAGAGGAGACAGATAAATGAGTATGCCTGAAGAGATGCGCGCGCGCCTGACCGGGGTAAGCCCCGAGGCTTGGGAAAAACTTGCTGCGTGGGGAGCGCTGATGCGCGAGTGGAACGCGAAAGTGAACCTTGTGTCCCGCAAGGATATTGACCTGCTGGAGGTGCATCACCTTTCGCCCTGCCTGGCGATCACGGGCACGCTGAAGCTGATGGCAGGGGCACGTGTGCTGGATGTCGGCACCGGGGGCGGTCTGCCGGGCTTGCCCATGGCGATCTGCTACCCGCAGGCCCGTTTTCTGCTCGTCGACTCGGTGGGGAAGAAAATTCGCGTGGTTGAAGACATCGCCAAACGGCTGGACCTGAAAAACGTCGAAGTGCGTCACGCGCGCGTAGAGTCGCTCAAGGGCGGGTACGATTTCGTAACCGGTCGCGCCGTGACCGATATTGCTGTATTCATAAACTGGATACGTCCCTTCGTCCGCAAAGGGCAGAAGCATTCCATCCCAAACGGGCTGCTCTATTGGCGTGGAGGCGATGTTGACTCCGAAGTAGCGGGGCTGCGCTCACGCCTGCACGGTCGCATTTCGCTGGAAGAGCGTCTGGGCGATCCGTACTTTCAGCAAAAGTACATCCTGCACTTTCGGGCAGAGGAATTGTATCGGGAGCAAACGGAGAACTAGGCTGTGTTAGCTTAGTTCTTGTCTAAACGATTTCACCGCAGAGACGCAAAGTCGCAAAGAGCTTCAGATATGAGCTTTATCTTAGGCAATGCCTAATGCTCTTTTGTGTTTTTTGTGCCATTTTTCGGCTATTAACTTATTCAATGAACTTGGCTAGGGCGCTGTTAGCTGGGTGTGTTTTGACTGGCGAGCAGGTGGGCAAAGGCACCGTCGAGTTTGGCGAGTTCCTCGAAGCTGCCGACTTCCTTGATGTGGCCCTTGTGCAGGACGACGATGCGGTCGGCGTTTTTGACCGTGCTCAAACGGTGGGCGATGGTGATGACCGTGCGCCCCTTGGAGAGGTTGTTCAGCGCGGCCTGGACCTGGCGCTCGCTCTCGTAGTCGAGGGCGGAGGTGGCTTCGTCAAGAATGAGGATGCTCGGGTTACGCAGGAGGGCGCGGGCAATGGCAATGCGCTGGCGTTGGCCGCCTGAGAGGGCTACCCCGCGTTCGCCGACCACGGTGTCAAACCCGTCATCGAGCTCGTCGATAAAGTCCTCGGCGTAGGCCAGGCGGGCGGCTTCGCGGACTTGCTCCATGTTTGCCTCGGGCTGACCGAAACGGATGTTCTCGGTGATGGTGCCTGAGAGGAGCATGCTGTCCTGCATGACGATGGCGCAGCGGCGGCGGAACTGCCGCATGGCAAGGCGCTCCTGCGGCATGCCGTCGACGAGGATGCGTCCCTTGCGCGGGGCGTAGAGGCCAAGGATCAGGCTGACCAGGGTGCTCTTGCCGGAACCGGATGGACCGACGAAGGCCACGTGCTCGCCCGCGTTGACCTTGAGGGTAAAGTCGTGAAGCACGTCGGGCTTTTTCTCGTCGTAGGTAAAGCAGACGTGTTCGAAGTTAATCTCGCCCCGGATGTGCTGCGGGATGTAGTCGCCATTCCAGCGTTCGACGTAGCCGCTGTCCAGCAGCTCGCGGATGCTGCGGTAGCTCTCCTGCCCGAGGAAGTACTGCTGGCTGAACGAGGTGATGGATTGAATCGGCATGAGGATGACGGGCAGGGCGACGAGGAAGGCCATGAGCACGCCGTAGCTGGCATAACCGTGTACGACCATGATGGCCCCGACGCCGACGATGAGGATGGAGAGGAATTCCTTGGCCGAAAAGGTGAAGACGCCGAGCGAGGTATTGAGCATGATCTGCTTTTGGCGACCTGCCCGGAAGCCCTCACTGTGGCTGTCCAGATGGGAGCTGACGGCTTTTTCTTCGCCCAGGCTGCGCACGAGGCGCAGGGCGGAGATGTACTCGCTGGCGGTGCCGGTCAGGCGTTCGCGGGCCAGACGCACCTGGCGGTTATTCTGCGTGATGCGATTGATGAAGAACATGCGTACAGCGGCGATAATGGGCAGCATGAGTACGATGACGACGGTCAGGAGGGGATTCATCGTGGTGATGACCACGATCATGCAGATAGAGTAGGTGAGGGTCGGAATGATGTCGTGGATGATTGGCACCAGAGTGCCCTCGACCTGTTGGGTGTCGAAGGCGTACTTGGAGAGCAGACGTCCGGCCTTGGTCCTGTCCAGGAAACCGAAGTTCATGAACTGGAGCTTGTGGAAAATGCGCGCGCGCAGGTCCAGGACCATGTTGGGAATATTGCGGGAGAGCTCTCGGTTTCCCACTACGGTAAAGATGACATGGAGCCCGATCAGGCCGAGCACGATGAGCATCATTTGAATGACCCCAAAAATGCTCCCGCCCTTGACCTCGTGGTCGACGATCTGCCGGGTGATGATAGGGATGGGGGCCAGCACCATGGTGCGCAGCATGACGAACACAGTGACCTTCTTCAGGCGGGAGCGCTCGCTCCAGATAAACTCCAGGAGCCCTGATTGCTTATGCGTTTGGTATTCGGTGCTTGTTTTCTTCCCCATGATTCTCACCCCGTTTTGTGCGAAAAAGACGACCCGCACGGCGGGATGCCTTAGCGTTACAGATTATCCCGCCGCCTGGCCACTGCATGCAAGCGCAAAGTATCGCATTGCCTGCATGGGGTGCAGGTGTCCATGATAGCAGGCTATGACTACGCAGCAACGTCTGGACCGTCACTTGAGCTGTGAGCCGAATATTGATCCTTCGGCTTACGTACACCCGCGCGCCGTCGTGATCGGCGATGTCACCCTGGGGCCAAAGACGAGCGTCTGGCCCTGTGTGGTCATGCGCGGAGACATCAACAGCATCGAAGTGGGCGAGGGCAGCAACATTCAGGACGGCTCGGTGGTGCACCTGGCCGACGATTATGGCGTAAAGATAGGTCGCTACACCACGGTAGGGCACATGGCTATGATCCATGCTTGCACGATCGGTGACGAGTGTCTGATCGGCATGCACTCCACGGTGCTGGACGGGGCCGTCATTGGTGATCGCGCGGTGATTGGGGCCGGGGCACTCGTGACCAAGGGGATGCAGGTGCCTTCGGGCGCGGTGGTCATGGGCGTGCCGGGAAAGATCGTCAAGACGATGAGCCCGGAGGAGCAGGCCGAGCTCAGGCACTGGGCCACGAAGTACGTCGAGGTCGCCGCGGGCTTTAAGAAACGCGAGGAGACGAGCGAAAGCTATTCGTATTAGACTACGCTAAGAGGATTTTAACCGCAGGGACGCAGCGCTCTTGCGCTCTGCTTCCTTAGGGTTAAAAAATCCTTACCCTGAGGCTTGCCTGCGCAGCCTAAAAGACCTGCATGGACACTTCCAGTGCGGCGGTGTGAGCGGCGACGCGGGTCTCCAGCTCACGTCCGCTGGGAGCCTCCAGGGTATAGACCATGTCGGTATAGTGTTCCCCGAGGAAGAGGGCTTCGGGCCAGCCGCCGATTTCATCCGGATCAATGTCCGATATGTCGCGGTTGATGAGGCCACGGTCGGCTTCGATGCCTTCGATCTCGGCGTTCATGTCGATGCCGCAGATAGGTTCGACGGCGGCGAGGATCTCCCGCCCGATGCTTTTCATGGGACCGGGGATGTGCTCGTAGAGGTAATAGCCGGTGCTCTCCCAGTCCTCGTGGAGGCAGACCGAGAGGCGAAAATGCCAGTCGAGCTGCTTGAGGAAGCTGCGCTGGGCCCGGATGTGAGGCGAAGCAAAGGCGTGGTAGTCGCGGTTGAGGTCTCCAAAGCTCGGGTGCTCGCGGGTCTTGGCTGCGAGGGCCTCGGGGTTGAGCAGAGGCATGAGTACGAGGCCGATGTGTTCGGGGAAGCGGCCTTCCTGCAAGAAACGCAGCAGCGCGAGTGGTCCGGCGGGCTCGTCCCCGTGGATGCCGGCAGAGATGAAGAGGCTGGGAGCTCCGGGCGCTGGCTGGCGCAGGGCACAGGGCAGGCTGATGCCTTCGTCCTGCCCAAAACTAAGGTCTTCTAACTGGTTTGCGCGCACGGCGTCCTGCCAGTCGTGTTGAAAGGTTTCGAGCTTGAGTCCTGGGCCGAGGTAAGACATGAGTTCACTGGTTAATCCCGTTTATCGATTAGCTAGGGGAAATTTCGCGTATGCGCAACGTTCACGCCATTATTTTTGTCCAGAAGCTCGCCTTGGCGCTCGGCCTGAGCGCTGTGGTGTCTGTCCCGGCTGCGGGGCACCTGCTCAGTGCCCAGGAGAAGTTGGCCAATAAGCATGAGGAGGAACGCAACGAGGACTTTGTCGACAGCCTCGGTGAACTGGCCCAGGACACCCGCGAGGTGAAGTCGATTGCGACGAAAGAGGCCCGCGTTACGGACAGCCAACTCTACGACCTGCTGCAGGAGTACTCCACACGCTTTCCCGGGCTGGTGGCCTTTGGCGGGAACATGATGATGGGCAAGACCGAGGCCTCCTACGAGTACAAGCGCAACTTCATCACCTGGAAGTACTCCATGGTCTCGGCGGTCAACAACATCATCATTCAACCCAATCCCCGCGTTGCGCTGGTCGATCTGGTGACCTTTACCAGTCGCTCGGCAGAGTTTGCCAAGGGTAAGAAGGGCAAGGCATTTTTGGGGCCGTTCCAGCCCGAGGTGAGCGAAGCCATCTCCACTGCGGACGAGTGGTCGTGGTGGCTGGCAGATGTCGTGCTCGATGAGGCCGACTACGATAAGCTCCGCGAGACGGTGATGGCCTGGTGTGCCAAGAACCCCATGGACAGCTTTTATGGGCCGGATCGCATGGGCTCGCTGGCGGGGGACCGCTACTCGCCTCCGCCCTCGGAGACCCTGAGCGGTGGCTTGTTCTTTGGAGGGATGGAAGAGGGCATCAACAGCACGGTGAACCAGATGCAGCAGGCAAACCGCAACTTGCAGAATTTTTATAACCTCATCGACTGGATGCCCGTCTACGCCTACTGGATGACGGAGATCGCTGCCTTTAACTTCCTCAACTCACCCGAGGGTAAGTCGCTGATCGATTTCGCCCATAAGGTGGGTGAAAATCAGATGAAGCTTGGTCAGTTGGTTGACTACTTTTCCCAGATTAACCGCATCGTGCAGCCGCTGCTGGATAAAATGGAGGAACCGGAGTATCAGGACTGGCCCGTTCAGGCTTTGGATAGCATCGAGCGCATCAATGAACTCAGTGAGCGGATGATTACGCTGGAGCAGACCCTGACGAACCTCATCAACGATGTCGAAGGCAAGCCACTGACCGAGCGTTGGGCCAGCATCGACGAGAACATCGCCAAGCTCAGCACCTTGACTGAAGAGCTCCGTCCGGGCGTGCTTGCCCTACAGGAGATGGGCGACTATAAGAAGGAAGTCTCGCTGCTGATCGAGCAGCTCAAGTGGATGGCAGTGTTCGTCGGACTATCGTTGTTTGTCTGCCTGCTGGCCTATCGGTTCTTCTCGCACTGGCTGGAGCGTAAGGTTTTTGCGAAAAGCGAATTGCCGCATAAAGAGAGCTAACCGCCTCTACCTTTGGCATTGACGGCAGTGGATTATGGGCAGAATCTATCCAGCATTATGAAACTACCTGTCGTATTGTTGACATTATTCGTTCCATTTCTGCTCCAGGCAGAATCCCAGCTCGAGACCGAGCTCGCCAAGGTAAAGACGGCCATCTCCGAGGCCGACGATATTCTGGCCGCCAATCAGAAGGACCCGAAGACCGCCATCCCTCACGAGGTGCTGGCTGAATCCGAGGCCGTCCTCATCGTAAAGCTCGAAGGTGCTGCTATTGGCATCGGCGGTTATGGTGGCACGGGTATTGCCATGGTGAACAACATCGATAACTGGAGCCCGCCCGCGGTCTACAGCGTTACCGGTGGTAGCCTCGGCATCGAGATCGGTGGCACGGAAACGGACCTGATCGCCGTTTACATGAACAAGAAGTCGCTCAAGTCCCTCTACGACAAGTCCATCAAGTGGGGCGTTGGCCTGAGCGTTAAGGCTGGCCCGATCGGCGGCACCGCATCTGCTAACCAGTGGAAGGACGCCGACATCCTCGTTTACCGCGTCTACAAGGGCATCAAGCTGGGTGTCTCCTTCAGTGGTGGCAGCCTTGACTTCAATGAAGAGCTCAACGCTGCTCTCTACGAAGAGCCGAGCATCACGGCTAACGACATCTTTGGCCTGCGCGTGCCGATGCCTGCCGAGGCCAAGGACATCACCGATGAGCTGCGCAAGCTCTCCTACGAAGACAGCTCCCTGTCCAAGTAGTAAGCGGCTCAAAAGCACTTTTTACGACCCGTCGGTACTCCCGGCGGGTTTTTTATTTGAAGTTCCTCCCGGTTGGGATGAAGTAGTTGCCTTTGGAGATGCAGGCGTGGTTGCCATTGCCGCCACATCAGCATCCCGTCTGAATAGTTTTAACCGAATAGCACCCATGTCCCAAGTCCGCGTCCGATTCGCTCCCAGCCCCACCGGTTTCTTCCACATCGGCAGTGCCCGCACGGCTCTGTTTAACTGGCTGTACGCCCGCCATACTGGTGGCGCCTTTGTCCTGCGTATCGAGGATACGGATACAGAGCGCAACACGCCCGAGGCCCTCCAGGCTCTGCTCGACGGTATGCGCTGGCTCGGGCTCGATTGGGACGAAGGCCCGGAGGTCGGTGGCGACTACGGCCCGTATTTCCAGAGTGAGCGTCAGGCGATTTACGAAGAGTATCTGGCCAAGCTGACCGCGGCGGGGCGTACTTACGAAAAAGACGGGGCGGTTTACTTTAAGCTGATCGGTGAGCGTTACACCGAGTTTGACAAGTACAAGAACGCCGAGCTGGAGAAGGTTCGCACCGAGCCTGTCGTGGTGGAGGATGCTATCCGCGGTCGGGTCGAGCGTGCAGTGGAGCAGGACTTCGTCATCCGCCGCAGTAACGGCGACTTTGGTTTCCACTTCGTCAACGTGGTGGACGATATCTGTATGGCCATCACGCACGTCATCCGGGGCGAGGATCACCTCTCTAACACCGCGCGCCACGTCGAGCTCTACCGCGCTTTCGGCGTCACCCCGCCCGTGTTTGCCCACATCCCGCTCATCCTGAAGAGCGACGGCAAGGGCAAGATGTCCAAGCGCGAATCCGGTGCCTTGATCGAGGAGTACGTCAGCCGCCACTTCCTGGCTCAGGCCGTGCGCAACTACCTTTGCCTGCTGGGCTGGAATCCGAAGGACGACAGCGAGGTCATGCCCATTGCGGAGATCATCGAGCGCTTTGACTTTCCGGGAATCAACAAGGACGGCGCCCGCTTTGACGAGCAGAAGCTGGCCCACATCAACACCGAGTACCTGCGCGCGTTGCCGATCGAGACCTTTACCCACCTGGCCGCGCCGGTGTTGGTCAGTGCCGGGCTCATCGACGAGTCCACGGATGAGGATTACCTGCAAAGCGTGCTCGCGCTCTGCCAGCCCAAGGCCCGCGACCTCGCGTCCATGCCGGAGCTGGTGGCGACGTTCTTCTCCGACACGGTAGAAGTCGACGCGGCTGCCCGCGAGCGGGTTTACAAGAAGGGCGACCCGGCGGCACGCCTGGGCGAGCTCTTGCCTGCGCTGGAAGCCCTCGATGACTGGTCCGAGGCCGGGCTGGAAGCCACCTTTGGCCAAGTGGCCGAAACCAACGGGCAGAAGCCGACCGCGTACTTCCCGATTACCCGACTGGCCGTCAGCGGTCAGGGTGGGGGCGTCCCGCTCTTCGGGCTGCTCGCAGTGCTGGGTAAGGAAAAGGTACTCTCGCGCGCTAAGGCGCACGGTGCTTGAGCTTGCATTTGATCACGCAAAGACGCGAAGGCGCAAAGTCAATGAGGTAGGGTTGATGCTTGTATTAATCAGCGGCAAAAAAATATGCCTTTCATCAAGAAAGGGATCCAGATGCGCAGCATTTAGGGTAAAGGGCTGCGCCCTTTAGTCGAAGATGAGCATGAGGTAGGCGAAGAAGAGGACGAGGTGCACGGCGCCCTGGAGGAGGTTTGTGCGTACGCTGGAGAAGTTGATCGCAGCGACGAGGATGGAGAGCGAGAGCAGGACTATTTCCGGTGTCTCCAGGCCGAGGTCGAGTCGCTTGCCGGTGGCCAGGCTAACCACGAGCACGGCGGGAATGGTCAGCCCAATGGTGGCCAGGGCGGAGCCGAGGGAGATGTTTACGGTGCGCTGGAGGTTGTTGGAGAGCGCGGCCTTGATCGCGCCCATGCCCTCCGGTGAGAGCACGAGGATGGCCACGAGGAAACCGCCGAGGGCCTGCGGGGCGTTGAGTACGGAGATGCCGTGGTCGACCAGTCCGGCCATTTTTTTCGAAAGCAGCACGATGGGCAGCATGCTTAGAAATAAGAAGAGGGCGTGAAAGCCGGTTGAGCGGATGGTCAGGCTGCCGTGGTCGTCGTGGCCGCCGGGGGCTTCGCCTACGCCGGGCTGGGTAAAGAACTTCCGGTGGCGGGTGCTCTGCATGGCCAGAAAAATACCGTAGAGCCCGAGCGACATGACGGTAAGAAAGATGGCCATGAGGGGAGTCACGGCGCCGCCGGGGGCGGAGTTGGTAAAGCGGGGCAGGATGAGCCCGAGTCCGGCCAGGGGCACGATGACAGAGAGGTAGGTGTTGGCTCCTTGCAGGTTGTACTCCTGTTCCCGGTGTTTCCAGCCGCCCGCCAGCAGGGTGATGCCGAGCATGCCGTTGAGCACGATCATGAGCACGGAGAACATCGTGTCGCGGGCGAGGGCGGGATTCTCGCCCCCGGTGAGCATGACCGCGGTAATCATGACGACCTCAATGCTGATGACGGAGAGGGTCAGGATGAGCGTGCCGTAGGGCTCGCCGAGCTTGATGGCGAGGCAGTCGGCGTGTTTGACCACTCCGAAGGCCAGCCAAAGCATGATGGCAAAGAGCCAGAGAAAGAGGCCGCCGAAGATCAGCGGGTTATGCAGCCGTTCAAGCCAACCGCTGCCAAAGGCCAGGAACAGCACCGTGGTTGCAGCACCGAAGAGGAGCGATTTTTCTTCGCGCAGGATGCTGCGGGGTGGTGTCGCGTGGTGGGCTTCGTGCGTGTCACTCATGTTGTGAGGGAAGGCTAAGCGAGGATATTGACACCTCAAGCTTCAATCGGGCTTGCGCACGCGTTACTGAGCAATAGTCTGCGAGGTATGCAACGTTTTCTCCTCTCCACCCGTTCCCTGACTCTCGGCTTACTGTTTTCGCTCACACCGCTGCTTTCGCAAGCCAAGCCCAACGACGCATCCGTCTACCTGAATACGGATAAGATCAACGTGGAGCGCATCATGCCCGCTGCGCCTCTAGCTGATTCTCAGACTCAGGCAGAGGACATGGCAGTCATGCTCTGGATACAGCAGGTGCGCACGCCAGAGCAGATCGCCACAGCCTACCAGTACTCCGACTTAAGCATCGAGCTGTACATCGACATCATCGCGGCTGATCTGGAAAAAGATTGGAAGCCCGAGACGGTTAGGCACATGTTTGACGAGGTCACGACCTTGATCTACCCGCTGGTCATGGAGGCGAAGGACAAATACGGGCGTGTTCGTCCCTACGGAGAAAACCTCGCCATCCAGCCCTGTGTACCGCTGGAGGAGACGACTTCTTACCCGAGTGGTCACTCCACCTATGGCCTGCTCTTTGCCTATCTGTTGGCTGACATGATGCCCCAGCATAAGGAGGCACTGATCGAGCGCGGCAAGCTGATCGGCACCTGCCGGGTGATCAGTGGTGTCCATTATCCCAGCGACGTCCTGGCCGGGCAGCGACTGGGCACGGCCCTGTCGGAGGAAATCCTCGCGGGCAAGAAGTGGGAGTACTGGAAGCAGTTGGCCAAGAAGTAGGGCGATCGGGCTCTGATTGTGAAATGGGTTGGACATCGCGGCGGCTTTGTTACTGAGTAAACGTTTTGCCATGAGCGAGACGACCGAACAGGAAAACAAGCCCCTCGATTTTATCCGTCAAATGATCGCCGACGACGTTGCGGCGGGCAAGCACGACGGACGCGTCCACACGCGCTTTCCCCCGGAGCCCAACGGCTACCTGCAGATCGGTCACGCCAAGGCGGTGTGCCTGAACTTCGGCATCGCGGAGGAGTTTGGCGGCAAGTGCAACCTGCGCTTTGACGATACCAACCCGGAGAAGGAGAGCGACGAATTTGTCCGCGCCATCCAGGAGGACATCCAGTGGCTGGGCTTTAAGTGGGACAAGCTCTGCTTCGCCAGTGAGTACTTTGAACAGCTCTACACCTGGGCCGAACAACTGATCGAAAAAGGCCTGGCCTACGTCGACCAGCAATCTCCCGAGGAGATGAAGCTCAATCGCGGCACGCTGACTGAGCCGGGCACAAACAGCCCCTACCGTGGGCGTCCAGCCGAGGA
Organism: Verrucomicrobiia bacterium; assembly: GCA_030425485.1. Lineage (GTDB taxonomy): Bacteria > Verrucomicrobiota > Verrucomicrobiia > Opitutales > Cerasicoccaceae > Ruficoccus. Next base: position 12,891 of record JAUIAM010000028.1, read on the forward strand.
AAGTCTCGATCTGTTTCGCCGTATGCGGGCGGGGGAGTTTGACGACGGAGCGATGGTCCTGCGGGCCAAGATCGACATGGCCGCCCCCAACATGAACCTGCGCGACCCGGTCATGTACCGCATCAAGCGCATGCATCACCACCGCACGGGCGACAAGTGGTGCATTTACCCAAGCTACGACTTTACCCACGGCCAGAGCGATTCGCTGGAGGGCATCACGCACTCGCTGTGCTCGCTGGAGTTCGAAGATCACCGTCCGCTTTACGACTGGTTTATCGAAAAGCTCGGAATCTTCCCTTCCAAGCAAACCGAGTTCGCCCGCCTGAACCTCAACTATACCGTCGTTAGCAAGCGGAAGCTGCGCACGCTGGTCGAGGAGGGGTTCGTCTCCGGTTGGGATGACCCGCGCATGCCGACGCTCTCCGGCATGCGTCGCCGGGGCGTCCCTGCTGCCGCTGTCCGCAACTTTATCGACAAGGTCGGCTTGACCAAGTTTAACTCCACCAGCGACCTGGCCCTGCTGGAACACGCCGTGCGCGATGTGCTCAACCGCACGGCCCCGCGCCGTATGGCGGTGCTCGACCCGATCGAGCTCGTCATCACCAACTGGCCCGAGGGTGAAGTCGTCGAAGTCGATGCGGTCAACAACCCCGAGGACGATTCCGCAGGGACGCGCAAGGTACCCTTCAGCGGGCGCCTCTACATCGAACGCGAGGACTTCCGCGAGGAGGCCAACAAGAAGTATTTCCGCCTGAAGCTAGGGGGCGAGGTGCGCCTGCGCTACGCCTATATTATCAAAGCCGAATCGGTCGAAAAGGACGCTGAGGGGAACGTCGCCCGTGTGCTCTGCACGGCCGACCTTGACACGTTGGGCAAGCAGCCGACCGACCGTAAGGTCAAGGGCGTGATCCACTGGTTAAGTGCCGAGCATGCGGCCAAGGCCGAGGTGCGGCTCTTCGATCGCCTTTTTTCCGTAGAAAAGCCTGACGGGGACAAGGAGCGGCCCTTCACGGATTTCGTCAACCCCGAGTCGCTCACCACGACCGAGGCATATATCGAGCCCGGGCTGGCCACGGCCGAAGCCGGGGAAACGGTGCAGTTTGAGCGTACGGGCTACTTCTGCCCGGATAGCAAGGACCACGTCCCGGGCCAACAGCCAGTCTATAACCGCACGGTCACACTCCGCGACTCCTGGGCCAAAAAAGACTAGAAGGGCATAGCCCTCACCCGTGATTCTGCGGATCACTATTTTAGGTCTGGGCCCAGGCCGCAGCGGACGGCCCCAGGCAGCCGTCCCTACCAACATCTCATCAATCATAGATGGAAACGGTATTAGTTGCGCTTGTAGAGCGGCGGAGGCTTAGCCTCGCGGGCGGATTCAATACCGTGTGACTTTTGGTGGAGGGACCTTGTAGAGACGAGGCACTGTGGGCTAATCCGGACTGCTTCTGTCGGAATAAAATTTGATAGTGAAACTCACTCTCAGGGGTTAGGGTTGCGAATCAATCTCATTAGCAAATGCGTTTAAACCCGCATTATTGCTTGGAAAGTGGGATTTCTGTGCTAGATTAGTCTCATTAAAGAAAAGGAAAGGATCATGACTATGGAAACCCAAACAATTGCTAAAACAGCCGCTTGTGCTAAGTGTGCTTACTGGAATAAACAGAGTGACAGTGAAGGTGAATGCCGTCGCAATGCCCCTCAATCGGTGGTCTTCGCCGTTGACGAAGATACCAAGTTCGAGACGCGCTTCCCGGTAACCGCCGCAAATGACTGGTGCGGTGAGTTCAAGGCCTAACTGGCCCGTTACTCTCATAGGGGCTCACGCAAGTGGGCCTCTTTTTTACGGATTTTACTTGCGATTGCGTCTCAAATGCATTCTTGTGCGCATCGATATGGACGAGCACTTCGAAAATGACATCCTGGGCCCGCTTAGCCGCTCCTTTTACCGGCAGGCCGATGAGCTCCTGGATCTGCGCGAAGCCGCGCTGACTAAAGCCCATCCGGGGCGCTGTGTGTCCTGCTACTTTAAGCTCTTTAGTTCGGCTGACGGTATGTCGGTAGCCAAGCTCGACGCCCTGCGTCGCTGGCTGGAGCGGAACCTCATCATCGAGGCGCGCGATGATTCCGATCAGGTGCTGGAGAAAATGCCGGTTTGCCTGGACGAGGAAGGTGATCTCGAAGATTACTGCCGCCGCCTGTCCATGGAGGTGCTGAACAACCGCGTGTACCCGGCGGAGCGCATTGAGTTGCGTTTCAATTTCAAGGACGCCACGTTGGCGGCCTAAGGAGCGTCTATGAGCGCGACTTCGGACACAAACGATAGCCTGAAAGAGCAGGCCTTCGACTACTGGCGCTCGAAAGGGCGGGGCATTACCGCCGTGCGCAAAATCATGTGTGACGTCATTTTCGAGACGAACGAGACCTTTAACGCGGATCAACTGCTGGCCCGCGTCCGGGCGGTGGATAAGGCCGTTTCGCTTTCAACCGTTTACCGAAACCTGCACGATCTCGTGGAGGCCGAGGTGCTCTATGAGCTGGAGGGAGCCGACGACAAGCGTGTCTTTGCCGTGGCCAGCAGCGATAACAACGGCTCTAGCCACATCGTCTGTCGGGATTGCAAGCAGGTCATCCCGATTGAAAACCCCTGCCTGAGCATTCGCGAGAGCGCATTGGCCCGCCAGAAGGGATTTAGTCCCAAGCGGATCAGCCTGCGTCTGGAAGCCAGCTGCGACGAGCTCGGTGCGACTGGCCACTGTAAAAACCACGAGGCCAAAGACAAGGTGGAGTAGGTATCGCCTTCGGTCTGGGCCGTGTATCCAAACCGCGAAACGAGGAGACGAAGGGCATTTTAGATCTATTCTGTCCGTGTGTGGCGCAGACCTATTGCGCTCAGCGTCCTGCGGTTAGAGAAGACTATGCAAACCTCCTCAAAGTCAGATACTCGGGCCTTTCTTGCTCCAAAACCGTTTCCTCCCCTCTGCCCGCCTAGCTGGCTTTGGGGAGGGTGATGGTAAAGGTGGTGCCTGCGCCGGTGGCGGTTTCAAACTCGATCGTGCCCTGGTGGGCGTCGATGATCGACTTTACGATCGCTGTGCCCAGGCCAGTGCCGCCGCTCTTGCCGTAGGTGACAAAGGGGGTGAAGAGGTTGTGGCGAATCTCCTCGGGGATGCCTTTGCCGTTGTCGCTGATAACGATCTCGGCGTGGTCGTCCCGGTCGTGGATGTAGATTTGGACCTGTCCGTTGGCGTCCGCGTCAAAGGCTTCGATGGCGTTACCGACGAGGTTCTGCATGACGCGCAGGAGCTTGTTTTCCTCGGCCATGACGGTGACGGAGGTTGAGCGCATCTCGATCACGACGTTGTCGCGCTGGAAGAAGGGCTCGTTCATCTCGCGGAACTTATCGCACAGGGCGGCGAGGTCGACCCGGGTCAGGTCGAGGTTTTGCTTGCCCTTGGAGAATTCGCCCAGTTCGTTGGCCATTTCGACCATGCGTTGCACTTGAGCCTCGATGTTGTTGCATATGCGGGCCGTCTTGGGGTCGTCGTGGCGGCTGCGGAGCATCTGTGCGCCGAGGCTGATGAGGGTAAAGGGATTTTTAAAGTCGTGGATGATCGTATTCACCATGGTGCCCACGAGGGACATTTTCTCCTGCTGGAGCATGTCGTCGATGTAGTGCCGGGTGGTGGCGTGGAGGTGGTTTACGATGCTGCCCAGAATCTGCTCGATGGGGCCCGGGGTGCTTTTGATAAAATCGACCAGGCTGTCGCGGTTGATCTTGGCAATGCGCACGGGAGTCGTTTTTGCGCGTGCGCTGAGGGAGCGCGGAGCCCCGGTAAAGATGCCGATTTCGCCGAAAAAGTTGCCTGCTTCGCTGTAGCTGATGATGCGCTCTTCTTCGCCCGGGATCACTTTGACGAAGGCGACGGTGCCCTCGAGTACGAGGCAGAGGCTGTCTGAAGGGCTGCCCTCCGTGAAGATGAGGTCGTCCGTTTTGTACTCATCAATACGTGTCCGCTCTGCCAGTGGCCGGATGTCTTCTGCCGCCGTGGATTGAAAAAACGGATGGTTCTCAATATTCATGAAGTCGATGCGATGTTACTGCCCAGTGAACCAGCAACGTTCACAATAAACAGCATTCCGGTGATTTGGTCTAGCTGAAAGATACGTAAAGAGCTGACAAATCAGGGCATGGGGCATGCTACCTATTTGTCTCCAAAAGAGACTGGAGAAATGTCAGGCCAGCTTCTAGCTCATCGAAGACGCCGTCGAGCTGGGCTTCGTAGCACGCATCGAGCAGGGGCTTGAAATGCGGGCCGGGTTTGAGCCCCGCATCGATGAGGTGGCGTCCCTGCACGATGGGCTCGGGGGCGGCGTCTTTCACAGCGAGTGTTTCAGCGCGCTCGAGCAGCCAGTCCCCGGCGGGAAAGTCCGCGCTGAGGGGCGGACGTCCTCCCATGTCGGCCTGGGCGACACGGACAAGGCGGTCGATGCGTCCGACCTTGCGGGCGAGGCGGCGCACGGCGGTATCACTGGCCTGGGCCTCGTGGAGCATGGCCGGGCGCATGTGGGTTTCTACCAAAATAAGCACATCCTCGATGAGTTGCTGGTGTCGGGTGAGGCGGCGCAAAAAGGTCTCGGCGGGTACGATGCCCTCGACCTCATGCCGCGGTGAGCGGATGCGTCCGTCCTCGTCGGTATAGGTGGTGGCGGGCTTGCCCAGGTCGTGGCAGAGCACGGCGAGCCCGATCACGAGGTCCTCGTAGTCATCGCCAATGCGCTGACGTGCGAAGGCGTCCATGCAGTGCAGGGTATGGACCCAGACGTCGCCCTCTGGGTGCCACTTGGGGTCTTGGTGGCAGCCATCGAGCGCGGCTAGCTCGGGGTAGTACTGGAGCCAGCCGGAGTTTTTTAGAAAGTGCAAACCGCGGGAGGGGGTCTTACCCTTGCGTATGAGTTTGCTCCACTCCTCGAAGAGGCGTTCGGCGGGAAGGTTTTCCGGGGTGATGCGCTGGCAGAGGGTGAGGGTTTCCGGGGCTATCTCCAGGTCGAAGCGCGCGAGGAACTGCATGGCGCGCAGCACGCGCAGGGGGTCTTCGCTGAACTTGTCCGAGGTGTGGCGCAGGATGCGTTTTTCGAGGTCACGTTGGCCGCCAAAGGGATCGATGAGCTCGTGAGTGAGGGGGTCGTAGGAGAGGGCGTTGAGGGTAAAGTCCCGGCGCGAGGCAGCTTCGGTAGGAGACATCAAGGGGTCGCCCGTGACCGCGAATCCGCCGTGCCCGGTGCCGACTTTCGACTCGCGGCGGGGCAGGCTGACGTCCAGGTCGAGCCCGCGCAGCTTGTAGACCCCGAAAGCGCGGCCCACAGCGTTGACGCGGAAGTGCTGCTTGAGGAGCGAAGATAGCTGCTGTTCGGGCAGGCCGTAGATTTCCATGTCGGCATCCTTTGAGGGAAGACCGAGGAGGGCGTCGCGCACACATCCTCCGACAAAGACAGCCCTGCCGCCGGCCTTGCGTACCCATTGCGCCAGCTCGCACCCGGCGCGAAACTCATCACTGTGCAGGGTTTTATCGAGGTTGAGGGGAGAGGCTGGCATATTGGCTGGTGGCTTGCTAAACTAAACTTTACTAATTTACCTATAAAAGTAAGGATTGCTTGCTTTTTACGTCTACTCAAGCATGATGCTAACCATGGATTTAGACCTCAAGCGGGAAAATGAGCGCCTCAGCGAACTGTCTGCAGCCGAGCGGATACGCTGGGCGCATCAGCAGTGGGGTGACAAGCTTGTCATGAGCACGAGCTTTGGCGTGCAGTCCGCCGTCCTCCTGCATATGGCTAACTCCGTCGTTCCAGGTATCCCGATCATCTTTGTCGATACGGGTTACCTTTTCCCCGAGACCTACCGCTTTGCCGATGAGCTCACGCGCAACCTCGACCTGAACCTCAAGACCTACTCGGCTCTGCGCACACCTGCCCAGCAGGAGGCTCTGGACGGGAAGCGCTGGGAGAGTGACATGAAAGCTCTCGAAGCCTACAATTTAGAGAACAAGGTCGAGCCCATGAATCGCGCCCTGCAGGAGCTTGAGGCCGAAGCCTGGATCTCCGGCCTGCGCCGGGTGCAGAGCTCGACCCGCCAGCATCTGCGTCCGCTGGAGCGGCAGAGCCAGACCTATAAGGCTTATCCCATCATCGACTGGACGGACCGCGATATTTACGAATACCTCACGGCCAACAATCTGCCGTATCACCCGCTCTGGGATCAAGGCTATGTCTCGGTGGGCGACTGGCACAGCACCTCGAAGCTGGAAGCCGGCATGAGCGAGGAGGAAACCCGCTTCAACGGGCGCAAGCGCGAGTGCGGCCTGCACACTGTCAGCGACAAGGTCGACTTCCAAATCTGAGCGGGTGGCACCCGCTGGCAAGGAAGGGCTTCGCCCTTACGGCACTGCGTGCCTATCCCGGGGGCGAGCTAAGTTTCTCGTATACGTTTTGGGGTGCAACCCAGTTTGGATGCTCCTCTAGCATTAGGGCCTTCAGCGACGCTGAAGGCCCTAATGCTAGACGCGATGCGGTAGCATCGAAAGTGCAGGCCATGCCTGCTGCGGGGTTTGGGGGCGCATAGCCCCCAAGATTTATAGCAAGCATTTCGGAGACAGGACACTAGTCGCCGAAGCCGTCCGGGTGGGCGGAGTGCCAGGCCCAGGCGGTTTCGACGATCTTTTCCACGGAGTCAAATTCGACCTTCCAGCCCAGTTCGGACTTGGCCTTGGAGGAGTCGGCGTAGAGGGCGGGGGGATCGCCCGCGCGGCGCTCAACTTCGACGATCTTGACCTGCTTGCCGGAGACCTTTTCCACCGCCTCGATGACTTCGCGCACGCTGTAGGGGGTGCCGGTGCCGAGGTTGTAGAAGCAGCCCGTGCCGGGGGTGGCCAGCTTATCAAAGACGGCGATGTGGGCGCGGGAGAGGTCGTCCACGTGGACGTAGTCACGCAGACAGGTGCCGTCCGGCGTGTCGTAGTCTGTGCCAAAGATTTTGATGTTCTCGCGCTTGCCGAGGGCGGCATCGATCACGAGCGGGATAAGGTGCGTCTCAGGGTTGTGGTCTTCGCCGATGGAGCCGTCTGTGGCTGCTCCGGCGGCGTTAAAGTAGCGGAAAGCGGCAAAGCTCAGGCCGTCGGAGTGGGCGAGGGCCTTGAGGGCGTTTTCGACGTCGAGTTTGGTCTGGCCGTAGGGGTTGATGGGGGCCTGCGGCATGGTCTCGACGATGGGCAGGCTGGGCGGTACGCCGTAGGTGGCGCAGGTGGAGGAGAAGACGAACTTTTTCACGCCCTCGGCCAGCATGGCTTCGAGCAGGCGCAGGGTGGCAATAAAGTTGTTATCGTAGTACTTGAGCGGCTTTTCGACCGACTCGCCCACGTAGGCAAAGGCGGCAAAGTGCATGACGAGCTCGATTTTTTCCTCGGAGAGGATCTTGCGCATGGCGTCGACATTGCCCAGATGGTCCGTGTAGAACGGTATCTCCGGTGCCACGGCCTTGCGGTGGCCAAAGACAAGGTTGTCAACCACGACCGGTTCGTGCCCGGCGGCGACGAGCTGTCGCACGCAGTGACTGCCAATGTAACCGGCTCCCCCTACAACGAGTACTTTCATGCGCGGCAGCTTGGCGGGCGAAAAGGACGAGCGCAACCCGGAAGCCGCAGATATTTTATCGGCCTAGACAGTGTGGGGTGCTTCTCAGCTTTATTTTTGTCTGGAATTTTTCACGCAGAGGCGCAAAGCCGCAAAGTGACTCAAGCTATGGATGTTATATGGCCAATGGATTTTTTATCGCGTTTCAGCTCATCTGCTGCCGACGATTTCTTAGCTCTGTGAGATTATGATTTGTGGCAAAATCCGACAACAAATAACGAATATTTAATGAGTTTTTAATATGCGCTGTGCTAGATTCATGGCGCTATGTTTAAAACGCTCAACCTTACCCTGCGTCTGCCGCTTCTGGTCGCCGTAATGTTCATTGCTGCGGCAGCTCCGGCTTCCGCCCTTGTCTTGGTCATCAACACGACGGCGCAGACCATCTCGCTCTCGGGTAACGACCTCTTCGTTGACCTGACCGGTGATACGGAGTACCCGTATTGGCTGCGCTTTCGCACCAACACGAACACGACCGGGTCCTACGGTGGTGCTTACATCGACGCGGGTTTTGCCACGGTCAACGGGGTGGGGAATATCGACGACAACGGCGCTGTCGAGTCGGACATCAATATCAAGTCCAATGGTCGCGTGCTGGACCTGACCCTGGCCTTTCCCACCGATCAGGAAACCTTGGAGGGCTATTTGATCGCGGGCACACCTTTTTACTACGGAGACTGGGGCACTTTTACTAATTATCTCGGTGACGGCTCGCTCGTGAACGGTACGACCTTGTCGCCCTACATGCCCAATCCAGAGCAGACGTTTCCGCTGGACGAGAATCCGACCATCACGGTGCAGGTCGTGGTGCCGGAGGTGAAGTCTGCGGCCCTGCTGCTCGGGCTCGGGGCCGCCGGGGTACTGGCCTTGCGTGGCCGTCGCCGAGTTTAGCCTTTTGCGGCAGTTTGCAGGGGACATGTCCCTTGCTCATAGTGTGCAGTAGTTAGTAGCGATATGCCGCAAAATTGTGCAGCCCCTGTGTAGCCAACAGGGGCTGTTTTTTTCGATGAACTCGACTCAACTTGGCCCGGTGGGCATTTTCCCCTTTCCCGATGGCAATTTTTCCCTAAGAGTTATCCTTTCTCACGGATAGATGGATACCTCAACCCGCATAGTTATTACCGGCATTGGGCTTACAGCCCCCAATGGCAATACCCTGGCCGAGTACCGCAAGAACCTCCTCGACGGCGTGGCCCGCGTGCAGAACATCGAGGTCCGTCACATGGGCCAAATGCACGCCGGGGTGTGCGACTTTGACCCGCTCAAGTACCAGAAACGCAAGGAGCTGCGCAACGGCACCCGCGTGGGCAGCGTGTCCATCTACTGCGCCCGCGAGGCCGTGAACGACTGCGGGATCGACTTTGAGGCGCTGGATAAGAGCCGGATCGGCGTCTACCTCGGCGTGACCGAGCACGGCAACGTCGAAACGGAGAACGAAATCCACAACATTTCGCAGTTTAACTACGACACGAAGTTCTGGACTCACCACCATAACCCCCGCACCGTGGCCAACAACCCGGCGGGCGAGGTGACCATGAACATGGGCATCACCGGGCCGCACTACACCATCGGGGCGGCCTGCGCTGCGGGTAATGCCGGGCTCATCCAGGCCGCGCAAATGCTCATGCTGGGCGATTGCGACTTCGCTCTGGCCGGAGGTGTCAGCGAGAGCATCCACACTTTCGGTATTTTTGCCGGGTTTAAAAACCAGGGCGCACTGGCCCACCACGAAGACCCGAATCAGGCCAGTCGGCCCTTTGACCAGGACCGCAACGGCATCGTGGTCAGCGAGGGCGGATGTATCTACACCCTTGAGCGGCTCGAAGACGCCCAGGCTCGCGGGGCGAACATCATCGGCGAGCTGGCCGGATGGTGCATCAACTCCGACGCCACGGACGCCGTGTTGCCCAACCCGGAGCGTCAGGCCCAGTGTATGAACATGGCCCTGAAGCGTGCCGGCATGCGCCCGCAGGACATCGGCATCGTCAGCACCCACGCCACAGCCACGCCGCAGGGCGACATCCAGGAAATCAAGGCCGTGCGCGAAGTTTTTAGCGATTGCCCCAACACTTGGGTGAACAACACCAAGAGCTACATCGGCCACGCCATGGGCGCGGCGGGCGCGCTCGAGTTGGCTGGGAATTTACCCTCGTTTGAGGACGGAATCGTCCACCCAACGATCAATGTGGATAATCTTGACCCGGCATGCGAATTCCCCACGCTGGTCCTGAACAAACCGAAATCGGTGGGCAGGGTTGACAGCATCCTCAACAACTCTTTCGGTATGCTCGGAATCAATTCCGCTCTCATCATTAAGCGCTACGAGCCCAACACGTAACTACAACGACGATTTATGACTAAGGACGACATCAAGCAGATCGTGCTCGATATTATCGCGGAGATCGCCCCCGACGAAGATCTCTCCGACGTAAAGCCCGAGGTACGGCTGCGCGACCAGTTGGAGCTGGATTCGATGGATTTTCTCGACATTGTAATGGAGCTGCGCAAGCAGTATGGCATCGAAGTGCCCGAAGCCGATTACCCGGAGCTGGCCTCGCTCGATAGCTGTGCCAATTACCTGGAGCCCAAGTTTGCCGCTCTCGGCACCAAGGCCTAAGCGTTTTTTCCACATGGCGTGTGTGCAAACGCGCGGTTGTTTCTGAACGGGGTTCATCTTGGCCGAGCGTTACGACAGCATTATTATCGGAGCCGGATTTGCCGGGCTTGCCGCAGGTATTCGTCTGGCCCAGTTTCAGGAGCGGGTGCTTATCCTGGAGTCGCACTTCATCCCCGGCGGGTTGAACTCGTACTACTTTCGCGGGGGCAAGGATAAGCTCTTTAACACCGGGCTACACACGGTAACGAACTTCAACGCGAAGAACCGACGTTGGGGTTTTGGGCTGATCTGCCGCAACCTCGGTATCCCCGCGTCGGAGTTTTCCCTCGTGCCGCCCAGTCGCCCCTCACTGATTGAGGTGCCCGGTGCGGGGCTGGATTTTAACAACGATCTGGATGTCCTGCGTGGGTCCATAGCGGAGCGTTTTCCGGCTGAAGTGGAGGCCTTCGATCGCTTTTGCACGGACATGAGCCAGCTTGAGGATGTCCAGCGCCTTTACGGCATCGGCAGCCGCACCTGGCTGGAGGAGTATTTTCGCGACCCTGTCCTGATGGACCTGTTGGAGCTGCCGGTTTACATCTATGGCGGCTATAGCGAAAAGCAGATTGATGCGGCGACGTTCAGCACGGTATTTCGCTCGATTTTCCTCGAAGGCTGTAGTTCGCCGCCGGACATCAAGCACATCCTCGACCTGCTCATCAAGCGCTTCAAATCGCTCGGGGGCGAACTCAAGATGCGCAAGCGCGTGGCCCGGATCGACTGCGAGGGTGGGGCATTTCGCGCGGTGGAGTTGGCGGACGGCACGCGCATTGAGGCGGACCGCTGCCTGTCCTCGGCGGGATTGTGTGAGACGGGCCAGCTCGCCGGAGAAGTCTGGGGCCGCACCTGTCCGCTGTCCGTGTTTGAGACGGTGGTATCAGTCAACGCCCCCATGACGGACTTGCAGGCCGACTACACGCTGCAGCTCATTTCGGAGCAAGAGCGCTTCGACTGGAAAGCACCGGATGAGCGGGGCGCGTTCGACCACCTCACGCTGGCAGCCTCGGCCTTCTACGATTTTGCCGAAGAGCCCCACGCCAAGCACTTCAAGATCGGCTGTTTCCAAAAAGGCGAGCTCTGGCTCGGGCTGGATGAGGAAACCTATCAGCGTGAAAAAAATCACCTCGAAGAGCGCCTGCTTCAAGTCCTGCTCGCGCGATACCCGGGGCTGCGAGATGTGGAGGCGGAGCACTGCGAATCGCTGACTCCCCGCACGGTAGTGACTTACACCAGCCATCTCAACGGCGGGATTTATGGTGGGGCAGAGAAAACTTTTGACGGCACCACAGCCGTACAGGACCTCTTTATCATCGGGAATGACCAGGGCGGCATCGGTATCATGGGTGCGCTGACCAGCGGAGTGGTTGTGTCCAACTTTCAAGTTATCCTCAAGTCAGCCAGAACCTAGACGGAATAAAACTGTCTCTACAGGTATCAGGCATTGAGAAGGAGATAAACTTGAAAGAGTAAGATGAAGATAATGATGGCCATAACGATGTATCGCATAGGCCAAGGCTGCTTTTGCTTGTCATTTGGTTCGTTTTGCATCATTAGAAATTATTACTAAATCCCAGTTGTAGTACGGTCTTTTACCTCTGTAGGTGATCGACTATTTAGGCAATAAAAAGGCTTAATCTGGTTTGAAAATAGGCGATAACTAGGGTAGTCTACTTAGGCTGCTACCAATTCATGAGTTCTTTTGGCGATAATCAATTGCTAGGTTTGGCAAAAGTCATGCCCTGGCCCTACCTCGTCTGCGACAGAGAGGGAAATATCGCATATGCAAATCGCCATTTTCAGCGTTTATTGGAGTCTGATCACGCCTTGGTAGAGGGTCCTCCCGTGACGGAGCTTTTCGAGTGTGCCGATGGTGGTTTGACGGTGACCGAGTCGCTGGAGCAAACGGTTCCCGGGCGCGCAAGCCATGGTAAGTGGCAGTTGGTCAACGCTTACGAAAAGCTGCTCTTCGAGGTCATGGTCGAGCAAGACCCGGACAATAAGGATTTTCTTTGGGTGATCGTGTTGGAAAACCCGGTGATCAATGACCAGATGGTGCTGGGGAGCCAGAGCGAGCTGCGCCTGTTGCAGATCCTCATGGACCACACCCTGGATTACGTTTACTTCCAGGACATCCGTGGGCATTTCATCATCGCCAACCGCGCCTTTCAGCGGCTGATCCGCACGCCGCACCCCGGCTACGAGATTGGCCGCAAGCTCAGCGATTTTGTCGATACGAAGACCGCCACCGCCTCGCAGGAGACGGACCACGAGGTGCTCACCGCGCTCCAGCCGGTCATCAACAATGTCAACTACTTTCAGCTCAAGGACGGCCCGGGGCTGTGGCTCCAGTCGACCAAGATGCCGGTGTTTGACAACAGCCGTAAGCGGCTAGGTGTTGTTTGCGTGAGCCGCAACATCTCCGAGACGGTCGAGCACGAGAAAAAGCTGCGCGATGCCATGACGCGGGCCGAGCAGGCCAGCCGGGCCAAGAGCGACTTCCTGGCCAACATGAGCCACGAAATCCGCACCCCGATCAACGGCATCATCGGCATGGCCGAGCTTTCCCTCGATTCGGAGCTCGACCCCGAGCACGAGAAGTACGTGCAGACCATCCTCAATTGCAGCAATACCTTGCTCTCGCTCATTAACGACCTGCTCGATTTTTCCAAGATCGAGTCCGGTCAACTGGAGCTGGAGGAAATCAATTTCAACCTCGTGTCCACCATCGAGGAAACGCTCGACCAGTTCGTGGGCCAGACCCGCGAGAAGGGCATCGAGCTGGCCGCGCGGCTCGATCCAAAGCTCCCGGCGCACGTGCGCGGGGACCCTATCCGCTTCCGCCAAATCCTGAGCAACCTTATCAGCAATGCGGTAAAATTTACCGACGAGGGCGAGATCGTAGTCAGCGTCAATACGCTGCACAAAAAAGACGGCCTCATCCACATCCGGCTCTCCGTTGTCGATACGGGGATCGGCATCCCCGAGTCGCGCCAGGCCGCGATATTCGACAGCTTTACTCAGGCCGATTCCTCCACCACACGCAAGTATGGTGGCACCGGACTGGGGCTTTCCATCTGTCGGCAGTTAGCGGAAAAGATGGGTGGAACGATTACTGTGAGCAGCGAGGTCAACCAGGGGTCGACCTTCCACGTGGAGCTCCCCCTGCGTGCGCTGCGCAAGCGTGAGATTTTGCCCCATAAGCAGCTCGACCAGCTCAAGGGCATGCGCGTGCTCGTCATCGACGACAACAAAACCAACCGCATGATCCTCTCCGAGTTATGTCACAACTGGGGCTTTCAGCCCAGCGTGGCGGAGAGTGGCATGAAGGGCCTGGAAATGCTCGACCGCGCCGCGGCCGACGATGAGCCGTACCAGCTCGTTATGCTCGACCAGCAAATGCCCAGCCTGAGCGGGCTTGAGGTGGCCAGCTTGATCTTTAACCGCCCCAAGCTGGAAGACGTAAAGACGATTTTGCTCTCCTCGTCCCTCAATCAGCAAGAGGCCATGCGTGCGAGCGAGCTGGGCATCGAGCGCTTCCTGTCCAAGCCGATCAAACAGTCGGTTTTGATGGAGGTGATTTTGGAGATGTTTGACCTGCCCATCCCGGACAGAGGCGGCCGTGTTTCACGCGTGACTGATACGCGCTCGCCCTTCCAGCGCGAAACCAAGATCGCCATGACACCGCTCAAGGTGCTTCTGGCCGAGGACAACCCGATCAATCAGGAGGTCACCGTGCGTCGGCTTAAAAAGCTCGGGCACGAGGTCAGCGTGGTGGAAAACGGGCTGCTCGCCGTCGAGGCTGCCCAGAGCGTGCGCTTTGACCTGATCCTCATGGATGTCCAGATGCCCGAGATGGACGGCATCGAGGCCACACGGCGCATCCGCCAATTTGAAACCGACAAGAACTACCGGACGACGATTGTGGCCATGACGGCGCGCGCGATGTCCAGCGACGAAGCCCTCTGTCTGGAAGCGGGCATGGATGGCTACATTGCCAAGCCATTCCGTGCGACGAAGTTGCAGTCCGTTCTTGAGAATATTTCCTGCGCACGCTCAAGTGTGCTCATGAGCGAAAGCCAGTCCGGCGATCCCTCTGATCTGGCCGCGCTCTTTGCTGAGGCGGATGAAGACGATCGAGACGACTTGCGCGCGGCGGCAGAGATTTTCCTGCAAAACTACAAGGCTGATCTGGCGCGCCTGAAAGAAGCCTGGGAATACGGCGAGTTTTCCGAGCTCAACCACCGCGCGCATAGTATCAAGGGTGGAGCCGCTATTTTCCAGGCCTATCGCCTGCGACATCTGGCCGAAAGCCTAGAACTGGCCGCGCTCAACTCCGAGGCGGAAAATATCTCGCAATTCATCCCGGCTATCGAGGCGGAGCTGGAGCGCTTTGCCCAGCAATTGCGGGACTTTCTCTCAACGGGAAAAGTTTAACTTGCGCGTCCGGGGTGCCCTTGCTTGCCTTGGTGCATATGGGGCAGAGCGCAAACCCGCTAACACTACCAGAGACCAGTACCGAGACGCAGGAGGAAATGCCCTGGCAGGTCGTGGTGCTCAACGATCCGGTCAACCTGATGAGTTATGTGGTCATGGTGTTTCGCCGGGTCTTTGGCTATGATGAAGCCCGCGCCCAGCGTCACATGCTCGAAGTCCACGAGGAGGGCCGATCCATCCTCTGGAGCGGTGAGCGCGAGAAGGCGGAGAACTTTGTCTACCAGTTGCAAGAGTGGCAACTCAACGCACGGCTCCAGCAGGCCACGGAATAAGCCGTTGTTTTCCCGTTGCGCCGGGGCGGGGCAATGGCGTTTAATTTGCACCGGATGCCTACCGTCTACGTTAAGCTCAACCCTGTGTTTTTGCACGTCTTTACCGAACTGGTGGAGAAGCTCGCCAGCCATGTGTCGCTTCAACTCTCCGTGCCCATGGATGGCCCGGAGCTGGACGATGAGGACATGCTGGCGGCCTGGCAGGAGGGACTGATCGAGACGGTGCGCGGGGACTGCGATCAGCTCCTGCATCTGCTCAGGGATAGCGGATTGGGCGAGCGCCCGGTTAAGCTGGGCGAGGACGAGGCCATTCGTGTACTAAGGGCGTGCTCAGCCGTGCGACTAAAAATTCAGCAGCGTTTTCTGCTGAAATTTTCCGACGAGGTGCTGGAGACTATCGGGCTGGACATCAGCACGCTCAGCCCAGAGCTCCAGCGAGTCTACGGCTGCTACGTCTTCCTGGCTGAGATGCAGGAGACACTCGTCGAGCAATTAGAATCGCCGGAAGTGTGATCCCTGTAAACTGTATCGAAAATTTCGATACGGAATGAGTTGCGGCTTAAGCGTTGGCCAACTGGCTGCGCAGGGAGTCGGCAATCTCGGGAATGCTCATCGCGGCAAGCTCGGCCAGCGGGACGCGATCTGCGGGCAGCTCGGGCAGTGTCTCCAGGCGTTCGCTCAGGCAAAGGTCGCGGTTGGCCGCGACTTCGTCGATACGGGAGGTCGGGGTGGTCATCGGCGCGCGCTTGAGCAGCTCCGGGTCTTCGCGTAGGAGTTCCAGGATGGCCAGGGCGGCTTCGCCGAGACGGTCCAGCTCTGCGCGGGTGAAGCTCTCGGTCGGTTCAAACATAATGCCAAGCATCTCGGGCCAAGCCACGGTCGGCGCGTGGAAGCCGAAGTCGAGGAAGAGCTTGCCCAGACTGGGCATGATGGAAGTCTTGCTCAGTCCGGCGGCTTCGACCTTGGCAAAGTCGTCCGCCGTCAGCGTGAGGATAAACTCGTGCATGCGCGGGATGTTTGCCGTGCCCTTGGGCAGGGTATCGTACTGCCCACGTGTTTTCTCGAAAAGGTAGCGTGCGCTGAGTACGGCCATGGCCGCCATGCGTTGTACGCCGGGGCCACCGAGTCGCAGGAGATAAGTGTAGCAGCGAATCTTGTGGGCAAAATTACCCCAGTGGCGGTGGAAGGAGCCGATGGATTTCTCCGGCGTGGCGGGCTCATAGCTACCGTCGGGACGCTTCAGGATTTGTGCGCCGGGCAGGTAGGGCAGGAGGCGTTCGCTGACGGCCACAATGGCGTCACCGGGGCCGCCGCCGCCATGCGGAATCGTCCAGGTCTTGTGGAGGTTGTTATGCACGGCGTCTACGCCCAGCTTACCGAGGTTTACCCAGCCGGCGATGGCGTTCATGTTGGCGCCGTCCATGTAGACAAGGCCGCCGATGGCGTGGATTTTTTCCGCGATCTCGTGGAAGTGCTCTTCGTAGAGGCCGCTTGTGTTCGGGTTGGTAATCATGACCCCGGCGATGCGCTCGCCGTAAGTGCTGAGCACTTCCTCAAACTGCGCCATGTCCACCTTGCCGCGGTCATCGGATTCGAGGAAAACGATGCCGCCCTTGGGGGCGAGGCCGGGCTTGGCCGTGAAGCCTGCCATGGTCGCGGTGGCAAAGTTCGTACCGTGGGAGGAGCGCGGGATGAGGATGACGTCGCGCTCGACAGCGGAGTTATCGCGGTGGTAGGCCTGGAAAAGTTTCAGTCCCACGAGCTCGCCCTGGGCTCCGGCCACGGGTTGCGTGGTCAGCCCGGCCAGCCCGGTGATTTTCTTAAACCACTCCTGAATGTCGTAGAGTACATGGAGGCAGCCCTGCACGTCTTCGACGGGGGCCTGCGGATGCGCCTGGGTAAAGCCCGGCAGCCCGGCAGCAGCATCGTTGACCAGCGGGTTGTACTTCATGGTGCAGGAGCCGAGCGGGTAGGGGTTGTCGTCCGGGCTCACGTTGAGGCCACCCAGCTTGTGGTAGTAGGCCAGGAGCTCCTCGTGCGAAAATGCGGGCAGGCCAACACGGTCAGCCCGCAAGAAGGTATCGGCGATTTCTGGCAGCGATGCCGCTTCACCGGCTTCAAACTGCGCAGCAAAAAAGGCGGTCAGCGCGGAGATGTCTTCGTGGCGATCGCTGAAGGAAAGCTTGAGCAGGTTGTCGTTACCTTTGACCCGGCCGCTCACGTCGATGCCTAGATGGAGTCCGGCCACGCGGCCTGCGGCGAGCAGGGTCTGTACAGGCTTATTCAGCTTGAGCGTGAATTCGTTGTAGAACGCCGTTTGCGGGTAAAGCAGGTCAACGCCATCGAGGGCGCAGAGGGCCTTGGCCGCTTCGACTGCTGAGCTGCGGGCGGTGCGGGCACTCGCGCTCATACCGTCTTCGCCACGGTCGAGGATGGCGGCTCCGGCCAGTGTGGCGAGAAAGGCCTGGTTCGAGCAAATGTTGGACGTGGCCTTGTCCTTGCGGATGTGCTGCTCGCGGGTGGACATGACGGCGACGCGCACGTCGCGTCCATCGTTGTCGCGGGCCTTGCCGATGAAGCGGCCCGGCGTGGCGCGCACGTGGTTGGAAATGTCGCTGTTATGGCGTACGGCGAAAAGGCCGAGGCCGGGCCCGCCGAAGTTTGGCCCAATGGCCAGATGCTGGGCTTCGCCCACCAGGATGTCTGCGCCCTTGGCCCCGTAGGCGGTCGGTGCCTTGAGTCCGCCCGTGGCCAGCAGCATGGGGTCGACCATGGCGATGACCAGTGCGCCGGAGGCGTGGATGAGATCGGTCAGGATGTCGACTTCTTCGAGCAGGCCGAGGTCGTTGATCTGGGGGAAGGCTACCGCGGCGAGCGAATCGCCTGCTTCGGTGATGAGGGCCTGGAGCGCCTCGTGGTCGAGCGTACCCGTCACTGCGCTGCGGGGAGCCCAGACGATCTTGATCTCGGTGTCGGCGATGAGGGTTTCCACCACGCGCTTGTCACCGGGATAAATGGCTTCGGAGATGATGACGGTGTCGGCCTTGCGCTTGAGGCGGATGGACGCACAGCCGCCTTCAAAGAGAGCGGTGGCGCGGTCGTAAAGGGAAGCGTTGACGGCCTCGAAGCCGGTCAGCATGTGCATGAGGCACTGGTAAATCCAGTGGCACACGAGCGTGCCCTGACTGCGCTCGGGTTGGTAGGGGGTGTAGGCGGTGGTCAGGTTACGGATAGCGGCGACCTTGTCCACGATGGGCATTTGCTTAAAGTGCGGCAGCCCGTCGCCGAGGTAGGATTCGCGGATGTTGTTTTCACCCGCGATCGCGCTCAGGCGCGGCAGGAGATTCTCGTGCGTTTCGGCCTCGGGGAGGTCGAGCGGGCCGTTAAACTTCACCGATTTCTCGATGTGCTGGTAAAGGCTTTGAAAGCTGTCAACGCCGACGGTGGCCATCATGGCGTCAATGTCAGCCTGGCTGGCGGGGATGTAATCGGGGGCGTGTTCGCGGTCGGTTTTGGGCATTTTATGAGGGAATTGGCGCGGGAAATATTGTCAGACAATCA
The DNA here is from genome assembly GCA_030425485.1 of Verrucomicrobiia bacterium. Classification (GTDB taxonomy): domain Bacteria; phylum Verrucomicrobiota; class Verrucomicrobiia; order Opitutales; family Cerasicoccaceae; genus Ruficoccus. The sequence goes on from JAUIAM010000028.1 coordinate 31,563, forward strand.
GACAATCTAAATGGGCTCAGATGGCAACGCGAAAACACAAAATGGGGGCAAAAAGCGGCAAGGTATTGCCAAGCGCCGACTTAGCGTCCAACTCTAGCGCCATGTCCGAAATGATGCGCACGCCGTTATACGATTTTCACGTTTCCTGCGGGGCCCGCATGGTGCCCTTTGCCGGCTGGGAGATGCCCGTGAGTTATGCTGGGATCATCGAGGAGCACAAAACCGTGCGCGAAGCCTGCGGGCTGTTCGACGTCTGCCACATGGGTGAATTCGAGGCCGTTGGGCCGCAGGTAGAGGCTTTTCTGGACCACGCGCTGACCAATCGCATCGCGGGTACGCCGAGCGGCAAGGCCGTCTACTCACCCCTGTGCTACGAGCATGGCGGCACGGTGGACGACCTCATCGTCTACCGCCGCAGCGAGACGGATTTTCTCATCGTGGTCAACGCCTCGAACATCGACAAGGACTTTGCCCACCTCAGCGCGCTGGCCAAGGACTTTGACGTCACACTCGAAAACCAATCCGACGAGACCGCACTGCTGGCCGTGCAAGGCCCCAAGGCCGTCGAGCTGCTGACCTCGCTGGCTCCCGCCGGAGCGACGCTGCCCAAGCGTTTCCGCCACACCGAGCTGCCGCTCGGGGGCATCCTCTGCCGCGTCAGCCGCACCGGTTACACGGGCGAGGACGGATTTGAAATTTTCTGCCCCGCGGTGGAGGCGGTTGCTTTGGCTGAAAAACTGACGTCGGCGGGCGAGCCGCTCGGCGCGCAGTGGTGCGGACTCGGTGCGCGGGACAGCCTGCGGCTCGAAGCGGGATTTCCGCTCTACGGGCACGAGCTGAGCGAGGAGCTGTCGCCGATCCAGGCCGGGCTCGGCTGGGCGGTCAAGCTGGACAAGGCTGCCTTTGTCGGCAAGGACGCGCTCACGGCTCAGGCCGCGGACGAGGCACTGGAGCGCGTGTCGTTCTACACCCTGGAGGGACGCCGCATCGCCCGCGAAGGCACGCCCGTGCAGGACGCCAGCGGCGTGGAAGTGGGCCGGGTGCTCTCCGGCACGATGTCGCCCATGCTCGGCCAGCCAATCGGTTCGGCCCTGCTCAAGCCCGGCGGTGCGGAGCCCTACCAGGTCGACCTGCGCAAGCACACCGCTGAGCTCTCGCTGAAAAAGCCCCCACTGCACAAGGCGTAGGTGGTTTTTTATCTCACACGGAGGCACAGAGGCACGGAAGAGGGGTGTTCTGCCCTCACTATATTCAGTCAACCAGGTGCGATCGCTTATCCTCAATCATTGCCTTTGAGGTTCGCTTCCAGATACCGCCTTCAAGCTCGTAAAAAATACTGTCATCTAATGAGACGATGGCATCGCTGGAGGATTGCCATGATATCTCTACTTGCTGCACCTCGTAGCTATCCTCCTGGTATGAAACAGCGCTCCTCAGTTGCCCATCCGGATCGCGTCTGTATTCGAGACGGTAGAGCTTACTGTCAACCCCGAGCAGACCTTGCAGCGACTGTGGGTGGAGCCCAATTTCTTTCACGCGAACTTCGCCTGATTGGTCCGAGAATGTGCTTTGGGCAATCGTGCGACCGTTTACCCGATAAGCATAGAGCAGAGATATCGCAAGCACAGCGCAAAGAAAAACCGCGAGCAATATCTTCTCGCCAGTATGCATGGATGATCTTTTCAGCATGTACGGCTCCGTGCCCCTGTGCCTCCGTGTGAGTAAAAAACCTCAGCTCAGCTTGTCGGGGTACTCGCTGGAGTCGACCAGCCCCTGCACGAAGGCCTCCACGCGGGGCTTGTCCTCGCGGAAGGTGATGCCCGTCCACAGGCTGGTGGTCGAGAGCACGCGGGCGCGGGCCTGGCCCTCGCGGATCAGCTCGTCGATGGCAAAGGGGATGTAGAACTCGCTCTTGAGGTCGATGCCGCGCTCCATGAGGAAGGCGGTGAAGAGGCGGTCGAGCTGCTCGAAAACATCGGGGCGCAGGCACCAGAGGTTGAGCGAGACAAGTTCTTCGCCTGTAAATTCACGCACCTCGTCGCTGCCCTTTTGCTTGCCCTGCACGAGGTTGGCGTGGCGCTGGAGGGATTCAATTTCCTCAATGGAGCTGAGCATGCCGTCGGCGTCCTTCTCGCACACCGCGCGGGAGACAGCCCCGTGCTCGGAAAGGGTGTTGGCCATGCGGTAGGCCACCAGCGCGTAGTCGCCGGGCTGGGCGTCGTCGCGGGTCAGCTCCTTGGCTGCCTGGGCAAAGGCGTCGCGCCCGTAAAAATCATCCGCGTTGATGACGGCAAAGGGCGCATCGACAGCCTTGCGGGCGGCGTAGATGGCATGCCCGGTGCCCCAGGGCTTCTCGCGCTTGGCCGGCGGGGTGAAATCACCCGGCAGGTCGTCGAGCTGCTGGAAGGCGAGCTTGACCGGGAGCTTGCCCTCGTAGCGCGACACAATCTGCTCGCGAAAGACCTGCTCCATCTCTTTGCGAATGACGAAAACGAGCTGCCCAAAGCCCGCGCGCTGGGCGTCGTAGACGGAGTAGTCCAGCAGCGTCTCGCCGGAGGGCCCGACGGGGTCGAGCTGCTTGAGGCCGCCGTAGCGGCTGCCCATGCCGGCGGCCAGAATCAGGAGAGTGGGAGAGGTTGCCATAGCTGCCCGTCAGACTGTCAGGCTGGCAAGATGAGGCAAGGGGAAATACAGCACCGCGCTTTACTGGAGCCTCTCCAGCTTGGTGCGGTAGAAGATGATTCCGTCCGTGACGGGCTTGGTAAAAACGGTCTCAAAGCTGAGTTTATGATAGCCAGTCACGCCGAGGTAGTCCCACTCAACCGGGATGTCGGTCCAGGCCTGTTCCGCGGGATCAAGCGTGGTCGCGTACTGCACCTTTATCAAAACATCGGAAAAGGTGGCCGATCGGCTGATGGCGACGTGTACGAGATCGTTGCCAAACTCGTCTTGGAAGGATTCAAAAGTCGGCATCTCGGACTTCTTTTCCGCGTTGTTATAGGGCAACGCCTTGCGCAGAAGTTGGTCGGGCGTCAGGATTGCATTCGGATCATCTTCGGGCCCGACAACGACGAGCCACGAGTGTTTCTCCGGCGGCACCGTCGTATGCGATTCAACATCGCTTGTCTCACCGTCGACCGAAACAATGCCAGACAGCTCGCTTTCTTGTGGTACTGATAACCCTTCAGTCGAGATGAGTCCGTACTTGATATTTGTATTGCTGGAAGCGGGAAAGGGACCCCAACGAATGACGCCTTGGGCCTCGTTTACGGTGAAGCGGGAGAAGGTGATGTCGTTATAGCCGCCAATGTCGGGCTGTACGACAACCCATCCTGCGGGGATTGTTTCCTCGACGGCGTAGGCTTCGGCCTCGTGGGGGAGATTCAGGTCTACTTCCACGATCGTCGGCGTCCAGGGTGGAGGGCCGATGACGGGGTCAGGAATTATGGTAACGACTACGCCGCTATAACCACCGCCATAGTTGCCTGGGTCTGAAGGATCGGTACCGGGATCAATATTGTAGTGGCCCTCGAAGCCCCAGTAAATATAGCCCGCGCGCGTCACGAAGTCGATGGGGATGAGCTCGCCACCGTGTTCAGGCCAGGGATTACCCTGCTGCCAAGCCACTTTGTAGGCGTTAAATTCGTCTGGGCTGACGAAGTAGTCGGCGGGGTTGTTGTCTGCCGGGAAGTAGTCGCTGGCCCTTGCTGAAGCGGTCAGGCTAAAAGTGGCTAAGAGTAGGATGGATAGGCGGCGCATTGGGATGAATTTAATTATTAATGCGCCGTGTTACTCAAGGCTTAAGCTGTAACAGTTTTTCGAATATAGGCTAAACCAGCATTGAAAGGGCGGCCACGATGATGAGCGTCCAGACGATGGCGCTGTAGTACTTTTGCGGGATGAGCTTGACGATGCGCGGGGCGATCAGTCCGCCGATGACGGCAAACGCCCCGAAGCAAGCGCTGATCTTAAGCGTGGAGAGGTCGAGGTTGTTTGCCGCAGCCTGAAAGGGGATTTTAAACACGTTTATCAGCAGAAAGAACCAGGCCGCTGTTCCGATAAAGGCGAGCTTGGGCAGGCGCATGGCCATGAGATAAAACGAGGCGATGGGCCCGGCGGCATTGGCCAGCATGGTGGCGATCCCGGCCAACACGCCCGTGCTGCCGATGAACCACCCTTTATGCGGAATGGGATCGTGGTCATTGGTTTTATTTCGCAGCAGCCACTGGCGAAAAAAGTGCAGCCCGGTCATGAGCAGGAGCATGATGCCGATCACCCGCCCGAAGATATCCGCCGGAATACGGTCGAAGAGGAAAAAACCGATGAAGACGCCCACGATGCTCGGCGGCATGAGTTTCCAGACAAGGCGGAAGTCGGCATGCTTGCGGTAGGCAAAGGTGGCCACGGCATCACCGAAAATCAACACAATGAGCAGGATGCCGACAGAGGGCTTGGCCCCGAAGGCGGCGGCATAAAACCAGATCGAGAGGTTACCCAGGCCGGGCAGCCCGCCTTTTCCGAGCCCCATGAGTATTGCCCCGGTGATGCCGAGCAGCCACTGGGTAAGGGTGAGGTCGGTAATCGCCATGAAAAGCTAAAAGTGTAAGCCGCAGAGACGCGGAGCCAACCGGCAGCTCCCGGTTTTCAAGCCGCCAACTTAGGAGAAGGACTTGATGATTTGCTTCATGTCCACGTTGTCGATCACCAGGTTGTTAATGATGGGGATCTTGTCGTGGTCCTGCGGCTGGGTTTTGACCGTCATGGCGTTGATGCGGGAGGCTACGGCGTAGCTTTCCTCACTGCAAATGACAGTGGGGATGTTGGTGCGGGCCAGCATCTCCATCAGCTTGGGGTGGGGCAGGATGTTGCGCGTGAGCACGATGCCCGAGACCACCTTGCGGCCCGAGAGGCCTGCCGTGGCAATGGCGGAGAAAATGATGTCGTCGCGGTCGCCGGGGGTGATGATGAGCACGCCGGGCTGGAGATAGTCGATGACGCCCTTGGCCGTCATGGCTCCGATAACCACGCGCAGGATGCGCTCTCCGGCGGCCTGATCGCGGGCGTTGAGCCAGCGGCCCCCGATCTCGTCCACGATCTGGGAGAGGTTGGGCGCGGCGAGCTGCTTTTGCATGGGCAGGACGCCGAGCAGCGGCACGCCAAGGCGCTTCAGCCCGGCCCCGGCATACTCGCGAATGGTGTCGATCTTGTCCGGGTGGACTTTGTTCAAAATGGCTCCGATGACCTCGACGCCGTGCTTGTCAAAGAGTGCCTTGTTGATGGCAATCTCGTCCACGGGGCGACCGATGCCGCCCTGGGAGACGATGATGGCCTTGGCGTTCATGAGCTTGGCCACCTGGGCGTTGGACATGTCAAAGACGGCCCCGACTCCGGCATGGCCGCTGCCTTCGATGATGACGTAGTCCTTCTCGTAGGCCGTGCGGTCAAAGGCGCGGCTCATCTTGTCGATGATGATTTTCAGGCTCTCGTCGGGGTTCTTGAGGTAGCGGCGGGTGAAGGTGCCGTCCACCGCCACCGGGCTCATGGCCATGAGCGGCAGCCCGACGTTATAAATGCTCTCCAGCAGGACGGAGTCCTCGTCCACCTTTTGCCCCTCCACCTCGATGAAGCGCTGGCCCACCGGCTTGATAAAGCCCACGCGGTCAGAGAATTGCCGCAGCGCGGCAAAGAGCCCGAGGCAAGTCGTCGTCTTGCCGTCGTTCTGCCGGGTGGCGGCGACGAAGATACGCTTGGTGGTGGTGTTGCGCGGACGCGTAATTAGCTCCGTCTCATCGGGTTCGACGAAGGGAGAGGAGGTCAGGCTCTTTTTAGCCATTTTAGCCATAGGATTTGAAATAGGTGGGCAGTGTGACCTTCGGGAGCGTTAATGTGCGTTAGTTGACCGGGTAGAGGTACTTCTTGTCCACGGCCTGGGCGGCGACGATGACGCTCGCGCCAAAGATGTCGTGCGCGCTGGCACCACGACTGATCTCGGCCGCGGGCTTGGACAGGCCGGTAATGATCTGTCCGTAGCTGCGGGCACCGGAGACGATCTGGGCCATCTTCGAGGCGATGTTGCCGCTGTTCAGGTCGGGAAAGACAAGGACGTTGGCCTGCCCGGCGACCGAGCCGCCGATTTCCTTCTGCTCGGCCACAAAGGGGTCGAGCGCGGCGTCGGCCTGGAGTTCACCGTCAATTTCCACCGGCATGTCGTGGTCGCGTGCCTTGTCTTTGGCCAGCGAGGTAGCAGCCTTCATGCGGGCGATGGAGGGATGCTTGTCCTTGTTGGCCTTGGAGGAGAAGGCGAGCATGGCCACGCGGGGACGCTCATTGGTCAGGTGCCAGGCCAGCCCGGCGGTGGTCACTGCGATGTCTGCCAGTTGGGCGGAGGTTGGCTCGGGGATAACCCCGCAGTCTGACATAAAGAGCGCGCCTTCGATGCCCATGCGAGAGTCTTCCTGCTCCAGGATAAGCATGGAAGAGGCGGTTTCGACGCCCTCCTGCAACGGGATGATCTGGAAAAGCGGGCGCAGGGCGCTGGAGGCGGTGTTGGTCGCGCCGGAGACGATGGCGTCGGCGTGGCCGGTGGCCAGCATGAGGGTGGCGAAGTAATTATTGTTGGCCACGTAGTCTGCGGCTTCCTGCTTGTCGAGGTTGCGGAAGCGGCGCAGGCCCTGGAAGCGGGTCACGAAGTCGTCCAGCTCATCACTGCGTGCGGGCTCGATGATTTTTATCCCGTCGAGCTTGATGTCGAGGCGGACGGCGTTGACCTTGATGCGGGTGCGGTCGCCGAGAAGAATCGGCACGCCGAGTCCGCGTGTGGCAAACTGACGGGCAGCCTGGATGATGCGCGGATCGCTGCCTTCGGGGAAGACGACGCGCTTGGGGTGATTCTGCAAGCGGACGGAGAGTCTGTTAATCAGTGACATGGGCAAAGTTTTCTGTTTTGAGACAAGAGATAGATTCAAGTATCACTATAGAGGCAAGGTTCTACCACTACGCTGACTCTTTACGCTAATCAATGGCGAAAAACCTGCAAAACATTCTTATCGTATCGGTCTCGACACTCGGTTCGCGTCTGCTCGGCTTGCTGCGTGACATTCTCATGATGGCATTCCTCGGGTTGTCGGCCTGGTCTTCGGCCTTCATTTTTGCATTTACCGTGCCAAACCTCTTCCGACGGCTGCTGGGGGAGGGAGCCCTCAGTTCGGCCCTGATCCCGGTCTTTTCCGAGAGTTTGGAAAAAAACGGGCGTGAATCCGCCTACGGCTTTGCCAACCGTGTGCTGAGTCGTGCACTGGTCACGCTGCTCGTGTTGACCGGGCTCGGGATGTTCCTCTACGGCCTGGGCTGGGTGCTGGTGCGCTACGCTGGGCTGGCCACGCATTTTAAGGCCGAACAAACCCTTTGGGAAAAGGGCTGCGAGATGGGCATCCTGCTCCTGCCCTACATGGTGCTGGTCTGCATGGCGGCGCTGATGGGCGGCCTGCTCAACGTCCTCCATCGCTTTGCCGTGCACGCCCTGACCGCGGTCTGGCTCAACCTGGCCATGATCGCGGCCTTGCTCATCGGCGGTCTGGCCATGGGGCTCAAGGACTACAAATTGGCCGTAGCGCTGTGCATCGGGGTGCTCGTCGGCGGGGCTGCCCAGTTTGTCATTCCCTATGTGGCCCTGAAGCGCGAACACTGGCGCGGACGGCTGGATTTCAGCCACTCGCAGGAAGTGGCTGAGCTGTGGAAGATTTTTATCCCGGCCGTGGCGGGAGCGGCTATTATCCAGGTAAACATCCTCGTCTCGCGGATATTGGCCTTTGGCATAAACGAGACGGGTGTCTCCGCCCTTTACCTGGCCAACCGCCTGGTCGAGCTCCCTCTGGGGGTCTTTGCCATCGCCGTGACCACGGTCGTTTTCCCCCAACTGAGCCGTCTGGCTGCCGCGCCGGGGCGGCAAGGGCTGGCCCAGACCTATGGCGAGGGCCTGCGGCTGATTCTGGCCATCACCGTGCCTGCGGCGGTGGGCTTAGCCCTGCTCTCAGAGCCCGTGCTGGGCTTGCTCTTTCGCTGGGGACGTTTCAGTGCGCTCGATGTCGAAATCACCGCACCTATCCTGCTCGTGTTTGCCCTCGCACTGCCTTTTTACGGGTTGGCTACCATTGCCACGCGGGGTTTCCATGCCCTGAAGGACACGCGTAGCCCGGTGCGGGTGGCGGTGCTGTCCTTTATCGTCAATCTCGTGCTGAGCCTGGCCCTGATGTTCCCGCTTGGCACGCTGGGGCTGGCCATCGCCAACGCGGTTTCCGCCGCCGTGCAGGCCCTCGTGTTGGCCTTCCTGCTCGCACGCGTACACGCGGACTTTGCCGGAGCGCGGGTTTTGGCCGGGCTGGGGAAAATCTGCCTCTCGGCCTGTGTGATGGGGGGCGCGGTCTGGGGGCTGTGGCTGGCCGTGCGGCATGCCGTGCCCGACCTCAAGCTGGCTAACCTGCTCGCGGTGGTGGTGGTGATCCCCGTGTCGGCGGTCCTGTACTTCGTCGCGCTCTGGCTGAGCCGCTTCGAAGACCGCCACGCCTTGCTCAACCTCTTTTCGCGCTTCGGGCGGGGGAAGGAGTGAGGAGTGGATTTTCATTTTTACCACGAAGGCACCAAGGGCACAAAGGAAGTCAATTCGGTAAGCGTTATGAATTCGAAAGGACTCTGTTGCGGCGCGAGACATGAACTTTTTACTGAGCTCACAACTATACTTGAATACAGAAGAAATGGCCTCATGCGGTCTTTACGAAAAAGCTCTTCTTTGTGTCCTTCGTGCCTTCGTGGTTAAATCTCTCTCATGCTGAAAAATTTAAAAGGTTTCTGGTTCGTCTACGGGCTGTTCGGAGCGATTGGTCTGGCCTGGCTGCTGCCGGGGTGGGGTGCGCCGGGGGGCTGGTTGCAGGCCTCGTTTACGACCAAGCTTGGCGTCTTTGTCATCTTCTTCCTCCAGGGGCTGAGCCTGCCCACAGAGGACCTGGCCCGCGGGCTAAAGCTCTGGCGGCTGCACTGCTTCATCCAGACCTTTATTTTTCTGGGTGGGCCGCTGGTAGCCGCGCTCTTGAGCTGGCCCCTGCGCGAAAGCATGGGCGAGGTGCTTTGGCTGGGCTTGATGTTTCTTGCCGTGTTGCCGTGTACGATTTCGACCTCGGTCGTGTTTTCGACGCAGGCCGGTGGCAATGTCGCTGCGGCGCTCTTTAACACCTCGCTGGCCAACGTGGCCGGGATCTTCATCGTGCCCACAGTCATGGTCTGGCTGGCCAGCGCGGAAGGTGGAGACATCCCGCTGCTCCCGCTGCTGGGCAAAGTCCTGATGCTGCTCTTTCTGCCGCTGGTACTGGGGCAGTTGGCTCGCTTTCTAATCGCTCCACTGCGCATCTGGGCCTTTGCCAACCGCAAACGCTTCAGCACGGTCAACAGTTCAATCGTTCTGTTTATCGTCTATTGTTCGTTCTGCGGTTCGTTCCAGAGTCGGTTCTGGGTCGATGTGCCCGTGCCTGCGATGCTGTGGGCCGTGGTGGTAACGCTGGTGCTGCTCCTTGTCCTGCGCGGCTTGCTTTACGCGATGCTGCGCACGGCAAAGGTTAGTTACGCCGAGGCGGCCACGGCTTTTTTCTGTGGAGGACAGAAAACCCTGGCCGCCGGGGTGCCGTTGGCGCAGGGGATTTTTGCCGCCGGGGGCTATGACCTCGGGGTTATCCTCCTGCCGTTGATGTGCTACGCGCCCTTGCAGTTTACCCTCGATGGTGTCATCGTAGGGCTCTTGCAACAAAAGCATGCGGCTTCGACCACAGGCTGAACTGTCAGGTTGTCGCTAAGTTCACGACAGATTCACCATGAAGTTATTTCTCACCATTACCGGACTGGCGGCTTTGGCCGTAGCTCTGGGCTTATACCTGACCGCTCCCGACGAACCCACACTCTCCCGCGATATGGAAAAATTACCCGATAATACCGAGATCGCCGTTTTTGGCGGTGGCTGCTTCTGGTGCACGGAGGCTGTCTACGAGCGCATTGACGGCGTGTTGCGTGTCGAGTCCGGCTACATGGGCGGCACGGCTGAGGAGGCGAACTACGACGCGGTCAGCACGGGCAAAACCGGGCACGCCGAGGTGATTAAGGTCAGCTACGACCCCGAACAGGTCAGCTACGAGGAGTTGGTCAACCTGCACTTTATCTCGCACGATCCGACGACCCTGAACCGACAGGGCGCAGATGAGGGGCCACAGTACCGCTCAGTCATCTTCACCTTTGGCGATGCCCAGCGCGAAACCGCTGAGCGTGTGCTGGCCGAGGTTGATGCCTCCGAGCAGTTCGCGGACCCGATCGTGACACAGGTGGTGCCCGCGATGGAGTACTACCCGGCTGAGGACTACCACCAGGATTTTTACTCCAACAACACCAGCTACGGCTACTGCCGCGTGGTGATTACCCCCAAGCTGAAAAAACTCGGTCTGGAGTAGGGTGGCGGCATGGCCGACCGTGATTGCGCCTTCCACCCACGCTTGACCCGGATGAAATATAATGTATGTTCATGGGAACTTCGTTTCCCATGGGTATCTTATTGCGCAACGCTACGGTGGGTTTCGTGCTTTGCACGGCCTCGAACCTGTTTGCGCAGACGCCTCCCGGGGACTTGGCCAGCATGTCGCTGCAGGACTTGCTTGAGGTCAAAATCGTGCGCCAGCAGACGACCGAGCGCGGGGCGGGGCAGGATACCGCGGGCGAGCCTTACTTCGCTGAACTCGGCGAAGCCAACAGCTTTCATTTAAACATCAGCTATATCTATGTAAGATTCGATGGCTATCTCAACGGTGACCAGTCGCTGAGTCCGCAGCAGGTGCTTTGGCAGACCTTTCCCGTGCCGCCCCGGCCACCGGATACCTACCCGATCGTGCCTACGGTGATCGAGCAACAGGCGGTCACCTTTGACATCACCTACGACCTTACCGAAGAGCTCAGTTTCAGCCTCCAGTTTCCCTACATCTACCAATCGACGGAGCACATCAGCGCGGTGCCGGGCTTCTCGGACTTCACCATCAGCAGCGAGGGCTTGGGCGATATTTCGGCTGGCGTATCCTGGCAGGCCTGGTCAAACGAGGGCAATACCTTGCTGCTTGGGGCAGACATCAGCTTCCCCACGGGTGCGATCAACGAGCAGGGGCGTACGCCTCGCAGTGCAACGATGGATAGCCAGCTTCCCTATACCATGCAGTTGGGTTCGGGCACCTTTGATTACACCCCCGCCATCGCCTACGTCGGCTGGTCGGAGCAGTGGATGTGGGGTGTGGGGGCAGAGGCTACGCTGCGTACGGGCCGCAACTACCGGGGCTACCGGCTGGGCAATGTTTACGAGGTCAACGCCTGGGTGCGCTTCATCGAGTCAGAATGGATTCAGCCGTCCTTTCGCCTGAGTACGCAATTTTGGGATAAGATACTTGGTGACGATTCAGCCTTGCTAATCACGGGCCTCCCCAATAACCCATACCCTGCGCCTGTTACCGACCCGAATGCTTTCGGTGGTACGAAGATGCTGGCTTTGCCCGGAATCCGCCTGAGTTACCCCGAGGGCGTGTGGCGAGGGCAGTTCCTCGAAATCGAGGGCGGTGTGCCGGTTTACCAGTACTTAAACGGGCCTCAGCCCAAGGAAGACTGGCGCATTTCTGTTAGCCTATCACTGAATTTTTAGACATCTCACTTCATGTTTTTAAGGGCAAAAACCATCCGGTTTTGGCGCATAATACCCATGTGCCTGTGTCTGGTTGTGCCCGTTGTGCTGTCCCCCTCAGTGGCCCAGGCCAATGCCAGTAAACCCAGCCAGTTGGAGGAATTTCAGGCTAAGGCGCTGCTCATCTACAACATCGCCAAGTTCGTCCTCTGGCCAGAGGACGCCTATCAGGAGCAGATGAACGATTTCGTCATCGACATCGTGGGGGGCAATCCCTTTGGCGGTGCCTTTTACTTCATTCATGACAAGACGATTCAGGGGCGCATGGTGCAGGTCTTTAGCGAACTGAACCTGGATGACAGTCCACCCTGCCAGGTGCTCTATACCGACTCGATCAACCCGAGCGAATTCGCCCGACAACTGCCCCTGCTGCAAAAGGAGCACGTCCTCACCATCACCAGTAACCCCAGCTTGTTCAAGGCCGGCGCAACCGTCCTGCTCAGCGTGGAGGAGGATCGCCTGACTTTTCGGGTGAACCTGGAGGCCGCCCGGGCCGCAGATTTGGAAATCAGCGGTAATTTGCTTCGCCATGCCGAAGAGGTCATCCTGGCGGAGCACGACGGAGGGCACTGGCCATGATTCGCATGCGAAACCGTCCGCTGCGCTCAAAGCTGACCCTGATTATCAGCATCACCTCGCTGTTGGCTGTCACGCTGTCCACTATTGCGATTGCCATCTTTCAGGTGATTCAGACCACCGAGCGCGTGGAGCACGAGATCGAGACCACCGCACAGGTGCTTTCGGCCAATATCGCAGCTTCGGTCTACTTTTCATCCCCCAGCGAGGCCGAAGCCACGCTACGCACCCTGCGCTTCAAGGACATCGTGACCGATGCCGGTCTCTTCGATGACAACGGCGCTCTCATCGCTGCCTACCACAAGGGTGGGGAGTCGCAGGTCGTTACCAACAGGCCCTGGCCAGAGGTTGGCACCTGCGACTTGTTTACCAACTGCCTCGTGGTGGATAATCTGGTGGAGTACGACGGGGAAATCATTGGCCGAGTCATGGTCGTCAGCAGTTTGTCGCCCGTTTGGCAGACTCTGGTCCGCACGGCTCTATCCGGGCTTATCGTAGTGTTTGTATGTACCTTTGTCGCGGTGCAGCTCTCACGCGGTTCGCTGCGCCGGGTGGCCGAGCCGATCGAAGAGCTCGTCCGTGTTTCCTCGGACGTGGCCGATACGCAGGATTACAAGTTGCGGGCGCGTAAAACCACCGATGACGAGCTGGGGCGTTTGACCGATGCGTTTAACGATATGCTCGACCATATCTACCGCTCGGACTCCGAACTCCGGGCGGCGACCCAGACCCTGCGCATGAACCTCCAGCACCTCAACGAGGAGCAGGCCGAGCGCACCAAGGCCCAGCAACGCGAAAAGGCCCTTCAGCAGCGCCTCGTCGATGCCCAGCGGCAGGAAGCCGAGCGCTTGCGCGAGGCCAAGGAGCTGGCTGAGTCTGCCAACCGCGCGAAGTCGGAGTTTCTCGCCTCCATGAGCCATGAGATTCGCACGCCGATGAACGGCGTCATCGGCTTCACTTCGCTCTTGCGCGATACGGAGTTGAGTGAGGAGCAGCGCGACATGCTCGAAGTCATCCACTCCAGCGGCAAAACCCTGCTCAAGCTGCTTAACGACATCCTGGACTTTTCCAAAATTGAGTCGGGCAAGCTGGAAATTCAGAAGCAGGCTTTTGTCCTGAAGGACGTCCTGAAGGAGGTCAGCGCCATTTACCAAAATGAGGCACGTGAGAAGGGCTTGGCCTACGAGATGTCCATCGACCCGGATGTGCCGGAAACCGTGGAGACAGACCCCTCACGCCTGCGCCAGATACTCTTCAACATCCTCGGCAACGCTATCAAGTTTACCACCAGCGGAAGTGTGTCCCTGCGGGCATCTTTTGTAAATAAGGACAATGGCATCAACAGCCAGATCCGACGCTTTGGGGAATGCCAGCTCGTCTTCCAGATCACCGATACAGGTATCGGGATCGCGACCAAGGACATGGACAAGCTCTTCAGCCATTTCAGCCAGGTGGATTCCTCGCCTACACGCCGGTTCGAAGGGGCAGGGCTCGGGCTATCCATTTCCCGCCGTCTGTGCCAGATGCTCGGCGGAGACATTCAGGTCGAGAGTGAGTCGGGCAAGGGTTCGACTTTTCGCGTGCGTATCGCCGCCCGCTACCTCTTTGCTAATGCCGATCATGACGCCGGGGAACTGCTGGTAGACCAACTCGATGAAGAGATCGAGGAAGCACAACCCTTTCCCATGAACATCCTCGTGGTGGAGGATAGTGAGCTCAGCTCGCGCTTGCTGACGGCCTTGCTCGGACGCATCGGCTACAGCTCGACCCTCGTCCGCAACGGCCTGAGCTGCATCGAGGCCGTGCGGCAGGACGCCTACGACATCATTATGCTCGACCTTAACATGCCCGGTCTGGACGGTATCGAAGTCACCAGGCGTATTCGGGCAATGGAGGCTGAACGGGGGCTTGGGCGAGGTGGCAGTCCGCTCTACATTGTGGCTGTTTCAGCCTCAGCCATGAGCGAGACCCGTAAGGAGTGTCTGGCCGCGGGCATGAATGCCTTCCTGGCCAAACCCGTGACGCTCGATACCATTCGCAAGTCGCTCCACCTCGCCTCACGCTACGTTGAGCATCAGGCCGGCGTTCGTCGCAAGTCCTAGGCTGTGTCTTCAAATTAAGAAACGAGGGAAAAAGAGGTAATTTTGAGGATTTTTTCGGCTTTCGAAGTGGTGTGAATCCAGATTCATGAACTGAGAAAACGGAAAAAGAC
>JAUIAM010000047.1 GCA_030425485.1 Verrucomicrobiia bacterium
CAGTTCATGAATCTGGATTCACACCACTTCGAAAGCCGAAAAAATCCTCAAAATTACCTCTTTTTCCCTCGTTTCTTAATTTGAAGACACAGCCTAGCGTAGGTACTTGGTCAGTTGGCCTTCGGGCACGGCGCCCATTTCTTTGCCTATGAGCTTGCCGTCTTTAAAAATGAGGAAGCCAGGCAGGCCGTACACGCCGTATTCCTGAGCAACAGTCTGCTCACGATCCAGGTCGATTTTTACCACCATGACATCCGGGTGGGTCTGGGCGATGTTGTTGATGACGGGTTTCATCACATGGCAGGGCGGGCACCACTCTGCCCAGATATCGACCAATACGAGATGGTTCGAGGCGAGTATGCTGTCGAAGTCTGCCTTGCTCGTGACGTTGACAAGGTTGGGCCCGGTGTAGTCCTCAGTCGTTGACGCATCTTTCTTCGTCAGGAGAAAGAGGCCACCCATCAGGATGGCTAAGATAATAAGTCCTTTAATCATGATGGGTGGCTCTGGAAGCTTTACTTGAGGAAGCTCTTGAGCATCCAGGCAGTCTTTTCGTGGACTTGGATGCGGGCGATCATGAGATCCTCGGTTTCGTTGTCGTTGGCATCACCGGCGAGGTCGCGGGCCTTGCCTGCGTCCTTGATGAGCTTCTGGTGATCCTGGAGGAGGCTGGCTACCATCTTGTCGGCGCTGACCTTCTCATCGAGTTCGTTCATCCCGGCGAGGTCGGCCAGCGAACGAAGACCACCGGGGGAGTAGGCACCGAGGGCGCGGATGCGTTCGGCGATTTCGTCCGCGGCGGTAAAGAGCTCCGTGTACTGCTCTTCGAAAGCGTTGTGCAGCGCGAAGAAGCTCGGGCCTTCCACGTTCCAGTGGCAGAGGTGAGTCTGCCCCATCAGCGCGTAGGTGTCAGCCAGGACGGTGCGGAGCCCGTCCACGACTTTCTTGTTACCAGTTGAGGTGGAGGTTTTTTTCTTAGGCATGATAGGTTAGTCTATGCATTGAGGGTTTCATTACAAGTTATGGCCTGCTTTTATACCAAGCGATGCGGGATAGCAAATCCCCTAATGGCTTCGAGTAGCTTGGCGCACGTCGGACTGCCTGCCAATGCGAAAAAAATACGCTCACGGGTTGTCAAGCCAGCCGCCGCGATCAAGATAGCCCACATGGCGAACAATTCAGGCGCGAAAAAAGCGGTTGTTATCGGGAGTGGATTCGGGGGCTTGGCCGCGGCCATTCGCACGCAGGCCAAGGGCTACGAGGTGACCTTGCTGGAGATGCGGGACAAGCCCGGCGGTCGCGCTTACGTCTACCAAGACAAGGGCTTTACCTACGACGCCGGGCCGACCATCGTCACCGTGCCCTTCGTCCTGGAGGAGTTGGCTGAAGTCGCCGGAAAGAACATCGCCGACTACGTTAAGCTCGTGCCCTGCGACCCGTTTTACCGCATCTATTTTTCCGATGGAAAAGTCTTCGACTACCGGGGTGAGACCGAGCAGCTCGAAGCCGAAATCGCGAAGTTCAACCCCGACGATGTCGCGGGCTATCGTGACTTCCTCGCCTACAGCGAACGTGTCTACGATCGCGCTTTTACTGATCTCGCCGATCACTCATTTCACTCCTTTATGGAGATGGTCAAGGTCGCGCCGGACCTCATCAAGCTCCGCAGCGAGCAGTCGGTTTTCAAGCGCGTATCGAGCTTCATCAAAGACCCGCAACTGCGCCAGGTCTTTACCTTCGAACCCCTGCTCATCGGCGGCAGCCCGCTCACTTCGTCCGCTATTTATGCCATGATTCACTACCTGGAAAAAACCTGGGGTGTGCATTTCGCTATGGGGGGCACGGGTGCGCTCGTGCAGGGGCTGGTCAAGCTCTTCGAGGACATCGGCGGCAAGCTCATCCTCAACGCGCGGGCGGAGGAAATCCTGGTCGAGGAGGGCAAAGTCACTGGCGTGCGCGTGGCCCATGGCAAGCAGCAGGATAACCTGCGCGAAAACGTTTCCGGCTACCACTTTGAAAAGGAGCGCGAGGAGGTGCTGCCCGCAGAGGTGGTTATCTCCAACGGCGACGTGGCCAATACCTACCGTAAGCTCATCAAGCCCGCTCATCGCCGGAAGTGGACCGATCGCCGCCTGGAAAAAATGCGCTACTCCATGTCGCTCTTCGTGATGTACTTTGGCACCGATCGTACCTACGATCACCTGCCGCACCACAGCATCGTCCTCGGCCCGCGCTACGAGGGCCTGCTGCGCGACATCTTTGATAAGAAAATCGTGGCCGAGGATTTTTCCCTCTACCTGCATGCGCCCACGCGGACGGACCCCTCGCTCGCCCCGCCCGGGCACGAGTGTTTCTATGTGCTGAGTCCGGTGCCCAACCTGCGCGGCGGGCAGGACTGGGACGCAATCAAGGAGGCGTACGGCGAGCGCATCCTGGAGTCACTGGAGCAGGAGCACCTCGTGCCCGACCTGCGCAAGCACCTCGTCTCAAAGCTCATCTTTACGCCCAAGGACTTCGAGACGCGCCTCGACGCCTACGTGGGCAGCGCCTTCCAGTTTGAGCCTATCCTGACCCAGAGCGCGTGGTTCCGCCCGCATAACAAAAGCGAAGACGTGAACGGTCTGTACTTCGTCGGCGCAGGCACGCACCCCGGCGCAGGCCTCCCCGGCGTCATCTCCTCGGCCAAGGTCCTCGATCGGTTTATCTAGTGTGTTTCCACACGGGACATTGAGGGGCTTTTCCCCTACGCTCCCGATGCTCGCTACCCCGTACCCAAGGAAAGCACAGCGCATCACCCGTTGTCTGCCATAAAAAAGTCCTGTGCGGACACGCACCTAGACCTGGGCGAGTTCGTCTTCGGTCATCCAGACGACGGTGTCGGACTTGGCGGCTTCCTTTTCCTTGCGGGCTTTTTTGTATGCGGCTTCCTGTTCGAGGAGCTGGGTAAATTCGTGGTAGTCGATGAGCTCGAAGCGGCCGTCGTAGTGCTCGACGATGGCGGTCATGGACTCGACCCAGTCACCGGAGTTGAGGTAGTGGATGTCGCCGATCATCTTGTCTTCCGCGGTGTGGATGTGGCCGCAGATGATGCCCGTGCACTGGCGCTTGTGGGCCAGCTCCTTGAGGTGATCCTCAAAGTGGCTGATGTGGTTGACTACATTTTTGACCTTGGCCTTGATCGCCTTGGAAATGGAAAAGTACTCCTTGCCGCGCAGGACGCGCCACTTGTTGTAGTAGCGGTTTATCTTGAGCAGTGTCTGGTAGCCGACGTCGCCCAGGATGGAGATGAACTTCGAGTGCGTGGTGACGGCGTCGAAGCAGTCGCCGTGGATGCAGAGGTAGTCGCCCTTGGCCGTGGGGAGCACGTACTCCTCGACCAGTTGGATACGGTCGAAGACGAGCGGCAGGTAGTGGGCGAGAAAGTCGTCGTGGTTGCCGCGGATGTAGATGACGTCCGTGTCGCGCTTTTCGGCGATCTTGAGGATGCGGCGGACGAACTTCGTGTGCCCCTTTTTCCAGTTGAGTTTTCGCTTCAGGCTCCAGCCGTCGATGATGTCGCCATTGAGGATGAGTCGTTCGCAGCGGGTGTGCTTGAGGAAGGCGTTGACCTCCTCGATCTTGCAGTCCTCGGTGCCCAGATGGATGTCTGAGAGGATGACTGTTTTGTATTTTAGAACGGGTTTCTTCATAGCGCGTTTGCGGGTGGCTATGGGCCTCTTTTATAGGCTAAAGTTATTCACATGGGCAAAAGGCAAATGGGGAATAACGCGTGAATTTACGCTGCCGTAACCTGTCCGTTGCCTGATCGTTGAAAAGGGCGGGTCAAAACGCGGTTCAGCGCGTGAGTGCCTCGGCGACATCGCTCTCGTAACTAGCAAGGATGGCGTCCCAGGAAAGCCCCTGTGCGGTCTGGGTGGCGTTGGCGCGGAGGGTGGGCCAGTTGTCCTGATCGTCGGCGATGCGGTCGATGGCGGCGAGGTAGGCAGCCTCGTCGTCATAGGGTGCGACGTAGCCGTTCTGCCCGTCGGTGATGTGGCGCAGGGCCGCCGCGTAGTTGTAGGCGAGCACACCGAGGCCGCTGGCCATGGCCTCGGTGATGACGTTGCCAAAAGTTTCCGTTGTGCTGGCGAAAAAGAAGAAGTCCGCGCTGGCGTAATGGGCGGCAAGGTCTTCGCCCCGGCGCATTCCGGCGAAGTGTATGTCGGGGTGTTCGCGCTCGATTTTTTTGCGCTCGGGGCCGTCGCCCACGATAACCATTTTGGCGTTGGGCACGCGCTCGCGGAAGCGGGCAAAGGCCTTGAGTGAGAGGGGGATGTTTTTCTCCGAGGCCACACGTCCGACGTAGATCACGACCGGGGTGTCCGGCGTTGCGCCCCATTCGCGGCGAAGTTCATCGCTGCGGCGATGCGGGCCAAAGAGCTGCGTATCCACCCCGCGGCTGAAGATTTTCACGTTGCGAAACTTTGCCTCGGTCAGGGTTTTTTGCAGGTCTTCGCTCGGGACGAAGGTGGCCAGGGTGCCGTTGTGAAACCAGCGGAAGAACGCAAGCATGGGGGCCTTGAGAAAACCATAGCCGTAGTGGTCACCGTAGGAGTGAAAGTTCGTGTGGTAGCTGGAAACGACCGGGATGCTGAGCTGGCGGGCGGCGCGCCGGGCGGCCACACCTAGCGGTCCCTCTGTGGCGATGTGGATGACCTCCGGGCGGTTTTCGCGCCAGAGCTTTTTCAATCGCCCGGTGCAGAGGCTGCCAAACTGCAGACCCTCGTAGCCGGGGAGGGGGAGGCCCAGCACGTAATCTTCGGGAAAGTCGTGCTGCCGCTCGACCTTGTCGGCTTTTTGCTTGGGGCGGACGACGCGCACCGCGTGCCCGCGGGCGATCAACCCGGTGACGAGCCGATGCAGCGTCATGGCCACGCCATTGACTTCGGGCGGAAAAGTTTCGGTGACGAGGGTGAGTTTCACGGAAGGGTTTCCTGTTACGAACCTAAGGCAGGGTCGGGCTTTGATGCTGCGATACAAACACTTCGCGCCCGCGCCGCAATGGCCGGATTGTAACAATTACGCGACGGCGTGTTGCACACTTCAATGAGAGTAGATCGGTTCATGGCCTAAGAAAAGCCTTTGCGCCTTGGCGTCTTTGCGGTGAAATAAGATCGATCATGGACGACACGCGCACGCTCACCATCCTGACCGGTCCCACTGCGGTAGGTAAGACCGCGCTGGCCTTGGCGTGGGCGCAGCAGCACGACGCGGAGATCATCTCCTGCGACTCCACACTCTTTTACCGGGGGATGGACATCGGCACGGCCAAGCCCAGCCCGGGGGAGTTGGCCCAGGTGCGGCATCATTTGATCGATGTGGCCGCACCGCACGAGCAGCTTACGGTGGTGGATTATCTGGCGTTGGCCAAGGCCGCCGTTGCGGACATACAGGCGCGCGGCAAGCGCGTGCTGGTCACGGGAGGGAGCGGGTTTTATCTCGCGGGCTACCTGCGGGTGGTCACGGATGGCATCGCGGTGTCGGACGAGGTGCGCGCGCGTGTGGCCTCGCTCAATGAAACGGCGGGGCTTGCGGGGATGCTCGCCGAGCTGGGACGTCTCAGCCCGGAGGGTACAGGCGAGCTGGATACGAACAACCCGCGCCGCGTGGCCAAGGCGCTCGAACGCTGCCTGGCTACGGGCAGGTCGGTTCCGCAGTTGGAGCAGGACTTCGCCCAGCGCCCCGGCGCTTTCGACGATTTTCCCAAGCATGTCATCCGGCTTACGCGTGGGGAGGAATCCCTGCACACTCGTATCGCCCGGCGCACACGGCTGATGCTGGAGGGCGGCTTGATCGAGGAGGTACGGCGGCTGCGTGGGGTTGGCTTTGGGCAAAACCCCAGCGCGGCGGGTGCCATCGGCTACCGGGAAACGTTGCAGTATATCGATGGCGAGCTGACCCGAGACGAGTTGGAGGCCGCCATCAACCAGAACACCCGGCGTCTGGTGGCCAAGCAGCGCAAGTGGTTTCGCAACCAACTGGTGCCGGACCGCGTGCTCGACCTCGATGCGGACGAAACGTTCTAGGCTGTGTTTTCAAATTAAGAAACGAGGGAAAAAGAGGTAATTTTGAGGATTTTTTCGGCTTTCGAAGTGGTGTGAATCCAGATTCATGAACTGAGAAAACGGAAAAAGACGCGAAAAGACCCT
>JAUIAM010000006.1 GCA_030425485.1 Verrucomicrobiia bacterium
GGTCTGCGCGATAGTCCGCGCACGGCTCTTTGTTTCAATCCGCGCCCCCGTGTGGGGGCGACCCTCAAGGCCCAGCTCAACAAGGCCACTGGCGGCGAGTTTCAATCCGCGCCCCCGTGTGGGGGCGACTCAGCATAAATGTGAACTACGCTAACACGGAGGCGTTTCAATCCGCGCCCCCGTGTGGGGGCGACGCCGAGCGCGTAGCGGTTGACGCCGCGCCCTTTGGCGTTTCAATCCGCGCCCCCGTGTGGGGGCGACGAACTCGTCCTTTCGGTGCTCAGTAAAGGCCTTTAGTTTCAATCCGCGCCCCCGTGTGGGGGCGACGCTGGCTATGCGTACCTACGGGCATGTGCGCGATGTTTCAATCCGCGCCCCCGTGTGGGGGCGACAAAGTCCTGTGGGCAGCCGCCGAGAAGTTCCCGCAGTTTCAATCCGCGCCCCCGTGTGGGGGCGACAGGTAAAATGCCCGCGTCGGCTTGGGGTATGCAAGGTTTCAATCCGCGCCCCCGTGTGGGGGCGACGGGCGGGGTGAAGATGTCACGCGCGAACCGCTCAAGTTTCAATCCGCGCCCCCGTGTGGGGGCGACTTTCAAATCAAGTACCTGTTCACCACAAAGGAAATGTTTCAATCCGCGCCCCCGTGTGGGGGCGACCGTTTCCGTACTTTGGCGGAAAGTCACTCGTGACAGTTTCAATCCGCGCCCCCGTGTGGGGGCGACAGCACTACCGTTAAGTAGCGACAGCAGAACAGTATAGGTTGTGAGTTGTGAGAACTACAAGCTCTAGATGGGGCAGTCGAAGCACTTGTAGTTTGAGCTGACTGTCAAAGAACAGGGAATCAAGGACTTGCGACAGACGCGAACCTACCGGGCTTTTTGTGTGCGCTATAGGTTCGCAGTGACGACTTTTAGACCATGAGCAGGCCGTCTATATCGAAGCCCATGTCTTTGCCATGGTGCTCGACGCGGTGCTGCCAATTGTTCCCTAGATTATAAATGCGGATGGAGTCAGTCTCACTGTCGATGATCTTGAGCAAACGTTGTTTGAGGGCAACATATTCGGCTGGGGCAACTTTGCACTCGAAAACTGAGTTCTGGACGCGCTGTCCGTAGTCGAGGCAGGCCTTTGCAACATGGCGCAGGCGCCGCTGTCCGGCGGGCGTTGTGGTCGAAACATCATATGCAACGAGTAGGTACATGGCTAGCGTGAGAGATAGGCAGGGTAGGTGTCGAGGTCTCCGCGCAAGTAGCGTGCGAGGAGGCGTGCCTGGATATGGGGCAGGAGACCATAGGTGATGCGCTCTTCGGTCAGTGGATGAACAAGCTGCTTTTGCTTACGCTCTTGCCACGCGTTTAGGACGAGTTTCCGCGCACTGGTCTTGAGGTATACGCCGCCGTTTTCCCGCGTTTCAAAATTTCTGGCTGAGATCTGTTGCCTGTTAATGAGTGTGAGTGCTGTCCTATCCGCTATGATGGCGCGAAACTCCTCCGCGAGGTCCAGGGCTAGGCAGGGTCTGCCGGGCCTGTCGCGGTGGAGAAATCCGCATTGTGCGTCCAGCCCACAGGATTCCAGTGCGCTTCGGCAGTCGTGGGTGAGGAGGGTGTAACAAAAGGACAGCAAGGCATTGACGGGGTCTTTCGGTGGCCTGCGCTCACGTGTGGTAAAGCTAAGTGCTGTCTGTGTCAGCAGGCTTGGGAAGGCTGCGAAGTACAGGCTGGCGGCTTCGCCCTCTGTGCCGCGTAGGCTGTCCAGATTGGGTGCGTGCTGAGCCATGCGTGCGCGGTGAGCCAACTGCTCGGCGGTGGTGATCAATATCTGTTGCCGTTCGTCCCCCTTATTGCCATGGTCTCTGGCACCGCGCATCAGCACCTGTCGTCCGTTGGCAATTTTTGCGGCGACAATATTACGGGCGACATCTAGCGACGTGGTGGGATCGTCACTGGCCCGAAACTGGGACCGCCGCAGAAGGATGTTCCCGGTAGTGAAACCGCGTGTAGCCGCTTGAAATTTGCCATGCGGCGTGTGGAAGGATAAGGTGATGTCGGCCTCAGCGCACGCCGCCAGGAGTGATGCGCTGGCGGTACAGTCCCAGGCGAAGCAGCAGATGCCATCCAGATTATGCAGCGGTACCCGCAGCTTTGACTCGCCTTCGTGGCGTACCTCAATGGCGGCTCCGACTTTGTGCAGGTAGACATCCTCAAGCGTGATGTACAGGGTATTGAGATGGGTTTTCATTCCACGAGCACACTTTCCAGAGAGCGGTTAAACCACTGACGTGTTCCGCGCCGAAGGCGTTGCGCGTTTGGCTGACACAGGCTGCGGAGTGAGCAGGGGTCGCAGAGCCTGGCTGAATACTCAGCAGCGGGGGTCATGCCCTGACTTATCATCTCGCGTACTGAGGCGGCAGCTTGCAGCGTGAGCATGCGTAAGTCGTGGTCGAGATGGACAGCATGGCGACGCTGGTTTTTTCCGTAAAAGAGAAAGCCGGTGTCGATGTCGCCGGGTGACAGGTCAAAGGTTTCCTCAAGACAAAGTGCCTGCCCGCAAAGTTGGATGTCGTCCGCGCGGTGCGCCTTGGGACGACCGCGCTTGTACTCGATGGGGACAATGCGTGTGCCCTGGTGGATTTCAACAACGTCGCATACGCCATGCAGGGCGTGTGTGGTAGAGCGCACCTCTAGCCCGCGTGTGATGCGTACGCCGGGGCGGCTTTCACCCTGGCCTGCATGGGCTTTTTCGTGGAGCACATTTCCCTCCGCCGTGCTGTAGCTCTCGGCCCACTCCCGCTCCACGTGAATCAGCGCACACTGCCGTGGGCAGTACAGGTAGTGCTGCAGTGCGGAGAGCGGGACTGAGAGGGGCGAGTCGATAGCGGATTTAAATGCGGCGGATAAGGGTGACGCCATCGGGGATGGCTTTTTCATCCACGGTCACGTCGTAATCGGAGAAATTGCGCGGGGCCTCCACACCCTCCTTGCGCTTGACCTGTACTAGGTCGAAGAGCTTTTGGGAAGGAGCTTTGCCCAGGGCATTGTCGTGCTTGAAGACGAGCAGTGCCTGGGGATTCATGCTGCCCGCCGGACGGGCGGCGGACTGGTCAAACTGGAAGGCATTTTCGAGCGCGGTAAAGAGCAGCTCGAGGTCGTCATCGTCGAAACCGGTCTGTTCCGCCAAGAAGGGGTTCACGAAGCCTTTGGCCAGATACAACCCGTAGGGGACGGTGAACTTGCGGCCCATGGTGCGCTCTTTCTCGATGTCTTTTTCGTTGGTGACAGAGGTGCGGGTGATGGCGTGCTCGCTGGTTACCACCGTGTCAATCGAGCGGGCAAAGGAAACTTGTACCGGACCGCGTACCTGCCCGCAGTTGACTTCGGTAGACATGACCGCACCAAAGGTGCGCACATCGTAGTAGTTCTTGCACATCCACTCGCGCGCCGCGTCTTTGACCGTCGCCTTGACCTTTTTCTCAGGCTTTTCGCCAATGGCTTCGTAGGCTTCTTTATGCTGGTTGTTGTGGACGGCACCTTCGACGAAGTAGATGCGGTTGTCGCTGGTTTGGGCGACGAAGTTGCGGATCTTGCGCTTGAGGCAAACGTCGGTCACGAGGCCTTGCCCGGTCTCTACATCGATGCGGGGCAGGTTGCCGGCGTCGGGGTCGCCATTGGGGTTGGCGTCCTGGCAATCAAAAAGGAAGAGGAAATCGTATCGGTTGTTCATGGGCGTTGAATTTAGGCGGTTACAGGTTCAAGGGTTTCGGGGTCTTTGGCTTTGGCGGGAAAGAAGGCTTTGCGCTGGTGGTAGTAGCCGATGGCGAACTTCCCCTGGTCGAGGAGACTGAGCTGGGGGGGGTAGCCGTCTGCGCTAAAAAAACCAAAGATGTCCTGTACCAGTATTTCCCTTTTTCTTTTGAGTTTGAGTGCCAAATCGAAATCAATGCTCTTATTGTTTTTCGCTAATTCGTGAGGCATCTTTTCTAAATGGTGCTGATAGGTGCGCAGCAGCCTGGGAAAAACACTTCTGGGCGTGGCCGAAGCCGAGCTGTAGTAGCGGTCACGGATCGTGGCGTTGAGCCCCGGGAGCGCCTCTTCCTGGGTTTTTTCCAGAGCGGCGAAAAGCCTGCCGAGCAGGTAGGCCGGGTCGGTATTCTCAGTGTCTAGCATGATGGGTATGGGGAGTGAATGGTTGCGGACAAGGACGGCTTTTATCATGGCCGCACGTAAATAGTTGATCGTCCGGTCGGCGTGGATGCGCCGCAGGATGGCGGTGTAGAGCCCTTCGGGGTACTTGCCTCCGGTAATGATGGAGCGGACTAGGGCTCCGCCGAGCAGGGGAGGGACATCGTCGCCGCGCCTTACCGTCTGGCTGAGGAACATCCACAGCGGCGGGAACTCCGGGTCGGGTCGGCGCTTGCCGCTGCTTCCGTCAAACTCGCGCACAATGGCGATGTGAGACTGGTGCTGGTGCAGCTTCTCCAGCAACTCGGCTACGGTAGAGCGATGGAAAAAGCGGACGGAGATGCGGCCAGGATTAGGTTGCTCCAGTCCAAGAATGTAGAATGGAACGTCGGCTGAAGTGCTGTCCAATTCAAGGGCACCTCCGGTTTTAATGGCATGCAGCAGAGATTTAATACTCTCTAGTCGTGTTGCGTCCTGGCTTTCAGTATCGTTGGGAAGGTCACCGAATATATCTGCAAAGCAACTTTCGAGGACCGTTTTTTCTTTTGTCCAGTAAGCGACTTTCGTCCCGGCCAAGGTAAAACAGTGATTCCTCTTTTGGGGTCCAATTGTCAGCGCATTCAGCGCTGTGCCGTAGCGAAAAGCTGCGTGCTTTGAAACCGGGCAGTTTTCAGTTGAGCTTTTTGCATAAGATTCGAAAGGGGTATTTGACTGAATGTTCACCAAAGACGTAGAGCTTGCGAATCCCTTGATGTCAGGGTGGATGCTGCACAGTTCAGTGTTTTCTTCGCCCGTTATCAGGCACTGACCGAATTTTGCACTACTATCAGGTTCGTTATAATGGCTTAACCACCATTTGCGGACTTGCTCGTCTTCGTGTACTTCCTTTCGTTCGCTTATGATTTGAAATACACCGAAATTATCGAAATGCGGGTCATTTATGGCATACTTTTCAGAGAAGGATGCTGGTTGCCATGATTTCAGGAAGAGGCAAACGGCAGAGTACCACTTAGAGTTTATCTCTGACTCAAGCCCAATGTGAAAATCTCGAAATAGCTCGAATTTATCCTTCGCCAAGCCGCTTTTTCCTATACCAAGTATATACTCGGATTTATCGCACATAAATTGAGGAAAGGCGGAGCTAGTTCGTTTCTTATGCGCTGGCACCAGCATCAGGCTTGGCTCAAAAATAACTTTTGGTGGATTCTTTCCTTTTGCGGGCAACGTGCGTTTCCGCCTCGCATCGATAATGTCGTGCAAGGTCCCGTCCGGCCTCAGGACGATTTTAAAGCTGACCTTTTGCGGGGAAAACCCGGGAGGGGCGATGCCGTAGGCGTCGTCCTGTGCCAGCCGGTCGTAGAGCTCGTAGAGGGTCTGGAGAATCATGACGAGATGGGGAAGGGGAGTGCGGGGACGCTGATGACTCCGTCGCGCATGATGGCGCGGAAAAAATGGGGTGTGGTGGACTTCACCTTTTTCGTGCGGCGGTCCTGGTCGAACTCGATGTCATGCAACATGTAGCCCAGGTCTTTTTCGCCCAGCAGCGAGGCGTCTGGCGCGGGGGTATTAGCCTCTTCCTCGATCAACTCGAAAGCAGCGGGAAATTCGCGGCAGCCGAAGTAGGGCTGTTGAAAGGCCTGTCCTTTTCGGGCCCGGCGTTTGAACATGTCCAGATGCTTGCCCACGGCTTCGCTCTCAGATACTTCATCGCCGCCTTTGTCTACCCGGCGATCCAGCACGGCGATGTGCGCCCGGATGAGGTAGGCAACATCCGCCAGCAGCAGGGAGGCCCGCTGTTGGCGGTTTTCATCCACGGCCATGTGCGGGATGATGGACGAGTCTTTCATCCCGGCGTTGACCCCCGTTGCGCCTTTGACTGGGATCTTGGACGAGACTTCGTTGCGCCGGATGTTGGTAAAACGGATGGGCTTCAGCACTGTGATCTCGTCAATCAGCCAGCGTATCTGCGGCTTCCAGTAGATGGCCTCCAGAAGGCCACGGGCAGCAGAGGGCGTCATGGCATCATAGGAGACGCGCTCCACCTTCATCTCAGGGCGGGAAAACAGGGCATAGTCGCCAGAAACATATAGGGTGACGCCGTAGCTCATTGTATTTTATTATGAATAGATATAAGAACAGACGCTCTTTCAATTAAAATTTCCATATCAAAAGCATTAAAATTTATACCATAGCCCTTCCTATGAATTCTTTTATAGATATTGACATGTGGGGCTTTTCTGATAATGTTGTATAGAAATGAGCCGCTATACTCTAGAATTATTACCACCAGAAGCCCGCATTTGCGGACTCGGCTGTATAAAAAGTGGTCATGGTATTGTTGCTGGAGCCTTCATGGATAGTTGGTGCGTGGCAGGGATTTGCGGATTTATTTTACTGGTTAGTCTACTGGCAGGGATTTTTTTGTCGCGAAAATCTCGCGCGGATTGAAACCTATGTATCCTGTTATACAGGTGTAAGAAGAGCCCCCGTTTGGGGGCTTTTTTTATAGAGCTAAAAAACGGCTACTGGCGTACTCGTCGCTGAGGACGAGCCCGAAGTTTGCGTTGTAATTCGTGTCGTTGGAGATGAGTACGTGGAACTGTCCTTCGCGGAGATGCTCGAAGCTATTCCAGTTTTGCTGGATCAGTTTTGGGGAAATCTGGACCGTGTAGCGCTGGAGACCGCGGAGCAGGTGGCGATTGAGCGGGATGTGCTCGTTGCGCAGCTCATCGATCAGGGCCTCTGCCTTCTCGTCGAAGGGGATGATGACGGGCTGCTGCCAGTCATCGATGAGCTGAAACTTTTCCGCGATGGTTTTGAAATTAAAAATGAAAGGATAGTGCTTATCGCCCAGCCGCATGTTTTCCCGGGCAAGAATGCACTGGCTGTCCCAGCGCTCTTTCTGCGAGTAATAGTAGAGGTCAAAATAGTGGCGTATGGCTTCCTCCCCGAGCAGGTCGTCGTGACATTCCATTACCCGGCTGGTGATTTGAGCGGTTTCTCTGAAGTAGGCTTCTGCCCGCCGTTCCGATTCTTCGTCACTTTCAGGAGTGAAAATATAGGTACTTCCCAAGCGTCCTAACTTCCCATTGCGATTGCAGCGTCCGGCGGCCTGGGCTATGGAGTCGAGGCCGGCGAGAGCGCGGTAGACCACCGGGAAGTCGACATCAACTCCGGCCTCGATCAACTGTGTGGACACGAGGCGGACCGGGAGCCCATCCCGCAGTCGCTCACGGACGGTCTGCAGGACCGTGCTGCGGTGCTCGGGGCACATGAGTGCGGAAAGGTGGTAGTTTCCGTCTTTAGGCCCTAGCATTTGGTAGAGCTGCTGGGCATGCTTTCTCCGGTTAACAATGCACAGCACCTGCTCTTCATCCGCCATTTTCTCGACCAGTTTTGAGTCTGCTAATTGACCGATATTTTGCAGCTCGACACGCTTGAGGGCATGGAAAAGGGCAGGGGGATTACGTATGATCTCGCGCAGGTTTTTCAGCCCGATGGGAAAGTAGGTTTCATCAAAGCGAATTGCAGGTTGCGTCGCCGTGCAAAGCACGCAGGTGGTGTTGTAGTTTTGCGCAAGTTCCTCCAGCACGCGCAGGCAGGGCGAGAGGAAATCGACGGGAAGGGTTTGCGCCTCGTCCAGAATAACGACCGCATTGGCGATATTGTGAACCTTGCGTGAGCGGGAGGTTTTGGCCGCGAACAACGATTCGTAGAATTGGACTGCGGTGGTGATAATGATCGGGGCGTCCCAGTTTTCTGCTGCCAGCCGGGAGGTCGTGCTTTCGTCTTTGCCCTCGGGCGCGTAGGCGCTGTGGTGTTCGATCAGCGGGGTGAACGCCTCCGTCTCCAGTGGCTGCACAATCGCCCGCAGTACCTCGGCGTTCTGCTCAATGATCGAGGTGAACGGTACGACGCAGATGATGCGCTGCTGGTCATGACGTATCGCATGCTCCAACGCGAAGGCCAGTGAAGAGAGCGTTTTTCCTCCCCCTGTGGGGACTGTCAGGGTGAACAAGCCGGGAGACTTGGCAGCGGCTTCACGGCAGTTGCGTACGACTTCAGCTCGCATATGGTTGACGGTATCATCAGGAGACGGAACGCCAAATCGAGCGATGTGCTGATCGAGTAATGCCTTGATGGCCTCTAGGGGCTTGGGCGGAGGTTGATTACGGGTACGGTATTTATCCACGCTCATAAACGACTCCGTTGCTAAAAAATCTGCGTCCACCAGGCAGGAGTAGAGCATCCTTACGAACAGACTGAGGGAAAATGTATGCTGGGAACTCGGGGAGCGCTTGAGGAATGCCGGGAGCGGCGGTATGGGGAGATTGAGAAGCGCATCAGGGGCGTCGCCTGGCTTAAAGTCCAGTTGCTTGTCCAGTCGTCCTTTCTGGGTACCGGCAAGGGGATTTCCCGCCCCGGAATCCAATAAACCAGAGTGGTGGCCTGCGATGCCGAAAGCCAGTAGATGCCCAGAGACACCATGTGCCCGGACGGCGTGCTGCGCACCTGCCGTGGCATGGTCAATTTTTTCAAGTACTTCCGCTTGGTGGGGATCGGCTTTGGATTCGAGGTATGCCTGCCACTTCGGGGCGAATTTTCCCAGATCGTGCCACCACCCGATGAGCTCTCCCCACTCACTCAGTACAGATGCGGTTTTCTCATCCTCTACAACTAACCCGGCAGCAAACTCACCGCATAAGCATGCCACTTTGTTTAAATGCCCGTGTTGCGTGTGAAGTATTCGAGCAACTGCTCTATTACCGGAGTCATCCAAATGGCCGTTGCTGGTAAGCAGGGGCTCCCAATCTTCCTGTTGTAGTACTCTGCCTTCGGGGCTAACTTTCGTATGGGCGTAACAGGTAGTCATGTCGGGCATGTCGATGGTCATTACATACCGGCTGTATAGAAGTAAAGCGACACTATAGTGAGAAAGGCTACAGTTTAGTATCGATTCGGCGGGTTTTACGGCAGAGGAAGCGATTGAGACGAATATCACTTGCTATGCGGCAACGCAGCACCTGAACAAGGGCTTCAGCATAAAGCCCATCATCGATAAGGATGGCAACACGCGCCAGCGAAAGCTCCATAGTGGTTATGCTCCGACTTTTGAGCAACTGGCGCAATATCCCGACCGCACTTGGGAGATGGCCCGGGAACGTGATTTGCTCGGTACCTGTGACCCTGAATATTGGGGGTCCGGCCCAAAACGCCAGACGAAGCATCCCGCCAGAAGCTGGATTGCTGGCTTGCCTCGTTTAATCTTTCTGAGCGACATGGGGGACGCTTTCTCGCGGCCAGCAGATTTCCCATACCTTGAGGAGCATGTGATGCCTGCCATCAGGTCAAAAGAAGGCACACAACACCTTTGGCTATGGCTGACGAAGAGACCGCACCATATGCTGAAATTCGCTGAGAGGATCGGCGGGCTCCCTGACAATGTCTGCGCCATGACCACATTAACCGGCGCGAATGCAGCCAATCTGAAACGTTTAGAGCAACTGCGAAAAGTTCCTGCCTCGTGCAGAGGGTTGTCCATTGAGCCGCTCTGGGAATCGATACCTGGAAGCAAGCTCAATTTGGAGGGTATTGATTGGGTAATTGCAGGCGGCGAGTCAGGCAGTGGGGCATATGTGCGTACGTTCGATGTCGAGTGGGCGCGTCAACTGCGTGACCACTGCCGAGAGAGCGGCGTTGCCTTTTTCATGAAGCAAATGGGGCGGCACCCCGTCGATGCCTCCGGAACGGCCATCAAGCTCAAGGATTCGCATGGCGGGAATTGGGATGAGTGGGAGGATGCGGGATTGTCCGATCTGAAGCTGAGAGAATTTCCAGAGTACTTTCACCAATACCGCAAAGCTGAGTTACCCGCAAAGCTGCGGCCAGACCGTCGACCACCCTATGTGCAGAAGCTAGACATTGTTCAAGACAGCAAACTGAGTCCGGAGGAGCGTCGGCAGTACCGCGAGCTCAAAGGGCGTGTCAACAAGGCGGCGCGATACCTGCTTGATGCGAATTTGGCCTTGCTCGAAATCCGGGATCAGCGCCTGTATCGCGAAGATTTTTCTACCTTTGAAGCCTATTGCCAGTCGGTGCACGACTTTTCACGTCAATACGCCAGCAACCTCATCCAAGCCGGTAAAACCTACCTCGATTTGTCAACTTTAGTTGACAAAAACCAAGGCGATAAAGCGGTCATTCCTCGCAAGGAATCTCAACTAAGGGAGTTGCGCCGACTCAAGGATCCAGAGGCGGAATACGAGGTGCTGGTTGAACTTCAAAATGGCGACATGGATGGTGCATTAACCGTGGGCCGAATTCATGATGCTGTGCAGCGACGCCTCGATCAGAAGCCCGCTAATCCGCGTCCGCAGAGTCCGAGCATGCGCCTCCAATCTGCTCGAGAATTATTGCCCCGATTGGAGCATGCTATCGAGAGGGGCGAAGATTGGCAGTCTTGCCTACAGGAAATTCGCGCTCTGCTCGGAGAATAGTGATTGGACTCAACCGGACTTCCCCGGAGTTCGGGTACCAAATGAAGCCTGTTTTACTTCACGAGGTGGTATCATCAGCGATACCACCTCCCGCTCTTCCAGAGGGTATTATCATTTCAAACAGTTCGCGATTATCAACGACTTACGCGATTTCAAAAAGTGAAAAATCCGGGCCTAAAGAATATTTAAAAGCAAGTAAGAGGGAGCTAGCTTGCTTTTGAGACGAGAACACGTGTAATGAGTTTATCGCGGCTATCATGAAAACGATAAGTCTAAAACGATAAGTCGATATAGCCCGGAACGAAAAATACGTTTAATGAACTTTATTGCTATCCCTATTTCGAGAATAGTGTGAATTAGAATTATGCCGTTTAACGCGCTTAATATGACTCGCGGCTACCATGGTATACCCTTGCTCATAAAAACGCGCCAGAGCATTAAAATTTTAAACCCTAGGGCTATCGTGAACTCGCACTCGTGTCTTGATTTTTGCAATCAGCGATGGACCCGGCTGCTGGGGACCTTTTTGGCGAGTTTGCTGTTTTGCGGAATATCCGGTGAAAGCAACTCCCATGCTTCGAGGCTGTAAGCCGAAGCCAAGCGCTCGATTGTGGAGAGCCAAATCTGCTTCTTTTTACCGGTTTCGATCTGCTGGTAGAATTTGTAGCCAATGCCTGCTACCTGGGCAAATTCCTCTTGGGTAAGCTCATGTCTGGTTCTGAGTTCCCGGAGTTTTGCGCCTAAAGCTATCAGCGATGCGTTCACTCAATCACCATACGATCATAGGGCTTGACAGAACACCCCATGTTCTTGTAGTATTTTCTCGCTAAACCTATCACACAATCCCCAACCGAAAACCTGCCATCCCATGAAAATCACCAAAACGAAGCCAGTTTTCCTCGCTGTCCTAGCGTTGGGATCGCCCGCAATAGGGTTGCATATTGCACAATGTGGTCGCTAGATTTAAGCGCATGTCAATTAAACGATTAGCTATACTAAGTCTTTTGCTTACTTTGTTGGCCCCGCTATCCCGGGCAGCCATTTCGATAAACTACAATAATGCTACCGGCGCCTACAGTGTCTCCGGCTTCGACCCGGGCCCGGGGCTTAATCCGGGGGGATTCATCGGTATCGTCTGGACCTGGGCATCAGAAGCGCAAGCAGATGAGGTGAATGCACTGATCACGGCCTTGGTCGGCGATACGGGCCTGACCGGCACCGTCAATGGCAGCGACTTTGTGGCAGATGGCCCCGTGACGGCGAATGCTGAGGATATGGGCTTTATGTTTTCCACCCCGCTGGAGACTGGCGAGTTCGTGATGGATTCTACCTCTGGAATCGTCGCCTCGGGATTGTGGACGTTCGGCGATGGTGCCTTTATCGGCGCCCCCGGTTCCTTTGGGACGTCCACGGATCCGCTGACGTTGAGTGTCGGCGTTGTGCCCGAGCCCGCCACTTGGGCCACCCTCGTCGGCGTGGCCGCTCTGGGCCTGACCGCCCTGCGCCGCCGCCGGGTCTAAGCCTGGGCAACCCATACGAACCGCTGTAGTATTCTACTATGGCTTAAATGAAAAACTGGCCCCAGTTGCTATGGTCGGTATTTGGTGATCCTGCTGCTTGGCTTCTGGCTCTACGGCTGGATTGATGACCACCTATACCCCGGGGGCTTTGATTGGCATCTGTATCTCGCCAATGCCTTCATGAAGGTACTCGTGCTGGCTTTGTTGCTGCTCGGGATTAAGGCAGTGAAGGATACCCGTAAGCTCGCACCGATCACTACAGGCCTGAAGAAGTTCGGAGTCAGCCTGCTGCTAGTACTCCTTTTCCTGACGGCTCTGCCGAGTGCATTCTTTGTCGTAGACCTCTATCGCGCATTCAGTGCCTACAGCGAGAAGCAGGCGTATGAGCGCGTTGCCCCGGAACAATTCCGCACCTCCATTATCGAAAACAGTCCCGTTCCTGTCCTGGGCGAGGACGCGCTCGTCATCCGCGACCTAATCGTTCGCGACCTAAACAGCTGGATGCAGTATAGAATACGCAGCATCGAGGGCATTGTGCAAAAGCAACTGGAGCGGAACATTTCACCACACGTGGGTGAACTCCTCGTGCTGATCCTCTTCGCCGAACGCTATCCTCAAGCGGACGTTTCCCAGCGCATAGAAAACAAGCTCCACGAGCTCGCAAACCTCTATGGCTTCCACTCATGGGAAGAACTCAGCAGCTTCTCGTATCGCAATCGCAGCAGCGTATCACAACAGCCAGGCTGGTGAGAGATGAGCAACTCATAAAATCACCTCGACAATCATCTACATAGTGTATCAAATGTTACCGCATCTTGCGTATGAATATTTATTTTACAATTCTCTTGGTAACCCTATGCGCTTGGATAACACACTTCAGTATCGGGAATGAGCAGGCCGATGTAGGCCCACTCACTCCCACCGAGGCAGACGCGATTGTCCGCCAGCAGATGGCAGAGAAGGAGCAGCAACGCCAGGCCAAGATGGACGAACTGGAATCAGCCACGGTGATCGAGTCTTTCGAGGCCGATTTAGGTGATAGGAAGGTTATTTTTAACAGGGTTATGCCTTCGGCCACAACGGATAGGGTTGCAAAGGCACGCCAAGCTCAAGCGAGCCCCACTTCTGCCCAGTTCGAAGCGCAAACCTTCCCCCAACAAGAGGCG
The DNA here is from genome assembly GCA_030425485.1 of Verrucomicrobiia bacterium. GTDB lineage: Bacteria > Verrucomicrobiota > Verrucomicrobiia > Opitutales > Cerasicoccaceae > Ruficoccus. The sequence continues at coordinate 13,362 of JAUIAM010000006.1, forward strand.
GCGAAAGCGGAGGAGACTTTATTTCTTTCAGCTACAGTTTATTCAGACGGGGTGTCTCAACTCCTCTGGACTCATGAAGGCGTCAATTACCAGGCTTTCGCCAATGTCGATTTTCGCTACCTGGAGGGAATCGCTAGCATCGAAACAGCGGAAACTCGTTACGGCGTTATCCTATCGGTGAGCGGAAAGCGGGAGGTTGCGGCAACCTCACCGAGCCATGAGACTGCGCCTCAGAGCGCCTCGCCTTGGCGTCCGGGAATGTCGGACTTCTCAGCGGGTGGAGTTGAGTACCTCGTGGTTTCGGATGATGAGGCGATTTTAGAAAACGACGCTGCTTTTGGAGCTATCGATGCCTTGCTCCTGTACTATCAGGAGAATGAAACCGAATTGAGAGTCGATTATCAGAAGCGCGAGGCTATTCGGCAGGCCAAAGACCGTTACCGACAGGCTAATCCGTCCCAAGCCCAGGATACGATCATCAATTTTTCCCCCGCCCCTGAAAGCAAATCGCTACAGGCTGGGCGCTAAGCTGCTATCAACGCCATGACCCCAAGACACGCCCCACTCTTTGCCTTATCGCTATACTTTTCTGTCACAGCACCTGTCTGGTGCCAGACAGCAAGCTCCCCGAACGAAGGCGTAGAAATCAGCCACGATGTCATCAGCGGCAACCATTCATATCGCTGGTGGGCCCGCGAAGATCACTACTACTATATTCAGGAAAACGATGACCTGATGGATGGCAGTTGGGTCTTTTTCCCCTATGCGGTAAAGGGGCAGGACGGCATTGAGGGCATCGATTTTTCAACTACGGCTGACATGCTCTTTCTCCGGTTGGCCTACACCGATGATCGCAATTCTCCCTTGGTCGTAACCGACCGCGACGGAGACGGCTTTTCGGACTTGAGCGAGTTGGACATGGGGACAGACCCCTTCGATGCGACCGATATCGACCTAAACGGGATACCGGACGACATTGATGCCCTCTGGGCCAGCGTCCCCAGCGCATGGAAACAGGCATTTGTAGACGACCCTAACAAGGCCATTTATGACCCAAATAATGAGATAAACACCACTTCCAAGGTCTTACCCGGGGCGGATTACGATGGCGATGGGATTCTCAATATCGTAGAGCACGAATTGGGCACTAATCCGCTGGACTATTATAACGGGGTGACTCCCGTCCTTAGTAGACTAAGGGGCGACAACCAGGAAGTGCTGCCGGAGACCATTACACTTACAGCCTATCGCGTTGTAGTTGAAGATCCAAGTGGTGCTCCACTGACCAACGCTCCTGTCGTATTCAATGTGTCTGCGGGCTTGGGCAGCTTGAGCGATACGCTGTACGTCAACCAGCAAGGCGTAAGCACACTCATCTACCGGACCAATCGAAAAGGTATTATTCATGAGTACGACACGCCTGTTTATTTTAAAGCACCAACTACAATCACTGCCTCGCCTGAGGTGAGCACCGTCAGTGCCTTAGCGGGAACAGCGTCAACTGATTTCACAGTGAATACGGTAGATACACTCAGTGAAGGGCCCGCTTTCCCGACCGAGTTAGGCTTCATGGAGGAAACTGACGGCAGTTATACGATTAGCTGGAGGTCAACAGCTGCGGGCTCGCCCGTATCCGTTGTATTAGAGCAGTTCGTCGATGGCGAATGGGTCGAGCTTGTGTCAGAAGATTATTCCAATCTAGTTCCCGCTGATGGCACATACTACGAGATTTCGCTGCCATCGACGAGTAACCTGACTACCAATTCGAATCTAAGGGCGGTGAATTACTTCTCCTCTGGCGACCCTACGGTATCCGCCGAAAGCAATCCCACGCCGCCCAATTATGTCGTTATTGACATCGGGCTAACCTCGGAGATCGGCGGAGACCTTGCCCAAGGGCAGCTCTTGCGTGTAGCCAATAACGGTTGGGTGCTGACTGAGAAAGGACGTAACACTTACTATAGGCTTAAAATTGGTGGAACTCCAGAGCGGCTATATGATTTAGATCAATCAGATTGGCAGCCCTCAACCCCATCACATTTCGGTGTGCATGCCTGGGAAGTTCCTACATTTATCCCTAACTTTGGGTGTAGAGATATTAATGGCAGTGGAGTCGTTGTGGGATATGGTTTGCGCAGGTTTGTGGCAGTGGATCCTCAACAGGCTCATCGTATCGACGATACCGTGGGTCTCATATGGGGCAGTGACCCAAGTGAACCTACGGAGTATTATTCGAATATCACCCGAATGCTCGATCAGCCAATCGGAGACGAGATCGAGACCTATTTAAGACTCACGCATATCGACGACGATATGAATACCTTGGGAGAAAAAGGCTACTCCGGGGATCAATACCATAATCTGGCGATACATGGGGTCAAAAACCTGGATACAATTGTGTTTTCCAACTCATCAGACTCTCAGGCCTCCACGAAGCATCAGCACTTTGACTTAAAGGACGGAGTACACCTGTATGATAAATTTGTCTATGATGGTGGTTACGTGTTGGATAGTAGCTTGATTGATGGTGCAAGTATCGGAAATGGATATGTCGTTAACGACATCAATGAGCTAGGTCTCGTATTAGGGTTTTCAGATGAAGATACGGCACTTATTTACGCTGGCGGAACCGCATTCAACATCAATAGATATGTGCCTTTCCGGATATCTGACTTTGAATCAACACAAGGCGTCATGGCCTTTGGCATTGACGCTATATCTGGCAACCTTTGCATCGGTGAACAAAGGAAGGACTCGCAGACGGATGAATTAGTTGCCTGGTCAACGCCTGAACTATTCAACTGGTTCGCAGTAAGCGACGTCGTGACAAATGGCTCAGCCTGGTCTAATATCGAGTTATGGGACATGGCACCTGATGGTGTCCTATACGCAACGGCAACAAATATTTCTGACGGACTCCCGCACCTTGTGGCATTGGTGCCCATAACCGTTGAGTGGGAGTCTAAATACGATGACAATCCCGTTGAGGACTTTAAAGTGCCAGCCTATTATAGCGAATACACCTCAAAGGATTTGAGCTGGCTAGAAGGCAAGCGTTACTTTTCAGGGGGAGCAGATAGTAGCGCCACATTTAATCGGACTCGGATAAATGTTAAAGTGAGCATACCTGGCTTTGGAGGTGAAACCATCAATTTAAAAGCATTCGATGTCGATGATCCCACCCCGGGCGTTTGGGACCCTGAAGGAATCATCGATAGCAATGATGACGACCCGCAGACGGCTGGAAATGATAATAACCTGGGTTGGCTTCCAGATATTTTTGCTGGAAAATTCGTGTCCACGGGAACAAATGCAGCAACGGCTGTTTTAGATGCCAACGGGGAAGCTGTCCTCGAATTCACTACCAGCGCACACCCTGGAAGTAACTTCCGTATCGCTGTGACTTTACAACAGCAGGCATCCGAGTTGCAGAATCTTCAGGTGAGTGATTCTACTCAGGATTACTACGTTACAGCGGATAATGAATCGGTTAATGGTTTCCCGGGAGCAATCTCTCCAATGCTTACCGTTTGGAGAAAGCTACACTTAGAGGTTGATTCAATGAAAGCTTCCAGTACTTCGTTGGAAGACAATTTTATCATTGGAAACATTATAGGCTATGAACAAAGTCCTGATAATCACGAAGCACTTAGATTAAATACCCAACAAGTTATTACTGTAGATAAGGAGCAATTTGAATGGGGGACACTAATCGGTCAGAATGGTAGCGGTGTGGTTCGGAAAGTAGGTGATAGCTTTATTGAGATATGGAATCCGGGAAACCTGTTTTCAGGTAGTGAGTTTTTAGGTCAGTTTTCATTGTATGATGATGATGAAAAGCATCTTGCTGAGAACGGCCTTCCGCAGCTTCTCCCTTTTCAAGCTAATTCTGGACTAATTACTGAAGCTTTAAAGCCCAAATATGCCCCAGCATTTATTGATCCAGTCGATGCTAATACCTTAGGTTTGAATCCTAATCCACTAATCGAGTTTGAGCTGAATCGACCTGCCCCATTTATTTTAGGTGATCCATTTTTGAACAAGAAAGATTTGGAGGGTACGACCTACTTCTGGGCTTTTACAGTTAGCTTTGCTTATCAGGCTTCGACGAACGATGATTTTGACCCAAATGCCGAAGGAGGTCTCATGGGCTATACGCCTGAAGACTCAAATTTGCTTGCCGATACGACGAGAGGATATTGTGCCATATTTATGGAGGCTATACGAGAGCAAGCAGTTTCGGCGGCAGCTATGAGTAATAGGGTTTTTGCGCCTGAAATTTATTTCCATCCTGAAAATATAGCTAATAGACAAGAGCTTTTTTATGGATGGCTTTATGGCACAATTGCTCACGAAGTTGGACACCCGCCAGAGAGTAACGGAAATGATGGCGACCACGAAGAAGGAGGACTTATGCAGGATGGTGCAGCCATGATTGATACTGATTTTTCTGGCGAAAGCATTAAACGATTTAGGAGTGCAATAAAATGGGACGACACTTAATCAAAATCATTACGCTAGCTGCATTTTTTGTATGGCCCTATGCCATTTACTCATCGTCATATCGTCCTGCCGAATCAACTGCTGCAGACGCACTTGCCGATAGAGTTAGACAATATAGAGCATATATTAAAGATGAACCTGTTACCGAGTGGTCACAAGTAGCGCTTAATCATGACAATGGCTTGGTAGGACTAAATTCGTACTATAAGAATGGCGACATTACAGAGCTATATTCTTTTGTACCAATAGAGGACCGAGATAAATTTCCCAATGGCGAGCTCATCCTCATCTACTATAAACCGATTAAATGGCCGAAGGGCTGGACGTTAAATACTACTGATATAGATCCAGATTCGATAGATTCACTTTCAGAAGAGCAGCGTAAGGAGTTAAAGAAAAGGCAGGATGCCGCCGCTGGCCGGGAGAAGCCAATACGCTACCTCATTTACCGCAATGAGGATGATGAATATGACGCCACTTGGTGGTACGAAGACGACGTACAAAAGATGCTTGCTGAGACAGGCATTCACGTACCCCCGCCCACGCCTTACCGTCCGAATCCAGACACTCGGGAGGCTCCATTGCCTCGGTCGCAATCTCTTGACACTGATGCAGACGATACGAGTACTATCGACAAGTCTGCTCTAGCTAGCCCGCAGCCTAATACGACTCCCCCCGAGAAGGAACCCGGAACCTCATCATGGTGGATTTGGGCACTCTTGGCGGGGATACCCCTCATCGCCGTGATCATATTGGTTAGGCGTTCTCGGTCCAAGCAGTAGATGAGCCAAGTTTTTCAGAAGTCGTACATAGAGCATGTTAAATAAAGTAGTAGCCTCGCTTAGCTCTACTTTTACCACGGATGACACAGATGCTCGTAGAGAGCCTCAGAATAATCTGCGAACATAGCATTTCTTAAACCACTCTAGTGGTAATCTTTTCATCTACAGCGATCGCTGGCAGTGGATTACAAGCCCAGGAAATGGCATGGTTGATCTTTGGCTGAATTACTCTACAAGTGAGCGCAGAGCGCAGACCTCCATATTGCTGCGTGATCGTGCAACTGAATTCCATATTGCAGGCATACTGTTTCTACCAATACAATGAAGAAAATCATAATTACCATTGCAGGCTTATGCCTTTCACTCGTTTACACTTTGGCAGCAATGCCAAGGATAGATCTGTCTGAAAATCATCATATTGATCGTGTTTTAGAGTCTGGATTAAACTACAAGGTGTATGATGCAGGACCTGGCCGTGGCTCTCCGTTTGTTCGCTTTATGGACCAAGACGTTGAGGTTCTCTTCCCCGGCGGTAGGGCGGTATACCTGAGGGTTCGGCGGGCAAATTTTACTTACGAACGTGATGGACAGATTATTACAGCCAGTCTTTTCACAGAGTTGATGCCTGACAATGAGGCTGCTAACTTGGCTCGTATCGTCATGACAAGCTTCAATCAGTCAACCTCAGATATCGAGCGTTGGGAAAAAGAAGTCGCCGAGGGCATTGATCACTACCCAAGCAGATTTGAAGATTTGAGAACGGCAACTGGATGGAACCATTACCCAAACCTAATTTTTCGTATTAAAGACAGTCAAAATCCTACTTATGAATGGGAAGGCGAGCTTGGTTTGCGCTGGAGTTCGCGCCAATACCCCGAAGGCTGGAGCGAATCCCAGGCTGCCATAGATAATCCGAAACCTCCACCCGGCTATGAGCGCATTTCGCTAAATCCTCCAAGCGGACGCTTTTATGACCGGGTCGAAGGTATAGAAATGGCAACGGGTTTAGACTTAACGCCTGAAAACAACCAGCCCGGAAAAGGGTCAGAGTTGTTGCCAGAGCCTGAACCACTAATGGAAAATGAATTATCTCAAAATTTGAGCCCAACAACTTCATCGGTGCAGGAGCCTGCATCCTATCTGCCGTGGGTTATGGCTGTGTTTCTACTCCTTGCGATTGCAGTTATTATATCGTTAGCTTTGAGAAATAGACGCCGATAGCATTAGCGTTTCCGTCTGAAATGAGGCGGAGACATTTTTTATATAAGCTGATCAGTGCGGTCGGCTCAAACCTAGCATATAGCTAGTAAGCAAAGCAGGGTTCCCGCTGTCGCACTTCATCTCCTAGCTAAAAAGAAGCCCATTACACCCGCTGTGGGGTATGGGCTTCTTGAGTAGTAGTCGCAGCTCGACGCTCTAGTTTCGCCCGTTGCTGAAGCCCACCTGTTTATCCAGGAGCGTGTGCAATCGTTGTGTGCGTTGTGGGAGGAGGGTGAGGTTGCCTTTGAGGGTTTCGGTGAAGGCGTTTTGGAGTGACCAGACATTGCGTGGGCTGAAGCAGCCGTGGCTGGGTTTACGCCATTCTTTTAGGACGTGCGGTATCTGCTGGTTGGAGCACACGCCTGCGTCCACCGCTCGAACAATCATGTCGTGCGCGGTGGAGCTGCGGATAGTGGTTTCCTTGTAGTGCTCGATGCGGCGGGCTTGTTCGTTAAACCCGTGATCGAGTTCCTTGACCGCCCGATGCGCCAGCTCGCCCAAGTCACGCAGGATGAAGCGCGTGTGCTTGCGGGCCAGTTTGATTTCACCTGCGAAGGCAAGGTTCGAGCAAACCAGGACTTGCGTCCCGGCTACGATACCCGCGGGGACGGTCTTGTCGTGGGAGTTACGCACGCCGACAACCCAGTGGTAATCGCTGTTATCGTTCGCCTCCCGGGTAATCTCCAGGAGGCCGAAGAAGCGGGCCGACTTCTTGCTGAGAGCATAGGCACTGTTGGTGATACGCAGTCCGCGCTCCAGCAGGGCGACCTCGACCGCGTTGAGCACGGTGATGTGAGGCACGGGCTGCCAGGTGCGGGTGGAAGGAGGCGTTTGGGCCTCCGCGATACGGCTGCGGGGAACGGCTTGCGCTCCGCAATGCAGCAGGAGGTTGCACCGTTTGGGTTGGGCCGGAGGTACGCCCGGCTCTAGAACTTGATTGATCATAATTCGCTTTTCATTTGATGGTTGTTGAGTGAGGAGGCCCCGGGAAGCAGTCAGGCTCCCCGGGGCTTAGTCGTAGTAGCGCGGCGGTCCGCCGGGGCGTCCGAGCCCAGACTTGAGCCATAGGTAGCCGAGCCCGAGGATCAGGCCGACCACCGCGACGGGCAGCAACACCGGCAGGACGAGTGAGGCGAGCAGCACCGTGGCGATGCCCACGATGAGCGCGATGACCAGGGGCAGGATGCCCTTAATCAGCAGCCACGGATCGTTGTCACCGGGATTCATAGTCATCTCCTTTTTGACGGGTGTGAGGCAGGCGTTGGATGACCGCGCTCACGATCAGGGCCAGCCCCACGATAGCGAGGCCGCCGCCGATGGGTGTCATGTCCGGCTCGCGCGTGCAGCCGCTTAGCAGCAGGAGCACAGGCAGGTGTATCCAGATTTTCATGACAGGCCTCCCGCCCATTGTGAGCACTGGCTGCGGAACGCGCACCACGCGCAGTGCATGCCCGGCTGCGGTACCCAGGATTCCTCATAGATGCCCTTGACCGCGTGCTCAGCCATCGCCCAGAAGCGAGCGATATCGGCTTCGCTAGCCGGGGGCAGGCTATGCACGATGACCTTGGGCTCCTTGGTTTTAACCAGGAAGACCAGTTCGCGTGCCGTCACCCTGCTGCCGGCTGCCTCCTCCACGAGGAGCTGGTAGGCAGTCAACTGCAAGCTGTGCTGGAAGGCTTCCAGGTCTAGGTTCGGCGTGCTGGCACAGGTCTTGAAGTCGACCACCACGTTGCCCGGTTTAACCAGATCCACGTAACCCAGCACGGGCGACGGCAGCTCAGGGAAGTGCTCCTCCAGTTTTACCTCCACGCCCACAGGCTTGCCCTCGGACTTGGCATGATCGCTCGCCAGGTAAGCTTGTATGAGCGATTCGCCTTTGACCGTGAGCTTGTCCAACTCGCCGTCCTTGAGCGTTACGCCCTCGGACGTAGCCATGTGCGTTAGCGCATCCTTAAACGCCTGCACGATGGTATCAGCAGAGGCGTCACCTTCACGCCACCGAGCCAACCAGAAGGCCTGCAGGGCAGCGTGAACAGCTTTGCCAAAGATCAGCGCGGGTGAACTCGGTTCAGGCAGTTGCAGGACCTTCTTGAAGTAGAACTTGAGCGAGCACGTCAGGTACAACTTCAAGCTGCTCGGGCTGATGTATTCCAAGGCACCGTCCGAAGACTTTAGGGGAAAGGCGATGAGTTGCCCGGGTTTGGAAACAAGTGTTTCGGATTTCCCGTTGGGTGAACTCATCGCGACCTCCCGTTGGCATAACTGCCGTTGCGGTTATAGGCCCCGCGTCGACCGTTGCCGTTGGGCTTGCTGCCGTATTGCTCCAGCAGCTCATCAATCAGCCCGGAGGCTTCCATGCGGTTGAGCGCTTTCACACCCTTGCCGAAGCGTTCACGGGCCAGTTGATCGACCTCGTCCTTGTCGAGCTTATGCTCCTCCACGATCTTGAGGATAAGCCTTTGCTGCTTGAGCGAGCACTGCCAGGCCTCGTCATGGGACGCACGGTTGTGCCCGTTGCCTGATGGCTCGCTGCCGTTTTGAGCTGGCAGCCAACCGGTGTGCTGGATTTCACGATCCACTGCGTCTTGGAGCAGGGCGTAGATGCGCTGTGATTCTTCCGGGACCTTGCTGATGTCGTTCAGCTCCGCCCGGATCGTCACCCCGTACTGGTGCGACGAGTAACCAGGTAACCCGAGTTTTTTTGAGTAATTTGCTTCGAGGACAATGGCCATCGAAACCTCCCTTCTTTAGCAACCTGTAGACACAAAAAGGCCCGGATCAGGTCGAAAATCCGGGCCAATAAGACAGCGAAAACGCTCGCATCTCATCCATATCTAACGCGAATACAGGTCTTGTTGCGTTTTTTGAGTCGCCCGAAATCAATTCGCGGTTTTCGTCGTGCGCCTACCTTAAAAGTGAAAAAGCAAAAAACACCGTTAAAAATTTGTTAATGTCCTCTACAGCCCGCATTAAACCTAGAATCCTATAGGAAATTCAAACGCGAGATCTTTTACAATGGGCGATCGATCTTTTACAATTGTAAAAGAAGTCCGTTTTGCTCTATAGGGTCTTTACCCGTGTCTCATTCGCCCATTGGCTCCGTCTGGCCGCTTTTCAGAGGCAAAAGGAGGAATTTCGGTGCGATCAAGAGGCTACGATGCGATTGTTGCTTATGAGTTTACTGGCGTCCATCATCGCCAGGAAGGCATCGCCGACTTCGCCCTGCGGGTGGAACGCGGCGCTCGGTAGTGGGTCCGTCGCTTCGCTCCCGGCCCACTACGCTGCGCGACCTTGTCCATCGTCACTGCAACCTGGGCTGAGATTTCCTGGACGGAGGTAAACCTCCGTTTGGTGTTGAAGAGGGGTTAAGAACTGAGAACTCGCCTGGCCTCTTTAATGAGTTCGGGGTATGTAGGATGGTAGAGAGGAGCTTCTGTTTTGTGAATCGCCTCTGGATCGTCTGCATCGAAATCGATAGGGGCAGGACCCGGCATGGTAATCTGCTGACTCGAAAAACCGCCCTCTGGAAGCAGGTTCTCCCACCGAATCGACTCAGCGACGAGAGAGGGCATTAAACGGCCAACTTCACGGCGTAATTTCTTAGCACGACTGACGCCAACACAATTATTGAGGTAAGTTTCAAAGAGCTCAGGATCGCGGAAGTTGACCAGAGCCAGAAAGGTGGAAATCTTTTTGCTCACTCCGGGAAAGCGCTCTACACGAATTGCGCACAATACCTCACGCAGTGCCCGATAGCCTGTTTTTAGCTCCAAGTGCTTCGGACGCGCTTCACCACCTCCGAGGAATTTTCGAATCTTCGCTCTCTCAAGCTGGACTTCAACCCGGACAATATCGCTTGGCGGATCCTGATAGCCCCGTGCCTCCAGAGCCTCCACTACGCCGGGTATATGGGCAAGCTGTACGTGGAAAGGCACTGGCTTGGCGAATTTGAGTTTCTTTCCCTCTCGGCGTTTGGCTTCCATTTGCTTCTTCTTATTATAGAAGCGGAGATTTTGCCCAGATAAGGGCAGGAGAATTGACTCTCCGGGATGTATCTCAGGTGTCTTTTGCGAGTAATGTTGCTTGGCATTGGTATAAGCGATTTCCAATTCCTTATAGTCCATCCGCAGCTGAATCGCGATATCAGCCCGGGAGTATTCACGTCGATCATCCGAGGGATCAAGAGGTGTGCAAATCTCATCGAAGAGCAAATCCGCCACTTTCACCGCCAAGTCCAGGTCCTTTTGGGAATGGATGACGACACCATTGTGTCCATACAGGAGTGTGGGTAGGCTGGGCACGTGAAAGGTGTCAAAGTAATTGCCGCTGTGGGAAAAGGCGCGGAGGTTAAGATGACGGTGCCGAGCCGACGCACTTTTCGTAACCACCCCCTCGGGCCTCACTTTTTCATTCCAGGTGATGTCCCAGTCACCTTCATGCTCCTCCCGGATAATGCGGTAGTCCTGAAAGTGTACGGTATCAAACATGGCAGGACGCAAACACGATGACGTGGGATTTCATTTTCTTAGATGAAATTGAAATCAATGGAGATGGAAATGAGTGAAAAGGTTAAAAATGGCCCTGGTTGCTCTATGTTATAGCAGGTTTCTATCCAGCAGGGCCCCAGCCACAAAGCCAATGCGAGCGTCTTCGCTGAACAGCTTGAGGTCCTGAAGATGCTTGTACAGGGCCTTGTATAAAGCCAGCACTTGCTCGCTTTCTTCGCGAGTCATCGCGGCAGGTAGTTTGATGGGCAACTTGGCATCAATTGCCTCGGGAACAGTAACAGCCAACCCGGCGTGAAAAAGCTCCTGGGATCGCTCACTCGCTTCTTCCCCAGCGAGCTTCTGACGGTACTCCGCAATATCCACCAAGGGCATGCCCAGCTTCTGACGGGTTTGATTGAGCGCGTAGTAGCCACGCACATCCTTACAGGCAACAAATTTTCCCCTTTTAACCCAGTCGTGAAAGGTAGAGGGCTTCATCGATGGATTGAAGAGAGCCATGATTTCCTCACGGGAAACAAAAATATCATCAACCAGATTCGATACTTGGGAGGACATGCCAAGCACTATGGCAGAAGCATATTCGTAATAAAAGCAGAATCACGAGATACGTCCGTATCACAAATGTAAAATAGTTGCCCAAACAGTTGCCCAAAATCAGGGGGTTTTTCCGGATTTACCCGGATTATGCCGGACGCCACCGGACTGGGGCACTTGAGCGGTATCGCTCGTAACTCCCTCACATAGCGGGCTTTCCGCATAAAATAAATGGTCGGGGCAGCAGGATTCGAACCTGCGACCCTCTGCTCCCAAAGCAGATGCGCTAGCCAGGCTGCGCTATGCCCCGACACGGGAAACGGGTGAAGTTGCACCACCTCGGGGTCAGAGTCAATGCTTAGTTAGCGGGGTATTTTCGGGCGCATTAGGTCTGCGCCGACCTCGGCGAATCGCGATATTGCCGTCGAAAGTGCCAGAGAATGCGGCTTGCGCCGGAGTGTGCGAGCGTTCTAGGCTGCGTGATATGGACGATGACGCGCTTGGTAATGATCCTTTTATCTCCACTGGCAGCTCCCGCGGCGGGGCAGCGGTGTTTTTGCCCATCGGCATAGCCCTGATCGGGCTGGTTCTGGGCGGGCTCGCCCTGTACTTCAGTTTGTCCAAGGGTAAACAGGACGAGCTCTCCAAGCAGATTACGGCCAAAAGCGACCAGATCACGCAGCTCGAGCAGCGCAACTCCCAGCTCAATGCCCAACTGGAGAAGCTCACCCTCGATATGGACGGGCTCAAGCAACAGCTCCGCACCGTAACCGGGCAGACGCAGAACGCACTCAATCAGGTCGGGCAGGAGATCATCGCCACCCGTCAGCAGATCGCGACCAATTCCTCAAAATTAAAGGAAATCGTGGAAGGACTTAACAGCGGAACCACACGCGCCCCCGCTGCCACGGCCAGCACACGCACCCCTGCCGCCAGCAGCACGGCGACCAGCTCCGGCGGCACAACTCGACCAGCGGTGAGCGAGCCCGAGAGCAGCACGACGAGCACGGGCTTTGTGCCGGGCGGTATACGCAGCCACGTCATTGCCGAGGGGGAGACCTTTTCCAGCGTCGCCAGCCGCTACGGCGTGCCCTTGCAAAAGGTCATCGAGGCCAACCCGGAAGTGAACCCGAACCGCCTCCAGATCGGCCAGAAGATCAACGTCCCGCATCACCAGCCGTGAGCGATCAGGTACCTTCGCTTTGGACGCCCGGCGAGGAAGTCCTCCATGCAGAGTGCCGGGTGTACGACGTGTACAAGCGGCGCTATACACACCCCGGCGACCAGCGCAGCGGTGATTTTTTCATCATCCGCAGCAACGACTGGGTCCAGGTGCTCCCGCTCACCACGGACGGGCAACTCGTACTGGTGCGTCAGTACCGCTTTGGCACGCACGAGCTTTCCTGGGAAGTCCCCGGCGGGGTGATTGACGACGGCGAGGACGCCCTCGGCGCCGGGCTCCGCGAGTTGGAGGAGGAGACGGGTTACCACAGCGCGCAGGCCCGTATCCTCTCCTGGTGCTACCCCAATCCCGCCCTGCAAGCCAACCGGACGCACTTTGTCCTGGCCGAAGGCTGCGTCAAACGCTCTGCCCAAAACCTCGATGCCAACGAAGAGCTACAGGTGAAGCTCTTCTCAGTCGAGGAAGCCAGCGCCATGGCCCGCCGGGGCGAGATCAGCCATGCGCTCGCCATCAACGCTATTTTCTTCCTCGAACACCACCTCGCGGAAAAGAGCTAGCCGCGCTTCTGCGGGCCGTACCAGACACCTTCAGGCAGGTAGATGCCGCCCAGTTCGCGGGCTTTTTCGTTGGTCATTAGGTAGGTCCAGACCGTACCCAGCGGTGAGCCGTCGGGGCGAAAGCATTCCGCTCCGATGCGTTGGTACTCGTTTTCAACGGGCGGGCGCCCTGCCTCGTAGCCTTCGAGGGTGTCCAGCCCGGCCAGCGCGGCATCGTCCTTGAGGGTCAGCAGCTCGCCCTGTACCCAATCGCTCCCTGTGGTCATGCCGGGGTAGCCGGGGGCGAGGTCGTAGAGCTGGCCCCGGAGTTTCGCCGGCTCGTGCGCGGTGACTTTACCTTCACAAAACTCCGCCCAGTAGTAGCCTCCGGGCTTAAGTGTGCCGTAGACAAAGACCCGGTGCCTCATGAGCCTTACTTGACCGGGTTGCGGGTGTCCTGATTCATGCGCTGCTGCGGCGCGCTCTTCGTATTGAAAAAGTCCTGACCGCTGTAGTCCCCGCCAATGTCCTGCATCTCCGGGATAAACTGGCCGGAAGACTTTGTCGTGGCGGTGAGAAAAATCATCACGCGGCGGCTGGACTGCGTGGTGCCGGTAGCGGCAGAGGAACCCCTCTCGACCGTGCGCGTGTCTTCGTCCACGCTTGAGCCGCCGATGGCGATGGTCTGCCCGTCCTGCACAACGACGTTTGTCGTGGCCGTGCGCTTGATGACGTCATCGTCGGCGCCCACACGGGTCACGGTCGGGGTCAGGGCGACTTGGATGGAGCCGTCGCCATTGACGCGCGGGAGCACTTCGAGGAACTCACCCACGGGGACGCGCTCCACGGCCTCCGGACCACCGCTGCCTTGTGGGGTGGTGGTAAACTTATCGCTGGAAATCTGAAGGTAGGCCGGGCGATTGCTCATGGTGGTGGCGGTCAGGGAGTTAGTGATCTTGCCACCCTGTTTGCGATCCAGCAGGTCGAGCACAACGCTGAACTGCGGGTCATCCAGCACGATGCTGCCCGAGCTGCGCAGGCCGTATTCCTGAACAAAGGACTCGCTCACCTCGGTCACGTAAACGGTCATGGAGACCTGCCGCGAGACGCCGTCGAGCTGTTCGATCACGATCTGCAACTGCTCCTGCTGGGCCGGGGTGGCCAGCACGATGAGGGCATTGCTCTGCGTGTCCACGCTCACCCGCCCGGTCGCGCCGACCATCTGCTGGGCTACGTTGACCAGGCTGGCCGCATCGCGGTTTTGCAGTTCATAGACCTGCATTTCCTGCGCCTGCTGGGCCGGAGCCACGGCGCTGAAGGTTAACCAGACAAGCAGGGTAAAAATTCCGATACGCATCCGCTAAAGAAAAACAAGCCATGGCCGCTTTGCAAGTCAGAGGGTAAGTGTGCCCGATCCGCGCTTTCCCGCCTTGAACTTTGGGCGAGTTTGTTTCAGGCTGGCGGACTTTTCCCTATGAACCGCGTCTATATCAAGACCTACGGCTGCCAGATGAACGAGCGCGACTCGGAGGCCGTCGCCGCCATGCTGCGGGGGCGGGGCTACAGCATTGTGGCCGAAGAAGCCGAGGCCGACGTGGTGCTGCTCAACACCTGCAGCGTGCGCGATCAGGCAGAGCAGAAAGCCATCGGCAAGGCCGGGCACCTGGCCCGTCGCAAAAAAAAGGACCCGAATTTCATGATCGGGGTCATGGGCTGCATGGCTCAAAACCGGGGCAACGACCTGCTCGACAAGCTGCCCGATCTCGACTTACTCGTGGGCACGCAGAAGTTTCACGCCGTCCCCGATCACCTCGATAACCTCATTGCCAGCCTGCAAGGGCAGGGGCCCCGCCCGGCCACACTCGTTGACCTGGCCGAGGAGGCCGGCTCGCAAAACACCATCCGCGACCACGTGCCGGACCAGCGTCAAGTCTCAGCCTTTGTCAGTATCATGCAGGGCTGTAACATGAAGTGCAGCTACTGCATCGTGCCCAAGACACGCGGCGAGGAGCGCGGACGGCCCATCGACGACATCGTGGCCGAGGTGGAAGAGCTCGCAGCCAAGGGCACGCGCGAAGTCACCCTGCTGGGACAGATCGTCAACCAGTACGGCATCCGGGAGTTTCCCTTCGCCGACGGCAAGAGCCCCTTTGTCCAGCTCCTCGAACGCGTGAACGAGGTGCCGGGTATCGAGCGCATCCGCTTTACCAGCCCGCATCCCAGCGGTTTCAAGCAAGACCTGATCGACTGCTACGGGCGGCTCGACAAGCTCTGCGAGTACATCCACTTCCCCATGCAGAGCGGCTCAAACCGTATTTTGAAAGAAATGCGTCGCCCCTACACGATCGAGAAGTTCCGCCGCATCCTCGACGCCATGCGCGAGCGTTGCCCGGACCTGTACATCTCGACCGATGTCATCGTGGGCTTCCCCGGCGAGACCGAAGAGGACTTTGCCCTGACCCGCGAGGCCTTCGAGCAGATCGGCTTCGACATGGCTTTTATCTTTAAATACTCGGTGCGCCCCGACACGACCGCTGCGCCACTAGGCGACCCCATCAGCGCCGAGATCAAGGACGCCCGCAACAAAGAGCTGCTCGAAATCCTCCAGCAGAGCTCCCTGCGCCGAAATACTTCACTCGTGGGCACCACGCAGGAAGTCCTGGTCGAAGGCCCGGCCAAGCGTGGCGAAGGCATGTACCTCGGGCGCACCCGTGGCTACCGCAAGGTGGTCTTCCCCGGCAGCGAGCGGCTCGTGGGCGAACTCGTCCCGGTCGAAATCGACGAGGCCACCGTCACCACCCTGACCGGACGCCTCGTCCTGGCCGGGGTATAAGGGTAACTGCCATGTTTGATATTCGATTCGAATCTGAAACTGAAAATATCGCATGTATCACACTAGGCGATTTTAAGGAATCATTTGAAGTTTCGGCCAATATTGAGCCAAATACCTTAATTGCCATGTGGAAAACGGCCTTAAATGAATCTCTCAATGATAAAGCCGTAGTATTACCAGTTTGGGTAACCAATAGCCATATAGCTCGTGGCTGGGTACTTTACCCAGACGGAGATTCAATCCATATACAAGATATGCTATTTGTAACACCACCATTACCAAGCTTAAATATGCCAACGATGCCACCGCGAGCAACCACCACTGAGGACGGCCATCGTATTTCGGAATGGTCCATTAAGTTGGAGGAAGTAAAAGAATTTCTTGAGCGTAGTGCCGCAATCTAAACAAATGCATCCAGCGTTACCACAGAATCGCTAGAGGAGAGGATAGTCGCATCTACCGGAAGCACGCGCAGCGCGGGCAGCCCTGCACTTTTTCCTTTCCCCCACAGGCGCCCTTCGCCAAGCTGACCGTTTCATGTCCCTTCTTGTCGCCACTCTCCTGACCGGACTGGTCCTGCTCGCCCTCGGCGGCTGGTTCCTGTGGAACAGCCCCACGGTGAAGTCGTGCTCGATCGCGTTTCTGCGCTCCATGCCAGCGGCGGTCGTGCTCTTTGGTGGTGCAGCGGCGTGGTTCCTCTGGCACATTTCAAACCTTGGGCAAGCAGACTTTGGCGACTACAAGCAGTTGCTCTTCCTGCTCTTTGCCGGGACGGCCATCGGCTCTTTCTTTTTCGTAAAGGACTTTCTGGCCGTGCGCGGGCTGGCCATCTTGATGCTCCTGTGTGCTCGCCCCCTGCTCAATGCAGCCTACATGCAGTACGACGACCCGCAGCGTTTGCTCCTGGTGGGCTTTGTCTACCTGGGCATCGTGCTCGCGCTGTACGTTGGCGCGGCACCTTACCACTTGCGCGATTTCTTGAACTGGCTCTTTGCTCAGGACAGCCGCGCTCGCTTCTTGGGCACCGCGCTGGCCGCCTACGGCGCGTTGCTCAGTGTGGTAGCCTTTACGTACTAGTCGGCCGCGATGTGCCGTTAACCAAGTTTTTTGAATAAGTTAATAGCCGTAAAAAGGCACGAACAAACAAAAGGGCATTCGACATTGCCTAAGGTAAAGAGCAAATCTGAAGCTCTCTGCGATATAGGGTAGACGCAGGGCAGGGCGGGCGTTAGACCCATTCCCATGCCCGAAAGCAATGCAAAGCTGATCGTGATTTCCGGCCCGGCGGGCAGCGGCAAAACCACCCTCTGCGACCGTTTGTTGACGGAAAAACCGGGCATCCGGCGCGTCGTCACCTCGACGACCCGCGAGCCGCGTCCGGGCGAGCAGCACGCCATCGATTACTACTTTTTCCCCCACGAGACCTTTCAGCAAAAGATCGCTGCGGGGGACTTCTACGAGTACGCCAAGGTCCACAACAACTACTACGGGAGCCTGAAAAGTGAGGTGAACGACAAGCTCGCTGCCGGGCATGACCTGCTGCTGAACATCGACGTGCAGGGCGCGGCCTCCTTTCGCCAGGCTGCCGCTGTGACGCCCGAGCTCAAGGGCCGCCTGGCCACGATCTTCGTCTCCGTCACCCCCGAGCAGATGCGTGAGCGCATGCTGGGCCGCGGGGACAGCAACGAGGCCGACATTGCCAAACGCCTCGAAAGCGCCGTCACCGAGCAGGCCCGCGCGGGCGAGTTCGACCACATCATCCACAGCAGCGACAAGGAGAGCGACTACCGGGCCCTGCTTAAAATATATGCGCAGCTAAAACGCTGATTTTGATTAAGCCCGCGCTCCTCCGGTCGTAAATAAATCGGCTCGACATTTGCTGCTTAGGGGCAATTACTTACAGTTAACTTCTAACCGTCTCTAAATCATCAACCGCTACATATCATGAAAACGCTGACTCAATCACTCGTCACTGCCGCTGCACTCACCCTCGCCGCCAATCTCGGCTTCGCCATGGAGAGTGCACCGAAGGAAACCTCCACCAATCCCGGTGAAAAAGAATACATGGAGCAGCTCGGCAAGAGCGCTGACTCTGTACTTAAGGGCTTGGGCCGCGAGCAGTACTCTGGCCTCATGGACGCTTTCTCCGGCAACGGCGAAGCCAAGGGCCTCCTCTCCAAGGCCATGGACATGCTCAAGAGCGGCAACGACTCCGGTGCCCTCGAAACGCTGAACAAGCTCGGCAACGTCAAAATGACCGACAGCCAGAAGCAGCTCTACAGCGAGTTCAAGAAGAGTGCCGACGTCTACGTCATGGGCAACAGCTTTGACACGTCCGACCCCGCCGTCAGCGGCCCGGTTAACAACACCATCGCTGCTATCCAGACAGGCGACAGCATCCAGGCGGCCCAAGGCCTGCAGGAGCTCTACGGCATGAGCGAACTGACCGCCGAGCAGAAGGAAATCGTAGCCCGCATCGCCGCCCAGTACAACGGTGTCGACCTGAGCGGTCTCGACAAGGCGCAGAAGGCTGCCGGCTCCGTCAAGGACATGCTCTAAGCCAACGAGCTTACCCGTTCTCTTTTCAGCCGTCCGGTAACTCACCGGGCGGCTTTTTTGTGCCTTTGTGGCTATAAGATATTTCTCACGCAAAGAGCGCTAAGCATTTACGATAGAATGCTGGCACAAAAAAGACCCCGGCTTATTCACCGGGGTCTTGGGAAAACTGTGATTAACTCTAGGCGCGCTTAGGCTTCGAGCTGTGGGCGCTTCGGGTCGGGCCAGTCGATGTGGTAGAACTTGCCGCGGGGCTGGTCAACACGCTCGTAGGTGTGCGCTCCGAAGAAGTCACGCTGCGACTGCAGAAGGTTCTGCGGGAGGTTGGCCGTACGGTAGCTGTCGAAATAGGACAGCGCACTGCCGAAGCAGGGGACCGGTACGCCGTAGCTGACGGCCGTCGCCACGACCTTGCGCCAGTTGCTTTCGAGGCTCTGGACGGTGTCCTTGAAGTACGGGTCGAGCAGAAGATTGGCCAGGTCTGCGTTGGCTGCATAGGCGTCGGTGATCTTCTGCAGGAAGCCTGCACGGATGATGCACCCGCCACGGAAGATTTGGGCAATCTCGCCGTAGTTGAGGTTCCAGCCATACTCGCCCGCAGCCGCACGCATGAGCTGGAAGCCCTGGGCGTAGGAGCAAATCTTCGAACAGTACAGGGCATCGTGGATAGCCTGGATAAGCTCTTCGCGGTCGCCCACAAAGCTGCTGGACGGGCCGGAGAGAATCTTGGAGGCGGCCACGCGCTCTTCCTTGACTGCACTCAGGCAGCGGGCAAACACGGCCTCGGCGATGGTCGGAGCCGCCGTGCCCATGTCCAGAGCGCTGATGGAAGTCCACTTACCGGTGCCCTTCTGGCCAGCGGTGTCGAGCACGATGTCAACGAAGTCCTTGCCCGTAGCGGGGTCCTTCTGCGCGAGTACCTCACCGGTGATCTCGATCAGGAAGGAGTTCAGGATGCCCGTGTTCCACTTCTTAAAGATTTCGGCCATCTCCGGAGCAGACATGCCAAGGAGGTTGCGCATCAGGTCGTAGGCTTCGCAGATCATCTGCATATCGCCGTACTCGATGCCGTTGTGGACCATCTTGACGTAGTGACCGGCACCGTTTTCGCCGATGTAAGCCGTGCAGGGCACGCCGCCTTGGACGGGCTTGCCGGGAGCGGCGCCTTCGAGTTCCTTGCCGGTCTCGGGGTCAACCTTAGCGGCAACGGCTTCCCAGATCGGCTTGAGGTGTTCCCAGGCTTCGGGCGTACCGCCGGGCATGAGGGACGGGCCGAAGCGCGCGCCTTCTTCACCACCGGAAACACCGCTGCCGATGAAGCGCAGGCCCTTTTCGGTCAGTTCCTTCTCCCGGCGGATGGTGTCGATCCAGTAGGCGTTGCCGCCGTCGATCACGATGTCGCCCTCTTCCAGCAGGGGGACGAGGCCGTTGATGACTGCGTCGGTCGGGCCACCGGCCTTGACGAGAATGATGATCTTACGCGGGCGCTTCAGGCTGGCGACAAAGTCTTCCAGCGTGTGGCAGCCAACGAGGCCGCCCGGCGTGTCCGGGTTTTCAGCCACGAACTCGTCCGTCTTGGACGTCGTGCGGTTATAGACCGAAATCTTAAAGCCGTGATCGGCAATGTTCAGCGCGAGGTTTTGGCCCATGACGGCGAGGCCGACGAGACCGATATCAGAGACTGCTTCTGGCATAATCTTACACGTGTTGGATGTGAGCGTGCCGCAGCGTCATCCGCCCGGCAAATATGGAAACAGCAGACTTTCGAGCCCGTTCCCAAATGGCAAATCAAAAAATACCCCGGGCCTGCGCTCCGGGGTATTGCTGGGCAAAGTTTGGGTGATGCTTAGTCCTTCTTTTCCAGATGGCCGCCAAACTGGTAGCGCATGGCGGAGCAGACCTTGTCGGCAAAGGCGTGCTCTTCGCGGGAGCGGAAGCGGGCGTAGAGCGAGCTGGTCAGCACCGGAGCCGGGGTGGCTGAGTCGATGGCGGCCTCGATCGTCCAGCGGCCTTCGCCGGAGTCCGAAACGCGCCCCGAGAATTTCTCCAGGTCCTTGTCGCCTACGAAAGACGCGGCGGTCAGGTCGAGCAGCCAGGAGGCGATGACGGAGCCGCGACGCCAGACCTCGGAGATTTCGCCCAGGTCGAGGTCGTAGTCGAGATCGCCATGCATGGAGGGCGCGGTCTCGGCGTCGACTTCTTGCGCACGGGTGTCGCAATCGGCATTTTTCAGGATGTCCAGGCCCTCGGCGTAGGCGGCCATGATGCCGTACTCGATGCCGTTGTGGACCATCTTGACGAAGTGCCCGGCCCCGGCAGGCCCGCAGTGCAGGTAGCCCTTGTGGGCGGTGCCGCCCTCTGGGCGGTTGGGGGTCTTGTCGATGTCGCCTTCGCCGGGGGCGATAGTGGCAAAAATCGGGTCGAGGTGCTGCACGGCCTCTTTCTCACCGCCAATCATAAGGCAGTAGCCACGCTCCAGGCCCCAGACGCCGCCCGAGGTGCCGCAGTCGATGTAGTGAATGCCCTTGGGCTTGAGTTCGCCTGCGCGGCGGCGGTCATCACGAAAGTAGGAGTTGCCGCCGTCGATGATGATGTCGCCCTTGTCCATGAGCTCAGCCAGTTCACCGACGATCTTATCGGTAATGGCGGCGGGGATCATGACCCAGGCGGCTTTGGGCGTTTCGAGTTTGGAGACGAAATCTTCGAGCGAGTCAGAGCCAACAGCCCCCTCGGCCACGAGCTCGGCCACGGTGTCCTTGTTGGTGTCAAAAACGACGCATGTGTGTCCGGCTTTCATGAGGCGGCGCACCATGTTGGCGCCCATACGGCCGAGGCCTACCATTCCGAGTTGCATAACAGAATCCTTGGTTTGGGTTGTAATAATATCAATTGCGAGAGAGACTTCGCACAGGATGCCGTGCATATCCGTAACTGCCAACCCTTTTTGAGGCGTCACCGGAAATTCACCTACATTGAAACACAACGAATACGCTTGCCGCCGCACCTCTGGAAAGGCATAACCCGCATCATGCTCCGATTTGCCGAAGAAATTGTCCTGCTTGCCCTAAACGACGAAACCGGAAGGATCAGCCGGAACGTGCCCGAGCAGTCGCTCGAAGCCGCTATCGCGGGTGCCCTACTCATGGAGCTCGACTTCATGAACCGCATCGACTCGGACCCGGAATCCATCACTCTGGTCAAGAGCGATCCCACCGGTGACCCGCTGCTGGACGAAACCATTTCCATCCTCGGCTCGGTCGGAGACAAGACCCCCATCACCAAGGCACTGGCCAAACTCATGCTGCGAGCAGACGAGTTTGAGGGCCGCCTGCTGGCCGCTCTCGTTCACAAGGGCATTTTGCAGGAAAAGGACAAGTCCTTCCTCTGGATCAAGGGCGAGCGCACCTACCCGGCCATCGATGGTCGTGAAGAGTCAGAGGTGCGCACCCGCATCCGCATGATTATCCTGACGGATACCATTCCGGACCCACGCGATGTCGTCATCGTGGCCCTGATGGAGTCCTGCCGCCTGCACCGTAACGTCTTCATCCACGAGGAGCTGGCCTCCTGCCGCAAGCGCATCGCCGAAATCGGCAAGATGGACTTTATCGCGCAGGGCATCCAGCAAGTGATGGAGTTCAAGGAAAAGCAGCCGATCGAAGAAATCGCCCACGCCTAAGCGGGAGCTTTCCAGACATCTGCTAACGGCTCAGGACAGCCGTAGTTTCCCGTAGCGAATATCCCTTTGTCATCCTGGATAAGTCTGCCGTGCAGGCGCATCGAAGGACCTCTACTTACGTACGAAAACAGGCGTATGCTATGACAAAGCTGCCCGAACTACTTGAGCATGTCGGCCTGCTCTTGCAGGTGCATCTCGCGGTTGTAGTCACCGCCTTCGCTGGAGTCCGTCGTGCCGGAGCGCTCGGGTGGTGTCGAGCAGCCAGCCAGTAATGCGATGATAACGAGTGAGAGGAACGCGCGCGGATTATTCATCTAAGTAAACGGTATTAGAGGGCTCCCAGGCCGGGGTGCAAGTGCAGAGTATGGCCAGTGTCTGCTCTCCAACGCACCAAATCTGGTGATGCTGGGTGGGTTTGATAAGCACGGAATCTCCCGCCGCGAGCTCGCGATGCTCGCCGTCTATCTCCACCCGGGCCCGCCCCTCCAGCTCGTAGTAAATTTCCTCCGCAACCGGGTGGTAGTGCGGACGTGAGGCCACCCCGGGCGGAATCTCTACGCGGGCCAGGCTCGATGTCTCGGTCACTCCACCGTTGCGCCCGATGAGCTCATAGACGATTTCGCCATGCGGCGTGGGGTAGGGCGTAACGGTGGCTTAACTAACGTGGTGCATGGTCATGTATTCATAAAGCGGATACAGCCCACACGTCCTAATAATTCATGGTCACGCCGAGGTAATTGAGCAGCCAGACTTCCTTCCACAGGCGGTAGCGTCCGTCGTGGGTCAGGCGCCCATGCTCCTCCTGAAACTCGGTCGGCATGAGGTAGCCCTGCTTGCGGTTCAGCCGCTCGAGGGCTTGCTGCTGGCGATTGAGTTCGCCTACGGCGTCATCATCATCGTCCCATGCTTCCACCTTGGTTTCGAGCTCACGCAGGCGCCTACGGTGGTACTTGATGAGCTGTGGGAGGTCCCGCATGAGCGGCTTACGGGAGATTTCCCAGTTCTCGGGGTAGTAACCGCCGAAGGGGAGAAAGACGTTGTCCGTGACGAGCCGTCGCCCGTCTTCGAGGTTGGTCGAGAGGATAAAGGCGACGTTGACCGCCCCCGCGCGCTGCGGGAAAAAGAGGATCTGGCAACGGGTATCGCCCGAACCCTCCTGGTAAATCGTAGAGCGGATGGCCAGGGCGTCGCTAAACTCCGCTTTGACCGACTGGAGCTTTTTAAAGCCCTGGCTGCGGAGCCAGTCCCGCATAGTGATGAACTTCCCCTGGGCGGGCCACTCATCGCCGTCGAGATTCGGCCCGAACTTGGGAAAGAGCGGAATGGGGCTCTTGCTGATCGCTGCGATAACCAACCAGTTGTACATCGTTTCGAGCAAAAACCAGCCGAGGAAAGCGGCCAAAGCAACCAACCAGAGCGGGCGGGTGGTCCATTCAAATTCCGTGGCAAAGACCGCGATACCCAGCGAAAACAGCCCCCACCGCAGCCAACGGTTAAAGATGCCGATCGCGGGGATGCGCCAGTTCAGATTCCCAAAGCTGATGAGCAGCGACATGAGCATCAGCCCGATCACAATCTGGACGGATAAGGACATGCAGGAATTAGTCAGGTACGGGGCGTGGATTGTTCCACGCGGGAAATACTAGCTCAGGCGCAGCGGCATGATAACGCAGAGGAAATCGTCCAGTGTCTTGAAGACACCGGGGCTGAGTTCGTCTTTGAACTCGAAGTAGATTTCGTCGGCGTTGAGTGCCTTGAGCGGGTCGAGCAGAAAGTAGGGGTTGAACGCCACCTGAACTTCACCGCCTTCGTAGGCGATAGCCATCGACTCGTGGGATTCACCGTATTCCGGCGAAGAACCGCTGATTTCAAGGAGGTTGTCGGCCAGCTTCAGCTTTACAGAGTTGTTCTTGTCGCTGGTGACGAGGGCCGCGCGCTGGACGCACTCGGCCATGAGCTCACGTTCGATCTTGATCCGGCTCTCGGTCTCCTTGGGGATGACCTGTCGGTAGTTCGGGTAGTTGCCTTCGACGATTTTGGAAACCAGATAGACTGAATCAACGAGTCCACTGTCATCGTCGCCAGAGATACGGATCTCGAAAGCAACCTGCCGGTCAGTAAAGGTGATTTTCAGCTCCTCGCCTTGACCGAGGGCTTTCTCGAGCTCGGTTACTGTCTTGGCCGGGAGGATGAAGTGGCCCGCGTTTTCCTCGGTCACTTCGAGCTCCTTGCCTGTCAGGGCGAGGCGGCGACCATCGGTAGCCACGAGGGTGAGCTTCTCATCGCCAAAGACGAAGTACACGCCGTTGAGGATGTAGCGGTTTTCGTCACTGCTCATGGCGTAGGAAACGCTCTTGAGCATGCCGAGGATGTCCTCCTGCTTGAGGTTGAAGACGTGCTGGTCGGCAAATGAGGGCAGCGGGGGGAACTCCTCCTGGGCGATGCCCATGATGCGGAAAAGCGAGCCGCCGGAAGTGATCTTGGCCTGATTGCCACTGGAGGCGTCTACCTCGACTTCGGAGTCGGGCAGGGCGCGGACGATGGTAGCAAGCTTGCGAACGGGGAGGGTGATGCCCCCGGCATTCAGCACTTCTGCCTTGATTTGGCAGCGGATGCCGAGGTCGAGATTGGTCGTGGTCAGGGAGAGCTGGTCGCCCTCGGCCTGGATGAGCACGTTACTCAGAATCGGCATCGTAGCACGGGTGCCGACGACGTTAAGCACCTGCTGCAGACCGTTCACGAAGTGGTCACGTTGAATCTTAAACTTCATGTGAGGTCAAAGGTGAGCAGTTTTGGAATAACTGACAACCCTGTATTATTACTCTTATAGATTTTTAAAGAAAGTATCCCTATTATTATACGCTGTGGAAGAGTGGAATAACCACACTAATAGCCTGATTAACAAGGTGCTACAGCGTAAAAATTGCGTGGACAATCTCGGGGTTTCTTCGGGATGGATGCCAGTAAACCGGGACAAGTATTTACCCCCAGAGTTATTCCCAGCTTACCGCCATCTTTCTGTCACTTTGTTACGGGGGTGATTTTGGGGTAAAATCGGTACCCGGATTCAGGGTTTAGATTGCCCGTTTTTCTCCTCCGCGTCGAGCTCCCAGATGATGCGCGCACCGGGATTATAAAACACGTAGGAAAAGAACCAGTTGAGCGTAACCACAATGCGGTTGCGCAGGCCGACGAGGAAGGCCAGGTGAATCGTGAGCCAGAGAACCCAGGCGAAGAAGCCCGTGATGCTGTAACCCTTAATCAGCGCGACGGCTTTGCTTCGCCCGATGGTGGCCATCTCGCCGCGGTTGGAGTACTTAAAGGGCGGACGCTCCCGGTGGCCCGCCTGCTCGTGCCGGATAATGGAGGCTACGTGCGCTCCGGCCTGTATCGCTCCCTGGGCTACGCCGGGGACAGGTACGCCGTTGGCATCTTGGAGGCGAATGATGTCCCCGATGGCAAAAACCTCAGGATGCCCGGGCACGGAACAGTCGGGCTCGACCTCGATCCGCCCGCCCCGGTCTTTGGGCACGTCGAGCGTTTGGGTCAGTGGATTTGCGCCCATGCCCGCCGTCCAGCAGATGGTAGCAGCTTCGATGATGGTGCCGTCGTCCAGCTCCACCGTGTCCTTGCGGATGTCTTTCACGCGGAGGCCGAGGAGGACCTCCACGCCGAGGGCTTCGAGCTGGGCCTGGGCACTTTCTCCTAAATGCTTGGGATAGCTTGGCAGGACTTGGTCCTCGCCTTCGATCAGGACGATGCGGGCATGCTCGGAGTTAATCCGTGTAAAGTCGCCCTTCATGACCCGCTTGGTCAGTTCGGCCAAGGCCCCGGCGATCTCAACTCCGGTCGGGCCGCCTCCGGCCACTACCATCGTCATGAGTCGCTGGGTGGCGACGGGGTCGCAGTCACTGCTTTCGGCCTCTTCGAAGGCTTCGAGCACGCGGTGGCGGATTTTTCGTGCATCGCTGAGGGATTTCAAGCCGGGGGCGAACGCCTCCCAGTGGTCGTTGCCAAAGTACGAGGTGGTGGCTCCAGCGGCGATGACGAGCGTGTCGAAGCCCAGTTCGCGCTTGTTCGTTTTAACTTTCTTGGCGGCCAGGTCGATGGACTCGGCCTTTTCCATGAGCACGGTGACGTTGCCCTGGCGCGAGAGGATCGAGCGCAGCGGCTGGGCGATGTCCGGCGCGGCCAGCCCGGTGGTGGCTACCTGATAGAGCAGGGGCTGGAAGAGGTGGTGGTTGGCCTTGTCCAGCAGCGTGATGTCCACGTTGGCCTGCTTCAGGCCACGGATGACGGCCAGTCCGCCAAAGCCGCCACCGATAACAAGTACGTGCTTTCTTTCCCACGTTTGTACCATGAGTCACACAGTACGCATGACGTTTCCCGGCGCAAGGGGGAGGGCAAGTTCGTTGCGCCGACTACTCCCAGATGGCGACGTTCATGCCGTCGAGGGCAGCGGAGTCGTCCAGCGGCACGAGGTAGTAGGCTTTGTCAAAGGCGCGCTGGAGCTTCGTCCGCAGGGTGGGCTTGGATGGCTTGGTGCTGAGGTGGAAAAAGCGCTGGTAGCCGATTTCGCGCAGGACGGTTTCGGACTTGCGGGCCTCTTCGTGCTCGAAGGCTTCCCAGAACACGATCGGCTTGTGCTGCTTAAAGGTTTCGCGCAGACCGGAGATGACCTTGGGCTCGAAGCCCTCGACGTCGATCTTTACCACGCTGACGCGCTGCCCCTGGCTGAGGAGGTTGGCCAGCTCGGTGTCACCCTGGGCGACTTCGACCCAGCAGGTGTTTTCGTCCACGCGCTCATGGCCGGGCTCGACAAAGCCGTTGTTGGTTTCAAAGCCGGAACTGTGAAAGAGCGGGAGCTTGCCGGGCTCGTCGCCGAGGCCTTTTTCGGTCAGGCGGACGTTTCCGATGGAGTTGGTGTAGAGGTTGGCCCGGAGCAGGCAGGCGTTGGCCGGGGTGGGCTCGAAGGCGAGCACCTGCTTGACGTGCGAGCTGAAAAAGAGGCTGTGGTTGCCGATATTGGCCCCGATGTCGAGCATGACGTCCATCGGGCTGTGGCGTTTGGCCAGCTCGAGCATGGCGAACATGAGCTGCTTTTCATAGAGCCCGTGGATGATGACGTCGCGGCTGATGCCCTCTTCGGGCAAGACCCAGAGCTTGGGGTAGTCGCAGCGGTTTTTGGTGATCGCTTTGAGGCAAACCCGCATCCACTTCCGCTTCTGGCCGGTGAGGAAGGCGCTCCCTAGCGAACCACGGTAAAACATCTCGTCTGGCATCTTGGGTCTAACTCTGGCCACCGCCCTGCCCGGGGCAATCCTGTTCTGCGGCAAGCGGGCCTCCCGGTATATATATTGCCGGGTACTCGGGTTTATACGATGTACTACGCAGTTTCTAGATTGCTTGGCGCGGGCGTTATTCCTTCTGGATACCACTGCTTGGGCGGCCATTTTTTCGCCAAATGCTTAACATAAACCGGCCCCCTTATTTTACCAAAGCCATAGGCTATGTCCATGGGTGTGAAGCGTAACTCATCCCATCCCTGTTCACGCGC
Organism: Verrucomicrobiia bacterium; assembly: GCA_030425485.1. GTDB lineage: Bacteria > Verrucomicrobiota > Verrucomicrobiia > Opitutales > Cerasicoccaceae > Ruficoccus. Next base: position 41,293 of record JAUIAM010000006.1, read on the forward strand.
GAGCTCGACTACACGTCGTGTACAACATATGTGCAAATTGTACCAATTCGTAATACCAAAGAAATCTGAACCGTCCCATGCGTCATCACGAGGCACTAATCGATTCCCTTTCACTACCTTTTTCGCGCTGTCACAGACTTCACATACATCGTTGGGGGTCAATCCGAGTGAATTCCACTCCACTTCCATTTTCCCGATGACCTCCAGCCAGTTAAGCTGCTGGTCTTGGCCAAACTCATCCATGGGTTTTAGGGCATGATACTTCAGTCCCGTAATATTATTTTTCTCCAGACACTTCCGGACGGAGTCTTGAATAACATAACTATGATTAGATGAACGATAAATCCGCCTCACCTTACCAGGCTCTCGAAATCGCAATTCGGCATCTGTGCCAATGTATCTCCGACCGTTGCCACATTTGGGGCATCGATTTTTATCACTCAGCAATTCAGACCAATCACGAGGAAAACGCACCCCAGCCTCCGGCCAAGCGTACTTCCACGAAACTTCAAAGTATTTGGGCTGTACGCAGATTTGATTCATTCGCGAATACAGCGAGGCAGGATAGGAACAACCATGTTTGTCATGTGCTTGTTTATTGCTTAAATCGTAGACTTAACCCAAGTCTAAGCAACCTTCTAAACCTCGACCTAGTCGGCGCGGATGAGGGTGACCATGGCGTCCTCGACCTTGTACTTGTTCAGCTTGCGGCGCATGACGTCGAGTGCGCGGTTGACGGCGCGGGTCTTGACCGTGACGCGCTCGCCCGGGTACTTCATGCGGATGCACCAGGTGCCGCAGGGGGCGTGGTAGCCGATGTAGATCGTGCCAACCGGGTTCTCCGGCGTGCCGCCGCTGGGCCCGGCGAAGCCCGTTACGGACAGGCCGTAGTCGGTGGAGAGGCGTTCGGCCACCCCGGTGGCCATGGCCACGGCGGTTTCCGCGCTGACTGCGCCGTGCTGGGCGAGGATGTCCTCCGGCACGCCGAGCAACTCCATTTTGGCGTCGTTGTTGTAGCAGACGATGCCGCCGGTGAAGACCTTGGAGGCGCCGGGGATGTCGGTAAAGGCGTTGGCCAGGAGCCCGCCAGTGCAGGACTCGGCCACGGCGAGGGTGCGCTCTTCGGCCCGCAGGTGGTCAAAGATGACCTTGGGCAACGGGGTGTCCCCAAAGCAGACGAAGTCCGGGCCGAGTTCTTCCTGGCAAGCCTTGGCAATGTTTTGGATGTCGGCGCGGGAGTACTCGCCCTTGCCCCGGCTGAGGCGGACGTCGACCATGCCCTGGTGGGCGCAGTAGGCCACACCGAGCCCGGCGTATTGGTCAAAAATGGGGCGCAGCCGCTCCTCCAGTCCGCTTTCGCCCACGCCCATGGTGCGGATTTGCAGGTAGGCTTCGTCATGGCGGCAAAGGCCGGCCGAGCACAGGCGGGGGATGACGTGCTCCTTGAGCATCGGGTAGAGTTCGGAGGAGGGGCCCGGGAGCATGGCGAGGTACTTGCCGTCCTTTTCCATCCAGATGCCGGGCGCGGTGCCGTAGGGGTTAGGGAGAAGTTCGGCCCCGGCGGGCAGGTAGCACTGCTTGAGGTTGTTCTTGCTCATTTCCTTGCCCAGGCGCTTGAAGCGGGCGCGGATGGCGTCCTCGATGTCCTGGCGGAAAACGAGCTCGGCGCCGAGGACTTCGGCTACGATCTCGCGGGTGTTGTCGTCCACGGTGGGCCCGAGCCCCCCGGTGGTGATGACGATGTCGGAGCGCTCCCAACTGTCTTGAAAGAATTCGCGTATCTCGTCCACATCGTCGCGAAAGCAACAATTGCGGCGCAGGATGAGCCCGTGGCGGGCGAGTTCCCCCCCGATGTGGGCGAGGTGACCATTTGCGCGGATGCCGAGTAACAACTCATCACCGAGCGTTAAGAGTTCGACGCGTGGATTTGACGACATTTGTAGGTAAGTGTTTTATAGCTGTAGACAAAAATGAATTATACATTACCCCGAGTTACGAAAAATGCCAACCTCTGAGGTTCAGAAAATCCTGCGCGAGAAAGTGCGGCAGCTCCCGCATACCCCCGGCGTGTACCTGATGAAGGACCGCTTCGGCACCGTGCTGTATGTGGGCAAGGCCAAGGACCTGAAGAAGCGCGTAAGCACGTACTTCCAGCCCTCGCGCAAGCGGCTCATCGCCCAGCCCAAGGTGGCCACCATGATTGAGCTGGTACGGGATTTTGAGATCATCGAGGTCAAGAGCGAGACGGAGGCCCTCCTGCTGGAAGGCCGCCTGATTAAGGACTACAAGCCGAAGTACAACACCGACTTTACAGACAATAAGCAATTCCTGCTCGTGCGGGTGGACGTGGGCAGCGAGCTGCCACGCTTTCGCCTCATTCGCAACCGCAAGGACGATGGCGCGCGCTACTTCGGCCCCTTCGCCCACGCGGGCATGCTGCGCAAAACCCTGGCCGAGATGCGGCGCGAGTTCGGTATTCTGCTCGGTGACGCCAGCCCGGTACGCCTCGAGGACGGCCGGTGGCAGCGTTATGACGATGCCCGCTCGGAGATTTATGGCGCGGCCGAGCCCATCTCGACCGAGGAGTACGCGGCCTGTGTGGAACGCGCCTGCGAGTTTCTCGACGGCAAGGCCCGCCAATGGCTGGCCGACCTGAAGGTCAAAATGGCCAAGGCAGCCGAGAGCCAACAGTACGAGAAAGCGGCCGAGCTGCGGGACATTATCCAGGCCATGGAGCAGACCCTGACCCGGACGCGCAAGTTTACCCGTCTGCAGTTGCCCACGAGCAACGACGGCGAAGCGCTCACGCTTTTGCAGGAACACCTTGGGCTGTCGCGTCGTCCGGAGGCGATGGAGTGTTTCGACATCTCCCACATCTCGGGCTCGTTCGTGGTGGCCTCGATGGCGCGGTTTACCGGGGGCAGGCCGGATCGCGCGGGCTCACGTCGGTACCGTATCCGCAGCTTTGTGGGCAATGACGACTTTCGCGCCATGGAGGAAGTCGTGGGCCGCCGCTACCTGCGTCTGCACAACGAGGGCAAGCCTTTCCCCGATCTCGTGGTGATCGACGGGGGCAAGGGCCAGGTCCATGCCGCGATGAAGGCTTTCCTCTTTCACGAGCTGGAGATGCCGCCCCTGGTCGGCCTGGCCAAGAAGGAGGAGACGGTGATTTTCCCCGACGGTCGCGAGTTGAAGTTACCCCACCACGACGCTGGACTGCGGGTGCTCCAGCGCCTGCGCGACGAGGCTCACCGCCTGGCCAATCGCTACAATGCGGAACTGAGGAGCCGGAAAATCCGCGAGACTATCCTGGATGATTTCGAGGGGCTGGGGCCCGTGCGTCGCAAGGCCCTGCTCACGCACTTTGGCTCACTGGATAAGCTCCGGCAGGCCAGTGCTGACGAGCTCCAGGCGGTAGAAGGTATCGGGCCTAAACTGGCCGAGGCCCTGCACGCATTCTTGCATGCTTCGCCGGGCGGGTGAGCTTGAGGTTGTTTGAGGGGCGCACCTGCGGACAAATCCCTGCCAGGGCTACGGGTTTTTACCGAGGTCCTTCTCCATAGTTTCTCCGGGCGCGATTAGATGATTTACCTTTTAATAAAATGTTGTTATCCAATGGTTTATGGTCAATTATTAACAGACCATGAAGTTTAAAGGGAAACCAGATCTGTCATTTTTGAATGCGGGCACATGCGACCAGGGCGGCTCGGCCAAGGTCGTTTCGGGTGGCGGTTTCAACCGCTCAGCCAAGGGGTTGCTGGCCAGTGAGCCTGCGAACGCCTCGCCTTCATCCGCAAGCCGGGGCCTGCTCGGTCGTCTCTTTCGTCGTTAGGGAATGCCCGTTTTTTGCGTGCAATATCGCCATGCTGACTTGCGCTGGCGCAGCAGGAGCTTAGGCTGGTGCATGCAATATGTTCGTTACCTGCTTTTGTCTATGGTTCTCTTTAGCTGCGCTCTTTATGGAAAGGACGAAGTCTTGAACGTCGGTGATCCCGCTCCCGCCGTGGCCTCGGTCGACCAAAACGGCAACCCTGTCGACTTGGGCGAAGTCTTTGCCTCGGGCACCACGCTGATTTACTTTTATCCCAAGGCGGATACGCCGGGCTGTACTGCCCAGGCCTGTAGCCTGCGCGATGCCTACGAGGTGCTGCTGGAGAAGGACGTGACCGTGATCGGTGTGAGCACGGATTCGGTACAAGCCCAGAAAGCCTTTGCCGAAAAGTACCGTTTGCCTTTCACGCTGCTGGCCGATACCGATGCCAGCGTGACCAAGGCCTTCAAGGTTCCACACGCGATGGGCTTTGCCTCGCGGCAAGCTTACCTTATCCGCGACGGAAAAATCATCTGGCTCGACCACAAGGCTTCGACCAAAAAGCAGGCCGATGATGTGCTTGCGGTGCTCAGCGAGCAGGATGCCGGTTAGCGCGTGTACTTAAAGTAGGCGAAGATACACACGCCCAGGCATACCGCCAGGGAGAGGCCGCCCATGGTGCGCGTCGTCCAGACCAGGTAACGATCATCGAGCGTGCCCTCATCATCGGGATGATTTTGGGTCAGCGAATAGACCAGGTTGCAGTACTTTTCATGCAGGGTATCCTTACTGATTGTCAGTAGATAAATACCCAGAAATGCGGACACGCCGACGACTGATGCGATGACCAGATGCGGCAGAACTTTTAACAATTCACCCATAGTAGCAGTACCTCATCCAGTAAAAAACTATTCGATAGGTCAATCTCAAATAGCGTTAGAGGCCAGGGGTACCAACGCATGGAGCGAAGGTGCAGGTGGGGCGAGGGTACTTCGACCAAGATGCTCTTAACTGCCTGAATCCCGGCCATCTGGGTACGAGCTTCCCCTGCGGCAATTCGTGAGTGCTGTGCCTGGCCCTTGTTCGCTACTGTGGGTGTGCCTATTGCCTATCGACACCTCATTCGAGGCTTGAATGACACGACCTACAGCTTGGGCAACATCACGGCAAAAACCGCGACGGAGATGCTGAACAGCACCATGAATACGCCTAATACCTTGAGGCGACGGATAATCGTCGGCATATTGGCGAAGTCCTCGTCTTTCAGCGGCAGCATGGTACGCCGAAGCTGGTAATTCTGATAAGTCACAGTCAGCTTATCAGAATTAGAGGTGAGCAAGTACATTCCGGTAAAGCCGGGAGCCAAAATGAGGAACGCTATAAGTAGCCAGAGAATTCCTTCAAGCATAGCGGTAGTGTAGTTATAAGTGTGGTGTGTGCAGTGATCGGGTAGTTAGTCGATTTGATGACAACTATGTCAGAAATGAAAAATGTGGCACGCCTAAAGTGTACCACTAGGGTAAATTTGTGACACTTTTACAGGTTTTTGCTCACGGAGCTGTGCTACCCCATGAAATGCGCCAATTTAAATAAAAAAGCAGATTTTTTCAAAAAGTCGTTGACATTGGCACGATGAATGGTACAACTGAGAGCATAATGTTTTTACGACTTCTCCTACGGGAGATGGGGTAACAAGCAACGAGATAAAGTAGAAAACTAATGGCGGAGCGTTTAGGGGTAGGCGCTCCGCCTTCATTTTATCTGGTCACTTTTTTGGGCCGCACGGGCTATGTTTTAAGATGGGCGATTTGAGGTGCTATAAGTCGTTTAATGCCAATTGATTAAGAGCCAAATATCCTCATCGGTTTCATCCCATGTGGGCCTATTTCTCAGACATCGCCTAGGGCAGACGCTGGCTAAGGATGACACGGGATATCGCTTTGATCACCGCATGGGAAGAGCTCCGGGGCCGTCCGTCATGACAGCAATCTGGCAACATTTTGAGCACCCGGCATGCGCAGCCCTGGTCCGATATGCGCAATTTTGCTCAATAAACCGCTTTGAGCTGCTCCCAAGCCTCGCGCTGAGCGTCTGTCGTGGCCGCGGGGACCTCCACGATGACGGCCACGTAGAGATCGCCGCGGGTGCCGTCGGCCTTCTTCATACCCAGGCCTTTCAGGCGCAGGCGGCGGCCCGAGGGACAACCAGCCGGAATCGTAACCGAGACGCGCTCCTTTAGCGTGGGTACGGCTTTCTTTATACCGAGCGCAACGTCCCAGGGCTTGAGCTCCAGCTCGTAGACGAGGTCCGCGCCCTCGACCCGAAAGTCCGGGTGTCGCTCAAGTTTGACCCGCAGCAGAAGGTCGCCCGCACCCGCTGCGCCCGGCTGGCCCTTGCCACCGAGGCGGATTTGCTGACCCTCGCGGACGCCGGCAGGGACTTTGACCCGGAGCTTTTCCGTGCCCGTGCCATCGGGGCGACGCAGGGAAATCTCCCGCACCGAGCCGTTGTTGGCCTCTTCGAGGGTGACGAGCAGGTCTGCCGTGAGGTCGGCTCCGCGCTGAGGGCCGCCGTAGCCGCCCCGGGAGAAGCCCCCGCCGTCGGCGAAGTCACTGTAGGCTCCACCGCCGCCCATACCGCCGCCGAAGAATTGCTCGAAAAAGTCGCTGAAGCCCGTGCCGCCAAAGTGGAAATCGCGCGGCATGCCACCGCCCGAGGTGCGAAACTTGACCCCGCCCGGGCCGCCCCAGTTGGGCGGCGGGGTAAAGTCGGCCCCGGCCTGCCAGTTACTGCCCATGGCGTCGTACTTCTCGCGCTTGTCGGGATCGCCGAGGACCTCGTAGGCCTCGTTGATTTCCTTAAACTTGGCCTCGGCGCTGTCCTTGTCGGCCTCGGCGGCGTGGTCGGGGTGGTGCTGGCGAGCCAGCTTGCGAAAAGCCTTCTTGATTTCGTCCTGGGAGGCCTCGCGGCTCACCCCCAGCACTTCGTAATAGTCACGATAGCGAACTGACATGGCCTAAACTTGTAAGCATGTCCGCGCGCAAATCAAGGGCACTTCGCGGCGAAGTTGTCTCCACCTGAATTCAGCCCGGGTTATGCCTGCGAAATCGCGCACGAAGGACACGTCTGCATATCTATTGTCAACCTGAGTCCGTCCGTCTTCCCATAACTATGATAAACTCACTGGCCCGGGGTAGGGATGCCTGCCTCAGGCAGCCGCGGGCGGGGTTGGGGGCAGCGCTCCCTACTAACATCTTATCAATCATAGATGGAAACGGTATAAGTCCGCAAAGTGGACGCATCGAAGGAGCTTCACTGGCCCTCGTCTCGTATAAGCGGAGCAGTCTTTGGCGACCGAAGGAGGAGATCCCTCGACTCGCTATGCTCGCTCAGGATGACAGCAGCCAGGGTCGTGTAGGCAAACCTCCTCAACATCTGTATTTGCACAGTTTTCTCTAACCGCAGAGAACGAGTCTGTGCCATACGCTGACATAATTTTTCTAAAATGCCCTGCGTACTTTGCGCGCTTTGCGTGAGAAAAATGCTCTTCGTCTTCTCGTTGCGAGGTTTGAAGACACGACCAAGTGTACCGTTAGCCTGATCGAGTAGCTTTGCGCGCTTCGCGTACTTTGCGTGAACAAAGCTATACTTGCCTAATACGTGTACTCGTAGACCTCGCCGTCCTTGTCTGTGACGGTCAGGGTGCCACCGTTTTCGCTGACTACCAGCTCGGTGTAGGACTCGCCGTTAATCGGCTCAATGGGCTCGAAATAGATGCCTTCGAGCTGGGCGTAGGTCGCGGATGATACGCCTTCTTCAAGGATGTACTGCTGCCCGGCGCTGGCAATCTGTCGCAGGTTGTTGACGACGGGGGCCTGACTGCGCCATTGCTCAAGCTCTGCCTTTCGCTTCCGGCTCTCGATCAAACTTTCGGCGATGATATCCTCGTATTCGGAATAGATTTTGGCGTTGGAGCGCTCCAGCACGATGGCGGCCATGACCATTTGTAGGATCACGCGATCTTTCTCAACTTGGCGTATGTCTAGCAGCAGCGGTATAGGAATCTCGCCTGTAGGGTCGTTGATGAGTACACCCGACCCATCCTTGAGCACCTCGTAGCTGCCCTCGGTAGCTTGCCCGATTATCGGCAAGTAGCCCACGTAGGTGCCATCATCTTTGATAGAAATGATGCCGTTGCCTTCGGAAGACTGGATCGTCCAGTAGCCGGTCAGATCCAGCGCATTGAGGGAGAAGGGGAGGAGGAGGATAATCAGGATGACGTGTTTCATGGTACATTTTCTATATCACATCGCAGGGTTTCACAACGGCTAATATTGCCCCGATCGGAAATTCCGCTATTGCCGAGGGCGCGGTGATCTTGCCAAGATGCCCGTCCCATGAGTTCCCCGGCCCTGACCTTTATTTGCGGAGACGACGACTTCCTCGTCAGTCAGGAGGGGCGGGCGCTCTTTGAGGAAAAGACCCGCGACATCGCGGACGATTTTTCCAAGGAAACCCTCGAAGCCACCGCCCAGAACGTGGGCGAGGTGGAAGCCGTGGTCAACCGCCTGCGCGACGCCGCCCAGACGCTCTCCATGTTTGGCGACAAGAAGGTCGTCTGGCTCAAGGACGTGAACTTCCTGGCCGACTCCGTCACCGGGCGCGCCGAGGGCACGAAAGCACTCGTCGAGGACATGCAGGGCGTGCTCTCCGGGCTCGACCCCGCCGCGGTGGAAGTCATCGTGACGGCCTTTCCGGTCGACCGCCGCCGCAAGGAGTTCAAGTGGTTTCAGAAAAACGGTGACTTTCGCGATCTCAAAGGCGCAGCCGACGAGGACTCGCTCATCTCCCTCGTTCGGGCCCGCGCAGAGGAGCTCGGGGCGAGCTTCACCCACGGTGCGGCCGCCGCCCTGGTGGGCAAAGTCCAGGGCAACACACGGCTCATTTTAGAAGAAACCAACAAGCTCGCCACTTACGCGGGGCAGGGCGGGGAAGTGACCGAGACGGAAGTCACCGAGCTCGTCCCGGCTTTTGGCGAGGGGGACTTCTTCGAGGCGGCAGAGGCCTTCTTTTCGCTCGATCTGGGCTGGACGCTGGAGGCGCTCCGTCGGCACTTCTTTACCAGCAGTGAGGCCCGGCCGCTCATCGCCTCGATGCAGAACCGCAACCGTCTCATGGTGCAGCTACGCGTGCTGATGGACTCGGGCGAGCTCCCGCTCGGCTACCGGGGCTTTGCCAAGGGCGACTTCGACCGCGCCGCCCGCACCTACGCACAGCACTTCGGGGGCTTCGACGCCAAGGCCTCCTTCAACGTCTTTACGCAAAACCTCTGGTACCTCGGCAACAAGATCGCCCCCAGCGCAAAGCAGCTCACGCTCAAGCGGCTGATCGACTTTCAACTGGAGTTCATGCGGGCCTTCGAGGACCTCATCCGCCGCCCGCAGGACCAGCACGCCGTCATGCGCGACCTCGCCATCCGCTGCCTCAGCTAGGCAGGCAGGGCCAGCCCTGCACCCGTGTGATGCTTCGCATCACCTTTATTCATGTGGCAGTTTCCTAATTTCTTGAAAAAGATAACTGGCCACAACAAGACACAAAAAACACAAAACGCCGGAGAGTTGTCCAAAACGCTCTGTGTCTTTGTGCCTTTGCGGTGAAATTACTTTCGGCAGGCCCTAAACCGCGGCTTACGCCACGACCGGCTCGGGCATGACCTTGAGCAGGTGTCGCGGGCTGAAGCGTTTGCGGATGGGCTGGTGGACCTCCGGGGAGCAGGTCAGGTCGCTCCAGGGGCAGGCGTCGTACTCACCGTAGTTTTCAAAAATCTCCTCACCCTCGTAGATGTCTCGCAGGGCGACGGAGCACAGCGGGTTGCCGTCAGCGGGCGCGCCGGAGTTGGGCTCGCCGGAGTGGTTGACGTAGCGTGCGTTGTCCAGACAGATGATGATGCTGTCCAGGCGGCTCGAGTAGTACCCGTAGATGCGGGCAGCGTGCACGAGCCCGCCGATGGTTTTGTTCATGTGGGACCCGGTCAGCGTCTCCAGATGGGGACGGCTGAGCAGGACGACGTTATCGAGGGTGGCTTGCCACCAGATAGAGCCTGCCGGGATGAACCGGCGGGCGAAAAGGCCGTGACCGTGAATCGGGCTGGGCCGGACTTCCGCAAACAGGGCCATGGGATTGGCCCCTTGGGAGACAAAGACAGGATGACTTTGCATGTGATGTTTTGTAAGCATAGCAAATCGGACTTTTTCTCCCAAAAGTAAAGCGAAGAATAGGGGGTGGATGCAGAATATTTTCGGAAAAATTGCCCTTGATTAGCTCCTAAATAAGAGCTAATAATGTCCTCTATGCAGTACATGCCAGTCAGTGAACTCAAGCGTTCCAAAAATCTGTGGGCCAGCCTCTCGGAGTCGAAGGAAGTCGTCCTCACCCGGGACGGCAAGCCCGGAGCGCTCATGGTGGAAGTGACCGGGGAAAACCTGGAGCAGGTGGTGCAGGCGGTGCGGGGCGCGCTCTTTTCGCAGGCCGTGCGCAACGCCCGGGAACGGGCTCGGTTTGACCCACCTTCTGAGCAGGACATTGCACGGGAAATTCAGCAAGCGCGCCAGTGAGGGATATTGTCCTCGATACGAACGTCCTCGTCTCTGGAATGCTGAGCGCGGGAAACCCGCCCGGACGCATCATCGATCTGGTGCGCGCGGGGGCTGTGCGCCTGGTGGTGGACGACCGCATTCTCGGTGAATACGCAGATGTGCTTCAGCGACCATATCTGGCCAAGTACCTCACCCCGATGGAAATTGGCTGGACGCTGGATTTTCTCACTCACGCCTCCCTGCGGACTGTTGCTGATACTGTCATCGGCGGCTTACCCGACTCAAAGGATGCCTGCTTTCTCGAACTCGCGCTTTCCGCTGGGATCCCGCTCGTTACGGGCAATATTAAGCACTTTCCACCTAAGAAACGCCAAGGTGTTGAGATGCTCACTCCACGCCAGTTTATTGATCAAATAGGCAAGTAATCCTCCCCACTCGCGGCTCGACCTAGGGGAGTGGGCGTGGTTTAGTCTGCGCTTATGACACGCTTTTTCCGCCTCACGATTTTGCTCATGGCCTGTGTGGCTGCGCCTGCGGCCTATGCGCTGCCCGATAAGGAGATTGCCGGGCGCGAGGCGGCCGATGCCTGGCTCGCGCTGGTGGACCACGGCAAGTACATGGAGAGCTGGCAGGCCACCGCGCCTGTTTTCCGTGATTCGATTACGGGTAAGGAGTGGGTCGAGGCCATGATGAAAGTGCGTGAGCCGCTGGGTAAGGTCGAGAGCCGCAAGCTCAAGGCGCTGCTCTACACCCCTGCGCTGCCGGATGCGCCTCCGGGCGAATACGTTGTGGTGCAGTACGAGACGCAGTTTGCCGGACGCGAGGGGCTTGCCGTGGCGACCGTTGTGACCATGTGGGTGCAGGAGCACAGCGCTTGGCGCGTTTGCGGGTACTACATCCAGTAAAGGCAAGCGCTTTCAAATTCTCGGGTTAGTGGCTACTTGGCGTAAAAGCCCTTGTCTTTTGGGGTGGGCTGTTGCGGTGGGCACTTGGGGGCTTTTTGTTTGTGCTCGATTTCGAGCAGCCCCGCCCAGGTGCGCAGGTAGAGCGAAACGTCGCCGGGCTGGTTGCGCTGCAGGTAGCGCATGCCGCCGGGCACGGCCATGAGGATGCGCACATCGCTCAAGTACTCCAGGTGGTGGAGATCCCGGCGCTCCAGCCCGAGCCCTATCAGGCAACTGATGAGCTCGTCCATGGGCTGGCAACTGGTGGGGCAGTAGTCGTTGGCGTACTCGGTCCAGTGAGAAAGTTTGCTGCTGCTTGCCCGTTTGAAAATATCCTTTGGCCCGAGGCCGGTAACGACCTGCGCCAGGTGTCCGCAGTTGCATTTTCCGGCATGTGCCCAGTGGTAGTCTGCGCCCTCATCGATCCTGCGCGCGGTCTCGCGCAGTGCATCGATCAGCTTGGGTGAGGGCTTTGCCATGCAGGGTAATGTGCTACATCCGGGCCCATCGTGCAAGGCAGGGGTGTATTTTTTCCATGACTTGTGTCCCACTTTCCACTCTAGTGGTCGCCGTATGGAAAGCATCCCCAATGTACTGGCCGAGCGCTACGCAAGCGCATCTATGTGTGCCATCTGGTCGCCCCGCGGCAAGATCCTGCTTGAGCGCGAGTTCTGGATCGCCGTGTTGAAGGCCCAGGACGAGCTGGGCCTGTCCGTGCCGGAGGGCGCGGTTGAGGCCTATCAGGCGGTCATCGAGCAGGTGGACCTCGAGTCCATCCGCCAGCGCGAGCAGATCACCCGGCACGATGTGAAGGCGCGGCTGGAGGAGTTTTGCGACCTGGCCGGACACCAAGTCCTGCACCGGGGGATGACCAGCCGCGACCTGACCGAGAACGTCGAGCAGCTCCAGGTATTTCGTGCGTTGGAGCTTATTCGGGAAAAGGTGGCCGCGACGCTTATCGCGCTCAGCCGCCGGGCGGAGGAGTCCAAGTCGCTGCCCATCACCGCACGCACGCACAATGTGGCCGCCCAGCTCACCACCTACGGCAAACGCCTGGCCATGTTTGGCGAGGACATGCTGCACGCCTTTACCAAGCTCGACCAGATTCTGGCTACCTATCCCGCGCGCGGGCTCAAGGGCGCGGTCGGCACCCAGACTGACCAGCTCCGCCTCTTTGATGGGGATACGAGCAAGACCGCCGAGCTCGACGCCAAGGTCGGCGCGCATCTCGGGCTGCCGGCCAGCCTCGACTGTCCCGGTCAGGTCTACCCGCGCAGCCTGGACTTCGAGGTCGTGAGCGCGCTTTTCCAGCTCGCCTGCGGTCCGGCCTCTCTGGCCAAGACCTTGCGCCTCATGGCGGGGCACGAGCTGGCCAGCGAAGGCTTTGCCAAGGGGCAAACGGGTTCTTCGGCCATGCCGCACAAGATGAATTCCCGCAGTTGCGAGCGCGTCAACGGATTCCACCACCTGCTGCGTGGCTACGTCACGATAGCGGGCGAGTTGGCCGGTGACCAGTGGAACGAGGGCGATGTTTCCTGCTCCGTGGTGCGCCGCGTGGTCTTGCCTGATGCCTTCTTTGCACTCGACGGCCTGCTGGAGACCTTCCTCACCATCCTCGGCCAGATGGAGGTTTATCCGGAAATGACGGCGGCCGAAAACGCCCGCTACCTGCCTTTCCTTTCGACCACGGCCTTCCTGATGGAGGCGGTCAAGAGCGGGGTAGGGCGCGAGGTGGCCCACGCCGCGATCAAGGAGCACGCGCTGGCTACGGTTCGCGACCTGCGCACGGCCAAGATCAAGGAGAACGATCTTCTCGACCGTCTGGCCGGAGACGAGCGATTGGGCATCAGCCGCGAAGACCTCGCCGTGGTGCTCGACCGCGCCGCAGGCGAAACTGGAGCCGCGGTCGAGCAGGTTAACCGTTTTGCGGGTCGCGTGGGCGAACTGGCCAAGCGTTTCCCCGCCGCAGCTGATTACAAGCCCGGCACGATCCTCTAGTCACTGTCCTTTGTGCCTTTGTGAGTCTATTTATTTTGACCGCAAAGGCGCAAAGACGCGGAGGGGGAAGGGCTACGACTTTGCGAAAATCGCCTTGGCGTTCTTTGCGTGAGAAGTGTTTTCCTCTCATACGGGGGGCGATACGGTCGGCATCCCGCTGCCTGCGCTCTAAACCGCTGCTTTCGGGTTGTCTTTGGGTGGGTTATGGTGCTAGATTATTGCTATAACCCCTACGGAGTGATTGCCATGAGTGATTCTACGACCAGTGACCCCAACAAGCCCAAGGAAGGCTTTGACGTCGAGCTGTCCGCCGAAAAGTACGAAAAGGAAGATTACAACGACTACCCGACGCCGACCGGCAGCGATAAGACCCTCCTCATCGGCGTGCTCGTCGGCGTGGCCATCATCTTCCTCTTTATCATCCTTGCCGTCGGCTTCTAGGCGGCGCCTTTACCTTGCCGTATCGATTTGGTGCCTAGGCTGTGACAATTAGCCTGGGGCTAAGCTTTGTTTTGACCAAAGACCCAGCGGTCATAGATAAAGAATTTGAGCATGAAGCTCAACACGTGGACCACGACTACGGCGAGCAGGAAGTAGAGTTGCGCGACCTCGACCAGTAGCATGAACAGGAGCCACTCAATAATGCGGGAAGAGAGGCTAACGGCGACTGTTTTAGCAACCTGATGTCGAATAAAACTACGGTCTTTGACATCGTGGTACACCCAGTAGCGCATCACGGCAAAGTTGACGCTGAATGCAATCAACAGGGTTATGGCGTATGCGATGGGGGGGCGGATCCCGAGCACATCGACCCAAAAGGCAGTCAGCGCCAGAACAAGGCCGAAGCTGAAGGCCGCGGCAAAAAGGTAACGCGTGAGGTAGAGGCGTTTCGCCTTCCAGAGCTGCCTGAGGCGATCTAGCATCAGTTGATCGTTGAGTGAGCGATAATCCAGGGAAAGGCGACTTTGATCGTAGGATTCAGGCCTGAGCTTCGTAGAAAGGTGCCGAAGCTCTTGGGATTCCAGTGGTTTATATGCTCGGGATGGTTACCCCACGTTTTCAGGTATTTCCCACGCAACAGGCTACCGAGCTGGAAATACGGTTCATAGGGGACGCTGAGGACGACTTGTTGTTTGGCCACACGAATGAGCTCCTTCAGCGCCTCTTGTGGCTGCTCCAGATGCTCAAGGACCTCACAGCAAATCACGGTATCGAAGCTGTCGTCCTCATGAGATATGGCGTAGATTGAGCCTGATTGAAAGGCATAGGCTGGCAGTCGTTGCCCGGCAAAGGCGACGCATTCCGGATTGAGGTCAAAGCCTGCGACCCGGGGTGGCAAGACGTCTTGCAATTGCTCGAGGGTGTGCCCTTCACCGCAGCCAGCGTCGAGCAGGCTTGTGCCAGGGGAGGCGGCTAGCTGGCTGCGTAGCGTATTAAAAAAACCGGCAATTAATCGACGCACAACGGGGTTGCCCGTCTGGTATTTTGCGTGATTTGTCGTTTCGATGCTCATGGCCAAAATGAGTAGATTGCGTTCGTGCCAGCAGGCTGCCCGTAAGCCATTGCCTAAGCCGTTGGTGTTGACTTAATCGCCTGGTAAAATGCATGGCGAGTGTTTTCGCTAAACGCCCTACCTGTGATCAGCGCATCGCTTTGTTTTCCACTGCCGCTCATTCCGCCTTGTGCTGGGGGCAGACATGGCTTCATATCGTGGCCGTGCAGCACGAAGGGCTATTCTACATTCTGGGTTACATCCTGGCCGGGCTGGGCCTGTTCTTCGTCGCGATCCAGATTATCGACCTGCACCTCAAGCGTCTGACGGGTCGCAGCCTGCACGACATTTTCCTCCGCCTGACCTCGACCCGCTTTCTGGCCGCTTGGTGGGGCTTTTGGGTAGGGGCGATCACGCAGACGGCTTCAGCCATCACCTTTCTGACTATCAGTGTGGTGTCCTCCGGGCTCATGCCGCGCCAGCGGGCCATTTCGCTGCTCAACTGGTCCAACCCTGGCACCTGTTTGCTGATTTTTTTCCTCATCCTGCCGCTGGATTTATTCGTGGCCTATCTGGTGGGGGTGGCGGGCATCCTCTATGCGCTGCAGACCTCTCGCCGCTGGCGGGACCTCTTTGGTTTTCTCTTTGGCATGGGGCTGCTCTTTTACGGGCTCTTCACCCTGCAGCATTTCGGGGAGCAGTTTCAGCACTTCGAGTGGTTCCGGCATATCCTGGAGGCCACCTCGGACCAGTACCTGCTGGTCTTCCTCGCCGGGTGCGGGCTGACCGTGCTCGCCCAGTCCGGTAACGCCGTCATCCTCGTGACGATCGTGCTGGCTCAGGCCGGGTTGATGGGCCCGCTGGAAGCGCTCATGGCGATTTACGGGGTAAATCTCGGGGCCAGCCTGATTACGCACCTGCTCACCCTGCGCCTCAAGGGCACGCCCAAGCAGATGGCCATGTTCCAAGTCTATTACGGCTGGATTGGTACCTTGATTCTGGTCCCGCTGTTCTTTGTCGAAGTCTGGTTTGAGGTGCCGCTGGTGGCGGCCTTGCTGGACAGCGTCGGGGGCACCCTCTCGACAAAGATGGCCGTGGCCAACCTCCTGTACTGTGTGGTGACGACCCTTGCCATTATGCCGCTGGAGTCCCTGCTGGCCAAGTGGCTTCACCAGCGCTATCGGCCCGATGCGGACGAGGACGCCGCCCGCCCCAAGTACCTCTACCCCCGCAGCGAGGCTCAGCCCGAAACCTGTCTCGACCTGATCGAGATGGAAGAGAGCCGTCTTGGCGGGCAGCTCGCCCGCTACCTCTCACTTGACGGCAACGCGAACTTCCTCGCGGATGAGGCCCGGCGTGTTCACGACAGCTTCGCCTCCCTGCGCCTGTCTATCCAAGGCTATCTTGATCGCCTCGTGCATCAGGAGCTGGCTTCGGCCACCGCCAGTCGGGTCAGCATCCTGAGTGAGCGGCTTGATGTGATTGCGTCTCTGGAGAGCGAGTTTTTTAAAATCCTGCCCCGGGCCAAAGCCATGGCACGCGCCCAGAGCACCTGTAGTAATCTGATCTATCAGGGCTTCGAAGCGGCGGCCTTGACCGTGCTCGATGCCGTCCAGTCCGGCGACACAGAAGACATTGCCCTGGCCCTGCAAATCACCGAAGACGGCAGTGAAACCCTGGCCGGCATGCGCAAGGGCTTTGTCGAGACCACCGCCCAGGCCAGCCCCAAGGATCAGACGGAGCTTCTCCAGCTTGTGGCGGGCATTGAGCGGCTCATCTGGCTCATGCACAGCCTGGCGCGGAGTCTGGAGTCTGCCAAGCCGCGCGTTTTGGCCTTTGGCGGCGACCAGAGATAAGCTGAGAGGCATGGGCGTGTTTTTCATTGCCAAGGTCTTGTTTGGGGCTCAAATATTGACCCTTTTCAACACCTCAACACCCGCACAGATATGTCCGAAGAATTCACCGGCAACATTTTGATCGTCCAGGACGGCGAGCCAACCGCTACCATCAATTCCGCCCTGGCTGGCGCAGTAACCGAAGCCCTCAACCACGGCGATATCGAAGAAATTTACGGTGCGCTTAACGGCCTGCGCGGCGTCATGTCCGAGGACCTCATCGACCTGGCCGAAGAGTCACAGCAGGCCATCCGCGGCCTCCGCTACACTCCGGGTGCCGCTCTCGGCGTCAGCCGTGGTGCGGTCAAGCGCCCCGAAGAGCTCGAGCGCGTGCTGAGCGTCCTGCAGGCTCACAACATCACTTTTCTCCTGCTCATCGGCGACCGTGAGACTCAGGAAGCCGGCGCCAGCCTGGTTGCCCTGGCTGAGTCCCAAGGCTACGCCCTGCGCCTCGTTGGCCTGCCCAGCTCCTTGAGCAATGAGCTCTCCCTGACGGACCACTGCCCCGGCTACGGCAGCGTGGCCAAGCTCGTCGCTTCCGTTGCCAAATCCATCGCTTTCGACGCTGCTTCCCACGGCAACCACGACCTCGTCAGCATTCTCGAAGTCGGCGGTGGCCACACGGGCTGGATCGCTGCCGCTGCCTCTTTGGCCAAGCGCCGCAACGAACTCGGCGACCCGCCGCACCTCATCCTCATGCCCGAGGTAGCCTTTGACGCCGACGCTTTCATCGAGCACGTGCGCACCGTCCTGAAGTCCCACACCTACTGCCAGGTCGTGGTGGGTGCAGGGCTCGTGGATGGCGACGGCAACTACGCCGCTACTTCTATCGCCTCCGAGGCCGCATCTATCAGCGGTATCCTTGGCACCAGCGAGTACCTTAAGTCGCTGATCGAGCAGCATCTCGCCGTCAAGGTCGAGACGACCGAGCTCGGTCCGCTCCAGCGCTGCGCCGCACAGGTTGCTTCCAAGACTGACAGCGACGAGGCCTTCCTCACCGGCCAGTCCGCCGTCAAGGCAGTGGTCAGTGGCACCACGGGCAAAATGATTACGCTTTCGCGCACGGAGTCCGACTCCTACGGCTGCGAAACAGGCTTTGCCGAGCTGGGCGATGTGGCTAACAGCGCCAAGGCCTTCCCGGCCAACTGGATCAACGAAGACGGCGTCAGCGTCAGCTACCAGTACTACAAGTACGCCAGCCCGCTGGCCTCCGGCAGCGTCGAAGTTCCCAGCGAAAACGGCGTGCTCAACTACGTCACGCTTTCGACCAACCGCGTAAATAAGGTTCTCGAAGCCTCCTCTATGGCCTAACGGGCCGCCCCGCGCTGAATTGATTTGCTACGCGCCCGGATGGTTTGACCGTCCGGGCGCATTTTTTTCCCTCGCCACCACGACCCAACGCGCCCTTTTTTCAATAGACATGAAGCTTCTGGACCAGGCCGAGCGCCGCTTCGGCCGCTACGCGATCAAAAACCTCACCTTCTGGCTCATGATTGGCCAGGTGCTGGTCTTTGGTCTGACCTATGTGATGCGTTTTCCGGTTGGCCGTATCGTTTTGGTGCCGGATCTTGTCCTGGCCGGGCAAGTCTGGCGGCTGGGGACATTCCTCTTTGTCCCGCCCATGACGAGTCCGTTCTTCATCGCCTTTGCGCTCTATTTGTTCTACATTTATGGGAGCGCACTGGAGGCCGCCTGGGGTGAATTTCGCTATAATCTCTTCATACTCGGGGCCGCGTTGCTGACCATTGCCGGGGCCTTTGCCGCTCCGGGGCAGGTCACCACGAATGCCTATATCGGCATGTCCGTTTTCCTGGCCTTTGCCGCGCTCTACCCAAACTTCGAGCTGATGCTCTTTTTCATCCTGCCCGTAAAGGTGAAATGGCTGGCTGCGCTGACGTGGGTTATCTTCGCATTTGCGATTGTTGGTGGCCCGAATGCGGAGCGCTTCATGGCTCTGGCCGCAGCGCTGAATTACTTCCTGTTTTTTGGCCCCGTGCTTCTGCGCAATCGCAAAGCCGCCCATCGTCGGAAGACCTACGAAACCAAGGCGCGGGAAATCGCAGACGCGCCCTTCCACCGTTGCTGCATTTGCGGGGCGACGGAGAAAACCCATCCCAACGCGCTCTTTGTCTACAAGGACGGGCGCGGCTACTGCGACGAGCACAAGCACCTCATGAATGAACCCGAGGCGGTGCAGCTCGAGGCGGCGGGCGGAAAGTTTAAGAGCTGAATACTTCGCTGAAACAGCCTCGATAAGAGGCTTTGGAGGAGAAATTACGTCCCCAGTTCGCTCCCTACGCCTGTGGCGGCTTGAAGGGGATGTCTACCGTGAAGCGGCAGCCGCCCTCTGGGCGGTTATAGACCCAGATGCGTCCGTGGTGGGCCTGAACGATTTTTTTGCAAATCATGAGCCCGAGCCCGACGGATTTTTCGCCCCCGGTGGGCTTGACCGAGGTCGTGCCAAACTCCTCAAACATGCGCGGCAGCTCCTCCTCCGGAATGCCCGGCCCCTCGTCGTCCACATGGAGCACGGCCCGGTCCTGGTAGGGCTCCAGGCGGACATAGACCTTTGTGTTGGACGGTGAGTACTTGATCGCGTTGCTGACCAGGTTGTCGGCCACGCGGCCAATCTGCTGTCCGTCGCAGATGACCTCTTTCGGCATCTGGTCTGCTTGCAGCGTGAGGGTGATAGACTTGCGCTTGGCGTTGGGCTCCTGCAGGCGCAGGCATTTTTCCATTGTGGCCTGCAGATCGGTCGGCTCGTAGTGGAGCTCGACGGTTTCACGCTCGATCACCGAGAGGTCGAGCAGGTCCTCGACCAGTGCCAGCATGGTTTCGCTCGCGTCCTTGATCGAGCGGATTACGTCCTCCTGTTCGTCGTTGATGCTGCCCAGCGAGCCATCGAGCAGGAACTCGGACAGCCCGTTGATGCTGCCCAACGGGCCGCGCAGGTCGTGCGAAGCCATGCCAATGAGCTTCACCTTGCTCTGATTCGAGCTCTGGAGGGCGTCGATAAAGTTGTCCTGCATGCGGAGCAGCTCAGCCATGCGGAGGTGAATTTTTATCCGGGCCACGGCTTCGACCGGGTTAAAGGGCTTGGTCAGGTAATCCGAACCACCGCAACTGAAGCCCTGCTCCATGGCCGCCGTGTCCTTTTCTGCCGTGAGGAAGATGACGGGTACGTCTTCAGTCTTGCTCGAGTCCTTGATCTGGCGGCAGACGTCAAACCCGCTGCTATCGCCGAGGTTAACGTCCAGCATGACGAGGTCCGGGCGCTGCTGGCGGATGAACTCCAGGGCCTCCTGGCCGGAGTTAGCGCAGGATACCTTGAAGAAGTGCTTCTGGAGCAGCGTGGAGATGACCTTGCGTGCCACCATGGAGTCATCCACCACCAGGATGTTCTTTCCCGCAAATTCGATTTCCTTTTTCGGCTCCATTACGCTTCGTCTATGCTAGAAAGAACTGAGCTATGCGTGTGGGTCAACCTTCATGCCAGCTTCAGCAGCTCCTTGGTTTCGGGGACGTCGCGGATGATCTGTGCGGTATCCGGCCCGACGCCGATGTAGCGCAGGTTGGGCTGGGGGACCTGGTGGCCGTTGCGCTCGGCTACGGTGAGCAGGCTTTTGACGCAAAAGGCCACGTAGCGTTGGGCGTTGGCTGGGAGCTCAGCGAACTTGCGTACGCCGGAGATGTCCTCGCGCCAGCACGGCAATTCGGTGTAGACGGGTTCCAGGGCGCGGCGCACGCGGTCCTCCCGGGGCACTTCGTAGTACTCGGTGCCGTCGGCAGCGCGGTAGTGGGTGCAGACCTTGAGCGTGCCCAGCTCGCCCGTTTCGTCGGTCAGGGCGTCGAGTTTGTTCAAGACGAGGTCTTCGAAGCCGCCAAAGCGCAGGGCGTCGCCCTTTTCCACCGCGTCAAACCAGCCGACCATGCGCTGACGGCCCGTGCTGGTGCCAAACTCGATGTGCTTGAGACGCTCGCCCAGCGGGTGTCCGTCGGGGAACTGGGTCAGAAAGATGTGGGTGCCGACCTTGGTGTCGTAGGCCTTGCAGCAGCCGACGGTGTGGATGGGCTGCACGGGCAGGCCGGCGGACTGGAAAAACTCCGGGCTGTAGGTGTGCGAGGCGGTCACGTTGGGGGCAAAGCCGTGGCGTTTATCCAGCCAGTAGGATTGGCCAAACTCGCCCACGATGCTCTGGCCACGCTGGAGGGCGAGCAGCATGCGCTCGCGCAGGTCGATGACCTGTTTGGACAGGGCGGAGCCTGCCTCCCAGTAAACGTTGGTCAGTTCCTCCAAATTGAGCGTAAAGGGCTCGCTGCCGAGGAAGCGTTTGAAGTCAAACTCCTCGGCTGAGAAGATGCCCTGCTCGACGGCAGCGGCGTTGGCCCGCGTCTCGGCCTGGGTCAGGGTGTCGAAAAAGCCGTACCAATCCTCTGCGCTCACCTGGTAGACGTGTTGGATGGTCCGCAGGGCGCGGTCGGCGCGCATGGCGAGTTTGGCCGCATAGTCGGATTTCTCCCCACGGAATGCGCCGTAGCCAATCTGGAGCTGGCCCACTTCGTCCAGGTAGGAGGGGGTGATGCCGCGTCCGGTCGAGCCGCGCGGATCTTCGCCGAGGACTTTTACGCGGTAATTCTCCGAGGCCAGGTCGAGCAGGCGGTGGCAGAGGTCGCTCACCATCGTGCGCTCGTCGATCGCCAGTCGGGCAATGACGTTGTAGCCTGCTGCCTCAAGGGGCTTGGCTTCCCACCAGAACTTGCGTGGGTCGGCCACTACGCCCATGCCGATAGCCAGCAGTTCGATGTCCGGGTCGATCACGCCCGCCGGAAGCAGGTTCAGCTTGAGCCCGCCCGCGGTGTGCCCGCTGTTGGCTCCGCCATTTACCTTGAGCACGGCGGCGACCGGGTGCTCCAGCGATGAGGTTTCCTTCAGCTCGGCGATGAGCTCGTATACGACGCGGCCTTTGCCCTCGTCGCCCATGCTGATGCCGACGTCGGCCAGCAGTTGACTGGTAAAGGGAGTTAACGCCATGATCTCGAAATAACAGGGTTGGACATGAAGTTGTTGCGCATTGCCAAAACCTGAAAGGATGTCCAAGCCCCCCGCAAAATGCAACCCCCGAGAAACCGCCCTCGGGAAAAGTGCGTAGCGTATGGGGTAACGACCCTGTAGGGTGCATTTTTTCTACGCTTTTAGGGATTTTTTCGGAATAGATACCTTGGACACCCGCTCCTAACTGCACACTACGCCAACGAGAAAGGAGTCCGCCCCAAAGACACAATCCGTACGCTAATAGTTTGATACCCCACCAGCGGCCAAAGTCGGCTGCTTTCACCCGAGGCGGTACCCGGGCCTGTCGTAGCCAAGGTCATGCCTCATTCCCTAAAATGCCATCCGGCGCCTGGCAGGGCCTTGCCTTGTCTGATTCCGGCACTCAGCGTGCGCGTCTGGTCCTGACCACGCCGGCGCGCGCCACCCTAATGCAAACTCACGCTCAATACCTGCTCATGAAAAAACACCTGATTCGGGCATGGACGGCCTTTGCCGCCTTTGCCACACTGCTGGCCTCCGCCCAAGCGAGCACCACAGAACTGACCATCGACCCCAACAGCGATTGGGGTAGCGGTTTTACCGCCAATGCTTCTTTTGCTAACAATACCGGCAGCCCGCTTGATGGCTGGCAGCTCGAGTTCCACCTTACCCACCAGATCACGAGCATCTGGAACGCCAAAATCATCAGTCAGGAGGGCAACCGCTACGTCGTTGGTAACGAGTCGTGGAACGGCTCCGTCGCCGCCGGCGCAAACGTGCAGTTCGGTTTTAATGGCTCTCCCGGCAGCCCACCTGCCACCTTGAGCGCTGCTCTCAGCGGTTCGGGGACCACAAACCCCGACCCTACGCCCGATCCCGATCCTACGCCGAGTCCGGACCCGGACCCAGACCCGGGCGAGACTTCGATCGCCGTTGGCTATACGGTGGTCAGCAACTGGGGCAGCGGTTTTACGGCAGACGTTACCTTGGCCAACAATACAGCTGTCGCGGTCGATAGCTGGACGGTGAGTTTCGATTTCCCGGCAAACATCACGGGCTTCTGGTCTGCAACGGGTGGCAGCAAAAGCGGCGATACCTATACCTTTGCCAATGAAAGCTGGAATGGCGCCATCCCCCCCGGCGGTAGCGTGACCTTTGGCCTGCAGGCAAGTGGCAGCGCCCCCGGTTCTCTGGCCAACGTCAGCGTGAACGGCCAGTCTACCGACCAAGGTTCTGGCGGCGATGACAATGGTGGCGACTCCGGCAGCGACGACGGTGGTAACGACAATGGCTCCGACGACGGTGGTTCGGATAATGGTTCCGATGACGGCGATTCGGGTGATAACGGCTCCGGTGATAGCGGCTCGGGTGACGGGCTTGTCGTTTCGGTATCGAACGACTGGGGCAGTGGTTTCACCGCCACGGCAGAAGTGACGAACACCACCGGATCGGCGCTGAGTGGCTGGACGGTTACCTTCGACTGGCCTTACGAGATAAACAGCGTATGGGACGCCGTGCTCGTCTCTCACGAAGGCGACACCTACACCGTCAGCAATAAAGACTACAACGCCTCGGTTGCCGCCGGAGGTAAGATCAGCTTCGGCTTCAACGGCTCCCCGGGCAACGTCTCCAGCCAGCCAACCAACGTCAGCATCAACGGCACCACGGTTTCCGACGGCGGTAACTCCGGCGGCGATAATGGCAATGGCAACGGAGGTGACGACGGTAACAACAATGGTAATGACGACGGCCACAACGGCGGGGATTACACCGGCGGCGGCACGGGCAACGAGCGTGTCGTGGCTTACTTCCCAAGTTGGGGCATCTATCAGCGTGACTACGACGTGACGGATATCCCCGCCGAGCACCTCACCCACATCGTGCATGCCTTTGCCACGATCAATGATGCGGGCGAGATTGAGATTATCGACCCCTGGGCCGACATCGAGATCGCCTACGCCGGAGATACCTGGGACCTGCCCTACAAGGGTCACTTTCACCAGTACAATGTGCTCAAATCGCAGCACCCGGACCTGAAGGTCATGATCGCCGTGGGCGGTTGGTTTGACTCGGATAAGTTCTCCACCATCGCGGCATCGGCAGCAGCGCGCGATAAGTTTGCCCAGTCCGTGGTCGACTTCCTCGTGACCTACGACATGGACGGTGTTGACCTCGATTGGGAGTACCCGGTTGTTGCCACAGGCGTGAACGGCAATGTCAGCCCGGCAGATGGCACCAACTATGCCCTGCTGGCCAAGGCCATCCGCGATGCCCTCAATGCGCAGAGCTTAATCGACGGCAAAGAGTACGTTATCAGCGCAGCCACCCCGGCGGGTTATGATAAGTACGACCATATCGATCTGGCCGCCCTGGCAGCGCAGCTCGATTGGATTAACATCATGACTTACGACCTGCATGGGCGCTGGGATACTTCGCGCACCGGGCATAACGCCCCTCTCTTTGCCCATTCTGCCGATCCCGAGCAGCGTTACAATGTGGACGACGCGGTACGCGGCTACCTCGCCGCGGGCGTGCCCGCCTCAAAGCTCACGCTCGGCGTACCGCTCTACGGTTACACCTGGAGCGGGGTGCCCTCGACGAACAATGGGCTCTACCAATCGGCTACCGGTACCGGGGTAAGCACATTGCCCACACTTGAGCCCGGCATGATCGACTATCGCACGGTTGTCGAGTTGCCTGCGGGTTACGTCGAGTACTGGGACGAGGAGTCACAGGTATCCTATATGTACACCCCTTCCGTGCAGGGTGGGACCTTCATCGGCTACGACAGCCCGGCGGCCGTGGCGCGCAAGCTCGACTACGTCACAGAGAAGGGCTTGGGCGGTGTCATGTTCTGGGAACTCTCCAACGACGTGCGTGATGCCGACAGCGGGCTCTCCATCGTGAAGCAAGTCAGCGATTACTTTGCGGCTAATGGCACCGGCACTCCGCAGTTGGGGGCTTACAACTACGGCGAGGTATTGCAGAAGAGCTTTTTCTTCTACGAGGCGCAGCGCTCGGGCGATCTCCCGGCAGACAATCGCGTCGGTTGGCGGGGGGATTCCGCCCTGCATGACGGAGCAGATGTCGGGCTCGACCTCAGCGGTGGCTATTACGACGCGGGCGATCACGTGAAGTTCGTTCTGCCCGGCTCGGCCTCGCTCACCATGCTTGCCTGGGGCGTGGTGGAGTACCGCGATGCCTACGCCGCCGTGGGACAGCTTGACGAGGCTCTCGACGCGATCAAGTGGGGCACGGACTGGCTGATCAAGGCGCACCCTTCGCCCAATGTGCTCTATGCGCAGGTGGGTGACGGTCATGCGGACCACTCCTACTGGGGCCCGCCGGAAACGATGACCATGAGCCGTCCCGCGTGGAAGGTCGATGCCAGCAACCCGGGCTCGGATGTCGCGGCAGAATCAGCCGCCGCCCTGGCCGCTGCGTCGCTCATCTTCCGTGACTCGGACCCGAGCTACGCGGATGAGCTGCTCATGCACGCCGAAGACTTGTATCAATTTGCTGATACACATCGCGGTAAGTACTCCGACGCCATCCCCAACGCCCAGTCGTTCTACAACTCTTGGTCCGGCTATGAAGACGAGTTGGTTTGGGGTGCACTCTGGCTCTACAAGGCGACGGGTGACAGTGCCTACCTGAGCAAGGCGGAGCAGTACTGGGACAGCATGGTCGGGGGCCTGAACTCCGGCTGGACTCAGAACTGGGACGATAAGTCCTACGGCGCAGCCGTCCTGCTGGCGCAGGCCACGGGTAAGAGCAAGTACAAGCAGCAGGTCGAGAGCTGGCTCGATAACTGGGTCAACGGTTCTATCCAGAAGACGCCCGGCGGTTTGGCCTGGCTCGATACCTGGGGCAGCTTGCGTTACGCGGCCAACACCGCCTTTCTCGCCTTCATCTACGGCGACAACGTGAATGATAAGGGCGGTGCTTACACGGCCTTTGCGGCAAGCCAGATCAACTACATGCTGGGAGACAATCCCAACAACCGCAGTTACGTGGTCGGCTTTGGCAATAACCCGCCCGTGAATCCCCACCACCGTGCCGCGCATGGTTCCACGACGAACAATATCAACAGTCCGGCGGACAACGTCCATGTGCTCTACGGTGCGCTCGTGGGCGGACCTAAGGAGGCCAACGACTACGCCTACGTGGACGACCGCACGGACTATATCTGCAACGAAGTTGCCATGGACTACAATGCGGGCTTCACCGGAGCCCTTGCCCGCATGGTGCAGGAGTACGGCGGTAGTCCCTTGAGTGACTTCCCGCAATAAGCTCAGCCTACACGATCAATAAAAACGGCCCGGAGTTTTTATCACTCCGGGCCGTCTTGTATTCAAAAAACCACTACAAGGTTTAGCCCGTGGTGCGCAGACCGCTGGCGATAGCGTTGACGGACTGGAGCAGGTCGGTCAGCAGCTCTTGTGATTTTTTCGGGTTGCCGCTGGTGGCGCGCCAGGCCTTGAGCAGGCGAATCTGTTCGGCGTGCAGGCGGCGCAGCCCCCAGTCGCGGGCTTCGAGTGTCTTGATAAAGCGCGGGCGGCGGGTCTCCACGTCCCCGCCGAGCAGAGCGGAGAGCTGCGTGCGGGTGCGCTCGTACTCGCCCAGAATTTCGTCGAGGAATGACTTGCGCACGGCGGCCTTGGTTACGAGTGCGCCGTAGTCGCTCATCAGCTCAGGGCTGGCACTGGCCAGCGAAGTTTCGACGTTGTAGAGCAGGTAGCGCAGGAAGGGCCAGTTTTTCCAGTCCTTTTGCAGGCGCTTGAATGCCTTCGGATCGCCGGACTGGAGCTCCTCCAGAGCAGTACCCACGCCGAACCAGCCCGGCAGGTAAAAGCGTGATTGGTTCCAGCTGAAGACCCACGGGATGGCGCGGAGGTCGTCCAGGGTTTGTGCGCCTGTGCGGCGTGAGGGGCGGGAGCCGATGCGGCTCTGCTCCAGCGCGTCAATCGGAGTCGCTCCCCGGTAAAACTCGATGAAGCCCTCTTTGCGCAGAAGCGACTGGTACTTCTCGCGGCTGGATTCGGCCAGGGCAGCGACGAGCGTTTCGTCCTTCTTCGTGGCTACGGCATTGCTGTCGAGCAGGGCCGCGCCGACGGAGCCCGCGGCGAGCAGTTCGAGATTCCAGGTGGCCGTTTCGAGGTTATTAAACTTTTGCCCGATGACTTCGCCTTGCTCAGTCAGGCGCATGCCGCCTTCGAGCGAGCCGCTGGGCAGGGCTTCGAGGAAACGGTGGGTGGGCCCGGCACCGCGGCTGACCGTGCCCCCGCGACCGTGGAAGAAGCGCAGGGCGACGCCGCGCTTGCTGGCGATGTCCACCAGACGCAACTGGGCCTGATAGAGTGCCCACTGGCTGGCGATGATGCCGCAGTCCTTGTTGCTATCGCTGTAGCCGAGCATGACGATCTGCACGGGCTTGCCGTCGGCGGTGCGGTAGCGGGCGTCCTTTTCGGCCAGCAGCTTGAGGCTGCGTTGGGTGACGGGGTGGTCGAGGAAGGCAGCCAGAATGCCGTCGCTGGCGATGAGGTCGTCCAGTGTTTCAAAGAGCGGCACCACGGGCAGGCGGCAGACGAGGCCGTCGTCGGCCAGGCGGGTGAGCCCGGTTTCGCGCCCGAGGAGGTAGACCGCTAGCAGGTCCGAAAGCTGGCGCGTCATGCTGACAACCAGTGCGCCGAGCCCGGCCCGCCCGTGGCGGTCGAGGTGGGCGGTGGCCACGGTGAAGCAGTCCAGGACGGCTTCGGCCTCGGGACCGGCGAGGCGGCCTTTCTGGGCAAAGGGGCGTGGCGTGGTCAGCTCGCGGTTGAGCAGATCGAGGCGGTCGGACTCATCCCACTCGGCCCAGGCTTTGGCATTGGGGACGCCTCCGGCGATCATGAGCTGGGACAGGGCCTTGTCGTGGAAGCCGCTGTTTTGGCGGATGTCGAGGCTGGCCAGGTGGAAGCCGAAGACTTTGACCAGTCGCTGGATGGGCATGACGCAGCGCTCCACGAGAGACTCGCCGTTGACCTTGCGCAGGCAGGTGGCCATAAGGTCGAGGTCGGCGGAAAGTTCGTCCGGGTTAGCATAGCCGTGGCCCTCGCCTGCCTTGAGTTTGGCCCGCATGTCGGCCACAAAGGCGCGCCAGGGCTCGTCGGGAAGTTCGCCCCCGCGGGCTTTACCCAGCAGGCGTTTGCGCAGCTCGGGAGGAGTTTCCTGGGCATGGCGGGAGAAGCGCAGGGCACCTTCGAGCTTTTCCAGCTCGGTATCGAGTGCCTTGACCGCGCCCTGATGCAGACGGCGAAGTGATTTGAGGGTGACTTCTGCCGTGACCAGCGGATGGCCGTCGCGGTCGCCGCCGACCCATGAGCCAAAGGCAAACTGCGGGTAGGCCGGGTCTTCGAGTTTGGTTCCATAACTGCTCTTGTGCCAGGCGAAGCGCAGGCGCTCGTCGAGCTGTTTGACGGCGGCTGGAAAGACTTCCTGCAGGTAGTAGAGGAGGTTTTCGAGTTCGTCGGTCACCTCGGGCTTGCGCATGAAGACCTCGCCGGTGCGCCAGAGGCGTTCCAGCACGATGTGGATTTCCTCGGCGGCGAGCTCGCGCTCAAAGGGGGCGGTGGATTCGTCGAGCTTGGGCAGGAGGCGGTAAAGTTCGCGGTGCAGGCCGAGCACGGGCCAGCGCTTGGCCTCGGTAGGGTGCTTGGTGAAGACCGGCTCAACAAAGGCGGAGCCGATCGCGGAGCTGACGGCCTTTGCTTCGAGGCCCTTTTTCTCCAGCAGGGTGAAGTAGCTGCCGAATAGGCCGGGTTCGGACTCGGGGCCGAGTTCGCGTTCGCGGCGGTTGCGGGTGTTGTTCGCGGCGTACTCTTCGGCCAGGTTGAGGAGCTGGAAGTAGAGCGAGAGGGCTTCGGCTCCTCCGGCGGGGAGTTTGGCTCCGGCTTGCTTACCGCGCATGAGGGAGGCGCAGCCTTTTTCTCCTAAATCTTCAAAAACCTGAGCAGCGGCCTCGGTGAGAAAGGCCAGTTTGCTATCGATCGTATCGAAGCCCTCGGCGACGAGTTGGGCAAAATGAGCGTTTTGCGGCATGACCCCACCCCATAGCAAGATGCGTGCTTGTCCAGCTTTTGCTTATATTTACTATTAAATTTGCAGATATAAGCGCCTGGAATGGGGCAAAAGATCAGCCTTCGTCTTTGGTTGTTTTGACCTCGATGACGTCGTGCGGGGAGGACTCGCGCTGTCCGGCGGGGGTGACGCGGATGTAGCGGGCGCGCTCGCGCAGTTCGGGAAGAGTTTTGGCCCCGAGGTAGCCCATACCGCTCTGGATACCGCCGATGAGCTGCCCCAGGACGGTATCGATCGAGTCGGAGACTTCCTTGACGGCTTCGACGCCTTCGGCTGCGACCTTGGCGTTTTTGTCGTTGCGGGAGTGTCCGTAGCGGGCCGCGCTGCCAGCCTTCATGGCCTCCAGGCTGCCCATGCCGCGGTACTGTTTATAAAGTTTGCCGTTGATCTCGATGATCTTGCCCGGGGCCTCAGGGCAACCCGCGAGCAGGCCGCCGCACATGACGAGGTCGGCCAGGGTGAGGGCCTTGACGATGTCCCCGCTCTTCACAATGCCGCCATCGGCGATGATTTTCACGCCCTGCTTGGCCGCTTCGCGGGTGGCCACGTAGAGGGCGGTCAACTGCGGGATGCCGACTCCGGCCACGATGCGGGTGGTGCAGATCGAGCCCGGGCCTTGGCCGACTTTGATCGCGTTGGCTCCGGCCTCGGCCAGAAAGCGCACGCCTTCGCCGCTGGTGACGTTACCCGCGATGAGGGTGAGGTCGGGGAATTCGCTGCGAAGCAGGCGCACGGCGTCGCCCACGCCAGCGGTGTGGCCATGGGCGGTGGAGACGGCAATGGCGTCAACGCCTTCTTCGACAAGGTTGGAGACGTGGCCGACAATCTTGTCGCGGTCCAGTGCGCCTTCTGCCGTACGGCTGGCCGAGATGGCCGCGCCGCAGACCAGGCGGAAGTGCGAGTCGCGGGCGGGTTTGACGTTCTCGCGGCTCTCTTCACTGATGCGTTCAATGTCGCTCAGAGTAAAGAGTCCGGCCAGACGGTCCTCTTCGTCTACCACGAGGAGTTTGTGGATGCCCAGATGCGTGTCGAAGAACTTGTCCGCTGCCGCGATGGGGTCACCCTCGATGTCCTTTTGGCGTAGGGTAAAGACTTCCTTGCGCGGCTGCATGGCCTCGTGCACTTTGCGGTCGCGGTAGCGGTGCTTGACCGTGCGCCCGGGCAGGAGGCCGAGGAGCTTGCCCTGTTCGTCGATGACGGGGAAGGTGCTGAACTTGAACCCGCGGTCTTCCATCATTTCGAGGACTTCGGCGATGTGCTGGTCGGGCATGACCGCGATGGGGTCCTGGATGAGGCCGTGGATGTTGTTTTTGACCCGAGCGACTTCCTTGACCTGCTCGCGCTCGGACATGTTGTAGTGGATCAGGCCGAGGCCGCCATTGTTGGCCATAGCGATCGCCATGCGGGCCTCGGTCACGGTGTCCATGTCCGCCGAGATGATCGGCGTGTACAGGTGGAGCGACTCCGAGAGGTAGGTCGCGGGGTTGGTCAGCCGTGGCAGCACCTCGGAGTAGCGCGTGGCCAGGGTGATGTCGTCGTAGGTCAGGGCGACCTGTGCGTTGTCGCGGAAAAACGCGTCGGCGGGTTTGTAAAATGTCTGATCAATGTCTTCGCTCATGGCAACCGTTGTTGCCCTTGGGAATTATGGGCGGGTATGTGCTCACGACAATGAAAAACGCAGGCGAATTTCAGGGCTCCTTTTGCCGCCTTTTCGTGACTTTTCGTGCGTTTTGTGGCTAGTTAATCCTGTCAATGCCACAACTCGACCATAAGCTCTACCGCCGGACCTTTCGTCGTGCCCTCCAGACGGGGCACGGGGAGTGGGCTGAGCGCGAGGGAATCATCCTGCGCCTGCGGCGGGACGACGGCACCGTCGGCTACGGTGAG
The DNA here is from genome assembly GCA_030425485.1 of Verrucomicrobiia bacterium. Lineage (GTDB taxonomy): Bacteria > Verrucomicrobiota > Verrucomicrobiia > Opitutales > Cerasicoccaceae > Ruficoccus. Next base: position 72,067 of record JAUIAM010000006.1, read on the forward strand.
ATCGCCCCGTTGCCGTGGTTTGGGACGGAGACGCTTGAGCACGCGCTGCAATTTCTGCAAGGGGGTGGGGGGACGCTCCCCACGGCTGTGCCGCCGGGGCTGCCCTGCACACGCTTTGCCCTGGACTGTGCCCTGGGCGCGCTGGACAACGCCCCCGCTAAGCGCTTTCACGTTGCGGGGCTGCTCCCGGCCGGTAAGGACGCCCTGCCTGCCGCCGAGCGTCTGTTGGCTGAGGGCTACACCACGCTAAAGTGGAAGATCGGGGTTCAGCCCATGGAGGTCGAGCAGCGCGTGGCCACCCAGCTCTTTCGCCTGCTGCATGGGCATGGCATCCTGCGTCTCGACGCCAATGGCGCGCTCACGCCGGACGAAGCCGACTCGTGGGCCCATTTTTTAAACGAAATGCCGGTTGAGTACCTGGAGCAGCCCTTGCCCAAGGGAGAAGAGGTCGCCATGGCGCATATTGCCCGCGAGCACGCCGTCCCTATCGCGCTGGACGAGTCTCTCTGCGGGGCAGACGCGCTCGAAGCCACCCTCTCGGGCTTCCCGGCCTGCGTGGCCATCCTCAAGCCCGCCTTTGTCGGCGGGGTTGCCTCCTACCTGAAGTGGCGTAGCGGGCATCGGCAAGCCCGCGTGGTTTACTCCTCAGCCTTCGAGACGGCTATCGGGGTGGAGGCTGCACTGTCACTTGCCGCCGTGGACGAGCACTGTGCCGAGGCGGTGGGTTTGGGCACGTTGGCAGCGTTTACTGACGATGGCCTCGGCCACCACAAGCCCGGACCAATCCTCAAGAGCGGCACCCTGACCCCTGAGCATGCGGAGGCCCTGTGGAAGCGTCTCTAGAAACCTTCCGCGCCCGCCTGCGAGAGCCGTGGCTGGTCGAGCAACAGGATGATTTTACCGCCCTGTTTGAGCAGGCGGTGGCGGAGTTTAGCCCGTACCGTAGCGCGAATCTCATTGAGGAGGAGCTGCCGTTGGCTTACCTGGCTCGTGCGCTGGCCAGCATCGCGGTAGGGGCCCCGACGTTTTTGGCCAACCCCAACTGGCTTGCGCACGAGCGAGAGGCTCTGGAAGCGCTGAACCCCTACGAGGCGTCCTCGGACTACATGCACCATATCCTGATCCCGACCGGGGGCACAGGCGGGCGAATCAAATTTGCCCAGCACACGTGGGAAACGCTTCGCGCAGCGGTTGCGGGCTATGCGGAGTTTTTCAACACACCCACGATCCACTGCTGGTGTACGCTGCCGTTGTACCACGTGAGCGGGTTTATGCAGGCGGTGCGGAGCTTTGTTACGGGTGGGCGGTTTGTGCTGGCCGATTATCGGGATAGTTACGCACATCCCAAGCTCGACCGTTCGGGCTACCACCTCTCACTCGTGCCCACGCAGCTCCGCCGCATCCTGGCCAAGCCCGACGGTGCGGAGTGGTTGCGTAGTTTCGGGCTGATCCTGATCGGCGGTGCGGGCATGCCGGACGACCTCGCTGAGCAGGCCCGAAACGCGCGGCTCCCGCTCTCGTGCAGCTATGGCATGACGGAGACGGCGGCGGTTATGGCCGCGCAAAGACTGGAGGATTTCTCAGAGAGGGCTGAGCTATCGGCCCGGCTGCTCCCGCATGTATCCGGGCACATCATTGACGGGGAGATCGCACTCAGCGGTGAGTCGCTCTTTCGTGGTTATTACCCGAATACCCCCGCAAAGCAGGATATTTATCGAACCGGTGACGAGGGCACACTCGATGCCAACGGCGCGTTACGGGTGACGGGTCGCCGCGACCGCTTTATCAATACTGGTGGCGAAAAGGTGGACCCGCGTCTGGTCGAGGACGCCATTCGGGGTGTCTTGCCCGGGGCCGAGGTCTTGGTCTGCGGCGAGGACGATCCCGAATGGGGGCAGCGTGTGGTTGCGTTGCTGGCGATTACGTCACGAGAACAACTTGAGGTAGCGCGGGCAAAACTTCCCGAGCGTTTGCCTGCGCATATGCAGCCCAAACGCTGGCTTTTGGTCGATACCTTGCCCCTGAAGCCAAATGGCAAACCGGACCGTGTTCGTCTGAATGCGATCCTTGCCGGAGGGAATTAGCCGAAAAATTTCCAGCCAAGCAGGCCGCTGACGACCACCATGACCACGCCCACGAATTTGATGAAGACGATGTTGCCGGTGGTCAGTTCCAGATCACCAGAGCCAAAAAGCCTCCCGATCGAGGACTCCATGCGGCTCTTCGGCACCAGCAGCAGGTAGATGCCAAAGAGGAACATCAGCGTTACAATGCCGGTTTTAACAATGAAGAAGATTTGGGTTTTGCTCACGGGAAATCCTGATAATTAAAGGGTTTAGCACGCCTTATGACCTGCTAGAGTCAAGGAAAAACAGGTTTGGCTTTAGTTCCATCTATCGTCAGAAATAGTTGAAACTTTAATGAGCGTGCAGTCCCCTGAACCCATCACTTACTCTTCCCGGCACAAGCTCGGGCGCCTGCTTTGGGGTGTGATCAGCGTGCTGCTTTATCGCCCCACACCGCGTAATTGCCACGCCTGGAGGCGCTTTCTGCTCAAATGCTTCGGCGCAAAGATCGGTCCCGGGGCGAAGCCCTTTCCCGCTGCGCGCATCTGGGCACCGTGGGATCTGACCATGGAGAAAAACAGTACGCTCGGCGACTATGTGGACTGCTACACGCAGGCTCCGATCATTTTGCGCGAGGGCTGCACCGTCAGCCAGTACACCTTTCTCTGCACCGGCACCCACGATTACACCCGCCTCGAACTGCCTCACCTCGTCGCCCCGATCGAGATCGGCAAGTACGCCTGGGTCACGGCGCAGTGCTTCATCGGCCCGGGCGTTACCGTGGGCGAGGGCGCCGTGGTGGGCGTCCGTTCAAGCGTCTTTGCGGACGTCCCGCCCTGGACCGTTGTCGCCGGCACCCCGGCTAAGGTGATGAAAAAGCGGGAGATTACCGATGGAAAATAGGCCTCACGCAAAGGCGCAGTGTTCTCCTTTCCCGCATTTCTTCTCTTTGGTTTGGCGTGAGATAAAAACTTAGCCACTTCGAAAAATCCCCGCCATATTCTCCATTCATCACTCAGCATTCTTCATTCATCCTTTCCCATGTCCGTTTCCGTATTGATTCCCGCCCGCCTGGGCTCGACCCGACTCCCCCGCAAAGCCCTGCTCGACATCGGCGGCAAACCGATGGTGCAGCACGTCTGGGAGCAGGCCAGCAGGATGAAGTGCGCCGATCACGTGGCCATCGCCACCGACTCGGAGGAGATCAAGGCTGCGGCCGAGGGCTGGGGCGCCACGGTTTACATGACGAGCGAGGACTGCCAGTCCGGCACCGAGCGGCTGGCCACGCTCTTGCCGCAGATCGACAGCCAGTTCTTTCTCAACGTGCAGGGAGACGAGCCTTTTATCCAGCCCGACCTTCTCGACAGCCTCGTGCAGGTTTGGCAGGAAACAGGTTGCGACCTCGTGACTGCGCTTTACCGCATCCGCACGCAGCGGGAGATTTTCGATCCGAACCTCGTCAAGTGCGTACGCCGTGCCGACGGACAGGCCCTTTACTTTTCCCGCAGCCCCGTGCCGCACGTGCGCAGCACCCCGCAGGAGGACTGGGCCGACGGCCATGTCTTCTGGGCTCACATTGGGGTCTATGGCTACTCGCGCCAGACGCTATCGCGCTACCTCGACCTCACACCGACCCCGCTCGAGCAATCCGAAAAGCTGGAGCAGCTCCGCTTCCTCGAACACGGCCTCTCCATCCAGACGGTCGAAACCGCCTACCAGCCACTGGGCATTGACACCCCCGAAGACCTCGAACTCGCCCGCAGCCAACTGCACCGGTTAGAGTGATTTTTAACCGCCAAGGACGCCAAGAGCGCAAAGAAATATCTGTGAAGCTTTGCGTCCTTAGTGTTCTTTGTGGTTAAACAGAATATTCTATCGCCGCAGGCCGAGCCTGCTAACCGCGCAGCGTCCCGTTTGCTAGTTCTTCCTTCAAGGACTGCTAGTGTACCGTTGGCCTAATTCATTACAAAATACATGGGTCCACAAAAAGGCACAAAACACACAAAATGCCTAAGCGGTGGCCAGGCAGCTCTGCGTACTTTGCGTGAACTATTTTAGATAGGAACTAAGCTAACATAACACTAGGTTTGCTCGATGCCCTGGCGGAGCTCGATCTTGGGGTTCGCCTACCTGCGCTAACGTCGCTTCGATAAGCACGGCTTTCTGCTTGTTTATCATCAGCTTCCGGATATTTCTTGGAACCCTTATGAGCTACGCCAAGAAGATTTTTGCGACCTTGGGCTTGATTGCTGTATTAGCAAATGCAGTGCTGGCTGAGATTTCCATAGCGGGTTACTCCTACTCTAATTCGCCCTCGTCATCCTATCCTGACAGCGGTGGCGAGTTGACCAACGGGGTAGATTCTGTGGTCGTCTGGGGCCAGGGGGTGGTCAACCCGCCTACCGCCCAGCTCGTTGGCTGGCTGAATAGGAACACCGATATCACCTTTAACTTCACTTCGCAGGCGACGGTGAAGAGCTTCACCGTCTGGGCGGCTGATAGTGACAATTATGCCGGAGTCGGTCTGCCAGAATCGATCAGCATTCGAACGGCTGATGAGTCGTTTTCCCGTACCTTTACCGTGGACAACCCCGCAGGAAACGGGAACACCATCCCGCTCACTTTTGGCGGATTTGAGGTAACGACAGACCAACTGATTGTCAGCTTCGTGCGGAATTACCAGTGGACGATGTTTTCCGAGGTGACGTTCTCCGCCGTCCCCGAGCCCGCCCATACGGGCGTGTTACTCGGTCTGGCCGGGCTCATGCTGCTGGCCATTCGCCGCCGCCGCAACGTTGCCTGAGCGCAGCGACTCAAATTCTTTATTTTAAACCGCCAAGTTCGCCAAGAGCGCAAAGCGTCCACGGCTGTCTCTTTGCGCGCTTTGTGTTCTTTGCGGTTAAAGAAAAATGCGCTTTCGCTGGCGGAGCGCGGAGCCCCAACTAGCCCCGTAGGGTGCCTGCGGCCAGCTCGTCCTTAAACGACTGGTAGGTTTGCTCGATGCCCTCTCTTAAACCGATTTTCGGCTCCCAGCCGGTGTCGCGGATGATGTCGCTGGACATGAGCTTGCGCGGGGTGCCGTCGGGGCGGGAGGTGTCCCACTTGAGCTCACCCTGAAAGCCGGTCACGTCGCGGATGATCTCGGCCACTTCCTTGATCGTCACGTCGCTGCCGTAGCCGATGTTGACCCAGTCGGGCGGGTTATCCAAGCCGAGCAGGTGCAGGCAACCGGCGGCGAGGTCGTCCACGTGGAGGAACTCCCGCAGCGGGCTGCCCGTGCCCCAGAGGGTGACGTCGGGCGCGCCGTTTTGCGTGGCCTCGTGGAAGCGGCGCAGGAGCGCGGGCAGGACGTGGGAATTCTCCGGGTGGTAGTTGTCGCCTGGGCCGTAGAGGTTGGTCGGCATGGCCGAATGGTAGAGCACGCCGTACTGCTTGCGGTAGTACTGGCAGAGCTTGAGCCCGGCGATCTTGGCGATGGCGTAGGGCTCGTTGGTCGGCTCGAGCGGTCCGGTCAGGAGCGAGGCCTCGGTCAGCGGCTGGGCGGCTTCGCGCGGGTAAATGCACGAGCTGCCGAGAAAGAGCAGGCGCTTGACACCGTGTTTCCACGAGAGGTGGATCAGGTTGTGCGCGCTGGCCAGGTTCTCGTGGATGAACTCCGCCGGGTAGGTGTTGTTGGCGTGAATGCCGCCCACGCGGGCCGCGCCCACGATGACGACCTCGGGCTTTTCCGCGCCGAGCGCAGCGTGAACCGCGGCGGCGTCGCACAGGTCGAGCTCCTGGCGCGTGCGCAGGGCGAGGTTATCGCAGCCCTTGGCCAGCAAGGCCCGGTGCATGGCCGAGCCCACCATCCCGCGGTGCCCGGTGAGAAATATCTTCGTCGAAGGGTTCATGGATAAACAGCTATTTCACCGCAAAGACGCAGAGACGCAAAGCCGTTTTTTCGCTATCTCTCTGATCTAACAGGAGGAAGCAGAGAGAGCGGGGATTTTTTATAAACCACGGATCAAACGGATAGCACTGATACAAATAAGTGTGTGAGTAATGCTTACCAAATCTGCGAAAATCCTCATCATCTGCGGACCAAACCTCATCTCTTCCCTTCTTTGCGTCCTTTGCGCCCTTTGTGGTTAAAAAAATAGAAGACTCCGCGCTCTCAGCTTCCTCCTGTTCAATTTAAATCCTGTTTGCCTGACGCGCCGATTCCGGCATCCTGACCTCCATGGAAAAAGCCGACATCGTGGACATCCTGGAGGAGATTGCCGAGTTGCTGGAGTTGAAGGGCGAGAACGCCTTTAAGGTGCGGGCCTACAGCGGCGGGGCGCGGGCGCTGGAGACGCTCGACGAGGACCTCGGGACTGTCATCGCGGAGGAGCGCCTGGGCGACATCAAGGGCATCGGCAAGGCGCTGGTGGAAAAAATTACCGCGCTGCACGAGACGGGCGAGCTGGAGTATTTTGACAAGCTCAAGGCCTCGGTGCCGCCGGGTATGATCGAGATGCTGGAAATTCCCGGCCTCGGGCCGAAGAAGATCAAGAAGGTGCACGACGAGCTGGGCGTGGAGAGCATCGACGCGCTGGCCGCGGCTTGCCGGGAGGACAAGATCGCGGGCTTGGCCGGCTTTGGCCAAAAGACGCAGGAGAAAATCCTCGCGGGCATTGCCAATCGCGAAGCCTACGCCGCGCGCCACCGTTGGGCGGACGCCGAGGCGGTGTCGCTGCCGATCCTCGAAGGCCTGCGCAAGCTCAAGCAGGTCGAGCGGGCCGAAGCCGCGGGCAGCCTGCGCCGCAAGAAGGAAACCGTGGGCGACCTGGACTTTCTCGTGGCCTCGACCGAGCCCGCGCCGATCATGGAATGGTTCACCACGCAGGCGGGCATCGCGGAAGTCACCGCGCACGGCGAGACCAAGTCCAGCATCCGGCTCGAAGGCGGCATGCAGGCCGACCTCCGCGTCGTGCCGCCCGCGCAGTTTTTCTACGCGCTGCACCACTTTACCGGGAGCAAGGAGCACAACATCCGCATGCGCGCGCGGGCGCTTGAGCGCGGGCTCAGCCTCTCCGAGTGGGGGCTTTTCCCCGAGGATACCCGCGCGGGCAAGGACAACGCGCCCAAGCCTAGCGAGCGCGACCCCGAGCCCATCGACGGCGAGCAGGAGCTGTTTAAAAAGCTGGAACTGGCCTACATCCCGCCCGAGCTGCGTGAAGACCGCGGCGAGCTCGAAGCGGCGGAAAAGGACAAGCTCCCCAAGCTGGTCGAACCCGAGGACATCCGCGGCGTTTTTCACAACCACACCACGGCTTCCGATGGCCGCGCCACCCTGGAGGAGATGGTGCAGGCCGCGCAGGAGCTGGGCTTTGACTACCTCGGCATCGCCGACCACTCCAAGGCTTCCTTTCAGGCCAACGGCCTCGATGCCGACCGTCTCTTGAAGCAGTGCGAAGCGATTAAGGCCCTGAATGAAACAAAACAGTTTAAAACATTTGTGTTTACCGGAAGCGAAGTGGATATCCTCAGCGACGGCTCGCTGGACTTCCCGGACGAGGTCTTGAAGCAGCTCGATTGCGTCGTCGCCTCCATCCACGCGGGGATGACCAACGACGAGGCCGCCATGACGAAGCGGCTCGTTGCCGCGCTGGAGAACGAGCACGTCACCATGCTTGGGCACATGACGGGGCGGCTACTGCTCAAGCGCGAGGGCTACCCGGTCAACGTGGCCAAGGTCATCGACGCCGCTCTGGCCAACGGCAAGATCATCGAGCTCAACGCCAACCCCTGGCGGCTCGACATGGACTGGCGCCACTGGCACAAGGCAGCCGAACGCGGCTTGCTCACGTCGATCAACCCCGACGCCCACGCCCCGGATCAGCTCGCGTTTTACAAAAACGGTGTCTACGCCGCGCGCAAGGGCTGGCTGGAGGCCAGGCACGTCTTTAACACCCGCAGCCTGCCCGAGGTGAAAAAATATCTCGGGGTGAAATAGGTTTTTTGCCCATACCCTCGCGGGTAGGCACAACGCGCCGTAGGGGCATAGCCCCCCAGTATCACCGCGTGTAACCCGGTCAGTGCGAGCTGGTCTTCGACAGGACGTTGATGATGACGACGCCGGCGATGATCAGGACCATGCCGATGATGGCAGGCAAGTCGGGCATTTGCTTGAACATAACGGCACCAATCAGGGCCACGAGCACGATCCCCACGCCCGCCCAGATGGCGTAGGCGATGCCGACCGGGATGTCCCGCAGCGCGTGGGCCAGGCAGAAGAAGGCGATCCCATAGCCCACGACCACGACTACGCTGGGCCAGAGTTTGGTGAACTGCTGAGAGGCATTAAGTGCGGACGTGGCCACGACTTCAAAGATGATGGCGATTGCCAGGTAAAGGTATGCGTGCATGGCGCGAATAGTGACGATAGCAACGGCTTTTGCACGCCTGTATTTGCTCAAACACGGTTTAACGTTTCGCCTTGGCGAGATTGCGCATCTCTTTTTTTATCTGGTGCTCGTACCAGCAAATGCGCTTGCAGTACTCCCATGCTTCGCGGCCTTCGAGGAAGCCCCCGCGCAGGAAGTAGGTGTAGCAAAAACGCAAGAGCGGCCAGCCGGGCAGGCGGGTGACGAGGCGCTTGATGGCCGGGTTGCGCTCGGAGGCGTGGCGGGAAAAAATGCGTCCCAGCGGTACGTCGGACGCGCGGCGGGCGACGGCCTCCTGCCTGGCGTACTTGTGGTGGCGCTTTTTCCAGACTTCCCAACCGCCGCCAAAGGCATAGTGCAGGTAGGGCTCGCGGATGTACTCCAGGGTGCCGTCCACCTCGCCCTCCTTTTGCCCGTGGCCAAAGTCGGTAAAGCGGGCCCGCCCGTGGCGCAGGAGGCGAAACTGCCACTTGGGGAAGTTGTCCGCCCGCTTGAGCCAACGTTCGTTCAGCATGAGGGCCCAGCAGCAGTAGTAGCCAGCGACAGACTCCGGTGCGGTGTTGGTTTTCAGTATCATTTCGGCCAGCATGGCGGGGGTCACGCGCTCGTCGGCGTCGAGAAAGAGGACCCAGGGGTGCTTGGTCGGGCAGTGGTCAAGCGCCCAGTTGCGCTGCTGGCCAAAGGACTGGAAGGGGTTGACCGAGACGGTGGCCCCAGCCGCATGAGCGATTTTTACCGTGTCATCGTGGCTGCCGGAGTCGAGCACATGCACATCGTCACACCAGTTGAGTGAGGCCAGACAGTCGGGCAAATCCCGCGCCTCGTTCAGCGTGAGGATGATGACCGATATGTCAGCGGCGCCGGGCACGAATTGGGATTACAATTACTCGCGGCCCCTCTGTCCACGCGAATCTGGTTTATTCATTTCCTGCTCTTTTGTAGATGCTCCAGATAATGCCCACGGCGATGTATCCCACGCCAGACAAAAGAATCCAGTCAGATATGCCGAGTAGGAACAAGTAGCTGCTGAGGATGGCTCCGAGCAGAAAAGCCAGCGTAATCCAGATCGGGATAACGATCTTCCAGGTCTCGATGTCGTGGCCCCGAAGCTTCATTCCCAGGTGGATGCCGAAGTCGGTAAAAAGGCCCGTCAGGTGTGTGGTGCGCAGAACAATGCCACGGTAGCGGTTCGCGAGTGCATTCTGGGTTCCGCACACCGCGCTTGCGATCAAGATGGAAAGCAGGGGGTAGCCGGTATAGATAAAGTGAGCGACGATCAGGAAAATGCCCATTGCGGATAGCGTCCGCCCGTACGGCCTGCTTAACTCCAGCGTCGGATGATGGATTAAAAAGCCGGAGATAGTGGCACCCGCGATAAACCCACATGTGGCCAAGGTCACCTTGATCAGCAATGCGTTTTCGGATTGATTGAGGAGGGAGAGGCCCGAGCCGATTCGAGCAATGTCGCCGGTGAGGTGGCTAACCGAAGTGCCCGCCGAGAGCAGGAAACCTGTGTTCAGGAACGAGGCGCCGAAGGCCAGAATACAGCCCCCGAGGACGATCTTATTTTGTGTAATATCCTTCATCCTGTTAGCAAAACAAACCGGATTCTATGTCTCTCCCGGTTCAATTTGTCGACTGCGCATTACTGAGTCGGGGTTGGCCCAGTTGATTATAGAGTTGTCAAAAACGCGTTTTTGGAGAGCATGCCCTGTCTCTCAGAGAATACCAAATACCTGCTACCATGAAGATTTGCTGCATTGGCGCTGGCTACGTAGGCGGACCTACGATGGCCATGATTGCAAAAAAGTGCCCGGAAATTCCGGTCACCGTCGTCGACATCAATCAGGCGCGTATCGACGCTTGGAACTCGGACACACTGCCGGTTTATGAGCCGGGGCTGGACGAGGTGGTCAAGGAGGCACGTGGACGTAACCTATTCTTTACCACTGAGGTGGACAAGGGTATTCAAGAAGCGGACATTATTTTTGTCTCGGTCAACACGCCGACCAAGACCTATGGCACGGGTGCGGGCAAGGCCGCCGACCTGAAGTTTGTCGAGCTATGTGCGCGCCGCATTGCCGAGGTGGCCAATGGCGACAAGATCATCGTGGAAAAGTCCACCCTGCCGGTGCGCACAGCTGAGAGCATCCGTCGCATTTTGGCTGGTTCGGGCAAGCCCTATAACTTTCAGGTCATCTCGAACCCCGAGTTTCTGGCCGAAGGGACAGCCATGGAAGACCTCACCGAGCCGGACCGCGTGCTCATCGGTGGCGAGGAATCCGAGGCGGGCGACAAGGCTGTGGCTGCACTGGTTGACGTCTATGCCCACTGGGTACCCCGCGAGCGGATCCTCACGACCAACGTCTGGTCCTCCGAGCTTTCCAAGCTGACCGCCAACGCTTTCCTGGCCCAGCGCGTCTCGTCTATCAACGCCATTTCCGCCCTCTGCGAGGCTACCGAGGCCAACGTGAGCGAAGTTGCCCGCGCCATCGGCACGGATTCCCGCATCGGTCCGAAGTTCCTCAAGAGCTCGGTTGGTTTCGGCGGCTCCTGCTTCCAGAAGGACATCCTGAATCTCGTCTACCTCTGCGAGCACTTCGGCCTGCCCGAGGTCGCTGCTTACTGGGAGCAGGTCATCGCGATGAACGACTATCAGAAGCGTCGCTTTGTCGACCGCATCGTCAAAACCCTCTTTAACACTGTTTCGGGCAAGAAGATCGCCATCCTCGGTTTCGCCTTCAAAAAGGACACCAACGACACCCGCGAATCGCCCGCGATCTACGTTTGCCGCGACCTCCTCGAAGAGCAGGCCAACGTGGCCGTCTACGACCCGAAGGTCACCCCGGAGACCATTTACCGTGATCTCCAGACGGATGCGTCCGACGAGCGCGTCAGCATCATGACCGATCCCTACGAGGCCATGAAGGACGCCCACGCCGTGGTTATTCTGACCGAGTGGGATGCTTTCAAGGACTACGACTGGCAGAAGGTTTACGACAATATGCTCAAGCCAGCCTTCGTCTTTGACGGTCGTAACATCCTCGACCTGAACAAGCTGCGCGAGATCGGCTTCGAGGCCACCGGTATCGGTCAGGGCGGCAAGCGCGGCACGATGTAGGCTTCTTGTTGGGGCACAGCTAGCCCCACTAACAGGGGCGAAATCCCAGGCGAAGATTCCCTCAGCGTGTACCTCACAGCCGTCCAACTTAGCCAAGTCTCATTCTGCTCACGTTGTTCAAAAAAGCTTGAACAAAATGGCTCTTTTGGGCAGGATTACCGTCTTTCTGCACTCATGTCAGCCGCTAGAAACACACGATCACCGCTCCCCGAAGGGGGCGAAGCCCAGTCTGACCTCCTCGATTGGGAGGCTGGGATGATAGATGTCTTCGTGCGCGCGGCCTCGCTCATTGGTGTGCCCAAGTCGATCGGCCAGATCTACGGGCTGCTCTTCTGCTCGGAGGAACCCCTGCCTATGGACGAAATCATGGACAAGCTGCTCATCAGCAAGGGTTCGGCCAGCCAGGGCCTCAAGACCTTGCGCGGCATCGGGGCGGTCAAGCCCGTGTACCTCATTGGCGACCGCCGCGACCACTACACCTGCGAGGACAAGCTCCGCCGTCTCGTGGGGGGCTTTATTTCCGACCAGGTTAATCCGCACCTTACCAGCGGCAGCGATCGCCTCGACGTGATCGAAGCGGCGATCAAGCGGGACAACCCCGAAAATGCCAAACACGCGCTGGGGCGGCTCAAGCTCCTGCGTTCCTGGCACTCGAAGACGAAACTCTTTTTACCCGCCGTGCAGAAATTTCTCTGACGCACGGCGCGTCCACATGCGGACGCAACCCACAGTTCAGCTTAAGCAAGCGATTGGCTTCCTCAAAGCGGGGTCCGGCCAAGGGCGGCAGCGTGCTTACTCAACCCGAACTTAACCATCTATTATGTTTGAAGAACGACTTAACGCCTTACATTCATCATACAATTTTCCGTCAGATCCTTTTTCCTCGGTGCAAGTGGCTTTAGAATTAATTGAATTGGCCCTGAGAGATAAAGAGTCTCCAGTACTCTTGGACGTTGGCTGCGGTAAAGGTATTGTACGCGATCCAGATCCACAACAACACTTCCGAACCTTGGTATCCCAGTATATCGGTATTGAGCCTGACAGTGGGGTTCAGCCTCTTCAGGGTGTATTTGATGTTGTTCACAATTGCCTGCTGGAAGATGCCCCCCTCAAGCCAAATTCTATCGATGTAGCCTATGCCTTTTTTGTTGTTGAACACATACAGGACCCCGCGAGGTTTCTTGCTAAAATAAAAGAGTGCCTTAAACCCGGCGGTGTTTTTATCTTTTTGACGCCCAATGCTAAATCGTATTTCGGGCAGGTGTGCTACTGGAGTGAGAGATTGGGGATCGATGAGTGGCTATTGCGTCTTATTAAAAGTTCAGATGATATTGAAAGCTACCATTACCCCATCGCCTACAAGTTGAACTCGCCCAAAAGCATAGAAGAAAAGGCATCAGAGTATGGTCTCTCTGCAAGGGTCATCACTATTGAAGGATACATAAATGCCCGAGGATATTTTCCTGGTCCACTGCGCCTGATTCTTAAATTATTAAAATGGAAACGTCGTAAGTTTCATAACCCTAACGTACTTATACATCTCATCGGGGTGATTCAAAAAAAGTAATGAGTATGGAGCAACTGCTCAAACAATTTTCCCAAACCCCCATCCTCGTGGTGGGCGACCTGATGCTCGACCACTACCTCTGGGGCGATGCCACCCGCATCTCGCCCGAGGCGCCGGTACCGGTCGTCGCGCAGTACCGCGACAGCTACACCGCGGGCGGTGCGGCCAACGTGGCCATGAACCTTGCCGCACTTGGCGCGCCCGTCGAGCTCTTCGGCTGGTGCGGGCAGGATACAGCCGGGGACCAGCTGGCCAGTGTGCTGGCTGGGCAGGGGATTACCTTTTCACCGGACTGGCAGGCCGAGGGTGTGCCGACCATCCAGAAGACCCGCGTCATGGTCCGCCAGCAGCAGCTTTGCCGCATTGACCGTGAGGCCCACCGAGATCAGTACGCCTTCGATACGGATGCTTGTCTCAAGGCGCTTGAGAGCAAGATGGCTGCGGCCAAGGCCATTATTATTTCCGATTACGCCAAGGGCGTGGTGACCGAAAAGCTCGTCTCGCGCCTGCTAGAGCTGCGCGAAAGCACGGGTTGTCTCATCGCGCTCGACCCCAAGCCAAAGCGCAAGCTCGACGCCAAGGGTGTGGACCTGATGACGCCCAACCGCGACGAGTCCCTCCAGATGGCGGGCGTCAATGCCGACCCGCACGACCCCTTCCCCGAGGCCGAAGTCTGCCAGGGCATTTGGGAGCAGTACGCCCCGCGCCACCTCGTGGTTACGCTCGGTGCCGACGGCATGCTCGTTTGCGACGAGGGCAAGGTCGCCCACCGCATTCCCACTGTGGCCCGCGAGGTCTTCGACGTCTCCGGCGCAGGGGACACCGTCATTGCCACGCTCACACTCGCCCTTGCCGCGGGGGCCGAGATCGAGGAGGCTGCTCACCTGGCCAACGCCGCTGCCGGCCTTGCCATTGGTAAGCTCGGCACTGCCACCGTTACCCCTCAGGAGATTTTAGATTATGTCCAGCAAGCTTAAGGACCAACTGCAGGAACTCGCTGCCACTGTGGCTGACTTCGAAGCCTGCCTGCCCGCGGTGGAAGCCAGCGGCCAGGCCATCGTTAGTGCCCTGAAAGCAGGCAACAAGCTCATGTCTGCCGGTAACGGCGGCAGTGCGACCGACGCCCTGCACGTAGCCGAGGAGCTGACCGGACGCTATAAGGCCGACCGCGCTGCGCTGCCCGGTCTTTGCCTTTCGGCGGACATCTCCGCCCTGACCTGCATCGCCAACGACTACGGCTTCGAGAGCATCTTTTCGCGCCAGATCGAAGCCTTTGGTAAGCCCGGCGACATCTTCGTCGGCTTCACCACGAGTGGAAACTCCGACAATATTCTAAAAGCCTTCGAGGCCTGCAAACGCCTCGGCGTCATCACCGTTTTGCTTTCCGGTAAAGACGGGGGCAAGGCCCGGGGGCTTTGCGACCACGAGATCATCGTGCCTTCGCAGACGACCGCCCGCATCCAGGAGCTGCACACCTTTGTCCTCCACCAGTGGCTTGAAATGGTCGAGGCAGAGCAGTGGTAGGTACTATTTTTTACCGAACACATTTATATTAAATTCCTATGAGTGAAACATACTTCGTTACCGGCGTTGCCGGATTCATTGGCTGCCGCACAGCGGGCCAACTGCTCGAAAGCGGTGCCAAGGTCGTCGGTATCGACAACCTGAACGACTACTACGACGTGCGCCTCAAGCGTAAACGTCTGGAGTCGCTGGCCGGGCACGAAGCCTTCACTTTTGTTGAGGGTGACATCGAAAACCTGGAACTGCTCAAGGGCGTCTTCCAGCAACACCGCTTTGACGCGGTGTTCAACTTAGCGGCCCGCGCAGGCGTCCGCTACAGCATGGAAAACCCCTACGTTTACCTGAGTACGAACACCCTCGGCACCCTCAACCTGCTTGAGTGCATGAAGGACAACGAGGTGAAGAAGTTTCTCCTCGCCTCGACCTCCTCCCTCTACGCCGGGCTGCCCATGCCCTTCACGGAAGACCTCCCGGTCAACACCCCCATCTCGCCCTACGCGGCCTCGAAGAAGGGAGCCGAGGTTATGGCCTATACCTACCACAAGCTCTACGGCATCGATGTCTCCGTGGTGCGCTACTTCACGGTCTTTGGTCCCTTTGGCCGCCCGGACATGAGCATCTTCCGATTCATCAAGTGGATCGACGAGGGCACGCCGATCACGCTCTTTGGCGACGGCTCCCAGAGCCGCGACTGGACCTACATTGACGACATCGCTGCGGGCACGATCAAGGCCCGCAAGGAAGTCGGCTACGAGATTATGAACCTCGGCGGTGGTCGCAACCCGATCAAGCTGAGTACCATCATCGAGCAGCTTGAAGATTTGCTGGGCAAAAAGGCCGTTATTGACCACAAGCCCTTCCACAAGGCCGACATGATGGAGACCTGGGCTGACATCTCCAAGGCCGAGAAGCTCCTCGACTGGAAGCCGCAGATTTCCCCCGAAGAGGGCCTGGCCCGTTCCGTTCAGTGGTACCGCGACAACCAGGCCTGGGTTACGGAGATTAATGTTTAACGACGCGCTTCTTGGTCTCAGATAAATCAGTAGCGATCGATCCGGTTGAAGCCTTCCGCCGCCGTTCCTCGGGATCGAAGGGGCGTGCGGATGCTCCTCTGCACTGGCGTGAGCGTTTGACGCTCTTTGCGCTATGCCTGCCTATGATCGTGGCCCCGTGGATGCTGGGCAGTGTGCGTAGCACGGCTCAGATCATCCTCTTTGCCCTGAGTGTGCTGGCCTTTGTCACCTTGTTTATTCCTGCGGGTGAGGTTGGCTATTCGGTGCGTGCAAATCTCAAGCGTCTCATTCGTTTTCCGATATTCTGGATGGGGCTGCTGTTTTTAATCTATCTTTTGATACAGGCCTTGAACCCCTATGCCCAGGTTAAACACTGGAACGAGGAGGGATGGGACATTTCCGCCAGTAAGTGGTGGCTTACACCCTTGCAGAATATCAAGTGGCTGCCGGGGGGGGTCTCTGCCCCCTTTGATAAGTTGAACACCTGGCGCGCACTGATGAACTGGACCACGCCCATGTTGCTGGTGTGGACGCTCTGGGCCGGGCTTCAGCGTCGGCGCTCGTTCGTCATCCTGTTTTGGGTGATCTGCGTCAATGGAGCCCTGCTGGCCTTGATTTGCACGCTGATGCGACTCAACGCTAATAATGAAGTGCTGGCGGGCTTTACCTTCTGGGAATCTAATGGAACGTATTTGGGCCCATTCCTCTACCGCAATCACGGTGCGGCCTACCTCTATCCTAGCCTGGCGCTTTGCGGGGGCATGTTTTTGTATCACATGCTCCGGGCCAGGCGCAGGATGCAGAAGTCTAACCCAAGTATATTGTTTCTGTGCATGGGCATTCTAATCGCGAGTGCGATCGTGTTCAGCATGTCCCGCGCGGGGCTGGTGATCAGTGGACTCGTTGTACTGTTCTTTATTCTCCTTTTCCTTATTTCGCTCTTTAGGCAGGGTAGCATAATGAGTGCAGGCGTCGGACTCGTTTCGTTTGTCGTGCTTGGCAGCGGAGCAGGCTACGCCACGTATAAAGCCATCGATACAGAATTGCTCTATGCTGACATGAAGGAACTTGTCACCAATAAGAGCCGGGTTTGGACGAGGGGCACATCGCTCAATCATCGCCTCATGATGATCCAGGCGACGTACGACTTGTTTGAAGAACGCCCAATCCAAGGTTGGGGTGCAAATTCCTTTCGTTGGACTTTTCGTCGCATGGTCTTGAAAAAAGAGTATGAACCACTTTGGTACCCGGACGTAAAGCGCCGCTACAAGGCCGTTTATATCCATGCCCACAGCGACTGGTTGCAGTTCCTCTCTGAACTGGGCATCGTCGGCATGATTCTGCTCACCGCTATGCCACTCTTCTGGTTTGGGGCTTTCTGCTACTACTACCGGGCCATTTCGTACGAGCACCTGATGATCATGAGCGGGTGCGTGCTCGCGCTCTTGCAGGCGGCGATGGAATTTAACCTCAGTAACCAGGCTGTCCTTATCCTTGTCAGTGTGCTCATGGCCGGAACGGTTGCTTGGATGCGGCTCAGCCCGGCCTTGCAAACAAGAGCGAAGTCAGCTTAGAAAACTGCGAGTTAACCATGATTTACGACTCCGAACGCCTTCTGCTCATCGCAGGCCCCTGCTCGTTAGAGAGCGAAACGATCGCCCTCACTGTGGCGGAAAAGCTCGCCGCCCTCGGCCAGCAGTTCTCCGAGCTGAATCTCGTCTTCAAGGGCTCCTTCGACAAGGCCAACCGCACCTCGCTCGGCAGTGACCGGGGCCCCGGCCAGGACGAAGGCCTCGCCCTCCTGCAAAAGGCCAAGGACGCCACCGGCCTGCCCGTGACGACCGATTTTCACCTGCCCGAGCAGGCCGCTCCTGTGGCCGAAGTCTGTGACGTACTCCAGGTGCCGGCCTTCCTCTGCCGCCAGACTGACCTCCTCGTGGCTGCGGCCAAGACCGGACGCGTGGTCAATGTGAAGAAGGGGCAATTCCTCTCACCCACCGAGATGCAGTTTGTGGTCAACAAGCTCGAAGGCGCCAATGCGGCTGAGATCTGGCAGACCGAGCGCGGCACGACCTTTGGCTACCAAAACCTCGTCGTCGACATGCGCTCCTTTAGCATCATGCAGGGCTACGGCCACCCCGCGATTTTCGACGCCACCCACAGCGTGCAGCTCCCCGGTGCTGGTGGCGGTAAGACCACCGGGCAGCGTGAGTTTGTGCCTTCGCTGGCCCGCGCCGCTCTCGCCGCCGGAGCCAAGGGCGTCTTTTTCGAAACCCACCCCAACCCGAGCGAGGCTATATCCGACGGGCCCAACCAAATCCCGCTGGAGGACTTCCCCGCCTTGGTGGAGTCCTGCCTGAAAATCTGGGCCGCCGCCCGCTCTGCCTAACATGGCCGACGCATCCACAGATCACTTTTCCGCCGCCCGCGATGTCTTTTCGCGGGACCGCGACGCGCTTGCTCAGACGCTTGAGCGTATCGAGTCGAATTTCGACGCCTTCGTCACCGCGCTGCTTGAAACCAAGGGCAAAGTCGTCGTCACCGGCATTGGCAAGTCCGGCATCGTGGGGCACAAGATCGCCGCTACCTTTGCCAGCACGGGCACGCCCGCGGTGTATGTCAGCGCGGCCGAGGCCCTCCATGGCGACCTCGGGGTCGTCGGCCAGGGCGATGTCGTCCTCATGGTTTCCAACAGCGCGGAGACGGTTGAGTTGGCCAAAATGCTGCCCTCCATCCGCCGTATTGGAGCCAAGGCTTTGGGCATCTTTGGCAAGACGGACACCACGCTGGCCCAGCGTTGCGACATCGTGCTCGACGCCTCCATCGAGCGCGAAGCCTGCCCGCTCAACCTCGCCCCCATGACCAGCGCGACCGTGGCGCAAGTCATCGGCGACGCGCTCGCCGTGGCCATGATGAATGCCCGCGGCTTCCAGCCCGAGCAGTTTGCCGTGTTTCATCCCGGCGGTTCCCTCGGCCGCCGCCTGCTCCTGACCGCCGCCGATGTCATGGCGACAGGGGAGGGCATCCCGACCGTTGCCCCCGAGGCCACTTTTGAGCAACTCATCGCCGAGATGAACCGTCCCAACATCGGGGCTGTTTGCGTGGTGGATACGCTGGGAAAACTCCTGGGCATCATCACCGATGGTGACATCCGCCGCGCCATGCTTCCGGGCGGCAAAGGCCCCGCCAACGCGGACAAGCTCATGACGGCCAACCCGAAGCAGGTGCGCCCCGACTTGGCGGCAGGCAAGATTATCGACCTGCTCGAACAGCACGAAATTTACGTCGTCCCGGTGGTGGACGAAGCCGGGAGCCTCGTCGGCATCCTGCGCATGCACGATTTATTGGGTTAAACCCGCTATGACCATTCTCGTCACCGGTGGCGCGGGCTTCATTGGCTCGCACCTTGTTCGTCACCTGCTCACCGAGCGTGGTGTGCGCGTGGTCAACCTCGACAAGCTGACCTACGCGGGCAACCTCGATTCGCTGGCAGACGTGGCCGCGCACCCGCAGTATCATTTTGAGCAGGGGGACATCTGCGATGCGCAAACCCTGCGCCGAGTCTTCGAGACGCATCAGCCGGACGCCGTCTTTCACCTCGCGGCAGAGTCACACGTAGACCGCTCGATCGACGCGCCCGCGACCTTCGTCCAGACCAACGTCGTCGGCACGACGACGCTCTTGCAGGAGTCGCTTCGCTATTACCGCGAGCTGGCCCCCGCGCGCGCCGCAGCTTTCCGCTTCCTCCATGTCTCGACCGACGAGGTGTACGGTTCGCTTGATTTTGACGACGCGGCCTTCACCGAGCGCACACCCTACGCCCCCCGCTCACCCTACTCGGCCAGCAAAGCCGCGGCGGATCACTTCGTACGCGCCTGGCAGCACACCTACGGCTTGCCCGTCTTGCTGACCAACTGCTCCAACAACTACGGGCCGCATCAGTTTCCGGAAAAACTCATCCCGCACACCATCGTCAAAGCCCTGCGCAGGCAGCTCATCCCCATTTACGGGTGCGGCGAAAACATCCGCGACTGGCTCCACGTGCAGGACCACTGCCGCGCGCTTTGGACCGTCTTTGAGCAGGGCGCGCTGGGCGAAACCTACAACATCGGCGGCGACTGCGAACGCTCGAACCTCCAGCTCGTGCACGATCTCTGCGCTCTGCTCGACGAGCTCGTACCTGATGCGGACTTGCCCGAGCGCAGTGCGCTTATTACGTTTGTGGAAGATCGCCCCGGCCATGACCTGCGTTACGCCATCGACTGTACGAAGATTCGCAACGATCTGGGCTGGACCCCACACGTCACCCACGCCGACGGCCTGCGCCAGACTGTCCAGTGGTACCTCGACCACATCGCGTGGTGGGAGCGCATCCTGAGTGGTGAATACCAATTAGAACGTTTCGGCTTACCCGTAGAGCATTGATTTATTTACCTACTTACTGCTTATGGCACATTTAAAATATAGACCTGAAGTTGACGGCCTGAGGGCATTGGCCGTTATCCCTGTGGTGCTGTTTCACATCTCTCCCGATTGGCTCAGTGGAGGTTACCTCGGGGTGGATGTTTTCTTTGTTATATCGGGATTCCTGATCACGTCGCTCATTATAAAGGATTTCGACACGGGGCGTTTCTCCATGCGAAACTTCTGGATGCGACGTGTGCGGCGCATCGTTCCGGCACTGGTTGTTCTGCTACTCACTTTGCTGGTAGCTGCACCCTTCCTACTCTACGGCCCAGACGTTTACGAACTGGGTGGGCAGGCCTTGTCCACGCTCTTTGCTTACTCTAATATCTACTTCTGGCAGCAATCTGGGAACTATTGGGGTACCAATGCCGAGATGTCCCCGCTGCTCAACATGTGGTCACTTGCGGTCGAGGAGCAGTTCTACCTTTTTTACCCGCTGCTGCTCGTCTTTACCCTAAAGCACTTGCACCGTTTTGTGACACCCTTGATTGCGCTGGCGACCATCATCAGTTTGTGCGTGTTTATCTACGGGTCGATCCATCACCCCAATCCGACTTTCTATTTTTTACCAACTCGGGCTTGGGAGTTGGGGGCAGGTTGCCTATTGGCGGTTCTTATGCAGCGTCGAGATGGGTTTTCCGGCGTCAACCTGTCCGTGCAGAACCTGCTCTCCGTACTCGGGTTGATCATGGTCGTTGCTTCATACTTCCTTGTGGGTTTGGGCAGTGAGGAAAGCGTCGGGCTTGTGGCTGTGTTGGCCGTGGCGGGTGCGGTTTTTACAATCGGTTTCTCGGCGCAATCCGGCAATGTCGCAGCTCGTCTGCTTTCGCTGGCCCCTGTTGTCTATATCGGAAAAATTTCCTATTCTCTCTACCTGTGGCACTGGCCTGTGCTGGTCTACATGCGCGGCATGTATGCCAGTGAGCTGGGCGAGCATGAGGGTTTGCTTAACCTGATTGCAGTCGGCGTCTTTATGACGGCTTCGGTCCTGTCCTATCATTTTGTAGAGCAACCGTTCCGACGAAACAAGGCGATCGTTTGGCGCTTGATTCCGGCCTACTTGATTGCGCTGAGTGTTTCCATTGCGTGGATTAAGATTCCTTTTTATGAAGATGTATCTGACTATAAACCGACGCTATGGTGGGGTTATAATTACCAGTGGGGGCCACAGCGAGTAAGCGAATTAGACGAACGTGTAAAACGTAGTATTAAGGTGTTAACATTACCAAAGATTGATGAAAATGAACACAGTCGAGATGAGACTGGTATGGGCAATTTTAATGCAGATGATCCTGATGTTGAGGTCTATGTTATGGGGGACTCCCATGGTGTTATGCATGCCAAAGTACTCGATGAATCTTTATCTGAGCTGGGCAGTACATATAAAATAGCCGTATCAACAGGGGCGGATCCCATATTTAGTATTCCTGTGACGCTTGATAAGGGAGGGAGCATGTTCACACCCAGTCAGCTTTTTGAGTTTAATTCGAAAAAGTTAGCGTACATCGAAGAGTATAAACCTGATGTCGTTATAGTTGTCATGCGCTGGGATTTTAGAATGAACAGGGAGTATATCTTTAAAAACCTAGACGACCTAACAGCACTCTTGGCCTCTCAGGATTCGAAACTGCTTCTTATTGGGCAGCCTCCGGTATTGGCTTTTGGTCAACGCAGTGCGCCCCAGTATAGCGCCTACATTGATGCCCATTCTGATGTGGGGAGTACTGCACAATTCCCCATTACCAAGATAGAAGAGTACAATGCCGCTGATGACTTTTTAAAAGATTACAGTGCACGCCACGATAACTGCGAGTATCTGTCAGTTGAGGAGATCTTTCGGAATGGTGGTGAGGCTATATTGGTTCAGAACGGTGAAGTGCTTTATGTCGACGATGACCACCTCTCTTATGCCGGATCGCTTTTGGCTAAGCCTCACATCAAAGCCAAAATAGCAGAGATGCTGTCTACTCCCTTGCCTCAGCCAACTGAGGACGAGAACACTGGATCATAGTCTGCCTTGCGATTTTGGCAGATTTGGGCCATACCTTGATATGTTATTCGAGCGTTTCTCCCGACTTAACTTTGAGCGTCTCCCTATGAAATACTTAATCACTCTGCTCCTTTTTCTCGGAGCTGTTTCGCTCCACGGGCTTGTCAATGTCGGCAGTCCAACGGGGAACACCACCGCGCCGTCGGGGATGGAATCGCTTTTCGCCAATGTCGGCAGCGTCAATGGCTCTACGGGCATTTACCTCGGTGATGGTTGGGTGCTGACCGCAAACCACGTTGGCAGTGGCGGTACCAAGAATTTTACCACGAGCGGCGGACAGACCTATTACTACGACGGAGTTAACGCCCACCGCATCGGCAGCACGGACCTCTACGTTTATAAGCTCAGTGAAACCCCTCCTCTGGCCAACCTCGACATCGCGGGTTTCACTCCTGACGTTAACGATGACCTCTGGATGGTTGGCGGTGGGCGAACGCCGAGCACGCAAACCCCTACCGAGTACTACGTGGATACGACGACATGGGCTTGGGACACCGAGTTTTTCATCGGAGCCAATGCCACGGTTGACGGCTATCTTACCAACAGTACCAAAACGATTCGTTGGGGTGAAAATAGCGTCAGCGGCTATGATGAAGTTCTCTCTACCCAAACCTACTATACGACGTTTGACCAGATTGGCGGCGCTACCTACGAAGCCCAGGCGGTTACGAACGACTCGGGTGGTCCGGTCTTTGCCTGGGACGGCGAGCGCTGGGTGCTATCTGGTATCATGCTCTCGGTGGCGCTCTATGAGAACCAGCCGACTGGCGCGAACTCGGCTTTCTTTGGCAACAGAACCTACATCGCGGACTTAGCAGAATACCGCGACGAGATTCTTTCTATCGTGCCCGAGCCCTCGACCTTTGCCCTGCTGGCTGGTGTGCTGGCTATGCTCGTTGCCTTGCGCAGGCAAACATCACGTCACAATCTTCACGTTGGCTAAGCCACCGGCCCGAAAGCAGGCCGCTGCGCCTGCGCAACCTGTACCCATTGAATACCTATCATGCGAAAGCCACAAACGACCCATTTTCAGACATTCATAAGCTTGAGCATGATCCTGCTTGCCAGTGCCCTGCCACTTCAGGCGGTGGTCAACGCAGGCAACCCTGGTGGCAACAAGAAGATTCCAACCGGGGAAAACGGGGAGCCGACTGATCCGGGCTTTTTAAATGTGAGCAGTAACGGCATGTCGTCTGCCGTGTATCTAGGGGATGGCTGGGTGCTGACCGCCAAGCACACACGCGCCATTGGTTTCCGATATATGCGCACCAATTACAAGTGGGATGGCGTGAATAACTTTGTCATTCCCGGGGCGGACTTGCGAGTATTTCGGCTAACGGAGCCGCTCAAGCTGCGTCCGGTTCGTATCGTGGAAAAGGCTCCTTCAGTTGGGACGGATGTTGTCATGATTGGTCTTGGACGTGCGTCAGAAGAGCAGATCAGCTTTTGGCAGGTGGACAACAAGCAGAATCCCTGGGTATGGACGCAGGTTTCTGAACCTTCCCAGGCAAACGCGGCCGGCATTCTGGCCCCCGGTAAGCCCGTTCGCAGTTGGGGCACGAATCGCGTCCAGCAGTACAGTGGCGATCCGCAGACCAGCCCGATGTTTATCACAGATTTTTCTGACAACCCTGCCGAACGCACGCCTTTCGAGGCTCAGGCCGTGCACAATGACTCCGGGGGGGGCGTCTTTGTGCAAGATGAAGACGGCTGGGCCTTGGCTGGAATCATGGTGTCTGTGGGGAAGCTTTACCCAAACCAACCGGGCATCCAGTCTAAGCCCATTTTTATCGGTTCCGCCTTTTTTGGTAACCTCACCATTTGCATCAACTTGGCTCCGCATCGCGAATACATCCACAAGGTGATGAACGGCGAGATCCCTCCGCCTGAACCAAAGAAGTAAGGCAAATAGGTGTTTTCGATAGTGAGACTCACTATCATTTAAGCGTTGATGTATGCGTATGCAGAAGATAGGTCTGTATCCCTACATCGCATAGCTAAATGGTTTAGCTATGTGGCAATCATAACATCAAATATCAAAAAAATGCCTATCAAGTATCAACTCGTTGAGAATAAGCTGACTACGGACCCCAATGACTACTTTGCGTTGGTTAAACCGATTGAGTCCTTGGATCTCGCAGCCATATCACAGCGTATGGTCGATGCCGGGTCTACGGTGACTGAAGCTGATATTGCTGCCGTATTTACGGATTTTGTGAAACAGTTGAAAATCGCCATCTCAGAGGGCTATCGCGTCAATATCGGTGATGTGGCCAACCTCTATCCCAGTATCTCTGGTGTATTCCATGGTGCGGATGACGGCTACGATCCTGCACGTCATACGATACAGCTCAATGCTAACCCGTCTACCGGCATCATCTCCTACCTCCGTGAACACGCGCATGCGGTGAAAGAGCAGGCGGTCAAACCCTTACCCGTGCTCTTAGGCTATGTTGACCTAGGAACAGGAGAGACCAATACCCTCATTACGTCTAATAATATCGGCACGATAAACGGGAGTCGCCTTAAATATAACCCTGAGGAAGCGGATGAAGGCGTATACCTTATCCCCATAGACGGTACGCCTGAACAGAAAGTAGAAACAGTTCAGAAAAACAAGCCCAGCCAACTGGTATTTTTGACGCCTGAGTTGACGCAGGAACTGTACTACCTTGAGGTCCGAACTCGTGTGTCAGGTGGTAAAGACTTGCGGGTTGGACGCCTAGATAAGCCCTTGCAGGTTACACCAACCCCATAAGGCTGCATTTCGACATTAAACAACCAGGGTTGTTGACACCCGACAACCCTGGTTATCCAGAGCGGGCAAGCATAGTTATCGACACCAAACAACTACGGTTCTCGGTCGCCGAAAACTATACATGTATGAAGTCTAGATGCTTGGTTGATTGCACCGAGTACTCACGGTTCAATGTGCTTTTTTCTACTACTACATTTATACTATCAACTAACAATCAAGGCTTATATGATGAAGAAATATGTACAAAAGCTGTTTCTAAAGCTTGGATATGAGATCCGCAGAGTTAAAACAGCCAACAACATCAACAAGATCGATCCTCTTGATAGAAATCTCAAAGGGACATTGGATAAGCTCTGGGACGATCCTGGCTTTAAAAAGAATTACATCAACCCTCGTCGTAAGAATCTGTACAACGTTATTGAAACTACAGCAAAAGAGTATGGCTTGCTCAATGACGATGACTCGGTACTCGATGTCGGATGTGGCCCGGGATTCATGATAGAGCATCTTAAAAGTAACGGATACAAGGGCCAGATCTCGGGCTGCGACTTTTCAGAATCGGCTATCAAGCACGCCAAAGAGCAGCAACCAGATGGGCATTTCTTTGTTCACGATATCTATAAGCCTATACCTGATAGCTATGACGCTCTTTTCTGCATTGAAACCCTTGAGCACTTACTGAGGCCGGACTTGGCATTGGCAACCTTGGAAAATGCTGCTAGGTATATCATATGTACGGTTCCCGAAGGCCGAAAAGACAACTTTAGAGGCCATATCAATTTCTGGAGTAAAGAAAGCTTTGAACAATTTATTTCGCTGCATCTCAACAATAAGCGTCTGCTCAAAGTAGAAGAGGTTAACGAGTCGCATAACCTCATCGCTGTGATAGGCTGACAAGAAGTCATCTATTCCACCCGTTCGGGTCTAGTAGGCCCTTGTTTATTAAAAATTCATGTCATTCGATTAAACGAGACTCCAACCATGAGCTATAAGATAAAAGTTATAGGGGCTCAAACACCCCGAGGCCGGGTCCGCGTCAGTGGTGCTAAGAATGCTGCTACGCGACTGATGGCCGCCGCACTGCTCACGCGTGAACGGATTATCCTGTCTAACTTTCCTACCGAATTGGTGGATGTACGCCATAAAGGCCGCTTCATTGAAGCCATCGGTGGTCAGGTCAACTATGACACTGGGCTTAATACGGTTGAAATATGTGCGGCTGATATCTCATCGGATTTACTTGATGATTATAATTATCCCATTCGTACCACCTATCTGCTCGCAGCGGGCTTGCTGGCCCGCCACGGCATAGCACGTATTCCCTTTCCGGGAGGGTGTAAGCTTGGGGAACGTAAGTATGACCTGCATATTTACGTATGGGAGCAATTGGGCTGCACGGTAACGGAGAAAGATGACCACATCGAAATCGTTGCGGGCGAGGGAGGATTACGTGGAACTGAGATTACGTTCCCCATCACAACGATAGGCGGGACAGAGAACGCCCTCTTGTCAGGAGCTGTTAGCAAGGGCATCACAGTTGTCCGCAATGCCTACATCTCCCCTGAGATCGAGAACCTAATTCAGCTTTTGCGATTGATGGGGGCACGTATCAAGGTAGAAGGCGGAAGCCTGATTACTATCGAAGGGGTCGAGACTTTACATGCCGCCACACTCGAAGTGATCCCCGACAGAATAGAGGCACTCACGTGGATCATTTATGCTGCCCTGTCGCGTGGCGAAGTTCTCATAGAAGACGTGCCCTTTGACATCATGGAGATTCCCCTCCAGCACTTGCGTGCTGCTGGCTTGGATTATTTTAGCAATGAACGTTCGGTGTACGTAACACCAGAGTGCTTCAGAGAGCATTTCGTGCAACCCTTCGAATTGGCTTGTGGCACGCACCCTGGTATTATCTCTGACATGCAGCCGTTCTACGTGCTTCTTGCGATGTATGGTGCAGGTAAAAGTCTCATCGTAGATTATCGCTATCCGAAGCGTGTCGCTTTCCTGCAAGAGTTGCTGAAGTTTGCACCTGGAGCGCTTACATGGGAAACAAATGGCTCAGCCATGATTCGTGTGAATGGGCCCAATAAACTCGTGGGTGCTGAGGTAAAGTCTACGGACCTGCGAGGAAGTATGACATTGGTTATGGCCGGATTACTGGCTGAGGGTGAAAGCCTGATTCACGATGTTACTATGGCTCTTCGTGGCTATAATTGCATGGAGAAAAAACTGCGTTCGCTTGGTATTGATTACGAGCTCGTTGAGAGTTAGCATTTATATGCAACAACTGATAGATCAGTTTCCTCAAGCGGTAAAAACCGATGTCTCGCTTGCCCCATATTCATGGTGGAAGATCGGTGGAACCGCAGATGGCTTCATCGAGATACAAAGCCAGGAGCAGCTCGTACAAGTGGTACGTGTCCTTAAAACGCAATCCATACGATGGTGTTTGATTGGTCGCGGGACGAACCTGCTCTTTGATGATGCTGGATTCCGAGGCTGTGTGTTGCGCCTTGGGAACGGTATGGCACAGATGCGCTTCCAGCAGAATAAACTGACGGTGCAGGCTGGTTGTTGGACGCCCGCTGTTGCGCTAGCCGCTGCTCGTCGGGGGCTTTCTGGCATTGAGCATACCATCGGCATTCCTGCCTCGTTGGGAGGGCTCATCTGTATGAATGGTGGCAGCCAGCGCAAAGGCATTGGCGATATTGTGGAGACCGTAACTGCCTTAAGCCAAGGGGGCGAGCTTGTTGTATATCCGAGAAGTGAGTGTGACTTCTCCTATCGGCATAGCCGCTTCCATATGGGTGACGAGATCGCTGTCGCTGCCACATTGAAGTTTATAGCGCATCGCCCTTATGAGGAACAGCGTCCAGTGCTTTTAGGCATTCTGCGTGAGCGCAACCGGAAGTTCCCTCGAAAATTACCCAGTTGCGGTTCGGTATTTAAGAGCTCACCTGAACTGTATGAAGCCTATGGCCCTCCGGGAAAAGTCATTGAGGACATGGGCTTTAAGGGGCAGCGGCGCGGTAACATTGAAGTGTCCGCCCGTCATGCAAACTTTATTGTCAATAACGGAGGAGGCTCGTCGGTGGAAGTGCTTTCACTGGTTAGAGAAATCATGCAGACAGTACATGCCAAGACCGGCATCGTGATGCAGCCGGAATTTCGTTATCTTCACCCCGAGAAAGGAATTGTAGAGATTTCCTGAGCATGAAGCGCCTATTTTACAGGCTGTGGCATTCACCAACTTTTACAACATGGTGTGCCCGTGGAACGCAGGTGGTGCGGATGCTGGTGTTGCTGCCACTCATCATCAAGTACTTTGATGATGTGCAGGTAGCGTCATGGTTTCTCTTCACCTCAGTGTTGTTTTTCTCCAATGAGCTGGCCAACCAGGCTCGCTACGTCATGGCCCGTATGGTTGCGCAGGTTGCTGGCGGAGCCGAGAGCTTGGCTCCCATTACGGGAAATCAACATAAGTCCACCTCAGGCCAGACTAACTGGGAGTTGATGCGAACGCTATACCCCATGACCCAATCTTTCGCGGCAGTGCTAGCGGTGATCGGTTTGTTACTGGGTGTGCTATTAGGGTATTTTTCTTTGGATAAAATACTCCATGACTATGTGCATGCGAGTGATGTCTGGTGGGCCTTCGTGATCTTTCTTGCGGGCAGTACACTAAGCATTTTCAACCTCAAGTACCAAGTCGTGCTTCGTGGGCTTAATCAGGTGGCATTGACCAGCCGCTGGAATGCGATCTTTTCAGTCGCGAGCCCATGTGCAGGTGCCTTGACCTTAGCCCTGGGGGGAGGTATCATCGCCGTCTCCATTGTGATGCAGGCGTTCGTGGTATTAACTTCGATCCGCATGTGGGTGTTGCTGAATATCGTAGTGGAACCACGTTTCCGCGAGATGACCTTTTGGGGTTGGAACAAGCAGGTAGCTGCATGGGTTGTGCAGCCGATGGTTCGCGGCCTGATGCAGTCTATGGCCTTTCGCGGCAGTACCAAAATCTGCATGGTGGTATTGGCTCGTCATGCGGATCCACCAACATTGTCTTTTGTGCTAATTGTGCTACGTATTTTAGAGTCGGTTGGAAGTGTCGCCGCTACGCCATTGACCAGCCATGTGCCTCGCTTCGCTAGGCTACTGGCAGCAGGCAAGATCGATGATTTCAGCAAAGCCTACTTGAAGAAGTTAAGCTTATCGATGGGAGTTGCTACTCTTGGCTGTATTGCTGTTCCATTGGGCATCTATTTCATTCTTGCACTGCTTGATGCCAAGTTTACCGCGCAGAGCACGGCCTGCCTGCTCGTGTTTTCGGGACTCTATCTCGTTTCCTGGACGGTACAGCTATCCCTGATGATTACAATAATCGGGAATCAGGTCATCGCGACGGGGCGAATGGTTGTCTCTGCCGCATTGTCGATCGCTCTAGCATTTACATTGATACCCCTCTGGCCAGTTGCGGGAATTATCATTAGCTCATATATCCCCATCATTCTAATTGTGAATATCATGCCGACTCAAGTGGGCTCGAAGCGGCTGGCTATCTCAACCCTTGATCTCGTAAAGCGATTTTCTGCTATCCCCGCTGCTGCATATACTGTGACAGCACTTATCGCTCTCTTGCTTCCCTGGCAGGCATGGACATCCCAATGGGGGAGCGAGATGCGTATCTTCATCGATTCACTGAAATAAAGAACAATGAAGCAACCTAAAGTTAGTATAGTCTCTGTGTTCTATAACAGGGCTAAATATGTAGCGGCATCGGTGCAATCGCTCATCGACCAGACCTATGAGAACGTAGAAATTCTGGTCGTGGATGACGGCTCAACGGATAATACCTGGGAGGAAATGCAGCAATTCGCTGGGCACTCTAAAGTGCGTTTATTCACGCATGCCAACCGTGGCTTTACACCATCTATTAAAACGGTGATCGAAAAGGAGGCCACCGGTGAGCTTATTGCAATCCATGGTAGTGGTGACATCTCTTTAGCTGAGCGTATTGAGAAGCAGGTGAGCTATCTTTTAGATAATGAAAATGTAGTTGCGGTTGGGTGCAAAGTGAAATCGTTTATGCCGGATGGCTCATGGCGTATTGGTCATCCCAAGGGTGACCAGTGGCGTGCGGGGTCCATACCTCGTAGTGCGCCCTTTACTCATGGTGAAGTTATGTACCGTCGTAGCGCCTATGATGCAGTCGGTGGATACCGAATTGCCTTTAAGTACTCACAAGATTATGATCTTTGGCTGCGCATGATCAATATTGGCAAATTCGCAGTGCTTGATGCGCTCCTTTATGAGCGTCCTGCTGTAGAAGGAACAGTTCGTCATAATATCTACAAAGTGTTGGCGCAAAAACGCTATGCTTGTTTAGGAAGATTGAGTGCCAATCAGCGCTTGAGGAATGCTCCAGATATTATTAACGTAGTTGGCATGGATGCGATTCTATATTGTAAGTACGACTTAAGTACTAAATATATTATTTTTAAAATGCTACTTAAGACTGATTTTACTCAACAAACTATGGACAGGTGGGAGTTGTTGAAGATCGTAATATTTTCGTAGTTATTGTGAAAAAAATTCTAGCATATCTAAAATATCCAGCAGGGATATTGCTTCTTTTGCATGCGCATCTTCGTTTAGATGTAACCAATATTATTGGTGAAAAACTGTATTTATGCATTTTCTATCGTAGGAGCACCGGTAAAAAGTTAAACATTGATGATCCCAAAACTTTTAATGAAAAGATTCAATGGCTTAAGTTGCATGATAGGAATTCACGGTACACAAAGTTAGTTGATAAATATGATGTTAGGGATTTTGTATCCAATGTCGTAGGGGATGAATACCTTATTCCCTTGTTAGGGGTATGGGATCGTTTAAGTGATATTGATTTCTCTGGGCTCCCCGATGAGTTCGTCCTTAAGAGCACGCATGATTCAGGTGGAATTGTGTTGTGTAGAGATAAATCTACTCTGGATTGGGATGCGGCCCAGAGAAAAATTCAGCGCAGATTAAAAAGAAATTATTATCATAATAATAGGGAGTGGCCCTATAAGGATGTAACACCAAGAATTATTTGTGAACAATTGATGAAGGACAACGATCAGAGCGACCTAATGGACTACAAAATTTTTTGTTTCAACGGTGTCGCGAAACTGATTGAGGTAGATCTAGACAGGTTTACGAATCACAAAAGAAATATCTACGACACTGAGTGGAACTTTTTACCCGTATCGATAAAGTATCAGCGTGATACTGATGCGCGGATCGAGAAGCCAGCAAAACTAGATGAGATGTTAGCCGTTGCAGAGAAGCTGTCTAAAGGCATTCCGCATGTGAGGGTTGATCTCTATTTAATTAATGACAGGATCTATTTTGGCGAAATGACTTTTTATCACGGTTCTGGGGTCGAGACTTTTTCTCCTGAGGCGTTCGGTTTGGAAATGGGCGAGTGGATTGACCTATCTGAGATCGGTGTACGCGACACAGTTATTTGAGCGAATTTAAGTAATGCTGCCGTTCAACTAGGAATTCATGCGTATACTGGCGATATTCTCTGGGGCAAAACTTGAAACTGGTGCCCACTACCGATACATGCGCTTGCTGCGTGAGCTTCAGGAGAAAGGCTATCAGGTAGTTTTGCTTTGTCCCAAGGCTTTGAAAGAAGATGTCGGTGCTGCAGAAGTACATTACTTTAAGCCAATCGGTGTTGGCTTGCGTCAATGGCGGGTGGCCAAAGGGGTACGTAAATTGCTCCGCGCCCAGCCTGAAATTGTGCGTGATTTGGACAAGTGTGTAGTCTTTGGGGCGGCTAATGCATATTGTGCTTTGGCAAATAAAAAACTCATCGGTGTGCCTGTAATTTTTTCAGCCCGATCCTGTCTAGTAGAAATGGCCAGGGCTTCAATTTTGCACAACGAGTATCTAGGCAAAAGTAGTTGGAAGGAGCTTCCTTACCTGTGGTTGGCCACGTACCGAGAATCATATTTGTTCCGAGGTACCGACCAACTCGTCCTGCAGACAGAGGCAGAAAGGCAGCGTGCGATAAAGCGATACGGACTTGCTCCGGAGCGTGTTCATGTTATACCCAATGATTGCTCTCTTGGCAGCGGTGCAGGCCACCTCCAGAAAACTAAAAACAAGGATAGCCTACGTTTGCTCTTTGCAGGTTCACTCTCTGCTCGCAAAGGACTGGAGGTTGCGTTGGATGCCATGACTCAAGTCGTAGCTAATGGGAACGCAGTTCGTTTGGATGTGGCAGGGGAAGGGCCCTTATTTGCATTTTATAAACAATACGCTGAACGCCTTGGCATCTTAGAGCGGGTTAACTTCCTTGGCTATGTCTCAGGCATGAACAAGCGGATGAGCGAGTATGACGTGCTTGTCCTGCCGTCGTATTATGAGCCATTTGCCAATGTTGCCCTAGAGGCAATTGCCGCCAGGGTGTTAGTCTTGAGCTCAAACACGGGCGGAATCGGCGAGCTATTGAGTCCTACAAACATGGTTTTTCCTGTGGGAGATGTGCAGGCTTTAGCCTCGATGCTTGATTGGGCGGCTCGCGCAGGTGACCAGGAGTTTTCAGGTTTGCTCGAAGCCCAGCGTGAAGCGCTCAGACAACTCGATTTTGACTGGGCGGGAAGCTTTTCCTCTTTTCTGGAGGGTAACTCCACTTCTTGCGGCTAGGCATTTTCTCTCGTCGAAAAATCCATCGCCTCTTGCAACAAAGGACAAAGCTGACCTAGATGCAAGTAAGAGTATCAATTCTAGAACGATTTCAATACCGTGAATAAATTCACCGAAAGACTATTTCGCTATCTCCCCCCCATTGCCTTTGTCAGTGTTTTTACTGGCATACAGGTACCTATTGGTGGTTTGATTATTCGCCCGTTCGACATCCTGTTTATCGTGGTTATACTACTATTGCCTGCGGTGAAGTTTCAGCATAATCCGTGGCGACGCATTAGCCCAATCGATGTTGTTGTGCTCGTATACTATGGCTACATGTTGATGGCTAATTGGCTGGGTGGTATTTTCCGAGGGCACCATTTTACAGAGAATATCCAACTACTGGAGTATGTCGTTATCTACGCAGTCTGTCGTGCCTATTTTTCTGAGCCCCGAAATGGGCGAACATTTGTTTTTGTCTGCCTATGGGGACTGTTCCTCGTGGCATTGGTCAACATGGGCTATCATGTTAGTATTGGCCGTCTTGTAGGGTATAAGTTGCTGGACGAACCTAAACTATCCTATGGCCTTCTGTCCGGTACTAGTATTTTTATAGTACTCGCGACTAAAGGCCAGAGGCTCCGCTGGTTATATGTTCTAGTGATGCTCGCTGCACTCCCCATGATGGTGCTATCGGGCGAACGTAAGGGGTGGGTGGCTTTCATAATGAGTTTTAGTATAACCATACCGGTAACCCAAATTCTTCTGAAGAAGAATGCCTTTGAAAATGCCTTTAAAATGTTTTTTCTAGCAACGCTCGGCGTAGGCTTGCTTGCTATAGCTATCTATCTATTTCGGGATAACGAATATCTGGAAAGGCAGTTAAATAGCTTTAGTACTATTATGGGTAATATTACGGCAGAGGGAATTTATGCACAAGACTCGGATTCCTCCTCCGACGAGTCCCGTCTGGCTATGCTGGATCAGACGATTTACTATGTGAAAGACTCACCGATCTTTGGGCAAGGAATGGGAACATACTACCTCTACCAAATGCACGGTGAATATAACCGTATTGCCACAGACTATGGCCTGAGTGGCTTTTTCCTCTACCTGTTGGTTTATTTTGCCGCGACATACCAATTACTGACAAAGCGATTACGTGCTCTGACTTCAACCTATTGGGATGGTTTTTTGCCTTGGCTTTTTCTGTCATTCGGATTTGTAATTAACCAATTCCTTGCTGGTGGTGGACTCAACCAGGTCTTTTTTGTTATCCCACTTGCCATAGTTACAGGCCTCAGCCTGAGGCCACTTCCCTTTCCTGGGCCATACCCCGTATCTGGTCATATGATGGGGCCGATGCCTAATCCAATGATGACCAGGCGTTTTTAGAGGGCTTATATTTCCTGCTACTGGTAAATTATAGAATGTTATGAGTAAACCGATAGTGAACGTTTTTGTCGTAGGGGCAGAGAAGGCCGGCACGACGTGGCTACACAAGTACTTTGAGTCCCTCGAAGCGATTTATGTTTCACCTACTAAAGAGATTGGTTACTTCTGCTCGCACGACAGTAATATGGTCGGTGTGCATGAATACGAAAGGCTTGGTGTAGAGTATTACCATCGCTTTTATCGAGCCTACGGGCAGGAGCCTCTGGTCGCCGAAATCATGCCTATGTATTTGTGTGACCCCAAGGCACCTGCGCGCATCCACCAGTATAATCCAAAGGCAAAGATCATCATACTCTTACGCGACCCTATCAGTCGTGCGTACTCGCATTATTGGATGGCAAGATGGAAAAAGAATGTAAGGTGCGAGTTCGAGGACTTAACGCTCGAGAATGACCCCTGCTTTCTTGGGAGAGGTTTATATGCAGGACAGGTCGAGCAGTACTACAACCTTTTTGGTCGAGAGAATGTGCAGGTTTTTTTCTACGAAGAGACGTTCCGAGATAAGGATATCTTTACGTCTGAGTTGGCTGCGTTCCTGGGTATCTCGGCCAAAAGTAAGGGGAGCTTCGACAAGGATACCAAAGTGTATGCGGCCTCTGAGGTCCGCTCTGCGGGCATCTATAACGGAGTGGTGCGTTTAAACCGCTTTCTCCACCGATCGAAGCTTGGATCAACGCTGAATGCATTTGCGAAATCGCTAGGCGCCGGCAATGCCTTCAGGAAGTTTATATTCAGGGAGGCGAAGTATCCTGCAATATCGCCCGATCGTCGGAAAGCATTACTTTCTCAATACGAGCCAGATCGTATTAAGCTTGAGCAGCTATTGGGGCGCAGCGTTCCTGCGAAGTGGCTTGAGTACTAAATTTTCAGGCCTGCCGACGATGGCATAAGGCACTCAGCAGTTTATCCTGTATTAGCATAATGCGTAGTGACGTTTTAGTGCTCCAATCCTGCAAGGTATGAAAATTGTTCAAATTATCAACGCGCTTGAAGGCGGCGGTGCGGAAATTCTAGCGGTCAATCTTCACGGGGCGTACCTTGAGGCTGGCCATGAATCTCATTTGATTGCCGTCGATGGCAATTGCCCGGAAGGGGTTCGAGGTGCATCGGTTGTTTCGAGTGGGAGCCCTTATCGTCTCGGTGCGGCATGGGCATTATTGAAGGCGCTGCGTAAGCTTAAATTGGAGCGAGAAGATATCCTGCACGTGCACTTGTTTCCGATGCAGCTTTATGTCGCACTCTTTCGGGTCTTGGGGTTGATCCGTTGCCGTCTATACACGACTGAACACAATATTCACAACCGACGCCGCGACCGTTGCCTTTTTCGCTTGATCGATCGCTGGTTATATCGGCGCTATGATTGCATCCTCTGCATCAGCCACGGCGTGATGGATTCGCTAAACAAATGGGCGGGACCTTTTAGGGACATCCGTGTCGCCTACAACGGCATCCAGTTGGACGCGTATCGTGCAGCCTGCCGCGAGGAGTGCGAGCGGCCAAGTTCGAGCGACAGGTTCGAAATACTCTCCGTGGGCAGCCTTTCTGAACAGAAGAATTATCCCTTTATGATTGAGGTGCTTGCGGCGTGCAAGGACTTGCCCTGGCACTGGAGCATTGCGGGTCGTGGTCATCTGATGGAGCAGCTTAAGCTTCAGGTGAAGGCTGAAGGGCTGGAGTCACGTGTAAGTTTTCTTGGCTTTGTTAGCGATATACCTCAGCGCATGGCGGCGTGTGACCTCTTTCTGCATCTGCCTGCCTGGGAGGGTTTTGGGCTGGTAGCCGTAGAGGCGATGGCGGCAGGCTGCCCTGTTTTGGCCAGCGATGTTGACGGGTTAAACGAAGTCATCCGGCGCGACTCGAACGAAGGCTCGCTGGTTAAACTGTCTGACAAAGCCGCGGTCATTGCGCAGCTGCGCGCTTTTATCGAGGGCAAGGCGGGCGACGAAGCCACACTCGAACGTGCGCGCAAGCGGGCAGAAGCGTTTTCCTTTGAGCGGATGCTGGAGCAATACCTTGCAGCTTACCAGCAAGCGAACTGAGTTGAATGCAAAAGCGTGAGCAGTCTAAGCATGATGCGCGGCCTTGTGTTGTCGTAGCAGTAACGACCCGTGCCAGCCTTCTACTGATGAAGGGCGTGCTGGAGCGCTGGAAGGCCGAGGGCTATCGACCGGTCTTTGTCTGTGGTGATCGAGTCGATGAAGCCGAGGTCGGAGCTGAGACGCTACATGTCGCCATGGGGCGGGACATCAACCCTATCCGTGACTTTAAGGCCGTGTTGGCCATGCGCAAAGCACTGCTCAGGCTAAGCCCCGTGATGGTTGACGCCAGCACTCCCAAGGCGGGACTGGTGGTGACAGTAGCCGCGCGTTTGGCCGGTGTACCGGTACGCCTGTATACGCTTCGCGGTTTACCGCTGGAAACAGCTAAGGGGCTCCGTCGATTGGTTTACTGGAGCAGTGAAAAGCTCGCTACGGCCTGTGCAACACACGTCGTGTGTGTGAGCGAAAGCCTGCTCAGCTCTGTGGTAGCCAAGAAACTGATACCCGCCGACAAGGCTGAGGTCGTAGGGCAGGGGAGCAGCAATGGAGTCGACACGACCTATTTCCAACCTGGGGCCTGTGATCAAGCTGCGGTGGAGGCCTTGCGCGCGCAACTGGCCTGGCCGGAGGATGCGATCGTCTTCGGTTACATCGGCAGGATACATCCCGACAAAGGCTTGGTGGACTTGCTCGAAGCCTGGGCAATTATCCGCTCCCGCGAGCCGCGTGCTCGGCTGTTGCTCGTTGGGCCAAATGAATTGCTAAACTGGCAACTACAAGCTGTGTTCGAGACAGCGCTTGAGGACGATCGTGTGGTCTGGCTGGGGAATCAGGAGGATGTGCGCCCCTGCTATGAACTGATGGATGTCTTTCTGTTTCCATCGCACCGCGAAGGTTTTCCCAACGTCCTGCTTGAATCGGCTGCCATGAAGGTGCCTGTTGTGGCCTACCGGGTAACGGGGTCCCGGGATGCGGTTTGTCACGATGTGACGGGTATCCTCGTGGAACCGGGTTGTGTTGAAGCTTTCGCCGAGGCAGCCTTAACCCAGTTAGCGCAGGGGCGGGAGAATCTGGATTTTTGCCAGGCCGCGCGTAGCTGGGTGGTCGAAAATTTCGAGAGGCGGACACATCAGGACAGGCTGTTTAAGCGTTACCTGGCATGGGTTAAGGGTATGTGAGGGCACACTTATGCCATGCGCGTATACTATCATTCATGGCTTACATGTTTTTTCGTTTTTCTCGTACCCCCACTTTCGGCGTGGTACCCCTTACCGTTTCTAGGCTTGCTCGGCCGGGCCTGATTCGATGTTTTACGGGGTGCTGCATATCTTATGTCACGGGTATTATCCACTTAGCTTATGACCACTAAACTACTACAACGAATTGCGATTATTGGCGGGGCCGGGTTCATCGGAACCGTCCTGGCCAAGCGTTTGCACGAAGATGGGCATGAAATCATTCTGATCGATCTGAACCAATCGGAGGCTTTTCCTGATAAGAGCGTGATTGCGGACGTGACAGACCTGTCTGAGCTCACGTCGGCTTTATCAGGTGTAGATGTAATTTATAACCTGGCGGCTGAACATCGCGATGATGTCTCGCCCGTGTCCAAGTACTACGATGTAAACGTCGGCGGTGCCGAGAACATCATAAAAGCGGCTGAAGCAAACGGCATTAAGACCATTGTATTCACCAGTACGGTTGCGGTTTATCCGCTCAAGCCTGCGAATCTCCAGACAGGCTCCCGCGAGACCGATCCGCCCGCCCCATTCAACGATTACGGCAAGTCGAAGCTGGAGGCTGAAGTGGTCTTGAAGCGTTGGGCGGAGCAGGGTGAGGGCCGGACGCTTGTGATTGACCGCCTCGTTGCAACCTTCGGACCCAATAACCGTGGGAACATATACACGTTGATGAGCCAGATCGCCGGGGGCAAGTTTGCCATGATCGGCAATGGCCAAAATCGTAAATCTATCGCCTACGTCGGAAATGTCGCCGCATTTCTGGCGCACGCGCTCACTTTTCAACCAGGTACGCACCTTTATAACTATGCCGATAAGCCTGATTTGGTGACCCGTGATTTGGTCAGCACGATTCGTCAGGCTTTGGGAATGCAGGGCATGGGGCCGCGTCTGCCGTACCCGCTGGGGCTTATCGGTGGTATGGGTTTTGATGTCATGGCAAAATTAACCGGACGTACTTTTCCCATAAGTGCTGTGCGTGTGAGAAAGTTTTGTGCCAACACGATTGTCAGTGCGGATAAGCTGGAGGAAACGGGTTTCCAGCGCAAATACTCTCTCGAGGACGGCTTGCGCGAGATGATTGAGGCCGAATTTCTGCACAATAAAGGAACCTCATAATGGCTAAGCTGCTGCTCGTCATTAACCACATGGACTGGTTCTGGAGCCACCGCTTACCGTTGGCGGAGGGAGCGAGGGATGCCGGATTTGATGTGGGAGTTGCCTGTGCACAGGCCGGGACTGATCCGGATTTGGCCAAGCATCGTTTTCATGGCTACGAGCTCCCGGCTGGAAATATCCTCCAGGTCCTGCGGCATACGCGCAGAACGATCAAGCAGGCTGAGCCGGATATCGTTCATGCCATCACCCTGAAGTACGCTTTCATCGCAGGCTTAGCCAGCATCGGACTCAAGACTGCACGAGTGCACACCATAGCGGGCCTGGGGTATTTGTTTTCAGGCGACGGAATAAAGCCCAAAGTCTTGCGAGCGATCGTGTGCCCGTTTTTAAAGTTGGCATTGCGTAATTCCAAACTGATTTTCCAGAACCCTGATGACATGAAGCTATTGCTTGATCGTGGGCTGGCAAAGCCGGAGCAGTGTCATCTCATCCGGGGCTCTGGTGTCGATGTCGCTCAGTTTTCTCCCGTGCCACAAGCTGAGCGTGATGAACTGAGCGTCATGATGCCGACCCGATTAGTGCATGAGAAGGGCGTGGCTGTTTTTGTGGAAGCCGCAAGAGTATTAAAGTCCAGAGGCGTAAATGCGCGGTTTCAACTCGCCGGTGGTATTAGTACGACTAACCCCAATGCGATTACCCAGAGTGAAATGGACTCGATGGTGGCCGATGGTGCAGTCGAATGGCTGGGTAAGGTAAGCGACATGCCCGCCCTGTTGGCCAAGGCATCTCTCGTGGCCTATCCTTCGCATTATCGTGAAGGCGTGCCCAAGGTGCTGCTTGAGGCGGCGGCCATGGGGAAAGCGATTGTGACCACGGACCACCCCGGCTGCCGCGAAGCCGTGCGTGATGGCTACAACGGCCTGCTGGTTCCGATCAAAGACCCGGTGGCACTGGCCGATGCCATTGTGACGCTGCTCGAGGACCCCGAGCGTCGCGAGACGATGGGCAAGAACAGCCGTGAGCTCGCGGTCAACGAGTTTTCTGCCACGCTGATCGTGGAGCAAACCCTGGCCGTGTATACGGTAGACAAGTCGTCAGTTGTGGGCTCATGATATACGCCTTTGAATCCTCTTAGACGCATACTCCTTCTGATTGGCTGCATTCTGGTCCTGTGGCCTTCGGTAGCCTTTGGCCTGCAGCGGCATTTTAGTAAGGAGGGCGTACAGTCGCGCAAGACGGCGACCCGCCTGTTTAACGAGCATGAAGTGCTCGGGCCGATTTTCTATCCCCGTAGCGCTGGCGAGCAAGATCCCGAGTACCTGGCTGCGCTGGAGCTGGCGGAGGTGCTGGCCCAGGTATCCGGTCAGGAGTGGGAGGTGTTACCCGAGGAAGGGACGGGCGCGAAGCCGGGGGTCTACGTTGGCCACACGGTGCGATACTTTATCGAGAGCGGGCAGACGCTGCGCGCCTCCCGGGATGCGCTCTCTCGCCAGCCGCGCGACCCGGACCAGTACTTTCTCTTTGTCGATGACGAGTGCGTCATCATCGGAGGGAACACCCGTGCGGCTACGGTGCGGGCGGTCTCGCGCTTTCTGATGGAGCAGGCCGATGTGTGGTGGTTTATCCCCGGGCCGCTGGGCGTGAGCATCCCCGCGCGCGAGGAGATGTATGTCGCCGCGCAAAGCACCTGGCAGGTGCCGGACTTTGCCTCGCGCTGGCTGCGGGTGCGCGATGTGGCCTGGAATCGCCACAACATGCTCGACCGTTGGATACCTTCGCAGCACGGGTTGTTTAAGCTGCTGGATGAGGAGGCGCTGAGCGAGCACCCTGAGTGGATGCCTCTTGTCAATGGAATGCGTGAGTTGAACAGGTCCGGGGGAACGTTTGCCCATCAGCCAGAAATTGCCGATCCGCAGTTGGCCGCCTTCATCGCCCGGCGGGTAGATGAGAAATTTTTGAGTGATCTCGCCGAGCCGAGCGTATCGATCGGTATGAACGACACGCTCATCTACAGCGAGTCCGAGCTCTCCCGGGCGGCACTGCTGCCGTGGAGTTACTACCGTGGGCTCCCGAATACGAGCGAGCTGGTGTTTGCCTTTAGCAATGCAGTGGCGCAGCAGAGTTTCGGCCTGAAGCACAGCTACCCGGTGCCGCGTTATGTTTCGCAGTTGGCGTACTACATGCACCTGGAGGTGCCGTCCTTTAAAGTCGATCCGGGGGTGGCGGTGTATGTTGCCACGGACCGGGGGCAGTGGTACGACCCTGAGCGTGATGCCGAGGGCAAGGCGCTGCTTGATGACTGGGCTGAAACGGCACAAGGCCCATGGGGGCTACGGGACTATTACTACGGACATCCCTACCTGATCCCGCGCATCTACACCGGGCTTATGGCTGAGTCGATCGCCTATGGTCACAGTGCCGGGGCGAGCCTCTTTATGGCTGAGAGCAACCCGCAGTGGGGCTACGATGGCCCGAAAATCTGGCTCGTCACGCAGTTGGCGCAGAACAGCCGGGGCGATGCGGATGCGCTGCTGGAGGAATATTATGCGCGCTTCTATGGGCCAGCGGCAGGGCCAATGTCAGACTTTTTTGCCCTCTGTGAAAAGCAGTGGATGGAGCAGCCAGGCAAGGCCAAGTGGATCAAATATTTTCTCAATCCGGCCCAGCTTGCGCTCTTTTCGCCTGAGGTGTGCGAGCAGCTTGATGTTTACCTGAAGGAGGCCGAGCGTCGTGCTAGAGTGGATACACGTGAGCCGTGGGCAGATCGGGTTGCGTTGACGCGGGAGTGCTTTGACCAAACGCGTGCCGCAAGCGTGTTTTATCATGCATGGCTCACGATGGCGAAAAATCCTCTCGCTACAGAAGAGGACCGTGAACGCTTCCTTGCTGCGTGGCCGGAGTACGAACAGGCACGCTCGAATGTGTTGGACCACATGCCCAAGAAATTGCCCACATGGTTGAAGATGATGTGGAATACCCTGATCGCGCTGGACCCGCGCCCCCGGTTGGAGGCCGGTGCGTGGCGTGGTGTGACGCAGGCCCGTGCGCGCTTCGACCAGTCCACGGAGGGCGAGTTGACCTGCGGGGAGAGTCTTTCGCGTGACTGGGCTTTGCCGGGCGGCTGGTCGGTAAGCGCGACCAATGGGGAGGGCTTTAGCTGGCAAATCCTGCAAGTCGATGGCGACGAAAGCGTCATGCGGGTCGAAGGGGCCAATAGTTTTTCGCTGAACCGCCTCCTCCCGGTCAGGGCGGGGGAGGGCCTCGGCGTGCGCGTCAAGCTGCGGGGCGCGCTGAGTCCTGGTTGTCAGGTCTATCTGCTGGTTAGCTGGTGGGATGCTGAGGGTGAAAAAATCGAACGCTTTGAGCGTGCAGCGCTGCCCGAGGGTGACTTTACTGAGTGGATGTCCATCGTCGTAAACACTCGGGTGCCAAAGGGAGCGCAGGAGGCTTACCTTTCCTTAAAGGTGCGGGCTCAATTCCCGGGTGACTGGCTGGAGGTTGACGATGTGCTGGCCATGGGCTTGGCTGAGGCCAGCATGCGCATGGGGTCACAGCGGCCGGCGGAAAGGAGCCAACCGTGAGCCAGCCCGTCATCGCTGTTATTGGCTTGGGCTACGTGGGGCTTCCGTTGGCTGTTCGTTTTGCGTCGAAGTACCGTGTCCTTGGCTACGATCACGCGGCCTCGCGCCTGGCAGACTTGCGTGCAGGCGTGGATAAGACCGGCTCGGTGGCTGCGTCTGAGCTCGCCACGACTACACTCGAGTACGTGGGCGAGACCGAGCGCTTGGTCGAGGCGGACGTACTGGTCGTTACCGTGCCGACGCCCGTCGATGCCGGGCACTGCCCGGACCTGAGCGCACTGGAGTCGGCTACGGCCATGCTCGCGCAGCACCTCAAGCCGGGTGCAACCGTGGTCTATGAATCGACGGTCTACCCTGGGCTGACGGAGGAGGTCTGCGTGCCGATCATCGAGCGCGTTAGTGGTAAGCGTTGGCGGGAGGATTTTTTTGTCGGTTACTCGCCGGAGCGCGTCAACCCGGGTGATACCCAGCACACGGTCGAGAACGTGGTCAAGGTGGTGGCCGGAGATACGCCCGAGACGCTGGAGTTGCTGGCCACGCTTTACGGCAGTGTGATTCCGGCTGGGGTGCATCGAGCGGAAAGCATCCGTGTGGCCGAGGCGGCCAAGGTGATCGAGAATACCCAGCGCGATTTAAATATCGCCCTGATGAATGAGCTCTCCGTGCTCTTTCATAAGCTCGATCTGGATACGGAGGCGGTGCTGCGGGCGGCGCGCACGAAGTGGAATTTCCTCCCCTTCGAGCCGGGGCTCGTTGGCGGACACTGCATCGGGGTGGACCCCTACTACCTCACGCATAAGGCGCACGCCGTAGGCCACCAGCCGGATGTTATTCTGGCTGGGCGAAAAATTAACGACAGCATGGGAGAGTATGTTGCCCGCGAGACGCTCGCACTGCTTCAGGTGGCGAACCCCTCGGTGCTGGTGCTCGGTTGGACGTTTAAGGAAAACGTGACCGATGCACGCAACACGCGAGTGATCGAGCTCGTGCGTACCTTGCGCGAAGCTGGGGCGTCGGTAGACATGCACGACCCGTGCGCTGATGCGGAAGTGGTTTCGCGCGAGTATGGCGAAACCCTTTTGACAGATTATCCGAAGGAAGCGCGCTACGATGCCATTATTCTGGCCGTGCGACATCAGGTCTACCGCGACACGCTCACGCCGCAACTGCTGCGAACCTGGTGCCGGGGAGAAGCGCCTGTGTTGGTTGATGTGAAGGGGCTCTTTTCACGCGAGGAAACCGAGGCCGCAGGACTGCGCAACTGGAGGCTCTAGCATGGGTAAGCGGGCATTTGATTTTTTGATTTCCCTTTCGGCTTTGCTGCTGCTTTCACCGGTGCTGATGCTGTTGTACGCGATCTCACTTATAAAGCTCGGACGCCCCGTTTTTTTTCGCCAGCCCCGCCCCGGTCTGCATGGCCGTGTATTTCACATCCTGAAATTTCGCACTATGACAAACACTCGTGGTGCCGACGGCGAACTGCTGCCCGATGCTGAGCGCATGACGGCCTACGGGAACTTTTTGCGTTCGGCCAGTTTGGACGAATTGCCGGAACTGCTCAATGTCTTGCGGGGCGAGATGAGCCTTGTCGGGCCAAGGCCACTGCTGGTGCGCTATCTGGAGCGTTACTCACCAGAGCAGGCGCGTCGCCACGAAGTGCGGCCAGGCATCACGGGTTGGGCGCAGGTCAACGGCCGCAACGCGCTAAGCTGGGAGGATCGCTTTGCGCTGGACGTCTGGTATGTAGATAACCGGAGCTTTTGGCTCGACCTGAAAATAATCTTCATGACGCTGGGTGCAGTGCTGCTGCGCAAGGGCATTTCTGCCGAAGGCGAAGCCACCATGCCGGAATTTCTCGGCAGCAAAGGAAAACCTAATGAGTGAACCGGAAACATTTGTCATCGTCGGCGCGGGCGGCCAAGGGGCCGAAGCGCTATGGGTTGCGCGGGCCAGTGGGCGCGGCGGCTTTCTCGGCTTTCTCGACAGTAAGTCGGAGCTAAAAGGAAGTGAGGTGCTCGGGGCAACGGTACTGGGCTCTGAAGACGACTTTATACGCGGCCAATGCGCGGGCGTAGGCTTTCACTGTGCGATCGGCAACAACGCTATCCGCCGTGAAGTTTCCGAAAAACTGGAGGCTTCCGGCATGGTTCCGGTCACACTGATTCATCCGCACGCCACTGTGGCGGCAGAGGCGCAGGTAGGGGCCGGGACGTATATCGGCGCGGGTGCGATTGTCTCTATTCGCGCGGAAGTCGGGCGACATGTTTTAATCAATCTGAATGC
The DNA here is from genome assembly GCA_030425485.1 of Verrucomicrobiia bacterium. GTDB lineage: Bacteria > Verrucomicrobiota > Verrucomicrobiia > Opitutales > Cerasicoccaceae > Ruficoccus. The sequence continues at coordinate 116,435 of JAUIAM010000006.1, forward strand.
TAACGTCGGGCACGACGCCGTGCTGGGGGACTACGCCCAGCTCTGCCCCGGGGCCTGTGTGAACGGCTATTGCCGGGTTGGCCGTGAGGCGTTCCTCGGGTCCAATGCCGTGATCGAGCCGGGGAAGGTCGTGGGTGATAACGCCACGCTGGCCGCCTGCTCGTTTGCCGTCAGTGATATAGAGCCGGGCCACACGGCGATGGGCGTACCGGCACGAACTATTTTTCGCAAGCGATGATCGAAGAAGAAATTAAGCAACTGGTGATTGCCCAGCTCAATATCGAGCCGGAGCAGTACTCCGAAGACCTTATGGCGGGCGACATCCCGGAGTGGGATTCGCTGGCTCACGTCAACCTGCTCATGGCAGTGGAGAAGCGCTTCAACATCGTGTTTGATGTGGGGGATGCGATCGACATCGAGTCGGCGGGTGACCTGATCGACGCGGTCAAGGGCAGCACGCAGCCTCCGTCCTAACGCAGTATTGGGCTGCAGTCGCTCCATGATTTTGACAACACTTTTGCGCTGATATCATGCAACTGCTCACGGACATACTTCCGGCCCAGGCCGCTATCCGCCCCGAGGCGGAGGCGGTGTGCGACCCGAACGAGTCGCTGAGCTATGCTGCGCTGCTGGAGCGGGTAAACGCCGTGGCATTTGGTCTGCACGGTGCGGGCGTTGAGCCCGGCGATCGCGTGGCCATCGTCATGCCCAACAGCGTGGACTTTATCGTGGCGCACTTCGGGGTGCTGGCCGCGGGCGCGGTCAGCGTGCCATGTGAACCCGGAGTAAGCGATGCTACCCTCGCCTCGATTGTGGCCAGTTGCTCGCCAAAGCTTGTCCTGCGGAACAGTGATGATGTATTCAAAAAATGGATACAAGTAGGGGGGTGCGAAGCGCCGAAGGTGGAGCGTTCGCCGACGGACCTGGCCGCGCTGATGTACACCACAGGCACGACGGGCACACCCAAGGGAGTGATGCTGACCCATGCCAATGTGCTGGCAGCGCTGCGGAATATCTGCGCGTTTATTGGCTATACCGAGGCGGATCGTGAGGTCGTTGTGTTGCCCCTGTCGCATAACTTCGGCCTGGGGCATGTGTATTGCAACCTGATGAGTGGCGGCGCGGTTTACACCGAGCCGGGTTTGACGCGTGTCGGGCGCGTGTTGCGCAAGATACGCGACTGGGGCGCGACGGGATTTCCGGGCACGCCCCTGGGCTGCGTCATGCTCATGGATCGCTATGGTGAAGTTTTTAGAGAACGCTGTGCGGGGCTCCGCTTTATGGTGGTGAACTCCGCACCACTGCCGCCGAAGCGAGCTAAGCAACTGCGGGAGATGTTGCCCGATCTCGACCTGATGGTCTACTACGGGCTGACGGAGGCCTCGCGCTCGAGCTTCATATCGCTCACGCGCGAGGGGCCGGAGTGCTACGATTCCGTTGGTCCGGCGATGGATGGGGTTTGTATCGAAATTTCTGATACAGGTGAGGTGCTTGTCTCGGGTCCAACGGTTACCTTCGGCTATTGGGGTGAGCCTGAGCGCACAGCCGAAGTGATCCGTAATGGAAAGCTGCACACGGGAGACTTGGGTGAGCTGGATGCGCGTGGCTACCTGCGTATCACCGGTCGCATCAAGGACGTGGTCAACGTCGGTGGCTACAAAGTTGTGCCGGAAGAGGTGGAGCGTGTGCTCTTGACCCATGCGAGCGTGGCCGATGCTGGGGTGGCGGGGGTTGATCGGGTGGAGGCTTTTGTTGTGCTGGCTGATGGAGCGGAGTTTGACGAAGCGGAACTTTCGCGCCATTGTTTTGCCCAATTAGAGAACTACAAGGTGCCGACCCGCTACCACTGCGTGGAGGCCATCCCCCGTACGGACACGGGTAAACCGCGCCGTGCGGCCCTGCTAAAGCCCAGCGAAGACAGCTCATGTTAAATTTACGTCTGCCCCTGCCACGACTGCTCAGTGCCGGAGAAGTGCTCTCCGGGGCGGGGAGTCTGGGCGCGCTCAAGGCGCTGGACGCGGCTCGTCTGGCTGTGCTGCTGTCGCCCACGCTGGCCGCAGACGAGGAGCAAATGGCCTATGTGAAGAAGTCGCTCCGGGCCGAGGTGATGACCTTTATCCCCATGCCGGGCGGTGAGCCGACGCTGGAAAAACTCCAGCCCGTATTGGCGGAGTTGACCCCATTTCGCCCGGACTGGATTGTGGCCATTGGCGGGGGATCTGTTATTGACGGGGCGAAGTTGGCCTGGGTTTTTCTGGAGCACCCGGATGCGGATCTGGAGAGGATATGCCGTCCGTTCGGCTTGCCAGGGCTGCGTGGTGTGGCTCGCTTTGCAGCGGTGCCGACGACGGCGGGCACGGGCTCGGAGGTGAGCTCATCGGCTTTGTTTTTGGACGAGGAGACGCGGGCCAAGCGAGCGATTGTTTCCCACGAGCTCTTGCCTGACGTGGCTGTGCTCGACCCGAAGCTGACGCTGGCTGTGCCACCACAGGCTGTTGCCGCGGCTGGTATGGACGCGCTGGCTCATGCTCTCGAGGGCTATGTTTCCAGGTTTTCACACCCGCTGGCTGATATGCAGGCGGAGAAGGCGATCGCTGTGCTGCTGGATAAGCTGGCGGCGACCTGGCGTCAGCCTGAAGATACCGACACGCGCCTGGCCGTGATGCATGCGGCCATGCTGGCCGGGTGGGTGCAGAACTTAAAGGTCCCGGGTATGGGGCACGCGATCGCGCACCAGATGGGGGCGTATGGCATCGGGCATGGTTTGGCCGCCGGGGCATTTCTCATTCCCGCCATGCGTCACAACTCCGAGATGCCCCAGGTTCAGGCGCGTTACGCAAAACTGGCCGAGGAACTGAAGCTGCGCGACGACCTGGAGCTGATCGATACCGTCATGCAGCTCAAGGCCGAGATCGGATTGGCTGATGCTTTGTCTAAGCTGGCCGGGGTTGACCGCAAGCAGGTGCTGGCGGAGGCAGAGGCCATTTCCGCCGGGGCACTGGAGGATATTTGCGCGAAGGCTAACCCGACAGCTTTCGGGCCGGAGGTCGTTCACCGGGTGCTGAAGGAGGTGCTATGAGCGCGGAAGAATCCATCGACGCCTTGCTCAAGCTGCCTGTGTTCGGGACGCCCGCAACGCAGCGTGAGAAGCAGTTTTTAGCTGCCATGCAGGCTGCGCTTACGCATCACCTGGAGGCATGCCCTGCTTTTGCCCGCTATGCAGTGGGGCGGGGTACTGATGCGGGTAAAATGCCTATGCGTCTTGAGGACTTTCCCTACCTGCCGGTGCAGGCTTTTAAGGAAAATGCCGAGCTGCTGCGTTCGGTGGCCGAGAGCGAGGTGCGCTCGGTTCTGAAGAGTTCGGCCACCCGTGGCGTGCCCAGCGTGGTGGCGGTGGACAAGGTTACGGCGAAGCGCCAGGTGCGAGCCCTGGCTGCTGTGCTGGAGGCGGTGTTCGGCGGCAAGCGGCGGCCGTTTATCGTGCTCGATGTGGACCCACAGGGCGCAGATCGTGCGGCGATGGGCGCACGCAACGCCGCGGTGCGGGGCTTTCTAAACCTGGCCAGTGAAGTGCGCTACGTGATGAAGGCCGACGCGAGCGGTGCGCTGGTGTTGGATGAAGGCTTGCTGGCTGAGGCCCTCGCGGCGGTCTCTGAGTCCGCTGAGCCAGCGGTCATTTTTGGTTTTACCTACGTGCTCTATGCGCACGTGGTCGAGCCGCTGCTGGCCTCAGGTGGTCAGGTGGTGCTACCAGCGGGGTCGTTTGTGGCCCACATCGGGGGCTGGAAAAAGTTGGCCGACCGCGCAGTCGATTCGGCGAAATTCGGCGCGGATGTCAGCCGGGCCTTTGGAGTGGACGCAGCCCGAATCGTAGATTTTTACGGGTTTACCGAGCAAATGGGCATCACCTACCCGGATGCACCCGGCGGCGACAAGTGCTGCCCGGTTTTTGCCGAAGTCATCGTGCGCGACCCGGTGACGCACGCGCCCCTGCCTGATGGTGAGGAGGGCTTGCTGGAGTTTCTGACTCCGTTGCCGCACTCCTACCCGGGGATTGCCGTGTTGACCGATGACATGGGCGTTGTGACCGGACGCGGGGAAGCTGACGGCTGGAGCGGTACGCGCTTTCGCGTGACCGGGCGGGCCAAGCGGGCCGAGGCGCGCGGCTGCGGTGACATCATGGGGGAAAAAGTGGCCCGACCTGCGAGTCTTGCGGCGCGGGTGATGCGTCCGGCAGGCCCGGGGGAGGCGCGACTGCTTTTTTCCGGCGAGGCCAACCACGTAGCTGGGCCGTGGCAGGCTCCGGTCGAGCTGGCAGACTTACCCAAGGTGGACAATTTATCGGCATTGGCGGGGCAGCTGCGTGAGGCGCGGGCCCGGCTGGATGCGTACTCGGTGGACGAGCTGGGGGCTTTGATTGGCGCGGCAGCTGCACGCTGGGGCGCGCCGGGATCGCCGCTGGCTGCGCTACGCCAGCAGGGCCTGCAGTTTCTGACTTCGTGGTGCCGCTCGGATGCGCTCCGGCGGACGGCAGACAACGCGCTGCATGGCGCACGGGGACATTTGGACGGGTTTCGTCCGGTGGGCGGAAGTGCACGGACAATGCTTCTGGCGCGCCCGCGCGGGTTGGTCTGCCATTGGCTTTCGGGAAATGTGCCGCTGCTGGCCATGCTGACGCTGGCCCAGTCGATCCTGAGCCGTAACGCGAATTTACTCAAAGCAGCGAGCCAGTTCACGCGTACGCTGCCCCTACTGCTGGATGCTTTCCGCGGGCTGGAGGTGAAGACTCCGGCCGGGCGCGTGCTGCGGGGTGACGACGTGCTGGCCAGCATCGCCGTGGTGTATTTTAGCCGTGATGACGAGGCCTCGGCGCTGGCCATGTCGAGCGAGGCGGATGTGCGCCTGGCCTGGGGTGGTCGCGAGGCGATGGAAAGCATTTTGGCGCTGCCGCGAACGCTGGGCTGTGAAGACATCCTGTTTGGGCCCAAGCTGTCCATGATGGTGGTGGGGCGTGAGGCATTGGCCGAGGGCCGGGCCCGGCAAAAGCTCGTCCGCGGTGCGGCCACGGACGCATCGGTCTTTGACCAGTACGCCTGCGCTTCGCCGCACACGATTTTCGTCGAGCGTGGTGGCGAGTGGAGCCCGGAGGCCTTCGCGGAACAACTCGCGCTTGAAATGGAAAAGGCGCTGGCCCGTATCCCCAAAGAGCCGGAAGACCCGGCTGCCGCAGCCCAGATCAAGGCCCTGCGCCTGCGGGCGGAGCTGGTCGGGCGCGTGTGGCACTCCGACGACGGCGCGTGGACGGTGATTTATGATGAAACCAGCGGCGGGCTGGCCCCGCCCTCGTATTCGCGCACGATTACGGTAAAACCCGTCGAGGACGCCTTTGCCGTGCTGCCGCTGGTCAGCGCGGACATCCAGACGGTCGGCTTGGCCCTGAGCGGGGAGCGGCGGCTGGAGTTTGCCCGTCAGGCGGCTCTGCGCGGTGCGGAGCGATTTCCCGACGTGGGGCGCATGACCTTCTTCGATTCGCCCTGGGACGGCCTCTTTCCGATGGAGCGCATGGTCAAGTGGGTCACCCTTGGCGGCCCGGTCTAGGAGCGGTCTGGACGCATTCGAGATGCGAATACTTCACCGCAAAGGCGCAAAGCGGTGTGTTTTTTTTGTGAAAAGACTGTGCGGCTGCTGCGCTTTTGGTGGAAAAATTGATTTAACCACAGAGGAGGGCACAAAGGACACAGAGCTCTTTTGAGGGGGAGGTGTGCAGCGACTCAACCATGCGCATTCTTAGAAAGAGTGAGTCCGCATCTGTGAAATCTGCGGACATATAGCATTTCTTAAACCGCTCTCACTTGCTCCTAGGAGCTGCTGGCCTGATTCTGGGCGATGTCCTCTGCGGTGGGGGCGGCGAGAGTGAGGGCGGTCAGCTCGGAGAGGAGCTGGCGCATGCCGGGGTCGGTCTTAAAGATGTCGTAGAAGGGCTTGTTGCTGGAGAGGCGGACGAAGAACTGCTCCTGCATTTGGTCGAGGCCGTAGGTGAAGACGGTCTTGATCGGGTCGAGGCGGTCGAACTGACCGGCCTTGACGCGGTTGACGTAGAGTGTGTCGCCGACGGTGTGCCAGTAGTAGACGTGCTTGATATCGCCCGAGCCGGGCATTCTAAAAGAGCGGAATTCGGCAGGGTGGAGCGGGGTGCCCTCGCTGGTCAACTGCACGGAAAATTCCTTGTCCTTGAGTTCGGCGCCGTTGCGGACCCAGCAGACATCGGGCGTGTGGGACTGGACTTCGCGCACGGGCATTTGTTTGGGCTTCCAGTAGCCGACGTAGACATCGACCTCGCGGTCACCCTGACGGTAGACGCGGTGGATGGCTTCCTCGTAGTTGAGGATCTCGCCCTCGTAGTCGGTAAACTCGAGCTCCTCGCTCTCCCAGCCGGGCAGGTCAGCGGAAATGGCCGTATCCAGCGAAGCGGCGAAGTGCTGTTCGGGGTTGTAGAAAATCTCCTGGCGAACGAAGACGCCGAAGAGGCCCAGGCAGATCAGGGAGGCAAAGGTGAGGAGGGCAATTTTCATGACTGAGCAAATTGTGGCTGTAAGAGACGTGACAGGTGTTATAAGTTAAGGTTCATTCAAAAGTTTTCAAGCGCTGTATTCCCATGTCCTCCGAGCGTATCTATCTCTCTCCGCCCGCCATGTCGGCTGCCGATTTGTCCGCGTTGACGGAGGCTTTCCAAAGCAATTGGATTGCTCCGGTGGGCCCTGCGCTGGATGCTTTTGAGGCCGAAATCTGCCGCCGGACGGGGGCTCGGCACGCGGTGGGACTTTCCTCGGGGACGGCTGCGCTGCACCTGGCTCTGCTTGAGGTGGGGGTAAAGCCCGGCGACACCGTTTTTTGCTCCACGCTGAGCTTTGCCGCCTCGGCCAACGCCATCTGCTACTGCGGCGCGAAGCCGGTCTTTATCGATTCGGAGCGTGAGAGCTGGAATATGGACCCGGCGGTGCTGGAGCAGGCTCTGCGGGCTGCTGCCGAGCGCGGGAAGCTGCCCGCTGCGGTGGAGGTCGTGCAGGCCTATGGACAGTGCGCGGATATGGAGGCGATCGAAGCCCTTTGCGCGCAGTACGGGGTGCCTTTGGTCGAGGATGCAGCCGAGGCGCTGGGGGCCAGCTACCGGGGGCGCTCAGCTGGGACTTTCGGTGCGGCGGGTGTCTTTTCTTTTAATGGCAACAAGCTCATTACGACCTCGGGCGGGGGCATGCTGGTTACGGAGGACTCCGAACTGGCGCGGCGGGTGCGTTACCTCTCAACTCAGGCGCGGGAACCGGGCCGGGAGTACGTGCACCACGAAGTCGGCTACAACTACCGCTTGAGTAATCTGCTGGCCGCGGTGGGGCACTCCCAGCTTCTACAGCTGGATGAGAAGATTGCCCGTCGGCGTGAGATTTTTGCTGGTTATGTTGAGGCATTGAGCGACCTGCCCGGGGTGAGTTTTATGCCTGAGGCGGCGCATGGGATGTGTACGCGCTGGCTTACGTCACTGCTTGTTGACAAAGATAAATCCGGTGTGGATCGCGATGCGGTGCTCGATGCCCTGGAGGCGGACAACATCGAGGCGCGTCCGCTCTGGCGCCCGCTGCACACGCAACCATGCTTCGCCGACTGCGAAGTATTCAGCACGGGGGTGGCCGACGCGCTTTTTGCCCAGGGGGTGAGCCTGCCCAGTTCGGGTAACTTGACCGAGGCGCAGCAGGCGCGGGTCGTGGCCGCGATTCGAGGGGTTTTTCGCTAGTGTCGTGTTAGCTTAGGTCGTGTCTAAACGATTTCACCGCAAAGGCGCAAAGACGCAGAGAGCTTCAGGTTCAATCTTACCCCCTGGCAATGCCCTCTGCTCTTTTGTGCTTTTTGTGGCCATCTGCATTTTATAATGAATTTGGCTCACGGTAAACTAGAAGCGATAGGGGAAGGTGCCACCGGTGGAGAGCAGGCCGCGGTGTCGCGGCTTCTTGCGCACAGCGCGGATCTTCGCCCAGGAGAGGTAGCGCATGCGAAAAACGACAAAGCCCACGTACACGGTCGCCAGCACGAGGATGAGCGCGCCCAGGAGATTGCCTGATACGCTCAGGATGACTGCCAGCGCACCCAACACGATATTAATGGAGTAGAGGCGCAGTACGGTAATGCGTTGTCCGCCACCAAAGGTTTTTCCCATGCGGTGGTGCATGTGGTCCTTGTCCGGGTAGAACATCGGACGGCCTTTGAGCTGGCGACGCGTCATGGACAAGAGGGTGTCAAAGACGGGGAGTCCCACGGCCATGATGGGAATCATGAACGTGAACGCATTGGGCCCGACGGAGGTGGTCTTGAGCGAGTAGCAGGCGATGACATAGCCCAGAAACAGGCTGCCGGTGTCCCCCATGAAGATTTTTGCCGGGTGCCAATTCAGGATGAGAAAGCCCAGAATCACGCCCACCATGCAGTAGACGAGGACGACCTCCAATTGAAGCCCGAGCATGAAGTAGCAGATGGTCAGGCTGATGAGCGAGATGAGAAAGGTGCCCCCGGCCAGACCGTCCATGCCGTCGATGAGGTTCATGGCGTTGATGACCCCGATAATCCAGAGGAAAGTAATGGGGATGGAAAGCAGGTCGGTGTAGCCGCGCAGCACACCGAAATCAAACTCCATGCGGTATCCGGCCAGAATAATGTAGACGGCGATCAGGGACTGGACGACGAGCTTTTGGCGGAAGCTAATGCCCTTGAAATCATCGACCAATCCGGTCACTGCGATGACGATGCCTCCGGTAATGAAGTAGTTGTTGGGTAAGGCGAGGTACTCCTTACAGCAAGGAAACAGGCTGCGGATAAGCGAAAAGTACAGCAAGCTGGCCATCAACCCGGCAAAGATTCCCAAACCGCCGATGCGGGGGATGGGTTTGACGTGAATCTTGCGGTGGTCGGGCTTGTCGATTAGGCCCAGGCTTTCGGCGTAGTTGCTGATGATTTTGATCGCCGCCCATGTCGTAACCAGAGCGACGAGGAGTCCGCCGATCAGGATGAGCAGGAATTGCGTGTAGTCCGTTATCTGCATGGCAGCGTGGGTAGTAGAAGGGCGGTGTTAGCGCATGAGACAGGTCTGGTCAACACCCGATAGCAATGGGCTTGCGGAGCTTTGGACTTGTTTCAGCGCGCGAAAACGCTATGAGTGAGGGCTTTTTCGCTACCTGTTTACCGATTACTACCTGCTGAACCATGGTCAAACAAACAAACCGAGAAGGGCTGATCTATGCCGCACTGATGATGTTCCTGTGTGTGGCGGGTTTATACTTCGCCTATGAAATTCGGTGGGAATTTAAGCTGGAAGAGCACGCACAGAAGCAGCGCTTCGAGGTCATGCTCTGGCTGATTCCACTTGAGATCGTTGTTCTCTATGCCTTCGGCCAATTTCAGGTAGCTGCCGCGCGTTTTCGCGGTTATGATTTTTTTCAACTGGCCTCTGCCCTCGGGCTGACCACCGTTTTCCTCTTTTACCTCTGGTATGTTTTTGGCGGCCGGGACTGCCCTTCGCGCGGCATTATCGTGGTCAACTTCATGACGACGTTGCTCTTCCTTTCGCTCTTCCGCACGGTGCTGCAGTACGTCAGGGGAGATGCGCTCGGGATTGAGAACCGCCCCGGCATGCGCAATTTTCGCGTGGCCGTCTATGGTGCGGGCTTTGTGGCCGATGCCCTCATCCAGGAACTGAAGTCCAAGCGTGGCTTCGGTATGCAGCCGGTGACGATCATCGACGACGATCCCGCCCGTATCGGGCATAATCACCATGGGGTGAAAGTTTTCGGTGACTTGAATTCACTTGGGCGGGCCGTGGCCCGCTTTGACCTGGATCGGGTCATCATCGCCAAGCCCGACATCTCTCCGCTGGCCATTCGTGAAGTCCTGCTGCGCACGCGTCGCGAGCGCCTGGATACGCTTATCGTGCCCTCGCCGCAGGAGCTACTCTACGGCCAGGTCCATGCGGACCAACTACGCCAAGTCGAACTGGAGGATTTTCTGGGTCGGAGCAGCCTTGACACCAATGCTATCGAAATCCACAGCCTGCTTTCTCAGCGCGTGGTCATGGTAACGGGGGCCGGTGGCAGTATTGGCGGTGAGCTTTGCCGCCAGATCGCAGCCAAGAACCCCTTGCGAATCCTCATTGTTGAGCAATCGGAGGCGGCCCTGTTCGTGATCGAGCAAGAACTGCGCTCGGAGGGCTTTGGGGCGATCGTGTTGCCCCTGCTGGCCGACATCGGTGAGTCCGCCCGCATGGAGTACATCCTCGATCGCTACCGTCCCAAGATCATTTTCCACTCAGCCGCGCACAAGCATGTGCCCATGATCGAGCTCCAGCCCGGTGAGGCGCTGAAGAACAACACCTTTGCCACGGCTAGCTTTGCCCGCTTGGCCAGCCAGTATGGTTGTGAGCGCTTTATTTTCATTTCCTCGGACAAGGCCATCAATCCGACGAGTGCGATGGGCGCGTCCAAGCGTCTGGCCGAGTGCTATCTGCAGGCCTTGCAGGGCGACCCTAACAACAAGACCGTGTTTATGGCGGTGCGCTTTGGCAATGTCCTGGGTTCCTCTGGCAGCGTGGTGCCGATCTTTAAGAAGCAAATCCGTGAGGGCGGACCGGTCACGGTGACGCACCCGGACGTGACGCGCTACTTCATGTCGATCCCCGAGGCGGTGGGGCTGGTGCTCCAGACCTCAACTCTGGGCGAAGGCGGCGACATTTTCGTCCTCGACATGGGGCAGCCGATCAAGGTGGTTGATGTGGCTCGCCAGCTCATTGAGCTGAGTGGCTTTGAGCCCGACCTGGACATCGAGATCAAGTTCGTTGGCTTGCGTCCCGGTGAAAAGCTCTTTGAAGAGCTCCAGCACAAGGGCGAGCAGTATCTGGCCACGCGCCACCCACGGGTGAAGCGGTTCGTGGCGCCCGCGCCGGGCGACGTAGCCTGCCTGGATGAGGAATTCGGTCGCCTCAAGAGCAATCTCGAAACGCTGGACCGCAACCAGCTCAAGCAACTCCTGCAAAAGCTTGTGCCGGAGTACTCGCCTTATCTGGACTAGTCCTGCGCCAGCTTATTGAGCTCGCTGGTCAAGGCGGACTCGCTGGGGTGACCTTTCCACAGGACTTTGCCTTCTGGGCTGATGAGGTAAGCTGTGGGGTAGGCGGTAACGTGCAATGCTGATAACATCGGCCCAGGGATGGCTAATCCGTCTTCATTTAGCGGTCCGGGGGCTTCTACCAGCCAGTGCAGGATGTTCATGTCAATGGCGTCCTTTTTGGCAACGGATTGCGCCTCTTGCAGGCCTTCGGTGTTGAGACCGACAAAGGTGATGCCCTTGGGTGTGTATTCAGCGGCACGCTTTTTCAGATCCGGGATGGCGGCCATGCAGTGGGGGCACCAGGTAGCCCAGACGCTTACGTAGAGCGCTTTACTGTCTCCGACGAGGGAAGCCAGCGTAGACGTGCCTCCGGCGGCATTCTCCAGTGGCAGGTCCATGGGAATCTGCATGCTTTTGATGTCTTGTTGCTCGTGGTAGTCGTTTACCCAGGCGCTTGCGATGCTGTTCGTGACTTCCGGCATATAGAAGAAGGCCCGGCCCAGCTTCTCCTGAGCCGTCGCGATATCGTCCGCGTCCAGAGCCTGTCGGGCTGCCTTGAGCTGTATGAGTGCCTCGGCCGCGAGTACATTAGGCGAGTTTTTGCCCTCTTGCAGCATGATGGTGGGTAGCTCCTTTTCGATAAGATCGACTTGCGCGGCGGCTTCCTCTGGCAGCCCGACCTGATAGAGGCCCATGGCTTTGATGATGAGGAGCATGCTTTCGGTGGCCCCCTGCTTCTTCATTTGCGAGAGTTGCGTCTCGACGGCGGCGAGTTGCTGGGCGCGGTAGTCATCGCTTTGGGCGGCGAGGCCGGAGGCCAGTGGCAGGGTAAAGAGCGTGATACTGGCGAGGGTACGGAGAATACGATTCATGTTCTGTGGTGGATAGGTGGGTGGTGCTTTGCGAAAAATTGCAGGGCCTTATCGTGACAAGCTCTGGGCGCGCATGTTCCGGCGGAGCTCAGGCTACGGCCTGTCCCGGGCCGCGCGTGCGCCTGTTGCGAAAGTGGTGGTAAAGCCTGCGGCCTAGGGAAAAAACCAGTACCAGCGCAGCGATGCCGACCAGAACCGGAATCACGATGGCGAGCACGGACAAGGTGATGGCGCTGCCGGATTCAACCGTGGAGACGACGGGATTTGCCAAACCGCCTGTGGTGGCCGTAGAGGTGCCCCGCGTGAGCACAGTTCCAGTCTGGACGACACCTGCTGCGCCTCCTCCCACGATGGTGGAGAGCACCCATTTCATTGCGGGGTCCATCTCTGGCATAACCGAGGCAGTGATGAGCGTCCCGGCGATCAAGGCGGCGGGAGTGGCAATCGTATCGAGCATGTTGTCTACCCAGGGGATGTAGTAGCTGGCCACTTCGACCACCGAGGCCGTGCCGAGCGCGATCATCGCGGGCCAGCTATGCAGCCATTGAAAGCTCTCGTTGAGCTCGATCGCGTTGCTGTGCGCGGCAAGTGAGAGGACAAAGAGCGGGATGAACACCCGGAAGCCCGCTGCGGAGCTCAATCCGAGGCCGGCAATCACGGCGAGTATACCGCTCATGGCGTCTGGTTCATGCATGATAGCCGGAAAGCTACCCGATCATCGCATCCCAGGCAATACATTCGTCAGCGGAAAGCGGACGGCTTGCTGGATACAAAGGCTTGCCGCAGACAAGGCTATAGCTTAGCCAGTTTTGCATGCCGAAGCCGGATAAGCATCGCCAGCACCTGCTGCGCCGCATCAGTTGGGAAGACCTCGACCCCGAGCCCTTGCGACAGCTTATCGCGCTCGCGCGGGACGAGGATCTGGCCGGGTGGGGTTTGCGTGAGCGACCGCCGCAGCCAGGCGACGCCACCAGTGCGCTCATGCCGGAGGATAAGCAAGGGGCGGCCCGTCTTATGGCCCGAGAGCCCATGACTGTCTGCGGCTTACCCCTCGTGCCGATGGTCCTTGAGTGCTACGGGGGCAAGGTAGAGTTTGATCAAAAGTCACTTAATGGTGATAATGTGTGCTCCGGGGACTGCCTGGGTACGCTTCGGGGCGACGTTTCTACGCTCTTGCAGGCCGAGCGGGTGCTGCTGAACTTTCTCCAACGCCTGAGCGGCATTGCCACTGCGACTGCGCGGCTAGTCACGCTCTTGGGCGAGTCTGGGCCGCGCCTGCTGGACACACGCAAGACCACGCCCGGCTATCGCATGCTGGAAAAGTGGGCTGTGGCCACGGGTGGGGGTTGGAATCACCGCTTGGGTTTATTTGACCGCATCATGCTAAAAGATAACCACTTAGCGGCCACAGGGTCCGTAGGCGGGGAGCGTCTGGCCGCTGCCGCGCGTGCGGCCCGCGCCAGTCGGCCCGATCTGGCGGTGGAGGTCGAAGTCGATGCGCTGGAGCAGATCCCGCCTGTCTTGGAGGCCGGGGTGGACGTTATTATGCTGGATAATTTCTCTCTCGACGAGGCAAAGACGGCATTGAAACTTATTGGTGACAAATGCTGGGTTGAGCTGAGCGGAGGCATTACGGAGGAAACGTTGCCGGAGCTGGTCAAGCTCGGGGCGGACTTTATTTCCACCGGAGCGGTGGTACACCGCAGCCGTTGGGTAGACATTGGATTGGACTGGTGCGATGAGTGAGGTCAGCGATGCAGAGATTCTAGCCGCCTTTCTTCGGGTGGACGACGCATTTGTGAGCGGGACGGCCATCGCTGAGGATACGGGTCTCTCGCGGGTTGCCATCAAGGGGCGTCTTGACCGCTTGCGCGAGCAGGGGTTCGATTTCGAGGCGGTGCGGAACAAAGGTTACCGACTGGAGACAATTCCCGGCTATTTGCACCCCTCGCTGCTGGCGGCCTACCTGCTGGAGATGAACGCTCCGGTCAATATCCACTATTTTGAGGAAACCGACAGCACGAATACCCAGGCCAACCGCCTGCTGGCCGAGGGGGAGGAGACGCCCTTTGTGGTCATCGCCGGGCGGCAGACAGCCGGGCGCGGTCGGCGCGGGCGCGAATGGTACAGCGCCGACGCGGGTAACCTCTATCTGAGCCTGGCCCTGCGGCCTCAGCTCACCCCTGCCCGCATGCAACGCTTTACGCTCTGGATGGGATTGGCCACATGCTTGGCCATCAAAGAAATATGCAATATCGAGCTGCGGCTGAAGTGGCCCAATGACCTGCATTGGCAGGGCAAAAAGGTGGCGGGCATGTTGACCGAAGCCCGTTCGGACTCCGAGCATCTGATCGAACTGGTCTTTGGTATCGGATTGAATGTGAACGGTGTCACCGATGAGTTTCCTCCCGAGGTGCGGGCGGTGGCGAGCTCGCTCCGTGAGGCTGCCGGGGGTGGGGCAGCGGGCGGCTTTGAGATCAATATCATCGCCGCAGCCCTCATGAGCCGCTTGGTTGAGGCGACCGAGGCCTACCTCGACGGCAGCTATGGCGACATTTTCGAGCAGCAATGGCCGCAGTACGACGCGTTGGTGGGCAAGGCAGTTACCATCGAGCAGGCCGAGGGCGAAATTGCGGGCCAATATGCGGGAATTGACGCCTCCGGGCGCGTCCTGCTGCGCTTGGACTCAGGCGAGATCAAGGCTTTTTCTGCGGGAGATGTCACCATTAAGAAACAATGATTATACTTTGTATAGATGTGGGCAATACCCACTTTCACAGCGGGCTTGTTTTCGATGGCGAGGTGCTGGAAACGCATAGATGGCCGACGCATGAGCTGGGTATCCGTGCACCGATGCTGTTGTCGCGTAATGACTTTGAGGGCGTGGCCTACTGTTCTGTTGTCCCGGAGGCGACCAGCCAGCTAGAGGCGGCGGTGCACGCGACCGATGCGCCCAAGCCCATGCGCCTGGACCACCTGCACTGCCCGGGCTTGACCATCGGCTATAGCAAGCCGGCCGAGGTGGGCACGGATCGTCTGGCCAACAGTATTGGGGTGCAGGTTACCTGTGGGGCTCCGGCGGTGGTCATTGATACGGGCACGGCGACGACTTTTGACCTCGTGAGCGCGCGCGACGGCTTTATTGGGGGGATCATCGCTCCCGGCGTGGCCATGATGACGGATTACTTGCACGAGAAGACTGCGCTCTTGCCCAAGCTGAAGAAGGAGGAGCTGCTGACCGCGGCGCAAATTGGGGAGTCCACGCGAGATGCGATGAAAATTGGCTGCACGGTGGGCTATGCAGGGATGATTGCCGCGCTGCTTCGTCGCAGCCGGGAGGAGTTTGCTCGTCGCGGTGAGCCCGAGCCCAAGGTCGTGGCTACGGGCGGGGGCACGGAGATTTGGCAGCGGCATTTGGACGAGGAAGTGCCGCATCTGCCGTATTTGACCTTCCTTGGACTGGCCGAGGCCTGGCGTCGCACGCACCAATCTTGACGCATAACGCTAAAGTAGTACGAGAGGCCTGAAAAATCTTCCACCTATCTGTGTGTTTCTGGGGTTGCCAGATGACGGCCAGAGGTTACATCGTGGTAGCTTTTAGTTACGCAATCTGCGAAACCCTTTATCCCCAAATCGAGTCATAACCAGCTTGGAATCCGACCAGCCAGCGATAGAAGTCATCAATCTGACCAAGTGCTACGGCCCGCGCAAGGCGATCGACGGCATCAACTTTGAGGTGTCGCGCGGCCAGGTGGTGGGCTTTCTCGGGCCTAACGGCGCGGGCAAGAGCACCACGATGCGCGTGCTCAGTGGCATCATGCCAGCCACCTCCGGCGTGGCGCGTATATGCGGTTATCCGGTGGCCAGCCAGTCAGCCGAGGTAAAGAAGCGTATCGGCTACATGCCCGAGTCCAATCCGCTGCCGGAGGACATGCGGGTCATCGAGTACCTGCGCTATCGCGCGCATTTGAAGGAAATCCCGACGCGTAAGATTCGCGACCGGGTGGAGGAGGCCATGGAGGTGTGCGAACTCCACCGCAAGCCCCGCCGCCGCCTCATCGGGACACTTTCCAAGGGCTACCGTCAGCGCGTGGGCATTGCGGACGCCATCCTGGCCCGTCCGGACGTCATCATCATGGACGAGCCGACCATTGGCCTGGACCCGCACCAGATTTTGGGCATCCGCAACCTGATTGATACCCTGCGCGGCGAGATGACGGTGATTCTCTCCAGCCACATCCTGCCCGAGATCGAAATCTGCTGTGACAAGGTCATCATCATCAACCAGGGGCGCGTGGTGGCCAACGGTACCTCGCAGAGTCTGCGCCAGCAGTTCCTGCCCAACACACGCTACCGCCTGCGCACCAGTCTTTCCAAGCCCAACCTCGAGCTCATCCTGCCGAGCGTGGGCCGCGAGCTGCGGCTGCACAGCAGCATGGAG
Source organism: Verrucomicrobiia bacterium (assembly GCA_030425485.1). Taxonomy (GTDB): domain Bacteria; phylum Verrucomicrobiota; class Verrucomicrobiia; order Opitutales; family Cerasicoccaceae; genus Ruficoccus. Next base: position 132,890 of record JAUIAM010000006.1, read on the forward strand.
ACGGACCTGGCCGGTGTGCGCGAGTTTATCGTCGAGGCGCCCTCGACACTCGATTTGACCGAAGCCTTTATCGATGCCCTCCGCGCCCGGCATGCGAGTATTCACGAGATTGCCCGCCTCCAGCCCAACCTGGAGGATATCTTTATGTCTGCGACCAAACGCAGTTGGGACGAAGTGCTGCCCGAGACTAACACGAAAAAAGCCAAGCAGGCCGACGAGGAAGACGAGGAGGGGAGTGAAACGCCCGCCCAGACCAAGGCCTAAGCCCGGAGTATGAGACACTTTCTGACCCTCTTTTCCCACGAGCTGCGCATGCTGCTGATTGCGCCGGCGACCTATGTTGCCTCGGTACTTTTCCTGCTGCTGATGGGGTTGATCTACCTGTTGGTGCTCAACGAAGCCGGCACGCGCGAGTCCGACCTGCCGCCTTCCGTGTTGTTTTTTCAGGTGTTCTGGGTGCCAGTCTTTTTCATGGTACCGCTGCTGACCATGCGCAGCATCGCCGAAGAGCGACGTCTGGGCACGCTTGAGGCGCTTATGACGACCCCGGCTACGGCCTTTCAAATCGTCCTGAGCAAGTTCCTCGGCGCCTATGTGTTTTACCTCCTGCTGTGGGGGATGACGATCGCCTTTCCCTACATCGCCGCTTACGGGCTCGAAAGCACGGCGGACAAGCAGAGTGTGCTCGAGATTGCCCCCATGATGGGCGGCTACCTCTTCATTGCCCTGAGCGGTCTGCTCTACATCGCGCTCGGCATTTTTGCCAGCAGCCTGACGCGCAGCCAGCTCGTGGCCGGGATGCTTTGCTTCAGCCTGCTGTTCATCATCGTCATCAGCGGGCAACTGTTGCTGCGGCTGCCGGTACAGGATTTTTCGTGGATGCACTGGCTGGACGCCCCGTTGGAGTACATCCGCTCATTCAAGCACCTGGAGGACTTTAGTCGCGGCATGGTCGATACGCGGCCCTTTGTCATGTACCTCAGTAACGCCGCCCTGCTCCTGGGCATCACCACGCTCGTCGTAGAATCCAAGGCCTGATCATGTCGAGAATGGAAGAATTTAGCTACGTGCGCTGGGTGCGCCGCTTGAACCGGACGGCACAGATCATCCTGTTTGTTACGCTGGTCATGGCGATCAACTACATCGCGTCGGTTAATTTCGAGCGCTACGACCTCACGCGTGACCACCGCTTTTCGCTTTCGGCTGAGACGAAGGCGTATCTGGCGCAATTGCCCGATGACGTGCGCATCATCGTGACAACGCCCTCGGAGTCAGCCTCTGACGATGTGCGCTTTGTCCACAAGCACGTTACGCGCTTGCTGCGTGAGTACGAGTCTTCGAGCAACTCCCGCATCAACGTCGAGTACATCAATGTTTACCGCCAGAGCGAGAAGGCCGAGGAGTTGGTCAACCGCTTCTCCATCAGCCCGGAGCAGGACAGCGTGATTATCGTCAGCAGTGGCGACAATTACAAGCAGGTGCTCCCGCCGGACCTGTGGAAAGTCGATGAAGAGGGCCCGACAGCCTTTACCGGGGAGCAGGCCTTTACCTCGGCTATCCTCGATGTGACGGACCAGAACAACAAGACGATTTACTTCCTCAAGGGCCACGGGGAAATGCAGCCCGATGACGTCGATCCGTTGCGTGGGCTTTCTCAGGCTTCGTACTTCCTGCGTCAGCGAAACTTCGAGCAGGGGATGCTCGACCTGACCACCGTGCCCAAGGTGCCGGAAGATGCCGGGCTCGTTGTGGTGGCCGGACCGCAAACGGAGCTGCTTCCGCCCGAGCAGGAGAAACTGCGCCGCTACCTGAGTGAGCAGAATGGGCGCATGTTGGTGCTGCTCGACCCGGCCCGCTCGCACGGTATGGACGACCTCTTTTACGACTGGGGGGTGCTGGCCAGCGACATGATTGTCATTGAGGCTTCCAATGAGTTTATCGCCTCCGAGGGAGACTCGCTCATCGGCAACTTCAAGGAACACTCGCTGACGGACATCCTGCGCAAAAACCAGCTCAAGGTACTGGTCGGGCTAAGCCGTCCGATCCGCTTTGACGAGGGCTCACCCATTGATGCGAGCCTGACCGTGACCGAGCTCATGCTCTCATCGCCCCAGAGCTGGGCCGAGACGGAGTACCAGAAGGACCCCATCAGCTTTGATAATAACTACGACATTGCCGGACCGGTGCCCATCGCCGTTGTCTCGGAGCGTTCCGCTGGCGACCGCTTTGGGCTGAACATCCCCGGCGGTCGCCTGATGGTCATCGGTAACACCAATGTGTTCAGCAACAACCGCTTTAACACCGCGGCCAACGAGCTGCTTTTCCACAACATCATCCACTGGATTCTCGACCAGGAGTCGCTGGTCAACATCCAGCCCCGCAAGCTGGAGGATTACCAGATCACGCTCAGCCGCCAGGACCTCATCGACACGGGTTTTCGCCTCCTGATTCTTCCAGGCGGAGTTGCCTGTCTGGGGATTCTCATTTCCATTATACGTCGCCGCTAACTTTCTCTTCCCACCATGCGTATCAAGCTCACCATCGTTCTGATTATCCTGAATCTGGCGGCCTTCTACTGGATTTACGAGCTGGAGAAGGGCGCGGACCCGCGCGACTCCTACCGCAAGGAAACGGTCAACGTCCTGCCCAACGCGGCCAGCGTGGACGAGGTTCGCATCCAGGTTAACATGGGCCAAAAGCAGGAGGAGCGCGTCATCAAGCGCACCCGCAACTACTGGGAGATCACCAGCCCCTTCGTCTGGGCCGCCAACGAGAACGCCATCCAGCGCATTTTAACCCAGCTACAGTTCCTGGAAAAGGAGACAAGCATCCCGCTGGAGGATATTGAAAAAAGCTCGCAGAGCTTGGCCGACTTTGGTCTGGAAAACCCGACCATCATCCTCAGTTACCACGCCGGTGACGACGTTACAGTGCTTAAGATCGGTTCACCTACCGAGATGGGCAACCGCATCTACCTGCTGCCCGAGGGCAGCGACGAGGTTTATGTCGTGAGCAACGAGCTGCTCAAGGCCATCACGATCAGTCTTTCGGAGTTGCGCAGCGACCGCGTGATTAACATCCCGCTCTTTGAGGTGCGCTCGCTCAGTATCGAGCAGGGCGACCAGCGTTACCGCTTTGAGGAAAGCGACGATACCTGGTGGCTTGTTACGCCTATCCGCGCCCGGGCCGATAATGCCCGCATGGACGCTGCCCTGGGCGAATTCGTCTCCCTGCGCAGCCTGAACATCGTTCGCGACCTGCCCAGCGGGGGTGAGGCGGCCATCTTTGGGCAGCCCATGATGCGCGTCACGGTCAGCGGAAACAACCGCCGTCGCACACTGGTGGTGGGGTCCAAGGTGGAGAACCTGCACGAGGGAGAACCGACCCTGCACTATGCCCGACTGGAGGATGATCCGGCCTCGGGCACGATTTTCACCATCGATGTCTCCAAGCTGGAAGGGCTGCAAGATCCGGCTGAGCGGCTACGGGAGCGCAGGTTCCTCCGCTTCGATCCGGCCAGTGTGAACGCGGTCGAGATCACCGAAGATGGCAAGACGCTTACCCTGCAAAAGCTGGAAAAGCGTCAAGCCGAGGAGCCCGATTCGTGGCAGATTTTCCGTCGCGGTGCCGATGGCTCGATTTTGACCGAGCCTGCGGATTCCAACATCGTTGTCCGTTTGCTGGTAGAGCTGCGGAAGCTTGAGGCCCGTGAATTCGTCAGCGACGCGCCCTCGGGCGAAGACCTCAAGCAGTGGGGGCTGGCTGAGCCGCGCACGCGCTTGACGCTCAAGGACGGGACGGACCAAACGCTTTTGCTCGGCCTCGGTGCCGGAGATGGTAAGCTCTACGCCAAGCTCGAAAGCGAGCCCTTTGTTTACGAAGTCGGTGCTCTTATTTTGCCGTATATCAGCTCAGACCCCTTGCTTTACCGCTCCCGCGTGCTCAATCAGGCCCTGGTGGGTGCCCGCGTGGTTAGCCTGGACTTGACTGATCTGGAGACCGGAGAAACCCTCCTCTCGGACAAGATCGACCAGAGTAAGGAGACCTGGAGCATGTACTTGCAGTCTCGCCCCGAGAAGGAGAACGCGAGCATCATCGCCTTGATTGACCAGTTGGAAAACTTCCATGTGCAGAGTTACCAGTACACGAAGTTTGCCCCGCTCCCGGGGAAGCCCTGGCGCTACCGCCTGGTGGTGGAGTACTTCTTACCCGGCAGCACGGACAGCACGACCACGCGTCGCGAGTATGACTTTAGCGTGCGTTCCGAGGCCAACACGCAGGTGGGTGGTTCCGTCGAGGACAAGCTCACCTTCATGCTGGTGCAGCCCATGATCGACGCGCTCTTCCAACTGACGTTCGTCAAGGATACACCCCAATTACCGGAAACACCCGCTGGGGTGGAGTCCGCCACTCAGCCCGCACTACCCGAAACCGACGCCAGTCCGGCCAAGTCAGCCGCTCCGCCAGCCACGCCAGCCAGCGGGGGCGAAACCCGCTAGGATCGACTGCCATGAAAGGGGCCAAATCAGGTGCCAAGCTCGGGTTCGGGAGTCGACTCCTGTGCTGGGGCATTCGTGTGCTGAATATCGGGCTTGGCCTGTTTCTGTTTGTGCAGGTGATCTTGCTGGTGGTGCTGCTGAAGATTGGCGAAATCCCGGTGCCGGAGTTCGTTATCGAAAAGCTGGAGCGAAAGCTGGCCGTGGAGGGTGTCAAGGTGGAGCTAAGCAGCGTGGAACTGGACCTGCGCGGTGTGCTCTTGCTGCGGGGGGTAAAGCTCGGGCTCAACGAGTACAGCGAGTACCTGGTCGAGACCGATCTCGTGCTCCTGCATTTTCCACCTTGGGCACTCTTTAGTGGTAGCTTTATGCCGGACGAGGTCTGGGTATCGCACTGCCAGCTCTTCTGTCCGGCGGTGCTATCGCCCACGGGTCAGCGCGAGGCTGTGGCCGACGATATTTACTCGGAGATCAAAATTTCGCGCGATGAGATCACGCTGGAGCGCCTACTCTTACGGGTCGGTTCGCTCGACGCTGTCATCCGCGGCACGATGGTTCGTCCGCAAGGTGAGCTGGCTAAAGAGGATGATGAGGAGCTGGACGGGCACTCGCTGGCCGAGACCTACTCCGAGGTTTGTCATGCGATGCTCGGGGCCCACACCTGGCTCAAGCGATTTACCGAGCCAGAGTTGTGGATCAGCCTCCGCATCGAGGAAGAGGAGTCGCGCGCGTACATGCGTCTGCAGACGCAGGACTTTAACCTCGGTAACGGCGCTGAGGGCAAGCACGTCGTGCTCAAGGCGCTGGGGGCGGGCCGCGGCCCGGATAATTACCAACTGCGGCGCGTTATGTTTCAGGTGCGCGATGTGGCTTGGAAAGAAGAGGTTTCGGCAGGTTCTTTGCAGGCCATCGCCCGCTTACCGGAGCAGAGTAAGCAGCGTTGGCCGCAGACGCTCAATATCGGGGGCCACGATCTGCAGGGGGGGGGGCTTTCGCTGAGTGCGTTTTCCGGAAAGCTGAATCTGGCCGACATCCATCGTCCCGAGGGCACCCTGTACCTACAGGACGGCACCAACTGGATGAACGTGAACGGGTGGGTCGATACCGAGAAGGAGACGGCTGATGTCGCGGTGGATGCCTTTTGGGACCCGACCTATTTCTTCAGTTCTTCGCTGCTGGGGGACAAGGCCAAGTTTCCCGATCTGGAGTGTCAGGAGCGCCCGCGCTGGGGGGCACGTGTTTATCTGGACGAGCACTATGCTTTTGACCACCTCGATGTCACGGTGGATTTTGGCAAAACCCGGCTGGAGAGTCTTCAACTGGAGTCTGTCTATGCGGAAGGCTCGGGTAGCCCGGATAAGATCGCCATCACCAAGGCTATCCTGGCGACGGATCGTTACTCCATTGAAGGGAGCTATTTTCAGAACCTGAAAACGAACCACTACCGCTTTCTGGTGCGCGGTCACCTCGACCCCATCGACATCGATTTCATCGTGGATGAGGACTGGTGGGCGCCGCTGTGGAAGCGTTTCGAGTATCATGGGCAGTTGCCTTATGCCAACCTCGACCTGAGCGGGTATTATGGAGGCGGCACGAAGGACAAATTCTTCTTCGGCTATAACGAGTTTTGGGATTTCTCTTACAACGGCATCCCCATGGACGGCATGTCGGCCATGCTCTGGCGCTCGCCACTCCAGCTCACGCTCTATGATATGAAGGGGCACGGCAAGGACGGTGACTTCAACGGTACCCTGCAGTTTAACTACACGGAAAAGGGCGACGACCGGAAGTCGCTTGCCTTCGCCGTTGCGAGCACGCTGCCTCTCAACGAAGCAGCCGAGCTGGTTGGTCCCGAAGCGATCGATATCGCCAAGGAGTTCCGGACGACGGCTCCGCCCGAGCTTCAGGTGACGGGCCTAATCTTTGGCGAGGACAGCGATCAGCCCCCGGGCGACCTCTACCTCAATATCCACGGGACGATGGATTCGCAGGTCACCTATGAGGGCTTCGTCTTCGACCACGTGGACTTTGATGCGGTCAAAAGCCCGGATGCGATTCATCTGCCCGACTTCACCTTTGGCATGGCCCAGGGCTCGGGCACGGGTGACGCCAAGGTCACCCTCCACAGCGACGAGCACCGCACGCTGGAAATTTCCATCAACATGAAGGACGCCAAGTACCTCCTGCTCAAAGAGGCGGTGCCGTTCTTCGACGACGGCGCAGAGACCGAACACGGCGCCAAGGCGGTGACGAAGTCCGCCGAATCGTTGGCCAAAACCAAGCAGAACGAGCCTAAAAAGTTGGCCCAGGAGGCTGAGGCTTTGGTCGATCTGGAGATGTCGGTCGGCGGAACCCTCGGCGAGTTGGATAGCTTTAACGGCTACGGGCGGTTTAAGATTCGGGAGGCGTTCCTGGGCCAGTTGCACCTCTTTGGCGGGCTCTCTCGCGTGGTGCAGTCCGTCGGGCTCAACCTCGGCACGCTTGAGTTTACCCATGGGCACGCGCCCTTTCTCATGGGGCAGGGCTACCTGTACTTCCCAAACCTCGTCGTGGGCGGAGACACGGCCAAGGTAAAGGCCAACGGTAACCTCAAGCTCGGGGACGATACCCTGAACTTTTACGTCTCCCTCTATCCGCTGGGCGGGATAAACGTGCCCATCGTTTCGCAGATTTTCTCCATCATCAACCCCTTGACCAACACGATCGAGTCTCACCTGACCGGGACCGTCCAGGAGCCCAATTGGGACGTAGGCATCAGCCTGGGGGCGGTTTTCTCCGGGCAGGAGAAGGTCGAAAACCTGACTGGTCAGAGCTTCCCCAAGGGATTTCTGGACGAGTAGCCCATTTTTCTTAGCAATCGTATCGCCAGAGCGCTCAGCCCTTTTGTCTCATGCCCAAGCCCCTGCAGCTAACCATTATTTCCGGCGGCCAGACTGGGGTGGACCGGGCAGCACTGGATGCAGCCCTGGCGGCGGGTGTGCCCTGTGGAGGCTTTTGCCCACGCGGACGCAAGGCCGAGGACGGCGTCATCCCGGCGCGTTACCCGCTCACGGAATCACTGAGCAGCCAGTACCAAATGCGGACGCTGGAGAATATCCTGACCACGGACGGCACCGTGATTTTCTACGAGGGGGTGCTTCGGGGTGGGACGCGCCTGACTGCCCGATTGGCGCAATTGCACCTAAAACCGCTTCTTTTGCTTGATCTCGCGGCGTTGGAGGACAAGTTAGCGGCTCGACAAATCCGGACTTTTTGCCGTCAGCATCGCCTCAAGCGTCTGAACGTGGCTGGTCCCCGAAAAAGTCAGCATCCGGGCCTTGGTGAGCGGGTTCTGGTCATTTTGGGGGCATTGCTGGCCAAAAATGCCTGAAAATCGTCACATTTGCGTTACAACAAAACATTGCCCGCGGCATAAAAACTCTCCTAGTGTCTTAACTTTCTGACTACTCGAGCTTCTACGGCTCCTATGACATTCGAAACTGGAAAGGCATTTCTCCCTCATGGATCTCAAGGAAATTAAACAAATCATCGACCTGATGAAGCGCTCGGACTTGACGGAGTTCGAGATCGAAGAGCAGGATCTTAAGCTGCGCATTTGCCGCGATTCCAAGCACGCCGTGCCGGTGGTGGCCCACGCCCCGGTCGCAGCCGCCCCCGTGGCAGCACCCGCGCCTGTCGCACCCGCTCCGGCAGCATCTGCCCCCGCTGAGGACAAGAACGCGCTGGTGGTAAAGTCCCCCATGGTCGGCACTTTCTACCGTTCCCCCAGTCCGGACAGTAAGCCCTTTGTTGACGTGGGCACTGCTGTGCAGCCTGACTCTGTTGTCTGCATCATCGAGGCCATGAAGGTGATGAACGAAATTCAGTCTGAGGTGAAGGGCATCATCACCGAAATGCTGGTTGAGAACGGACAGGCCGTCGAGTACGGACAACCCCTCTTCAAGCTCAAGGCTTCCTGAGCCCATTTTTCTTCCGACCAGTGACCGGGCGATGTCAGCGCGGTTACGCCGATTTGTCATGATTCAAAAAGTCCTTATTGCCAACCGTGGTGAAATCGCCCTGCGCATCGTGCGGGCTTGCCGCGAGCTCGGTGTCAAAACTCTTGCGGTATATTCCGAGGCCGACGAGCAGTCCCTGCATGTACAGTTGGCCGACGAGGCCATCTGCATCGGCAGCGCCCCTTCATCCGACAGCTACCTCAAGGCCGACCGCATCATCAGCGCGGCCGAAGTCGCCGATGTGGACGCCATCCACCCCGGCTACGGCTTCCTATCGGAAAACGCCGAGTTCGCCGAGCAGTGCGAGAGCTGCAACATCAAGTTCATCGGACCCAGCTCCGAGACCATCCGCCTCATGGGGGACAAGGCTATGGCCAAAGCCGTGGCCAAAAAGGCTAAGGCTCCTGTCATCCCCGGCAGCGAAGGCCCGATCAAGTCAGAGGCCGAGGCGGTAAAAATCGCCAAGGAAATCGGCTTTCCGGTCATCATCAAGGCGGTCGCCGGTGGTGGGGGTAAGGGCATGCGCCTGGCCCACAATGCCGTGGCCTTTGCTCGCGAGTTCGAGATGGCCCGCGCCGAAGCCGAAAAGGCCTTTGGTAACGGCGACGTCTACGTCGAAAAGTTTATCGAAGAGCCGCGCCACATCGAAATCCAGCTTCTGGCCGATGAGCACGGCAAGGTACTTCACTTGGGTGAGCGCGACTGCTCCGTCCAGCGCCGCTACCAGAAAGTGGTGGAAGAGGCCCCGTCGCCTTTCGTTGATGACAAGATGCGGGCCAAAATGGGCCGCGCTGCTGTCCGCATCGCCGAAGCCTGCAACTACCAGAATGCCGGTACGGTGGAGTTCCTCGTCGACAAAAACGGCGATTTCTACTTCATCGAGATGAACACCCGCATTCAGGTGGAGCACGGCGTGACCGAGGAGATTACCGGGCTGGACCTGGTTAAGCGCCAGATACGCATTGCCAGCGGTGAGCGCCTCGACCTGGAGCAGAAGGACATCACCTTTACCCGGCACGCCATCGAGTGTCGCATCAACGCCGAAGACCCGGCACGTAATTTCGCCCCCTGCCCGGGAAAAATCGACCTGTATTACTCACCCGGCGGCCACGGTGTGCGTGTGGACTCCCACATCTATGGTGGCTACGAGGTGCCCCCGCACTACGATAGCATGATCGCCAAGCTCATTACCTACGGCAAGACTCGTGAGGTCGCGATTGACCGCATGTACCGCGCGCTCAATGAGTATATTATTCGCGGCATCCGTACCTCGATTCCGTTTTGCTCGGCCATCATGAAAGACCCGGTATTCCGCAATGGGGATGCCACCACCAAGTTTGTGGGCGACTTCCTTGAGCGCACGCCAAAGGACCTTTTTACCCCGGGTGACGACGCCTGAGCGGGCCGTATTTTAGCTTTGCGATACCGACCCGGAATCGCATAGCGTATGGTCAGCCACCGCGCGCTGTCCCTTTTTTAAACCGCAATCTTAACGCACGAAACCATGCCAGCAAAAAAAGCCACCAAGCCTGCCGACGAGCAGGAGCAGCACACGATTCCAACCCCGACCGAGAGCAGTGACGCAGCCGATGCGTTTCACATCAGCATCTCTGTGGTGGCCAACATTGTGAAAATGGCAGCCCTGCAGGTCGATGGTGTTTACTCCGTGGGCGGCAGTTTCGCAGAAGGCATCTGGGAGACCCTCGGGGGCAAGAAGGCCGACCGCTCTGTGGAAGTCGATGAAGACGAAGTCGGCAACTACCTGATTAAGATTCGGGTGGAAATGCGCTTCGGCGTCGTTATTGCCTCCACCGCTCAGGAAGTCGTTCGCGCCATCCGCTCGGAAGTCGAGCGCATGACCGAAAAGACCGTCGGCAAGGTGGACGTCATCGTAGACAGCGTTCGTATGGAAACGGTTGATGACAAGGAAGAGCCGAAGAAGCCGGAAGGTTGGGAGCATCCGCACACCGACTAGTGCCTGCCTGAATGAATACCTTTATCGATAAGCTGAGGCAATTTTACCAGTTGGATGTGCAGCCCGTGTTGCACAATGAGATTGTTATGATCTCGCTGGCCATTCTTCTGCTTATCACCCTCTGGGCCCTGCTCAAGCTGCGCAGCCGCATGCGTGCGATGCGTATCTTCAAGACCCAGTCTGGTCGTGTGATGGTTTCGCGCGGTGCCTTGCGGGATCTCGTCCACAGCGCCAGCCGCCAAGTTGTCACCACGAACAAGTTCCGCGTCAGCTTTTTGGCCAAGCGCGGCAAGCTGCACCTGACCCTCAAGCTCAAGCTGAACGAAGGGCAGCGCGTGAACGATGTAGCCTCTCGCCTTGAGGCCCGCATTAAGGAAGTGCTGCAGGAGACGCTGAGCATTGAAAAGATCGGCACGATCAACGTCGTCATCACCGGCTTTACCAAAAGCAAGCATGTGCCTCCGGCCCCCGTACCTGTTGCCGAGCAGCCGGCAGATGAAGAAGACGATGACGTCCTGCACGAAGTCGCTCCTGTCCGGCATGAGATTTCCTCCCCGGAAAAAGCCGAGGAAGCAAAGCCGACCAGCAATCCCGTTTTGGTCGCAGACGCACCCAAGCCCGTAGAGGAGGAAAGCGCGGATGCGGATGACTCCGAGGAACAGCCGCGCGAGCGTCGCTCCTTCTCTCTCTTTGGTAAGCGCAAGCACGAGCAGCATGCTCAGGAAGAGGCTGCTACAGACGAGATCAATGGCGTGGGTTCTCACGAAAGTGACGAAGAATCGCGTGAGGATGAACCGAAGACTTCGGGCTTTCTCGGGCAGAGCGAGGAGCCGAAGAAAGACTAGGCCCTGGGCTTGGGGAATTGTTGATGTCTTCGCGCCTGCAAGCGTCCCGCTTTTATGCGATTCTTGATACCGGCTATGTGCCGCGTGAGGTTTTAGTCGACAAGTGCCGCGCACTCCTCGCTGGAGGGGCGGACATTATTCAGCTCCGGGCCAAACAGGAAGACCACGCCCAGCGTATCGAAATTTTGGATACACTCGTGCCGCTGTTTGCCGATAGCGATGTTCCCCTCGTGGTGAATGACGATCTGGAGGCCGCGCTAAAATTTCCGGGTGTGGGACTGCACGTGGGGCAGGATGATCTTTCTGCTCAGGAGGCCCGTGAACGGCTTGGACCCGAGCGTGTGCTTGGGCTCTCAACGCATTCCCCGGCTCAGGCGCGGGGAGCGATCAGCCAGACAGCGATTTTGGACTATTTTGCGGTCGGCCCAGTTTTTGCCACGCCGACCAAGCCCGACTATATTCCGGTGGGTTTGCAGCTTGTGCGGCAGGTGGCAGAGATGCAACCGCCGCTGCCGTGGTTCGCCATCGGCGGCATCAAGCGCTACAACCTGATTCAAGTCTTGGAAGCCGGGGCCACGCGCGTGGTCGCCGTATCCGACGCACTTTGCGCCGAGGACAGCGCCACGGTGGTGACTGAATACCAGACCGCCCTTAGAGCATCTTCGTTTTAATAAGTCGCACGAGGCTGAGCCAGCTTCACCGCACTCCGGCTGGAGCAGCATTAGAGGTACTGTCGCCCCTACGGCGGGTTACACCCGCTGGCATTGAGGGGCTGTTGCCCCTACGGCGGGTTACACCCGCTGGTATTGAGGGGCTATTGCCCCTACGCTCCCGATGGTCGCTACCCCAAGATAGTGAGTATCTTTTCAATTTGAGCAGTCGCCCACGCCAGAAAAGAGTGATCCGCAGGATCACAGGTGAAGGACTGTGTCCCTTCAACGCAGGTGCAGGACCATGCCCTTTTCTCTTACTGCGGAGGGGGGACGGGGCCGTCCATGCCGTACCAGATTTGGCCAAGGCCCGTTCGGTTGGTATTGTAGCGCTGACCGTCGATTTCTGCGGTCACATTTTCGATTGCTGGGCTGACCACGCGAATGACGCCATCGCGCTCAAAGGTGATGCTCGCGCCCTGGGCCAATGGTCCCTTAAAGAGGATTTCCTTACCCTTTTCCTGGCGCACGATCACGTTGGTGTCGCCCGTGGCAATAATGGTCACTTCGCCCAGTTGGGGGACATCGCTGAGAATGTCCGGTGCGGGCTCGACGGTGGAGACGACGGCGTCATCTGATCCATTGTCTTCAACTGGCTGCGGAGCTTCCGGGCTGATGAGCATTTTCAGCAGGAGGGCCAGAAGCGCGATCAGGATGAAAGTCCCGGCCACGACGAGGCCGATCTTCCAGTAAATGGAGGAGTCTGTGCGGGTTTCAAATTCTTTCGGGGTGCGCTCGGCCCGCTCCGGGCGGGGTGGGGCGGAGGGCTCTGGCCGGGTGGGTGTGGGCTCGGCGACGGTCGCCTTGGGATCGTCGGGGAGGTCCATGCGACCAAAGAACTCGCGGCTCTCGCGCTTGTTAGTCTTGGTGTTGCCGAGCAGGACGGCGTTGTAGTCCGTCATCACCTTGTCGGTGTCGAGCTTGAGGTAGCGTGCGTACAGCTTGAGGAAGCCGCGCTTGTACACCTCTGGCATGTCGAAATCGAACTGGTTGTTCTCGAAATTGACCAGGAAGTCGCTGCGGATTTTAGTCGCCTCGGAAGCCTCGCGCACAGAGATCCCCTGTCGCTTACGTGCTTCTTCTAATTTGTCACCGATGTTCGGCATCTACTTGCGATAAATTGAGGTAAAGTCGTGGGGCTTGGCAAGGCGTAAAGTCCGCCACGCCAATAATCTTAGAGTGACTCGAGGTCTTTGAGGATTTCGCGGGGGCTGGAGCCGTTCTCCGGGCCGACGATTCCCTCGTCTTCGAGGATTTCCATGATGCGGGCCGCGCGGTTGTAGCCGATCTTGAGGCGGCGCTGAAGCATGGAGGTGGAGGCACGCTTGGTGGCCTTGAGCACGCCGATGGCGTCCGGCACCAGTTCGTCGTCCCACTCGCCCTCGGCAGCGCCGCCGCCTTCTTCGCCGCCGGCTTCGATTTGCTGCTGGACTTCCTCGGCGTAGATGGGTTCGCCGTTCTTTTCTCTGAGGAACTCGACGATGTTGTTGATCTCGTCGTCGGAGACAAAGGCGCCCTGAGCCCGGACGAGGTTGGAGGTGCCGGGCGGCACAAAGAGCATATCCCCCTTGCCGATGAGGGCTTCGGCTCCGCCCTGGTCGAGAATCGTGCGGCTGTCCACCTTGGAGGCGACCTTGAAGGAGACGCGGGTCGGAAGGTTGGCTTTGATCACGCCGGTGATGACGTTCACCGAGGGCCGCTGGGTGGCGAGGATGAGGTGGATGCCGGCGGCTCTGGCCAGCTGGGCCAAGCGGGCGATGCCCGTTTCGATGTCGGCGGGAGCCACCATCATGAGGTCGGCCAGCTCGTCGATGATGCAGACGATGTAGTGCATCTTCTTGTCGGGGACTTCGAGCTCGAGATCGCGCGGGACTTCGATGCTGGAGGCGGCAGCGCGTTCTTCGGCCGACATGGAGGTGGAAATCTCCTTGTCCATGGCTTCGGCGTGGGCGCGCTCTTCCTTGTTCTTGGCGATCTTGGCGTTGAAGCCTGCGATGTTGCGCACGCCGAGTTTGGCGAAAATCTGGTAGCGACGCTCCATCTCATTGATGAGGTACTTGAGCGCGCCGGGGACTTTCTTGGGCTCCGTGACCACGGGGATGAGCATGTGCGGGAGCTGGTTATAGACCTGCATTTCGACCACTTTCGGGTCAACCATGAGGAAGCGCAGTTCGTCGGGCGAGGCGTGGTAAAGCAGGGAGGCGATGACGGCGTTGATGCAGACCGTTTTACCCGAGCCGGTGGAGCCCGCGATGAGCATGTGGGGCATGCGGGTGAGGTCTTCCACAATGGGTTTGCCGGTGACGTCCTTGCCGAGGACGACGGGAATCTCGGCCTTGGAGTCGGCCCAGGCGCGGGACTCGACGATTTCGCGCATGGTCACGGGCAGGGGCTTGGGGTTGGGCACCTCGATGCCGACCGTACCCTTGCCGGGAACGGGGGCCAGGATGCGAACGGCCTCCGCGCGCAGGCCCAGGGCGAGGTTTTTGTCCAAGTTAAGAATCTTCTCCACGCGGACGCCGGGGGCGGGCACGATCTCGTAGCGGGTGATGACGGGGCCGTTCTGGACCTCGGCGGGCTCGACCTTGACGTTGAACTCGTCGAGGATGCGGGCAATGTCCTGTGCGCGTTCGAGGTGTACTTCGGGGGAGGAGACGTTCTCGCCGGGCGGAACGGGCTCGTTGAGCAGCTCGATGGAGGGAAAGGTGTGGTCGCCGCGCTTTTCCGGGCGGTCGATGCGGGCTTTTTCGGTGACTTCGCTATCGAGGATTTTGAGCCCGGGGGAGGTGACGGCGAGACGCTTGGCCTTGGGCTTTTCTTCCTCCTCGGGCTCGGCGGCCTTCTTGCGGGTCATGTTAAAGATGGCTGCGCCCTTGCGGGGTGGGGGAGGCTCTTCGATGGGACCCTGTTCCTCCTCGGGCAGCGCGGCCTCAAAGGGGTTGGTCGGCTTGGGCGCTTCCTCAATGGTACTGTCGCCCTTGAGCGAAGGCTTGGTCTTGTTTTTAATCTTCGGCGGATTCTTCTCTTTGGCGACGGGTTCTGGCGCGGGCTTGGTGGGAAGCGGAGCGGCTTTGGCGCGCTTTTCCCGTTCCTCGGCCTGGGCTTTTTTGCGCGCGTGACGTTTTTCCAGGTACTGGTCGAAGCTGTGCTGGAGGTTGTCCGTCAGCATAAACATCGCGCTGACGATGAGCGTGAGGACGATAATCAGGCTGGTGCCGAAAATACCGATTTGTTTGATCGCGTAGGGGTTAAAAACGTAGTCGCCGACTTCGCCACCGAGGCCGTTGTAGTGGTAGCGGACGCCAAAGGTCTCCGCCGACTGCTGGTACTCGTATTGGACCTCGACGGTGCCGTCTTGCAGTGGCGGGTTGGGGTCGAGGAGGGGGTCGCCTTCGATAAGGGCGGCGAACCCCGTCAGTGAGGCGATGAAAAACAGGGCCGATATGACCAGGCGCAGGCGCACGCGGTCTGCCTGGCGGAACATGAGCAGGTAGCTGACCCAGAACAGCAGGATGGGGAGCACCCACGCCACGATGCCGAGAAAATAAAACGTCATGCTGGCGAACTCGACGCCGAGGCTGCCCACGAGGTTGGGTTCGAGTTGCTCGGCGGCGCGCTGGCTGGGGTCCTGGCTGCGGTCGTAGTCGACGAGGGCGACGAAATACACGATGCTCAGGGCAAGCGTGATGAGCGCCCAGAATGGCTTCGACTGGGGTTTGCGCGGGGCGAAGGAGGTCTTCTCCTGTACGTTGTCTTGCTTCTTCGAAAATATGCCCATGAACAAACCGCTATGCTAAATGCCCCGGCGGGGAAAACAAGCACGAAGCCATCCCGCCTCACTATAAATGGATGCTATATGTGCGCTGATTATTCCCTATATCCATGACGCAGAATGCTGTAGGGGGCGACGTTTTTTCCTTTTCCCGCCATTGACCCGGCCCAAAGACTCACCTATCTGGTAGGCATGCGTTTTTATCCATTTGAGCCGATTTATCAGGAACGTGTCTGGGGGGGGCGTGGTTTGGAGGAGAAACTTGGCCGCAGCCTGCCGGGTGATGCTCCTTACGGCGAAAGCTGGGAAATCGTCGATCGCCCCGAGGCCCAGTCGGTCGTCTCTGCCGGTCCGGCCAGGGGCACGACGCTCCGCGCTCTGCTTGAAGGCAGCGCCGAGACCGTCATGGGCAAGGGCTATAACGCCAGCCAGCCTTTTCCGATTTTGGTTAAATGGCTCGACTGCCAGCAGCGCCTGAGTTTGCAGGTCCACCCCCCGGCGGACATTGCGCCCTCGCTGGGCGGTGAGCCAAAGACGGAAAACTGGTATGTGGCCGATGCGGCCGAGGACGCCGCCATGCTCATCGGCTTAAACAATGGCGTCACTCGCGAGCAATTCGAATCCGCCCTGAAGGAAAATGCGCTCGAACCGCTTATCCACCGCATCCCCACCACCAAGGGTGAGTCGATGTTTGTCCGCAGCGGGCGCATCCACGCCCTCGACGCCGGGTGCCTCATTTTGGAAATTCAGCAAAACTCCGACACCACCTACCGCGTGTTTGACTGGGGGCGCGTGGGGCTGGACGGACAGCCGCGTCAGCTCCACATTGAGGAGTCGCTCAAGTGCATCAATTATAACGATTTCGAGCCGACCACCCTCAAGGCCGAGGGCGAGGTGCAGTCGCTGGCCGAGTCGGAGATTTTTAACCTTACCCGTCACAACCTCAAAGCCGGTGCGAAGCTCGCCTTCCCTGCGGGGGAGCAACCGCGCCTGATCGGGGTGGTCGAAGGAGGGCTACGCGAGGCCACGGACGGCTCGGAGATCAGCAAGAGCGCGAACGTCCTGCTACCGGTTTCGGAGGGCTTCACTTTCGAGGCGACCGAGGACACGGTGGTCATCGTGACGGACGGCTTCTTTAAGCCACAGGCTTAGTTTTCGGGCCTCACGGGCGATACTTGAGAGTATGAATCCCTTTAAGCTGCTATTAAAACCCTTTGGATGCCTGTTCTGGTTTTTGGGCGGCGGCGTTTTCCTTATCCTGATCGCACTGGTGGTGCTGCTCTGGCTGGCCAAGTCCTGGGCGCCCAGTGCCATGTCGGGCTGGATGGAGCGCACGAGCGGTTTCCCTGTTCGGATTGATGCGACCGACATCGGGCTCATCGATCAGACCATTACCTTTGAGGACGTGGTCATCCTGAATCCCTCCGACTTTGAGGACAACGACTTCCTGCGCATTCGCCAACTGGTGTTCAAGATCCCCTACCGTAACGTGCTGCGGGGAAATTTCCGCGCGACAGAGGTCGAGCTGGAGATCGAAAAGCTGGACATCCTCGTGTTGCCCAGCGGGCGGAGCAACCTCTGGACTTTTATCGAAAACATCTCCTATGAGCCGCCGCGCCTGATTGACAGTAGTGAGCAACCGCCCGCGCTGGAGCGTTTCAGCCTGAGACTGGGGGGCGTCACGCTCTCCGATCAGGGGACCGGGGCGCAAATCCTCTACCGCGACCAACTCGACTACGCCCGGGAATTCGTCCACATCGAGCGCTCGAAGGAGGTCTTTGAGGACGTGAAATCGGACCTGCGACGCTTCAAGCCGCCGGGCATTGAGCCCGTTTTTTTTCAGGCCCTTTTCGCCAGTATGCCCGTGAGCAGTTTCCCGGACATCACACCCGTTTCGCCCGATATTATCCCGGAGGAATGGGAATTGCTGATGAACTTTGCACCCGAGGAAACCCCAAAAAGCCCTTGAATCTGTCTCAAATTAGGGCATTGTTCTTTCCCTTTGCCACGAGCCATGAAGGACAAATTTGACGAAAAAGACACCGCTGCCAACAGCCCTGAAAACGAGGCTGCCGAAGCCTGTGCATCCGATACAGAATGCGAGCAGGCCGCGCCCGCTGCCGATGACGTGAGCGAACTGCTCGCCCAACTCGACAAGGCCCAGGAGCAAACCAAGGCTGCCGAAGACCGTGCCCTGCGCGCTGTTGCCGACCTCGACAACTATCGCCGCCGCATGGCCCGCGAGATGCAGGAGTCCCGTATGTTGGCCAACGCCGCCCTGATCGAAGATCTCCTCCCCGCTCTGGACAATTTTCGCCTCGGCATGACTGCCGCGGCCAACCATCCCGAAGCCGCCGACGTGGCTAAGGGCTTCGAAGTCGTAGCCTCCCAGTTGCAGCAGATTCTTGCTCAGCACGGTCTTGTCGTGCTTGAGCCCGCCGCAGGGGACGACTTTGACCACAACGAGCACGAGGCCGTTTCCCAACAGCCCAGCGACGACATCGCTGACGACAAGGTTGTGACCCTCGTCCGCGCCGGTTACAAGCTGAACGAGCGCCTCCTGCGCCCGGCCTCCGTCGTCGTCTCCAGCGGACCCGCCGCATAACTGATTCGCCGCTTTTGGTGAAACCCACGGACTAAGCATGGCCGATACCACCGACTATTATGAGCTGCTGGGCGTCTCCCGGGACGCGACCGAGCAGGACATCAAAAAGGCCTATCGCAAGATGGCCATGAAGTATCACCCGGACAAGAACCCGGATGACCCCTCGGCCGAAGCCAAGTTTAAAGAAATCGGGCACGCCTACGAAGTGCTCAGCGATGCGGACAAGCGGGCCGCCTATGATCGCTATGGTCACGCCGCCTTCGAAGGCGGCATGGGCCGGGGCGGCGCCGGCGGCGGTGGTTTCCACGATCCTTTCGACATCTTCCGCGAAGCCTTTGGCGGCGGTGGTGGCGGAGGCGGCATCTTCGAGCAGTTCTTCGGTGGCGGAGGCGGCGGGGGTGCCCAGCGCGGTAACGACCTGCGCTACGATCTGGAAATTTCCCTCGAAGAAGCTGCCGCGGGCGTCGAAAAGACGATCAAGTACCGCCGTCAGGCTGCTTGTGGCGTATGCTCCGGCTCCGGTGCCGAGCCCGGCAGTGGCAAGCGCACTTGCCCCACCTGTGGCGGTGCGGGCCAGGTCATTTCCTCGCGCGGATTTTTCCAGGTGCGTCAGGCTTGCCCGACTTGTGGCGGCGCGGGTCAGGTCATCGAAAAACCCTGCTCGAACTGCTCCGGTCACGGTGTCGTGGCCGAGACGCACAGCCTGAAGGTGAAAATCCCTGCCGGGGTGGACACCGGGTCGCGCCTGCGCTCCAGCGGCAGCGGTGAGGCGGGCCCCAACGGCGCGGCTGCGGGCGACCTCTACGTCATCATCCACGTCAAGGACCACGAGGTCTTTGAGCGTCACGACGAGAACCTTTTCTGCCTCATTCCGATCAAATTCACCCTCGCAGCCCTTGGCGGTACGATTGAAGTGCCGACGCTGTCTGGGCGCGCTTCGCTGAAAATCCCCGCCGGGACCCAGAGCGGCACGACCTTCCGCCTGCGCGGAAAGGGTATGCCGACCCTGCGGGGTGGCCAACCTGGCGACCAGCTCGTTCAGGTCGAAATCGAGGTACCGAAGAAGCTTTCCGGGGAGCAGCGCGAGAAGCTGGAGGCCTTTGCCGAGGCTTGCGGCGACGCCGACCGCCCCGTGAGCGAGAGCTTTTTCGAAAAAGCCAAGAAGTGGTTCGACGCCTAGGAAGGGCATAGCCCTTCACCGGTGATCCTTCGGATCACTCTTATTTGTTTGGGACCTGCGCGTGCGCTTGGTGCGAGAGCCCTATATTGCTGCTCCAGCCGGAGCGGCAGGACGCAGTCCTGCACCTGTGATGCTTGCACATCACTCTTATTTGTTTGGGACTTGCGCGTGCGCTTGGAGTGAGAGCCTTATATTGCTGCTCCAGCCGGAGCGGATCAAACGCCGCGCGTTATGGGGGCAGCGACCATCGGGAGCGATGGGGGCCTTGCCCCCATTAAACGGATCAAACGCCGCGCGTTTGCTTGACCAGTGGCAGGGGCTTGCAAACACTCTGAGCCCATATGTTGCCCAAGCTCGACATCCCCAAGCTCCTGCCGCTGGACGAAGCGGTCGCGCGCCGTGAGCAGCATCGCGAGGCCGGCGAGCGCGTGGTGTTGACCAACGGCTGCTTTGACCTCCTGCACACCGGGCATTTATACTTCCTTAAGGAAGCGGCCAAACAGGGCGATCATCTCTTTATCATGCTCAACGGTGACCAGAGCGTTAAGGCACTCAAGGGGCCAACTCGCCCCATTCAGAGCGAAACCGAGCGGGCGTACCTGCTGGGCAGCCTGCCCTTTGTCGATTGCCTGGCCGTGTTCCACACGCCGCGCCTGACGGCGGAAATCACCGCGCTGCGGCCCGACATCTACGTCAAGGCGGGCGACTACGACATGACCAACATCAACGCCGAGGAGCGTGGTGCACTCGAGTCCTGCGGGACCGACATCCGCTTTCTTCCCTTTCTCGAAGGCTACAGCACGACTTCGCTCATTGCGAAAATCTGCGCTGCCGCCGATACCTTTTAAACCATGATTCGTGTCGTCATTCTCGGCTCCGGCCGTGGCAGTAACGCAGAGGCCATCCTCCAGGCCGAACGCAACGGTGAGCTCGGCCTGGCCAAGGTCATGGGCATTTTTTGTGACCAGCCGGACGCGGGCATTCTCAAGCTCGGGCCCCGCTTTGACGTGTCCGCCTTTTACCTTGATCCGGGCAAGTACCGGACCAAGCTCGAAGGCGCTGCCGAGGCGCACTGGGTCCACACCATCGAGTGCCTGAGCCCGGACCTCATTGTGCTGGCAGGCTTCATGCGTGTGATCAAGCCGACCTTTATCGAGGCATTTCACCAGCGCATCATCAACCTGCACCCGAGCCTCCTGCCTAAGTACCCCGGCCTGCACTCCATCCAGCGCGCCTACGAAAACGGCGACGCCGAGACCGGCTGCACCGTGCACTGGGTCACGCCGGAGATCGACGCGGGGGAAATTCTCGGCCAGGAGCGTGTCCCGATCGAGAAAGGGGACACCCTTGAGGCGGTTGAGGCCAAGGTCCACGCCGCCGAGCACAAACTGCTCCCCAAAACCATCCGCCACTTGGCCGAAAAGTGGATACTCGGCACGACGCAGTTTCCGCAGGACTGATCGCGCAATAGAAAACATCCGGCCTTAGCCTGCTACCAATTCGCCCACACCTTTTTCATGCATATTCTTTCCACCGAAATTGACGCCGAACTCGCCGACACGCTCGAAGCCTACTTTGCCGAGGAGGAGATCGTAACCTGGGGCATCGAGACTGCGCCCAACGCACCGCTCATCCTCAAGGGCTTTTACGAATCGCGCGAAGAGGCCGAAGCTGACGCCGCTGCGCTGGCCCGTGTCTTTCCGGCCATCCCCACGCCCTTCGCCTATCAGGAGATGGAAGACCGCGAGTGGCAGGACGCCTACAAGGCATTCCTCAAACCGTGGTCCACGGGCCACCTGCACTGGGTGCCGGCCTGGGAGCGCGAGAGCTACCCGTTGCCCGCGGGCCATGCGGCCATCTACCTCGACGCGGGGATGGCTTTTGGTACGGGCAGCCACGAGACGACCCGGCTCATGGCCCGACGGATGATGGACTTTCACGGCGCGCGTGGTGAAGCGCATTTTGCCCAGTCGCACATCGTCGATGCCGGTTGCGGCTCGGGTATCCTGGCCCTGTCGGCGGTTAAACTCGGGGCCAAGCAGGTCTTTGGCTTCGATCAGGACCCGGAGGCTATCCGCGTGAGCTGGGAGAATGCCGAGATCAACGGTATCGCCCGCGAGGAGATCGACTTCGGCACGACCGGGATCGAGGGCGGCCTGGCCGGGCGTGAAGTGGACTTCATGATGGCTAACATCCAGGCCGATATTTTGAAAATCCACGCCACGGGCCTGCTTATGGCGATGGCGCCGAGCGGCGTACTCGCCCTGAGCGGCATCCTCGCCCGCGAGCTGGAGGAGGTCAAAACGGCCTTCCGCTTTGCCGCGCAGGAGGCGGGGATCAAGGCGCTGGAAGACTCCCGCACCGATGGCGAGTGGTCTGACCTGTGCTACACCCTGGTTTAAGCCTATGGATACCGCTCGCCCGACACTACCGCTTGCCCGCAAGGTGAATGTGGTAATCTGGGCGCTCTTGGTGGCCGTCTACACGAGTTTGCTTTTGGCGAGGCTTGGTGGCTCACCGCTGGTTGAGTTTGATGAGTTTTACACCGCTGAGCGTAGCCGGGAGATGCTTATCACGGGCTTTCCGCTCAAAGTGCAGGAGAACTTCTCGCTCAATGTATTGAAACCGCCACTACACTATGCCTTGAGCGGTGCGGCGCTGGGCTTGATGGAGGACCGCGAGGCAGCGCTGCGGCTCTGGCCAGCCCTGTTTGGTATCGGTTCGGTGATTCTGGCGGGGCTGTTGACGCGGCAGTTGGCCGGAGGCTGGACTCTTGCCCCGCTGCTGGCATCGCTCAGTCTCATCGTATCCTTTCTGTTCTGGAGCCAGTCGCGTTCTGCTCTGCTCGACACCGGGACGGCCTTCTTCACCATCCTGACCACCTATATCCTGCTCTTTACGCAAAAGCAGCCGCGCTGGTGGCTGGCAGCGGGAGCGGTGGCCGCACTGTGTGCCTTGCAGAAGTACCCGCTCGCGCTTTTGCCTATGGCCGTTTTTCTGCTCATGCATGTCGCTATAGCACGCAGCTTGCGCCCGCTAAAAAATCCGTGGCCGTGGGCGGGCTTTGCCATCGTGGCCGTGGGCTATGCGGGTTGGTTTTTCATCCAGGCGCTTAACAGCAGCGGTACCTTTGTCCTGCGGGCTTTCCGGGAGCAAATGCTGGGGCGGGCCACGACCTCCGAGGTTGGCGGGTATGCCGCGTCCTTTGACTACTACCTTGGCCTATTGGTGGAGGACTATTCGCTCTACGCGCTGGTGCTGCTGGGGGGATTGGCGGCGGTATTTTGTGTGCGTGAATTGCGTCGCCGCAGCGACCTGCTGGCCTGCGCCCTGGTGGTGCTGATTTTTCTCGTCGCGGTTGGCCTGATGTCAAAGCACTCCGAGCGCTACCTGGTGGCAATCCTGCCGCTGCTGGCCAGTGTCTCGGCCTGTGCTCTGCTGTCGTGGAACCGGGGTGTGCTTTCGCACGGCATTACGTATTTCGCAGCTGTAAGCTTGATGGTTCCGGGCTGCCTGCAGTGGCCGGGAAAATATCTTGCCTGGAGCGAGCGTGCCAGTGTGCAGGCACCGGTGGTAGCGATGGCCCCTGGCTTTGCGTCGAGCATCGAACCGGGCGAGCAAGTCCTGCTTACGGTCGGGCCGGATACCTGGTACGAGTTGCACGTGGGCAGCATCCTGTTCTACGGCGATTTCCCGGAGCCCGTCTGGTTTCTGGATCTGCGCAATGCCGAGGAGCTGAAGTCGTACTTTACCGATAATGTGCGCGGCGTAGGTCACGTGAAAGACATGCCAACGTTGCGGTCGGTCTTCCCACACTTTGAAATCGTGGAGCGCAAGGGGCACGTTATCCACTACACCTCAAAAGCTCCATCCGGGCAGCCGGAGTAGGGGAAGTCACTTGCCTTGGCTTAACGGGGTAAAAGCACGGTTTTGTCCGTTAGTGTACCGTGAGCTAAGTTCCTCGAATGCGTTTTGGGGTCATCCCAGACGCGATGCGGTAGCATCGAAAGTGCAAGCATTTCGGTAACAGCCCGCTAGATTTTTTCTTCGAGCTCGCGGACGACTTTCTGAAATCGCTTGTAAGCGAATTGGAAGTTTGTCTCGGTAAAGGTGTAGCGCAGCTTAATCAGGCGCCCCTGATAAACGGTCAAAAAGTAGAATGAGCTCAGGACGCTCTGGGTGTCCTCGACACCGTCGACTTTTTTGGTCTGTCGGTATTGGGTATAGCCCCAGAGGTATTGCTGATCCTCACCGCCAAAGTTGATGCTGGCTTCTCCGCCCTTGGGCTCGGTTACGCCGGCGTAATAGCCGAGCTGCTCCATGCGGACAATGGCCGCGTAAATTTCAACGTACTCCGCGCGAACTGCCTCGCTAATGCCGTTTGGGAGATCGTCGTAGCCGTCGGTGTAGATGTAGAGGTCGAGCTTGTCTGTGCCCTGCGGGGGTTTATAGCGGATGCTAAAGCCGTCGTCGACGCTGTCGTAAAGCGTGACCTGATACATTTCCATGCCCTCGATATAACGAGGGAGGCTGGTGGAGGCCTGGGTGGTTGCGCTGATAAAAAGCGCCGTCAAGAGAGTCAGGATAAGTCTGTGCATAAGGGTGGGGTCGCTTCCGAAGCGACTGCCGATCTCGGCTAAATGTCCCAATGAGGGTAAAGTTGACCGTCGCGTCGCAGGCCCACGGGAGTCCCTAGTGTTTCGTAGTAGAGGACGGCCTTGCGTGCGGCGTGTGGGTCTTTGAGGGTGGCGCGCACACTGCTTTGCAGGCTGCCGCCGTAGGAAATCGTCCGGGGTTTTTTGCGCGTTTTCCTGTACGCGTCCTGGCGACGTTTCAATGCGAGCTGACGGGCCTCTTCGGCCTTGCGCTGGGTTTCTTCCATGCGCCGCTGTTGCTCGGCCAGCTCCTGCTGGAGACGATTTACGGGCTGGTCAAGGTCCACGTAGCTCGGCTTCGGTTTGGCCGGGCGGCTCGTGGGGGCACTTTCGCGCCGGAGTGTGGGCTCGGGGGCGCGTGCGGCAGGGCGAGGCGCTGGCTGGGTGCGCGGCGTCTCGGGGAGGTGTGGATTGTAGGCCGGGGGTTCTTCCGTCCGCGAGGCGGGCTGCGGTGCAGTGTTCCCGCGCCGCTCCGCGATTTTGCGTCGGATCTCCTCCTGGATGCGCCGTGTACGCTCGTCGTCCTGATTCCCGGGGTGATCCAGCGGGGTATAGGGCTCGGACTCAGGGCGTTCCTTGTCCGCCTTGGACTTTTTCGCCACCTGGGCAACCGAGCTGATTGCCCAGAAGATAAACACCAGGGCGGGAATAATCAGATCGGAAATATTGTCCATGGGAGGAGGTGGGCTTAGGAGTTCTCGTCGTGGGAGCTTTCCGGCTTGGAGATGGCCTCACGCATGGCGGTGTCGGACTGGATGTTCTGGAGCTTGTAGTAGTCCATAAAGCCCATCTTGCCGGAGCGGAGGGACTCGGCCAGAGCGAGCGGCACTTCGGCCTCGGCTTCGACCACCTTGGCCTGCATCTCTTCGACCTTGGCCTTCATCTCCTGCTCAAGGGCGACAGCGGCAGCGCGGCGGATTTCGGCCTGGGCCTGAGCCATGTTCTTGTTGGCGATAGCCTGGGCTTCCTGGAGCTTGGCCCCGATGTTGTCACCCACGTCCACGTCGGCGATGTCGATGGAAATGATTTCGAAGGCCGTGCCGACGTCCAAGCCGCGCTCGAGCACGTTCTTGGAGATGCGGTCCGGGTTTTCGAGGACAAACTTGTAGCTCTCGGCCGAGCCGATGGTGGTAACGATGCCTTCGCCGACACGGGCGATGATGGTTTCCTCAAGCGCACTGCCGACGTAGTTTTCGAGGTTAGAGCGTACGGTGACACGGGCGCGGGCCTTGACTTGGATGCCGTCCTTGGCCACACCGTCGATGGTGTTGCGGCCTTGGCTGGGCTGGGGGCAGTCGATGACCTTGGGGTTAATCGAGGTATGCACGGCTTCGAGGACGGACTTGCTGGTGCCCTTCGTGGCGAGGTCGATGGCGCAGGCCTTGTCCCACTCCAGGGTGATGCCGGCCTTCTTGGCGTTAATGAGCGCCTGCACGGTTTGGATGATGTCACCACCGGCCATGTACTGGGTCTCGATTTCGTTGATCGACAGGTCGATGCCGGCTTTAACCGACATGATGCGCGCGTCAACGATGAGCGAGTAGGGCAGTTTGCGCAGGAATCGCATAGCAAAGAGTGAGCCGAAGCCTACCGATGCCCCCGAGGAGAGCGCCTTCATCCAGACGGAGAAAAAGGAGAAGAAGAGAATCAGCAGAATGATGAGGAAAATGCCGACGAGAATCAGGCCGACTTCCATCACTGAGATAGCAAGAGTGAGTGTGTTCATGATGCTTTTACGATAAGTGTTGCGCGTTCGATGCGGATAACGGTGATAGCGGTATTTTTCTGGATGTAGCCGCCCTGACAGGAGGCTTCAAAGGTGCGGTCTCCAATCTGAACTCTGCCTGAGGGTGCCATCGTTGTCAAGGCGGTGCCTGATTGACCGATGATAGAGTCGTCTGTCTGGGTGTCGACCGAGACAGCAGTGATGGAGGATTCGGAGCTGATGAATTTTCGCAGCGGCCCGCTCTTGAGCATTTTCAGTTCGAGAATGAAAAACAGCAGACTGGCCACGCACGAGCACACGAAAATAATCAGTGCCACCTGCACGCCCATCTCGTTATAGGCGATGATTGTCGCTGCCACCAGACAGCCGACGGCCAGCAAGGCAAGCACTGTGCCGGGGACGATGATCTCCAGCAAAAAGAGCACCAGGGCGACAACAAGGAGCGAAATGATGAGGGACATGCTTAGGAAATGTGTTCGACGATCAGCGTGAAGTCTTTGTGTTGGGTCACGCGAATGCGCTGTCCGCAGTTAATTTGCCCGTGGTTACAGCGTGCGGTATAGAGTTGGCCGTCGATCTCCACCTGCCCGATGGGGCGAAGTTCTTTCGTTACCCGTCCGGTTGCCCCGATCTCCGGCTGGCCGCCTTGCTCCCCGCTGCTGTTGCCCGCATTGGTCACGGACACGCCCTTGACGCTACCAGTGGAGATGAGCGGCCGGAACAGCGGAGACTCGGGCAGGTAGCGCCAGGCAAGGACCAGGCCGATCCCGGCGATGCAAAAGGCCAGAAGCGCATCTTTTGCCGCACTCCACAGGGCGTCTGGTGACACGGTGATGCCGCCGTCGGGCGTGGGCCAGATGTCGGCCATCGACCAGATGAGCGCACTCAGGATGCACAGTGCACCCAGGGCGAGCGCGACAACGATGCCGGGCATGATAAAGATCTCGATCACGATGAGCACGACGCCGAGCAGGAAAAGCAGGATAGGCTCGTTCCCCGCCAGGCCGGCAAAGTAGTTGCTGACGAACACGATGACCACGAGCGCTATGCCGAGGCCGCCGATGACGCCGAAAGATGGCGTCTTGATCTCGATGATAATCATGAGCACGCCGATGCCAAAGAGCACGGGCGCGATGGTCTCAAACCACTTGGCAAACTCCTCGGACCAACTGAGGTGAAACTCGCGGATGTTGTAGTTTCCGGCTCCGTAGCGGGCATTGAGCAGGTCATCCACAGACTCATAGGTGCCAGAGGAGAGGAGCGGCTCGGGCGGGTTGCCGTATGTTTGGGCCGCTTCGTCCGCCGTTAAAGAGAGCAGCTCATCCTTTTCCTTCAAAATGTTGCCGTCGATCTCCAGTTCGTAGGAGGAGTCCATCATGGCCCGCTGAACATCGGCACGGTAGCGATTATCGCCGGAGACGACACGGACCTTCGCCTTGAGGTAGCTATCGATCTTCTGCTTCATGGTCTCTCCAATTTCTTCGCCACCACCAGAGATGACGGCTGCCGCACCCATGATGCCACCGGGAGAGAAGTAAATGTCGTTGCATGCAATGGAAATATACGAACCGGCGGAGATGGCTTCGTCGTTTACGTAGGTGATGGTCTCGCCCTTGAAATTGCCCAGGGCTTCCATCATTTCGAGGGTCACGTCAAGCCGTCCGCCGGGGGTGTCCATATCGAGGATGATGGTTTCTACGTCGTTCTCGATGGCCTCCTTGAGCGCACGACGCAGGATGTAGAGCTGAGGTTTGCCAATCGGTCCGGAGATGGGCACGACGTACACATCGAACCCGCCTTCAGGAGGATTCGGTAGGGCTTTGACAGTGGCGGTGGGTGCGGTGATGGTCTCGGTCGCTTCCTCGATGCTCTCCACTTCCACTCGGTCAGGGTCGAGGGTTTCCGTTGCCGTCTGGTCGGGAGTTTCGGGTGCCGTGTCGCTAGTCTCGGTGGAATCAGCAAGTGTCCCACCAGATTTATCGGCTGCGTTGGACTGGCCCGCGAGGGTGAGCAGCAGGAGCGAGAGTAGGCAGAGCAGGAATCCCCATTTTTGCATCACGGCCTATGGTAGATAGCGGTTTTATGAAAAGCAAGGCGAAGCGCGTGAGAATGCCGCCCCTAGAATTGGGAGTTAACGGGCGCTGGCAGCTTACTAATGGGCGGGCGAGTTCTTCTAGAAACGGCCTAAGCTTTCAGCGCTGCGCGCTTTGGGGCGAAAAGTGTTTTTCCGATTTTTGCGCCTTTCCGCGCATGGAAATTTCGGCTAGAGGTTTTCCAACATGGAAACACTCGACATCAACGGCCATCCCGTGCGCAAGTGGCAGATCGGGGCCTCGACTTTTCTCGCCTATCCGGAGGCCGGAGCACGCCTGATGAACTGGCACCTTACGCTGGCCGACGGCTCGTACCGCGACGTCATCCACTGGCCCGAAGATGCCGACCTGGGCAATATCGCCAAGGTGCGGGGGGGCAACCCGGTGCTGTTTCCCTTTTCCGCCCGCACCTTTGATAAGGGCGAGATCGGCTACTGGCGTACACCGGAGGGGGAGCGCCTCCCCATGATGACGCACGGCTACTGCCGACAGGGCAAGTTTGAGGTCGTGACCGAGCATGACCACGGCTTTACGGCCAGTTTCGTCCCTTCGGATGAGTGTAACGAAGCCTACCCCTACGACTATACCTTCAGCGTGCGTTACCGCTTTGAGCAGCTCGCCATTTACGTGGACTACCAACTGCAAAATCACGGCAGCACGCCCATTCCGTGGTCTGCCGGCCATCATTTTTACTTCGCCCTGCCCTGGCACGAGGGCAGCACACGCGCGGACTACCAGTTGCACATTCCCGCGAAGAAGGCCTTTCACCAGGATGGTGAGGGCAAGCTCGTGCCGGTAAAGGACTTTTCCGAGACGGCCTCCTTTGATGACCCCGCCATCGTGGACCTGATCCACTGCAAGCTGAAGTCCAACGAGGTGCGCTTTGGCCCCAAGAGCGGCGAAGAGGACATCGCGATAAAAATCGGCGACTCACGTGTGCCCTCAGAGTGGACAAGCGTCGTCTCCTGGACGATGGCCGAGGACAGCCCATTTTACTGCGTAGAGCCGTGGATGGGGCCGCCCAACAGCTCCGGGACAAAGAAGGGGCTGCACTTCGTGGACGCCGGGGCGACCAGCGTGTTCAGCGTAGAAGTCCGCCTTGCCTAGGCAAGACAACGCCCGGCTCTTGTATTCCTGCGCTTCGGGATTACGCGTTCCGGTTTGAAGCGCTAGCTACGAGGCTGCGTCTTTGGGCTCCGTATTTACGGGCAGCACGCTTTCTCTTATACCGTCTTCCCATAAAAATGGTAAAGCCAGCGGCCCGCTCAGGGATGCCTGGGGGCAGCCGTCCCTGCCAACATCTTATCAATCATATATAGAAACGCTATTACTCGGCGTCGTCGGCGTCGAGCGCAGCCGCCGGGGAGGGGGCCTCGGTCTCGGTTGAGGCATCCTGCGGGGTGGGCTCAAGCGCAGCCGGAACCACGGGCACGGGGGCCTGGACGCTGGCCGCAGCGACTGAAGCGGGCAGGTCATTCATCAGGTCTTTAGCCAGGCTGCCCCAAGGGCCTTCGGGCTGGAGCTTGACTGCCTGCTCGAGATAGCGGCGGGCTTCCTCGTGATTGCCCTGCGAAGTGGCAATCGCACCGAGGTTGTAAATGGCTTGCGCGCGGATGGCGTCTAGGAGATCGCCGTTGACACTGATAGACTTGAGCAGGCTGGTGCCAGCGTCGGTCTGTCCCGCCAGCACCTGCGACATGGCCTCGCCGATCAGGGCGCGTCCATAGAAATAGGTGCCCTGGAGGCCCGTGGCGGCTTCTTTATAGAGAGAGGCGGCTTCGGAATAGTCGCCGTCGGTGTAAGTGGCGTCCGCGGCTTCGAGCAGGGCAAAGCCACCGAGTGGCATGCTGCTGTTGGCTTCGCCAAAAGTGATCTTGGCCTCGGTGCTGTCCGCTGCGCTGTACTCCTGCTGCATGGAGGCGATGGCGCTCTCGCGATAGAGCTTGTAACCCTCGACTCCGGCAAAACCGAGCAGCACGAGGACAAAGAGACCGATGATGAAGTGCTTGTTCTTGTTCCAGAAAAGCCAGGCCTGGTCTTCGAAGTCGGCCTCCTTAAAGGCGTCGTCCACATGCACGAGGTTGCGGTCGTCGCCCTTGGGAGCTTGATCGTGGTGCAGCTTGCGATCGGCGGCCTCAAGCTCTTCGCGGGAGAAGCGCGGGTCTTCGAGGATGCCGTCTTTCTTGGGCTTATGCTTTTTGGGGGGACGATTCATGGTAACTGGAAAATCGCCAAAGCTTGGGCCCGAGCGCACTCAAGTCAAGTCCACAAGCGCACGGCGCTTGACCCGAATCTTTGGCAACAGGGTAAAATAAAGGCTTTTGCACTTTCGGTCTGGTGAGACCTTGGCATTTGCTGTGGGGGGGAGACTGCGCCCTACCTCAGATTTAAGGTACGGGGTAGACACGTAGTGCCGTAAGGGCGATAGCCCTTCAGACAGATCAAACGCTGCGCCGTAGGGGCGGAGCCCCTCAATGCCAGCGGGTGCCACCCGCTAGTCGAAGACGACGGTTTTGTTGTGGTAAACGAGGATGCGGTGTTCGAGGTGCCAGCGGATGGCTTGAGAGAAGACGAGCTTCTCAAGGTCGCGCCCGCGGCGGACGAGCTCGGACGGGCCGTGGCGGTGCGTGACCCGGGCCACGTCCTGGGCGATGATGGGCCCTTCGTCGAGGTCGGCCGTGGCGTAGTGGGCCGTGGCCCCGATGAGCTTTACCCCGCGACGATAAGCCTGATGGTAGGGTTTACCTCCGGCAAAGGCGGGCAAAAAGCTATGGTGGATGTTGATGACCGGGCAGCCGACTTGGGCCAGAAAGTCATCGCTGAGCACCTGCATGTAGCGAGCCATGAGCACGAGTTGGGCGCCGTGCTGGTGGATGACGGCGAGTTGCTCGGCCTCGGCTTGGGCCTTGCGGTCCTTTGTTACCGATATGTGATAAAAGGGTAGGCCGTAGCCCTCGGTGGCGGAGCGGAGGTCTTCGTGGTTGGAGATGACGGCGACGAGCTTGCCGGGGAGCTCTCCCGACTTGAAGCGCAGGATGATGTCGTGAAAGCAGTGCTCGATCTTGGAGACCATGATCGCGACCTTGGGCCGCTCGGAGGAGAGGGCGACGTGGCCGGTCATGCTCAGTTCGTCCTCGGCGTAGCGGCGAAAGTTGTCCATCTCCTCGGCATGGTCGCCCTCGGGGATCCACTCCACGCGCTGAAAGAAAATCTCGGCGTCGCTGTCGCGGTGCTGGTCAGCATGGAGGATGTTCCCGCCCCGGGCATAGACCCAGCCGGAGACGCGGGCGACGAGCCCGGGCTGGTCTGGGCCGGAAAGCAGGGCAATGATGCGGTCGGGTGCTGGCATGGTGCGTTTATTTATTCGTAATGCGTCCACATGCGGAGTACATGGACAACCTTTTTTTGGTCAAAGACCTCGTATACCAGACGATGCTGTATATTGATGCGGCGGGAATAGCAGCCTTTCAAGTCACCTACCAAGGCCTCGTAGGGGGGTGGCGTGTGATAGGGGTCATTGCGTAAAAGAGCGATCAGCTTCTGGGCTTTGGGCTTCAATTTGCTGGCACTGAGCTTGTGCGCATCTTTCTGGGCCAGACGGGAAAAGACGACCTCGTAGCTCACCAGTCCAATTCCTTGCTGGCCTTGTCGATACCTTCGCTGCGTGCTTCCTGGACGGATTCCACCATGCCGGGAATACTGTGCAGGTGCAGGGTTTCCTGAATCGCTCGCCAGTCGCTTTCGGATATGAGTACCGCGTTTCCGCGCTTACCCGTGATCTGGATTGGCTCGTGGGAAGCGTTGGCGTCGTCAATCAGTGCGTACAGCTTGCTGCGGGCTTGCGTTGAGGTAACAGTGGTCATGGTTGAAAGCGTACGCAAATGCGTGCGTTTTTTCAAGTTTACTTTTAGGCCGGAGTTTCGGAGATGTCTTCGATGACTTCGACTTGGTGGAGCCAGAGGTTGGCGTAGCGACCTTGCTCAAGGAGGAGGTCGTTGTGCGAGCCCATTTCGATGATCTTGCCCTTTTCGAGGACGACGATCTTGTCCGCCTTGCGCACGGTGGAGAGGCGGTGGGCGATGATGAGCACGGTGCGGTCGGCCATGAGGTTATCCAGCGCGTTCTGGATCTGCCGCTCGGTGATGGTGTCCACGGAGGCAGTGGCTTCGTCGAGGATGACCAGCGGCGGGTTCTTCAAGAGCACGCGGGCAATGGTCAGGCGCTGCTTTTCGCCCTGACTGAGGCGGATGCCCTTTTCGCCGATGTTGGTGTCCATTCCGTCGGGCATGCGCTGGACGAACTCCCAGGCGCTGGCTCCTTCGAGCGCGGCCCGAATCTCGCTGTCGGTGGCGTCTTCTTTGGCCAGGAGGAGGTTTTCGCGGACGCTGCCTTCGAAGAGGAAGGGGTCCTGGGCGACGTGGCCGATGTTGCCGTGGATGTCGCCGAGGTTGAGCTCGCGGATATCGATGCCGTTGACCAGCACGGCGCCGGAGGTGGCGTCGTAGGCGCGCATGGCGAGGTTGGCCACGGTGGACTTGCCCGCGCCGGTGTGGCCGACAAGAGCAGTGACTTTACCCGGCTCGATGGTGAGTTCGAAGTTTTCCAGCACAGCGGGGCGACCGGGGTACTGGAAGCCCACGTTGCTAAATTCCACACCGACGAGCCCCTCGGGGAAGGGCTTGGGGTGGGGCGGCTGGGCGACTTCGACTTCGGCGTCGAGGATTTCAAAAACGCGGTCACCGCTCGCTTTGCCGGAGGCGAGCATCTGGTTGAGCATGGTCAGCCGCCACAGGGGCAGGTAGAGCATCTGGGCGTAAAAGAAGAAGCTGACGAATTCGCCGATGGTGAAGCCGCCTTTGTTCGTTATAATGAGGTAGCCCCCGGCGGCGAAGACGGCCACGGTCCCCAGACTGGAGACGAATTGGCTGCCCGGGCTGTAGAGTGACCAGTGAAACATGGCCTTGAGGCTCTTGTCCTTGAGGTCCTCGGCGTGCTGCTCGAAGCGGCGGCCTTCGCGCTTTTGCAGGGCAAAAGTCTGGATGAGGCGGTTGCCCTGGATGTCTTCGACCAGCAGGGCATTGAGTGCGCCCGTGGCCTTGCGGACGGCCTTCCAATTCTTGCGCGAAGCCATGGCGTAGGCATAGGCCATCCAGAGCACGATGGGCAGCGGCATGACAACGAAGGTGGCCAGCATGGGCTGGGTAATGAAGAGAATAATCACGATGCCGACGACCTGAAAGAGAATGGTCGTGCTCTGCTCGGTACCGTCGAGCAGGGCGCGTTCGACGTTGGCCACGTCCTCGACCACACGTGAGGCGATTTCGCCGCTCTTGCGCTGGTCGTAGAAAGAGACCGGCAGGGAGAGGAGCTTGGCGTGGATGTCGCGCCGCATGTCGATGAGTACCTTTTGCTCCAGGACGTTGTTCACCCGGATGCGTAGCACGTTAAAGAGCTCGCGACCAAAGTAGCACATCGCGATCAGTCCGACGCCCAGCCACAGGTCGGACAGCTCCATTTGCCCCAGGCCATCGACGAGCCAGCCTGCGACTTTGGGGATGGCCAGGGTGAAGACGATCGAGAGCACGGCAAACCCGATCGTGAGCCAGAACAGCATACGATAGCGAAAAAGGTATTGGGCGACGCGCCAGATGGTTTTCATCCCAACTAGCAAAGAGCCTTTTGAGGGAATGTCCATGCCGCAGGCGAATTTTCCCTCCCGGGATTAAAGATTGTCTGTTCGCAGGCTTCCTGCTTTGCTCGTCCGCAATGAAAATCTTACCTTACCTTTTTCTTTCGTCTCTGATTTTTGCCAGCACGGCATTCTCCAAAAAGGCCATTGACGGTAGCGAATTCGTCGGCGCGGACTACACGATCGATTTTCCTGAGGGATGGGGGGTCGAGCCCACCGAGGGCACGGATGTGAACGGCACTTACTTCAATGAGGAGGCGATGGTGTTTCAAACGGTAAACGTGGTGCTGGAAAATATGCCAAAGGGTGTGAGCAAGGAGCTGTACCTTGAGGCCAGCGTGGTAAACCTGGGCAAGTTGCCTGAGGTGAAGGAAATCTCAGCACCCTCTCCCGCGAAAGTCGGCAAATACGACGCCACACACTTCTCCTATACGATGGATCTCGGCGTTCTGATGCTACATTCAAACGTCTATGTTGTGATAGAGGGTGGAGGCGCCTACATTATCACTGCGGGGGCCAATGATGAAGGTGCTGCGACCTTTGGCCCCATTCGCGAGAAGATCCTGGCTTCGTTTAAGCTCAAGTAGGTTTGCCTACACAACCTGGCCTGCCGCACTCATTTTTCCATGAAATCCCGCCCCATTCCCGGCTCGACAGGCGAAGTCCTGACCAGCCTGCCCTCGCCCTACCTCCCGCACGCGGCCACTGGCCTCCTGCACCTGCCGCGCTTTATCGCCAAGATACGCTACACGCAGGAGCATGGCGAGCTGCCCAAGAGCTACCGCAAAAACTACAAGCGTGGCTTTGACCGCTTCCTCTGCCTGCACCTGGGGGTCGATCCGGGCGAGGTCGAGACCATCGTCATGTCCAGTGGCGACGATAGCGAGATGGACGCACGCCTGCTGGAGCTGTTTCCCGATGACGTGCGGGCCGTGGCCTGGAACCGCGAACTCGTGCAGAAGGGCATGACCGAGGCCGGACGGGAGTTCCTGCGCGAGTCGCTGGAGAACATGGGCTGCCTCGACCGGGCGGACGAGATCAAGTCCGTGGCCGATATGATCGATTTTGACGAGGGGCGCATCGACTGATTTTCATTGCGCAGTCGCTTGCATTTGCGGATTTTTGGGAAAAATAACCCTAACCGGAACTCCTTGCCCCTCCCGGGGTTTGTATTGCCATGAAATCTGCCTCTGTTCGCATTAGTGCTATTGTATTTGCTTGGGTTGTGACCCTCGTTGCGGCCTATTTTATCGGTACCAGTTCCGGGACTGACGCGGACAGCGTGTCACCCGTCGCCTCTGAGCCCAAGGCTGACAAGAGCTACTATCGCGGTGAAACCTACGCCAGCGAGGGGGAGTCGAGCCAGGCCCAGTCTGGTGGGCAGGATGAGGTCTGGCCAGTGGAGGGTACCCCCGGCGGGCAGAGCTTTGGCCAGCTTTTGGACGCCTACCTGCTCAACCCGAACGACCCGCTCGCCCGGGAGTCGCTTCGCCTGAAAATCGCCAATCTCAGCGCAGAGGAAATCGCACCCACACTGGCCCAGATAGAATCGCTTGATCCCAGTCAGGCACGCGATTTGATGCTGCTCGGGGTGGTTGAGCGTTGGGCTGCCTACGAGCCGCAGGCGGCCCTGGCCTATGCTCAGGCCATTCCCGGTATGCGCTTGTCCAACCGTGCCGTGAATCAAGCCCTTGAAGGTTGGGGGAAATCCGACCCCGCTGCGGCCATTGCCTGGTGGAATTCTCCCGAGAACTACGCTGCCCAGCGGGTGCGTCAGAATCGTCTGGAGTCTATTTTGGAAGGCTATGTGGCTACCGACCCTTTTAGCGCGTTTCAGTTTGCGGTAGGTCTGGGTGAGGGCACGCTCGAAGAGCAGCGGACCAAGCGCGAAGCCCTCCGCACCGTGGTCGAGACCATGGTGGAGAGCGGCAACCTCGATTCTGCCCTCCTGTGGGCTACGGACATGGAGCCCGGTGAAGGGCAGACTGCCGCTCTGGCCGAGATCATGCAGGAGTGGGCAGAGTATGACCCGGATGGTGCCTCTGCTTATCTGGAGCAATTGGCCGGGCGAGATGACTTTGATGAAGTGCGCAACAGCATGATTCGCACCTGGGCTGAGAGCGACCCCGAGCAGGCTTCGGCTTACCTGACCACGCTGGACGTGGACGATCCCAACCGTGGGCGTTTGAGCGCCATGCTCGTATACCAGTGGAGCCGCTACGACCTGACCGGACCCGCCGAATGGCTCAACACCCAACCGGCTTCCCCCGAGCTTGACCGTGCGGTGGCCACCCTGACCTATCGAGCTGCTTCTGACGATCCCGCCAGCGCCATGAGTTGGGCGGAATCCATCAGCGACGAGCGCATGCGTCAG
The DNA here is from genome assembly GCA_030425485.1 of Verrucomicrobiia bacterium. Lineage (GTDB taxonomy): Bacteria > Verrucomicrobiota > Verrucomicrobiia > Opitutales > Cerasicoccaceae > Ruficoccus. The sequence goes on from JAUIAM010000006.1 coordinate 169,008, forward strand.
CGCTCGATTGACCGCGTGGCCCGGGAGTGGGCGGGGCAGGACCCCGAGGCTTTTGCTGATTACGTTAAGTCCTCCGAGTTCAGTGATGAGGAAAAGCAACGCCTGCTCGAAACCCAGCCCAATACCGGGGGCGGCTGGGGTGGCCGCTATTGGGGCCGCTAGTGTCATGTTCGCTAAATGCTTTGTATGAGTTAACAGCGGCAAAAAGGCACAAAACACACAAAAGGGCAGAAGGCATTGCCAGGGATAAAGAGAAAAACCTGAAGCTCTCTGCGTCTTTGCGCCTCTGCGGTGAAATAGTTTTGGCAAGAACTAAGCTAACGGTACACTAGGCTGTGTCTTCAAATTCATCAAGGTCGGTAGAAAAGGGTCTTTTCGCGTCTTTTTCCGTTTTCTCAGTTCATGAATCTGGGTCCAGCGCACGCTGGCGGACCTCTTCAGCACTTAAACCGGCTTCACGCATGGCACGGAGGCTGAGCGAGTCGTGGCGTTTGGCCAGGCGGCGTCCCGATGCGTCCCGCAGCAGCGGGCAGTGGGCAAAACCGGGGATGTGGGACGCACCGAGGGCACGGTAAAGCAGGAGCTGACGAGCGGTCGAGAGCAACAGGTCGGCTCCGCGTACGACCTCGGTTATGTCCATCGCGATGTCGTCCACCACGACGGCTAGTTCGTAGGCGGGCATGTCCTCCCGGCGCCACACGGGGAAGTCGCCGAAGTCTTTGCCTGCGGTGAAACGCTGCTCCCCCAGCAGGGCGTCGTGAAAGTGGATGGTCTCGCCATCGGGCACGCGAAAGCGCCACGTGCATTCGCCGGGCAGGAGGGCCTCGGCCCCGGTTCCCGGGGGTGGTCGCCACTTGGGCGGGTAGAGGGGCTCGGCGTCCTGCTCATCGCCCTTGGGGGTAGGGGCATGCTCCCGCAGTTCGCGGCGTGAGCGGTGGCAGGGGTAAATGTAGCCCGCGTCTCGCAGCCTGGCCCAAGTCCCCAGATAGTGCTCGCGGCGTTCGCTTTGGTCGTAGGGGGCGTAGGGGCCACCCAGGTCAGGGCCTTCGCCCCAACTGAGTCCGAGCCAGGCGAGGTCTTCGATTGCGGCGCGGGCGTACTCGGGCTTGCAGCGTTGGCGGTCGATGTCCTCATTGCGGTAGACCAGCGTGCCCCCGGCCTGTTGACAGCGCTCTTGGGTACGCAGAAACGTAGCCGCATGCCCGAGGTGGAGGTGCCCGGTCGGGGTGGGGGCGAGGCGTCCGCGGTAGGGTCTGGTAACAGGCGGTGTCACTACGGAGATTCAAGCTACCGCGGGCCTGGATGTCGATCTTGGATGCCTGTAGGTCTCATATCCCCATTTCACTGTGACATAAGCTTGCCTTGGCCCGGCGGATGGCATGTGTTCCTCGGCTTGATGCGTTACAGTCGCGTTACGTTTGTGTGCCGATGGATTCTCCTGCTGCTACTCGGGCAGGTGGTCACGAGCGTGCACGCAGCCGACTACGAGGATGAGCCCAACTACGTGCGCCTGGACCTCGGCATGCGCTACACGACGCTGTTTGACAAGGATACGCTGGACCAGTTGACCAGCAGTTTTGCCTACCGGGTAACGGGATTCTACTCGGCGGGCCTGGCCGATACTACGCTTGGTCAGTGGACGCTGCGCGGGATGGCCGGTACCGGTTCGGTCTATACCTCGTCGAACAGTACCTTTGCCAACACGACGGGCCGGCGCATTGGGGCCCAGAATTTTAACATGCGGCAAATCTACCTGCAGAGCGACCTCGACCTGTGGCGTTTTCAGTTTGGGGTGCTGCCGCCCAACCATGGTGATCTGGCGGACTTGAGCTACGATCCCGACGGCTGGGTGCGTGGTGGCCGTGTGGTAGCACCCTTGTACGACGGTAGCGTCGAGGTGGTTACGGGGGCGATCGACCGTATACTCGACCCCAACGCCTTCCAGTGGTGGAACGAGTGGAACTACTTCGGCACGCGTGTCCGGCAAAATCTTCCCTACGACTTGAGCGGCGCGGTGGCTTACGAATACCTCCAGGACCAGAACTATCTCTCCGCGCAGTTGCGGCAGGACTGGATTCGCGAAGACGACGAACGCCTCTACGGGCAGGCGGAGTTTATCTATAATGATACGCGGGCCAATTGGGCCTGGAGTGCCGCCGTCGGTTACAAGATACCCGACATCTCCATCCTGGTGAACTACACCTATATCAATCCCTCGTTCGGGCTGCGTGGCGCGCTCTCCAGTGACTTTTTCTCCTTCGGCCACCGCTTGGACGTACGCTTCAGCGGCGATATCGATCTGGTGGAGGGACTTCGTTGGTACGTCTACACGGACCTGGTCGAGCGGGGCGTTCGCCTGCGCACGGGCTTTACTTACCGCTTTGGGGCAGGCACGGGTGGCTTCCTCTTCTAGGCTCTGGGCAGGGACAGCGTTGCGTGGTCGGCGAGTCCGGGAATGCATCCTGTATTCTCCCATAATGCACGCGCCCTGCGGTGTGCATAATTTTATTGTATTAACCTGTCGGTGTGGGTTACGCTGACCCCATGAATGCCATCAAATCCCTCCTGTCTGCTTCCTCACTCCTTCTCATTGCCTGCACGGTAAACGCTGATGAGCTGCTCCGTAACGGAGACTTTGAGCGGGGCACGAGCGGTTGGAAAGGCGACCGCAAGGTGGTCGAGTATTCCGGTAACAACAAGGTGTGCGAAATCAAAGTCGATGACGACATCCAGAGCTTTTATCAGGAAGACCTGGACGTTAAAGACCTCAAGGACATCGTCCTGACGTTTAAGTATAAGGTCAGCAGCGACTATAAGGGGCGCGGCCTGACCATGAAGTTTATCCGCCCCGACAGGGGGTTCACCTACCGCACCATTGACCTCAAGGGCGGCGATAAATGGCATACCTACAAGTGGAATTTCGGCGAGATTCGCGGCGCGGATGAAATCACCCTTGAGATTGAAATCCTGGAGGGCGAAGGCACGATACTGCTGGACGATTTTTCCGTGACGCCGAAGTAAACCCCGCTTTTTGCGGAAGTGCTTTGGCCTCCGGCACGGAAAAGAATTGGCAAGGGGCCGATGGCTGCGCCAACCTCTCCCCTATGGATTTTGACGGACCGAGCGTGAAGCTGGGTGGCGACTTTGCCCCCATCGACTATGCCGCCGAGCTCAACGAGCAGCAACTCGCTGCCGTGTGCGCGGAGGACGGGCCTGCGCTCGTGCTGGCCGGAGCCGGTTCGGGCAAGACCCGCACGCTGACTTATCGCGTGGCCTGGCTGCTGGAGCAAAAGGTTTGGCCGGGCGAAATCCTGCTCCTCACTTTTACCAATAAGGCCGCGCGCGAAATGCTCGGTCGCGTCGAAGAGCTGACCAGCGTGCCCCGTTGGAAGTTCTGGGGCGGCACCTTCCACTCCATCGGGCAGCGTACGCTGCGCATGCACGGCGAGAGCGTTGGTGTGGAGAAGGGCTTTACCATCCTGGATCAGGGGGATGCGGAGTCACTGCTGGGCGATGTCATCCGCGAGCGCGACAGTGCCTTTCTCAAAAACAAGGAGCACCCCAAGGCCCGCGTCGTCGCGGAGATGATAAGCTACGCGCGTAACACCCGGCGGCCTCTTAGCGATGTCATCCTGACCCGCTACCCGTGGCTGGAGGACATTCTGGAAACGCTACTCTCCTTTGCCAGTGGCTATGCCGAGCGCAAGCTGCGCCAGCAGACGCTCGACTACGATGACCTGCTGGAGCACTGGCTGAAGCTACTCGAAACAGACGAGGCCGCGCGCACGCATTATCAGGAGCGGTTCCGTCACATTCTCGTCGATGAGTTTCAGGATACGAACAAGCTCCAGGGCAGCATCGTGAACCTGCTCGCGGCCAAGCGTCGCAACCTGATGGTCGTGGGGGATAACTGGCAGTGCATTTACACTTGGCGCGGGGCCGAGTTTGGCAACATGGGCGACTTCGCCGAGGCCTTCCCCGAGCGCACCATTTACAAGATCGAGACGAACTACCGCTCCAGCCCGGAGATTCTCGGTTACGCCAATGCCATGATGGAGGAGCACCCGCCGATCGACGGCTACCCGCTCGAACTCCAGGCCCACCGCCCTTCGCTGGAAAAGCCCTTTGTGCTGCCCTGCATGGATACCCGCGCGCAGGCCGACCTTATCATCCGCCGCCTAGAAGGGCTGATGGAGGAGGGGCGTTCGCTCAAGGACGTGGCCGTGCTCTACCGGGCGCACTACCAGGCGATGGATTTGCAGATGGAGCTCTCCCGCCGTAGCGTACCGTACACCATCACCAGCGGGGTGCGCTTCTTCGAGCAGGCGCACATCCGCGACCTCGTGGCCCAGCTCCGCATCGTCTCCAACCCGCGCGACTCAGCAGCCTTTGAGCGCGTGGCCTGCCTGCTGCCACGTGTCGGCGCCGTGACCGCGAAGAAACTTTATAAGGCCTCGCATGAGTTGGCTGAAAAGGAGCGCACCTCGCTCGTCTGGGCCATGCTGGGCGAACCCATTTTAAAGAAAGTCCCCGGCGATGCCCGCGAAGAGTGGAAAGATCTTGCCCAGACGCTGATTGACATGGAGCGTGCAATGGGCGGACCCGTTGTGAAGCCACCCGCGCCGGAAAGCCCGGACCTCTTCGATCTCGCGGCCAAGCAGCCCCAGGAGACGCGGGTCGCAGCCACGCCGCAGGAGATCGTCAAGCTGGCCATTGAGGGTTGGTATGGCGACTACCTGCGCAATATTTACGATAACTGGCAGAGCCGCAAAGACGACCTCGACAGCCTGCTCGGCTTTGCCGCGCGCTACGAGGACATGAGCGAACTGCTGGCCCAGCTCGTCCTGCTCAACTCCGAGACGAGCGACCGCCGCATCGACCCCGACGAGCAAACTGTGAAGCTGACCACGATTCACCAGGCCAAGGGGCTGGAGTTTCCGGTGGTCTTCGTGCTCGGGCTCTCCGAGGGTCTGCTGCCGCTCAAGCGCGCGATCGAAGAGGGCGATGTGGAGGAGGAGCGCCGCCTGCTTTACGTTGCCGTGACCCGGGCCAAGGAGGAGCTTTACCTTTGCTATCCGCGCATCACCACCTCCGGCGGACCGCCACAACTGCTCGAGCCCTCGCGCTTTCTCTCCAGCGTATCAGAAAACCACTACGAAGTGCTCCGTACCGGTGGCGGGCGCTAGGTATACGGTTTCTTTATCTAGCAGCAGAGGCGAAGAGCGCAACTTGCTAACATGTGTTACACTAGCTGGGCTCTGAGTTTTAGTTTGAACTCGCCTATTGTTGTCATCCTGAGCGAAGTCGAAGGATCTCCGCGCACGGAGACAATTGACCGTACTTTTCGTTCGCTCGAGGAGATCCTTCGGTGCGTTCTCAGCGCGGACTTAATCAGGATGACAAGGCTGAGGAGAATTCGAAAATCTTTCCTTGCTGTGATTGCACAAAAAAAGCAGCCCTCTCGTGAAGGGCTGCTTGAGCTAAAGCTGATGCCAGGCTACTTGCTGCTGGAGGAGTCGCTGGAGGTGGCTTCCTCGACCGACTTGGCCGCATCGTTGACGTGCTGCTTAGCGTCGTTATACGCGTCGATGGTGCCTTGCTTGGCGTCCTCGTAAGCCTTGGTCGCGCCTTCCTTGGTGCTTTCATAGGCGTGGTTGACGTGCTTCTTGGCATCGTCGTAGGCGTCTTGTGCGCCGTCGGCCATGTCATTGGCACCTTGCTCGATCTTGTCGCCCGCTTCCTTCATCGAGGTGCTGACGTCTTTCTTGGCCGACTCGGCTGCGTCGTCGACTTTTTCCTTGGTTTCGTCGCTACAGCCAGTGAAGGCAAACAAGCTCAAGCAGAGAGCTGAGAGGGTGAGGGCTTTGAGGAATGTTTTCATAGTATCGTTGCTAAGCGGTTTAGTATACTGGGCAAAAGCATAGTGCGTGCTTGCCCCCGTGCAACGCTGGAATCGGACGGCGGGGGGATGAGTTAAGCCCGAATTTTCTGTTGGCGATGTTTGGATTTTCAGTAAATAATGAAAATATGAAAAGAAAAGAATGTTTAAAAGGGGTAACGCAAGGCTTGGCCAAGGCCCAGCTCGTCATGGTGACGCCGGGACTGCTTGCCGCCGCCTACGGGTTTTTCATGGGTACGCTCATTCTTCTGGAGGGTGAGGTTGTGGAGGTGGCTTTGGGACTTGGTCTGTATGCGATTATCCTGCCAGGGCTCTGGTTGTATGTCCGCTATTGGAGAATTACTCTAGGCGAGCCCGCCGCTGGTTATGAACTCAGGACGTGGGTGGGCACTTTCGTGTATAATCTGCCCTTCGCGGTGGCTGCTGTTTTCGCGCTAGTAAACCTTGTCGACAAATCGTACGTGCTGGATTGGACAGACTATATCGCTATCTACGCCATGCTTACCCCGTGGGCCGCAATCATCTTCGCCGTTCAGGGCTGGCGACGCATCCGTGCCGTGCGGCGAGGACTACTCCAGGGCGCGGAGGGCGGACTCGAGCGCGGTGTCGAAGGGCCAGCTCTGGTCAAAGATCTGTGACTGCATCTGTGCGGACTCGTAGAGCAGGTAAAGGGTGTGGGCGGTTTCCTCGGTCGTGCGCTTGAGCGGGCTGACGCGCCCGGCGGCGTAGCGTTCGACCAGTCGGGTGATGGCCTCGATGACGAGCTGCTGGTGCGCGATGATGGCCTGCCGCATCGGGTCGGCGATGTCGGGGATATCCGAGGCGACGTTGAGAAAGGGGCTGCCGCGATAGCGCGGATGGTAGCCGGTTTTGGCCCGATCGAAGAAGAGGCGAATTTTTTCCAGCGGTGCCTGCTGTGAGCGCAGGATGGGCTCGACCTCGGAAACGAATGTCGCGCTGCACTGCTCCAGCCAGGCCAGGCCGAGCTCCTGCTTGGTCGAGAAGTTGCTATAAAACGTGGCCTTGGCCACGGCGGCCTCGTCGATGATCTGGTTCACGCCCGTCTGGTAGTAGCCCTGCTCGTAAAAGAGCCGGGATGCGACCGCCAAAATGCGCTCGCGAGGCGTGCTGGGTTTCTCATCGCTCACGGAGCCAGCCTGCGTGAACAGACAGGTCGGTCAAGCGCGAATGCACCATTTTATGCGAGCTAGAGCGCGGGTGGGTTTAAACTGTCAGGCTGGCCCAGGCTTCTTTGGTCTTTTCCCAGACGAGGAGAAAGCTGGGGGCAAAGTCGTCCGGCGCGCGGTCGATCTCGGCGTCGAGCGCCTCAGGGGTGAACCACCGGCCCTCGCTGATTTCGTCCGCTTCGGGGGTGATGTCGCCGTCCCAGACGAGCTCGTACACCGCGATAAATTCGTAGCCGGTGGCGCGGCGGGGCGACTCCGTGAAGACGAGGTCGACGGCTTCCGGGCCGCTGATGGGGATGCCGAGCTCTTCGCCCAGTTCGCGCACAGTGGCGCTCTCGTAGGTCTCGCCCGAGTCAACGTGGCCGGAGCAGGAGGTGGTCCAGCGGTTGGGGTAGGTGTCCTTGGTGGGGGAGCGGCGCTGCACGTAGATTTCTCCCGCGCTGTTTTTTACCACGATGTGGACGGCGCGGTGAAAGAGGCGGCGGCGGTGGACTTCTGCGCGCGTGAGCTGGCAGATGACTTCGTCGCGCTGGTTGACGACGTCAAACAATTCATCGGGGCTAGAGGGCATGACAGGTTTGTGCTGGTACAGACAGGGGGTACGGGGATTTGTTCAACGCGCGGGTGTATTGGTTTTTTCAATACACCCAATTCGTTGACGCCCCTTCGTATATCAGCACGGGGCGGGCTTTGCGCTGTCGTGCGGAGTGTTTTACGGTTTTTTATCCGTCGGCCTTCAGGCCGCTGGCCAGCAGGGTCTCGAAGTGCGGCTCCTGCTCTTCGCAGGAAACGACGGAGACGTCCACGCCCTCGAAGCCCAACTCCTTGAGCCACTGGTAGAGGGTGTTTTCGGCAAAGCCCAGCCAGGTGTCTGCGTAGAGCTCGCGGGCTTTTTCAAAGGTGTGCTCCTTGAGGTCGAGTACGATGAGCCGCCCGCCGGGTTTTAAAATGCGGTGCGCTTCGGCCAAGGCTTGTTGCGGCTTACGTGCGTGGTGCAGGGCCTGGCTGAGGTAGGCGAGGTCGACGCTCGCGTCGGCCAGCGGCACGGACTCGATGTCTCCGAGCTGGTAGTGGAGGTTTTCGATGCCGTGCTTCTTGGCCAGTTCGGTACCGAACTCCACCATCTTACGGGAGTTGTCGATGCAGTGCACGCACTCGGCGCGCTGGGCCAGAAGCTGGGCCAGTACACCTTCGCCCGCGCCGAGGTCAGCGATGGTGATCTTGGGCGTGAGGTGGAGGAGGAAATGGCCGATGCCCTCCCAGGTGCGGCCGGGGCAGTAGTTTTTACCCAGACGACCCGCTACGGTGTTAAAGTACTGCTCGGCGTGCTTGCGGCGTTTTTCGAGGATGCGGGCGAGGTTGGCCGCGTCGTTTTCCAGCTCGGGGCGGGAGGAGGCGGCCTCGCAGGCTGCGGCGATGAGCTTGCGCTCGGCTTCGGGCAGTTGTCGGGCGAGGGAGTAAAAGCTGCGCTTGCCGTCCTTGCGGTCGCTAGTCAGCCCGCCTTGGCGCAGCAGCGCCAAATGCGAGGAAATGCGCGACTGGCCCATGTCGAGGATCTCCTGCAACTCGGCCACCGAAAGCTCCTCGCGCGCCAGCAAGGCCACGACCCGCAGACGCGTGGGGTCGGCCAACAACTTTAGGGTGTCAAGCGGATCCGTCATGCGGAGATGTTTTCGCTTCTGCTCTGGGTGGTCAATGCTTTAGGCGCGTCTTGACTACTGATTGGGAATGATTCAAGATTCGTACGTGCTGTTACGAGCCGTTAGCTTGTCCTGTGCTCTTTTAACCCCCTGCTTAGGTGATGTTGGGGAGCAGGTTGAATTTCGCGAAGTCAAAGCCGGTTCGCGTATGTCTGGAGCTTTGAGTGCTGACTACATCATCTATGGTGTGCAGGGGACCGCCTGGTTGGAAGATGACGACGCCCCACGTGAGGCGGATTCGCCATATGGGCATGCCAAGGCCAATCTACTCCCCGAGAGCGAGCTCGTGCTGTTCGGTAATCAGGGGCGACGCGATTTTGATTCCGTTGGCTATGCGCGAAGCGGTAGCGATTCCCTGCTGACCGAGGTGGAACTGTGGAGCGATGATACGGACAGTTTAATCCTGGTCGGCGGGGTGAGGTCGGCCAATACCTTGCCCCTGTACCTGAGTGACGACTGGCGTCCGGTGCTTGGCCTATACTGGGCACGCCATATCCGAAAGGGACGCTTGCTCGACGACTTCATCCTGAGAATGGAGCACGAAATGGCGGAAGACTTTACCGATCACATGCCGAACATCTCCTTTTTTGGTCAGTTGGATGATGATGTGTACTACCAAATCGGCGCTCCTCGCGGGGCAATCATCTGGCAGGATGATCGCGACCTAAGCATGAGTGTGGGGTATGACCTGCAAAAGCTCAGCCTTGGCTCGCGGGCGGTTTACCGGATTGGCCAGAAGTTTCTTATGTATCATGAGGTCGAGTACGATATCGATGACAAGAAACTTTCGGCCGGGCTTGGGCTAAAGTACGGTGACAATGTCGAAGAGTAGCGCAGTGGCGCTTCTCATGTAAATACAGCCATAAAAAATGCCGACGGCGTGAACCGTCGGCATTTGTGAAATCGGAGTGTGGGAGGGGGTGGCCTCCCGTTGCCTGGCCTAGAGCTTGCGGCCGGAGTCGATCCAGCGGATGAGCGACTTGATGTTCCAGGTCTGGACCTGGCCGTCGATCTCGGTCTGGACGTCCTCGCCGACGCGCTTGCCCATGAGGGCCTGGCCGAGCGGGGTCTTGTAGGAGAGGATGTTGTCCTCCGGGGCGGAGTCCCATGCGCCGAGGATGGCGTAGGTGGTGACTTCGCCGGTGTTGCCATCGGTCAGCTCGACGATGGTGCCGATGCCGACGGTGTCGCTGGTCACGTCGTTGAAGTCGGTGACACGGGCACGGGCAAAGTCCTTTTCCAGCAGGGCCTTGCGGGCCATGAGGGTTTCGTTGTCCTGGCGGGCCATCTTGTACTCGGCGTTTTCGCGCAAGTCCCCGTGCTCGCGGGCGACCTCGATGGCCTCCTTGTTCTCGGGGATCTTGACGTTGACGAGGTCCTCGTACTCGCGCTTGCGGTCGTCGAGGCTCTTCTGGGAAACGATGAGTTCGTCCACCTTCTCCTGCACGTCGCCGGAGACGAGCTGCTGGATGTTGGGGAAGCGCTTGATGAAGCGGGCCAGGAGGGACTTCTTGGTCAGGTCTTCAAAGCCCTGGTTGAGCAGGAGGCCCTGGGCGAGGTCGCGGGCGATCTCGTCGTTGGCGTCGGCCAACATGTCGGGGATGAGTTCCTGGTCGTCGCTGAGGACGTCGGCCAGCTGGATGCGGCGGTTGCCCGTGCTCTGGAGTGCCTCGTAGTCGATGGCGTAGAGGATGGCGTTGAGCATGCGCGGGCTGACGAGGCCGTCGACGAGCTTGGCGAACTTACGCGAGTTGCGGTTCTTTACGATCCAGTAGAGCACAGGGCCCTTGAGGTTTTGCTCGTTGAGCCAGCGCTTGAAGTTCTCTGCTACCATGTCGGTGCAGTCGCGCTCGACGAGGAAGCTGATGGACTCGCCGGTCATCTTGCCTTCGGAGTTCTTGAGGATGTCCATGAGGACGCCCTTCCAGTCTTCCGGGTAGACGCGGGTGAGCAGGTCGAGGAAGCGCTTGTGGTAGCCGTTGGGGATGTTGGAGGCGAGCTCGTTGAGGCTCTTGGCGCCGAGGATGAGGGACTTGGAGGTCGGCTCGATCTGCTCGGGGTCCTCGTGGAGAGTACGGGCGAGGTCATTGCGGACCCATACGCCGTGGAGGCGTTCCGCGTCCGTCAGGCCCATTGCGTCCTTAACGGCTTCGGTCAGGTGCTCGAAAATGTTGGGCAGGTCAGCGGCGATCTCTTCGACGTTCTCGGAGATCAGGTAAAGTTTTTCGCCGAGGGCGATCTTCTTCTTGGGCTGCTTGACCATGTAGAAGTCCTCGAGGATTTCCTGCTCGGGCTTCAGGGGCTCGTCGCGCAGGACGTAGGGGTCGGTCTTGCGTGAGGGGGTCGCTATGCGCGGGTCCTTGACGAGAGCCTTCTTTGCGCCGGTCCACCATTTTTTAAATTTGGTGGGGCCGAGGAGTCGGGCGAGGAGGTTCTCCAGCTCGGTCGGGCTGGCGGTCTGGTCCGGGCAACGGGCAAGGATGTCAGCGACGAGGTCGGTGGGACGCTTCTTGATCATTTCCTCGATGACGTCGGGCTCGGTGCGCTGGCGCACGAGCACGCTTTCGGCGGGGAGGATATCGAGCTTATCGACGCAGAAGGCCGGGTCCATGCCGTGGCCGGGCTTTTCGTCGAAGTCGATGATGAGCTTGCCCTCAGCAGCGTCGTAAGACGCAATCTGGCCGAAGCCCCAGCTGCGGTGCATGCAGTAGGCACCGGGTTGCATGGCCTCAAGCTTGTCGCGCATGCGCTTCAGAGCAGGCTTCTTGGCGATGATCGTGTCGATCACATCTTTTTCCATTTGGGGAATCTCTTTTCTTTAATAGTGAAAATCAAGTCATTACCTTTTTGGATATAAAAAGGATGACTCGAACAAAATCAACTGCCTCGCCGTGGCAAAAAGCCGCTGACCTATGTGAACTGTATACCGCGAATCCGACGAAGTCGGACACGCTGTTGAGTGATATGACCTTCCAATCCAGCGTGGAGAGGCGCCGTTGTCAATTCCTCTTCTACGGTGTTCTGCGGCACCGTCGGCGCATCCAGACGCTCCTCTCGGGGCTGATTTCGCGCCCCCCAAAGCCCCGACTGCAGGCCATGCTTGAGGTGGCGGTCTTTGAAATGCTCGAATCCGAGCCCGCGCGTCAGCCCAAGGTAGTGGATTTTGCCGTGGGCAATATCCGCCGCGCCATGAGCAAGGGCGAGGCCGGGCTGGCCAATGCCGTCTTGCGGAAAATCCCCGCCGAGATCGAGAAGCTGGAGCAGACGGGCTCTGCCGCCGTGCGGACCAGCCACCCGGATTGGCTGGCGGATCGGTGGACCGCGCAGTTCGGCCCCGAGGCGGCTGAGAAGCTCATGCGCTGGAACCTCAAGCCCGCCGAGGTGACCTTTCGCGTGCGCGACACCGCTGCGGTCGAGCTGGCCCAGGCCGAGTCTTCCGCTGCGGGCGAGGGGATGCTCTTCGACGACACCCGCTGGCCGGGCTTTGTCACCCTCGCGGGCAACTTCCACCGGGCCGAGCCTTTATTAAAAGCCGGGGCCATCTACGCGCAGGACCCCTCGACGCGCCTCGCCCCCGCCGCGTTGGAAGTCCAACCCGGCCAGCACGTGCTCGATCTCTGCGCCGCGCCCGGCGGCAAAACGCTCATGCTGGCCGACGCGCTCGGGCTGGACAACAAGGGGCTGCTGGTCGCAGTGGAGCTCCCGGGGCCGCGCCTGGAGCAGCTCGACGAAAATTTACGCAAACTCAACGACGGCGACGGGCCGGACGTGCGGCTCATGGCCGAGGACGTGCTTGCGCTGACTTCGGAGCATTTCGCCCAGGAGGGGCTGCCGGACAAGTTCGACGCGGTCCTGCTGGACGCGCCGTGCTCGAATACCGGGGTGTTGCGTCGCCGACCCGACGCCAAGTGGCGGCTGGGCGAGGAGGACATTGCCGAAAGCGTGGGGCTCCAGCGGATGCTCCTTTGCGCGGCAGCGGCCCGGCTCAAGCCCGGCGGGCGGCTGGTTTACTCGACTTGCTCGATCGAGCCGGAGGAAAACGCTGACGTGCTGGAGGCTTTCCTCGCCTCAGAGGAAGGACAACGCCTGAAACTCGTCAGCCAGCAAATCTTCCTCCCCTGGGAAACCAGCCACGACGGCGCAGGGGTCGCGGTGCTAGAGGCGCGGTAGGTTTTCTACATGGTCGTGGGGTGGCGGCGTTGATCTGGTATTGATATACAATAGAATCACTCCACGGCCAGAATATGGACCAGCTTTACGGGGTGGTCGATGGCGTAGGTGACGACGTGATGGTCGAGCGTTGCAAAATACACAGCAGCGCCCTCGCTTGTGGTGAAACTACCGTCGCTCAAGTCTTCAAGATTAGCTGCGAGTTGATCGAAGAGCGTGAACAGCTTGTCACGCTTGCGCTTGGGAAGTTGTAAAATACGCTCAACTGTTTGACGGGAAATATCCCAGCGTATTGCGGGTTCATAGCCCTTTTTTGCTCAGGATTTCGCTAAGGTCTCTGGCTTCGTCAGCGCTCAGGGCGTCGCCAGCCTTCATTTTGGCAAGGCGTTTGCTCATCTCGGACATGTAGGCTTCGTCGTCAATGCGGTTGCGAACCTTGAGGTAGGCCTCAAGAGAGGCACGGTCTTCTTTGCCCATGGCATCGACCGTTGCTCTGACTTCTTCCTTTAACATACCTTGCAGTTTAGGCGTATATTGTGCCTTTTCAACTCTGTTATGCGCCCTCCTTTGCGGGCTGCTTGAGCCAAAGCAGCTCACTCCTTGAGTAGCTCATCGAGCAGGGTACTCAGCGGGGTGCCGGGGTCGTCTGCGGATTCGGCTTTGGCCGCACGGAGATCTCGCAGGTCCTCTTTAAGGACGGTGTCGTCTTCGTTGGAGGTTTGCTGCTCTTTCATTCTATCACCCTTCCTTTGCGGGTTGCTTGAGCTTGAGGGCGAGGAGCAGGGGGAGGATGAGGAAGACTGCGCCGGTGGCGTAGGAGGTGCTTGAGCCGTAGTGGAAGTAGACCATGGCGGCCAGCAGAGGACCGAGGGCGCGGGCAAGGGCGCCTGCGCTCCGGTAGATGCCGAGGAAGCGGCCTTGCTCGGACGGGTCGGCGTAGAGCGAGGTCAGGGCCGAGAGGCTGGGGAAGACCAGGCCCGCGCCGATGGACAGCAGGGCGAGCGCGACGAAGAACACGCTCTGGGTGGCGATGGCCGCGATGAGGAAGAAGGCCACGGCTGCGCTGAGGACGCCCGCCAGGCTGAGCTTTTTCTCGCCCACCTTGGGGGCCATGCGCCGGACGATGCCGCCCTGCGTGATGATGAGCCAAAAGCCAATGAAGACGAACATCAGGCCGTTGTCCATGGCCGAGTAATTAAAGCGTTCGACCGCAAGAAAGGTGAGGGTGAACTCCATCCCGGCAAAGGACAGGGTAAAGAGGAAGTTGACCCAGCAACTGCGGCGGATGTCGGGCTGGGGGATGCGGAAGAGCCCGGTGAGGCGTCCGGCCAGGCCCACGCTGGGGTGGTCGTTGCGGTTCGTTTCCGGGAGGGTTTCCTTAAAACCGCGGGCAATCCAGATGACGTTGATCGTGGCCAGCACGCAGGCCACCGCGGCGGGGGCCGAGAAGGGATTGATGCCCCAGGCTTCGAGTGCGGGGTTGGCCGCGAGCCAGTTCCATTGGGCGGATATGCCGCCGATGGCTGGCCCGAGGAGGAAGCCCATGGCAAAAGCGATGCCCACGTAGGCCATGCCCTTGGCCCGGTTTTGCTGGTCGGTCACGTCGGAGATAGAGGCTGTGGCCACGGCGATGTTACCGCTCATAACGCCAGCCAGGGCGCGGGTAACGAGGAGCAGCCAGAGCTCTCCGGCGAAGATCCAGCCCAGGTAGCTCAGGGCGGTGCCAATCTGCGTGATGAGCAGTACGCGGCGGCGGCCGAAACGATCGGAGAGCTTGCCCCAGAGAGGGGAAAAGACGAACTGCAGCAGCGAGTAGAGGCTGCCGAGTGCCCCGCCAAAGAGCACCGCGACGAGGAAGCTGGAGTCGAGGTCCTGCGAGGTGTGGGCCTCGAGCCAGGCGATGGTGCAGTGGAGCATGCCGCCCTCGGGCGTCTTGGCCAGATAGTACTCGAGCATATCCGGAAAGAGCGGAAAGATGATCGAGAAGCCCATCAGGTCGATGAACATCACCAGAAAGATCACGCCCAGGGCGCGATGATTGATGCCGGATTTGGACATGGGGCTCAGGATTGTTTGCTGTAGGCGTCTTGCAGGGCAGCGAGCGCATTGGCCGGGAGGAAGGCCTTGACCCGGTCGGCGTTGAACTGCGCGACGCCCTTGACCAGATTGGACGAGGTGTAGAAGTGCTCCTGCTTGGGCATGAGGAAAATGGTCTCGATGTCCTCAGCCAGGTGACGGTTCATCTGGGCCATCTGGAACTCGAACTCGAAGTCGGACACGGCGCGCAGACCGCGGACCAATGCCTGGGCATTGCGCTTGCGGGCAAAGTCGACCGTGAGCCCGTCGAGCACTTCCACGCTGGCATTGGGCAGGTGGCCGATGTTTTCCTCGATGAGCTGCTTGCGCTTTTCCGTGTCAAAGAGGGGGCTCTTGGCGGTGTTGGTGGCCACGGCCATAATCACCTCGTCGAAGAGCACGCAGGCTCGCTCGATGACGTCGAGGTGTCCGTTGGTTACGGGGTCAAAGGTACCGGCATAGATCGCGCGTCTCATGGCAGGAGAGGTGCTAAGGGCTGGGGCCGTGCCTTGGCAAGCTTTCTCCGAGTGAGGCGGGTTGCTAAGGTGGGCAAAAAAACTCGCCAAGCAGGCGGCCTTGGCAGAAGCTTAACCCTGTCATGAATCTGCCGAATCTGCTGACACTGTCGCGTATCGTCTTTTTGTTCGTGATTGTGGCGCTGCTCTACGCGCCCTTTCGCGGGGCGAACTCGCTGGCCTTTATCCTCTTCATCGTCGCTGCACTGACGGACTGGGCAGACGGCTACGTGGCCCGCAAGACGGGGCAGATTTCGGACTTCGGCAAGCTCATGGATGCGCTGGCGGACAAGATCCTTATGGTCGGGGTCTTCGTGGCCATGCTGGGCATCGCGGGCTTTTTGCCCTGGTGGAGTGTGTTTTTGGTCCTGCTGATTATCGGGCGGGAGTTCCTTATCACTGGCTTGCGGCTGGTGGCGGCGAGTCAGGGCGTCGTGCTGGCGGCGGAAAAAGGCGGCAAGATCAAGACCGTGGTGCAGATCGTAGCCGCGGCGGTGTTTATCTTCTGCCGGGCGCTGGCCTTTGACTTTGGGGTCTCGGTCGCGGTCTACGATGTATTTTATATCCTCGGTATGGTGGCTTTTTTCCTGGCAACCCTGCTCACGGTGCAATCGGGCACGGTGTACATGACCAAGTACTGGTACCTCTTTCAGTCCAAAACCGGTAAGTAATGAGCGGGCAAAATTTGGACAAATGGTTTCGCTGGACGAAGCTCCTCTCTACGCCATTGGTGGTTAACACCGCTACGCTCGGGCCGCTGGGCACACGCCTCAAGGCACCCGGCACGTGGGGGTCGGTTGCGGGGATACTTTGGTATACGGTGGCATTTCACAACGCCTCACCCATCGGCTATCTGTTCCTCCTGGCACTCTCGATTTACTTTGCCATCGGTATATGCGGCGAGGCCGAGGAGCGACTCTTCAAGCGCGATCCGGGGGAAGTCATTCTGGACGAGTTTGTGGCCATTCCGCTATGCTTCGTGGGGTTGCAAGGGGCCATCGTACAGCTCGGTTCCTGGGCCTGGCTGCTGATGTTGGCCGGCTTCGGTCTCTTCCGCCTGTTTGATATTCTCAAGCCGTTTGGTATTCGGGGGCTGCAAAGTCTGCCGGGCGGTCTCGGCGTGGTGGTAGACGACCTTGCCGCAGCGGTGGCTACCTGCGTCGTGTTGCACGTGGGCTTGGCCTTTATACTATAGGCGCTACGGCTCGATAATCCAGTAGTAGCGGTCGTTGGCCAGGCGTTGGAAGCTGCCCTCGTCGGAGTCGCCATCGTCGATTTGCTCGTCTACCAACAGGAGCGTTTCGATGCTGCTCTGGCGGAAAGGGCGGATGTGCACGCCAACGCCCGAGGTGATGCCCGAGTCATTGTACTCGATGTCCCACTCTCCACCGAGGGGGGTATTGTGGTCGAAGAGGTGCGCGTTCACGTAGCCGGCGAGTTCGGCCGGGAATTCCCCCGTGCTGCTGTCGTCCGGGTACACGGCGCTCTCCATGTTAAAAATCTCCACCGCGGAGCGCAGGGTGCGCAGGTCGTTGGCAAAGGCAGTCATGCGCGACTGCTGGGCGATTCTCTGAAACGTGGGGATCGCTATGGTAGCCAGGAGCCCGATGATGACCACGACGATCATAATCTCAACCAGAGTAAAGGCGGCGGGAGGTGTTTGGGTCGGGCGTTTCATGGCTAAATCCGATGAAACAGAAGTTTAGCACAGAAAACCGGCTTTCCTAGGGTAAACCGCCTATGTCGGTGATATTACTTTGGGCTTTCAGGGGTTATACGGATACAACCTCCCAAGCTTCGTAAAAAAGGCGTCAAGAATGACCGCGAACGGCAGTCGCCAAGCCGCAGGACGCGTACCAGATACCGCGTTGAGCTCTTAGCGCGGGGCAAACTATGTCCTCTCGCAAAGAGCGCGAGGTACGCAGAGGGCTTCAGATTTGGGCTTTTATCCTGGTAATGCCGAATGCCCTTTGCGTGCTTTCTACCTTTTAGTGGCCGCTAAGTTCTTGAAAGAACTTGGCTAACAAGCCGCTAGAGCAGGCCGTCGGCGTGGAGTCGCTCGACCAGCGAGAGGGCAGAGGCGGAGCGGTTGAGGATGTACAGGTGTACGCCGGGCGAACCTCTCTCGAACAACTCCTTGATCTGCTGGTGGGCCCAGTCGACGCCGACTTCGAGCGAAGCGGCTTCGTCGTCTTTGACCGCTTCAAGCCGCTTGCCAAGCTCCTCGGGAAGGGTGGCCTGACAGAAGTCACAGAACTTCGTCACCTGGTCAAAGGAGAGCGCAGGGAGAATGCCGGGGACGATGGGTACCTCGATGCCGAGCGCGCGGCACTTGTCCTGAAAGCTAAAGAAGTCTGCGTTGCTGAAAAAGAGCTGCGTGGTGATGAAGTCCGCGCCCTGATCGACCTTGTGCTTGAGGTGGCCGAGGTCGACTTCGAGGCTCGGGGCTTCGGGGTGTTTCTCGGGATAGCCGCCAACGCCGAGGCAGAAGTGTGGGAAGTGCTCGCGGATGAAGGCGACCAACTCGGAGCCGTAGGCGAGGCCGTCGGGGTGGGGGACGAAGTCCGTTTTGCCCTTGGGCGGGTCGCCGCGCAGGGTCATGATGTTGCGAAAGCCCGTGTCCTTGAAACGCTGCAGGATGCCCTTGAGCTCCTCGCGGCTATGGCCGACGCAGGTCAGGTGGGGCATGACTTCGAAGCCAAAAATCTCTTGCAGGAGCTCACCGTAGTCCAGCGTGCGCTCACGGGTGGAGCCACCGGCCCCGTAGGTGATGGAGACAAAATCGGGGCCAAAGCTTTTCAGTGCGTTTGCCGTGCGCAGGATGAGGCGTGCGCCCTCCTCGGTCTTGGGCGGGAAGAATTCAACCGAGAGAATCGGCTTGCCTGCACTGAGCATGTCGGAAATGGCGCGTCCGGGTTTTTTCATAACGCATCAACGTATCTTGATGTAATGATGTGTAAAGTGTAAAATGCAGGGGATCGCATTTCACTCGACGGGGTGATCTTCAGCTAACATTCTGTGAGCATGCGCAAGGTGGCGAACTTTTTCGAGCTTCCGTCCGGGGAATTGCCGGAGGAGCTGAGCGAGATTTTGCTCAAAGGGGCAGGTGGGTTTCGTCTCGAGCGTATCATTTCGGAGGGGCAATGCTCGCCGCCGGATTTTTGGTACGATCAGGAAGAGGCCGAGTGGGTCCTGCTTCTGGAAGGGGCGGCCCGGTTGGAGTTCGAGTCTCCGTCTGAGCTCGTGCAGCTCGCTCCGGGTGATGCGATTCTGATCGCTCCGCATCGGCGGCACCGGGTCGCGTGGACGGATACTGGGCAGAAAACATTGTGGCTGGCCGTCTTTTTTACGCCAGAAGCATAATTAACCCGTAAAGCTGCTTGCCAAAGGCCCGGCGACCGTTTGCATTGAAAGGCATGGAAGTTGCATCCTACGTTCCCGTGCTTATCCAGGTCCTGCTGGCCGTCTTCATGGCGGTGGCGATCCTCAGCGCGAGCCATCTCTTTGGCCAGCGTGCGCGTGGAAACTACATCAAGGATGCCGCTTATGAATGTGGCCTGCCCGCAGAGGGGAAAATCCACCCCAAGTTCAGCGTGAAGTTTTACGTGGTCGCCATGTTGTTCATCCTTTTTGACATCGAGGTTGTGTTCCTGATCCCGTGGGTGCTGATTTACCGTGAGTTCCTTGCGGCCCACCTGCCGATACTCCTCCCGGTGTTCTTCTTTCTTTTTATTCTCACTGTAGGCCTGATTTATGAAATGAAGAAGGGCGGATTGAAGTGGGAACGCTAGCAGGAAGGCAGAAGGAAGAAGTTTGAATTCAGAAGGCTGCAATCAGCGAGTGATTTTCTTTTCAGGGCGAGGGTCGGACCTCTCGGTTGCCAAAGTGCCGCCAGCGGTTAGCTCACTGCCTGCCCGTTGCATTCATTTGTTTTTCAGCTTCTAATTTTCCATCTGCTCCATGCGCCTCGACCGTTATATTTCCAAAAACCGTATCATCGACATCGTCAGTCGGGACCTGGAAGGTGCGATCAAAGAGCTGCTGGAAGTCTGCGAAACGAGCACCCAGAGCTTTGACCAAAAGGAGCTGCTGGAAGACCTGCTCGAGCGAGAGAAGACGATGACGACCTACCTCGGCAGTGGCATCGCGTTGCCGCACCTGCGCATCCCCATGAAGCGTCCCTACCTCTTTGCCATCGGGCGTTGCCCGGACGGGCTGGAGTTTGAGGGGCACGGGGAGTACAAGGACCTGCGCCTGATTTTTCTGCTTCTTGCTTCGGACAAGGAGAAGTCCTACCTCAATGTCCTCGCCTCGCTGGCGCGGACCTTTCAGGAGCCTGCCGTGGTGGAGCGGTTGATCGAGTCGCCGGACCTCACGACCCTGCGCACGAATGTGGCCACGGCCTTTGGACGGCCCAAGGACAAGAAGCGCACCAAGGACAACAAGTTCAACCGCCTTATCCTGCGCGAAGCGGTCAAGATCGCCACCGGGGCCAAATGTTCGGCGGTGATGGTCTTTGGCGATACCTTTGCCGGGGGCGTGGACATAGCGGACGATTTTGGCGACTTCAAGACGCTGCTCGTGTCGCAGTCGGCCTCAGAAATGTCTCAGGCCAAACGCGCCTTTAACGCCATCATCCCGGTGCGCTCTTTTGGTAACAACCGCCTCTCGCAGTTGCGCAGCGCCATGCTCATCGGGCTGACCCGCGGTCTGATTAAGAGCAATGAACGGCTCTGCTGCGTGGGTGGCATCCAGCAAAGCAACCAGTTTGACACCCTGGTGGTGGTCGATGTGGAGCGCGAGTTCCAGTCCGTCTTTACCCGTCAGAGCGACATGTTGCCCGCCTCGGTCAAGCCCGAGGTGCTGGAGCGCGTGTTGGGTATCGCGACTGAGCTTTCGGTCGAAGGGCGCGAGGGTAAACCGATCGGCACGCTGTTTGTCATCGGCGAGGCGACCAAGATCAAGCCCTACGTCAAGCAGCTCGTGCTGAACCCATTCTATGGCTACGAGCGCGAAGAGCGAAACATCCTGAACCCCTTTATGGACGAAACGGTGAAGGAGTTTTCCTTCATCGACGGCGCGTTTATCATCAATGGCGATGGTGTGCTCGAAGCCGCTGGCAGCATGATCCATGCGCCGGACTATATCCACGAACTGCCCAGCGGGCTGGGGACGCGCCACGCGGCGGCCAACGCCATCTCCATCGCCTGCGATTGCATCGCACTGGTGGTGTCGGCCAGCAGCGGGCAGGTCACGCTCTTCCGTCGCGGGCAGATGCTGCCCCTGATCGAGCGTTCGCAGAGCAGCAGCGTGTAGGCTGTGTTTTCAAACTATCTCATCTTTTTTCACCGCAGAGACGCAGAGCGCAACGGGTCGATTTCTATCAAATGAGCAGCGTTCGCATCTGGTGGACTAAGCCAGAGGCAGGCTTGTGTGTTTATGGGATAAATCCCCTTGCCAGCAGGGTTAATGTGGGGTTAATTTATGCTCAAGAGCGATGAGCAACCCCCTGTGCATCAAATGCTTTGCGGACATTACCCCCCCGGTCCGTTATCCCATCACCCTCAACCCCATTACCCCATGCCTTACCCCATCTCACGGTATGCCGTCATCGCATACCTGATCCATGTGTGCCTGCCCCTGTCTGCGGCGGATAATGACGCTGTACTTGCCGAGAAGGACGCTGTCGTCGCCGAAGAACTCCAAGTCGAGCAAACCTCCCAGCTCTTTAGTGATGACCAACAGCAGGAGCGCATGGACGCGCCGGCCGAGGGCAAGTACAAGGACTACCTGCTGGGTGATGTCTGGGGGGCGCGCTCGGATTTAGAGCGCTACGGCATGGACTTCAATGTCAGTTTTGCCCTGAATCTGGCGGGTAACCCGGTGGGGGGGCGCACCCAGGCGTTTACCCAGACAAACAGCACGGGCATCGACTACGGGATCGATTTCGAAAAGCTGGCCGGTTGGGAGGGCTTGACCTTTTTCTCCAGCATGGCGATCCGCAGCGGTAGCTCGCTCTCGCAGGAGTACCTGGGCAACGTCATCAATGTACAGCAACTTTACGGTAACCAGACCTACCGGCTGGTCGACCTCTACTTTGAGCAGGCTCTGTTTGATGAAACCTTCGGCCTCAAGGCCGGGAGAATCGCCCAGTTCGATGATTTTTCGCACTCTACTTCGTTCGGCTATTACATGAATAACGCCTTCGACGGGCAGCCGGTGGGTTTCTTTTTCATGGGTCCGTTCACGGCCTATCCGGTTTCGACCTGGGGTGCGCTGGCCCGAGGCGGCTTGCTCACCGGGGAGCAGGATGGTATTTATGCGATGGTAGGGGCCTACGGGGCAGACTCCTCCCTGCCGGACCCGGGCAACCACGGCACGGACTTCAGTTTCGATTTCAACAATGGAGCCAACATCATGGTCGAGCTGGGCTACAAGCACGACTGGGCAGAAAACACCAATGGCAACCCGGGCAAGTACGCCGTCGGTGGGTGGTGGTTCACAGGGCCTTTCCAAAAATTCAGCGGGGGGCAGGCCGATGGTGCGGGGGGCATTTTTTACTTCATCCACCAAAACCTCTACAACGAGAACAGCGTGGATGGTTCGGACACCGCGCGCATGAGCAATCGGCGGGTCTGGGAGACCTCAGATGCGCCCTTTGAGAGCGTGCAGGGGCTCTTCTTCTTCAGTACGGGGCAGTTTGCCAGCGATACAGACGTTTCCCAGTCGGACTGGTTTGTCAGCAACGGCTTTTACTACCGGGGGCTATTGCCGGATCGGGACAAGGACGTACTTTCGATCGCTTGCGCCTATCTCAGCTACGGGGAAGAGTGGGGCCAGTCGCAGGTCCGCCGTGGGCAACTCCCCCAGATCTACGAGGTGGAGCTCGAGCTGAGCTATCGCTACGTGGTGACGGACTACTTTTACGTTCAGCCGAACATTCAGGGAATCATTAACCCGCAGGCCCGGGGTTCGCTGCCCGATGCCCTCGTGCTCGGCCTTCAGCTGCAGGTGGACTTTTAGGCCAAATTTTCCCCCTGATTTTTTCGCTTGCCAAGTGTGGGCAGGCGGCTAGGGTTCTCCGCTTTTCCCTAAACATTACCAGCCATGCCAAGAGACGTTGTTGTAATCGAATGCACCGAAGCCCGCAAGGAAGGCAAGCCCGCCTCCCGTTACATGACTTCGCGCAACAAGAAGCTTTCGCAAGAGAAGGTTGAACTCAAGAAGTACAACCCGCACCTGCGCCGCCACACGGTTCACAAGGAAATCCGTAGCGCCGCCCACTAAGCGAGAAACAGCTTTTTTCACCAAACCGGCTTCCGCGTGAGGCCGGTTTTTTCATGCCTGTTTGGCTGGAGTAAAGCCACAAAGCATGCGGGCTTGTGCGCATCAGCCCTGCTTGGGGCTGAAGGTTAGCCAGTTGCGACTTTAGTTAAGTCGCTTTATAGGCCCGGTGCGCTCTTAAATGGGTGCACTTTCAGCGCAGGCGCCCGAAGGAGTTGGTAGGCGCTTGGCTGCCCGAGTGGGGTCGGCTTCCGGAGCTAGTTGGAGTCGCCCTGTGTGCGGCGGCTGGCCCGCCAATCGTCACGGTAGTTGCGATGCCAGTCGAGCAGGGCGCGCTCAAACCCGATGTCGTAGCCCTTTTTCTCAGATTCGAGCCACTTGTGTTTCAAGATTTCTTCGCGTTCTTCCAAAAACTCTTTGTAGACACTAGAACGCTTCACGAAGTCCCTTCCTTCGGAAGAGGATTTCGCTTTACTGGGGGTTTCTGCTGGCCGGGGCTTCCGGGAAGCGATGGATGATCGCCGTTTTTGCATTTAGGTTGCTCTTAGCATGTACTTTTGTGGCGTTTTGTAAAGCTGCTTTACACTTGTTCTATTCACAACTTATCACCACCTGCGGCTATTGTCCACCCTGCTGTGCACCAAGCTTTTCCAGCAGGTCTTGACCGATTTTTAGAAAGGCCGAACCGGCGGGTGAATCCGGTGAGCTAACGACAATCGGTATGCCGCGGTCGCTGCCCTGCCCAATGGCCGGGTCGAGCGGAACTTTGCCCAGGAAGGGGGTTTCGAGGTGGCGGGCAGCAGCTTCACCCCCACCTTCACCAAAGACCGGTACGTGGCTGCCGTCCGGGCCGACCAGGTAGCTCATGTTCTCGGCCAGGCCGAGGAGCGGGACGTTGACTTTTTCAAACATCATGGCGCCGCGGCAAGTCACGCTGACCGCTACGCTCTGCGGGGTGGTCACGATGACTGCGCCGTCCAGCGGCAGGGTCTGCACGAGCGAGAGCTGCGCGTCCCCCGTGCCCGGCGGCAGGTCTACCACGAGCACGTCCATTTCGCCCCAGTCGACGTTAGCGGCAAACTGCTGGATGGTCTTCATCACCATCGGGCCGCGCCAGACTACGGGGGTGGACTCGTCGATGAGAAAGCCCATCGACATGACCCGGATGCCGAAGTTTTCCAGCGGGATGAGCATGTTGCCCTCCACCTCGGGGCGGGCGTTCATGCCCATCATCATGGGGACGGAGGGACCGTAAATGTCGCAGTCCATGAGGCCGACGCGCTTGGTGCGGCCTTGGGCGGAGAGAAGTTTGTCAAAGGCGCAGGCGAGGTTGACCGCAAAGGTGCTCTTGCCCACGCCGCCCTTGCCGCTGGCCACAGCGATGATCTTCTTGACGCCGGGGAGCTGTTGGTGCGCCGGGCCGGAGACGCCCTTGCCCTGGCCGCCGCCGCTGGGCGGGGGAGGGGTGTTCGGCTTGGTCACGGAGACGGTCACCTCCACGCCCTCGACACCGGGCAGCAGGCTCAGGGCCTGCTCGACATCCTGCTTGAGCTGGGCCGGCACGCGGGGGTCGGCAGAGGTCACGGCCAGCCCGACCTTGGCCGTGCTGCCTTCGAGCGTGGCCCCGTTTATGAGGCCGAAGGAGACGATGTCTCGGCTGAAGCCGGGGTACTTAACTTGCTTGAGCGCGTCCAGAAGCTTGCTGTCTATCATAGCGAAGGGACTATCCATGCGAAAAATGTCCTTCATGGCAAGGGCGAGCGGAGAAATTGCGTGCAAAAAACGATTTTCGTTTCAACGCCGGGGCAATGATGTTTGTCTGACCTCGATATGACATTTGCCCGCATCTTTTTGACGTGTCTTTCTTCCATGGTTTTTCTCGCCCTCGCGCCTGCTGCTCAGGCCCAGGGGTATGACGGCGGTGAAATCACTGCCAGTTATGACGCCGGGACGAAGTCGGTCAGCATCGCCAGCCGCGATGCCAACATCTCCGCCCTGCTGGAGCTGGCCTTCTCCAGCCACGGCGGGTTCAAGGTCGTGAAGCCCGGTGAGGGCGTCTTCACCTTTACGGTCACCCCCGTGGGCAGCAACGCGGTCAACCTCAAGATACAGTCCGGCAAGCCGCTGGTAACCCAGCTTGAGGAAACCGTGCGCGGCAACAGCCTGCAGGACGCCGCCCTGCGCGCAGCCGACCTCGCCGTGCTCCGCACCACGGGTGCGCCGGGTTTCTTCGCCGGTAAGCTCGCCTTTGTCAGCGAGACGGCTGGGCGCCAAGAGATTTATACCAGCGACCTGTTCTTTCGTGAGGTAAAGCGGATGACCCGCGACGGCTCCTACTCTCAGCACCCCCGCTGGTCTCCCAACGGCCGCGCCATCCTCTACACCGGCTACTACCACACCGGTTTTCCCGACATTTTCATGATCGACCTCGACACCAACCGCCGGACCAAGGTGGCAGGGTTTAAGGGCACCAACACGGGCGCAGTCTTTAGCCCCTCCGGGCAAAACATCGCCATGGTGCTCTCGTCTTCCGGTTCGCCCGAGGTGTACGTATCCGGGCCGCAGGGGGAGAATCCCCGGCTCGTGACCAAGGGAACCTCACGCAGTGTCGAGAGTGATCCGGACTGGTCG
Source organism: Verrucomicrobiia bacterium (assembly GCA_030425485.1). GTDB lineage: Bacteria > Verrucomicrobiota > Verrucomicrobiia > Opitutales > Cerasicoccaceae > Ruficoccus. The sequence continues at coordinate 194,470 of JAUIAM010000006.1, forward strand.
CCCGACGGCCAGCAGATCGTCCTGACCAGTGACCAGCTTGGCGGGCCGCAGCTCTTCGTGGTTTCAGCCCGTGGCGGTACGCCTTCGCGCCTGCCGACCAACATCAGCGGCTACTGCACCGAGCCTGCCTGGAATCCCGTGGCCAAGCAAAACAAGATCGCCTTTACCGCCTCCACCCGCGGCGGGCACCAAGTCGCCATCTACGATCTGAAGAGCCGTACGAGCAGCTTTCTTACCCGTGGCCCGGGCAGCTTTACCGAGGCGCGCTGGCTCAATGACGGGCGTCACCTCGTGGCCACCCAGAGCCGCACGGGCTCCAGCACCCTGTGGCTGATCGACAGCGAAACGGGCAAGACCACCAAGCTCCCCTCAGGCCGTCTCGGAAAAATCTCCCAATCTGATTTCGTCTATCCCCGCTAGTTTTCGTTCGCTAAGCCTTCTGAATCAGTCAGAGCTTTTTGCATAAAGGTATAGACTCGCTGTGCTCTGTATTTTTACCACAGATAACTCGGATAGTTTCGGAATAAACCGTGTGAACCTGCGGACGTAACATTCCTAAAGACGCTCTATTGGCCGCAATAGGACATCAGGCATTGTTTGGGATAAAGGGCAAACCCGTAGCTGCCTAGAGCTCGCTGGCTGACAGTGTCTTAGACCACAGCTCGACGCCGTCCGCGTCGTAGACGGTCACGGTCAGTTCGCGGGCATCCTCGGGGCCGTGAAAGCCGAGCGTGGCAAACTGGCGTTGAAAGGTCGCGGTGCTGGGGACGCGGTGGTAGTTGAGCTCGTCGGTTTCCGTGGCCGGACGCCCGGTCAGGGGGCCAAGCGTTAGCTCATAGGCATCACTCGCACCGGCCCGCACCAACTTGGTGAATTCGCCGAAGTCCTTGCCTCCGCTGACGAAGAACAGGCCCTCAACCTCAGCCCAGGTGATGCGCTCGATGAACTTGTCCCGCTCCTGGGCAGCGGCCTTTAAATGCAGCGGGCTGTCGGCCGGGTTGAGCATGGGTGAGCCCATCACGATGACCTTAAACGTGGCTGTGCTCTTGCGCAGGGACTCGAGCAGCCACTTGAACTGCGTTTCGCCCACGATCTCACGCTTTGACTCGGTCAGCGCGGTCAGGTCGCGAAAGGTGCGGTCGTCCAGAAGGAAAAATTCTGCATCGGCCCAGCGGATTGAGCAGGCATTGCCGATCTCGTCCACCAACTCGTGCTGCGGGTTGGCCCAGTGTTGCTGGAAGGACTCTGTGGCATTACCCTGGCCCTGGTAGTAGCGGTCTGCCTCGGACGGGCCGTAGTCGTGCGTGCTCCAAACGGCGACGTTGTGCACGCTGCCGAGTAGGGGTTGCAGTTCGGGCTGGGCGCGGTTGTGCCAGTAGCGGGCCTGGATGCCCGTGCGCGAGCCCCAGTCGGCTTCGCGGAGGTAGATGTTGTTCCCCAACCAGATCATGAGCTCGGGCTGCTTGGCCAGGATAGCGAGAAAAATGTTGTAGCCGTCGCCGGGGATCCGGTTGGGCGGGTCAAAGGGGCGGTCGTTGACATAGTTTCCGCCACCGAGGGCGACAGTGAAGTCCGGCGGCGGGGTGCGGTCACGGTAGTCTGGCAGCGTCTGGAAATGCGCTTCGTAAGGCAGGGTAACAGTGGTGCCATCGATGAGTATGGCGTAGTCATAGGTCGTGCCGGGAGTCAGGCGTCCGGCAATCAGTGTAGCGGTGTAATTGTCTGCGTGGGTCGTCTCGACAACCGGACTGATAACCCGCTGGTCGGGATTGCCCTGCGGCCAGTAGGCGAGCTGTACGCTGGCCGGGGCCGTCGTCTGTACCCATACGGCGACTTCGCGCATCTCCGAGTAGCCGACCATCGGTCCGGCGTGCAGGCCCTGCTCAGGGGCGGCGGCGTACAGGTTGGCTGCGGTGAGCAGGCTTATCAAAAAAGTAAAGGGGGTAAAACGAGTCATGCTTTGTCTTAAAAAGATTGCCCGACTCGAAGCCGGGTCAAGGGCATACCTTAATCTATCACCTGATTCATTGCCCTGCGGCGAATCGCCTTTACACTGCTGCGTTGCGGCCCTAGCGTCCTTTCTTTTACGCGGGCGTCGTATAACGGCTATTATGTGGGCTTCCCAAGCCTGAGATGAGGGTTCGATTCCCTCCGCCCGCACCACTGCTTTTTGGGGTGTTTAATACGCGGACCGGGCGGAAAAGCTGCTCTTTAGCCAGGTGAGCCGCGTTGGCGGAATATTATTCGAATCGTATATGTTCTGGAAGGCACTCGAATTCTCATTTCTGACCCCTATGGCTGGTTGTCGTTTTCTGCTTCATCTGTAGGTCGGTAAGGGACGGTTATATTAGCGCATTTTAAGAAATATTGTGTCCGCAGATTTCGCAGATTCACACAGATGATTCCGGGGTTATCCGTGAACATCTGTGTGATCCGTGGTTAAAATATAGAGACATCTCCGGCTACATTTTTATTTAAACTGTCCCTAAAACGTTACAGGGGGAAGCGAGGAGAGGCGATAGGGGCTATTGGCGGCTCGTTACTACGTGGGCTTTTATATGGCTTTTGGGCTTTTCAATGTTTGTGATATGGGTGTATGCGAATTTGAGTTAAAGTGCCCTGCTCGGTTTCCACCTATGATTGATAACACGTTGGTAGGGGCGGCTGCCCTCAGTTCGTGGCTGCTCATCGGGCAGGATGGCAGCTACCGATCTGGGCGACTTCACGCACACATTGCCGGGGGCGTGGACTGAGTATCACCTGCGATTAAGAGACGGGATTTGTAATTGGGCAGCAAGCGCTTGTGAGTCTGTGAAAAAATAATCTTTACTTTAATTGATACGTATTTATGATGCGTATCAACGAAATGAGAAAAGCGCTTTCACCTATTATTTATCAGCCTTTCGCGTGGTTCGCCTCTGCCGCGCTTTTTGCCTGCCTGCTGGCGTCAACGCTGGGGGCACAAACCGCCTTCACCTGGGGAACGGACGCGGGGATCGTCTTGGGGGAAGGCTTGGCCGCAGATCCCGAAGGGCAGGTGGCCGTGGAGCGCTTGTCCGGGCTCCTGGAGCGGGTCACGGGCGAGACGGTGGAAGCAAATGCACCGAAGGAGAAAAATATTGTCCTGGGGCTGGTCGGAGATTTTCCGCAGGTCGTGGAGGGGACATCCCTGTCGGCTACGGATCGTTTTGGCCGAGAGGGCTATCTGCTGCGTTCGTCGGAGACTACGCTTTACCTCATCGGGGCCAGTCCGCTGGCGGTGCAGCAGGGGGTGGCCGATCTGGCCTATCGCTGGGGCTACCGCTTGTTTTTCCCCACCCGTACTTGGGAGATTTTGCCCGCGCCCGGGGATTTGAGTGTAGCCGTTGATGCGGTGGAGTCGCCGGCCTACTATGCGCGGGATCTGTTTGATGTGAACTTTCTGGAAGGTGAGCGGGAGCTGTATGAGCGCTGGCGGGCCTGGAATCGACTGGGCTCAGGCTTTCTGCTCAACACCAAGCATGCCTATGACGGGATTTACCACAGGAACCGGGAAGCCTTTTCCGGTCACCCCGAGTACTTCGCGGAGGTGGATGGCGAACGCACGCCGGATGCTGCATACAAAAAGTTCAATGTGTCCAATCCAGAACTGCAGGCCATCGTGATCGACGATGCCTGGGAGCGCTTTGACGCACCCTCGGCCCGTGACTCTATCAGCATGGACCCGAGCGATTTTGGAGGCTGGGATAATACGGGCGAGGCTTCAGCGGAGTGGGGCTCGCCTACGAATCAAGCGGTGAGCCTGGCAAATCTCGTTGCCAGTGAGGTCGCTGATGTGGATGGCAAGTACGTCGGTATGTACGCCTATTACCAGCACCAGTACCCGCCAACGATTCCGGTGGAGGAAAACCTGATCGTGAGCTTTGCCACACGGTTCCTGGCCGTCGATCGCGACTTGATGGTGTCGATTGCGGATTGGCGTCAGCAGGGGTTGAAGTGGGTTGGCATTCGCGACTACGCCTCATTCTGGCCGTGGGACCTCGCTATGCCGGGGCGCTCGCAGGGCGGAAATCTCGCCTACCTTGAGGATTCTATCCGCATGTTTTACGCGAACGGGGCGCGCTTCTATACTTCGGAAACGGAGAGCGCCTGGGGGGCTTACGGGCTGGGCAGCTATGTGACGGCCCGTCTCCTGTGGAACCCGCAAGAGGATGTGGATGCTATCGTGAGCGATTTTCTGGAAAAGAGTTTTGGCCCGGCCTCTGGTGAGATGGCGCGCTTCTATGATATGCTCAATGGCGAGGCTTCCGTGCTGGCCCGCCAGCGTACCGCTGCGGATTATTACGCTGTTCTACTCGATGCCTATAAGGCGGCGAGGGGGCATGCCGATGCACGCCAGCGGATTGTGGAGTTGCTGGCTTATGTGCGCTACATTGAACTTTTCTGTCAGTTAGAGATTGCCCCGCAGGAGCAAAAGCAGGCACGTCTGGAGGAGCTTTATCGTTGGGTGTTTCGTATCTCTTCCATGCAGATGGTGCCGACGCGGGCCATCGCCTTTCGCCCGCGCTTGGGGGGCATCCTTTACATGTACAGTGGCCTTGAGCATCCGAGTGAGTCGGAGCGCAAAGCTATGCTAGCCGCCGGACAGGCTGAAGGCGTGGATGAGGAGGCTCTGCTTGACATTGCTCGCCAGGCGGTGGAGCAGAGCTCGCCGGTGACATGGCCGGACCTCCCGGTAGTCGATCAGGCGACGAGCAGTCCGAATCTGCGCTACAATGCCGGGTTCCTTGTGCCAATGCGTGCGCATGAACAAGTGGATATCGACCTTAGCCTGCGCTTGTACGGTTTCTCATGGTTGCCCCGCTATGCCGTTGTCGATCCCGACGGTGACGTAGTTGCTCGCGGGCGGGTCGGGTCTCTGCGGGAGACGATAACGCTATCGAGCGAGGAGGCCGGTAGCTACCGACTGATTTTTGAGCCCACGCTGATTTTGGTTCAGGCGGAATCCTCGCGCTCGTTCGCCCTGTTGCCGTCGGTTGATTTCCACAACATGGAGATGGTAAAGTTTACCGGTAGTCTGTTCTTTGCTTCCCCTCCGGGCGAGGCGATGCAAATCGCTGTTGGCGGGCAGGCGAGCGGGGAGAAAACCAGCGTGCGCCTAAGTAGCGGGACGGAGGTTGCCTTGGCGCAGTCGGACGCTGCCTCGGGTGATGATCCCCTCGTCTACACCCTGGATGAGGATGAGGCCGTCGAGAGCTATGAGCTAGAGCTTGGGCGGCCCAAGGACGGCTCTTTGGAGGATCAGTTTTTGCGTTTTCAGGGGGCGGCTGTCCCCGTCCTTTACCTGCATGCAGAGGGGGCAAAAACGGATGATTAAACTGGTCAGATTATCACCCAATTGCGTTTTGTATTCTCATGCCTAGAAAAGCTAAAAAAAGAGTGACGGGCCGGTATTCACCGACTCAGAAAGACATCGCTGAGGCGCTTGGACTCGCGCAGTCCACCGTGGCCATGGCTTTGAGTTCGAAGCACGACCACAAGTTGTTGGCAGAGACGGTCGAGCGTGTGCGCAGCTACGCAAAGAAGGTGGGCTATCATCCGCAGCGCTACGCGCAGTTGATGCAGGGCGGTTCGAGTCGCATCATCGGCGTGGTGGCCAGGCTGAATATCTATGCTGCCAATCATGAGCTGATTTCGCTGCTTTCCAACGAGCTTACGGGCATTGGCTATCGGATCATCCTGGTGGATCCGTCCTGGTTCGGCGATAACCATGAGTTGGTCTGCACCTATCTGCTCGACCACGGGGTTGAGGGAGTGATCTTGTGCAACCTGACGCAGGTGGAAGATGCGCACACGCTCTACAAGCTGCTTCCCTCCGCGCTGCCAAAGGTTTCACTTCAGAGCTCACTTGAGCCGATACCCAACATCTGGGGCAGCATTGAATCGGCTTTTTATGCACTCACGCGTTTGCACCTGGCACTGGGTTCGCGTCGGTTGGCTTTGCTCCTGACGTTTCGGGACAAGGGCTATCTGGCCAAACCTGCCTGGACGGTGACGTCTCGCGTGAAGGGGTTCGCCCGGGCCATCCAGGAGGTTGGTGGTCGCTTGTGCGCGGAGGATATCGTGCGCGAAATGATGGAGCTCCCGAAGTGCCATAGCCTGTCGCAACGGGACGGCGCGGCTATCATCGGTGAGATCATCCAGCCCGAACGACTCCCTACCATCAACAATGCCTATGAGAACGGCTACCATGAGATGATGGGGTGGATCGATCGCGATGACCTGCCGGATTCCGTGATCTGTGCCAATGATGACCACGCCATCGGCGTACTGGGGGCCTGCGCCCAACGCGGTGTCGAGGTGCCGGCGACCCTGAAAGTGAGTGGCCACGATGACACCTTGCCCGGGCGCTATGCCACTGTGCCGCTCTCGACGGTGCGTATCGGCATGAAGGCAATGGCCCAGCATGCAGCCCGCTCGATCATTGAGTTGGTCAATAATCCCACCAGCACGGCCATTCCCGCAATGACTAACCTGCCGAACGAAATCATCGTAAAGCGTTCTATGGGCGAACCTGAAGTCCTGCGCGCGCTTAGCCGGGACCCTGCTTTTCAAGAGATCGAAGGCAATCGCATTATCTGGCCCGACAGCGATAGCCTGGACACGGGCTCGGCCGTTGCGCCAAACAAAGGAAGGCGAGAGCATTCATGAGCGAAACGTTTGACATTATCGTGGCGGGGGGTGGTCCCGCTGGCGTGTGCGCCGCTCTGGCAGCCGCACGGCGAGGCAGCCGCGTGGCCCTCATCGAGCGTCACCCCGTGCTTGGGGGCATGGGCACCGCCGCGCTGGTCAATAATTTTTGCAACGCCTACCACGATGGCGAACGCTTCATCATCGGCGGCATCTTTGCCGAAATCCGCAGCGCACTGATCGCCCGCGATGCGCTTTACGTGACGCACAAACTCGAGCCGTATAACCATAAGGTTTTCCAGGACGTGCTTACGGCCCTTTGCCGAGAGGCGGGTGTGCAACTCTTTTTACAGAGCAGCATTAAGCGGGTTGCGTTTTCCGACACAGGAGAGGTCGCTGTCGATCTGGATGAAGGGGCGAGCTTGCGGGGCAAGGTCGCGGTGGATGCGACGGGAGATGCCGTGCTCGCGGCCAACGCGGGCGTGCCCATGCTGACACGCGCTGAGGGGCGACGCCTGCCCATGCCGTTGACCCTTTGTTACCTCATCGGACCCGTCAACCTTGAGCGTGTGCGCGAGCAGCTTCCGGAGATCATACAGCGAGATGATTCAGGCAAAGAATACCTCTACCTCGGCCCCCAGCGAAAGTTGTCCGATTGGGTGCGCACTGCGCGTGAGCGTGGAGAGTTAACTATCCCGCGCGATCGGATCGCCGTTGCTTACTCTGTGCCGCAGATGGAGGATCAAGTCGCAGTCAACTTTGGCCGTATCGCGGTCAGTGATCCGTCGGATGCCGGGCAACTCAAACAGGCTGAAGCAGAGGGGCTGCGGCAGATGGAGGAAGGAGAGCGCTTCTTCCGCCGTTACGTTCCCGGGTTTGAAGATGTCAAGGTGACCGAGCGGGCGCTGCAAATCGGCGTTCGCGAATCCCGCCAGATCGAAGGCCGCTACGTGCTTCGGGGGGACGATGTGCTGGAGTGCCGACAATGCGAAGACGTCGTAGCCCAGTGCTGCTACTCGGTGGATATTCACGAGCCGGATTCAGACAAGACTACGATGGTCAAGCTGCCGCACGGCAAACACTTTGATATTCCCCTGCGGAGTTTAATCCCCGCGGCGGGGCCGGCGGGCCTGATTGTTGCTGGCCGCTGCATCAGTGCCGATACCACGGCGATGAGCTCGTTCCGCGTCTCGCCCTCGGTCATGGCCATCGGCGAGGCCGCCGGGGTAACCGCGGCATTGGCCGTACGCGAAGGCAAGCCTGTGGCTGGTGTTTCCGCCGCTGCCGTACAGGACGAACTTCGCAAGGGAGGAGCCATTTTAGCGTAATGAAAAAGTTCACACATCGATTCTCCGCACTCTGTAACAGCGAGAGGAGCCTGGCCGTCATTGACCGGGAAAAGGTACTTGAGTCCCTCCGGGGTGTAGCTGCCTGGATGGACAGTGCGGCTGTGGCGGCAAAAACTCCGGGCAAGTGCTGCCGCAACGCACTCTACCATGAAGATGGCAGTGTGACATGGATGTACCCGAACAGCAATACGGCTGAGGTCATCTCCGCCTGGATCGATCTTTCCGAGGCATTGGAAGAATCTGACATGCTAGCTCGCGCGGTGAGCTATGCGGACACCATGCTGAAGGACCCGGTGCGCGGTATTTATGGCGACCCGGCTCACCCGGAGGCTCACGGGCTTCCCTGGTATTGGACCGACGGCGGCACCTACGGGGCGATCTACGCGATGCGCATTCCTGTCCACTTTAAACGGCTGTACGACATAACTGGAGATGAGCGCTACCGTAGTGCGTGCGAACAGGTCGGGCGGATGATGTTGGCTCGACAGCTTGACAGCGGCATCGTCTCGGCGGCCTGGGACCCCGCCATCGGCTGGATGCACGAAGTAAGGATCGGGAGCCGGACGCTTTACGGGGTGGCAACATTTGCCCTGCTCAACCAGATGACTGGGGAGCCGGCTTTTGCGCAGGGGTATGAAAAAAGCGTGGATGCTTTGTTGGCGATGCAGAACCCGGACGGTTCGTATTTTCAGATGCATGACCCGCGGACCCGGTCTGAAATCGATAGCTCGATCAAGATGCACTTTTGCTCCTACCTCTTAAACGGGATGCGCGTGGCGTATGAAATCACCAACGATTCCCGGCTGGTTGAATGCGCCAAACGGCTGGCGGATCACTTGGCAGGTGTTTTCTATTACCGTCACGCGGTGCCCTACTGCACGGGCGTGGTGGGAGAACCTGCTGACCAGACCGAGGCCGAGAGTTCCATTCAGGATGCCTGCGACGGGTTGCAGTGGTTGGCAGAAGTGACGGGCGAGCCAGTCTATTGGGATGTTGCCCTCAAATTGTGGACGGAAGCATGGCTGCACCAGATGCCGCTCGACCGTTCGTCCGGCTGGGCCGGGGCGATTCTGAGAGGAATAAAACCGGACCAGAGCGAAACGCCGGCCGGGGTGCCGGAAAATCGCCTTCACCTGCACTATGCCCCAAGCTCAATTGCCCGCAGCGACTTGTGGTTCGCGGTGAACCACGTGGCTGCTTCGCGCCGACTGTTGAGCTGGCTGGATAGCGCAGTGGCCTCCTCGCTGGATGCAGGCGTGGATACTCAACCTTTTTTATATGCAAAAAAATGATACGTATTGAAGGACTGCTCACGTGTGAGCAAGGCAACTTTTTTAACCCATAAAAAGGAATAACATGAACTACCCGAAAAAGTTACAAATCGCAATTCTCGCAGGCCTGGCCTGCGCCAGCAGCCTGTCTGCTGTTGTTGTCAGCACAGATAGCGCAGAGCCCACGGATGGAGTCTTCGTTAGCTATGTGCCGTCTACCGCTGTGGGCAATAGCACTGCCTACTATCGCGGCGAACCCGCACCTAATGGTAATCTCTACCGCAACATTGGTCAGTCCTTCAGGGTAGATAGCAGTGACTTCTCCATGACGTCAGTAACCTGGAAGATCAACATGTTCAGCGAGGACATCTACGATGTGGGCTTCAGCATCGACATATACCAGCTGGATGCAGTAAATGTGGCTCCGGCGGGTGCTCCGATTTCCAGCCAGACAGGGGTGATGCCGAACTCCCTTACGAGTGGAGAGTACATCACCTTTGTTCTGGATTCGTCTGTTGAGATGGATCTTGGAGAAACCTACCTGGTTATGTTTGCCTTTACCGAGCCAACCACCACAACTGCCAGCGCCTCCGGCGCCCTCGGCCTCGATCGCACGGAGGGGAATGTCGGTTATCACGGTCGCCTCTGGAATTACCTTTATGACGCGGACACAGATACGGGCAACTATGTCGCAGACAGCAAGACGTTGAACTTCTACGTGCAGGGGACGAGCATTCCCGAGGCAAGTGGCAGTAGCATGTTCGCCTTCATCGCGCTTGCAGCCGCAGGTGTCGCCTACTTTAAACGGAGAGGCCACCGCGCGGCCTGATATTGCCATGAAACAGCGCAAAGAACTTACGCGTAAAGGGTTTAGCCTGGTCGAATTGCTGGCCGTACTTGCGGTCCTGGCGATTATGTCTGTGCTCATTGTGGCGGGCACGCGAAAGGTTATCGGGATGTCACATGCGGCCAAGTGCTCCTCAAACTTGCGAGCAATGGGCTCTGCCCTGGTGCTCTATGCCAAGGACCACTCTGGTCAGCTTCCTCCGAGTGCCACGCTTCCCTGGACCGGCTACCAGTATAAGTTCCAGTATAAAACCTTCTGGTTTGATGCGCTGAATCCTTACATGGGCTATCCGCAGTTCTCGGCCGAGCGCAGCAAGCCATTCCCCGCCCCGTCTTCCGTGGGCGAAGGTTTTCCACTGGGATGGCAACTGTGCCCGGCCAAGAATGTGGAGTCTGCCCAACGCCAGAGCGTTGGGTATGGCTGGAATGGCTCAAACTTCGGCTGGGATAAAACCCGGGCGGCCACGTCGGGCTTTGGCCGCCGTCTTTCCGACATCGAGGACCCGGCCCGAACGATCATCATCGGTGACTCCAAGGACGAGGAGGTGAATGTCGACAGGCATTATGAGCATCGCTATATCTATGACTACGAGAAGGAGTCTCGCATTCCCTATCCGCGCCGTCACAATGGCGGTGGCAACTACCTGTTTGCCGATGGGCACGTCGGCACGTATGCTCCTGAGTTCATGTCCACCCCGGAGGGGATACAGCTCTTTCGTGTGGAAAAGGAGTGAGCTCGCCAGAGGGGTGGGATTTCGCTACGATCTGCGTTGGTTCAAGCCATTTCCCCACCTCGTTGCGACAGATTAAATCGAAGATGCTGTAGTGTGCCGTAATCTCAGACGCGATGCGGTAGCATCGAAAGTGCAGGCTATGCCTGCTGCGGGGGTTGGGGGGCGCATAGCCCCCAAATTTATAGCAAGCATTTCGGTAACAGGACACTAGTGGCGCGTAAAGACGTGGTGGCAGGGGCTACATCATGCTTGTCATTTTCGCTGGATATGCCGACAATATCGGCTTGCCGAAAAGCGCGATCGCATGCGTGGGCGTTATTGGGCAGGGAAATTCCAAGTAACTGATGAGCAGCCGTACCTTTTATTCGATCGTCCTTAGCGGGGGAATTTATCTGGTAATGATGTTGTCGCTCCCGGCCGAAATGGTCCGCGAAGTGATGACCTATCCTTCCGCTTTTCCGGAGACGGTGGGCGGGGCGCAGCCCACGGCTTTGCTGGCCGAGCTGAATTACGACGACGCGCTTGCGGGCGCACCCATTGCCGTCGTTATGCACCAATTTTCTGCGAGCAGCGGAAATTTCGACAACTATCGTTCCAATGCGCTCACCCTGAGAGACCTGGGGTTCTTTGTCATTACGCCGTCGATGCGTGGACGCGATGGTTCGGATGGCCGTCGTGACAGTGGTGGGCGCGAGGTACATGATATCTATGATGCGGTAGAGGCGGTCAAAGCACGCTATCCTGAACTGGTGGACCCCGGGCATGTCTACATCACGGGTTACTCCGGTGGGGGCGGGAACACCCTCTCGGCGCTGACGAAATTTCCCGACTACTGGAATGCGGCCGCCTCTTTCTTCGGGATATCCGACTACGGTTACGACAGCGAATCGTCCTGGTATTTCCACGGCTCCAAGGCGAATCATCAGTCCACGCTGCGCTCTGACGTGGGTAACCCCACCGCGGGTGACCCGCTGGTCATCGATCGCTTTTATGCCCGTGCTTCGGATAGGGCGGCGGGAAATAATCCCTATGCGGAGATTCACCTTTTTGTGAATGAGGACGAGGCGCTCACGCCGCTATACCAGCATCAGAGTTACTATACGCGCGCGCTGGCGGCCGAGTCTTTTACAGGTGAATTCGCCAACGTCACGCACCACGTCGGTTACCCCGACCTGTACGTTGATTTTAATCAAGACGGGCAAGACTCCGCGGACGAGCTCCAGTACTGGGTTCATCAAAAGCAGAATGCCGACCAGCAGGCCGCGGCGGAGCGATGGTTCATCGACCGCATGGTGGCAAAGCAAATCCCGACACCCGAGCTCAACCGCGCGGACACCATGCACGTGGCGGGCTACCTCAAGACCGAGGCTTTTGCGCTCTACCTGGGCGATGGGCAAAATGCTGCGGGGGCGCTGACCTACGACTTGAGCTCGGACACCTACACGTTCGATCTCGATATCCTGTCTTCGGATGAGACAGTGCCTGCGCTGCTGCGTGTGAACACGCGCCACCATGTGGGGAAGCGGATCGAGATCCGGGCCGACGGAGCGCTGGTGAAAACCACACTCGGAGGTGGTTGGGTGGAAACGGATGCGCTACGGCATGCGACGACTGTGACGCTGAACTTCTCGCATGAGGACTCGCCGCTGCTCCCGGTTTACGCGCGCTCCGAGGCGGTCAGCTATTGGCGTTTTGAATCCAGCGGGAGCCTGCTGGATGATTCCGGTGCCGGAGCCCAGGGTCTGGTCATCGAGGGTGATGCGCCGACCTTTTTTGCCCTGCCGGCTAGCGGGCTAGGTAGCAATATCCCGGGCACGATTCCGCAATCCTCGCTGGCTAACGCGGGGGCTGCGCTGCTGAACCGCGCGGGGTATTTCTCCGCTGGCTCCGGCCATATTTTTCATCTCAGCGCATTCACATTGGAGGCCATTGTATCGACAGAACAACTACACGCCGGCACCCAGTACATTGCCTCAAAGTACCACGGCGTGGATAGCCAGCGCGGGTGGTCGCTGGGGATAACGGGTACCAATGCCGTACCGGGTACGAGCAGCGAGGGAGAGCTTTTTATGACGGTGAGCAAGTATGGCAGCGACGCAACCGTGATCGGCAGTGGTCAATCGCTCCAGCCCGGAAACGATTACTATGTCTCGGTCAGCTACATGCCGGGCGGGCCCATTTTATTTCGCGTGATGAACCTCTCCCAGCCAGACGCGACCATCACACGAACGCTGCGTGACTCTCCCGTCAGTTCGCTTTTTGAGACCTCGGCCCCCTTGCTGGTTGGGGCTTATAATGGCGGGCAAAACGCGTGGGACGGCATCATCGATGAGCTTCGCGTCTCTCCCGGTGTCTTGCTCGACAGCCATCTCATGGTCTCAAGCGGCATCCGGCGTCAGGATTGGCAGGATTACTACTTCACTCACGACGAGCAGGCAGACGGCTTGCTCACTCTGCCCGAGTCAGACCCGGATAACGACGGCATCAGCAACTGGCTTGAGTTTGCGGCAGGGACGGACCCACGGCAGTCCAATGCGCGACCCTTGCTGGTGAGCCGTGACGCGGATGGCGTGCGGGTGTCTGTCCAGCACTTGGATATACCGGAGCTGGCGGCTCAACTTTGGTACACGGACGATCTAAATGGCGTATGGTTGCCAGCGGGGCAGCATAAGCTGGTCGAACAATCCGCGGAGGGCTACGTCCTTTCGGAATCCTATGCTTTTGAAGCACCCGCCCATGCGTCGCAGTTGTATTTCAAGACCTCGTACACGATCCCTGAGTCCTGAGGCATACACGGCCTAGGCCGTGTCTTCAAACTCATCAAGGTCGGTAGAAAAGGGTCTTTTCGCGTCTTTTTCCGTTTTCTCAGTTCATGAATCTGGATTCACACCACTTCGAAAGCCGAAAAAATCCTCAAAATTACCTCTTTTTCCCTC
>JAUIAM010000048.1 GCA_030425485.1 Verrucomicrobiia bacterium
CCCCGTCCTTGATGTAGTTCTTGGTCGAGCCGTGGAGGTCGGCGCTGCCGGAGGTGACGAGCGGGCAGACCTTGGCCACGGCGTTGAGAATGGCCTCACCAGCGGCGCGGGTAGCGAGCTTCTTTTCCGGGTCAAACTCGGGGATGTCCTTGAGCAGCTCGACTTCGGAAGCGTGCTTGTGGTTGATGCCGTCTTCGAGGAGCTGGGCCTTTTCCGGATTGGCAATTTTCCAGGATTTATATCTCTCCTGCCAAGCGTCGTACTTCTCCTTCTGCGCGGTGACGCGCTGCTGGAAGAATTCCTTGGTCTCGGGGGAGACGTAGAACTTTTCCTCGGGCAGACCGAGCTTGAGGCGGTCTTCGTCGACGAACTTTACGCCGCCCTCACCGTGAGCCTTTTGCGTTCCGGCGACTTCGGGAATACCGCGGCCGATTTCGGTCTTGAGGATGATGAGCTTGGGGCGTCCGTTGTCGTCGGCCTTGGCTTTTTCGAAAGCTTCGATGATGGCGACGATGTCGTGGCCGTCGGGCAGGACGACGACGTCCCAGCCGTAGGCTTCGTAGCGGTCAGCGGTATTCTCGCACTGGGTCTTGTCCGCCATGGCGTCGAGGGTGACGTCGTTGCTGTCGTAGAAGAGGATGAGGTTGTCCAGGCCGAGGCGGGCGGCAAAAGCGCCGGCTTCGGAGGAGATACCTTCCTGCAGGCAGCCGTCCCCGGCGAGGGCCACACAGTGGTAGTCAAAGAGCGGGTTGAGGGGTTCGTCAAAGCGAGCCTGGAGCATTTTTTGCGAGCAGGCGTAGCCGACGATGTTGCCCGTGCCCTGGCCGAGCGGGCCGGTGGTGGCTTCGACGCCGTCGGTATCGCCAAACTCCGGGTGACCTGGGGTGATGGAACCAAGCTGGCGGAAGTTCTTTACCTGATCGAGCGGCACGTCGTACCCGGCGAGGTGGAGCCATGTGTAGAGGAACATGCTGCCGTGGCCTGCGGACAGGATGAAGCGGTCGCGGTTGAGCCACTTCGGGTCGGTGGGGTTAAACTGGAGGGCGTGGCCAAAGAGCGCAGCGCCGCACTCGGCAGCGCCGAGGGGCAGGCCGAGGTGGCCGGAGTTGGCGGCGGCCACGGCATCCATGGCAAGCCCACGAGCTTCAAGCGCGGCACGGGCCAGCGCGTCTGTGTTGACGGTAGCTGAATCAGACATGCGAAGCAGGCTAGTGACTTTTCCCGTCAGGGGAAGGAAAACTTACCCCTAGGGCAAAAAACCTGCCTATGGCGCACCCTGACGGTTGAATCCCACAATATCGCTCCCCGTATGTAACGCAGGCGTAACACGCCTAATGCCAGCTGCCCGCTTATGAGTGCGTATCGC
The DNA here is from genome assembly GCA_030425485.1 of Verrucomicrobiia bacterium. Classification (GTDB taxonomy): domain Bacteria; phylum Verrucomicrobiota; class Verrucomicrobiia; order Opitutales; family Cerasicoccaceae; genus Ruficoccus. The sequence goes on from JAUIAM010000048.1 coordinate 1,367, forward strand.
TGCTCAGACACGAAGGCTGGCTGGGCAGCGCGGTCGGGGTTAGCCTTAGTTCGCTGTGTGCAGGAAGGTGATGACCACATCGGCCATCTGAAGCGGAAACTGGAACATCATGCCGTGGCCGCCGTCGCGAAAGCGCACCAGCCAGGAGCCTTCGATCTGCTCAGCCAGCAGCACAGCATTGGCCGGGGGGACGATCTCGTCTGCCGTGCCCGCCATGATAAGCGTTGGGGTGTTGATCGAGGGGAGTTTATCGTAAATGCTGGGCCAGTTCGCCACGGCGGCGTTCTGCTTTTCCCGTACGGCGGGCGTGATCGACTCGGTCACGGGAGGGAGGTAGGTGGAGTCGTCGGGGTGCGCCTTACGCCAGTCCTCAGGGATGAGCACGCTGTACATGCGCTCGATCTTTTCCTCGGGCGTGCCCGAGGTGTCGGCAAAAATAGCCTGCACAGCGGCGCTGCGTTTAACCTCGATTTTTCCGCCGGGGGCGCAGCCGTAGAGGACGACCTTCTTGATCAGCGAAGGCTGGTCGATCGTTAATTGGGCGGCAGTGCGCGAGCCCATGGAGAAGCCGAGCAGGTCAGTGGACTCGTAGCCCATGGCCCGGATGAAGCCTGCGGTGTCTTCGGCGAACTGCTCGATGGAAAAGGGCTTGGTGCCGGCAGTGGTCAGGCCTGCCCCGCGGTTGTCAAAAATGTAGACCTTACGCTCAGCGGCCAGGGCCGTGATGAACTGCGGGCTCCATAGATCCATGGTATCGCCGTTGCCCGTGATGCAGAAAAGCGGTTCGCCTTGGCCCAGCGTTTTGTAGGCGATCTCAATGTCGCCCACCGTAACGTGTTCCACGGGAAGGCTGTCCATTTTCGCCAGAGCAGTTTTAAAACTGACGTCTGCCGATTGTGAGGCAGCGCAGTAGCTAGTAAAGAGGGTGAGGAGTGCGAAGACTAATTTCATACTGAATATACGATGAAGACAACGGGTGGAGAGAGGCTCCATCATTGGCGTGCTCTAGTCTGTGACAACATCGAAGTGTCATAAGGCAGAATCGTGCTCGCTCGAGGAGCTCCACGCCGGAGCACTCATAAACGATTTCATGCTTCAGTCGGCTTAGTTAGCGAGAATACAGACTCTAGGCCGTGCATCCATTCCCTAGCTCAGGCGCTGCCTGAACTTAACCGGGGCGAAGCCCGTGCGTTGCTTGAACTGCTTGGAGAAGGCGAAGGCGTCGGCATAGCCGAGCTGACTGGCTATTTCCGATACCGAGAGGGTAGTGGTGCTCAGCAGGGCGCTCGCGCGCTCGATGCGCACGCGGATGCGGTACTCCCCGGGGGTAATGCCATAGCTTTGCCGAAACAGGCTGCGCAGGCGTGAGTAGCTGATACCCTGCCGGGAGAGGAGGTTTTCGATACTGAGGCTCTCCTCGGCCCGCGTGCGGATGAGCTCCCGTGTGGCATTGAGGACTTGCTTGTGGTGGGTGTCGTCCTCAGGGCCGACCATGGCAGAGGTCAGGGTGCTGCGGATGAGGGCCGCGATCTGAAACTCAACATCGGCGTTGTCAGCAGGGGTGTCCAGCGCGTGCAGACGGCGCATAAAAACCTGCACGGAGGAGGGGATGTCGCTGCCGGGACCGTTCTTTATCCTGACCAGCTCTGCCGGGAAAATGCCCATGTGCGTAAACAGCTCAAACCAGGTGTAGCGTAGGGCGACGAAGCACTCCTGCCAGCCGCTTTCTGGATCAATGGTCGTTGTGTGGCGTCGGTCGGGTTTGCGAAAAAAAACATCTCCGGCCTGAAGCTGGATGTGCTGCCCGGTGTCGTCCGTATAGGTGCCTGAGCCGTGTAGCAGGTAAACCATGGCCAGGCGGTCGTAGTGCTCATGGGTGACATCTTCCCGCTGGCCTGACTTGTCCAGAAAGCCCGTGCTGAAAATATGGCTGAACCCTGAACCTTGTGTGATGCGGAAGATCGGCTCGGGTTTCAGCAATTCGGGGTAGCGGCTTTCAGTAGTCATATTTGACATGAAATAGCGCAATCCTCCCATGTTCACAAGCGGGAAAAATCACTATAGTCCTCGCATGCCACATTCCATGATCGACCAACTTTTGGGCAAAACCTATGAGCAGCCAGAGCTCCTTGGTATGAACCGCGTAGCGATGCGCGCGACGCGGTATACGTTTCCCGATGCGCAGCGTGCGCTGGGGGCTAAGCGTGAGCAGTCACCCTGGTGGCAGTCGCTCGATGGTCAGTGGCGTTTCCTTTTCCGTGAGTCTCCCTCGGACTTGCCGGAGGGTATCGAAAAAATGGATACACAAGGCAAGGGCTGGAGCGATGTCCCGGTGCCGAGCGTATGGCCCATGCACGGCTATAGCTATCCGCACTACGCCAATATACAGATGCCGTATCCGGATGAGCCGCCATTCTCACCAGAGCGGAACCCGACTGGCGTATACGCTCGCGAGTTTGAGGTAGATGCTGACTGGGGCGGGCGACGCATTGTGCTGCACTTTGGCGGCGTCGAGGGTGTCTTGCAGGTTTACCTGAACGGCGAATTTATCGGCCTGAACAAGGACGCGCGTTTGCCGGTGGAATTTGATATTACCGAGAAAGTCCGGACCGATGGGGTGAATAAACTGACGGCGGTGGTGGTGCAGTTTAGCGATGCGAGCTTCATCGAAGATCAGGACCAGTGGTGGCTGGGTGGGATTCACCGCGAAGTTTACCTCTACTCCACGGAGGAAGTTTATGTTGAGGATTATTTTGCGCAGACGGATTTTGATCCCGAGACGGGCGACGGTTCGCTTGATCTGTCGGTGCGTGTCGAGATGGGGCGCACGCCGCAGCCTGGCTGGACCGTGCAGTGGCAGTTGTTTGATGGTACACTCTCTCCGGTCAATGAAGCCGTGAGCTTACCCGTCAATGTGACGCGCACTTCGCTGGAGCCCTGGCCGCGTGTTGGGGCCAAGGCAGTGGCGAGCTTTTCGCAGGTGCGTCCGTGGTCGGCTGAGCAGCCGAACTGTTACCGATTGCTGGTCAGCCTGCTCAACGCGGAAGGCGAGTTGGTAGAGTCGAGTTCGGTAGGTATCGGCTTTAAGCGGGTCGAGATCAAAGACCGGCAGATGCTGGTCAATGGCCAGGCGGTGATGATTCACGGGGTGAACCGACACGATCACCATGAAACCACCGGTAAGGTGCTGACCGAGGCCGATATTCGCAAGGATCTGGAGGTGATGAAGGCGCACAACATTAATGCCGTGCGGACATCGCATTACCCTAACGATCCGATGTTTTATGATCTCTGCGACGAATACGGCTTTTACGTCATCGATGAGGCCAACGTGGAATCGCATGACTTTCACAATCAGATTTGCCATGACAAGCGTTACCTGAACGCCTTTGTCGAACGTGGGATGCGCATGGTTATGCGTGACAAGCATCACCCCTGCATCATCCTCTGGTCGCTGGGGAATGAGTCTGGCTATGGGGCCAATCACGATGCGATGGCCGCCTTTATCCGCCGCTACGACCCGAGCCGCCCGCTTCACTACGAGGGTGCGATCTCCCGTTGGCAGTCCAAGTCGGAGTGGGATTTGGGCCACGGCGTTACGGACATCATTTGCCCGATGTATCCGGAGATCGACGAGATGATCGATTGGGTCAAGGAAGAGCGCGACCCGCGTCCGGTCATTCTATGTGAGTACTCGCATGCGATGGGCAACAGCAACGGCTGTCTGAAAGAGTACTACGAGGCTTTTCGTAAGTACCACGGCCTGCAAGGGGGGTTCATTTGGGAGTGGATTGACCACGGTCTGCGCCAGACTACACCCGAGGGCGTTGATTACTGGGCCTACGGCGGCGACTTTGGCGACAAGCCCAACGATGCCAACTTTATCGCTGATGGTCTCGTGTGGCCCGACCGCACGCCTCATCCCGGCCTGGCTGAGTTAAAGTACCTTGCCCAGCCGCTTGAGGTTGAGCTGGCATCGAGCCAGCCGCTGGAGTTGCGGATTCGCTCGCGGCAGGATTTTCGCAGCCTGAATTACTTGAAGGGTGAATGGGAACTCAAGGCCGATGGCAAGGTGCTGGAGAAGGGGGCGTTCGATCTGCCTGATGTTGCTGCTGGTGAGGCATGCAGCCAGCAGCTTGAACTCTCCCAGTCGGCTCTGGCTGATTGCAGCGGCGAGTTGCTGACACTCCACGTGTCATTCGTATTGGCAGAA
>JAUIAM010000029.1 GCA_030425485.1 Verrucomicrobiia bacterium
TCCCTTGCCTTGGTTGTGATCCACTTCAGTTGACCAATATTCACTGCTGCATAGTTCGAGTCCACCCAGGCCGCCCACACCTCAGGCTCGTGCCCCACTTCCCCCGGAGGCGTAGGGGGCTGATTATCGGCCACATCCCAATCAATCCACCAGGCCGGATAGCTGGGGTCAGAGAATAAACTCGAACAAACCGATACACCGAGAGCAAAAACAAGCAGTAACTTCATAACAAAATACAGTAGAAAGCGTAAACATCGCTGATGCATGGGCCCCGACCTCGAACGCTACAATTGCGATATCACAGTAAAGCACATCATATGCGAATTTTAGGCATAAAGTACATTAAACAATTAAAACTGGCGATAAAAAAAATATAGACAATCAAATTCCACTGATTAACTCCATGATGGCATCCCAGAAATGAGAGGGCATGCATGCATTGCCAATTACAAAGCCAAAGTGACCCGCCTACGCAAACGGTACCGCGTTGAGAGTTAGTCTAAGCGGGTTAATGATGTGATTTAGTGTTAGGTTGTAGAGGGTGTCAAGGCTTGGGCGGAATGAGGGCGTAGCCCATGCCTTGGAGGTTGGTTTCGAAGGGCTCTGGTGCGGTTTCTTTGGCTGCAAACTCCAGTGGCGTGAGCAGTCCGAGTGAACGATGCGGCCGGATGTTGTTGTAGTACTCGCGCCAGTCGGCGAAGACGACGCGGGATTCGCTGAGGGTGTAGAGCAGCTCTCGGTCGAGGCACTCGGTGCGGAAGCGACTGTTAAAGGACTCAGCGCAGCTTGCCGCCTCGCTGGGTATCGCCGCACCTGGAGGCTCTATGTCTGAAAACAGGACGCCTGATCGATGTCGCCATCGAAGAGGATGGAAGCGCATAATGGTTCCCGTCATTGCCACCAGAGGTGCTTCCTTTGCTGGAGCCTTCGCTTATTACTGCCACGACAAGAAAGCCTCGACATCAGAACGTGTGGCGTGGGCAATAGAACGAAAAAGGCATGACTTAGAGCAGAAGTTGGACCTGCAAGGTATGCGGACTTTGATTGATAATCTGAAATCAAGAATATCCCATGATGGTTGGCTCCAACGTATCGTTGGACTCCACCACCACCGTAAGAGGAAGGTTGCGGAGAAAGAGGCTAAATTAGCGAGCTATCATACCTACTTAAAAATGGCCATCAGCAGGCTGGAAAACGAAAAGGTAAACGCTCTACTTAGCCTAAGACGGATGCAAAGCAATGAGCTAGAGGCATTGCAGGTCGCATCGAGGATGCAGGTGGATTCTGCTAAATATCCTCCTAATGATGATCTGCGATATTTCCAGCCGGAGCCGAAAACATCGCCGTAGTTCATAAAGCTTTAAAAGCTTGAAAACTGTAAAGTGATGCTTTATGGTTTATGGATGAATTGGGAAAGGCTTACAGAGAAAAGAGCGAAGCTCGATAGCTACAGACCACTGCCACCGGAGTTGGTGCAAAACCTGGAGCAGTGGTTTATTGTCGAACTGACCTACACCAGCAATGCGATTGAGGGCAATACGCTCACGCGCAAGGAAACGGCTGTTGTCGTCGAGAAGGGGCTGACCGTTAGCGGAAAATCGCTGGTAGAGCATCTGGAGGCCGCTAACCACGCCAATGCGCTTCAAAAGGTGCTACAACTAGCTAAGGGCAAGACGAAAGACCTGACCGAACATTCGATACTGGATATTCATGAAACCATTTTACGGGGCATCGATGACAGCAATGCGGGCCACTACCGTTCGATTCCAGTCAGGATATCAGGCTCCATGGTCGTGTTGCCCAACCCAGTCAAAGTGCCGGACTTGATGACCAAGTTTACAAAGGATATTACAGCACCCGGCAAGCGGCATCCGGTAGAATTGGCAGCGGAAGCGCATTACCAACTCGTCACCATTCACCCCTTTGTTGATGGCAACGGTCGTACCGCGCGTTTGCTGATGAACCTGATCCTGATGCAAAACGGCTACCCGCCCGCGCTTATTCGTAAACGGGATCGCCTCCGCTACATTAAATCACTGGAGCAGGCCCAGCTTGGCGGCAGTAAAGAGGACTATTACAAGATCATATCCGATGCCGTTGACCGCTCGTTCGAGATTTACCTCAAAGCTCTGTCTCAGGAGGAAGAGCCAGCGCAACCAACGGGTAAACTGCTCCGCATTGGCCAACTTGGAAAGCTCACGGGCGAAAGCAACGCTACGCTGCGCTTCTGGACGAAAGAAGGGCTACTTGAAGTGGCCGGGACCACTGAGGCAGGATATCAGCTATATGACCCCTCAATGGTCGAACGCACTCAGAAAATCAGGCATCTCCAAGGTGAACGTTATACGCTCAGGGAAATCCGAACGCAGCTATCCAGCAAGGGAGATTGAGCTAATAGTGCATGCCTTGTCGCATGGCGGGAACCCAGAAGCGTTTCTCACCCAAAACGCTTAATGACCACTTGGATGCCATTCGCGCATTGCTCAATTGGATGATGGATAAGGAGTGCATTGTCGCCAACCCCATCACCAAGCTCAAGAAGGTCGATATTCGAGGCAAGCAGGCCAGGCGGCGCGCTTTTTCCGACAACGAATTCAAGCGTCTTTTGGAAATCGCCAATGAAAACCGTCGCCTCATTTACCTCTGCGCCGCTTATACTGGTCTGCCTGCATCCAGAGCTGGCCCATCAGCTTGAGGCATTTAAGCCGAGCGACGCCAAGTTGTCCGACCCTGTGTTCCCCCGCATGAAGGATATCAGCCACGCTTTTGTAGTCGATATGGAGCGGGCAGGGGTTGAGCGGGTCGGGTCGATGCGCTTGGGCGGAAGCTCGATTTCCATGCCCTGCGTTACACCTTTGCCACCAACATGGCCCGGTATGGCATCTCCCAACGCTTGGCTCAGGAGTTGATGCGCCACAGCGATCCCAAGCTCACCGCTCAGGTCTATACGGACGCTTCACAGCTTCCCATACAGGCCGCCATTCAGCAGCTGCCTTGGCAGGGGCTTGAAATCCACTCAGTTACGAAAGCAACCGATGGCAGCACAGCTTCACAAATAGCTTCACAAAACCCAGACTTTTCGGGACTTTTGCAGTCACGAACTGACAAACTTAATCACGAGACCTCCTATACAGAAGTCGTTGATTTGGAGGTGGTTAATCACGAATTGGCGCAAACTGGCGCGCCAAAAAATGGCGTCCCCACGGGGATTCGAACCCCGGTCGCTGGAATGAAAATCCAGTGTCCTAGACCTGACTAGACGATGGGGACTTGCCTAATCGAAAGACGAAGAAAGTACCTTTCAGCGGTCATTGCGCAAGGCTTTTTTTCGCCTTTTTTGAAATTATTTTTTTGGCGCATTTCCAACGTTGCCGCTAACTGCTTTTCTCCCTTAATCAGTGGCTTATGACATTCGACGAAGTTAAGGCTGCGCTGCCAGAAATCGCCATGAGAGAAATCGACGGACTGCCCTATCCGCACATTGGCTCGGGTAAGGTGCGTGAGATTTACGACCTCGGCGACAAGCTCCTGCTCATCGCAACGGACCGCCTCTCGGCCTTTGACGTCGTGCTGCCGGACGGCATCCCCGGCAAAGGTATCATGCTCACCCAGGCCAGCCTTTGGTGGTTTCGCCAAACCGAGCCCCTGATCGCTAACCATCTCGTTGATGACCACGACGCGGCCTTGCGCGTGGTACTGGCCGATCACCCCCAACTCATCCCCTACAGCATGCTGGTTAAGAAGCTCACGCCCGTGAAGCTCGAGGCTGTCGCGCGCGGCTATCTAGCTGGCAGCGGCTGGAAGGAGTACCGCGACACAGGCAAGCTCTTCGAGTACCCCCTACCCTCGGGACTTATCGAGAGCAGCGCGTTACCCGAGCCGCTCTTTACCCCCACTACGAAGGCCGACGCCGGGCACGATATGCCAGTGACCGAGGACGAGGGGCGCGAAATCGTCGGCAAGGAGATTTATGAGCAGGTCAAGGCCACCGCGCTCAAGATATTTGGCATGGGTACGGAGGTCGCTGCCAAGAGCGGGCTTATCCTGGCCGACACCAAGTTTGAATTCGGCACGGATGCCGCGGGCAAGCTGCACCTCATCGACGAAGTGCTCACGCCCGACTCCTCCCGCTATTGGCCGCAGGAGGATTACGAGCCCGGTCGGGCCCAGACCGCCTTTGACAAGCAGTTTGTCCGCGATTACCTGGAGTCGCTCGACTGGGACAAAACCTACCCCGGGCCAAGCCTGCCCGCAGAAGTCATTACCAAGACGCAGGAGCGATACCTGACCGCGCTGGAAAAACTCTGGACCGCCTTGGCTTAAGCCCTACTTAAGCAGTTCCACTACTGCCGCACTGGCCAAACCAATCAGGCAATATACGCCCAGCGTGATGACTAGCGGGCTCGCGTTGAGCGGCAGGTTTTCCTGCGGCATGGCCTTGACGGGTAGTTTCTTCTCCAGTGCCGTGATGAGCTCTTCCTTGATAAAAAAGCCGAAGACCACGATGGCCGTCATGGAGATGAGCTCCGAGCCGAGCCCGTGGTGGAAAAAGTCGAACCACTTCGTATTCTTCACGATCAGTACCAGCAGGTCTGTCCGCAAAATACTGATGACGAACCCCGTGCCCAGTGCGGCAAAGAGCATCTTCCAGAAAATGCGGCGCAGCTCAAGCAGCATGAGTAGCAGGATAAAGAAGAACGAAAACAGCATGTAGAACAGCTTCAGCCCTGAGCACTCGGCAATGATCCGTACCGTGCTGTCTCCGATAAAAATCGTGTCGTGTTTCACCGCGACCTCAAAGCCTACGTAATGCAGGGAAAAGGCTGAGATCTTTGCCACGATGAGCGAGTAGCCGAATAGGCTCTCGATCAGATTCTCGACCAGGCCCGCAGGCACAGCGGCCAGGGCAAACAGGCCCAGACACTGCGCATGCAACTTGCTCAGGCGGAACCCAGTGGCAGCGAAGGCTACCCCCAGCGGGCCGAGGATGAATCCCAATCCCGGCTCGCGCAGCACGCCTTTCAAATCGAGCACGCAAAGCACGCCCGAGGCCAACACCAGGAGGCCCCCCGCCAACATGCCGGGAGTCGAGGGGCGAAGGACAAAGCGTGCGCGGTTTAAATAAACGCAGGCCAAAGCGGCGGTCACCGCGACGCCCTTGATGGTCATGCGGGCCTTCTCAGTCGAAGTGGTATTGGCTAGAAACGGTGCGAGGCACACCAGCAGCAGGGCCACAAGCAGGGCTGTTTGCAGGTGCCGGGACAGGCCTGGGCGGACTTCGCTTTGCATCGCTACCTAGCCCTCGCGCGGCACATCCATGCCTTCATCGCCATCCTCATCGGCCGCACTAACGTCCTTAAAGCCGGAGGCACCCCCTTTGCCCAGCGCGTCCTGCTTGAGCAGTTGGCGGTAGCTACGGCTCTTGATGAAGAGGAAGAAGAAACCGATCATGGAGACAACCGCCCCCAGCACGCCCTTTACCAACGTAATAAAGAGCGAGCGCACCTGCGACCGGTAGTTTACCTCCAGCGTCTCGGTGCGCTCCGCGTGAAGCTTGCGGTAAATGTCTTCAATGTTCTCCTTGAGCTTCAGCAGCTCGGGCTCGGCGTAGAGGCTGGTCTTGAGACCCAGGTCCTGTGTACGGGCGCGAATTTCCTCCACGCTATCCATTTCATAGAGCGCATCCATGGCGACCTCGACCGCAGTGCTGCGCTGCTCCAACTCGCTGGCGCGTACGCGGTTTAAACCCTCATAAATGCGGTTCGCCGTGATGATGCCAAAGGGCAGGACAAAGATGTAGCACAACGCCAGGCCAAGGGCGATCCACGACAAGAGCGCGCGCGCCTTAAGCTCGATGTACGAGGTGGTGTTGGCCAGCGGGGTCAGGATCAAAGCCAGACCAAAGAGCGGCCCCCAGACGTGGTCCACTAGTTGTCCGAAAAAGCGAAACTCCCACAAGGGATTCATGAAATCCATCGGGGCCAGGATGAACAGGTAATCCAGCAACCCAAAAACAAGGAACAGCACGCCAATCCACGGCATGATGCTCTGCATACTGGCAAAGGACTCGGCCCGCAAACGGATACGCCGATCGCGTTTGTTGGACTGGGTACTCTCGGGACTGGGATCGCTATCCCCGCGCCGACGAGAGGAACGGGAGCGCCTGGAACGTCGTGACATAGGTCTTGGTACTGAAGTAGTTGTCCTTGTGGAGTGGAAGAGGCAAGGATATTCCCCTACTCGGACATAACGCCAGTGACTTAAGGGAAGTTAAACGGCCGTTTGCCTAAGCCCCCACCAACACCAGCGCGTCGCGGTGGATGACTTCTACCCGCTTGCGCCCGGTAAACAGCTCGCGAATCTCGGACGAGCCCTTGCCCAGAATACGGGTTAACTCCGCGCTCGAATACGCCACCAAGCCGCGGGCCAGCGGCTCGCCGTCGGGCCCGTATACGACCACGACGTCGCCCTCCTGAAACTCGCCTACGCAGCGCACCACGCCTTTAGCCAGCAGGCTGGAGCCTTTTTCGCGCAGCGCACAGGCCGCCCCGGCATCGATCTCCAGTCGCCCTTGTGGCTTCACAAACCACGCGAGCCAGCGCTTCTGCGAGCGCATGGGCAACCGATTCGGCGTAAAGAGCGTCCCCGTGGCATGGCCATCAAAGAGTGAGGCAATGATGCCCGCGTCTTGGCCGCTACCGATAAACACCCCGCACCCGGCACGTGTCGCCAACCGCGCAGCCTCAATTTTCGTAATCATGCCACCCGTGCCGACCACGGTCCCGCTCTCGCCCGCCATGGCGGCGATCTCGGGCGTGATCGACTCCACCACCGGGACAATCTCCCCGCTACCCTCCATGTCCACCAACCCGGGAGCGGTGGAAAGGATGATGAGCAGGTGGGCCTTGGTCATGGCCGAAACCATGGCCGAGAGCACGTCGTTATCGCCAAACTTGATCTCAGCCGCGCTGACCGTGTCGTTCTCGTTAATGATCGGCACGATACCGCTCGACAGCAACTCTTCGAACAAGTCCTTGATCGCGACGTGGCGCTTGCGTGAGCGCACGTCCTCCCGGGTCAGCAGGAGTTGCCCTACGGTGATGCCGTGCGGCTCGAAAGCATTCTGCCAAAGCTCGGTCAGCTTACTCTGGCCAACAGCGGCGCACATCTGGAGCGCAGCCAGACGCTTCGGCCGCTGGGCCAGCCCAAGCCGACCCCGGCCAAGACCAACCGCTCCCGAGCTGACCAAGATCACCTCCAGCCCACGCGCCTTGAGCGCAGCCACCTGCTCGGCGATGCCGCGCACGACATCGGTGTTTAAGTCGCCCGTGCCCGAAGTCAGGACACCTGTCCCGAGCTTGATGACGACGCGCTGGGCATTTTCCAGAAAGTGCATGGCTGGATCAGGAGCCGGGAGACTGCTACCTCCCCTGCTCTGGCGAAACCGGAGCTACACCTTGGTGAGCTCGGCTTCCTTGTGCTTGAGGTGCTCGTCGATTTCCTTGACGAACTTGTCCGTGAGGGTCTGCACCTCTTTCTCGCCGCGCTTCTCCTCGTCTTCAGAGATTTCCTTGTCCTTCAGCGCGTTCTTGAGGGCCGTCATGGCCTCCTGACGGGCGGCACGGATGCCGACGCGTCCGTTTTCACCCAAAGAGTGCGTCATCTTGACCATTTCCTTGCGGCGCTCACCGGAAAGCTCGGGCAGCGGGCAAAGGATGGAGTTGCCACGGGCCACGGGGTTGAGGCCGAGGCCCGCCGTCATGATGGCCTTTTCGATCGGCTGCTGGGTGCCCTTGTCCCAGGGCTGGATAGCGATCGTGCGGGAGTCGGGCGTCGTGATGGCCGCGACTTCCATCAGGCGCATGTTGCTGCCGTAGACGTCAACGACCACGTTTTCCACCATAGCGGGCGATGCCTTGCCGGTGTGGATGGTGCTGAGTTCGTGCAGGGTGTGGTCGACTGCTTTCTGCATGTCGGCCTGGGCTTTCTTCAAAACTTGATCGGGGGTCATAATGTCTGGAATTGGGTTAAACGCCCATCATTACAGGATTTGCGGTGATGAACAGGAAATTTTTTCTACACGAAAAGCTACTTCACGTGATGCACCAACGTGCCGACGCGCTCGCCCTGGACGGCGCGCACGATGCTGTCGGCTTCGTGCATGTTAAAGACCAGAATCGGCACGTTGTTCTCCATGCAGAGGGTAAAGGCGGTCGTATCCATGACCTTGAGTCGGCGGTTGATTGCCTCGGCGTAGCTGACCTCGTCAAACTTGACCGCGTCCTTGTGCTTCATCGGGTCCTTGTCGTAAACGCCATCCACCTTAGTCGCCTTCATGATGCAGTCGGCGTGGATTTCGCTACCGCGGAGCGCGGCGGTAGTGTCGGTTGAAAAGTACGGGTTGCCCGTACCAGCAACGAAGATGACCACGCGCCCCTTTTCCATATGGCGCACGGCGCGGCGCAGGATGAACGGCTCGGCCACCTTGTCCATCGGGATAGCTGTCTGCACGCGGACGGGTACGCCGATCTTTTCCAGGCAATCCATGAGCGCGAGGCCGTTAATGGTCGTGGCCAGCATGCCCATCGTGTCGCCCGTCGTGCGGTCTACGTTACGGTGCTGGGCACCGAGCTGGCCGCGAAAGATGTTGCCCCCGCCGATGACGAGCCCGACCTGGACCCCGAGCGCGTGGACCTTTTTAACCTCTGCGCAAACCGTCTGCAAAATGTCCCCATCGATGGGATCGCCGTTCTCGGTATTGCGCAGTGCCTCGCCGCTAAGCTTCAGCACGATGCGCCGGAATTTTGGTTGAGTGCCCCCGTCAGCCTGTTGATCCGTCATATGGTCTAGAGGGTATGGCCAAGCCAAGGCTGGACGTCAACCACTAGCTCCACCGAACAGGCAAAATGTCAGCCTGCGCCCACACGCGAAGAATGCACAGCAATACCCGAGTCGTCTTGACCCCTGGCGAGCAAACTGGACAATTGCAGGCTTGAGGACGACTTCGATAACCGCCTGGGTACTCGGCGCGCTGTGCATTGCGGTGGGCCTGGGCGTCGCCGGATTCGCGCTCTGGCCCGGCAAGCCCGCCCCCCTTGCCCAATCGACTCCCTCGCCGCAGGCTGCTTCTGCTTCTCCCTCAGCTATCACCGAGCCTTTTCCAGAAACCTTCTTTCCCGAGCGGCATGCCAAGCTCAGCGCGACAGCCTGCATGGCCTGCCACGAGGATGTCTTTGCCGACTGGGAGCACAGCCACCATGCCCTGGCCAACCGTCCGCTCGACCCGGCGCTGGACAAGCCCGCCTTTAGCCCGCCCCGGGAAGTCGTCGGCGACGGCGTTGCCATGACCCTCACCCTCAACAGCGGGCAGCCCGTGCTCATTGCCACCGACCTCAAGGGCGAGAACACCGAGTACGCGCTGGGCGGCGTCATCGCGCTCACCCCCATGCGGCAGTACCTGGCCCGCTTCCCCGGTGGACGCTGGCAGGCCACGAGCCTGGCCTACGATCCACAGGCCAAGGACTGGTTTGACGTCTTTCACGGCGACGGACGCCAGTCCGGCGAGTGGGGGCACTGGACTGGACAGGGCATGAACTGGAACGCCAACTGCGCCTGGTGTCACATGACCGATTACCAGAAGAACTTTGACCTCGAAACCAACAGCTACCACTCCACCTGGCTTGAACAGGGCGTCTCCTGCCTGCAGTGCCATACGGGCATGGAGGAACACGTCGCCAACGCAGGCAAGCCCGGCTACACCTCCACGGTCAAAACGCTCAGCACGGAGCAGATCATTCAAAACTGCGCATCGTGCCACTCCCGACGCGACGAAATCAACGGGGACAGGTTCCGCCCCGGCGACGACTACCACCAGTTCTTCAGTCTCTCCCTCCCCGATCAACCCGGCCTCTACTACGCCGATGGACAGATCCTCGACGAGGACTACGTCTACGCCTCCTTTCTCATGAGCAAAATGGGCCACGCGGGCATCAGTTGCCTCGACTGCCACAGCGCCCATAGCGGCGAGACCATCCTGCCCTACGAAAACAACGCCCTGTGCATGCGTTGCCATGATTCCGGCCTCAACGGTGCGACAGTCATTAAGCCAACCGAGCACAGTCACCACGCCGAGGGCAGCACCGGAAACCGATGCGTTTCCTGCCATATGCCCGAGACCACCTACATGCAGCGCGACCCCCGGCGAGACCACGGCTTTCTCTCTCCAGACCCACACATGACGCTTGAGCTCGGCATCCCCAATGCGTGCAGCACTTGCCACAGTGACCAATCCGTTGAGTGGGCCGTTGAGTGGACAGACAAATGGTACGGCGACAAGCTCGCGGCCAAGCCCCAGCGTCAACGTGCCCTCGCCCTCTCGCTGGCCTACGCCATTGAGCCAGAGGGAGCCGACGCCCTCCTCGCCCTGGCCCGCATGGAGGAGATAGCCGCCTGGCGCGCCACCTATGTCGGCCTGATGGAGCTCTACCTGGACAGGCCGGATGTGCTGGCTTATGTGCGAAGCGCCCTGAATGACGAGAGCCCGCTGGTCCGCGAACGCGCCGTGCGCAGCCTTTCCGCTATCCCACAGGCCCTGCCCGAGCTCCAGCCATACCTGCGAGACGCATACCGCAATGTCCGCCTCGCCGCAGCGCGGGCCTTCGTCAGCCACCGTCAGCCCATCCCAGACCCGACAGCCGCAGCGGAATGGCGCGCCTACCTGGAGTTTCACGCCGACCGCGTCGACGGAGCCTTTCAACTGGCCAACATGGCCATTGCCGAAAATCAGCCGGAGCAGGCCAGGCAACTTATCGAGCAGGCCATGCAGCTGGATGTATCGAATTCCGACGTCCTGCATCAGGGAGCCGTGCTCTACAGCATGCTGGGCGAAAACGCCAAGGCCCAGCCGTTGCTCATGCGCGCCCTCCAGCTCGCCCCCGGCAACCCCTCCCATCACTACGCCCTCGGCCTGCTCCTCCACGAACAGGGCAAAACCGAAGAAAGTCTGGTATACTTTAAAAACGCCGTGCGCCACGACCCGGAGTTCTACCGCGGCTGGTACACGCTCGGCCTGGCCTATACCAAGCTCGAACGCTGGCAGGAAGCCCTCGAAGCCCTCCAGGAGGCCTCCCCCGGCATGGCCTACGACCCGGGCTGGCAGCAAGCCTACGCTATCACCGCGCGTGCTCTACGCGACCAGCAACGCTAATACTTCGCATGGCTATTAGCTGACCTGCAAATGCGTTTGACCCCTGCCCGCATTCGCTAAAACTTGGCAGGAGCCATGAGTAGCGACAAGCAGCGACCGGAATGGGTGCCCGAGGGCGCAGACGAAAAGACCTTCACCACCCATGTCATGGGCGGCGTTGACGGCGGACACGACGGCATGCCCGGCCAGAGCGTGGGCAACCCCCATGTCCGCACACGCTTAAAGAAGCGGCCCCGCCTCTCGGCCTCCGATTACATCGACGGTATCCGCAACCAGAACCGCACCATCCTCGCGCGGGCCATCACGCTGATCGAGAGCAACGCCCCCGCCCATCAGGACTTGGCCAGGGAAGTGCTGGCCGCACTACTCCCCGATGCCGGGCAATCCGTCCGTGTGGGCATCACCGGCGTTCCGGGCGTGGGCAAGAGCACCTTTATCGAAGCCTTTGGCATGGAGCTTTGCGAGCGAGGTAAGCACGTGGCCGTCCTCGCGGTTGACCCGACCAGCACCGTCAGCGGCGGCAGCGTACTCGGGGACAAGACCCGCATGGAAAAGCTTTCCCGCTGCCCTGAAGCTTTCATCCGTCCCTCTCCCGCCGGGGGCACTCTTGGCGGCGTAGCCCGCAAGAGCCGGGAAACACTCATGCTTTGCGAAGCAGCGGGCTTTGACACCATTTTGGTCGAGACGGTCGGCGTCGGGCAAAGCGAAGTCACCGTGCGCCACATGGTGGACTTTTTTCTCCTCCTCATGCTGGCCGGGCAAGGCGACGAGCTACAGGGCATCAAGAAAGGCGTCATCGAGCTGGCCGACGCGATCTTTGTCAACAAGGCCGACGGCGACAACATCCCCCGGGCCAAGGCCAAACGCTCCGAACTGCACAGCGTAATGCGCTTTCTCCAACCAGCCACACCGGGCTGGAAGCCCATCGCTGGCACCTGCTCGGCCCACACCGGCGAGGGCGTGGACGATGTCTGGAACACGGTCGAGCGGTTTGTCACCACGACACAAGAGAGCGGGAGCTTTTCCCGCCGCCGCCAGAAGCAGGAAATCGAGTGGATGCACACCCTGATCGAAGAGGGCTTGAAGGCGCACTTCTTTGCCCATCCGCTGGTCAAACAGCGACTGCCCGAGATGGAGGCCTCGATCCGGGAGGGTAAAGCTACCGTTGCTGGCAGCGTCGAAGCACTCCTAAGCGAGTACACCGGACAATAATTTCACATTGCTCCATTTGACACTTGCCAAGGAGCGGCACATTATATTCCTCCAAGGGAATATATTAAATTCATGCAAGCCGCACAATTCTATCGTTGCCTGAGTGAGCCGCTCCGCCTGCGCATCCTCCACCTGCTCGCGGAGGGGCCGCTGTGCGTATGCCACCTGCAGGAGGCCCTGGAGGAAAATCAGGTCAAAGTGTCAAAGCACCTGGCCTACCTGCGCCGCTGCAAACTCGTCGACCGCCACAAGGAAGGCACCTGGGCCCACTACCAGCTCAACCCCGAGGCCGGCCCCTTTCTAATCGAAAACCTGAAACTCTCCTCCCTCTACTCCGAGGAACGTTCCTGCTTCGAGCACGACCTCGCCCGGCTCAAACGCGCCAAAATCGAACTTTGCCAATAGCATCATGAACAAACCCACCGTCCTCATCCTCTGCACCGGAAACTCATGCCGCAGCCACATGGCTGAAGGCATCCTGCGTCACGAAGCCGGCGACCTCTTCGAAGTCCGCAGCGCCGGGTCGAAGCCCGCGGGCTACGTCCACCCGATGGCCATCGAAGCTCTGAGGGAAATCGGCATCGACATTTCTGCGCACACCTCGAAGCACCTCGACCAGTTCAAGCACGAGGATATCGACACCGTCATCACGGTGTGTGGTAACGCCAGCGAGGCCTGCCCGGTCTTCCCCGGTCAGATGAACCGCTACCACTGGGGCTTTGAAGACCCGCCTAAGGCCGTACGCCCCGGCGAAAGCGAGCTCGACGCCTTCCGCCGCATCCGCGACGAGATCCAAAAGGTCTTCCAAGCCTATGCCAGCGGTTACCGCCAGGCATTCTCAACATCAGCACGATAGCACTTTTATTCTGTCATGACCAAAGCCACCACCCTCCCCGCATGCCCACCCTGCAAGAAGAAGCTCGGCTTCCTTGATCGCTTCCTCACTCTGTGGATATTCCTCGCCATGGCGGTCGGAGTCGCCATCGGTGCACTCTGGAACGGAGCGGATGATTTCCTGAACCGCTTTCAGGTCGGCACGACGAATATTCCCATTGCCATCGGGCTCATCCTGATGATGTACCCGCCGCTGGCCAAGGTGCGCTATGAGGAAATGCCCCGCGTTTTCCGCAACGTAAAGGTGCTCATGCTCTCGCTCGTGCAGAACTGGATCATCGGTCCGGTGCTGATGTTTCTGCTCGCGATTCTCTTCCTGCCCAACCACCCCGAGTACATGACGGGCGTCATCCTGATCGGGCTGGCCCGCTGTATCGCCATGGTCATCGTGTGGAATGAGCTCGCTGAGGGGGACAACGAGTACGCTGCCGGGCTCGTCGCCTTTAACAGTGTTTTCCAAATCATCTTTTTCAGCCTCTACGCCTGGGTCTTCATCACCTGGCTGCCCGACCTCTTCGGGCTCGAAGGTAGCGTCGTGGCCATCAGCATGGGCGAAGTGGCCCAGAGCGTACTCATCTACCTGGGCATCCCCTTCTTTGGCGGCATGCTCACGCGCCTTATCGGCGTGAAGCTCAAGGGCCGTAAGTGGTATGAGCAAACCTTCATCCCCAAAATCAGCCCCGTCACGCTGATCGCCCTGCTCTTCACCATCGTGCTCATGTTCAGCTTCAAGGGGGACAAGATTCTGGAGCTGCCCTTCGACGTGCTGCTCATCGCCGTACCGCTGACAATCTACTTCGCCATCATGTTCGTGGTCAGCTTCTTTATGGGCAAATGGGTCGGTGCCGACTACCGCCAGAGCGTCACGTTGAGCTTCACCGCGGCCAGTAACAACTTCGAACTCGCCATTGCCGTGGCCGTCGCGGTCTTCGGGATTGGCTCCGGGGTGGCCTTTGCCGCGGTCATCGGGCCACTGGTCGAAGTCCCCGTCATGATCGCCCTGGTCAACCTCGCCTTCTGGATTCGCAAGCGCTACTTCGCGCATGAGTCCCAACTTGCCAGCAGGACTAGCTGAGCTGTCCCCACTGCGCTTTTACTGGGCCAAACTCGACCTGAGATTGACCCCGGCCTATTTCCATGGCATATTTGCGTTATGCGTACGGATTGCCGAGGCGTGCCCGTGTCCGCCAAGAGCGAGTCGGCTCTCAGCGCGGGAGATCTGTTTAACCAGCGCTTGCTGCGTATGGACCTCGGCGTGGGCGAGTTGCTCGATGCCCAAAAGTCCGAACCGGAAGATCCCCTGCTCAATCTCTACGCCGCGCTCATTTCGCTCTACGGACAAACAGACGAAGGCAACCAGCAGGCAGAAAAGCACCTGAAACATGCCATGGCCCGCCGGGCAGACCTCACTCCACGCGACCACCAACTGCTTGAAGCCCTCAGCGCGTTTCAACAAAAGCAGTACTACCTGGCCATGCAGATACTGGAGGAAATCACCGAGGATTTTCCACAGGATCTGCTCAGTGCCAAATTTTGCGAGTTCGTCTACTTCATGCTCGGGCAACAGTTTTGCGGGCCACGCTTTCAGGTCCATATGATGCGCCTGGCGGAGCAGCAAAGCCGCCCCGACCCGGATCTGCTGGGCATGCTGGCCTTTGCCACGGAACTCAGTGGCAACTATAAGCACGCGGAGACCCTGGCCCACGATGCGCTGGAGCTCGAACCGCGCAACCCCTGGGCTCAGCACGCACTGAGCCACGCCCTCATCCGCGAAGGCCGCATCGAGCGCGGCATTTCGCGCATGGAGGCGTTCATGCCGCTGCTGAAAACTTGCGACCCGCTCATCCTCTGCCACAACGCCTGGCACCTTGCCCTGCTCTACCTGGAGCAACTCGACGAGGCCAATGCCCGACGCGTTTTCAACGAGCGCATCTGGATGAACCTCCCCGATACCGTGGGCGAGCAGATAGACGCCATTGCCCTGGCCTGGCGCATGGAGATGGCGGGCTACGCGATGGATGAGTTTTGGCCACAGGTCTGCGACCACGCCGAAGCACACGCGACCGATGTGCTTACGCCCTTTCTCTCCGCCCACTTCGCCTACGCCCTGGCGCGAGCGAATCGCGACGACGCCCTGGCTGAGCTGCTTGCAAATGTCGCCCAACGTACGACGGTCGACGATGAGGAGGGTCGCCACATCTGGACCCCCGTAGGGCAAAACCTGGTCGAATCCAGCGCTATGAGCGCGAATACCCAGCACCGTGATTGTCTACGGCTCATGCAGCCCGCCATCGAGAGCATTGCCTGCGTGGGAGGGAGTGACGCCCAGGTCGATCTCTTCCGGATGGCCTATGCGCACAGCCTCGTCCAGAGCGGCAAGTTGGCCGAGGCCGCTTCGTTCCGCCGCCACTGGATTCCGCTCAAGCTCCCCACCGCGCTAGACGCCCGGCTATTTGCAAGCTAGGCGGTTTCTTCGCCGCTATCGAGCAGGAGCTTGTACTCGTAGGAGTCGAGCAGTGCTTCCCAAGAGGCTTCGATGATGTCGTCGGAGGCCCCCACGGTTCCCCAGGTATGTTCGCCGTCGGTGGATTCGATCTGCACGCGGGTGATGGAGCCCGCGCCCTGCGAACCATCGAGAATACGCACCTTGAAGTCCGTCAGGCGAACGTCATGGATTTTTGGATACACCTGGCCAAGCGCCTGGCGGATGGCCTTGTCCAGCGCGCCAACCGGCCCCGTGGCCTCTGCCACGGTGTGGTAGGGCGCGCCGTTGATGCGCAGTTTTACCGAGGCCTCGGAGGTGAGTTCGTCCTTCCACTCGCCATGCACATCGATCAGACGGTAGTGCACAACTTCAAAGTGGTCACGCTTCTGCTTTAGGAAACGCGAGAGCATGAGTTTAAAGGACGCGTCCGCGGCTTCGTACTCGTAGCCACGATATTCCAGCTCCTTCAACTCGGAAAGAAAGGTCTTCATCTCGGGCGACTTCGGATCGACATCGAGCCCGAGTTCGTTCGCCTTCATCATGATGGAGGAGCGGCCTGACATGTCAGAGATGAGCACGCGGGTGCGGTTGCCCACGGCCTCAGGGCGGATGTGCTCGTAGGAGTGCTTGACCTTGTTGACTGCATCGGCGTGAACGCCGCCCTTATGGACGAAGGAAGTCGCGCCCACGTATGGCGCGCGGATGTCCGAGCGCAGATTGGCCAAGTCGTCGATAAAGAGCGAGAGGTCGCGCAGCTTTTCCATCTGCGGAGCGCAGTTGAGCTCGTAGCCCATCTTGAGCGCAAGGTTGGCGATGATGGTGGTCAGGTTCGCGTTGCCGTTGCGCTCGCCAAAGCCATTCATCGTGCCCTGCACCGCGGTCGCGCCGTTACGCACGCCCGCGAGCGAGATAGCCACGCCCAGGCCGCAGTCATTATGACAGTGCATGCCGATCGCTGTCTCGGGGAAGTGCTCCTTGACCGTTTTCACGATCTCCTCGGCCTCGTGGACCATGAGCCCGCCGTTGGTGTCACAAAGCACGAGAAAGTCCGCCCCGCCCCGCTGCGCCGCCTGAAGCGTGCTCAGCGCGTACTCGGGGTTGTCCTTGTAGCCGTCGAAAAAGTGCTCGGCATCGTAGTGGACTTCGCGCCCGTTCTGCTTCAGGTAGCGCACCGTGTCTTCGATCATGGCGAGGTTTTCCTCTGCCGTGGTCCGGATGACCTCTTCGACGTGCAGGAGCCAGGTCTTGCCAAAAATGGTCACAACGGGCGTCTCGGCATCGAGCAGGAGCTGTACCTGCGGGTCTTCGGCCACATCAACCTTGGCCCGACGGGTCGAGCCGAAGGCTGCGATTTTAGCGTGCTTAAGCTCGAGCTCCTTCGCCTTGGTAAAAAACTCCACGTCGCGCGGGTTCGACCCCGGCCAACCGCCTTCGATGTAATCAACGCCGAACTGATCGAGCTTTTCGGCGACACGAAGTTTGGCCGCGACGGAGAATGAGACGCCTTCTCCCTGCGTGCCGTCGCGCAGGGTGGTGTCGTAAACAAATACTTTGGATTGAGAATGCATGGAAAGAAAGTCTGGGTGGGTTAGAAAAACAGGTTCACGCGTAGCCGCAAGCCACGACTGAAAAAGCTAAAACGCTCTGCCCGAAGACCCTTTCCTGATTACAATACGCCAATACGGCCCGGAGAGGATCCCGGGCTACCGAATTCGCTCGATGGCGATAACTGGCTGAAAGGTTTGCATCAAAGTGAAGTAAGTTGCCCGAACCGCCCCCTCGGGGCAAGGCTAAAAGCACGCATATGCCCCACCGGCCTAGTCGCCGTCCGTCTGCGCGTGCTGCTCGATGAAGGCGCGAATAGCGGCTTCGTCCGCCGGGAGTTTGTGCTTCACGATGTCCAAAGACTTGGTTTCTTCCAGCGTTGGGTGCGTCGGCTCGATACCGATGGCCTCCGTGATCGTGTCCGGAAACTTGGCCGGGCTGGCCGTAGAGAGCACGATACTGGTACGGGACGGGTCGCGCTCGACAAAGCCGCAGGCCGTGTGCGGATCGCAAACGTATCCATATTTTGAATACACGTCCTTGATGATTTTCCGTATGCCAGCGTCGTCCGTACGGCTGGCGCTAAAAGCCTCCGCGGCGAAGCCCTCGAACTGATGACGTCCGGTTTCGCGAAAAGCCTTCATCACCTCGCGGACACGAGCGGAGTCCTGCCCTTCGAGGTAGTAGAGAAAACGCTCAAAGTTGGAAGCGACCTGAATATCCATGGACGGAGCCAGACTCGGTGCAACGTCCGTCACCTCATAGAGTCCGGTCGTAAACAAACGGTAGAGGATGTCATTCTGGTTGGTGGCCACGCGGAAGCTCGCCCCGGGAAGCAGGCCCATCTGCGCCGCCATCCAACCAGCGAGGATGTTGCCAAAGTTACCCGTCGGCACGATGAACTCGATCTTGTCGCGCTGCTCGGACGGAAGCTGGAATCGCGCATAAACGTAGTAGACGCACTGGGCGAGGATGCGCGCGAGGTTGATCGAGTTGATGGCCGACAGGCGGTATCGCTGCTTGAGTGCGAGATCGCCAAAGAGGTCTTTCACGATGCGCTGGGCGTCATCAAAGCTGCCCGTGATCGCGATGGGGAAAACATTGTCCGCGCCGGTGGTGGTCATCTGCCGCTCTTGCAGCGGGGAAATGCGTCCGTCTGGATAGAGGATGAAAATATTAACGCCGTCCTTACCCAGAAGACCGTGGATGGCGGCCGATCCAGTGTCGCCCGAAGTCGCGCCGAGCACGTTAATAAAGTCCCCGCTCTGGTGGATTTGCTCTTCGTAGAGATTCCCCACGAGTTGGAGGGCAAAGTCCTTAAAAGCCAGGGTCGGGCCATGAAAAAGCTCCAGCACATGGAGGTCATCAGCCAGCGGTACCAGCGGCGCGATCTTATCGTGGGTAAAACGCGTATAGGAGGCGTCAACGAGCTTACGCAGCGTGGCCTCGTCCATGTCTGTAGCCAGCTCCCGCATGAAGGCAAAGCACAGGTCGGCATAGCCGAGGTTTTCCCACTCGGGCAGCTTCGCACTGAGGTCGGGCATGGTCTCGGGCAGGTAGAGCCCGCCATCGGGCGCAAGACCCGTCGCGACCGCCTTGGAGAAAGTTACCGGCTCAGATTGCCCGCGTGTGCTGATGTACTGCATAAGGGCTAATAGCGTTAGCAAGGACAGCGCGGGCGACAAGCGGATTTTTCCCTCCCGGCGCAGAGTCGCAAACTATCAGCAATCAGGCTACCTCCCAGGATAGAGCCATTTGGCAAAAACTTTACTCAGAAACGGCATGACGAAAAAAGCCATGAGGAAGGTCACGATCGGAACAGAGAAAAGCAGCCGTCCCCAGAGCGGGATGCCCTGTGGCAATACCGGGCGCAGGGTGTAGAGCGAAACCACGACCAGCGGATACACGGACAGGAAAGTCATGCACCACATCTTGAGCTTGTTCGGGGGCGGCGGTGCCCCCGCAGAGGCCGGGGGCGGAAACCACGGCTCGAAGCCCTTCAAACGGGCCATGCGCTGGTGCTCGATAAGGGGGTCCAGCTTGGCGTACCAGCCGTTGCGGATGTCGGAACGCTCCCAGGCCTTGAGCGCGTCACAACTGTCGAAGGTGACCAACACGTCGAAAAAAAGCGCGTCTCCCTCCTCCCCATGACGCTCCAGCGCCTTGCTGGAGACATAGCCGGGGAATGCCGAGCAGGCGTCACGAATGCCCTGCGACCAAGCCTCGATCTCAGCCTCCATACCTGGCTTGATACGGCGGGAAATAAACACTGTGACGGGCTCGTCCGACATGGTTAAGCTTCTGCCACAAAAGCCGCCCGGAGAACACAAAAAATTTCTCCTGCTACGGCACGGTAGCGGGATGCCACATTACTGATCTAACTCGAATCCGTCGTGCACGGCCTGCGCGGCCTTATCGGCGTCGGCCAGATCGATCGCAACCGAGATGCGAATCTCTGAGGTGGAGATCATCTGGATGTTGACCTCGTGGTCGGCCAGAATGCTGAACAAGGTAGCGGCAACACCCGCGTGGCTGCGCATGCCCACCCCGACGATGGAGACCTTGGCAATGTCGCCCACGTAATTGGCCGCACCGCCGCCCATCTCACTTAGCACTTTTTCCACGGCCTCGACGGCGCGGTGGACGTCGTCCTTGCTCACGGTAAAGGTCAAGTTGGCCGCACCCCCGCGTCCGATGTTCTGGACGATCATGTCGACGATGACGTTGGCATCGCCCAGAGCCTTGAAGACCTTGGCCGCGCTGCCGGGCTTATCCGGCAGGTCGCTGACGGCGATCTTGGCCTGATTCTTGTCGAGCGCGACGCCGCTCACGACGACGTCTTCCATGGAAGGGGCTTCGGATTTCACGATGGTTCCGGGGTTGTGGTTAAAACTGCTGCGAACTTCAAAAACGACATCATGCTTTTGCGCGAACTCCACCGCACGGGCTTGCATGACTTTGCTGCCCATGGAGGCGAGCTCCAACATTTCTTCGTAGGAAATTTCTTCAATCTTGCGGGCATTGGGAACGACGCGCGGGTCGGCGGTGTAGACGCCCTCGACGTCGGTGTAAATCTGGCAAAGATCGGCCTTGAGCCCGGCGGCCAGCGCAACGGCAGACAGGTCACTGCCCCCACGCCCCATGGTGGTGATCTCGCCATCGTCACTCAGTCCCTGGAAGCCGGCCACGATGACGACCTTGCCCGCGGCGAGTTGGTCGGGGATGTCGCCGCCGGTGATTTCCCTAATCCGGGCACGCGTGTGGGCGGTGTCCGTTTTAAAACCGGCCTGTGAGCCGAGGCGGGAAATAGCCGGTATACCGAGCGCATGCAGGGCGATCGCGGTCAAGGCAATGGTTTCCTGCTCACCGCAAGCCAGAAGCATGTCCATCTCGCGGTCATCGGGCTGCCCCTTGGGGTCACTGGTCTGGGCCAGCTCGCGGGCCCGGGTAACGAGCTCGTTGGTCACACCGCCGCGGGCGGATACGACCACCGCGACCTGGTGACCTTCGTCAACGGTCTGCTTGATGCGCTGGGCGACATTGCGGATGCGGTCCACGTCTTTAACCGACGTGCCGCCGTATTTCTGTACGATCAGTGCCATGGGTAAACGGTCAATCAACCGAAAAGCTTATCAGACTTCAAGCGAGAAAGATAGACCAGCCCGCAGTTACCCTCATCCCTGTTGGCCGGTCGGTTGTCAGCATGTAAGAAAGCTTTAAGCATCAAATCCCCCTGATTAAGCCTTGAGCTATAATACAAACTTATTAGTAAGGGTGCATGAAACTACTACTGCCTACACTTTGCTTGACAATGCTTTGCGGCGTTAGCTTCGGTGCGGTCGAAGTGCGTGTCGATTATGGTTTCGCTGCCGACCCATCCGGCGGAAACTGGAACAATGTCACCGCCAGTCTGACAAACTACGACCTGATCGACTTCAACACTGGACTCGACACCGGGATCAACGGCCTCAGCGGTGGTAATCCCGCCAGCGCGGGCGGCTCCTTCGCCAAGGACTGGTTTGGCACGACCGCGAGCAGCGACATGTTTTTTACCACTCAGCACGTAGCCAATATCGCGTTCTTCTCCAATGTGCCCGTCGGCGAGTACATGGTGGAAATCCTGCTTTCGGGCGATTTTGCAGAAGACCAGCTCGGCGCGGAATTTACCATTATCGGTGACACCACGACTGCGGCAGACCGTACCTACAACGGCACGCCTGTCCCCAGCGAGCCCTGGAATTTCAAGATCGATGGCTTTCAGCCGCAGAACTGGCTCATCTGGGATAGCGTTTCGCCGAACGCTTCTGGAACCCTCACCATTCGCAGCACAAAAGAGCTCGGCACTTTCAACTCAACGGGGGTCAACGCCATCCGCATCACCACCGCCGTACCGGAAGCCTCCAGCTACAGTCTGCTTGTCGGCCTCGGCGCAATGCTGGTCATGCTGCGTCGCCGCAGTGCCTAGACAATTTTCCTCGGAGCTCGCGACGTTGGTAGGGACAGCCGTCCGCGGCTGCCTGGGGTAGGCAGCTCTACCCAGCCCACCGAGTTTATTATTTTTATGGGAAGACGATCTTATCCGCTCGGTTTAAGACACATCCCTAGCTCTCGAAAATTCTGAGCAGGAACGGTGCATCGATCACGGTCTTGAGCTTCTTCAGGCGCTTGAGGGTTTCGCCCATGACATGCTCGTTGGACTCGTGAGTCGTGAAGAGCAGGGTTGCACTTCGGCTGGAGAGCTCTTCGTGCTGAATCATGGAAGCGATGGAAACGCCCTGCTCGGAGAGGACCTCGGTGATTTTTGCCAAAACGCCAGGCTGGTCCTTTACCCGGAGCCGGAGGTAGTAAGATGCGTGAATATCCGACGGGCTGGCCAGCTCGACCCCGGCTCCGAGGTCCGCATAGACCTCGGCATCTTCTTCGCAAATGATCGGTGCGGGCGCGCCCAGCAGCGCGTGAACGGCATCGGCGATGTCGGAGATCACCGCGCTGGCGGTGGCATCCTGCCCTGCCCCACGGCCTACCAGCAATGTGGTGCCGACGACATCTCCGGTCAGGCTGATTCCGTTAAAGACCTCGTCCACGCTGGCCATCATCTCGCGAGCCGGGATGAGCGCGGGGTGCAGGCGCACGCTGAGGCGGTTGCTGTCAAAGTCACGCGTGATGACCGCGAGCAGCTTGATCTTGTAGCCCAACTCACGGGCATAGGTGATGTCGTGCTGGGTGATGTCACGGATGCCCTCGACGAGCATGTCCTTGAGTTTTACCCAGCGGCCATGCGCGAGGTAGGCCAGGATGACGGCCTTGTGGGCGGCGTCCCACCCATCGAGGTCGAGCGACTCATCCGCCTCGACGTAGCCCAGCGCACGGGCGTCTCCGACAATGTCCTCAAAGCTCAGCCCCTCGCGTTCCATGCGCGTGAGGATGTAGTTTGAAGTGCCATTGAGGATGCCGTAAATAAGCGGGAAGCGATTCGCCACCAAGCCCTCGCGCAGGGTCTTGATGATGGGAATGCCCCCGGCCACACTGGCCTCGAAAAAGTAATGCGTGCCGTGCTTGCGGGCGCAGGCGAAAATCTCTTCGCCGTAGTCACAGATGAGCGCCTTGTTGGCCGAGACGACGATCTTGCCCGCCTTGAGCGCATCCAGGGTGAGCTTGCGGGCGAGCTTGGTCCCGCCGATCAGCTCGCACACGATGTCGATGGACGGGTCGTCCACGATGGTCTGCGGGTCGTCCGTCAGCTTGCTCTTGGCCACGCGGACATCGCGCTTTTTGCTGAGGTCAGAGACGGCTGCACGGGCCAGCTCGAGCTTGACGCCCAGGCGTTGCTCCAGCGCGGAGCGGTCCGCCGTGAGGTGCTTCCACACGCCCTGCCCGACCACGCCAAACCCCAGCAGGCCAATTTTAATCGTACGTTTAGATGACTGATTTGCTACCACAAGACCGGCAAGAGTGGCGAAATTTCATGAACGGGGGAAGGAGAAAGTTACACGCATGTCGGGCAAATGCGGTGCCTGGTTTGCCACCCAGCTTGCTATAGCATGCCACTGGCGGGCTAGGTTTTGGGTAAATTAGCTGGGACTGACTCAACCACAACATAAGTGAAACACAGTTTCACAGGTCAAGGACTGGGTCCTAGTGGAGGTGCGGGGCGGAATCGAACCGCCGAATACAGGTTTTGCAGACCCGGGCCTTACCACTTGGCTACCGCACCCCATTCAGGAAACGATTCAGTCTGCCCATGGAACGAAACCTTTCAAGCGGTTTTTTCAGGAAATGTGCAAAATGTTTGCCAAGGGACCCATGTCCGGCCTGTTTTCTTTCTAGCGTTCAGACACACTCACGCTACATTTCTACAAAAGACCATGAGCTGTACCGTATTTTCTATTGCCAACCAAAAAGGCGGCGTGGGCAAGACCACGACCGCGATTAACCTCGCCTGGGGCCTGGCCGAGCGCAAAGTCCCCACCCTGCTCGTCGATCTCGACCCGCAGGCTAATGCCACCAGCGCACTGGGCTTTGAAAAGACGCCCGGCTCCAGCCTCTACGGTGCGCTGCACGGTGACGGCGCCGCCGAAGAGCGTGTGGTCGAAACCCGTCAGAAAAATCTCTACCTCATCGGCAGCGAAGTCGATCTGGCCGCAATCGAGATCGAGCTGGGCCAACAGGAGGACTACTTGATTCGCCTGCGCGACGTGCTCAAGCCCCTCCGCGAGAGCGGCAAGTACCGCGCCATCATTTTAGACAGCCCCCCGGCCCTGGGCATGATTTCCATGAACGGCCTGGCTGCCGCCGACCACCTGCTCATCGCCCTGCAGTGTGAGTACATGGCCATGGAGGGCCTGGGCCAGATCATGAATGTGGTCGAGCAGCTCAGCAGCGCGGGCGTCAACCCCGACCTCACCGTGGGCGGGGTCGTCATGACCATGTACGACAAGCGCACCAACCTCTCCCGCCAAGTCGTGGAAGAAGTCCGCGAGCACCTCGGCGACCTTGTCTTCAACACCGTTATACCGCGCACCGTCCGCCTGAGTGAGGCCCCCAGCTTTGGCCAGTCCATCTTCGAGTACGAACGCTTCGGCGCGGGCTCCGGCGCGTACAAGGCGTTCGCCAAGGAATTTATCAAACGCTTCGACCTGAAGTAGCTACGGACACAGCTTTTTTTGAACAGGAGGAAACGGAGACCACAGAGTCTTGTTCAGATTGTAAATTCCCCTCAGCTACCTCTGCTTACTCCTGTTAATTTCGATAATGTCCCAAGACCTCGCAGACTTCGAGCAGCACATCGGCTACGCCTTTACGGACCGTGGCCTGCTGGAGCGTGCGCTGACGCACCCCTCCTGCCTGGCCGAGGGAGCCGCCCTGCACAACCAGCGCCTGGAGTTCCTGGGGGATTCGGTCCTGTCGCTCATTTTGGCGGAGGAGTTGTTCAAACTCTTCCCCGGCGAGCGCGAGGGGCACCTCGCGCGGGCACGTTCGGCTCTGGCCAAGGGGGCGTGTCTGGCCGATATGGCACGCAAACTCAACCTCACCGCTTACCTCCGCGTGAGCGAGCAGGAGGAAAAAGCGGGCGGCCGCGAGCGCGAATCCAGCCTTGAAGACGCGCTTGAGGCGGTCGTTGCCGCAGTCTACCTGGACAGCGACTTCGTCACCGCGCGCAAGGTCGTGCTTGGCTGGTACGGGGACGTCATGGCCGTGACGGACGAACTCCTCTCCAGTGACAATCCCAAGGGCCGCCTGCAGGAACTCGTCCAGGGGCAAGCACCGGACAGCAGCATCGACTACGAACTCGTCCACGCCGACGGGCCCGACCACCGCAAAATTTTCATCATGGAAGTCCGCATCGACGGGCGCGCCTGCGGGCTCGGCCAAGGCCACTCCAAAAAAGATGCCGAGGAAGCCGCCGCCCGTGAAGCGTTGAAAAAGCTGGAGACGGCGTAGGCGGTGTATGCAAAGCTCAGGGATTTTCATGCCAAAGCCGACCTGGAGAATTGCCTCGCGAACATACCCTGAAATATATTACGAATACGTCACTGTTCATTGACCATGCCACGCCACAACTGCTTCCCTCTACTTTGCCTGTCAACCCTCGTCATCAGTATGCTGCCAGCGTGCCTAGACCGGCCTGAAACGTCTGCGACACCGCTTTCTTTGAGCAACCCCCTACTTAGCCAGATTCTCGTGATCGACGGCGAGCCCATGGAGGTGAGCATCGCACCCGTTTATGACAACAAGACGTGGGCCTTCACCACACGTTGGGACGACAACAACCAGAACAACTTCAACATGCTGGCCGTCATGCAGGAGATTGGCCTGGAGGGGAGTTTTTACCTGAATTCCTTCGGTGAAGGAGAAGTCGAGGAGTACGCGAAAACGTTAAGCGAGGCAGGCGGAGACATCGGCGGGCACACCATGAATCACCCTTTCCTGCCCACGATGAAGAAGAACGTCATCTTTCGCGAAATCCTCTTCAACCGCATCATCCTCGAGTCCAGCACAGACCAGCAGGTCAATTCCTTCGCCTTCCCCTTTGGCAGCTATCAGGACAAGCACGACCCGGAGGCCTTGGAGCGCATATCCGAGACCTGGCTGACCAGTGGTTACCTGAACAATGTGTACAGCCACTTTATGCGCGATAACCCCGTGCTGGCGCACAAGAATGTCTCGACCAGCAATCAGGTCCGCCCTGGAGACAGGGTGATCGATGCCGAGGGCTTTCGCGCCCAGATGGAAGCCATTCTAAGCAATCCGGCAAAATACCGTGCGATTTCGCCCGCCATCAGTGTCGGCGTCCACGCCTGGCAATCGCCTGAAGAATTGGAGAAGTTCAAAACCCTGCTGGCCGAATACACGGGGCGCGACGACTTCTGGTACTGCAACCAGACCGAGCTGGCCTCCTACCTGTTCCAGGCCAGAGCTACGTTTATCCGCCCGTTGCAAGGGCAGCCCGGGCATTTCGAAATTTCTCGCCCCTGGGCCGCCTATGCCGGCAGCGATGTCCAGCTGACGCTCATTCTCAAGGGACCCAGGCGGCCAAACGAGGTCAAGCTCGGCAGCCGCTGGTCCAGTCAGGAGGCGTACACCTCCTACACGACGCTGGACATCACACCGGGCAGCGAGCCCTTCACCTGGCAGGTCAACCTCCCCTATCCGGCCTTCCAACCCGCCCCAACCAAGATCGATTGGGTGGCCTGCGGGCCGGGCTTTAGCGAGCCACGTAAAGCGGAGAAGTTCCCCGGACTGGAGGTAACCGTGAAGCCCGAGAAAGATGGCTACTTGGGCGTCAGAATCGAAATGAATGGCGAGGGGAAGATCGAGCGCGGCACCATCTACCCGCGCACCTCCGAACTTTACAGACCTCATCAATTGAATTTTATCGGACCGATATCCAAACGTGGCGGCATGGGGACGATGATGTTTCGAAACCTACCTCCCGAAAGCCAAGGGCCTGACGAGGGGCAGCCTTTTATCGCGTTCCAGATCGACTTTTTCCTCGATGGGGAAGCCGGGCGCGTCTACGCGGTTTACCTGGGAGAAGACACCACCCCGGAATTCGTCAACGGCTCAAGGGACGGCGTGGCCACTGCGGGGCCGTTGTCACCTGAGTACGACAGGGGCAAACTGCTCGCACTCAGTAAGCCGGGTGCAACCCTCGGTCCGCTGGACACCTCACCGCTCGGCCAGTGGCATCTGCCCACGCAGAAGCAGCGTAGCCTCTACTTAGCCGATCGATTTATCACCGTGGTGCCGGATGCAGAGTGGAAAGCTGCCGCGAAATCCTTCGAGGATAAGTCCGGCTACATCGTATGTGTGGGAGAAATTGAACTCGATCAGTCTGCGGCCCTGCACGTCGAGTCAGCCCTGCCCGTTCAATTTGCCGCCGTCGATGGCGAGGAGATCAAGATTGTAGAGGGGCAAACGCCCGAGCTGAAAGCTGGCAAACATCGCCTGCTCCTGGTCCTGGACAGTAAAGGTCAGATGCGATTCAACCGTGAAAAGCCGCAGTGGCTAAAGCTTACGGCGAGCGGCAAGCCTGTCACCTGGATGCCCGCGAGCAAGCTGCTTTAGCCGTCCCTGACCCCGACAACAAAGGCCCATCGCAGGTCTTGCCATCGGGCAAGGCATAGGGCATGGTGACCCGTTTTCGCAGACATGAAACCGGTCACACTGGATAAAGCCACCGATGCCCTGCTCATTACGGGTGCGGCAGAGGCGGCGATGGGGCACCTGGCGGACAGTACGCTGGCCCAGTTTGCTGTGCCCGCGGCTGTGCTCATGGCAAAGGACGCCAAGACCCTGGACGCGTGGTGCGATGCCTTGTCCTTTTTTGCTGAGTACGAGGGCGACGAGCCACCCCGCATCCAGCGCGTGCCCGAGTTGGGCGAACTGGCCGAGGACGACGCCCGCGCTTTTGAGCTGCGCTGCGACATCATTGCCGCGCTCACTGCCCTGCGCGAAGCTGACGACCCCGAGCGCCCCGTCATCCTGGCCACAACCCCTGCCGGGCTGCTTCAACCCTGCCCGCACCCCGACGTCATGGCCCGGGGGGAAATCCACCTCAAGCCCGGGCAGGCGATCTCCCTTACCGGACTGGCCGACCAGTTGGCCCAACGCCTCGGCTACGACAGCGAAGCCGTCTGCGAAACACCAGGGCAATTTGCCGTGCGCGGCGGGCTGATCGACGTCTACCCGCTCAATGCCGACGCCCCCGTCCGGCTGGATTTTTTCGGCGACGAGATTGAGTCGATTCGCGAGTACGACCCCACGACGCAGCGCTCGGGCGATTCGCTGTCGCGACTGGTCGTTGCCTCTGCTGAGGCCGGGCTCGACTCGTCCAAGCAGGCCATGGCGCTGGACTTTCTGCCCGACAGCGTGCTCTGGGTACTGCGTCAGCCGGACAAGTTGGAGCAGGCTTTTAACGACTTGTTTCAAATTCCGGAAAAGATAGCCGCGCCGACCCGCAGCATGGCCACTGTGCTGACCAAACGCGCCAACAAGGCCGACTGCTGGGTGGGACTGACAGATGTTGAGACGAGTCAGGCCTTTTTCCCTTCTACCGTAGAAACGCGCCAGGTGCTCAGCGAGTCGCTGGAGCACTACCGGACCTTTGCCGATGCGGACAAGCTGGGCATTGTGCGGCTGGAGGCTGGGACCGAGTCTCGCACGGGCTTTCTCAAACAACTCTCCGGCTGGCAGACCGACGGCTACACGGTCAACTTCGTCTGCCGCAATGAGGGTGAAGAAACACGTCTACGCGAGATATTAGCCGAGACGCCGGACGTTCGCGGGCTTGAGTTTGGTTTCCTCAAAGGCGTTCTGCCCGAGGGTTTCCGTCTGGCCGACGGCGAGCGCAAGGTCGTCTTTGCCACAGAGGCCGAGGTGGCCGGACGCCAGCGCGTCCACGTAGGCAAGCGCCGCCGCAAGCTCCCCGAACGCCATCAGGTGGACCAGTTGCTGGACTTCTCCGAGCTGGCCGACGGCGACTACCTCGTCCACCTCTCCCACGGTGTCTGCATCTTCCGCGGCCTGCAAAAGCTCGAAACCGAGGGCAAGGAAGAAGAAGTCATCTCGCTGGAGTTCGACGATTCCGTCACGCTGCACGTGCGCCTGCACGAATCCCACCTGCTGAGCCGCTACGTGGGCCTGAGCAAGATGTCGCCCAGGCTTGGACGCCTCGGCACCAACGCCTGGGACAAAACCCGACGCGCAGCCGAGCGCGCCACCCTCGATCTGGCTGCCCAACTCCTGAGCCTGCAGGCCGAGCGCAGTTCGCAGCCCGGTTATGCTTTTTCCTCGGACCAGCCGTGGCAGCGCAGCTTCGAGGATAGTTTTCCCTACAACGAGACGCCGGACCAGCTCACGGCTATTCGCGAGGCCAAAGCCGACATGGAGCTGCCCACCCCGATGGATCGCCTCATCTGCGGTGACGTGGGCTTTGGCAAGACCGAGGTGGCTCTGCGCGCGGCCATGAAGTGCGTGCTCGATGGCAAACAGGTCGCCGTCATGCTGCCAACCACGGTGCTTTGCCAGCAGATGTTTCACAACTTCAGCCAGCGCTTTGCCGAATACCCCATCACGGTAGAAATGCTGAGCCGTTTTCGCACCGGACGCCAGCAGACCAAAATCCGTACCATGCTGCGCGAGGGGAACATCGACATCATCGTGGGGACGCACAGCCTGCTGGGAAAGGCGGTGCAGTTTCGCGACCTCGGGCTGCTCATCATCGACGAGGAGCACCGCTTTGGCGTACGCCAGAAGGAAAAGCTCAAGCTCATGCGCAAGGACATCGACGTACTGAGCATGAGCGCAACACCCATTCCCCGCACCCTGTACTTTGCCCTCGTTGGGGCGCGCGAAATGAGCGTCATCGAAACGCCCCCGCGGGACCGCCTCCCGATCCAGACCATCGTCAAATCCTACGACGACAAGCTGGTCAAAGAAGCGATCGACTTTGAAATCAAACGCGGCGGGCAAGTCTTTTACCTGCACAACCGCGTGCAATCCATCGAAACCGTGGCCGGACGCATCCGCGAGCTGTGCCCGGGGTTAAACGTCGCCGTCGGCCACGGGCAGATGGAGGAGTCCGAACTGGAGGACATTATGATGCGCTTTGTGGCGGGCGAGTTCGACGTCCTCGTCTGCACCACCATCATCGAATCCGGACTCGATATCCCCAACTCGAACACCATCATCATCGAGGGGGCCGACCGCTTTGGCCTCTCCCAGCTTTACCAGCTAAGGGGCCGCGTGGGCCGCTTTAACCGCCAGGCCTACTGCTACCTGCTGCTCCACCGCCACGGCAAGCTGCTGGACATCGCCCGCAAGCGCCTGGGCGCAATCAAGCAGTTCAATCAGCTCGGGGCCGGCTTTCGCATCGCCATGCGCGACCTCGAACTCCGCGGCGCGGGCAACATCCTCGGGGCGCAACAGAGCGGCCACATCGCAGGCGTGGGCTTTGACCTGTACTGCCAGCTCCTGCGCCAGAGCGTAGCCCGGCTCAAGGGGGACTCCACCGCCGCGCTCATCCGGGCAAACGTACGCCTGGACTTCGTGCTGGTGGGTGAATACCGGGACGGCGCCACCCCGCAGGAGACGCCGGACCGCTTCGCCGCCCTCAAGGCGGACGAGCTGAAGGACGAACGCGGCGAAGTCATCGAGGCCTTTCTGCCCACGGACTACATCCCGGAAGCCCGCCTGCGGATCGATTTTTACCGCCGCCTGGCCATGGCCTCCAAGGAAGAGCAGGTGGCCGAGATAGCAGAGGAACTGGCCGACCGCTTTGGCGAGCCGCCGCAGAGCGTCCTCGCGCTGCAAAAGATGACAGAAATTCGCTGCATGGCTGAACGAAAAGGCATTTCCTCCGTCGAAACAGAAGGCAATCGACTGAAGTGCCGCCTGGCGGAGACCCGACAGGTCAGCTTCGTGAAAGTCGGTGAGCGCTTTCCCCGCTTGACCGCTAAAAAGCCACTGCCTAAGTTAGAAGAAATCAGGACTTTTCTGGCCCGACAGCCAACACCCAAAAGATGAAGCTATCACCCTTTCCCCTCTGCGCACTGCTGCTGTGCGCGGCTAGTAGTGTTTTTGCCCAGACAAACGGGGTCAAGAATGACTGGAACGTGCCGTTTACCAACGGGATCGCCGCCCAGGTCGAGGACAAGATTATCACGCTGGAAGAAGTACGCAAGGAGGTCACCCCCCTCGTGCCCCAGATCCGCATGAATTCGCGTACGCGCTACGACTTTGATCGCAACATCGAGATGGTCACGCGGGAAATCCTGCAAAACCTCATCGACCGCATCCTCATCATCCGGGACTTCGAAGACCGAAAGGGCACCATCCCCTCCTCCGTCATCCAGGAGGAGCTGGAGAGCTATATCATCAAGGAGTTCAACGGCGACCGCTCGGCCTTCTTGGAGTTCCTCCGCATCCAGGGCAAAAGTGAGCTGGATTTTCGCGAGCAGATGCGCTCCGACATCATCGTCAACTACATGCGCAGTCAGTCCATGCCTTCGCAGAGCTCGGTCAGCCCCAAGAAAATTGAGGAATACTACCAGAAGAACAAGAGCCGCTACTTTGAGGAAGAGGGCGTCAACCTGAGCATGATTATGCTCGTGCCCATCGCCAACGAGAACCCGGATGTGCTCCTGCAAAACGCCAACGCCATCGTACAAAAACTCGATGAAGGCGAAGACTTTGCCGAGCTGGCCAAGCAGTACAGCCAGGACGACCGACGCGACGACGGCGGCGACTGGGACTGGATCAGCCGCAACGACCTCATCCCGCAGTTGGCCGATGCTGCCTTTGCCCTCGAATCCGGCGAGCACTCGCAGCCCATCGTGATTGGCGAATACGTCTACATTTTGCTGGTAAAGGACAAGCGCGAAGCCGGGATCAAGGAGCTCGAAAAAGTGCGCAACGAGATCGAGCAGGAGATCACCGCCCAGATTGCCCGTCAGGCCCAGCAGCGCTGGCTCGAACGCCTGCGCAAGGACGCCTACATCAAGTACTTTATCCGCGAAGGAAGCGGCCGCGACCAGGCTCCCAAGTCCATGGAAATGCGACTCGGCGAAAGCAACAGCACCCAGGACAGCTAGAAGGGCCATGCCCTTCACCCGTGAGCAGGGCATAGCCCTGCACCCGTGATCCTTCGGATCACCCTGCTGTTTGGGTTTTAGTACCAGCTTCGCTATATTCTGCCGCCACGAGGTAGAGGAATCGCTTGAAGCGGCGCAAGAGTGTTCATGTTGTTTGCTCAATCGTTGAGCATAGATAAACACCCCAACATGTGTTTACCCACCCGCACTAATAAATGAGTGATGCGCCAGCATCACAGGTGCAGGACTACGTCCTGCCGTCCTGCCCTCCTGCCCTAGCGGCCCACCTGATCGATGACGGCGTTCTGCTGGCGGGCGATGTCGTGCAGGGTCACGATGCCGAGCAGCTTGGTTTCGTCCTTTACACTCACCACGGGCACCTGAAGCACGTCCTCTTTAATCAACTTGGCAGCAACGTTGCGGATCGAGGTGTCCGGATTTACGGTGATGACCTTCTTGGACGACACGAGTTTTTCGATCGGATCGTCAATGGCGTGCTCCACGTGTTCGAGCATCTCGTGATGCGTAATCACGCCACAGAGCAGCCCCCCGGCATCCAGCACCGGATAACCATGATGCGACTTGCTTGAGAGCTCTTCGAGATTCTCGGCGCTGTTGCGGGTACCGTCCACGGTCACGCAGTCGTGCGTCATGATCGCGCTGACGGGAAGATTCTGGTAATCGCGGGCTCCCTGGTAGCTGGGCAT
Organism: Verrucomicrobiia bacterium; assembly: GCA_030425485.1. Classification (GTDB taxonomy): domain Bacteria; phylum Verrucomicrobiota; class Verrucomicrobiia; order Opitutales; family Cerasicoccaceae; genus Ruficoccus. The sequence goes on from JAUIAM010000029.1 coordinate 32,644, forward strand.
TTTGCGCAGCGTCACGCCGTCCTGTATCAGCAGAGAGTCGTAGAGCGGGACGTGCTGCTGCCGTGCGGAGATAAAGAACGCAATGGTGTTGCCTGCGATCAGCGGCAGGATAAAGGCGTAGTTCCCCGTCATCTCGAAGATAATGACAAGTGACGTAATCGGGCAGCGCACGATAGCGGCAAACATCGCCCCCATGCCGAGCAAAACACAGGCACCGATAGCGTCTTTCTCCGCCGGGAGGTTGATCAGCAGGCCGGTCTTCTGGTTCACGATGACCAGCACCACGCCAAAGAGCCCGCCCAGCATGCCCCCGAGAAATAGTGTGGGCGAAAACAAGCCACCGCTGCCACCCGTGGCGTAGTTGATTAGGACCGCGATGAATTTCAGGACGAAGAGCGTCAGCAGGATACTCGCGATCAACTCGCCTTCGAAGGCCGCCTCCAGGCTGTTGTAACCGATGCTGAACACCCCGTTTTGCGGGTCTCCCAAGTAGGCCGTCAGGGCCAGGGCAATCGTTCCGACGAGCCCCATGGCCAGCCCTCCCGCAGCCGGCTTGAGCCATACCGAGACGTGCGCGTAGCTCTTTATTACACCACGCAGCTTGAGCAGCATTTTGACAAAAAATGAGCCAACAAAGCCCGAGGCCACCCCCAGTGGGAGCGAGATCAGCATCCACCACGACGTCACGATGTCTTCCTCGCGCAGGCTGACCTGCAACACCGGGTCTTCACCCAGAATGATGCGCGACACCACCGCCGCAACCAAGACGGCAATCACGATACCCCCGAGCGCCTTGCTGCTGAAGTCCGAGAGCAGTTCCTCAAAGACAAAGAACATGGCCGAGATCGGCGCATTAAAGGCCGCCGCGATCCCCGCCCCCATCCCCACCGGGACCATGGCCTGGATGCGCGCTTTGGCCAGCCCGGCTACCTGCCCCAGCTTTGAGGCGATGGCGGCGCACATGTGCACCGTCGGCCCCTCGCGGCCCAGCGCATTGCCAAAGCCGATGTAGATCGAACCGAGGATAAAACGAAAGATCCCGTCCTTGAGCTGTATCTTGCCAAAGTCATTGTAGAAGGCCGCCTTGGTCTGCGGGATGCCGCTGCCGACCGACTTCGGCGATAGCTTCCACAAGCAGAGCCCGACAAACAATCCGCCGACAGCAGGCATGAGCGGGATCACGATCCAAAACCAGACCGGACCGAGCTGTTCAGCGAGATGCCAGAGCTGGTGAAAAATGAACTCGATGGAGAGATGAAACCCCACCGCGGCCAGCCCGCAGAGTACCCCGGCGACGGTGCAAAGAATCAAAAACCGCTGATTGTCCGAGAAACGCTTTCGCAACCAATCCGGAATGCGGTGAATACCCAGCGGCAGCTTTATGACGCCTGCTCCTTCCCGCGACGTTCACGGAAGACCCGTAAGAAGGTCTCGGAAATTTCTTCGTAAAGCGAATTGCGACACACCATATGCGAAAACTCATACGCGATAATCGCACAGATAAGCAAGGGCAGGATCATCTGGTAGGCGCTCGTCATCTCGACCAGAATAACCGCCGAGGTGATCGGGCTCTGCACCACACCGGAGAAAAAGGCCACCATCGCCAGCAAAATAACCGCCTGGGCCGGAACGCTCGGAAACAGCTCGCTAAAGAGTTGGCCAAAGCCCGCACCCGCCGAAAGCGTCGGGTCAAACAGCCCCCCGGGTATGCCACTCACGAGCGTGGCGAATGTCGCCAACATGCGCGCAAACGGATAGTACCAGGGCAAGGTTTCACCTTCGATCAGGATTTGCTTGGCATGGAGAAAGCCGCTGCCGTAACTCAGCCCCGAGGATGCAAGACCAATCAAGCCCAGCACGAGGCCAATACCGCCCGCCATTCGGTACGGATGCGTCTGCCAGAGCTTCACCGTCACATCGACCATTTTTAGCAAGATACGTGAAAAAGCCCCCCCCAACAGCCCAAGTACAACCGCGATAATCAGGAGTGCCACCCAGCCACGCACGCTCACGAGCTCGACATTTACCACGCCGTAAAACAAATAAAACTCACCCAGGCAAAGCAGCACGACCTGACAGGCGATGGCCACAGTCAACACAATCGTCGTGGCGTTGTGCTTCTCAAAGGAGCGCCCGATTTCCTCAAAGGCAAACACGATGCCCGCCACCGGCGCGTTAAAGGACGCTGCGATGCCTGCCCCGCCCCCGCCGAGGATCAACCCGCGCTCCAGCAAGTGGCGAGGATATTTAACGTATAAGCTGATCGTGTGCAGAATACTTGCACCTATCTGCACCGTGGGGCCTTCGCGCCCGATGGACGCCCCGCAAAACAGCCCCATCGCCGTGAGCAGAAACTTACCGATAGCAATGCGCAGCGAAAGCAGGATATGCCGATCCTTGCCATAGGGCATCTTCAGCGCGGCAATGGTCTGCGGGATGCCCGTACCCTGCGTACCGTGAAAAAAACGGTTGCGCAGGTAAATAATTGCCATGAGTCCCAGCGGCGCTCCAAAAAACGGAATCGCCCACGAGGTCTCATTGGCCCATGTCAGGTAGCGCCCAGATAAGTGTTCCAAGAGCGTGAAGAGATAGGCCGCAACACCGATTGCCACCGCCCCGAGCAAGAACAGGGCAAAACCTCGCCAGGCCATCGGCGTAAAGCAGCGCTCTCGCAGTGGTATTTGCCCGTCCGGATAGCTGTTCTGGCTCACCTCCATCCTCATTGGCATATGCTGCCACCCCCCTCCACGTCAAGTGTGCAAGCGCCTTGCCATGAGCATAAAGCAGAATAAATGCCCCCCAACTGCACACCTGCGAGATTTTTTTAAAAAAGTGCTTGGCAAGCCCCCGCCCGATAACCATTTTACTCGTTTTCCTGAATTGGAAATCGCCGCTTTCGAGTGGTGGGATATGCAAGTGGCTAAAGCACGCAGACTGTAAATCTGTTCGGGTAACCGTTCACTGGTTCGAATCCAGTTCCCACCACCATTTTACTTTTACGCCTCTCCAAGACCGGAGGGGCTTTTTTGTAATTTGGTGGGAAAATATCTGGGGCGGATTTTTTCGTGACAGGTGTTATCTACACTAAGCTGAAATAGTCACAAACCTGTCAGGCCATACCGCATCACCGCATCCGCCGCATCGCTCTGGATGCCTTGCCAGTCCACTTTACAACGATAATCTCACCCGGCTACCATGAAACACTACCCCCTGTTGCTCCTTACCCTCTTTGTTGGCGCTAACCTACTCGCCGACCTTAAAACCTATGTCGAAAAGCCTGACGACAGCTTTACCTACGAAGTCGTTCAGGAGGAGTCCATGGGACTGGCCAAGACCCAAACCATACAAATAACTAGCCAGACATGGAACGGCGAACCCTGGCAGCACTGGCTTTACATCGTCTCTCCCTCCAAGGTCCAGCACCCCGGCAAGGCCATCCTGATTATCGTCGGCGGCTCGAACAAAGCCAAGATGCCCCGCATCCCCAAGGAGATTCGTATCATCATTGCCGCGGTCGAACAATTGGGCGTACCAGTGGCCGTCGTTAACCAGATCCCCAATCAGCCTCTGTTCGGAAACTTGAAAGAAGACGACATCATTGCTCACACCATGACGCAGTATTTTGAGAGCAATGACCCCGAGGACGTCCTTCTGTTCCCCATGGTCAAGTCAGCCGTACGCGCTATGGACTGTGTCTCCGCCGTGATGGCCGAGGAGGGCAACCCGATCAGCGAATTTGTCGTCAGCGGTGCGTCCAAACGCGGCTGGACCACCTACCTCTGTGCAGCGGTGGACGAGCGGGTCATCGCCGCCGCCCCCATGGTTATCGATATGCTCAATATGCCTGAGCAACTGGCTGGGCAGAAGCGCGCCTATGGTAGCGAGATGAGCCCCCAAATCGAGCCCTATACCTCTCGCGGCGTGGTGAAGCAATTCGACACCGAGCAAGGTCACGCCCTGCTCGAGTTGGTGGACCCCTTTGCCTACCGGGAAAAGCTGACCATGCCCAAGCTCCTGCTGCTGGGCACAAACGACCCTTTTTGGACCGTGAACGCCGCCAACATCTACTTCGATCAACTGCCGTCCGAGACTTATCTCCACTACGTCCCCAATGCGGGTCACGACCTAAACCTGACTGCGTTGCCTACCCTGCTCAGCTTCTTTAAGGCCGCCGTCCAGCACATGACCTACCCGGACTTCAGTTGGACGCTGAACGAGGATGGCTCCACCACCATCGACGAGCATGATGGCGCCCAGCTCACACTCTGGCAGGCTCAGAGTCCCAGCATGGACTTCCGCGCGGCCAAGTGGAGATCAAGCGCCATCGATAACAGCGAGCAAATTAACATCAAGCCGCAGACCCCCGAGGATGGCTTCCTCGCCTACTACGTGCAGGCTTCCTACCCCGGGGATGCGAACATCATGCCCTACAGCCTGAGTTCTCAGATTCAGGTTATCGAAGCGGATAAGGCTGAATAAAGAGCGCGCCAGTGTGCCGCTGGCCAAGTTCTTTATAGAATGCAGATGGCCACAAAAAGGCACAAAAGCACAAAAGGGCAGAGGGCATTGCCAGAGATTGAGGATGAACCTGAAGCTCTCTCCGTCTTTGCGGTGAAATCGTTCAGACAGGAAATAAGCTAACAGGACACCAGGGTAAGGATGGAGCTCGGTTCCCCACCCCACACACCAGGCCATGGCCCAAGCCAGAGCGATTTTCGGAAGCACTGCGACCTCGGCCATGGTGGTGTAATGTGAAGTGAGTTTTGTCTTCTGCTGCTCAAGCTTTGCCCCGCCGTCGGAGCACCAGCAAGCCCAAGAGCGCCCCTATGCCATAGAGGAAATTCGCGGGCTCCGGAATGGCTGCCGGAAGTATGCTGCCGCCCGGTGCCAGACTTCCCTGGTCCAACTGCATACCATAAATTTGAGCATGCTGGACGGGATTCATCGTGACCCAGAACTCGGTGACTTCTTCGCCGACACCGCTCAGATCCCATTGGAACCCATAGGTATAAACACTGGCGTTCACCCACGGGCCATAGCCTGGCGAAGGGATATCACCAAAGATGGACGAATAGTCGGCTTCGAGATACTCGACTGTGCCCGACGCTGCCGTATAGCTCAGTGTAGGCATCTGGTCCTGATAGAAGTCGAAGACGATGGCCTGTCCCATCTGGAGCTGGAAGACAACCGTGCTTAGGCTTGAGACGGGGCTACTCTCGTAGACACGCAGGGCGCCCCCGTCTATATCCCCTAGAGCAGTGCCACCAAAATAGAGTGAGCTGCTCGCCGGATAAGCCGTTCCACCCGCGCCCGCGCTGACTTGTTGCAAGCTTGCGCTTGTACTGCCGCTGTTTGGAGCAATGTGTGAAGGCCATGCTCCACCAGGAAACCCGGGGTAATCGGGATGGTCTTTGCTGCTTAGGCCGTCCCAAAGGGAAACGATGCTGCTTGAGCCAAGGTCAAAGCCGACGAACGGCTCGCCCGGAATGCCACGGTCGAGATCATCGAACCCGGAAACGGTGGTGACTTGTACGGTAGCCGCATATGCGCTGCCTGCGAGGAGCGTCCCCGCAAGCAGTGTAACAAATGAAGAGCGATTCATAATCAAAATAATCCGTTTGGTTATGCTTTGCGGCGACGGCTGACCATGATGAGTATGCCGCTGAGCAGACCCACAATCAGGGCGGAGTTTGGCTCGGGAACCAGTGTCAACGTAGGCGTCAGATCCGGTTGTACGGCATTAGAGTAGTCGAAGTTAATCGAGGTGGCATCCGGGCCCGCGAGCAAGAAACCAAGGCCGTAGTTTTCCTTCTCACCGGAGATCCAGTCGTTGACCAGGTCAGTGATGTCAGCCGTACCGTAATCATACATCTCGAAACCATTCGTCGTAACCGTGGTCAAGGGTGTGACGCCCTCGCCAAACTGGCTATTGTACCAGGCGGTTGCTTCTGCCGGGTAGCCGTTGTGTTCCGTATAGTACTCTCCAATGGTATAATCACCATCGGAATAGGTCGGATCACCATCATCCCCAACGAAGTCACGAAAATCTCCGTCAAACAGGCCGTCTTCATCCAGATAGGCAGAGGTTAAGGCAAAAACTTCAATCGTGGCGCCGGGGCCCGTTTTTGCCCCTCTTGTACGCTCGATGATCAATTTCAATACCGCTTGCTGCACCTCCTCTGTTTGCCCGGAGAGGTCAAACTTCAGGAATCCGAAAGACCATTGGTTATACGTTGGGTAGTTTTTTCCAAAGATTCTAGTGTTATAGACCGTGTGGAGCTCCGCAATGGTCGGTATCTCGTCGATAAAGTAATGTCCACCTGAGACATCGGTAGCGTTAAGGACAGTCGCAGCATGAGTGCTTCCACAAATGGCTGTCAGCGCGAAAGCGGCCGTGAGAATAGCGTTATTAGTGTGTTTCTTTATTTTCATAAAATATGATTACTAGTGAAAATCCTTTATTTTCTATAGATTAAGCTCGCATTGCCCATTCTGCTTTCGAGTAAAACTTACTTATTCAGGATGCGCTCGAAACCTGCCCCACGGAGCCAAGTCGAGGTGATGCCTACAAAAACAGCGATGGCGCAATAATGTTACTGAGACTCAGTTGCATATATTGCAAGGTGTTTTTTAGAAAAATGTTAAAAACTTGCAACTACGGGCCTAGGCCGTGTGGACAAAATAGCTCAACTTCTCAAGCTTTTGACTTGCAAAATCTTATGACACATTCATACTCTTTTAATGTTAAAACACAAGGCCGACGAGCTGCCTTTCGCTCTGCGTGAAGGCTTAAAAAAATCAACACTGCTTATCGCGTAGA